>JAJEAD010000091.1 GCA_022824305.1 Gammaproteobacteria bacterium | reverse complement strand
GATTGGCTCGGCGCGATGAAGGACTCCGGCGAAATCCGTGGTGACCTGCTCACCCCTGCGGCGGAGCTCTCGGAATGGGAAGTCCTCCAGTAGATGGGGCTGCTGCTCGATACGCACATCTGGCTGTGGAGTCTCATCGATCCGGACCGGCTTGCCGACTCCGCAAGGCACGCTCTCCTCACTGGAGAGGACCAGCTCCGACTCTCCCCCGTCAGCGTTTGGGAAGCGTTGCTGCTGGCCGAGCGCGGCCGCGTGGTGCTCGACCCCGATCCCCACCGCTGGCTTCGGAGGGCGATGTCGACTTCCCCGATAGCCGAGGCTCCGCTCACCATCGATGTGGCGCTCGCCAGCCGCACGGTCGACGTCGAGCACCAGGATCCCGCGGATCGCTTCATCGTCGCCACCGCCAAGGTGTACGGCCTGACGCTGGTGACCGCGGACGCACGGTTGCTGCGGTGCCGCGACATCCATGTGCTGCCCAATCGTTGAGTCGAGGCGAAGGGGCTCGGCGTCATTCCTGCGCGCGGTCGGCTTCCTCTTGCCCTTCAAGCTCCGCCTGGTACGCGGCGAGCCGTGCGTCGAGCTCGGCCAGCCACTCGGCATCCACGAACGCCTTGAGGATACGCCGGACCTCGAACGTCGTCTGCGCTCCGGGCGCGGCGGCGCCGGCAGCGGATTTCATGCGCCGCAGGAAGCCGAGATCCACGATACGATTCAGATGGGTGTCGATGCGTTCCACCACTCGCGCCTCGTTGCTGCTCTCGGGCAGGAACACCCGCAGCATCTCCACGATTTCGTCCCGCGGCAGCACCAGACGGGTATCCCCGCCGCCCGCGTCGAGCTCCGCGAGCTTCTTGCGCAGCAGCGCCAGGATCAGGCTGACGTGGAAGGAGAGCGGCCGCCGTGCGACGAGGCGCGGCGGCCGGGGCCCCGTGTCCGGCGCGTCTTCCGCCTCGGGACGGGAGCGCAGGAAGGCGTAGCCCTCGGCCTCGTCGAGCATCAGCTCCAGGCCGAGCACCGCCACGTAGTCCCGCACCCGGGCCTGCAATTCGAGAAGGGTGCTCCAGAGCGCGGGATCGCTCTCCCGATAAAGGACTCCTTTGAGCAGGGGGATGACCAGGGATGGGAGTGCATCGGCAGGGAGGGTGCCGGTGGGGAGCGCGTCGGGCGGAGCGGGAGTGCCGCCGGTGGGTGCATCGGCCATGGTCACCTCACGAAGATCACGCGCGGCACCCTCGCCCGGCGCAGGACCGGCGCATCGTCCGCGCCGGCGCCCCGCCAGGTGACGCTCTCCACCGCCGTCTCGTCCACCGTCGCCGCGAATCCGTCACCGGCAAGCTGAAGGTATGCCACGAGCTCGGCCAGCCCCTGCTCCAGGGGATGCAGCTCGCAGACCTCCTGCAACGTGACCTGGGAACGGTCCTGCAGGGCGCGCCGAACCTGTCGCTCGAGCTTCGACCGGTCGACCACCACTTGGGAGAAGAGGGCGGCGACATCGAGCTCGCCGTCCCCCGACTCGAGCTCGATGTCCGCGATGAGCGGCTTGACGGGCGGCCGGTACAGGGGCCGTTCCATCGGCAGGCGGATGTCGGCCGCGGTCCCGGCCTGGTGCATGAACGTGCCGGCGGGCGGGGTGTCGCGCAACGCGAGAGCCTTGGCCTCGATCCCGTGCAGGAGGTCCATGATGCGGCGGTTCTCGAGCCACGCCCGATCGTCGAGGAATCGCCGCAGTTGCTGCGAGAGAAGGGCCACCGTGCGCTGGGTATGCTCGCCCGCTTCCAGCCAGTCGTAATGCACGCGCCGGGTGCGGGCGTCCGGGCTCATCTCCGCGACGGGGGGGAGATCCAGCACCCGTTCGAGGAGCCGGGTCAGCTCTTCCTGCCGGGCGCTCGACATCAGGAAGTCCCAGAATGCGCGAAAGCTCCGCCCCTGATCGGAGTCCCCGATGGCGTCGCGCTCGGTCATGATGTCCTCGACCAGTTCTCCCTTGGAGCCTTCCCACAGCGTGATGCGCTCACGCATCCGCCGGTCCAGCGACCGGAAGTTCTGCTCCACCTCGCGAAAGTCGGCGAGAAGCTCCCGCGCCATCTGCATGAACTGCTGGAAGCGGTCCTTGAGCGCGGTATCGTCGAGCAGCGGGAGGTCGCCGGAGCGCGCGCGCTCGATCTCGGCATCGATCGCGTCCCTTCGCCGGCGAAGCTCCGCGGCCCGCGCCTGCGGGTCGGTCTCGGTGCCCTCGCACATCTGCCGAAGCAACTCGAACAGGGTGAGGAGGCGCGACTCGGTGCCGACGAAGCTCCGCTCGGTCAGCGACACGAGCCATGCGATGGCCTTCTCGGCGGCGGGGGTCAGGTCGAACTGGGGCTCGTCGGAATCGTGCCGGTAGAACTTGCGGAGCCACCCCCGCTCCGCACCCGCCCAGTCGTTCAGATAGTCGAGGGCGGCCCTCGGAAACGCCCCCGGCCCGAGGCGTTCGCGAAGCGCGAACAGCTCATCCTCGAGCGCTTCGGCGAGATCGCTCTCGGCGAGCACGCGCTGGTTGGGGGCGATGAACGCGCGATGAAGAAAGCTCGAGATGAGCGGAGCGTGGTCCGAGCGCAGCAGCCGCCACGCGGGATGGTGCTGGCGGAGATGGTCGAGGGTGTCGTAGTCGAATTCCATGGGGCGGAATCGGCCAGGATCATCCGTTCCGCCGCACTTCGTCCAGGTCACCGGTCCACCGCAGCTTGCCGCGCAGTCCCCGGATCTCCTCCTGCTCCTTGAGGCGGACGAGCGCCGCAAGGCCGAGCTCGATGACCTCACGCTTGGTCTTCGCCCCGGCGGCGCGCATCGCGCGCTCGAGAAGGCCATCGTCGATGACGATATTCGTGCGCAAGCGAAGGACCCCTCGTTGAACGTGAATCGAAGAAAGAAAGTATGCACCCGATCGGAGAGA
>JAJEAD010000022.1 GCA_022824305.1 Gammaproteobacteria bacterium | reverse complement strand
CCTGATCAGTTGAAGCCTCTCAACTCCAATCTGATCAGAGGTCGTGGCCCGCTTCAAGTCCTTGTTTCTTCGTCAATACCGTCGCTATCCGAACACGGATGCGGCCGTGCGCGAAGTGTGACTACTACGCCGATCCTGAGCTGGTGTCCCCAGGTGTCCGGGCGACTCCCTGCCTCATGCCGCCTTCTCTCGTAAGGTGTCGACAAGGCGCTGAGCATGCGGCGAAGCGGACAGTATCTTGGCAGCGTCGGCCCGCTCCAGTATGGCGAAGGAATGCCGTCCCTTGTCGTATCTGCCCGATTGGCACTGGCGGGTAGCGTTGCGCAACCCGTCGAGAACGTCGGTCTTGGCGACTTCTTCGATGTGTTGGCCGCCCGGGAGCGCGTTGGCGTTGAATCCCCTTTTGAAGTATGTCGCCAGAGTCTCCTGGTCCGACAGGAACCAGTTCTCCATACACTGAACCATCAGGTGGGCGTTTTCGTCCGTTGCGTCAGCCGGCTGCTCCCACCCGTCCCGTTCCCTCAGGTGACGCCAAGGTCCGGCCCCTGCCGGCACGGGACCTTCACTGTCTACCAGCAGGACTATGAACTCGTCTTGGGTGCTCGCGCCCAATGCTGCGCAAAAGTCGTCGAATGCGGCTCGCCTGCTGCCGCTGGCGACGATTCGGGGCATGTGTCCGGCCAGAGTCGCTTTCTCGAGGAAGGCGCTGAGAGCCCTGCGGCACCGCATGCGCAAGTTCCGGCCATCGCCTCCTCCTTCGACATAGACTCTGACCTTCACCAGCGGTTCCCTCCCAACTCCCCGGAAGTCCAGAGCTCCCCGAGCCGATACTTCTCGAGCCAGTGCGAGAGTCGGCTTTTGTCCAGGCGCTTTAGCCTGGTCTGTCCGGCCTCCTTCTCGCAGACCACTATGCTCTCCGGCGTGTCGGTCAACGCATCGACGAGGGTGTCGGAGTGCGTGGTGACGATGAGCTGGCAGCGCTCGGAGGCTTCGCCGAGCAGATCGGCGAGTCCCGGCAGAATGTCGGGATGCAGGCCGAGTTCCGGTTCTTCAATGCAGACTAGGGGCGGGGGGTGCGGATCGCACAGGATTGCGATGAGGCACAGGTAGCGAAGCGTCCCGTCCGACAGCCTCGTGGCCGGAACCGTGATGCCCCCTTCCTGGAGAAACACCTGTACGGAGCCGGCCTCGATGTGCACGTGGAAGTCATCTACGCCCTGGTAGAGCTTGCGCAGGGCCGCGAGGAACTGGCTCTGTGCCTTCGGGTCTCCCCGGAGCCGGCTCAGCACCATGCCGAGGTTCGCTCCGTTTTCTTCCAGGTACCGGTTAGGGAGGTCCGCCTTCTGTGGCAGTCTCGGTGGCGTGTTTCGACCAAAGGACCACTCTCGATAGAGCCGAATTCTGCCGAGGGCCCTTCCTACTTTCCAGAGTTCGCGATACTGAACTGGATCCTTGAGCTGCGACAGGATCGACTGACCCTCGGAAACGTCATTCGCGGGCAGCTCTCGCTGGCTTCTCTCACCGCGTTCATCTCGGTAACTAACAATGATGCTGCCAGACTTTCGCTCAAGGTAGTGTTCAGAGTCCCCTGCGCCTCGCTCGGAGAGGTCAACTGTTCTGACTTCCTCCTCGAGGGGTATGAACCCAAACATGTCCCCACCGAACGCAATCGAATAGCTAAGGAGTTGTGAGTTGGGGGGGAAGAAAGGTGGTGCTCCAATCACTACTTCCACACGTGCCGTTGTCGCTTCCCGTTCCCCGCGCCATATCCAGCTCTCGGCCCCGCCTCCTTCACGCACTGGGGCATCGATGTCCATCGGGGCGGCTCTCAGCAGGCCGATCACTTCGATGAGGTTCGACTTGCCGGAGGCGTTCGGCCCGATCAGGACATTGAGCGGCTTGAGCTCCAGTTCCTGGGCGTCTGGACCGAACGAGAGTATGTTTTCGAGCTTGATACGGTGCAGGAGCATCACTCCCCCTCCTTAACCGGTGGCGTGCAGAGTAACCCTTCAGGCTCTCATATGCCGAACGTGTAGCCTTGCGAACGATGCACAGAGCCGAAGCCCTTGCCTGCTCGACGCTGGACGCTCCGGCGACAGGCGCGCGGCGTCCAGGGCGATGGCTTTGTCGCAGAGCGGGCGCTCCGCGGTTCTGGTCCGGTGCCGGCGGGGTGGCTCGAGGGGTTATCATCCTTGCACGGGGCGGGGCACGCTACTCTTCGAGTCGCCCGGCTCTTGCCTTCCCGGTCCTCGACCCTTGCGCACCTTTCCACGCCGAACTGCCCGTTATCCCACCGATCATGCTGGTCACCGATCTGGACGGCACCCTGCTCGATACCGAGTCTCGATTGAGCGCGCGCAATCGGGCCGCTCTGGAGGCGCTCGGCCGGGCGGGAGTGGTTCGGGTGGTGGCCACCGGGCGCAGCCTCTACTCCGCGGACCTCGTGCTGTCGGAGGACTTTCCCATCGACTACCTGGTCTTCTCCACCGGAGTGGGGACGCTGCGCTGGCCGCAACGGGACTCTCTCTGGGACTTCCACTTCCGCGATCACGACCTGCGCCGCGCCCTCGACGTGCTCGAATCGGAAGACCTCGACTACGCCGTGCACCGTTCGCCGCCGGACAACCACCATTTCTTCTACCGCGCGAGCGGAGCGGACAACGCCGACTTCGTTCGCCGGCGCGAACGCTACCGGGACTTCGCCCGCCCCTGGCACCCGGACCGTCTCGACGGGCTCCGGGCCAGCCAGCTCATCGTCATCGAGCCGAACGAGCGCCCATCGTGCTATCCCGCTCTCGCGAGGCGCCTGCGCGGACTCAGCGTGGTGCGCACCACGTCTCCCCTCGATCATCGCTCCCGGTGGATCGAGATCTTTCCCGCCGAGGTGTCGAAGTCCCGGGCCGCGGAGCGCATTCGCCAAAGCCTGGGGGTGGGTCGGGACCGGGTGAGCGCGGTAGGCAACGACTACAACGATGCCGACCTGCTGGCGTGGGCCGCCAACGCGTACGTGGTGGACAACGCGCCCCGGGACCTCAAGGCCCTCCACACCGTGGTGCCGTCCAACGACGAGGACGGTTTCGCCGACGTCGCCGCGCGCATCGTCGCTTCCCGGGAGCCGGGAGGGGAGGGCTGAGTCTCGGGCGACGCGGCGTCGAGCCGCCCCCCGGCGTCATCGGCGAGGCGGATCAGGCGGGAGGCGGCCAGCGCTCCTCGAGGTATCGGTACACTGCCCGGAGGCCCATCGCCTCGCCGCCCTCGGGCCGGCCCGGACGAGTGCGCGTGTTCCAGGCCATGAGGTCGAAGTGGACCCAGGGGATCCCGTCCCCGACGAAGCGCTGCAGGAAGAGCGCGGCGGTGATCGCCCCGCCGAGCCCGGTAGTGGGGCTGTTCACGACGTCGGCGACGGGAGTGTCGATGAACTCCTCGTAGCCCGGATGCAGGGGAAGGCGCCAGAGCGGATCCCCGGTGTCCCGGGAGGCGCGGGCGAGGCGCTCCGCCACGTGGTCGTCGTTGGAGAACATGGCGGGCACGTCCGGGCCGAGCGCGACCCGGGCCGCTCCGGTGAGCGTCGCGAAGTCCACGATCAGCTCCGGCCGGCCGGCGCTCGCGGCACAGAGTACATCGCTGAGAATGACGCGGCCCTCCGCGTCGGTGTTGTCGATCTCGATCGCGGCCCCGTTGCGGGCGCGGATGATGTCTCCGGGGCGGTAGGCGTTCGCGGACACCGCGTTCTCCACCGCCGCGATCATCAGGCGCAGCCGTACCGGCAACCGCTCGCGCATGATCAGCCGGGCCAGCCCGATCGCGTGCGCGGCGCCGCCCATGTCCTTCTTCATCAGCCGCATGTTCTGCGCCGACTTGAGATCCAGGCCGCCGCTGTCGAAGCACACCCCCTTGCCGACGAGGACGAGCTCGGGGTGGGCCGGATCGCCCCAGAGCAGCTCCACGAACCGGGGGGCGTGGGCGCTCGCGCGCCCCACCGCGTGCACCGCGGGATAACCCTCGCCGAGCAGATCGTCCCCGACGATTTCGGCGAATTGCCCTCCCGTTTCCTCCGCCAGCTCCCGGACCGCGGCCGAGAGGTCCGCCGGCATCATGTCCTGGGCCGGAGTGTTGATGAGATCGCGTACCAGGTGGATGGAGGAAGCGAAGTTCCGGATGCGCTCGACGCGGCACGGGGCGTCCACGGCGAGCCGGATCCGGCGGCTCTCCCGCTGCTTGTAGCGGTCGAAGCGATAGGTGGCGAGCGCAAATCCGAGGGCCGCGCTCTCCGCCTGCTCGCTCGTCCACGGCGCGTGCAGCCGGTAGGTGCCGGCCGGCAGACGGGCGGGCAGGTGGGCGATGGCGAAGGGACCCGGAGCAGGGGACGTGGCGGTGACGACACAGGCGAGTCCGCCGTCTTCGTCCGGCACCGGGCACAGGTGGCCCCGCCTGGCCTGGAACCCCGCCGCTTCCAGCCACCGCAGGGCACGCGCGTCCTCGATGCCCGAGTCTCCGAGCTCCGCGTCCTCGGGGATGGGCACGATGGGAACCGCCTGCGGGCAGGGGCCCTCGATGACGACGTCGTCCACCGTAGCGCTCACGTCAGAGCCCGGCGAACTCGCGCCACGCCGCGCCCCATCCGGAGGGTGCCGCCTCTTCTGCGCGAGGTCGGCACTCCGCGGACCCTGGTTCCGCGTTGCGCGGTGACGAGGCCGGCCACTCCCCGGTCACCGGCCATCGTCGCTCACGTCAGCTCTCGAGGAAGGCGATGGCCTCGGCCCGAGACGGGTAGATTGAGATGATCTTGTCGAATCCGCTGATCTCGAAGACTTCGCGAATCTGCGCGGAGAGGGAGCAGAGCGCGAACTTTGCGTCCCGACTCCGGAGTGTCTTGGCGACCAGCAACACCGCGCGCAAGCCCGCGCTGCTGATGTAGACGAGCTTCTCGAAGTCGATCATCACACCCTTGTCGCTCTTGTCGATGGCGGTTCTGATCGCTTCCTCGAACTCGCTTGCGTTGGAGCCGTCGACACGTCCGTTCACGCTGGCGGACAAGATGCCTTCCTGCCGTTCGGTTACCACATGCATCGATTTCAAGTCTCCAAGGTGTGTCGATTTTCCATGCTGACTGCGAGCCTCCCGGTCGCGTCGCTTATACACCGCATTGGCCGCTTCCGTCCAGCCCGCTCCCCCGGCGGCGGCGGTGCGACCGGGGCCCTCCGGCCCCGGGTCCGGGCCCCGCCCCGGCCGATGGTGTCCGTTGCGTGCTCAGTCGTCCTCCGGCTCCTCCGGCATGAGGACGAACTCGGGATAGGCCTCGATTCCGAGCTCCGCCACATCCTGCCCCAGGTACTCGATGTTGGGCGATATGCGGGCGGAGATCGTCTTGTCGATGACCAGCCAGACGACATAGGAGCTCGCGAACACGAAGATGCCGATCGCCACCACGCCGGTGAGCTGAACCAGGAAGTCTCCGCCCGCGGCGATGCACACGGCGAGCGTTCCCCAGATGCCGGCGAAGAGGTGGGCCGGGACCGCCCCGACCACGTCGTCGATCTTCATGCGTTCCATCGCCTTGATGCCGGCGACGCACACACCGCCGCCGACGGCGCCGATGATGATCGCCCAGTAGTGATCGACGATGTCCGGTCCCGCGGTGATTGCGACGAGGCCGGCGATCGCCCCGTTCAGGCCCGCGAGCAGGTCCACCCGTCCCAGGATCGGGCGCGAGAGGCTGATCGCGGCCATGACCCCCGCGGCGGCGGCGAGATTGGTGTTGGAGAGGATGTTGCTGATCGCCACCGCGTCCACGGCGCCGCCGAGCGCGAGCTGCGATCCGCCGTTGAATCCGAACCACCCGAGCCACAGGATGAAGACCCCGAGGGTGACCGCGGGCACGTTGGAAGGCGGGGTGGACTTGACGCCGCCGTCCTTGCGGAACTTGCCTCGTCGCGCTCCGACGACGATGGCCCCGGCGAGCGCCGCCCAGCCGCCCGTCGAGTGGACGATGGTGGAGCCCGCGAAGTCCTGGAAGCCCATGGCGGAGAGCCAGCCGCCTCCCCAGGTCCAGGAGCCGATGACCGGATAGATGATTGCGGTCAGGACCGCGATGAAGACGAAGAAGGACCAGAGCTTCACCCGCTCGGCGAGGGTGCCCGAGACGATCGACGCGGTCGTCGCCACGAACACCATCTGGAAGAACCAGTCCGACATCGTGGAGTAGCCGCTCTCGATCACGGCGGCTCCGGCGCTCTCGTCCCCTCCGAGCAGCGCGATCTCGTCGCCGGTGGTGCCATACAGGAAGGTGAAGGTCCCGAACCAGCCTCCCTCGTCCACGCCGACGTACATGATGTTGTAGCCGACGAGGTAGAAGGCGAGGCCGGCAATCGAGTAGAGCCCGATGTTCTTGAGACAGATCACCGAGGCGTTCTTGGTGCGCACCGAGCCCGACTCGAGCATGGTGAAGCCGGCGCACATCCACATCACCAGGGCGCCCCATATGAGGAACGAGAAGCTGTTCAGGACGAACTGCGACTCGGCGTCCAGCGCGGCGTGGGCCTGCGCGGGAAGGAGGATGAGGACCAGCGCCGCGCCCGCGGCGCCGAGCGCCGTCGGGACTCCGCGTCCGCGGCCGAAACCCCTTCCCGAGCACCTGGATTTCACGTCGTTCACTTGCGTTACCCTCCCGTCATCACTCGGATGCGCCTCTGGCGGCCCGTTCTCGCGCGAAGCCGAAACGAACGCATGCCCGTCCCGGCTCACCCCCCAATCCGGGTGCCCGGGCTACCGGCTGTGCCCCCCCTTCGTCAGCGCGCAGTACACTACATCAATCGCCGAGGAGACTCCATGGGACATCGGCTTTCCAGGATATACACGCGCACCGGCGACCGGGGCACGACCGGACTCGCGGACGGCAGCCGGGTCGACAAGGACAGCGCCCGCATCCAGGCGATGGGCGACGTCGACGAGCTCAACTGCTGCATCGCCGCGGTGCTCGGGGAGGAGGTCGACGACCCGGTGCGCGACTGCCTCACGGACGTGCAGCACGCGCTCTTCGATGTCGGCGGCGAGCTGGCCATACCGGGAGCATCGAGCGTCGACGAGCGCTACGTGACGGCGCTCGAAGTTCGGCTGGACGCCTTCAACGCCGATCTCGCGCCGCTCAAGGAGTTCATCCTCCCGGGGGGCGGAGGGGCGGCGGTGGCCGCGCACCTCGCGCGTGCGGTCTGCCGCCGGGCGGAGCGAAGGCTCGTCGCGCTCTCGCGCCTGGAGGAGGTCAATCCGCAGAGCCTCCGCTACCTGAACCGCCTCTCGGATCTGCTCTTCGTGCTCGCGAGGGTGCTCGCGGTGGGTGGCGACGGCGAGGTCTACTGGCAGCCTCGCCGCGATCGCTGATGCCTGGCTGCGGGCGGGCCTCGCCTGTTCCCGGTGTCCGGACCGGACAGCGCAGCCGGGGAAGCGAACTGCTCGAGGCATAGCGGTGCCGCTCGCCGGGTAGATGTCGGATTCGCCCGACTTCAATCCGGGCGGAGCTTTCGTTTCAGGTGGACGAGCATGTCGTCCACCATCGCCTCCATGTCGTATCGGGGCTTCCACCCCCATTCCTCCCGTGCCGCAGAGTCGTCCAGGGAGTTGGGCCAGGAGTCGGCGATGGCCTGCCGCACCGGGTCGACCTCGTACTCCATCCGGAACGCGGGAATCCTCTTCCTCAGCGAGTCCGCGAGCTCGGCCGGGGTGAAGCTCATGGCGCCGACGTTGAAGTCCGCCCGGTGGCGCAGCGCGCTGCCCTCCGCTTCGGCCACTTGCATCAGCGCGCCGATGGCGTCCGGCATGTACATCATGGGAAGGCGGGTGTCCGGCTCCAGGTAGCAGGCGTAGCGCTCGTTCAGAATCGCCCCGTAGAAGATGGCCACCGCGTAGTCCGTGGTCCCCGCGGTGGGCTCGGTGGCCCAGCTCACGATGCCGGGAAGGCGCACGCCCCGCACGTCCAGTCCCAGCGCGCGATGGTAGTAGTTGCCCATCAGCTCTCCGAACACCTTGGAGATGCCGTAGGACGTGGTGGGCCTCTGGATCGTGTCGTTGGGCGTGTCGTCCGCCGGGGTTTCGGGACCGAAGGCCGCGATGGAACTCGGCACCACCACGCACTTCAAGTCGTGTTCCACCGATGCTTCGAGCACGTTGTGCAACCCCTCGAAGTTGACCCGCCAGGAGAGATGGCGCTGCTTCTCGGCGAGCACGGAGAGTATGGAGCCCAGGTGGTAGAGGGTGTCCACGCGGTGTTCGCGCAACGCGCGCCGCAGCGCCGCGGGCTCTCCGACATCGACCGTGGCATGAGGACCGGAACCGCGGACGTGCGCGGGCAGGGGGGTGGCGTGGGCGGCGGCGACGACGTTCTCGTTGCCGTACTTCGCCCGGAGCGCGGGCACGAGATCCGACCCGATCTGGCCGGCGGCGCCGGTCACCAGGATTCTCTTCATCCGGAGGCTCTCCCGCGGACCGGAAAGCCGGCCCGGACTCTTCGCAGGTACCCGCGCCGCGTGCCGCGAGGACTGCACGAAGCGCCTAGATCATCAGGGCGCCGCCGTTGATGTCCAGGGAGGCGCCGGTGATGTACGAGGCCCGGTCGGTCGCGAGAAAGGCCACCAGCTCCGCCACTTCCCGCGCCTCCCCCATTCGCCGGGCCGGAAAGCGTTCCACGTAGGCCTCGGCCTGCTCGGGAGTAATCGTGGAGCGCACCATCTCGGTGTCGATCAGCCCGGGGCACACCGCGTTGACGGTGATGCCTTCGCTCGCCATCTCCCGCGCGAGGTGCCGCGAGAATCCGAGCATCCCCGCCTTGGACGCCGTGTAGTGGGCGCCCCCGATGGTGCTCGTGCTCCGGCCCGCGGTGGAGGAGAGGTTCACGATGCGCCCCCAGCCCTGCTTGCGCATGGTGGGAAGCACCGCCCGGGAACACAGGTAGGCTCCCTTCAGGTTCACCCTGATGATCAGGTCCCACTCGTCCTCCTCGATGTCGACGACCGGGGTCGGTCGAAGCACTCCGGCGTTGTTCACCAGCACATGAATCGCCCCGAAGCGCTCGAGCGCCTCCTCCACCATGCGCCCCACGTCGCGGGAATCGCCGACATCTCCCGCGGACGCATGTGCTTCCCGGCCCTGCTCCGCCACTTCGGAGGCCGTTCTGCTCGCCGCGTCCAGGGAGAGGTCGTTCGCGAAGATCCTCGCCCCGCCGGATGCGAGGCGCAGCGCGATGGCCCTTCCCATGCCTCCGCCGGCCCCGGTGACGATCGCCACTTTCCCCGACAGGTCTGCAGGATCCCTCATGTCGTGGTACTCCGAATTGCGCGAAGGCCCCGGCGTGGCGCGTCAGTTCCCGGATCGGGCGCGCGCGGCACGATCCCTTCCATCTCCAGGTGACGGGGAGCATAGGAACTTTGCCCTTCCCGGTCGAGCGCGCGGCGGGGAGCTCCCGGGGCCGCGGCGGGTTCCGCTTCGGCCGGGCGCTTCGGGCGCCCTCACGCCCGCCGCACTCCGACATAGCGTTCCAGGGGCGAGGGATCCCGGGCGAGGCGCTCGGGAGTCAAGTGCTCCCGGATCCTCCCCTGCTCGATGAACGCGATGCGGTCGGCCACCCGCAACGCGGCCTCCACCTTCTGTTCCACGAGCAGCATCGTCACCCCGTCCGCGCGCAACTGGCCGATTGTCTCCAGGATGCGATCCACGAGGCTCGGCTGCAGGCCCTCGCTCGGCTCGTCCAGCAGCAGCACTCTCGCCCCGGTCGCGAGCGCTCGCGCCATCGCCACCATCTGCTGCTGGCCTCCGCTCAGGCGCCCGGCCGGGGTGCGCAGGCGCGCAGCCAGCGCCGGAAATCGATCCAGGGCGAACGCACGCCGCGAGGCCGGGTCTCCTTCGCCGCCCGCGAAGAGACCCATGCGCAGGTTCTCCTCCACGCTCATCTCGGGGAAGAGGCGGCGTCCCTGGGGCACGTACGCGATCCCGCAGGCGGGCACGCGGTGGGGGGCGAGCCCGATGATTTCCCGGTCGCCGCAGCGGACGCTGCCGCTCGCCGTTCCGGTGAGTCCCATGATCGCGCGCAGCAGCGTGGTCTTCCCGGCGCCGTTGCGGCCGAGGAGCCCCAGGACGCTGCCGGACGCGACGCGGAGGTCGATGCCGCGGAGCACCTCGATGCGGCCGTAGCCCGCCCGGAGCTCGGAGATCTCCAGTCTCATCGGCGGCCGAGGTAGGCGCGCTGCACGCCGGGGTCCGCTTCCACGCTCGCAGGGTCGCCGTCCGCGATGATCCGCCCCCGGTCCATCACCGTGATGTGGGAGGACAGGCGCAGCACCACGTCGATGTTGTGCTCGATGAGGATGACCGTGGCGCGCGACGAGATCTCGCGGACCCGCTCGCAGAAGGTGTCGATTTCGTGTTCCGCCAGCCCCTGCGCGGGCTCGTCGAGAACGAGCACCCGGGGCTCGAGAGCCAGGGCCATCGCCACTTCGAGCAGGCGCTGGTGTCCGTAGGGCAGCTCGCCCGCGGGCCGGTGTTCCTGCTCGCGGAGGTCCAGCGTGCCGAGCGCGGCGTCGACCCGGTCCTCCAGGGCCATCGGGTCCAGGTGCAGCCAGCGGGCGGGGGAGTGCATGAGCCGCCTGCGGGCGGCGAGGGCGACGTTCTCCCGGACCGAGAGGGCCCGGAAGATGCTGGTGACCTGAAAGGTGTACACGATTCCGGCCAGCGCCCGCCTCCACGCGGGAGTCCGGGTGATGTCACGGCCTTCGAAGCGAATCCGGCCCGCGCTCGGCCGGACCCGCCCGCAGACCATGCCCACCAGCGTGGTCTTGCCGGCGCCGTTCGGCCCGATGATCGCGTGAATCTGACCCGCTCTCACGCCGATGGAAACGTCGTCGACCGCGGTGAGCCCCCCGAAGCGGCGCGTCAGCGCCTCGGTCTCCAGCAGCGCGGCGCTCACGGGATCCAGGGCGCAAGCTTCGCGCGCACGGTGCCCATGACGCCGAGGGGGAAGAAGAGCACGAGCACGAGCAGCGCGCCTCCCACCACGAACAGGTAGGCGCTGGTCCAGCCGCTGGTGAAGTCGACCAGGTAGAACATCAGTCCGGTGCCGAGCACCGGGCCGAGAGTGGTGCCGGCGCCTCCGAGCAGGGTCCACAGCAGCGGGTATATCGAGTTCAGAATGGCGGCGAAGGAGGCGCCGACGTAGGAGAAGAGCAGCGCGTAGGCGGCCCCGGCCGCGCCCGACATGCCTCCCGACAGGGTGAGCACGACCAGCTTGCAGGTGTAGGTGTCGTACCCCAGGAGGCGGGCGCGGGCTTCGTTCTCGCGAATGGCGACGAGAATCCGCCCGAAGGGCGAGCGCACCAGGAACGCGCTCGCGAGAAAGCACGCCGCGAACACCAGCAGGGCCGCGTTGTACTTGACGTCGGGGTCCACCAGCGCGGCGGGAAGCCGGTCGGAGAGAATGAACCCCTGGTCGCCGAAGGTGACCTGGTTGAAGTACAGGATGGTGAGGTAGAAGGCCTGGCCGAACATCATCGTCACGATGAGGAAGGACACCCCGCTCGTGCGCAGCGCGAACGCGCCGAACGCGAGCGCGAGCCCCAGCGCGCACGCCACCCCGAGGGCGAAGCCCGGGATCGCTCCGAACCCGAGGTAGTAGATGCTCAGGCCCGCGCCGTACATCCCCGCCGCGAAGAACATGGCGTGGCCCAGGCTCATGAGCCCGGTGTAGCCCAGCAGCAGGTTGTAGCCGACGGCGTAGGTCGCGAGCACCATGATCCGCGCGAGATTGGTGTGGTGGTAGGCCCCGAGGACGAACTGGGCCGCGAAGAGGGCCGCGATCAGCCCCAGGTGCAGCGCCAGCACGCGCGCGCCGGGTCCTCCCTTCAAGGACGCTCTCCGAAGAGTCCGCTCGGGCGCACCACCAGCACCAGCGCCACGAGGAGGGTGGCGAGAATCTTCGCGAGCGTGGGCGAGAAGAACATCGAGATCACCCCGTCGCTCATTCCGATCACGAATGCGGCGACCACGGTGCCCCGCAGGCTGCCGAGGCCGCCGATGATCACCACGATGAAGGAAAGCAGCAGCGGGTCGAGGCCCATGAGATAGTGGGCCTGCTGGATGGGCACGATGAGCACGCCGGCCACCGCCGCGAGCATGGCGCCCGCCGCGAACACCGCGGTGTACACCAGGCGCACCGGCACGCCGTGGGCGAGCGCCATTTCCGGGTCCTGCTGCGTGGCGCGCATGCACAGTCCCGCGCGGGTCCTGGCGAGGACCGCCCAGGTTCCGAGCAGCAGCATCACCGAGGCGCCGATGACGACCAGCTTGTAACCGGAGTAGCCGAACCAGGGAAAGGCGACGCGGAAGTAGATCGGCGCCTCCACCGGCCGCGCATCCGGCCCGTAGCCGCTCAGCACCGCCTGCTGGAGCAGGTAGAGCAGCCCGATGGTGGCGACGATGGTGCTCTCCGGGTGGTAGTTCACCCGGCGGAGCACGAGCCAGTCGGTCGCGATGGCGAGGCCTGCCACCACGAGCGGCGCGCACACCAGCGCGAGCAGGAAGCCGCCAAGCGCAGAGCCCCCGGTCAGGGAGGCGCAGAACCATGCCACCACCGCGCCCAGCATGTAGAACTCGCCGTGCGCGACGTTGACGATGCGCATCACCCCGAACACCAGCGACAGCCCGAGCGCGGTGACCGCCAGCACGCAGGCGGTCACCGCGCCCTCCAGAAGCGCGAGCAGGAGGTGCGGGCCGAAGCTCACAGGGACTGGGTGGTGTAGTCCGCCTCCGCTTCGTACTTGCCGTCCTCGATCGACGTGGTGTGCACCACCGCGAGCCTTCCCTCGCGCACCTCGGAGATGAACTGGCGCCCGTAGCACTGGTGCAGGGCGCCGTTGAACTCCTTGTAACCCTGCGGATGGGGGATCCCCTCGTCGAAGCTGTCGAACCCTTCCAGAGCCTCGATGAGCGCCGCGACGTCGTCCGGGTTGCGGCTGCGGTACCCGCTCTCCTCGACCGCCCGCTTGATCACGAAGAGCGTCTCCCAGCAGCCGAACATGTGGGAGTTGGTGGAGACGTCTTTCGGGTCGTCCACGCTTGCCCCTTCGTCGTTGATTCCGACCCGCTCCCGGTAGTGGCGGTTCGCGTCGGAGTCGAGGCCGTCGGCATAGCGCGGCAGCGCCTCCCACAGGTAGGTCCCCTCCAGGAAGGAGAGGCCGGGGCTCGCGATGTCCACACCCTCGAGCGAGTCGATGAAGCCGAAGATCTGCGGGCGATTGGACCCGTAGTGCTCACCCATCTCCTTGACGAAGGTCAGCACGCCCGGGCCGACCATGACGTGGTAGAGCACCTCGGTGTCGGCGGGGACCTGCGGAAAGTACTTCGTGAAGGAGGATTCGGTGGGCGGGATGGCGATCTTCGCCGCGATGCTGCCTCCCTGCGCTTCGACCGCGGCGCTGAAGTAGTCCCGGTGGTCGTAGCCGAAGGCGTAGTCGGGAAACATCATGGTCACGCGCCGGCCGAGATTGCCCGCCACCCACGGCGCCATCGCCTGCACCTGCGCGCGCACGTCGGTGATGCCGGGCTGGAAGACGTAGCGGTTGAGCGAGCCGGAAGCGACGTGGTAGCCCTCGCTCACGACGAAGTAGGGCATCTTGAGCTCGCCCGCGCGCGGGGCGGAGCCGATCACCACGTGGGAGAAGAGGGGGCCGTACACGAAGTCCACCCCGTGGGCGGTGGCGAACTTCTCCACCACTTCCGCTCCCCGCTTGGGGTCGGTGCCGTCGTCTTCCGGCACCAGCTCCACGGGGCGGCCGGCGATGCCGCCGTTCTCGTTCAGGTAGGTGGCTGCGGCGTTCGCGGTGCGCTCGTACCAGCGCCCGTAGGTGGCGCCGATGCCGGTACGGTGCACCTGGAACCCGATTCGGATCGGC
Source organism: Gammaproteobacteria bacterium (assembly GCA_022824305.1). Taxonomy (GTDB): domain Bacteria; phylum Pseudomonadota; class Gammaproteobacteria; order HK1; family HK1; genus JAJEAD01. The sequence goes on along the minus strand of JAJEAD010000022.1, from coordinate 52,121 downwards.
TCGTCGCTTCCGGCGGCCCAGGCGATCCGCGACAAGGGCGCGAGCGCGAGGGAAGCGGCGCCCGCCGCCGCCGCTCCCGCCCCTGCCTTGAGCAGCGCGCGGCGCGTAACGGGGGAGCTTCCGGTCCGGATGGCGTGGGTGCGTTGTGTGTCGGCGCTCATGGCCTCACCTCCTGGCGCTTTGGTCGTCGGATGCGAGGAGCGGCCGGGAGCCGGCTCCTCCCCGCGCGTCGCCCGTCTATAGCACGCGCGGGCCGGAGGGTCCACGACTTCGGGCCGCGGGCGGACTCAGGCGGCGACCGGTGTCGAGAGCAGCCAGAGACCGAAGAGGGTGTACGCGATCATCAGCACGGTGAGCGGAAGCTGGCTCAGCACCTGCGCGCGGCGGCCGGACGCGGTTCCGCCGGCGAGCGCGTGGAGAACCACCACCGCGATCACGTGCGCGGCCACGATGGCCGCCACCTGCGCGTACCAGATCGCCACCACCGATGCGTGGTGGGTGAGAAAGGATGCGGTGACGTGGAGCTCGCGGGCGCCGAGCAGGTTCCAGCCCTCTCCCATGGGGTCGGACAGGGCCTTGAGCGCGTACTGCGCATCGACGAGGAAGGAGGGCAGGTAGTGGGCGAAGTGGTAGCCGAACGCGATGGGAACGATGGACACCACGAAGCGGCGCAGCGCGGGCGCCGCTGGCGTGCCCGACCACCGTGCGCCGGCCAGGGTGCAGATCGCGAAGGCGGCGAGGAGGCAGGCGGCGGCGGCCGCGAGGCCGAGGGTATTCCAGCCCACCAGCGCACTGCGGCCGGGGTGTTCGAGCGGATTGAAGCCGCCGAGGTCGAGCCACCAGAAGGTGCGCGACAGCCCGTCGAAGGACACCGTGGCCAGGGCGATCACCACGAACACCACGCCGGCGGCAGGCAGTGCGTCCGAGGCGGGGAGGCGCGAGCCCGGGAAGGCCAGCACCAGGCGGCGCGCCCCGTTCTCGTCCGCGATGCGAATGGGAGCCAACCCGCTGACCATGCGGAAGAAGCAGGAGAAGACCTCGACGTTTCGCGTCCATGATCCCTCGCCGAAGAGCACCATGCCGGTCACCGTGAGGACGGAGTATCCGGCGACTGCCATCGCGAGGACCGCGGGGTCCCGGGGCGCGGGGTACACGAGCTCGAACCAGGCGAGCAGCAGGAGCAGGGCCACCGCCGGCCACCGGCTGAGCATTCGTGGCCAGGAGAACGGGGGCGGGGCCTCGTCGGAGCCGAACACGGCCAGGCGCGCCAGCGACGCGAAGGGCCTCCAGGGATCGAGGTGCGGCCACAGGTACCCGAACACCGCATGGGCGAAGGCGAGGCCGACCCAGACCAGTGTCCAGACCGCCAGGGGCAGGGGATTCGCGAGAGGATCGCGGCTTCCCGCGAAGCCGGCCGCGATCAGCACCACGAGAAGGGTCGCGGCGGCGGCGTTGGTGCCCCGTACTCGCCGCGGCACGGGAAAGCAGCGCCACTGCGCGGACTCCATTCCCCGGAGAAGCGAAGCGGCGCGCAGCCACGCCACCGCGAGGAAGGACGCCGCCACCGCCGCGGTGCCGCCGGCCTGGAAGAGCCCGGTCGGCAAGAGCATGACGAAGCCGCGTTCGCCCGCGTGCGCGAACGCGGCCGGCGCGGCGGCGAGGAGGAGCAGAACGGTAGCGAGCCGGCCGGGCGGGTAAAGAAGTTCCGGACTCCTCCCGGACCCCGCGGAAGCGGGGTCCGGGAGCCTGCGCGATGTTGTGGAGACTGCGCTCCCTATGCGAACCACCAGCGCTCGGTGAGCTTGGACCCGTCGAGGTCCCAGTTCCCGGCGAGCTCGCCGTGCCCGATCTTGTCGCTCGTCGCGAAGACGTAGTTGTTGAAGAGCGGGACCACCACGCCCCCCTCGTTGCTGACGATGGCCTGCATCTCGACGTACATCTCGCGGCGCAGGGCCTGGTCGAGCTCGGCCCGGGCGAGCAGGAGCAGCTTGTTGAAACGTTCGTGGTCCCAGAAGCTGTCGTTCCAGGCCGCCCCGGCCGCGTAGGCGGTCGAGAACATCCAGTCCTCCGTCGGACGCCCGCCCCAGTAGCACATGCCCCAGGGCTTGTTCATCCAGACGTTCGACCAGTAGCCGTCGTTCGGCTCGCGCACGACGTTGATGTCGATGCCGATGGGCGCGGCGTGCTCCTTGTAGAGGACGGCGGCGTCCACCGCGCCCGCGAACGCGGCGTCGGCGGCGCTGAGATCCACGCTCAGGGAGGACAGCCCCGCCTGCTGGAGATGGAACTTCGCCTTGTCGGGGTCGTAGGTCCGCTGCGGCAGCTCGCTCGCGTGGAAGTGGTTCGCGGGACTGATGGGATGGTCGTTGCCGACCGTGCCATGGCCCCGGAGCACCGTCTTGAGCAGGGCTTCGCGATCGAGCGCGTACTTGAGCGCGAGACGCACGTCGTTGTTGTCGAAGGGCGCGGTGTCGGTACGCATGGGGATGCTGTAGTGCCCGGTGCCGGTCGTCTCTTCCACCACGATGCCGGGGGTCTTGGCGAGCAGGTGGACGGTCTTGAGGTCACAGCGGTCCATGGCGTCGATCTCGCCCGTCTGCAGCGCGTTGGTGCGGGCGGCAACGTCGACGATGGACAGGAGCTCGACCTCGTCGAAGTGGGCACGGTGCGGGGCCTTCCAGTAGTTCTCGAAGCGGGTGAAGCCCGAGCGCACGCCCGGCTCGAAGTCGTCGAGCCGGTAGCCGCCGCAGCCGGCGCCCGACTGCCAGTCGATGCCGTCCCCGTCCGCGGGCAGGATCGCGATGTGGTAGTCGCTGATGATGTAGGGGAAGTCGGCGTTTCCGCCGTCGAGAGAGACGACCACCGTGTCTCCGCCCTCGATGCTGACGTCGGTGACCGGCTTCAGCAGGGCCTTCGCCGCGGACTTCGAGTCCTCGTGCCGGTGGTGGTTGATCGAGGCCACCACGTCGTTGGCGTCCAGGGTCTTGCCGTTGTGGAACTCCACGCCCTGGCGGATCTTGAAGCGCCAGGTCGCGGCGTCGGCGGACGCCTCCCAGCTCTCGGCCAGCTCGGGCTCGAGGCCGTCGACCGTGACCTCGGCGAGGTGGTTGTTCTTGGTCACGTTGAGAACCGCCATGTAGCCGTTCTCGAAGGTGGCGGGGTCCAGCGAGTCGGTGGTCGAGCCGTGGGCGACTCCGACCCGGAACTTCCCTCCCTGCTTCGGCATCGCCGCCTGCACGGCCTGGGCGAAGAGACCCGAGGAGAGCACGCTCCCCGCTCCGAGCGCGGCCGCACGAGCCATGAACTGACGCCGGGAGATGGCGCCGGCCCCTGCCTCGGCCGCGAGTGACGAGAGCTTCTGCCTGGTTGTGTGTCGCATGTGAATCGGTCCTCGTTCTGGATGTTTTGATCAGACGCGATCGCGGGGCCGCTCCCTTGTGAGCTCCCGCCTGCGTTCGAGCCTCGAATGATAGCAAGTGCACGCCCGGCATCGCACGATACGCCGCCGCGCACGGGGAGCTCGCCCGGCGCGCCGAGGGAGGAGGGGAGGTGGATCTCTTTCGAGGAATCTCTAGTATGGGCGACCGTCCTCACCCGGTCCCGAGAGGGCGTCCGAAGCCCCCGGCACCCAGCTCAGGAGCCGAAGCCGATGGCCGCCTACATCATCGCCCGCATCCGCGTAACCGACCCCACGCAGTACGAGGAGTACAAGAAGCTCTCGCCGGCCGCGGCCGCCGCATTCGGCGGCGAGTTCATAGTGCGGGGAGGAGAGACCGAGACCCTGGAGGGCGAGGAGGAAACCCGCCGCCTGGTCGTGGTGCGATTCGATTCCATGGACAAGGCGCGCGCCTTCTACCGATCGGAGCAGTACCAGGCCGCCAGGGCGGCGCGCGAGGGCGCGGCGGAGGCCCAGTTCGTGCTCGTGGACGGCGCCTGATTCGCGGCCGCGCCGCGTCTTTCGCTCCGATTCCGGATATCAGCATGTCCGCTCCCGACGCTTCCCCGTCCGGCTCAGGAGGCGCTCGGGACAAGGAGCCCGGGGGGGAAGCGCGCCGTCTCTTCGGAGAGTACGCGGCCGACCCCGCCTTCTACGACGAGATGTTCGACGAGTCCGGAGTCCCGCGCCCGCACTGCCGCGTGCTGTGGGAGACCCTCGACGCGATGCCCGGGGCCGAGATCGGGGCCATGCAGGAACGGGCCGAGCGGTCCTTCCTGCGCGAGGGCGTCACCTTCGCCGTCTACGGCGAGGAAGGCGCGCACGAGCGCATCATCCCCATCGACTTCCTTCCCCGCATCCTGAACGCTCTGGAATGGGACTTTCTCGAGCGGGGGCTGCGCCAGCGGCTGACCGCGCTCAACCTCTTCCTCGCCGATGTCTACGGCCCCGCGCGCATCCTCGGAGACGGCGTGGTTCCGGTCGACCTGGTCCGGGGCTGTCCGCAGTACCGCATCGAGATGCGCGGGGTGGAGGTGCCGCACGGGACCTACGTCTCGGTTTGCGGGACCGACCTGGTCCGGACCCACGAGGGCTTCATGGTGCTCGAGGACAACCTGCGGGTGCCCTCCGGTGTCTCCTACATGCTGGCCAACCGGCGTGCCGTGAAGACCAGCCTGCGCGACCTGTTCCGCCGCTACGCGGTGAGGGGAATCGAGCACTACGGGCAGCTCCTGCGCCAGACGCTGGCCGAGCTCGCTCCGCCCGGAGTGAGCGACCCCTGCATCGTGCTGCTGACCCCCGGGGTGTACAACTCGGCCTTCTACGAGCACATGTTCCTCGCCCGGGAAATGGGCGTGGAGCTGGTGGAGGGCGGCGACCTGCTGGTGCACAACGGATTCGTCTACATGCGCACCACGGACGGGCTGAGGCGCGTGGACGTCGTCTACCGGCGGATCGACGACGACTTCGTCGATCCGCTCGCGTTCCGTTCCGATTCGCAGCTCGGGGTCCCCGGCCTCTTCCACAGCTACCGCCTCGGGCGGGTGACGATCGCCAACGCACCGGGCACGGGAGTCGCCGACGACAAGAGCGTGTACTACTACGTGCCGGACATCATCCGCTACTACCTGGGCGAAGAGCCGCTGCTTCCCAACGTGGAGACGCACCTGTGCCGTGACCCGCGCAGCCTCGAGTACACCCTCGACAACCTCGATCGTCTCGTCGTCAAGATGGTCGGCGAATCGGGTGGCTACGGCATGCTGGTCGGTCCGCATTCCACCGCGTCGGAACGGGCCGCCTACGCGGAGCAGGTGCGCGCGAACCCGTCGAACTTCGTCTCCCAGCCCACGCTGGACCTCTCCTGCGCGCCCTGCCTCTCCGACGACGGCGCGGTTCCCCGCCACGTCGATCTCCGCCCCTTCATCCTGTGCGGCCGGGAGACGCGCCTCGTGCCCGGCGCATTCTGCCGGGTGGCTCTCAAGCCGGGGTCGCTGGTGGTGAACTCGAGCCAGGGCGGCGGCGGCAAGGACCTGTGGGTGCTGGCCGACCAGGGCGAATCGGCGGGCGAGACCGCGCCATGACGCCCGTCACGGGACCCCGTCGCCGCAACGGGGCGCGGGGAATGGGGCGGCAGGCGCTTTCCCCGTCGCGGTGGACGGCGATCCGAAGCCCGGCGCCGACCTTCGCCGCTGCGAGGTCCATCGGAGGAGGGGGAGCGCCCCGCTAGCATGCTTTCGCGCAACGCTCAGGGCCTGTACTGGATGAGCCGCTACCTGCAGCGCGCGGAGCACGGGTGCCGCCTGCTCGCGGATCAGTTCCTGTCTCTGGAAGACCGGCCCGTGGCGGAGATCGAGCGAAGCTGGCGGCGGATCTACGCCGGCCTCGGGCGCTCGCCCCTGGTCGGGGACCTGGAATCGGGCGTGGAGAGCGAAGGGTTCATGCTCGCCGATGCGTACACGCTCGCCGACGAGCTGAGCTTCGAGCCCGAGAACCCCGATGCCATCCGCTCCTGCGTGGCGGCCGCGCGGGAGAACGCGCGCCAGGTGCGCACCGCCATCGGCCAGGACATGTGGTCCTGTCTCAATGTCGCATACCTCGGGTTGCGCGATGTCCGGATAGAGGACATCTGGAACCATCAGCCCCGGGAGTTCTACCTGCGCACCGAGGACGCTCTGCGCACATTCTCGGGCATCGCCGACAGCACCATGTACCGGGACCACGGGTGGAGCTTCCTCGAGCTCGGCCGCTTCGTGGAGCGCGTTCAGCTCGTCGCGGCGCTGGTGGACGCCCAGGTCGCGCTCTTTCCCACCAGCGAAGCGCACGCGGAGTCCGACTGGGGCTCGCTCCTGGGTGTCTGCCAGGCCCGGGTCGCCTTCCGCCGCCTGCATTCGTTTCAGTACGGCCCCGCTCTCGTGGTCGACTTTCTCGTCTCCGACATGCGGCTGTCGCACTCCATCCGCCATGCTCTGGAGCGCATTGCCGAGCAGCTCCGGGCGGTCGCGTCGCGGCGCGAATCGGCGGCCGGACTGGCCGCGCAGCGCCGGGTGGGGCGCATCGCGGCGCGGCTGGACTACGACTGGCCCTACCGCGACCCCGAGGACGATGCGTCGACGCGGGCGGTCCTCGGCGAGATCCGCGATGCGTGCCGCCTTCTCCACGCCGACATCGAGTCGGCCTACTTCAGCTACGCCATCGAGGATTCGCCACGCCCGTGAACGCGCCCGTGCGCCGGCACTTCGAAGTGGAGCATCTGTCGGTGTTCCGCTACTCGGAGCCGGTGCGCGGAAGCGTGATGCTGCTGCGCCTTCACCCGCGCGACGAGGAGAACCAGCGTCTTCTCGAATTCCGCCTCGACATCGCGCCGGCGGCCGAAGCGGCGGCGATGCGCGACGCTTTCGGCAACGTCTGCCACCTCTTCAACGTGCACCGCGAGCATCGCGAGACATCGGTGCGCTCGCGTGCCCGCGTGGACAGCGCCGACGCGCCCCCGCTTCCCCGGCGCATGGAGGGGGACGCCTGGGCCGAGCTCTCTCGCCTGGCGGCCCCCGTCCGCTACTGGGAGTACCTCAGCGCGAGCCGCTTCGCCCGTCCGGGTCCCCTGCTCGACGCCTTCGCCGCCTCCCACGGCATCGCGCGCGGTCCCGATCCCCTGGAGACTCTGCTGGAAACTGCACATGCCCTGCGCGCTGCGTTCCACTACATGCCGGGAAGCACCGCGGTGGACTCGCCCATGGAACGCATCCTCGAGACGCGGCGCGGCGTCTGCCAGGACTATACCCACGTGATGATCGCGCTGGGACGCGCCTGGGGCATTCCCAGCCGATACGTCTCCGGCTACCTTCACCTCGAAGGGGCGGCGGGAGAGCAGACGCCGGAAGGGGCCAGCCACTCGTGGGCGGAGTTCCTGCTGCCGGATATCGGCTGGCTCGGGATCGATCCCACCAACGACTGTGTTGCCGATCACCGGCACGTAAGGGTCGCGGTCGGGCGGGACTATGCGGATGCGGCGCCGACGCGCGGCACCCTGTTCGGCGGGGGAGAGGCGGATCTCGAGGTGCGGGTGAAGGTCGTCGAGTCGGGTGAGCCGGCCACGCCGGGCGAAGGACGGCCCGAAGCGGCGAACATGGTGAGCATGGGGCTGGCGTCGAGTGCCCCGGACCGGGGCGGAGACCAGTAAAGGGGAAGTCCGGGACCCGCATGGCCTGGCTTCGAGTGGCGGAGGATCCTGCCTCCTGCCCCATCGTTCCCGGCAGGAATGCGGCAAGCACGGGACGACCGACCGCCCCTTCGACGATGATCGCATGGATCACCAGAATCGCCGAGGGCGGCATCGTTGCCCGGACCTGTCCCGGGCCAGGACCAGGGGGGAGATTACGACGAATGGGGGTCAGGGTTCCCCGGGTGGCGTCGCTCCCGGACCCCACTGGCGGTCGAGGCTCGTGACGAGGATGTGCTCGACCAGCGCCGCGAAGGAGATGCCGGCTTTCTCCGCGGACTGGGCGAAGGCCATCTCCCGTCCGATCGAGCACGCGATATTGCACTCCAGCAGGGCGTGGCCCTCGGGACCGTGACGGAAGTCGCAGCGCAGATAGTCGTAGGGCATTACGGCCCGCGCGAATCGGAGGGCGTCCTCCACGATGGGCTCGAGCCACGCTTTGTCTCCCGGGAACTCGCGCACCAGGCCGGGAATGAGCTTGCGCTTGTGGCGATGGGTGAATATGCCGAAGGGGCTGTCGACCGACTGTCGGGCGGGCGGCAGCGCCACCGGACCTTCGTCACCGATCAGCACCGGCACGGTCACGTCACACTCGCCGAAGACGTGCTCCACCAGGCACTCGTCGGTGCTCGTTTCGAGCTCGGCGACTCGGGCGGCAAGGGCATCGAAGTTCGCCTGCGCGCTCGAGGTGTCGACGCCCATGGAAGCGGCGCCGAAGCGGGGCTTCGCGATGTAGGGGCCGTCGAAGGGAGGGCGGCACACCGGAACTCCGGGGCCGAAGACGGCGCCGGCCGGGGTGGGGAGTCCGAGCGCCTGCGCGCTCAGCTTGGTCAGCCACTTGTCCTCGGCCAGCGCCCGGATGTTTGCCGGCGCTCCGAGGCAGGCGACGCCGGCAGCGGCCGAGAGCGAGGAGACATACACTTCGGAGTTCCGAAACGGAGCGATGTTGAAGAGCGTGAACACGTAGTTGCGGCCCTCGAAGGCCTCCGGCAGGGCGTCGAGGCTGGACCGGCTCTCGACATCGAGGCCGAGCCCGTTTCGGAGCATGTCCCAGACCTCGTACTGGTAGGCCGGTTGCACACCGAACTCGGGATGGATCGGCGGGGGCGGCTCCGTTTCCGGAGCCGGCGCGTGGGGCGCGAGGTACAGGACGCGGAGCGCAGCTCGCCGCGCGTCGTCGAGTCGCTTGAGGGAGATCACGAACCGTCGCCGGTCTTGATGAACTGCGCGAAGCGGAGGATCTCCATGGGAGGATAGACCTTGAGCTTGTGCGCCGCCTCCATGTTGACCACGAAGGAAAAGCGCGAAAGCGTCTCGATCGGTATGTCGCCAGGGTCCAGGCCCCCGACGAGGATCTGCTCTGCCTTGAAGCCGGCGAACCTTCCGACGGCGTAGAGAGGACTGACCAGACCGGTGATGCAGTGCTGGTAGACCAGGGTTTCGACTCCGCAGAAGGTCGGCAGGCCGATTTCCGTCGCCAGCCCGGTCACCAGCTCGGCATGGGCACCGAAGAAGTTGGAAGGGGGGATATAGAGTAGATCGACTCCGGCGTCCTTCAATCGCCGGAGCGTCGGCTCGATCTGGGCGGGATCGCGCTCGACGTCGGGCTCGGTGGGGCTGTCCGAGATGAGCTCCAGCCCGAACTCCTCCGCCAGCGTCCGAACCGTCTTTTCCGCGTTGCGCTGCGCATTGGAGCTCTTGTCGTAGAGCATGCCCAGCTTCTGCAGAGTGGGCATGTACCTCCGCATCGCGTTCAGACGAACACGATCCGAGACCACATGGCGAACGCCGGTGAGGTTTCGTTTCGAGAGCATCGGCGCATCCGGGGCAGCAAGCTCAGGCACCAGCTTCGCCCGGTCCGGATAGGACACCATGGCGAACACGATCGGCGTGTCGAGGACGTTCTTGTCCGGATCGGCCTCTTCCATCCGGCCGATAATCGCGCGGGTAACGGAAGTCGTCTGGGTATAGACCAGATCGGGCCGCAGCGCCTTGATCTCTTCAACGTAGCCGGGCAGGCGCGAGCGATCGTTCTCCATGTCGCGAAGGATGAACTCGGCGTCGACGCCATTGGCCTTCAAGTAGTCGCGAAAGCCGGCATCGGCGCCTGAACCCGCGCGATGAACAATCATGTAGATGGTGAAGGGTTCGGCCCAGGAAGCGGGAACGGCCGTCGTTGCAAGGGCCAGGGCCAGGAGGAGCGAGCGAAGGATCTGGAGCATGGTTGCGTCTTGCTTCTGCATTCGGCCACTGGCCGCCGAGCTTTGAATACTCTATCAGAATCCGCGACAATGCCGGGTCATGTCGGAACTCCTGCGGATTGGATCCGAGCAGCGCAAGAACCTGGATCTACTCTTCCTGGCCAAGTACGCCCAGGAGTGGAGGGACCCGCCTCCGGTCATACATCCGGTTTATGGTAGAGAGCTTTATACTAAGTATGAAGTACTCTCGGTTCTCCGCAGCCTAGTCCGCTCGGTCGAACCCTGCGCGGATCTTGACGCCTTCGAGAGACGCATGCGGGGGAAGCCACCCGACTACATCTTCCAGATATACAACCGCGAAGCGGTCCGCAACCCCGAGATCCTCGTCTCGTCGCTCTGTGCGCGGACCGGCGTGCCCTATCTCGGCGGCCCGCCGAACGTTCGCGCCATGGCCGAGGACAAGTGGATCACCAAGCTGATGGCGAAAGCCGACGGCCTCCCGGTGCCGGATGGCATGGTGGCGGTCGAAGAACGCGACCTCGACCTTGCACCCGACTTCGCGGGCCCCTACTTCGTGAAGCCGCGTTTCGGAGCGAATTCCGAATGGGTGGACGAGGGCTCCATCTGCGACGACTGGCCGGCGGCGCGTGCGCGAGCGGCGACGCTCATCGCCAACGGAGAGGAGGTGTTGATCGAGGCGCTGGCGGCGGGCATGGACGTGACGGTACCGGTTCTGGGCGGGCCCGTTGCGCTTCATCCGGTCGCCATGCGATCCGAGCTGCGCGAGGGCGTTTCGACCGAACGCCAGAAGCGCAACCTCGAGCCGGGACGACGCGGTGAGCCCTTTGCAGACGTGGGGCTCGCCGAGGAGCTGAAGCAGGCCGCGCTCGCGTTCACCCGGCTGACACGGCCCTGCGACTACCTTCGGGTGGACTTTCGCGTGGCGCCGGACCGATCCTTCCAGATGCTCGAATTCAACGTCACGTGCAACCTGGCGACCACCCGGGCGATGAACATCGGCGCCGAGGCGTCAGGGATTTCGCACGAAGCCATGATCGAACATTTTCTCTGCTACAGCCTGAGGCGACAGGGAGTGTTGGCGGAATGAACCTGCTCGTAAAGCTGAACGCGGCGTTCCTCTGCGCCTTTGCCCTGGCGATGGCGCTGACGGTCCTGCTCAACCAGGCGAAGTTCGGCGACATCCTGCGCGGACTCGACGACTCACGCGTGTCGGTCGTCACGCTCGACACCTCTCGCCGGCTGCGCCAGGCGGTGGACCTCGGGCTGCCGCTCAAGGACATCGCGGAGAGCCGCTCGATGGTCGATTCATTGATCGAAGAGTACCCGGAGCTGCAGTCGGTCAGCATATTCGACGCGGACGGCGTCCTGGTTGCGCACGGCGGGCAGGCGCTCCGAACCGGAGAGGAGGCTGCGCCCGACGACTGGCTGGAGGACAACCGGGCGGCGGGGGGAGAGGTGTGGCGCCGGGAGTCCCCCGAGTCCTTCGTGGTCGGGGGCCCCATCGTCAACAACTTCGGAAAGCTCGAAGGCGGGGTGGCGGTGCGCTACGGAAAGGCGCGCTACAGCCGCATCGTCAGCGGCCTGGCGGATGAGCTCCTGGAATCCGCGCTCGGCCTGTTCATCGCCGCCAGCGCTCTGGCGGTGCTGGGTACCGCGGCCGTCCTGCAGCGGCTGATATCCACCGCCCGGCGCCTGACCGCGGCGGTCGAGGGGCTGCTGGCGGACACGATGGACGCGGATGCGGACGAGTCTATTCCGTCCGAGTTCAGCGCCTACCGCGAGAGCGTACGCAAGACGGCGGCAGCGCTCGAAGCGGCAGAGCGGGATCGAACATGAGCGCCGGCAGCCCGCGCAGGACGCCGACCCTCGCCTCCCTCGGGTTGCGCGTCGGCATCATTGCCGGAGGCGCCCTGATCGTGGCCAACGCAGTGCTCGCCTGGATCGCTCTCGGCGCGGTGGAACGCCGCCTGGAGCCGGTCGTCGAGGAGAAGGCGCGCGTGCTGGCCCGCTCGGTCGCCAACGATCTCACCACCGCGGTGCGCCTGAACATCCCGCTGGAGGGCCTGAGGGGCGTCGGACCCTATCTCGAAGGCGTGCTCGCCGACCATCCCGAAACCGCCTACATCGCGGTGAGGGACGAAGAGGACCGGGTGCTCTACTCCGCGGCGGCGGAAGGACACGACATTCCGCAAGTGCGCGAAGCGGCGGATGGCTCGGGTGGAGAATCGGGCGACGAATCCGGCCAGCAGGAAGCGGGGTTCCAGTTCGTTCACGCGCTCACCCGGGACGGCGCGCAGGTCGGCGCGGTCTCGATCGGTGTCGATCCGCGCTTCGTGCGCGACACGATGGGCAGCATCTTCGCCGATATCGGCATCTCCCTTTTCGTTGCCGTGCTGATCATTCTCGAGCTCACGCTGCTGGTGCTGTCGCTCGCGGTGGTGCGTTCGGTCGGCCTGATGGAGGGCCTCATGCGCTCCGTCGGCAGGGGCGACTTCTCGGTCGCCGTCGTGACCCGCGGGCGCGACGATCTCAGTCGCGTGCTCGAGGCGATGAACCGCATCAACGCGGAGATAAACAATCGATTTCGGGCCGTCGCGTCCCGCACCACCGCTCCCGTCCTCGACCGGTTGCGACAGGGACGCGTCTTCGCGGAGCGGGGCCAGCTCCGTCCGGTACAGGATCTCCGTGCGGGAGACGTGCAGTATCCGATGTTCTTCTTCATCTTCGGCGTCGAGCTTTCCCGTTCCTTCTTCCCTCTCTTCGTGCGGGATCTCTATGACCCGTCGCTCGGCATCGACCCCTCCATCGCGATCGCGCTGCCGATGTCCGTATGGGTCGTCGCGATGCTGGTGACGACGCCGCTCTGCCTGGGCGCGATTCGACGTTGGGGCGTGCGCGAGACGCTCCTGATCGGCATGGCGCCCACGAGCATCGGGTTGATCGCGACGGCGTACGCCGGCGGATTCATCGAGCTCATCGCCTGGCGCTGCGTGACCGCGGCGGGCTTCGGCCTCGTCACCGCGACGATTCTGGTGAGGCTCGCGATGACCGCGCCCGCGCGGCGCCGCGCCCTCAATCTCGGGGTGTTCGTCACCGCAGCGGGCGGCGGCAGCGTCTGCGGGACCGCGATCGGCGGCATCCTCGCCGAGCGGCTCGGATATCAGAACACTTTCCTCGTCGGCGCGGTGATCGTCTTCGTGGCGATGGCCATCGCGGTAGGATTCCTGTCTCCGGGCGAAGGCGCCGGGAGCGACGCCGAAACGCCGAGCCGGGAGAGCGAGCGGGGGTCTCTGCGTATCTATGTCAGTCCGAGATTCATCACCTTCATGGGCCTCTCGGCGCTGCCGTCCCGCATCGTGCTTGCCGGATTCCTGTTCTTCCTGGTGCCCCTCTATCTCGATTCCCTCGGCTTTGGCGGCGCCGCCATCGGCCGGACGATGATGATCTACTTCCTCGTGCTGCTGATCATGAACCAGGCTGCCGCGCTGATCGCGGATCGCTTTCAGAGTCACGGTGCGCTCATCCTGACGGGAGGGGTATCTTCCGCAATCGGTTGCGTCCTGTTCGTTTCGACCGCAGATGTGCTGCCACTCGTCGTCGCGATCGCACTCATCGGACTGGGGCAGTCGCTCGTGATGACTCCGCAGGTGGCGGTGTTGCCCGCCTACTTTCGCCGCGAGACGGACGAGTTCGGCTCGGGTGCGGTTACCGCGGCATTCCGGGTGGTGGAACGCGGCGGGAGCATCATCGGCCCTCTGGTCGCAGGCGTAGTGGTCGCCGCCACGGGGCTGGCGGAAGCAGGCCGATTGATAGGCTACGGCGTGCTGGCGACGACGCTGCTGCTGACCGTGCTGATGTTGAGCGGCGTGCTCAGGCAGCGAGCCGGGTAGCCGCAGCTTCGATCGGGGCCGAAAGGGAGCCGGCGGGCGACTTATGCAAATGTGTGCCCGGGCGACGCGGGCACGCTCATTCCGTTGATCGCAGGATCAATGTGATGTGATTGCAGTCGGCGACGCGCTCGTAGGCGGTATGGTCCATGAGCGTCTTCGCGAAATACACGCCCAGGCCCCCGATTCTCCGCTCCGCGACACCGGCATGAAGGTCCGGCTCGCGCGCCTGCGTGAACGGATTGAAGGCGACCCCGTCATCCTCGAGCAGGGTTACCAGCTCACCGTCTCGATCGGTCACGGTGACCCGTATCTCGTGCTCGTCGGCATCCGGATAGCCATAGCTGACGATGTTCGTGATCAGCTCGTCGAGCGTAATGTTGAGGTTCAGGATCCACTTCGAAGGCCAGCCACGGGACTCGCCGTGCGCCTTGATCTCCTCGGCGATCCGGGCGAGCTCCGATAGGTCGTTCTTCAATGTGATGACCAGCGCCGGTGAAGACATGATGGAATCCTGCCAGGACTTGCCGGTTCAGCTTCGACCGTCGGAGGCTTCGGGCAGCTCGGAATCCTGAGGGCTTTCGCCCTTGTAGATGAGAACGACGCAGGTGATGTCGTCGAACTGCGGCGCCTCGCCCGCAAACTCATCGACGGCGGAAACGATATCCGTCACGTCCTGCTCGGGGCTCTGTTCCGAGGGAAGTGCGCGAGTGGCGTCGAGAAGCCGGTCGTCGCCGAACTCCTCTTCGCTTTCGTTGAACGCTTCGGTGACGCCGTCGGAGAACAGCACCAGGCGCGCACCGGGCTCCATGACGAAGTGTGCGTCGGCGTAGTCGAGTCCACCGAACATGCCGAGCGCGACACCGCCGGTCATGTCCAGGGGATTCGCGCCATTGCTGTCGACCAGGATGGGAGGATTGTGTCCGCCGTTGGCGTAGATGAAGCGACCGGTCCTCTCATCCAGCACGCCGTAGAAGAGCGTCACGAAGAGTTGCTCGGCGTTGTTCTGCTCCAGAAAGTCGTTGACGCTGGAGAGTACGTTCCCCGGCGTTTCCACGTTGTGTACCGCGGTGGCGCGCAACAGGGTGCGGGTCATCACCATGAACAGGCCGGCGGGAACACCCTTGCCGGAGACATCGGCAACCACCACGCCGATACGATGCTGGTCGAGATGAAAGTAGTCATAGAAGTCGCCTCCCACTTCCTTTGCCGGCCTCATGATGCCGGTCATCTCGGCGCGTTCGGTCAGAGGCATGGTATCCGGAAGGAGGGATAGCTGCACGCGGGCCGCGATGTCCAGCTCCCTCTGCAGAGCGATGAATGCGTTCTTGGCCGCGAGCGCTTCGCGGAGGCTCTGGTTCTGGCTCTGGACCCGACCGGACATCTTCTGAAACGCCAGCGCGGTCATCGCGAGGCTGTCGGATTCCCGGGTCAGCGCGGTGGACGCGCTGTCGGCCGCGTCCGCGATTGAAATGCCGCGGTCCTTCTTGTCCGGCGTCTCCCCGACCAGGTTCTCGAGCTGGCCCAGCTCCGATATCACCGCCTCGCGCTCTCCTTCATCGAGCGTGTCCGCGAGCTGAGTCATTTCCCGCCGGATGAAGCGCTCCTGACGCCGCCGCTGACGCTCTCGGGAACGACGGAATCTGTCGAACGCGACCAGGTTGGCCCGAAACACATTGACGGCTCCCGCAATCCGGCCTACTTCGTCCTGTCCGCCGGCGCCTTCGATGCGGGCATCGAGGTCTCCTCGTGACAGGGCGTTCAGGACGCCCACCCCGTCGGTCAGGGGCGCGAAGGAACGGGCCATGTAGTAGCCGAGACCGATGAGCACCAGTATCAGAAAGCCGAGCGCCGCGCTGACGGTGATCCGACTCACCTGCTCCTGCCTGCGCGCGACTTCGGTCACGTCCTTGACGCTGATGAGGCGCGCCACCAGAGTGCCGAGCTCGGCCTCCTGTGGCAGGACTACCGCGGAATACACGCGATTGTCGCTTTCCACCGTCTGCACCGTGCCGACCGCGTTCACGTCGATGTGCTTGTCGAGGCTCTCCCACATGACATCCGAGGAGCCGGCGAGCATGCGACCGCGGCGATTCACGATCAGAACCGAGGACTGGGTCGCCTGCTCCATTTCGAGTATCGCCTCGTCGATGCTCGTCGCGTAGACGCCCATGCCGGCGATGCCGGCGGCTTCGGGGGGTGCGTCCAGGGGAATGCCCAGGGCGAGGGCCACGTTCCGCTCCTGGTCGTTGCCCACGCCGCGCACACGCACGCGCTCCTCCATGGCCTCGCGCGCCCGTCTGGGAGCGATGACCGAGCTCTGGAACACCGCGGGCTGCGATGAGAAGGCCAGGGTTCCGTCCGCGTGGAGCACGTCCAGGCGATCGGCGATGCCCTCCTCGCGAAGCCGGGTGGTGATCTCTTCGCCGAGCCGCTGGATGGTCTCCTGATCGCCGCCGAAGACCGCTCTTCGCAGGGCTCGGTCCTCGGCCACGAACCACGCCTTGTCCTCCATGCGAAGGATCAGGGTGCCGTTGATCTTGCGCCACAGGTTGGAGCGGTCGGCCGAGGTGGCTCCGGAGTACTGCATTCTGAGCAGGTCCTCGCGCTTCAGAGACGCAAGCGTCAGGCCGATGCAGATCACGGCAAAGGCCAGTATCACGAGCAGACTGATTCTGGTGCGCAACAACAACGCCCTGACTCCCGGAACGCGCCTTCGAACCTACGGAAAGCCGCCGGCCCCGCCCCCGGCGGCGCTCGGACCTGCGGGCGGGCTCGGGCGCTTCACGCCCTTCGCCCTCTTCGTGCGCCGGACGCAGGGCGCAACGGAAACATCACGAGCACATACGCGCCGATGGAAACGAGCAGCAGGGCGCCGATTCCGACGATGGCCCCTCGGTATCCGAATGCGGCCGCGAGCGCGCCGGCGACGAGCGGACCAAGCACCATTCCGCTGCGTTCCGCCAGCCGGTAGGCGCCGATCATCGACGCCTGATGCCATCCCCCGCGGCGCCTGGCCACGTTCTGAACGATGGCGATCTCGGATGTGAGAGACAGCGCATGCCCGAACCCGAGCGCAAGGATCGCGATCATCACCGCGTAGAAGGCGCCGCCGGGCGCGGCTGCGGGCAGACTCGCGAGGCATCCGAGGCCCGCCAGCGCCCCACCGATTGCGACCATCGAGGCATGGCGCCCGGATCGGTCGGCGAAGCGGGCCACGAACGACGTGCTGAAGAAGGTCGCCGCACCGTACAGGGTGATCATCCAGCCGATGATCGACAGTCGGTACCCGAGCTCGTTCAGGTACAGAGGCACCAGGTAGAACAGCAACCCCGTCAGGATGATCTTTCCGGGAATCGCCGTCAGCACGGTCACCGCGAACACTCGGCGGTCTGAAAGCAGCGCTCGCCAGGTCTGGACGCCGAACACGTTCCGGTGCGCGGTACGTGCTCGCGCGCCCCCTTCCAGCATGGCGTAGATGAGAAGTCCCGAGGCCGCCGCGAGCACCGCGGATATCAGGAAGGTCTCCCCGAAGCCGATGCGGTCGGCGAGAATTCCCCCGATGGATGGCCCGCAGATGGCGGCCACGAACGCTGCGCCCACGAATACCGCCATGCCCTGAGCGCTGTTTCGCTCGTCCGTGTTGTCGGCGACCCAGGCCTGCGCGGCGATGAAGATGAGGCCGTAGCCGATGCCCGAGAGCACTCGCCAGGCGATGAAGTCGAAGTACCCCTGTGCCACGAAGGTGCCGGCGTAGCCGACGATTGCCGGCACGATGCCGGCCAGGAATACCCGGCGCGTTCCAAAGCGCTCGGCGAGTCCGCCCGCAATCGGAACCACGATCATGCCGGCGAGCATGAACAACGTGATCGGGAGACCGAAGAGCAGCTCGTCCGGGACGGCCGCGCCGCCCGGGCTGAGCCGGGCGGCGAACAGGGGCACGAACGAGCGCGGCAACTCCTCCGCGAACATGAACAGGAAGAGCGGGACCCGAATCTGCATGGCGTTGCGCAGCCGCAGCTCCTTTCCGCCGGAGAAGCGGTAGCGGTCATCGATCTGCTGGCTGGTGGCCTGGATGCGGCTCGCGATGTCCTTGTCGATCTGGGCGTCCTTGATTTCGCGCACTTCGAAGTGGAAGTCCTCGTAGCGCTGGCGCAACGCCCGCAATGCGCGGTTGAGGGAGGCGACGAGCGCGCCGATCTCGTCGCGAGCGCGCATTGCGAACGTGGTTGCAAAGCGGCCCCGTGCCCCTTCGGCAAGCATCGTCTCGACGCGCTCCATCGGCGCGGAAACCCGCACGCTCATGAGGAAGAGCAGGAACTCCAGGGTCACGAGAAAGGAGACCACGATGACGGTGATGACCTCGTACAGGAGATCGGAGAGCTGGTCGCGCATGTAGGTGCCGCTGACGCCTACGTGCAGCACCGTGGCGACACGATCCTTCACGAAGACGGGAAACACGCTGTTGGTGAATCCCGCGATCTCCGACATGGAACCTGTCGGGCTGTCGGCGCCCGGCAGGCCGGGCAGGACCCGTTCCAGCGCCTCCGGGGACAGTCCCCGTGCGAACAGCACCTTCGACGAGGCATCGCGCACGATCGTGTACTCGATGTCTTCGTTCGCAGCGAGGATCCCGTCGAGGAAGGGGTCCACGCCGACCAGTTCCTCGGGAGGAATGCCGAGATGGCCGACGACGAACTCGAGCTGATCGGCGACAGCCCGGCCCACCGCGCGGGCCTTCTGGTTGAGCTGAGGCCCGAGCGCGCTTTCGAAGCCGGTGACCGCGAACCACGCGACGAGAATCTGGCCGAGCAGCAGCACGACGACCGAGAGCAGCACCAGCCGGCCGAGAATCCCGCGGGTGCGGGTAAGTGCTGCCTGTGAACTCCCGGAGGCGCTCGAATCGACTTCCGGACGCGCGCTCATACCGCCTCTTCTTCGTCGAGCCGGCGGATCTCTCCGATCGCGGCGTCGATGTCGTCATGAGCGGTGAGCGCGGCGCCGGCGAATGCGGCAAGCTCCGGGTAGCCGGCACGCGTGCGGGCCAGGGCGTCTCCGTCGGGGCGCCGATCGCTCACGTCTTCAATCGACTCGCGCAGGTCGCGCAACTCGCCGCGCAGTCCGCGCAGCAGGGTCATGGCGCCCACGACGCTCAGCGGGATCATTCCCACCACCACCAGCGCACCGACCAGCAACAGTCGCGTCGACTGCTCGGTCACGCTGTCGTCGAAGAAGTCGCGGGAATAGCGAAGGGCGAGGGAACCCACTTCCCGCCCCAGGTTGTCCCGCAACGGCACTCCCACCACGCGCGCGTCGCGTTCCAGATTGGACCAGACGTCCTGGTTCAGGCTGGTCCGCCACGCCGAAACCCACTCCTCCGTGACGAGATCTCCCACGAAGCTGGGATCGGTGCTGAACAGCACCACGCCGTTCTCGTCGAAGACTTCGATGGAGAGGATCTGTTCGTCGGCGTGAAGATACTCGTCGAGCTCTTCGGGCACGCCCTGCAGGTCGGGAAGCTCGATGCCGAGGTCGGCCTGCGATTCGATCCGCTGCCGGAGGTCGTTCAGCTCGAACTCGAAGCGGGAGTTGAGGAAATCGGAGAGGGTGCGCTCGTACATCTGAGCGCTCAGCAAGGTCATCATGGCCACCCCGGCGGCCAGGATGACCACCAGGGCGAGCGTGATTCGTGTTGCCAGTCCGAAAGCCATGCCGGCCTTTCTCCCCTGTCCTTCGCGGCACTCTGCTCCAGGCGGGCATGCGGAGCCGGGGCCGCGGCCGCAGCATCACGCTCTGGAGCGAGCCCGCCGGGCATGACACCACAAAGCGGCGTGGAGCATCAAGAAATCGGCAGGGCATGGACGAAGCGCCCGGGAATCACCCCAATCACGGGTTCCTCGCCGATTGCGCCGAGGCGCTCAGGCCCCGTCGGTGCCGAAATCCTCTTCCTCGATCCAGTGTCCCCAATCCCGCTTGGCGGCGAGGTAGCGACGGTTCCAGTCGTTGATTCCCACCACCAGCTTGACGGGCGAGAGCGTGCGCAGTCCGAGGGCGTGCAAGTCATCGACTTTCTTGGGATTGTTGGTCAGGAGCCGCATCGGCCGGTCGCCGAAGAAGTGCAGGAGCAAGGTGGCGGCATCGCTGAAGTCACGCGAATCGTCAGGAAGACCCAGCGACCGGTTCGCCTGGTAGGTGTTCTCGCCCGAGTCCTGCAGGATGTACGTGGCCGCCTTCGCCCACAGGCCGATGCCGCGGCCTTCGTGTCCGGCCATGTACACGATCGCGCCACCATGCGGCTCGCGGGTGATGTGGTCGAGCGCGGCGAGGAGCTGCGGACCGCATTCGCAGCGCTGCGATCCGAACACGTCTCCGGTGAGGCAGCTCGAATGCACGCGGATCAGAGGTGAGGCCGCCGCGAGGGGTTCTCCGTAGATCAACACGCTGTTCACGGCCATGGAGGCGGTGAGCGCGGCGAAGAGGCGTTGGCGGCCCTCGTTGCGCAGGGTGCGGGCGAGCTTGTCCACCCGGTCGAGCTCCGCGGAGCGAACCGCCGCGTACCAGTCGAATCGAAGCTCCCGATCGTCGAGGGTGATGGGCAGCGGAATCGGTCCCATCACGTCCAGGGTGCGCCCGTTCCCTTCGCTTGCGGCGGCGCCCACATCGACGCGCGCGCCCGTGGTATCGATGCGCACGAGGTGCCCGCCTTCGATCAGGCGGGTCCGGACTCTCGGGTCGATGTAGGTGAACACCGGCGTTGCCGTCCTTTGCGGTAGCGGGGCGCCGATCTTGCCCGAGCCGCCCTCGACGCGATAGGCGCGGGGAGTCTGCCCCGGTGTAGGGGCCGGGCTTCTCGTTCCGGGTCCCGGATCGGAGTCGGGAGGCGGCGCCGGCGCGCGGCGGCGTCAGGTGGCGCGGGGACGCCTGCCGCCCGGCCGCGCAACCGCGAGCGCGCCTCTACGCGGGCTCCCGGCCTGTCTCCTCGATGCTGCGGGCGAGGCGCGCGATCCCCTCGTGGATGTCGGGAATCCGGGAGAATCCGAACGCGAGCCGGATGTAGGGGCCGCCCCCGCCATGCACGTGGAAGAGCGTTCCGCGCGAGAAGCTGACCTCGCGTTCGGCCGCGGCCGCCTCGATGCGCTCCACGTCGCTGCCGTCGGGAAGGCGCACCCAGATGAAGAGGCCGCCCGGCGGGTGCGACCACGAGCAGGTGTTTCCGAGCTCGGACTCGAGCGCCAGGAGCATGGCGTCGCGCTTCGCCTTGAGCGCGCGGTTCGCGGTCTCCACGTGCTCCCACAGTCGGTCGCCGAGGTACTCGGCGCTAATCGCGGCCGCGAGCGTGTTCGGCCCGGCATCGTGCCGGCGCTCGACGATGCGCTCGAAGAGCTCCGCGGACGAGGCGGTGAGGTAGCCGAGGCGCACACCGGGCGCGAAGATCTTCGACAGCGAGCACAGGTACACCTGACGGGGGCCATCGTCCAGGGCGTACAGCGCGGGCACCTTCTCGCCCTCGTAGTGGACGTCGGCGTAGCAGTTGTCCTCCACCACGATGCAGCGGTGCGCCCGCGCGATTCGCAGGAGCTCGAGGCGTCGCTCGCGCGGCATCACCGAGCCGGTCGGGTTCTGATACGTGGCGAGCACGTAGATGAAGCGCGGGGAGCGGCCTTCGTCCCGGAGACCTTCGAGCGCGCTCTGGAGGGCGTCGGTACGCATGCCGCGGCCGTCCACCGGTACTCCCACCAGTTCGATGCCGAGGCCCTGGTAGGCGCTGATCGTGCCGGAGTAGCAGTACTCCTCCATCACCACCACGTCGTCGCGGCCCTCGCACAGCGCCTCGGCGACCAGAGTCACCGCCTGCATCGAGCCGTTGGTCAGCGCGATGCGCTCGGGATCGAGGCGCACTCCCTCCCGATCGAACTCGCGCTGGGCCATCAGCCGGCGCAGGCCCTCGTGACCGAGCGATCCGGGATAGGTGTTGAGCTCCACCGCGTGCTTGCGCACCGTTCGCGCCGCCGCCGCGGCAAGCTCCTCGGTGGGGAAGGTCTCCGGATTGGTGGTGCCGGTGCTGAAATCGAAGGGTCCCATGCGTCGTCGGTCCGAAAGCGAAGGCGGTATTGCGTATGCTGCCCGGAAGCGCGCCGGGAAGGAACGCCCGCGTGGGATTCAACCGGCTCGGCGGCCGCCTTCGCACACTTGATGACGGGCGGCAACGCCCGGTTCCGTGGAGTTGAAGGGGATTCCGGGTCGAGAGAGCTCGAAGCCACGGGTGGCTGGCCCTGGCCCGCGAGCTTCGACAGGGACTGCGCGGCGAAGCGGGCAGCCGGCACTGCGGCGAGGCGGCTCGAGGCAATGCGGCCCGCTGACACGAGCGGACCTGCGTCCGTCAGCCGGGGAATCGGTGAAGCTTTGCGCTCAGGATTCGAGGCCTTCCTCTCTTCGAAGCAGCTCCGCGGTGACGGCGGCGGCGATCGCCGCCGGCAGCTTGGACCGGATGCCGTCCACCCCGATCGGACACCTGAGCTCCGCGATGGCATCGCCGCCCAGTCCCGCGTCGCGCAGACGACGGGAGAAGCGGGCGCGCTTGCTCTTCGATCCGATGAGCCCCACGTAGTCGAAGCGCGCGGCCGCGAGCGCGGCGTGCACGATGGCGAGATCCAGGGGATGGCTGTGGGTCATCACGACGACGAAGGCATGCTCGGGAAGAGCGGCAACCTCGGCGGCCGCGTCGCGAGTGGGCAGCGCACGGACGTTTGCCGGAAGCGCGGACGGGAAGGCGTCCGCGCGTTCGTCTATCCAGACGACGTCGAAGGGCAGGGGGGCGAGCGCCAGCATCAGGGCACGACCGACATGCCCGGCCCCGAAGATCGCGACGCTTCTACGCCGCTCTCCGAAGCGCTCCGTCAGGCGCCGATTCGAGAAGCGGAGCGCCGTCGCCGCCGAGCCCCCGTCGTGCGGGGCGCGTTCCCGGTGAACGCGGTCTCCGCTGAGCTCGGCCAGGGTCTCGAATGGCCCGTCGCGCTCGGCTTCCGCCAGCCCGCGCACTTCCTCGGCGCGGTCGCTGTCGAAGACTTCGGTCAGGAGTCGGACCGAGCCGCCGCAGCACTGGCCGAGCTCCGGCCCCAGGGCATGGCGGGAGAGCCGGGCGAGGGGCCCGGGGCGCGTCAGGCCTTCCCGGGCCTGCGCGATCGCCTGCCACTCCAGCGCCCCGCCTCCGATGGTGCCGAGAAATCCCCCGTCGGGCATGACCACCATGCGCGCCCCCGGCTCACGCGGCGCGGATCCGCGCACTTCGACCACCGTGACCAGCGCGCAGGCGAAGTGCGACGAGAGCGCGCGTTCCACCGTGGCCCACACCCGCATCGATTCAGTCCCTCAGCGCCTCGACCGCTCGCAGGATCGCTTCCGGGGTGGCCGGGGCGTCCAGCGGCGGCACCCGACCCGGAGCGAGAGTTGCGATGGCGTGGGTGATCGCCGAGAACACCGAGAGCGCCAGCATGAGCGGCGGTTCTCCCACCGCCTTCGAACGATGCACGGTGGGCTCGCGGTTGCCGCGCGATTCCCAGAGCGCGACCCGGAAATCGGCGGGCACGTCGGAGCACGCGGGTATCTTGTAGGTGGAGGGGGCGTGCGTCATCAGGCGCCCCCGCGCGTCGAAGACCAGTTCTTCCGTGGTCAGCCATCCCATGCCCTGGACGAAGCCCCCTTCGATCTGCCCGATGTCGATCGCGGGGTTGAGCGAGCGGCCGACGTCGTGCAGGAGATCGACGCGATCCACCCGCATCTCGCCGGTCATGGTGTCGACCGTGACCTCCGTGCACGCCGCCCCGTAGGCGAAGTACAGGAAGGGACGGCCGGTGGCGGTATCGCGGTCCCAGGTTATCTTGGGGGTCGCATAGAAGCCGGTCGAGGAAAGCGACACCCGCTCGGTGAAGGCGAGGCGCGCGAGCTCCGCCAGGGGGACGCTCCGGCGTCCGGTGTTCACCTGCCCGCCCCCGAAGGTGATATCCGCGCGATCGACCTGGTAGAGACGTGCGGCCAGAGCCACGAGGCGGGACCTGATGGTCCGCGCTGCGCGCAGGGCGGCCATCGCGTTGAGATCCGTGCCGGAGGAGGCCGCGGTGGGGCCGGTGTTGGGGACCTTGTCGGTCTGCGTCGCGGTGATGCGCACGCGCGCCGCCTCCACTCCGAACTCGCCCGAGACCACTTGCGCCACCTTGGTGTGGAGCCCCTGGCCCATTTCGGTGCCCCCGTGGTTGACCTGAATCGAGCCATCGGTGAGGAGGTGCACGAGCGCGCCGGTCTGGTTGAGGTGCTTGAGGGTGAAGGCGATGCCGAACTTGACCGGAGTGAGCGAGATCCCTTTTCGCAGATGGGCGGCTTTCGCGTTGTAGCGCGCAATGTCGCGGCGTCGCCGGGCGTAGTCGCAGTCTCGCTCGAGCGTCCGGATCAGGCGCGGCGCGATGTTGTCGCGCACCCGCATGCCGTATGGAGTGATGTCGCGCCCGGGCCCGTAGAGGTTGCGCTTTCGCACCGTCAGCGGGTCGAGGCGGAGGCGGATGGCGATCTCGTCCATCATGCGTTCCGCGATGAGCATGCCCTGGGGGCCTCCGAAGCCGCGAAACGCGGTGTTCGACACCGTGTCGGTGCGCACCCGGCGGGTGTGGATGCGCGCGTGCGGATAGTAGTAGGCGTTGTCGGCATGGAACATCGTGCGGTCGACCACTCCGAGCGAGAGGTCGGCCGAACAGCCGCAGCGGGCATCGAAATCGACGTCCACTCCGGTGAGGCGTCCTTCGTCGTCGGTGCCGAAGCGGTAGGCGACCCGGAAGTCGTGGCGCTTTCCGGTCATGATCATGTCGTCGTCGCGGTCGAGGCAGACCTTGGCGGGCCGTCCGGTCACGTGAGCGGCAAGCGCGGCGAGACAGGCCCACTGCGCGGCCTGCGACTCCTTGCCGCCGAAGCCGCCGCCCATGCGGCGGCACTCGCACACGACCCGGGCGAGCGGGACATCGAGCATCCGGGCCACCAGTCGCTGCACGTCCGACGGATGCTGGGTCGAGGAGTGCAGGTACATCTCCCCCGCCTCCTCCGGTATCGCGAGGGCGGCCTGGCCCTCCAGGTAGAAGTGCTCCTGACCGCCGATGCGCAACGTGCCCTCGTGGATGCGGGGGCTCGCCGCAATGGCATCGCGGGGCGTCCCGCAGCGGAACTCGTAGGGCGGAAGGATCTGCCGGCCCGAGTGGACGCCCGCTTCGACGTCCACCGCGGGCGCGCCTTCCTCCACGTCGATCCGGGCAAGCCTCGCCGCCCGTCTCGCATCGCGCCGGCTGGCGGCAGCCACCGCGAAGACGACCTGGCCGTGAAAGAGGATCTCGGAATCCGCGAGGACGGGATCTCCGCCGAGAGAGGGGCTGCACTCGTTGGCCCCCGGGATGTCGGAGGCGAGCAGGACCGCAACCACTCCCGGCGCACGGCGCACGGCATCGAGGTCCACCGAGCGCAGGCGCCCGCAGGTCGCCTCCGCGTACCCCGGGGCGACGTGCAGGGTGCCGGCGGGCTCACGGATGTCGTCGACGTAGGCGGCGCTGCCGCGGACATGGCGCTCGGCGCTGTCGTGGGCGATGGCGGCGCCCACGTCGGTCTCCGCTCCCGGCGCTCCGCGGGCCGCAATCCCCGCTCCGCTCCCCTGCTCCGAAGGCGGCATGCTCAGGCTCGCTCCGCTTCCGCTCCGACCACCCGGGTCTCGGACCGGGGAGTGCCGCCCGCTTCGAGCAATGCCTTGGCGAGCAGCGCCTTGGCTACCCCGGCGCGATAGGTCGCGCTCGCGCGCATGTCGTCGATCGGCCGGAAGTCGCGATCCAGCGCGTCCTGGGCGGGGCGCCAGGCTTCGGGCGAGCGCAAGCGTAGCCCGGTGAGCGCTGCCTCGCAGCGCAGGGCCCGTCTGGGCGTGGCCGCCATGCCGCCGAACGCTATCCGCGCGTCGACTACCCGCCCCGCCGATACGCTGAGCCGAAAAGCGCCGAGCAGGGCGGAAATGTCCTGGTCGAAACGCTTGGATATCTTGTGGCAGGAGAAGTGCTGGCCGGGCTCGAGTCGGGGCACGAAGAGCCGGGACACGAACTCGCCGGGACGGCGGTCCTGCCGGCCGTAGTCGACGAAGAAGTCTTCGAGGGCGAGGCGGCGCACCTCGTCGCCCCGGCGCAGCTCGAGCTCGGCGCCGAGGGCGATGAGGGGCGGCGGCGTGTCTCCGATCGGGGAGCCGTTGGCGACGTTGCCGCCGACGCTCCCCGCCGCACGGATCTGCTTCGAGCCGAGCCGGCGCAGCACCTCCGCGATGTCGGGGTGGACGGCGCCGAGCGCTTCCTCGGCATCGGCGTAGCTCACGGCGGCGCCGAGGACGAGCGTTGCGCCTTCCCGGTCGATGCGAAGCAGTTCCCGTACCCGTCCGAGATGGATGACCCGCGGCAGGCGCCGGAGCTGCTTGGTAATCCACAGCGCCACGTCGGTCGCTCCGGTGACCAGGGTGGCGTCGGGATGGCGAAGGTAGAGATCGGACAGCGATGCCGCGCTGCGCGGTGCGGCGAAGAAGCGCTCTTCGTCGCCGACGAAGAGATCATCCTCTCCGTCGACGGACGCGAGGGCGGCGGCGGTGCGGGCGGAGCGCCGCGAGAACGCATCGTCCGCGCGGCCGGTGCAGGAGGCGAGGGCGGCGTCCGCAATGGGACGGTAGCCGGTGCAGCGACAGAGATTGCCCGCCAGCCAGTCGTTCACACCGGCGCGATCCGCCGCGCGCCCCTGGTGGTAGAGAGCGAAGAGGCTCATCACGAATCCCGGGGTGCAGAACCCGCATTGCGAGCCGTGATGATCGATCAGGGCCGCCTGCACGGGATGCAGGGCCTCGCCGGGGGCGCTCAGGTCTTCGACGGTGACCAGCTCCCGGCCGTCTACCATGCCAAGGAGGTAGATGCAGGCGTTTACGGGCTCGTAGCGGACCCGATCTCCATCGCGGCGCCCGAGCACGACGGTGCAGGCGCCGCAGTCACCTTCCGCGCAGCCTTCCTTGGTGCCCATGGACCCTTCGCGCAGGCGCAGGTACTCGAGCAGCGTCTCGTCGGGCTCCACGTCGCGGAGCTCGACGACTTCGCCACGGCGAAGGAAGCGGATGCACGTGCGAGGCATGGCTGCCGGCCTCCGCTCAGCTTCCCCGATATGTCGAGTAGCCGAAGGGGGACAGGAGCAGCGGCACGTGGTAGGAAGCCGAGGCGTCGGCGATCGCGAAGCGAACCGGGATCACGTCGAGAAAGGGAGGGTCGCTGAGGGGAGCGCCGCGCCCGCGCAGGTAGTCGCCCGCCCTGAATCGCAGCTCGTAGCGGCCCGCCGCCATGTCGCCGGGTCCGAGCAGCGGGGCATCGCTTCGTCCGTCTTCGTTGGTGGTGACGGTCGCCACGTGTTCCCAGTCCCCGGCGGCATCCCGCCAGAGCTCGATGGCGATTCCCGCGGCGGGGACTCCCGACATCGTGTCCAGCACATGAGTGGTCAGCCGGCCCATCGGCCACGAGCCCCTGCATTTTCCCCAAGGATGGGCGCATCGGATTATCTCACAGCCCAATGGGGCCGCGAGGAGCGTGGACCGCCTTGGGCGCCAGGGTTCCCCGATTCTCCTGGCGCGGGCGCCGATCTGCTCGCGGCAGCGGGCCGCACTCGCTCGAGGCGCTTCGACGTAGTGACGGCTGCGACTTCAGCGCCTCTCCTGAGCGTGGGGCCCGCTGCCACGTCATCCCGGCGCCCGAGGTTTCGGAGAATTGGTGAAAGATGGCGGTCGGGAGCGCCGGGAACGCTACAATTCGCGCCGCACCGAGAGCCGCCCGGCCACGTTCGAGAGATTAACAAAGCGGAGGGCAAGCGAATGAGCGACGACGACAAGCATGCCGCGAGCGTCCCCGACGAGCGCCGTGCGGCGTGGGGCGAGAAGTACCTGCCCCGCTACTCGGGGGTGGCCACCTTCCTGCGTCGCCCTCTGCTCGAGGACGACAAGGACTGGGCCGACATCGACATCGGGCTGATCGGCGTCCCCTTCGACGGCGCGGTCACCAACCGGCCCGGCGCCCGGCACGGGCCCCGGCACCTTCGCGACCAGTCCACGCTGATGGGCGCCCAGAACCATCAGACCGGCGTGCGTCCACACGATCTCGCGAAGGCCGCCGATCTCGGAGACGTGTACATCGAGGGCGTGTACGAGCTCGACCGGGCCATCGGCGAGATCGAAGCCTTCTACGACCGGGTGTGCGCGGCCGGGGTCGCTCCGCTGAGCGCCGGGGGCGACCACTCCATCACCCTGCCGATCATGCGCGCGCTCTCGAAGAAGACCGGTCCGCTCGGCATGGTGCACTTCGATGCCCACTGCGACACCGGCCCCGAGCTCTTCGGGCACAAGCACCATCACGGAGGGCCCTTTCGATGGGCGGTGGAGGAGGGGGCGCTCGATCCGAAGCGCACCATCCAGATCGGCATCCGTGGTCCCGCGGAGCCCCTGTGGGCGTACAGCTACGAGCACGGCATGACCGTGATCCACATCGAGGAGCTCTACGCGATGGGACTGCCCGCGGTCATCGCGAAGGCGCGCGAAGTCGTGGGCGACGCTCCCACCTACGTCAGCTTCGATGTCGACGGCCTCGATCCCGTCTACGCGCCGGGAACCGGCACCCCCGAGGTGGGAGGCTTCAATACCTACGAGGCGATGCAGATGCTCCGCGGGCTGCGGGGACTCGACATCGTCGGTGGCGACGTGGTGGAGGTGTCGCCTCCCTTCGATCCCTCGGGCGTCACGGGCCTCAACGGCGTGCAGATGCTGTTCGAGATCATGTGCCTCATGGCCGAGAGGGTCGCGGGCAGGAAAGACGCGGGTGGGGCCTGACCTCGTTTCGCGCGTCTGCAACTCGAGAACGAACGCCGTCGCGCCCGCCCGGGCGCGCGACACGCGGCACGAGCGGTCCGAAACGCATCCCGTCCCGGGCCGCAGATGAAG
The DNA here is from genome assembly GCA_022824305.1 of Gammaproteobacteria bacterium. GTDB lineage: Bacteria > Pseudomonadota > Gammaproteobacteria > HK1 > HK1 > JAJEAD01. Next base: position 23,338 of record JAJEAD010000022.1, on the reverse strand, counting down.
GAGTCCTGACCATGCCGACCCTGCACTTCACCCGCGAGGAGTTCGATCGCCGTGTCCGGAGCGCCTGCCGGAGCATGGCCGAGCAGAACCTGGACGGCCTGGTGCTCTTCCGCCAGGACAGCATGTACTACCTCACCGGCTACGACACGAGCGGCTACACCATGTTCCAGGGGATGTACCTGGGGGCGGGCGGAGAGCTCGCGCTGCTCACCCGCACCGCCGATCGGATTCAGTCGCGGGAGACTTCGACGCTCTCCGACGTGCGGATCTGGTACGACCGCGAGGACGCGTCTCCGGGCGATGACCTGCGCGCGATGCTCGAGGATTACGGTTGCCGCGGCAAGCGGCTCGGGGTCGAGTACCACGCCTACGGGCTTACGGGACAGCGGGCGAAGATGGTCGATGCGGCGCTCGACGGGTTTTGCGAGCTGGTCGATGCATCCGACCTGGTGCGGCTGTTGCGACTGGTGAAGAGCGACGCCGAGCTCGCATACGTGCGAAGGGCGGGCGCGCTCTGTGACCGCATCCTCGAGGTCAGCATCGAGAAGACGGTACCCGGTGCATCGGTCAAGGCGGTGTACGGCGCGATGCTGCAGGCGCTGTGCGAGGGCGGGGGGGACCCCGCCGCGAGCCGCTGGCCGATTGGCGCGGGAGACAAGGCGCTCTTCGGCCGCTACCACACGGGGGACGAGACGGTGGGCGATCAGGACCAGGTGGTGTTCGAGCCGGGGGCGGCCTACCGGCACTATCACGCCTGCACCATGTACAACATCCTCACCGGGCGCGTTCGCCCGCGCCACGCCGCCATGAACCGGGCCTGCGCGGAAGCGCTCGACGCCTGCCAGGACACGCTCCGTCCCGGTCGCACCATCGGCGAGGTGTTCGACGTGCACGCGCGGACCTTCGAGCGCGCCGGGTTCGGCGACGCCGCGCTCGCCGCGTGCGGCTACACCATGGGCGCGATGTACCCCCCGACCTGGATGGACTGGCCCATGCTCTGGTCGGGAAACCCGCAGGTCATCGAGCCCGGCATGGTGTTCTTCCTCCACATGATCCTGTTCGATCGGGAGGAAGGTCTGAGCATGGCGATGGGGGAGACCGCCATCGTCACCGAGGGCGCCTGCGAGCGGGTGAACCACGTTCCGCGGGAGCTCATCGTCAACTGAGACGCGGCCGGCACTTCTCTGCGCTTCCGGAAGGTGCAAACCCCTTGCCGGAGTGGGAAGATGCGCACGGCTCCTCAGTTGACGCCCTGAAGCGGCAGCACGCCCGCGACACATCGGAGTACGCACAGTGAACTTCTCCGCCTCCCGCATCGCCCCGGAGTTCGATCTCGACCGCGAGGGCAAACAGCAGGGCTACCTGCGCATCCCCCACTCGGTGCACCGCTCCGCCTACGGCTGGCTTCCGATGCCGGTGGTGTCAATCCGCAACGGGGAAGGTCCCCGGGTGCTGCTGATGGCGGGCAACCACGGGGACGAGTACGAGGGACAGGTGACCCTGGCCCGCCTGTCGCGCACCCTGTCTCCCGATGCGGTGCGCGGGCAGGTCATCATCCTGCCGATGTCCAACTACCCGGCCGCGAAGGCGGGGCGAAGGACTTCGCCCATCGACGAGGGGAACCTCAACCGGCACTTTCCCGGCGATCCCGACGGCAGCGTGACCGAGATGATCGCGCACATGATCGAGGCGGAGCTGATGTCGCAGGTCGACCTCGTGGTCGACATGCATTCGGGCGGCTCGTCGCTGCTCTATCTCCCCTCCACGCAGGCGATGCTGGACGCGGACGGCCGGCTCGACCCGCGCGAGCGCGAGCTCATCGACGCGTGGGGCGCCTCCTGGAACCACGTCATCCCGATCGGCACCGAGGACAACCACTCCTCAGGCGGCGCGCATCGCCAGGGCGCGCTGTTCATCACCGGCGAGTTCGCCGGGTCGGGAACCGTGACCCCGGACGCGCTGCGCATCTGCGAGCAGGGCCTGGCCCGTGCCCTGCATGCGTTCGGCTCGCTGGTCGAGCTGCCGGAAGGGGTGGGCGCGCCCGGGACGCCCCGCTACCTCGAGATAAAGGCGGGAGAGCATTACGTGTACGCCTCGGAAGATGGACTCTACGAGCCCCTGGTCGAGCTGGGGGACGAGGTCCGGGCCGGCGATCCGGCGGGCGCCATCCACTTCCCCGAAACCCCCTGGCGCGAACCGGTGGTGGAGCACTTCGAGGGGGAGGGCGTCGTCGTGTGCAAGCGCGTCCCCGGCCGCAGCGAGCGCGGAGACTGCCTCTTCCACCTCGCGAGCGACTGGAGCGGCTGAGCGGCGCGCCGCCGCCCGCCGGTGACGGTGCGCGATGTCGCGCCCACCGGGAGCGCGGCGTCTTCAGGGAGTGCCCTGGTTCGGCATCACCACGAGTTGCGAGATGACCACGTGGGGAGGCTGCCGGAGGCAGTAGAGCACCGCACGCGCGACGTCATCGGCATCGAGGCACACCCCGAAGTCGTCGTAGAACGCCGATGCCGCCCGGACGTCCTTCCAGCGGTTGAGCGCGAACTCCGTGCGCACCATCCCCGGAAGGATCTCGCTGACGCGCACGCCGGTGCCGGCGAAGTCCTGTCGGAGCGACTCGCTGAAGCCGTGCACCGCGTGCTTGCTGGCGGCGTATATGGACCCCGTCTTGTATGCCACGAGGCCCGCAATGGAGCCGATGTTGACCACGTGCCCCCGGTTCCGGGCGAGCATGCCGGGAATCACCTGCCGGGTCATGCGGATGAGGCCGGTGACGTTGGTCTCGACGATCTTCGCCCATTCTTCCGCGTCGCCGGCGTCGAAACGCCGGCGGCCTCCGACGTCGTGCCCGGCGCTGTTGACGAGCACCGCGATCTCGCGGAGCCCGGCCGGCAGGCGTTCTTCGATGCTCTCGACCGAGACGGGATCGACGACGTCGAGCGCGAGCGCATGCCCGCCGATCTCCGATGCGACCGACTCCACGCGTTCGATGCGCCGGCCCGCGCAGATCACCTCGAGTCCCGCCTCCCCGAGGCGCCTCGCGGTCGCCTCTCCGATCCCGCTGCCCGCCCCGGTGACGAGGGCCACGGCACCGGCCAGGTCGTCTTCGCCCATGGTCCTTCCTCCCGGCTTCCTGCCACGATCATCGTCCCCGTTGCGCGAAATGCCAATCCCGAGTGCGCCCGGAGAGTAAGTTCAGCCGAATCGGGGACGAACTCCCGACCCCGAGCGGACGAGTTTCGGAGGTGCCGGACAGCGTTCGGGCACCGAGGGGCCCGCTGATTCAGCCGCCACTGCCCCGGGGTCGGGCGCTGGGCATCATGGATCCACGTGATTGCCGGGGAGGGCGTCAACGCCGCCCGGGAGGGGTTGTGCGAATCCCCCGGTCCGCGGCGAACTCCAGGTACGGTGCGAATGCATCGTCCACCTGGTGCGTCGTCAGGCCGTAGTCCTCCAGGCGGTAGGTGTGCCGGGTCTCGCGGCGCCGGCGCTCCGACTGCTGCGACAGCCATGCCTGCATCTCGTCGAACGCCGTTCCCTCCAGCGGCCAGCCGAAGCGGCGGTAGATGTCGCGGATGACCGCCATGGGGTCGCGGATCAGATCCGCATAGTCCACGTCGACCCAACGGTGCTCGAGCTCCGGGTGCGCCAGCCGGTACTGCGTCGCCCCGTTCAGCATGCCGCTCATGAAGGCGAGCTGTCCGGCGCCGATTTCATCCCGGGAAATCGATTCCAGGGTGACGGACCGCGCGCGTTCCACCAGGCTGTTCCACGATGCCAATGCCTCGGAAGGTGCGCGGTGGGTCTGGACGAAGAGAGCGTCGGGATAGGTCTCCATCAGGGTATCCAGCTCCCTGAGATGGAAGGGCATCTTGAACAGCCACTGCCCCCCGTGTCCCGGGGCTGCCTGCCGTCGTTGCCACGTGAAGTGCTGGACCATCCGGCGATGGTAGGCGTAGGCGTCGCCCAGACCGCTTGCGGACAGCCAGCGCGCATAGTCCGGAACATTGAACTCCGCGGCAAAGGTCCAGCTCTTGAAGATCGACTTGAAGATCGGGAAGTCCTCTTCCGGCTCGTCGAAATCGATGGGGTGAACGCCTTCCATGGCCTTGAAGATCTCGATGGTGCCGAGCGCTTCCTCCACGTGCGTCCGCCGCGGGTCGTCGCGTGTACGCGCCACCTTGTCGTAGCCGCCGTTCGGCAGAATCGGTTTGATGAGCTCGTAGAGCCGCAGCGCCCGGAAGCGCGGATCGCGCGCCATCAGCCGTTGCAGGAGGGTCGTGCCGCTGCGGTTGATACCCACGATGAAGAGCGGATTGTCGATTCGCTCACCCTCGATGTCGGCGTGGCGTTGCCATTCGCGGGCTATCTCCGCGTTCTGTCGCAGGAAGCGACTCAGCTCGAAGACGACATTGCCCAGTCTGTCCTTCGCGAGGCCGGACTGCGGCGCCGTCAGGGCTCCGACCAGTTGCCGCAGGGACTCGCGCATCCACTCGGGATAGGTCGAATCGAAGGAAACGCCCAACTCTTCCGTGTAGGCCTCGGCCCGGGACATCAGGCGGTCGAAGTCCAGGCGGCTTTGCGGAACGGCATACGGCCACTCCTCACGATGGCGATCGACCCAATCATGGGTACGTCTGAGCTTGGTGAAGGTTCCGATCCACTCGAAGGGCAGGGGACAGTCTTCGCGGAGCGCGCGATCGTCGATCGGCAGGCAATTGCGCGGTTTGTCCTTGCTGAACCAGTAGCGACGGAAATGATCGAACACCGCCCAGTAGCCATGCATCGGCGAGCTTTCGCCGCGGGCGAGGCAGGCGCGCTTGAACGAGTCGTAGGGGACGGTGCGCCAATAGAGACCGAAGTCGGCGGGCTCGAGGTCGTACTGATCCAGTTTCGGGTTGCAGCAGTGATAGATCGTGAATCGCCGCTTCGGGTTCAGGGAAATGGCGACGCAGACGCGGCTCAGCGTATCGACCGCCTCGTTGCTGGTTCGGAAGGTGAATCCTTCGGGCAGGATCTCGCAGTCGGCCACCGACGCGAACAGGCGAACGCCCAGGTCGCCCACCGGGCTGAACCCCGAAGTGGACAGGTTGGTCTGCGGCAGGCGAAATATCGTCAATGGCATGCCGACGCGCTGCGCGAAGCCGAGCGCCTGCTCGGATGTCAGCTTGCTCCACGGGTAGCCGAGGAGATCGGTCGGAAACATCTTCTTCATCATCGCGAGGTCCGGCTGCATCCCGTCCGCGATGCGATGGTCCCTGAATTCATTCGCGAAGCTGTAGAAGTACTGAGGAAAAACGCCCATGGTGGACGCATAGAACAGGTGCTTGTAGCGCTTGCGCAAACACAGCTCGAGCACGTTGCGAACGCCGTAGGTGTTGATCCTGCGAATATCCTAATAGGAAGACTGAATGTTGATGTCGGCCGCCAGGTGATAGACCGCGTCGATCCGCCGGCACAGGGCGTCGAGGTGCGCCGAGGGAAGACCAAAGCGGCCGAGACCGACATCGCCAATCGTCACCTCGATGCGCGGGGCGAAGGACTCGTCCCAGATCTCCGCCTGTCGCAGGGCTGCACGGATGCGGTCGTGCCCCTGTTCGACACTGCCGGCCCGTACAATGCAATGTACTCGAGATTCCGGCCTCTGCCGCAGCAGCTCGTACAGAAAGAATCGGCCGATGAAGCCGGTGGCCCCGGTCAGCAGGACGTCCCGGAGCGCGTCCGGGGAGAGGGCCGGAGCCGGCCGCTCTGCGCTGACCGTCGCGCGAACGAAGCGACGCAGCGTTTCGAAGTCGGCTCTACATTGCGCGGGCAGGTTTCCCCAGAGTGGCGCGACGGATTCTTCGACGGTGGTCCGAGAGATCATGGGCGCTGTTGGCGGGGAATCAACGACAGGAGGAAGGGATCATGCACTTCCCGAATGCACGAGTTGTTCGGCCTGGACGTTCAGGGCGGAGCGGAAGGACTCGAGGGCGCCTTCGATTCCGTCACCGGAATAGCGAAACTCGTCGGGAATCGATTCGCAGCGTCCCTGCGCCTCCCGGAACATGTCCTCCTTGCGGCGCAGAAGCTCTTCGTATTCGTGTGCGTCCCGCGCGATCTCCTTGTCGAATCTGTCCAGCTCCGTCTCGAGAAAGCTCATGTAATCGCGGATCTCGTTTTGCTGGCGGGTGACTTTCTCGAAGTGGTAGCCCATGGCGGCCAGGCGAATCGCCAGAGGAAGCATGCGGGGGTGGTCCCGGGAGACCTTGTCGATGTACTTCGTGTAGGCGGGGAGCTGCCACTCCGACAGCTTGCCGCGCACACCCATCAGGTCCATGAAGATCGCGTTTCTGCTCCTGGCCTTGTGGAGGTGCGGGACGGGCAGCAGGTGCTCGAGCAGGGTCAGGCAGCGCCCGAGGTAGTTCTCCAGAGTGGGGTCGTAGAGGGTGGCCGTCACCCGCATGTAGCCCTCGATCAATGTCCTGCGATCCATCTCCGTCTTGAAGTTGAGGATCGTGGCATTGGTGCCGATGGGAACCTCCACGAGCCGCTTCTCCCGCCTCAGGCGTTCGTACATGTCCGTGCCCCGGAGCGCGGTCAACAGGTAGATGGGCGCCACGGGAATGCCGGCAGTGCGGATGAATTCGATCTGGGCGTCGAACACACCCTCGCCGTCGCCGTCGAGGCCCAGGATGAAACCTCCCTGGACCTGCATCCCCTTGCCCTGAATTCTGCGAACCGCATTGAACAGATAGTTCTCGTCACGCTTGTTCGTGTTCTGCGGCTTCTTGGTCTTCCGCAGGGCCTCGGGGTTGGGGGTTTCGATGCCGAGGAACACGGTGTCGAACCCGGCTTCGATCATGGCGTCCATCAGCTTGCCCATCCGGGCGAGATTGACGCTCGCTTCGGTGGAGAGCGTGAAGGGATACCCCCGGTCTCTCTGCCACCGGGCGATCTCCGGCAGCAGCTTCATCGCCTCGCGACTGTTGCCGATGAAGTTGTCGTCAACGAGGAAGACGGGGCCTCGCCACCCCAGCCGGTACAGGCACTCGAACTCCAGCAGTACCTGGTCCGGCGTCTTGGTCCTCGGGACCTGGCCGTAGAGCTTGATGATGTCGCAGAATTCGCAATCGAAAGGGCATCCGCGGGAGAACTGCACCCCCATCGAGTAGTAGCTTTCCCTGTCGATGAGATCGAAGCGCGGCATCGGCGTCCGCGTCACGTCCGGCTTCCGCGGCTCCCGGTACATGGCCTTCGCGGCGCCGTTGGCGAGATCGCGCAGAAACTTCGGAAAGATCTCCTCGGCCTCGTCCAGCACGAAGTGGGTCACGCCCTCTATCTCGTCGTGAAAGGTGGTGGGGTGCGGCCCCCCGGCCACCACCGGGACTCCGGCCCGGTTGCAGCGCTCGATGACGTCTTCGAGCGAGATTCGCTGAACGATCATGGTGGACGTGAACACCATGTCGGCCCACTCCAGATCGGAATCCTCAAGCGGTGTCACGTTCATGTCCACGACGCGCAACGCGTACTCCGGCGGAAACATCGCCGCGACGGTGAGCAGTCCCAGAGGCGGAAAGGTCGACTTCACTCCCATCATGTCCAGCGCGAAGTCCGCTCCCCAGTAAGTCGGGGGTTGCCGGGGATAGATCAGCAGGGCATTGGGCATGGCGACCTTCTCCTAGACCCTTCGCTTCAGGGACGGATCTCCACCGGCTGCGCTCATGGCGGGCGGGAAACCCGAAGGAGGGCCTGCCGGTGGTGCCGCCGCGTGGCCGAGAGGGGTGGGCCCGGTCATGGTGATGACCGGTATTGCGCATTTGTGGCCGGGTGATCCGAGCACGAGGTCGTCACTCGGCCGCGAGACCGACGCCCGAGGCGCCGCCGTCCCGACGCGGAAAGTGATCTTCGAGCGCGACGGCAAAGGGCGAGGGCCTGCGTCGCCCAACGTGCGCAAGGGCCAGGGTCGCCCGCTCGGGACCGTCCGCGTTCGCCTCGGCCGGATCGTCACTCGCGTCCGGCTTTCCGTGAATGATGCCGCGCGCGAGGGACATGCATGAGGCCGTGGTCATCAGCTCGAGCGCACTCACCTGGTAGTTGAAGCGGGTCTGGATGAAGGTCCCCAGCTCCGCGACCGAGATCGACGTGAGGCCGAAGCTGGACAGTGGCTCCTCCACGCCCCCCTCGTCGTGGCCGCATAGCTCGGCGACCTTGGCCGCGATTTGCGCCACTACGCTTTCCAGGCTCCACTCGCTGTCCGCTCCGGCTTCGAAGGCATCCTGGTTGTTCATCATGCGGCCGATGCGCATGTAGTCGGGGAATTCGACGCTCCATGCGGGGCGCTTGAACACGGCCGTGACCAGGTGGTCGCGGTCGCTCATCGCGCGCATCGCGAAGTCGAGGTTGGCGATGGCGCAGTCGCTGCTGATCGGCGGCATGCCGGCGGCGCGCATCATGCGCAGCACGTGGAGGCCGCGCGCCGCCATCCCGGCGTCGGCCACCGCGCTGAGATTCAAGGTCAGGGATGGCAGGCCCTGGCGGCGCCGCACGACGGACAGGGCGTCCAGGAAGGCGCTGGCCGCGCTGTAGTTGACCTGTCCGGGGTTGCCGAACGTTGACGCCGTGGAAGAGAAGAGGACGAAGTGGTCGAGGGCGAAGCCGGCCGTGGCCCGATGCAGATGCAGGGCGCCGTCGGCCTTGGGCGCGAAGACCCGGGCCATCGACTCCGGCGAGATGTCGTCGAGCAGGCGATCGTCCAGCGTGCCCGCGAGGTGGAACACGCCCTTCAGCGGTCTCCTCAACTCCGAGATGCAGCGGCGGACGTCCTCCTCCACCGCCACGTCGCCCGACACGATGTCGAATTCAATCCGGCAATCCGCATAGCCGAGGGCGCTCGACTCGCGTATCCACTCGGCGTTCCGGCGCCGCTCGGGATCGCGGTCCATCAAGGTGACGTGGCGCGCGCCGGAGAATGCGAGGTAGGGCAGCAGCCGCAGCCCGAAGCCGCCCAGGCCGCCGGTCACCAGGTAGGTCGCCTCCGGGTCGAGCAGCGGCCGCGCGTCGGCGACCGTGAATCCGGCGTCGTCCGGGCCCGACGGTGCCCTCAGGACCAGCTTCCCCTGGTGCTGGCCGGCAGTCATCAGGCGAAGGGCTCGGGCGTAGTCACGGTACGGGAAGACGGTGACCGGCAAGGGCGACAGAGCGCCTCGACCGAGCAGGTCCAGGCAGGCTCGGCAGAGCTCGCGGGAGAGACTCGGATCATCGATCATCAGGCGGTCGACGTCGATGGCGGCGAAGCGGAGGTTCTTCCGGAACATCCGCAGGCCGAGCGTGGAATCGGCGTAGATGTCGACCTTTCCGATCTCGCAGTGCCATCCGCCCGGGCGCAGGGCCTGAAGGCAGAGCTCGATGTGACGGCCGGCGAGCGAGTTCAGCACCACGTCGACGCCTTCGCCCCCGGTCGCCGCCATCAGCTCGTCGCGCCAGTCGAAGCGATGTGAATCGAAGGCGCCGCGCACTCCCAGCTCCCGCAACCGGGCCCGCTTGGCCTCGCTGCCGGCAGTGGCGTAGATCTCCGCCCCCGCATGCCTGGCCAGGGCGATGGCGGCCTGCCCGACGCCGCCCATCCCTGAGTGGACCAGAACCCGCTGGCCCTGGCGCAGTCGGGCCAGGTGCACCAGCGCGTAGTAGGCGGTGACGTAGACCGACAACGACGAGGCGGCTTCCTCCAGGGTGAGCGGCTCGGGCTTCGCGAATACGAGCTGCTGATGGACCACCGCCCGATTGGCGATGCAGCCGCCCTGCAGGAAGGTGACTTCGTCGCCGATGCGGAAATCGCGAACCTCCGGCCCGACGCGGCGCACGACCCCGCTGGCTTCCATCCCGACCTCGCGGCCGAGCGCGGAGCGTTCGTAGGCAAGTACCGGCAGCAGTCCCAGGGTAACCATGACGTCGCGGAAGTTGAGCGCCGCCGCCGCCACGTCGATCTCCACGTCCCGCGGACCAGGGGTCGGGAGTTCGCAGGTCTTCATCTCCAGGCCGGCGATCTGGCCCGCGTTCTCCAGGGTGAGCCGGTAGGTCGGCTCCGCGCCGGCGGGCACCCGCGCATGGCGCTCCCGGAGGCTCACCAGCCTCGGCGCCCATACGCGCTGCTTCCGAATCGCCAGCTCGCGCTCGCGCAGGTCGCTGCGGACCAGCCAGGCGAGCGTCTCCAGATCGGCGGCATCGCCCAGGTCGACCAGGCGGAAATCGATCGAGGCTTCCGCTCCGACCTCGAGGGCCATGCTCCGGACCGCGCCCCACAGCGCGCTCCCGCGCGGGTCTTCCACGTCGTGGACGGCGCGGCGCGTCACGACGCTCATGCGGCATCGGCGGCTGGCGTGCTCGGTGCGAAACGACACCAGCGCCTGGACAAGGGAGATGAGACGAGTCGCAAGCGCCCTTCCCGTCGGATCTTCCGGGTTCGTGCCGCAGAAGAAGTCGATCGCCTGCAGCTCGTCTGCGTGCGGCCATGTGTGGAGTGAATGGAACTCGTCGGCGGCGAGAATCTCCGCGGAGATCGAGTGCACCTGCCCGGGCGAATCCAGAAGGGTCACCCACTCCGACGCCGCGCTGTCAGCCTCGCCCAGCACCCAGCGCGGACCCGGAATCTCCCGGGAGCCGGAAGCATCGGCGAAGGTCCCCGGTGCCTGCAGCAGGGTAGTGCGCCGGCCGGCGCGAATTCTCGTCCAGCCGGCCTGGGGCTCGATGACTTCGCCTTCGTCGTGACACACGAGCGCCAGGCCACCGGCCACCGTCAACCGGTGCATCAGCACCCATTGTTCCGGGCTGAACGCCCCTGCCTCCCGGTGCAGAAAGAGAAGCGCGGCGGCCCCCGGACGGAGGAGGCCCGAATCCAGGCGCGGCGGATCGGCCGGGTCGAGGCACTCGAATCGCAGCGCCGCGTCGCGAGAATGGAAGGCGTTGTAGTGCTCTCTCGTTCTCTCCCGGGTGTCGCCGGCGAGCCAGTACTCGCTCTGGGCGTCCGCGCGGGAAAGCTCGTCGATGCACGCCGCGAGGATCGTCTCGTCCGGCTCCCGGTCGCCGGCGAGCTCCAGGACATGGCAGGCGCGGGGTTCGTCACCCTTCGGGCGCCGGAGCGCGGCAATCAGCCGCGCGGGCTCAATCTCCCCGTGCGCTGAGCAGGCGATCAGCGGCGGATTCTCGGGGATGAACTTCGGCTGCCAGGAAACCACGTGCTTGCTTTCCGGAATGTCGTTCCAGCGCGGGTTGGACGTGAAGTAGGTGTACTTGTCGATGTATGCGCAGAGGTCTCCGGTCGCGGCGTCGTAGAAGCTGATGCTTCCGCCGGAGCGTTCGCCGAGGCGAACCGAGTACTGCCCCCGGTCGTTCACGTCGAGCCAGTCTTCGGCGGGTTTCGTCACGTGGCAGGTGATCCGCGGAGCGCTCGGCGGTCGAATGAAGGTCACGCCTTCGGCCCGCCGCGGAACGGCGAAGAGATCGGCCCACTTGAGGAGGTTGAAGAGGAAGACCTGCAGCCCCCCGTCGAAGAGCGGGGGACACGAGACGTAGCCCTCGCACCGGCCGGAGGTCCACAGCGCCTCGTCCATCTCGATGTCGACGAGATAGGCGCGCGTCTCGGCGTCGACCAGCACGCGCCGGATGGTTCGGAAGTGGGGGCCGTACTGGAAGGTCTCGCTGAGGACGGCGTCGAGGCGTTCGTAGAAGTCGCGGTCGTCGGCAACGATCGAGGGTGCGAATCGCTTCCGGTCGAGGTCCGCCAGGCGCATCGGCACCTCAACCGGGTGTTCGGTGCTCGTCCGCCTGACCCTGCCCCGGCAATGCAGCTCGCTCTTCGCATCGACGTCGTACGAACGCGACGAGACGGTGAAGGTGAACGTGTCCGGCGCGTTGGGAACCGGGCGCAGGGCGGTCTGCAGGCGGACCGGAACCTTCGGAATTGGGCAGGGCGTCAGGAACTCGAGCACCTCGATGTGGACGGGGCCGCCTTCGAACACCTCGAGCACCAGCTCGATGTAGCCGGCGGCGGGCATGATCGACGCATGGTGGACACGGTGCTCCGCCATCCAGGGGAAGTCCCGCTCCGAGAGCCTTGCTTCGAAGAGCATGTGATCCCAGGGCACCCTGTGACCGACCAGCGGGCCGTGGGAGTACTCTCCCTGCCGGACGAACATCTCGTTGTCGCTCAGGACGCCCATTGTCGTCCGGTCCTCTCTCGGGTGTCCCGGCAGCAGATGGACGATGGGCTCCGGTCGCGGATACTGGGCGGCGAAGTCCAGGGAGACACCGGTCCGGAACAGGGCCCCCAGGGCCTCCCGGACGCCGAGGCAGACGTCGGTGTCTCTCATGAGGGTCGGAATGCAGGCCGGCGCCGGATCGGCGTCTTCCAGGCACTGCGCGATGGTGGGCTGCAGGGCACAGTGCGGCGCGATTTCCAGCACCACGCCGGGTTCGAGGTCCCTCCTGATGGTCTCCATCGCGGCCGAGAATCGCACGCTCCGGCGGATGTTCGACCACCAGTAGTCGGCGTCGAGGCGCTCGGTTCTCGCACCGGTCACCGACGACACGAAGGGTATGTCGGTGACGAATGCGTGCTCGTTCAGGAAGGACAGGGCCGCCAGCGCGTCGTCCCGGAGCGGGTCCATGGCGCTGGAGTGGAACGCGATGTTGCCCGGCAGCAGGCGGTGCTGACGCTTGCGGCGGTCCAGCTCCTCCATGATCGGAGCGAGCGCCGCCTCGCTGCCGCAGATGACGGTGCTGGCCGGCGCGTTCTCGCATGCGATCTCGACGCGAGCCGGCGGGTCTTCCCCGGGCCGGAAGGGGACCCGCAGGTCATCGAGCACCTGTTCCACCCCCGGGCGATCGAGGCCGATGGCCAGCATGCGTCCGGAGCCCGCGGTGCGTTGCTGCAGCGTGGCGCGATGGAAGACCAGGCGGGTTGCATCCGCCAGCGACAGCGCACCGCTCGCGTAGGCGGCCGCCACTTCGCCGGAGCTGTGCCCGATCACGCAGTCCGGGTGGACGCCCCAGGTCCTGAACCATTCCAGCAGGGCGCACTGGACCATGAAGATGACGGGCTGGGCGAGCCGTACCTCGTCGAGCGCTTCCTGAGGCGCGGAGAAACACGCTTCGCGCAGCGAGAAGTCGGCATGCGTGCGCCATTCCTCCTCGACGGCGTCGACCACGCGGCGAAACACGGGATCGGCGTCGTAGAGCGCCCGCCCGCAACCCGCCCACTGCGTGCCCTGCCCGGAAAACACCATGGCGATTCGGGGCTCGCCCTCGTCCACCGTGGCGAGCGGCACGGGGTCGTCGACAAAGGCGTCCAGCGCCTCGATCAGCGCGTCCCGGCTGCGTACCGTGAAGGCGGCACGGGTGGCGAAGTGGGTACGCCGGCGGCCGAGGTTGCCGGCCAGTTTGTAGAGGTCCACCTTCCGCTCCCCGAGCGCGTCGCGCAGCTCCTGCGCACTTCGCGTGAGCGCGCCCGGGCTGCGCGCCGACAGGGGGATCACGTAGCCGGCATCCGGCGCCAGCGGCACCGACCAGACGCGAGGCTGTGGCGGACGATACTCCCGGACCACGCAGTGGCCGTTGGCCCCCCCGAATCCGAACGAGTTGATGCCGAACACGACGGCGCGATCGGGGAAGGGCTCGCACTCGGTCTGCACCTGCATCGGGCAGCTCTCGAAATCGATCTCCGGATTCGGCAGCAGAAAACTCCTGGAGATCGGGGCGAAGGCACGCCACCGGATCATCAGGAGGACCTTGAGCAGGGCGCAGTGGAAGGCCGCGGCTTCCATGTGGCCGACGTTGCTCTTTACGCTCGCGAGCCGGAGGGGAACGGCTCGCTCGAAGCCGCCGAAGGCCTCCGCGATCGCATTGCCTTCGATGCGGTCGCCGACCACGGTCCCGGTCGCGTGGGCCTCGATGTAGTCGAAGTCCTGCGGCGTCCGACCCGCACGGGCGCAGGCAGTGCGCATCAGCTCGACCTGCGAGTGCCGGGTGGGCGCGGTGATATAGCGGCCCTGCGCCAGTCCGCCCGTGTCGTCGGCGGCGCCGGCCGCATTGACCGCGCTTCCCTCCACCACGGCGAATATGGGGTCTCCGTCCCTCTCGGCCGCTTCGAGCGGCTTGACGGTGAACGCAAAGGCCCCTTCCGAGCGCATGTACCCGTTCGCGTCGGCGTCGAAGGAATGACACCTGCCGTCGGGGCTGATGACCCCCAGGGCATTGAACGAAGCGCTCAGTCTGGATGACCCCAGGTAGTTGACGGAGCCCACGACGGCCTGCTCGCAATCCCCGCACATGAGCGCATTGATCGCCGAGTGCAGGGCGGTCAGGCTGGCGGAACACGCGGTGCAGAAGGTGATCGAAGGCCCCATCAGGTTGAAGTGATAGGAAATCCGGTTGGCGAGCATCGCCAGGCTGATGGTCGTGACGTCGAAGGGCCCGGCGCCGTGCATCGGGCGCCAGTTCGCCACTGCGGGAACCTGTGCGCCGATGAAGACTCCGGTGGGGCTGTTGCGCAACGAATGCAGGCTCCAGCCGACCCGCTCGAAGGTCTCCCACGCGCAGGTCAGCAGCATCCGCACCTGGGGGTCCGTAAACTGCATTTCGTTCTGGGACAGTCCGAAGAGCGCCCGATCGAAGAGCCTCTCCTCATCCTCGCGGATCAGCCCTTCCCAGGGGCTCGCGAAGCGGCTCGAGCCCGAGAATCCACCAATCGGGCGGTAGCCCCTTCCGTAGCGGTCGGTGACCGGCTCCTGGACGATCTCCCGTTCGCTGAGCAGGCGCCAGAAGTCCTCGTCGCTGCGAATGCCGCCCGGCATGCGGTAGCTGTATCCCGTGATGGCGACCGCAATCGTGGAATCCGACGCGTTCATGTCCCTTCCATCTCGCAAGTCACGCCTCCCACGCGATGCTCAAGGCCCCTCACCCTCGGCATCCGCAGGCGGGACACCTTGGCAACATACGTGTACCGCTCGCACGCCAATAGTTCCAATACCGTATTGCTATCGACGTCATGAGGAATTCCGATTGCGCAGGACAACGGAGTGCCCCGAATACGGCTACCGTGCGGAGTTGCCGGCCGGCAGGCCTCCCCCCGTCGACGCTGATCCCGGCGCCCGGGCCTCACTCGAGCGCGGGAAGCTCGTGGCGGAGGAGGCGCTCCTCCGGTGCGGTGTCGAGCTCCCGGGCGTAGCGATGGCCCGCGTAGGTGGCGTGCACGATGGCCCCGGGAGCGAGGCAGTCGCCGATCCGGGTCACCGACCGGATGCCGCTCGCTTCGAGCCGGGCCGGGTGTTCCATGAGACGATGGTAGAGCGTGTCCAGGGGCAGCCGCGCCGTCACCGGCACCAG
This sequence comes from Gammaproteobacteria bacterium, assembly GCA_022824305.1. Taxonomy (GTDB): domain Bacteria; phylum Pseudomonadota; class Gammaproteobacteria; order HK1; family HK1; genus JAJEAD01. The sequence goes on along the minus strand of JAJEAD010000022.1, from coordinate 7,981 downwards.
GTTCCCGATGTCGACCCTGCGCTCCCGGCCGGTCAGCACGTGGCGCAGGGTCGCCTCCCCGGGAGCCAGGGCATGGATCCGGTGGTGGGTGATCATCTCCACCCCGGCTTCGTGCAGGCGGCGTGCGATGCGTTCGTGCTCGAGAGTGAAGCGGGTGAACTCCGCGATGTCGGATGCGGGCGTGACCACCAGGGTCTCGCGTCCCGCCCGGGCGAGGATCTCCGCCACCAGGCTCGCCATGTAGTAGTGGTCGTCGTCGTAGACGAGCACCGGCCCGGCGGGCAGCGCTCCCTCCATCACGTCGTCGGGGGTGGAGACGGCGATCCCATCGATTCCGGGAATGGGATCGTTGTGGACGCGGCCGACGCCGTCGCGGCGCCAGCGCGCGCCGGTCGCGAGCACCACGCGGGGAGCCCCGAACTCGTGCACGTGCGCGGGCTCGAGCTCGCTCTCGAGGTAGACGTCCACGTTGGTCATCTTCTCGATCTGGGCGGTCCGCCAGTCCCGGACCCGTGCCCACTCGGCAAGGCCGGGAAGCCGTGCTTCGCGGGTGACCCTCCCCCCGAGGCGCCGTGACGCTTCGGCCAGGGTCACCGCGTAGCCGCGCTGGCCGAGCGCCCGTGCCGCCTCCAGTCCGGCGGGCCCGGCGCCCACGACCAGCACCGCATCTTCCGAGCCCCGGGCCGGAATGTGTTCCGGGTGCCAGTCGCGGCGCCACTCCTCGCCCGCGCTCGGGTTCTGGGTGCAGCGCAGGTTGACACCGAGGAAGTGGCTCGAGACGCAGATGTTGCAGCCGATGCACTCCCGGATGTCCTCGATGCGACCCTCCTCGATCTTGCGGGGGAGGAAGGGATCCGCGATCGAGGGACGGGTCGCTCCGATCATGTCGAGCACCCCGCGCCGGACGAGCGACGCCATGGTGTCCGGTGAAGTGAAGCGGCCCACCCCCACCACCGGCCGGGTGGTCACCGACTTGACGAAGTCGAAGTAGGGCTCGTGCACGTTCTCGGGCGCGAACCTCGAGGACGGGGAATCATCTTCCCAGGTGCCCGCGATGACGTCCCAGAGGTCGGGCAGCTCGGCGAGGCTCTCGATGATCTCCCGCCCGTCCTCGTGGGCGACGAGGCCTGCCTCGCCGAGGAACTCTTCGACGATGATGCGCACCGTGACCGCGCATTCTCCCCGGGCCGCCTCCCGGGTGATCTCGAGGAGCTCGCGCAGCAGCCGGGTCCGGTTCTCCAGGCTGCCTCCGTACTCGTCGTTGCGCCGGTTTCGGGGCGAGAGCAGGTGGAAGGCGACGGAGGAGAACTGTCCGCTCACGTTGATGATGTCGACGCCCGCGCGCCGCGCGCGCCCGACGGCCGCACGCCACCAGGCGTGGATGTTGCGGAAGTCGGCCTTGTCGAGCGCGCGGGCCTGCAGCGGATCGCGTTCGAACACCGGCCGCGCCATCGGACCGGCGGGTACTTCACGGCAGAGCCGGTTGGAGTGGAAGCCACCGGAATAGGACATCTGGACGCCGAACAGGGCGCCGTGCTCGTGCACCTCGTCGCAGGCGCGCGCGAGAATCGGGATATCGTCGTCGTCCCAAAGGGTGAGCACCACTTCCGGGAACATCTCCGCGCTCGGGTGGATGCCGCAATGCTCGGTGTTGACGACCGCCCAGCCCCCTTCCGCCTTGACCCCTCGCATCCGGGCGTGGCCGCGCGGGCGCAGTCGGCCCATGCCGTTGCAGTGGCCCGGCTGGTAGAAGCGGTTCCGGGCGGTCTTGGGACCGATGCGGACGGGCTCGAACAGAATGTCGTAGCGGGGATCTCTGGACATGGCTCCCTTCCCGGTGCGTGGTGCTGGCGCCCAAGCGCGGTCCGCGGAAGCGAAACGCGAGTTGCCGCCGCCGACGGGCGCCGGCCGCCGGCACCTTCCCGCGAATCCTCTCCAGCCCCTGGAGGGGCGCCGCGCGGGGGGATTATCCGTCAGGCCGGGCCTGTGGAGCCATGCTGGCGGAACTCCGGTTCCAACGAGAACCGGCGTCGCTTCAAGCCTGCGCGCCGCAGCCCGGGGGGTGGCGCGGCACCGCCAACGGGAGCCGCGCGGCGGCCGTCGCGTGCTCGCATTGGCGGTCCCGCTCCGGTACTTTTCACCTCGTCGGGCTCGGGGAGGAACGCGCATGGCAACGGTGAAGAAAAGTGCAACGTCGCGCAAGGCGGTCGAGTGGGGATCTCCGGTCACGGTTCCGGCGCGCCGGGGCAAGGCCGCTTTCGTTCCCCGCGGCAAGCGGGTGAGGATCATCAACACTCACGGTACCCAGGTCGTCGATTTCTGGGCCTTCAACGCCGACAACCCGGGCGAGTTCATGTCGATGGAGCACTGCCGGGTCTCGCTGGAGCGCTATCGACCGAAGGCCGGAGACACGATGGTCACCAACCGCCGGCGCCCCATCCTGCGCATGCTCGAGGACACTTCGCCCGGGGTGCACGACACCATGATGGCCGCCTGCGACCACTACCGCTACGTGCTTCTCGGATTCGACGATCACCGCAACTGCACCGACAACCTGTGGGAAGCCCTCGTCGCTCTCGGCTTCAAGCCGGCGGAAACCCCCTGCCCCTTCAACCTCTGGCAGAACACGCCGGTCGAGCCCGACGGCAGCATCGGGTACTACCCGACAGTGGCGAAGCGTGGCGACCATCTTGTCTTCCGCGCCGCGATGGATGTGGTTCTGTGTTTTTCCGCCTGCCCGCAGGACGTGCTGCCCATCAACAGTCAGCGCCCGCGCAACGCGCACTTCCAAATCGAGGCGTGAGGGTGGAGGGCGTCGCGGCGGGAGTCTCCCGGTGATCAGGGTGGCGCTGATCGGCTGCGGCGTGATCGCGCGCGCCGAGCACCTGCCGGCCTGGCGGGGATGCGCGGACGCGGGCCTCTGCGAGCTGGTTGGAGTCTGCGATGCGGTGCACGAGCGGGCGCTCGCGCTCGGATCGGAGTTCGGCGCGCCGGTCTTCGCCTCGGTGGAGGAAATGCTGGAGCGCGCGAAGCCGGAGGTGGTGGACATCGCCACTTCCGTGCCCGGTCACCACGAACTGGCCCTGCGGGCCTTCGACGCGGGCTGTCACGTGCTGTGCGAGAAGCCGGTGGCCACGAGTCTCGAGGAGGCGCGAGCCATGGTGCGCGCGGCCGAACGTGCGGACCGGCTGCTCAGCATCTGCTTCCAGTACCGCCATTGGGACGAGTCCGGGTACCTGCGCCGGCGCATCGCGGCGGGCGACCTCGGACACGTGCACGCGGTGCGCACCTTCGGGGGGGCGGAGCACAACTTTCCCGTCCACCGCCACGCGCTCGCGCACCGTGGGGTGATTTCGCACTGGACGATCCACAACCTGGACCTGGTTCTGTGGCTGCTGGGCAATCCGGAGCCGCTCACCGCGAGCGCCTTCGCCTGGCAGCGCCTGCGCGCCTGGCCCTCCGCCCTCGGTCTGCCGCCCGGTGAGAGCGTGGACGAAGTGCACCCGCACATCGAGGACTTCGGAGCCGGCATGCTGCGTCTGGAAGGGGACACCGTGGTCACCCTCGAGGCGAACTGGCTGCAGGCGCCTTCTCCGCGGCCGGAGGGCTGGGAGTTCCTGGGCGATCGGGGCAACGCGTCGCTGTCGCCGATTCGGGTAATGCTCGACCGGGAGGGCGAATGGGTCGACGACACGCCGCCGGCCGGTTCGCTCGAAGCCTGCGACTACCGGATGGATCGCCTGATGACGCATTTCCTCGCCGCGGTGCGCGACGGCACGCAGGCTCCGGTCGGCCCCGAGGAAATCCTGCGTATCCAGCGCGCCATGGACGCGCTCTATCTCTCCGCCGACCTCGGCCGGGAGGTGTCGCTGGATCGGGAAGGTCGCTGAGCGCGCGGCCGCGCACTGGGAGGCCGGCATGCCCGGAGCGCCCCTGCTCGTCGACGTGAGCCACACGTCGCGTTGCACGGCGCCGACCGGAGTGCAGAGGGTTTCGCGCGCGGTGTGCCTGGAGCTCGAGCGGCGCGGACAGGGCATTCCCGTCGCCTTCGACCGCCTGCAGCGAGGTTGGCGGCGGCTGAATCCGAACGAGCGAAAGACGCTCGACGCGCCGGGCCACGACGGCCCTCGTCATCGTTTCAGCCTCGGTGACGCGGCTCTTGCGGCGGCGTCGCGATGGGTGCCGGCACTCGAGGCGCGCCGCGGCATCGGGCAAGGAAGACACGGCGGTCTGCTCGTGGTGGAGAAGCTCGAGAGCCGGCGCGCGCGGGAGCTCGTCCGTATTCGTCCCAGTCTCGGGGGTCCGAGCGTGGCGGTCCTGCACGATCTGATTCCGGTCAAGTTCCCCGAGTTCGCCACCCGCCGCTCGCGGCGGGAGTTCGGCGGCTATCTCGACACCCTCCGTACCTACGACGGGGTGGCGGCGGTTTCGGAAGCCTCCCGGCGGGACCTGATCGCGTACTGGTCCGCCCGGGGGGTGCAGGATCCTCCCCCGGTCGCGGCGATTCCGCCCGCGACCGATTCCCTGACGTCCCTCCCTCGACCCTGGAGCGGCGACGGCGACCCTCCCCTGGTGCTCATGGTGGCGACGCTCGAGCCGCGCAAGAACCAGCGCACGGTGCTGGAAGCCTGCGAGATGCTCTGGCGGCAGGGAGCGTCCTTCGCCCTTCGCCTCATAGGGCGGCGTCGCGGCGCGGGAGACGGAGCGGCGGCCCGAATCGATGAGTTGCGGGCACGGGGGAGGCCGGTGGAGTGGCTGGGTCACGTGAGCGACCGGGTGCTCGACGACGCCTATGCGCAATGCCGCTTCACTCTCTGCCCTTCACTCTACGAGGGCTACGGGCTTCCCGTGGTCGAGAGCCTGCGCCGACTCCGGCCCTGCATCGTGAGCGAGCGGGGCGGGCTGGCGGAAGTCGCGGCCGAGGGGGGCTGCCTGGTGCTGCCCGAGCCGGAGGCGGACCCCCTCGCCGCCGCCATTCGCCGGCTCCTCGAGGACGACGACTGCTACCGGGACCTGGCATCGCAGTGCGAAAGGCGGCGATACCGGGACTGGACGGACTACGTCGACGACCTCGGCGCGTGGATGGACGCGCTGGCCCGCCGCGTGTCGTAGCCTCGCTCGAGTCCAGCGCCGCCCCGGCTCTACCGCCTCGTCTTCCGAACGAAGGCGCTTCGGCGTCGCTTCAGGGAATCAGCTTGGTCAGGGTCACCGTTAGGGCGACGATGCTCGCGGACATCAGCCAAAGGTGGCGGTACAGTGACTTGAGCTCGAGGGCGACCTCTGCACGCAACTCGGCGAATCCCGCGTGCATCTCGCTCCGCAGTTGCACGAAGTCTGCCTTCAACTCGGCGAACTCGCCCCTCAGCTCGACGAAGTCTCCCTTCAACTCGGCGAACTCGCCCCTCAGCTCGACGAAGTCTCCCTTCAACTGGGCGAAATCGCCTCTCAATTCCGTCGACTCGTCGTGAAGTCCGGAAGCCGTCTCGGCGAATTGATCCTTCGTTACCAGGTCCCGGGCGAAGGCCTCGATTTCATGGTGCACGACGGAAGTCACGGTAGCCACCACTGCTTCGGCCTGAGCTTGCTCGAAGCCTGCTTCCTCGAGCGTCCTTGCGGCCTTCAGGGTATCGAACGGGCTCGTTGCCATGGGTCCGGATTTTCGGTGCGGGTGCCGTGGCGGTCAATGATTCCGGTCAGGCGGATGCCCCACGCATTGTAGGACCTGCGGCCGGAGGAGCGTGGGGAATCGGCGCATCGCGTGGGGCGGATGTCCCGGTCGCGCCTTCATGGAAACCTTGGGGCGGGCGAGAGTTTCCGGTTCACGCGCCGCTCGACAGCGCGCAGGGCACGTCGGATTCGATGCCGGGCGCGAGCCCGGCTACGGAAGAGCCGTCCAATGCCGCCACCGCGACCTGGCCGCCCTCCACGCCGATCGTCACCCGCGCCGTTCCGGGGCGGACTTCGTCCACTTCCACCGCGGGAAGGGGGGCGGTGGCGTCCGCGGCGAGGGGATGGAGCAGCCATGCGGCAAGCGCCGGAGTGCGCAGCGTCGCGTGGAACACGAGCTGCGTGCAGGGGGCGATGACGTTGTAGCGCTCGCTGTACCAGCCGCGCCATCGGGGGCTGCGCACACCCCGGAATGACTCGATGCGCCATTCGACCGCGCCCAGGGCGCGCAGGGCGAGGTTGGGCACGCCCGGGTCGCAGGTCCTCGCGCCGCGCTCGCCTGACTCCACGCGACAGTCGGGGTGGAAGAGCCAGCTCGCCTCGACCTCCGAGGGTCCGCACACTTCGAAGCGGTCCAGCACGATCCAGCACCGCCCTCGGAGATAGATCACGCCGCGGGTCCACTTCGCTCCCCCGCGGCCGCGCCACGGGTCGGCGGGGAAGCGTGCCCGATGGCTGAAGAAGTCGAGATCGGGGGATCGAAGCGCCGGTCCCGGCGCCGGCGCCATGGCGCGCCAGGGGGGAGCAATCGCGGCCCGACCGTCGATACGCACCACGTTGTGGCCCGTTGCCCCCCTCATGTAGTCGCGTCCGGGGCCCGGCCGGTAGGTGTAGCGCCCCGCGTCCACCAGCAGGTGGCGCTCGCCCACCGATACTTCGAGCGACAACTGGTCCGCGTGCTGGTGAGCGGTGCCGTGAGGCCCCATGTCGAATCGTGCCCATTGCGCACCCCGGTGCCATCCGTCCCGCATCAGCGCCTGACCCGCCCAGGGGAAGAAGCGGCTCGGGGGATGCGCCGGGGCTTCTCCGCGGGTCCCGCCGCTCGCCACGTAGAGCCACCGCGGACACGTCAGGCGCTCCGATGCCTCTTCCAGGTACCGCCCGTTGGGCTCCCGGTCGCCGTCGTTGTTGAGCGGACCGCTTCCGTCGGGCAGGGTGACCCCGGCGAAGTAGTCCCACATCGCGCGGACCCGCTCTTCCACTCGACTTGCCTGCTCCTTCCTTCCGCAGAGGGACAGCACCGCGAGGAGTCGTTGCGCTTCCATGAGGACCACTCGGTGGTAGTGGTTGGAGAGCTCGGTATGGGCTCCGTCGGGATAGGTCTGGCGGAGCAGCGCGCGTTCGGCGCGCGGCAACGCGTACTCCCGCCACCCTTCGGCGGCACGGACCTCCGGCCACGCGGCGCCGAGCACGGCGAGCGCCACCAGCTCGGTGAAGTGGTGGTTTCCGAATCGCGCGTGCCGACTTCTCAGCACCCGGCCGTGGTCGAGGACGCCGAGGAGCATCCGCAGGCGCGGGACCGGATCGAGGGCGGGCCGGGGTTCGCGCGCGAAGAAGACCTCGAGCCAGGGCAGGGTGGATCGACGGGCGGCTTCGAGGCTCCGCCAGGCCAGGCTGAGGCTTCGCCCGCGCGGCGCGGGCACGTGGTCGAGCCAGTCGAGCAAGAGCCGGTTGATGCAGTCCCGGTAGCGGTCCTCTCCGCTGTCGCGCCATGCCCGGAGCAGGGAGCGAAAGAAGTCGTGCCGATTGAGAAATCGCGGCCACTCCGGGTCGCCCCGGGGGCCGCGGTGGAGCCAGTCCGGTCCGCCGTCCCGGCGCCGTGGCGGCCGGGCGCTCACGTCCTGGAGCTCGAAGCGGCCTTCCACCGTCGCGTCCGCCCGCCGCCGGTGCTCTTCGGGGCTCGCGTCGGGTTCCCAGAGCAGTCGGGGATCGAGTTGCCGCGCCTCGAAGTGGCGCACGAGGGCATCCGTGGCGCGAGCGCTTCCTCCCGAGTCCCAGGCCCTGCGCACCTCGGCGAGCTCGGGTCGGCCGAAGTCGAGCGCCCCCATGAGTCGTTCGAGTTGCCGAGCTGAGAATCTGCTGGAAGTGGGGGGGTTAAAGTTCATTAAAACAATTAACCCATCTTTACCACCCCTCGAATAATCTCATTGCACATCAGTCAGTTGCGGCGCACGAAGACAGGGAGTGGCACTACAACTGCGTGATCGAGGACCGGTTACACGAGCGTCTTGCGGATCCCTCCCGGGGCGGAGTC
>JAJEAD010000026.1 GCA_022824305.1 Gammaproteobacteria bacterium | reverse complement strand
AGTTCATGGGCTTGAGCGCGAAGACCCGGCCGTCCTCGGTCTGTGACGTGAACATGTTCTCGCGGAACGCCTCCCAGTGGCCGGACGCTTCCCACAGACTGCGGTCCATGAGTTCCGGAGTGTCGACCTCGACGTAGCCGGCCGCGCTCTGGCGCTCGCGGATATAGTCGATGAGTCTGCGAAAGAGCCGCTGGCCCCCGGGATGCCAGAACGTGGCGCCCGGCGACTCGTCCTGGAAGTGGAAGAGATCCATCTCGCGCCCGAGCCTGCGATGGTCGCGCCGCTCGGCTTCCTCGAGCATGTGCAGGTAGGCCTTGAGCTGTTTCTCGTTCGCCCACGCGGTGCCGTAGACGCGCTGGAGCATCTCGTTGTCGGAGTCGCCGCGCCAGTACGCGCCCGAGATGCGCATCAGCTTGAACGCCTTGCCGAGCTTGCCGGTGGAGGGGAGGTGCGGGCCGCGGCAGAGATCGATCCACTCCCCCTGGCGGTACAGCGAGACGGGCTCGTCGCTCGGGATGCTCTCGATGATCTCCGCCTTGTACTCCTCGCCCCACTCGCGGAAGAAGCGCACCGCCTCGTCGCGCTCCCACACCTCGCGCGAGATCGGCTCGTCGCGCTCGACGATCTCGCGCATGCGCTCCTCCATGCGCTCCAGGTCCTCGGGGGTGAAGGGCTGCTCGCGTGCAAAGTCGTAGTAGAACCCGTTCTCGATGGCGGGCCCGATGGTGATCTGGGTCTCCGGCCAGAGCTCCTTGACCGCCTCGGCGAGGACGTGGGCCGCGTCGTGGCGCAGCAGCTCCAGCGCCTCCTCGGAATCCCGGGTCACGACGGCGACGGACACGTCGGTCTCGACGGTGGCGGCGAGGTCGTGCACCGTGCCGTCCACCTTGATCGCGAGCGCCGCCTTCGCGAGTCCCTTGCCGATGCTCGCGGCGATGTCGGCCCCCGTCACCGGTCCGTCGAAGTGCCGGATCGAGCCGTCGGGCAGTGTGATTCGAGGCATGTCGTCTCCGTCCTACAGATGAAGCGCCGATCGTCCATGGCGTACGGCGCCCGGAGACGTGATTCTAACCGGCATCGGCCGCGGAATCGCGCACCGGGGCGCGGAGGCGGCGGTATCATCGCGCCGCCGACGGCGGCCGGGCAGCGGGACACCATCCGCGGCAACTGCGCGCCGGCGCCACGCGGCCCGAACGACCAGCAAGAGGACCACGAATGCCTACTCCCTTCACTCTCGCCGCTTCGCCCCGGCTGCGCACGACGCCGTTCCACGACCGCGTGCTCGCGGCCGGGGCGCAAGCGTTCTCCGTCTACAACCACATGCTCCTGCCGCTCGTGTACGAGTCCTGGGAGGCGGACTACCGGCACCTCGTCGAGCGGGTCCAGCTCTGGGACGTCTCGGTGGAGCGGCAGGTCGAGGTCCGGGGCCGGGACGCGCTCGCGCTGGTGGAGCTGATGACGCCGCGCGACATCGCGCGGTGCGCGATCGGACAGTGCAAGTACGCGCCGCTGGTCGACGAGCACGGCGGCATCGTCAACGATCCGCTGATCCTCCGCCTTGCCGAGGACCACATCTGGGTCTCCATCGCGGACTCCGACGTGCTGCTCTGGGCCAAGGGCCTCGCGGCGGGGAGGGGGTTCGACGTCGAGGTGCGCGAGCCGGACGTGTCGCCGCTCGCGTTGCAGGGGCCGCTTGCGGACGACGTGGCCGAGGCGGTCTTCGGCCCCTGGACGCGGTCGCTGCGGTTCTTCCGGTTCCGGGAGACCGAGCTCGACGGCATCCCGCTGGTGGTCGCGCGCTCGGGCTGGAGCAAGCAGGGCGGATTCGAGATCTATCTCCGCGACGGAGCCCGGGGCGGCAGGCTCTGGGATCGGATCATGGACGCCGGGGCGCCGCACGACATCCGACCCGGAGCACCGAATCTCATCGAGCGCATCGAGAGCAGGCTCATCTCGTACGGGACCGACGTGACGCTCGATCACGATCCGTTCGAAGCCGGGCTCGATGCCTTCTGCGACCTCGACAAGCCGGCCGAGTACCTGGCGCGGGCCGCCCTCGCCGAGCGTCGGGGACGCACGCCGGCCCGGCGGTTGGAGCGGATCGTCATCGCGGGCGGGCGCATCGAACCGAGCATCGCCCCGATGCCGCTGCACGCTGCCGGCGCTCGTGCCGGATTCGTCACGAGCTCCGCGTGGTCGCCGCGGCAGGAGAGGAACGTCGCGCTCGCGATGGTGGCGACGCGGCGCGAGGAGGGCGCCCTGCGGGTCACGCTCGCGGACGGATCGGAGCGCGAGGTTGCGGTTGCCGGTGATGACTGGAGCGTCTCCGGCGTCGATTTCTGAGATCCGACGATCCGGGAAATGGGGGCAATGAAAGTCGCAAAGTTGTCGGCCGGGGGGCAGACGTCCATCCCGAAGAGCATCCGCGAGGCGGCGGGCATCTACGCCGGCGACACGCTTGCGTTCGAGACGGACGGCGAACGTGTGGTCGTCCGAAGGGTGGCCCGCGGGCGGGAAGGCACCGCGCAAGACGCCTTCGAGACCATGAGCGAGTGGATGTCGGCGGCGGACGAGGCAGCCTGGCGTGACCTTTGAGCCCTTCGACGTGGTCGTGGTGCCCTTTCCGTTCTCGGATCGGGAGGCGACGCGGCGCCGGCCGGCCCTGGTCGTCTCGTCGCCCGATTTCAACGCGACCCACGACCAGTCGATTCTGGCGATGATCACCTCCGCCGGTGGCGGCGACTGGCCGAGCGACGTCACGATTCGGGACTGGTACGAAGCGGGACTCAGCGTGCCCTGCAAGGTGCGTCTCAAGCTGTTCACGCTGGACGACGCCCTGGTTCTTCGCAAGACCGGCGCCTTGTCGGAGCGGGACGCGGAGGCGGTGAGAAGCAGCCTGGTGCGCTTCCTGGTGATCGACGAGGGCGGCTCGTTCGCCGCCGACACGGCCGGTACGTACGCGAGTCGGGAAGCGCTGCGCCTCTGACGACGTGCTCTCGCGCCGGATGGCGCCATGTCGCTCCGTGGCGCTATGATTCGGCCGTCCGCCGGACATCGGCGGCCGCAAAAGGCTGTGAAGGGGAATGGAAGGGACGACGGGTTTCAAGGACGTACCGAGCCGCTACGACGGCGTGAAGATCGAGGAGGAGGTGCTCGCCGCGTGGCGCGAGCACGACGTGTTCAACGAGGCGCAGCGCCGCAGCGAAGGCCGCCCCCTGTACTGCTGGAACGAAGGGCCGCCGACCGCCAACGGACGCCCGGGGATCCACCACGTCCTCGCCCGCACGTTCAAGGACATCTTCCCCCGCTTCAAGCACATGCAGGGCTACCACTGCCCGCGCAAGGCGGGATGGGACACCCACGGTCTGCCGGTCGAGCACGAGATCGAGAAGGAGCTCGGCATCTTCGACAAGCACCGGATCGAGCAGGAGGTCGGCATCGCGGAGTTCACCCGGCGATGCCGCGAATCGGTGATGCGCTACATCGGAGCCTGGGAAGAAATGACCGAGCGCATGGGGTTCTGGGTAAACATGCGCGACGCCTACTACACGCTGGACAACGACTACATCGAGTCGGTGTGGTGGCTTCTGAAGCGAATCTGGGACCGCGGCCTCATGTACCGGGGCTACAAGGTGGTGCCCTACGATCCCCGCATCGGGGCCACCCTCTCGTCCCACGAGGTCGCGCTGGGGTACCGCGAGGTCGAGGATCCCTCGGTGTTCGTGCGCTTCCCCGTCGCCGATGCGCATGACACCTCGTTCCTCGTGTGGACCACCACCCCGTGGACCCTCCCCTCCAACCTGGCGCTGGCCGTGCACCCGGAAGTGGACTACGCCTTTGTCCGCAGTGCCGGAGAGACGCTGGTGCTCGCCCTCCCGCTGGTGGACGCGGTGCTGCGCGACGCTCCGCGCGAGATCGAGAAGGTGGTCAAGGGCGAGGAGCTGGCCGGCACGCGATACCGGCGCCTCTTCGATTTCCTTCCCGCCGAGGGGCCGATCTGCCGGGTGCTGTGCGCCGACTTCGTGACCACCGACGACGGCACCGGGGTGGTGCACTGCGCGCCCGCCTACGGAGAGGACGACGTGAAGCTCTGCCAGGCCCACGGGATCCCGGTGGTGCACGGCGTGGGGCTCGACGGCAGGTTCCTGCCGGAGGCGATCCCGGTCGCCGGGCTCTTCTTCAAGGAAGCCGATCCGGTGCTCGTGGAGGAGCTTGAGCGACGCGGGCTCCTCTATCGCGCCGAGACCTGCGTGCACAACTATCCGCACGGATGGCGCACCGGGGACCCCCTCATCTACTACGCAAAGCACGCCTGGTACATCCGCACCTCCTCCCTGCGCGATCGCCTCGTCGATCTCAACCAGCGGATCAACTGGGTGCCGGAGACGATCCGGGACGGGCGATTCGGCAACTGGCTCGAGAACAACGTCGACTGGGCGCTGTCGAGAGAGCGTTTCTGGGGCACTCCGCTCCCGGTGTGGACCGACGGCGAAGGAGACTTCCTCTGTATCGGCTCGAAGGAGGAGCTGGAGACGCTCTGCGGGCGCAGCCTGCAGGATCTCGATCTGCACCGTCCCGCCATCGACGACGTGACTTTCGTGCACCCGGACAACGGGCGCGAGTACCGGCGGGTGCCCGAGGTCATCGACTGCTGGTTCGATTCCGGCGCGATGCCCTATGCGCAGTTCCACTACCCCTTCGAGAACCGGACGCTGGTGGAGGAACGCTCGCCCGCCGACTACATCTGCGAGGCCATCGATCAGACCCGGGGCTGGTTCTACACCCTGCACGCGATCGCCACTCTCGTCTCCGACGACGTCTCGTTCCGGAACTGCATCTGCCTTGCCCACATCGTGGACGAGAACGGCAAGAAGATGTCCAAGTCGCTCGGCAACATCCTGGAGCCCGAGACCTTCTTCGAGGAGGTCGGCGCGGACCCCCTGCGCTGGTACCTGTCCGCGCGCATCGCGCCCGAGGTCCAGAAGCGGGTCTCGATCAACGTGGTGAGGGACGTCGCGAGCTCCTTCATCAACACCTACTGGAACACCTACGCCTTCTTCGTGCTCTACGCGCGCCTGGATCACCTGGACCTCTCGCAGCCGGTCGCGCATCGCGAGCGCCCGGAGATCGATCGCTGGATCCTCGCCCTCCTGCACCGGACCATCGCCGAGGCCACGCGCGCGCTGGACGGATACGACGTGCTGGGGGCGGGGCGCGCGATCGAGCGCTTCGTCGACCGGCTGAGCAACTGGTACGTGAGGCGCAACCGGCGCCGCTTCTGGAAGTCGGCTCCGGGTCGGGACAAGCAGTCCGCCTACCTCACTCTGTACGAGTGCCTCGAGACGCTCAGTCGCCTGGTGGCGCCGATCATGCCATTCCTCGGCGAGGCCGTGTACCAGAATCTCGCACGGCGGGTCGACGCGAATGCGCCGCCGAGCGTGCACATGGCCCGGTGGCCGGAGATCGACACGGACAAGGTCGACGACGCGCTCGTCGCCGAGTTCGAAGTGGTGCAGCGCGTCGTGGCGCTCGGACGCACGGCGCGCAACGACTCCCGGGTCCGGGTGCGGCAGCCGCTCTCGCGCCTTCTCGTGCGAGTGCCCACGCAGCGCGAAGCGCAAGCGGTGCGCCGCCACGCCTCCCAGATCCGGGAAGAGCTGAACGTCAAGTCCCTGGAGCTGGTGCGCACCGATGCCGATCTCGTCAGCTATCGGGTCAAGCCCAACCTGCCGCGCGTCGGAAAGCGCTTCGGGAAGCGCGTGCCCGCGCTTCGGGAAGCGCTGTCGCGCGCCGATGCCGCGGCGATCGCGTCGGCGGTCGCGCGCGACGCTCCCTTCGATCTCGTGGTGGACGGGGAGACCCTGCGCCTCGATGCCGAGGACGTCCTGGTCGAGACATCGTCCGCGCCCGGCTACGCGAGCGCGGAGGAAAGAGGTTACCTGGTGGGGCTGGACACCCGCCTCGACGAGGCGCTGCTGCTCGAGGGGCTCTCGCGGGAAATGGTGCGTACCGTGCAGGAGGCGCGCAAGCAGGCCGGACTCGAGGTATCGGATCGGATCTCCCTGCAGATCGAAGGGTCCCCCCGCATCCTCGCCGCGCTCTCCTCTCACCGGGACTACATCGCCTCGGAGACCCTCGCGAGCGAGTGGACGGAGAGCGCCGACCCCCGCGCTTTCCATACCGAGCATCGGCTCGACGAGCACGACTGGACCATCCGGATCACGAAAACGTCACATGCACGCCCTTGAGGCGCGCGCGGCTTCGAGGCAGACTCAGACCCTGCCGTCCTGGAGGAGCGCCATGCTTTCGTTTCGAAAGAGACTCGAGCTGCCCACGGAGGCGGAGGCACTCCCGGGCCGGACCACCCCGATTCCCGTCCCCGACCGGCACTTTGTCCACGGCCGAAGGCTCGAGGGCCCCTTCCCCGATGGAACGAGCCCGGCGCTGTTCGGGATGGGCTGCTTCTGGGGAGCGGAGAGGAAGTTCTGGACGCTGGACGGGGTGTACACCAGTGCGGTCGGCTATGCGGGCGGCATCACCCCCAACCCCACTTACGAGGAAGTCTGTTCCGGGCTCACCGGGCACAACGAAGTGGTGCTCGTGGTGTTCGACCCGCGACGGATTTCCTACCAGGCCCTGCTCCAGGTCTTCTGGGAATCGCACGATCCGACCCAGGGCATGCGCCAGGGAAACGACATCGGGACTCAGTACCGCTCCGGCATCTACCCCTACGACGACCTTCAGCGCGCGGCCGCGGAATCGTCCCGCCGGGCCTTCGCGCGGGCGCTGGCCCGCCAGGGCTACGGCGCCGTCACCACCGAGATCGTCGAGGCGCCCACGTTCTACTACGCGGAGCACTATCACCAGCAGTACCTCGCCAAGAACCCGCACGGCTACTGCGGACTCGGCGGCACCGTGGTGCCTTACCCGGAGACCGCCTGAACGCCCCGTCCCCCGGCGGCGGCGCGAAACGGAGAGAGCGATCGTGACGGTGTCCGCGGGCCGCGAAGGCGGCTGCCAGTGCACGGCGATTCGCTACCGCCTGCTGCGCGCGCCGCTGGCGCTCTACGCGTGCCACTGCCTCGCGTGCCAGAAGCAGTCGGCGAGCGCATTCGGCATGTCGATGTGGATGGAATGCGACGGGATCGCGTTCGAGGGCGACCCGCCGCGGGAATACCACACCCGGGGAGACAGCGGACGCGCGAAGATCTGCGCGTTCTGCGGCCGATGCGGCACCCGTCTCTACCACGAGAGCACGGGGTCGGGCATCCTCAGCGTCAAGGCGGGCTCGCTGGACGACACTTCCGATCTCGTTCCCACCGCCCACATCTGGACCACGCGCGCCCAGCCCTGGACGAGGGCGCTGATCGATTCCGGGCTCTGCTTCCGCACCGAACCCGAGGATGAAGGTGTTCTGCCCGAGCTGTGGCGCAGAGCCACGTCGGCGGAGCGCGCGCGATGAGTGCCGGCGTGCGCTCCCTCGAGGGTGTCCACGCGAGCCTGCCGAGCGCCTGCTACTACGAAGAAGGCCACTATCGGACCGAGCTCGAGCGTATCTGGTATCGCTCGTGGCTGTGCGCCGGGCGCGCGGAGGAGATCCCCGAAGCGGGTGATTTCCGGGTGCTGGAGATCGGCAACCAGAGCGTCGTCCTGACCCGGGACGAAGCCCGGCGGGTGCGCGCCTTCCACAACACCTGCCGGCACCGGGGCTCCCTCCTCTGCGAAGCGTCCCGGGGGAAGTTCCGCCAGGGCCGCATCGTGTGCCCCTACCACGCCTGGACCTACTCCCTATCGGGTGAGCTGACGGCGACTCCCTGGCGCGTCGAGAACGGCGCATTCGATGCGTCGCACTTTTCCCTCTACGAGGTGGCGGCGGGCGAGTGGGAGGGCTTCCTGTTCGTCAATCTCGATCCCGAGGCGGAGCCCTTCGACCGGCGCTGTCTGGGCGGAATCCCTTCGAGATTCGCGAGCTGGCGGCTCGGGGAGACCCGGGTCGGGCGCACGCTCGAGGTCGATCTCGCCTGCAACTGGAAAGTGTTCTGGGAGAACTTCAGCGAGTGCTACCACTGTCCCGGCGTGCACCCGGAGCTCTGCCGCATAGTGCCGGTCTTCGGCAAGGGCTACAGCACCCACGAGGCCGTTGCCGCGCCGGGCGCCCCCGTCGCGCCGCTCGCCGAGGGAGCGGTGACCTGGAGCGTCGGCGGCAAGAGCGATCTGCCGTGGTTCGATGGGCTGAGCGAGGAGGAACGACGCGCCGGTCAGACCTACGGGGTCGTGCCTCCCGGCGCCTTCTTCGTGGCCCACGTCGACTACGCGCGCCTCGTTCAGGTGCTTCCGCTGGCTCCGGAGCGCACGCGCCTCGTGGTGTCGTGGATGTTTCCGCCCCGGACCCTTTCCCGTCCCGACTTCGATCTCGATCGGGCGACCGAGCTCGGCGAGCTGGTGGTCCGCGAGGACGGGCGGGCCTGCGAGCTCAACCAGAGAGGCCTGCGCTCGCTGCGGCACGAGGCCGGGGTGCTCATAGGTCAGGAGACCGGAGTGCGCGACTTCCACGACTGGGTCCGCGAGCGGCTGGCGGACACCGGATAGCCGCGGGCGGAGCGATCATCGCCCGCCCGCATCGGTCGACGATCGCCGTCATTCTCCGCCCGCCCCCCGGCGCAGCTTCCGTTCCTCGGGATAGACCCGGATGCCGGGGACGTTCCCCGCGAGCAGATCCGACTGGATGCGGTCCCAGTACCCGACCGTGAGCAGGTCGCCGTGGACGGCGCGAAAGCGCTCCTGCAGGTCGCGCCAGCGGATCCGGAGTCCGGTGATCATCTCTTCGGGAAGAAAAACCACCCCTTCCTCGAAGTACCACTCGGGAACGTCCTCTTCCCCCTCGAAACGGTCGATGTTGGAGCGGACCTTCACGTCGGTGAACGGCTCCAGGGCGTCGTAGTCGTAGAGGTACACCTTTCCGTACGAGCTCACGCCGTAGTTCCGCGCGTCGAGGTCCTTGTTGAAGATGTTCGCGGCGGCGTTGTTCTTGATGCAGAAGCCGAGGTTGACGATCGCCGTCTCGGCTTCGGCCGGCGCCGCGCTCTCCAGGTAGAGATGCAGCGGGACCATGCGCCGCTGGACGATGAGGTGCCTGAAGATCACCGCGTTGCCGTGCCTGGCAACGCTCTCCCCCGCCTGCGAGCACAGCTCGTCGAGCAGCGCTGGCTCGAACCAGTCCCGATCGAGGCGCAGGTGGTAGTAGATGATGTTGTCCAGCATCGAGCCCGTCCGGTTGATCCGGTGCACCTGGGAGTACTTTCGCTGCACCGACTCGATGCCTTCGAAGTCCCCCCACTTGTAGCCCGAGGTCGGGTGGTCGCGGATGACCTTGAGGTTGTACGCCGACGAGGGGCTCGAGAACCCGATGGCCACCGTGCCGGGAAACCCCGCCGAGATGTCGAGGCGCTCCCCGGTGCCGGAAAGCTCCTCGCGCAGCTCGGTCATGACCGCGACCTTGCCCACGTGATTGAAGCCGATGGTCGAGTAGTGCAGGCCGAGGGGCCGCCCGGGCATGATGCTTCGGAGGAAGGCGGAGAGCTCGTGGTAGTGGGGACTGGTGACGTGGAAGTTCGCGAGCGTCGAGCTGAACAGGTTGTGCACGTCGGACTCGCGAGTGAGCAGCGCGTCGACATGGATGCCGTCCTCGTCGTTCTCCAGCGCGAGCACGAAGGGGAGTCGCCCGCCGTCGCGCAGGCGGACCCGTCCGACGAGGTATGCGCCCCGATTGCGGAAGAAGCCGGCCTCGATCATCTCGATGCGGCGCGGCTCGGCCATCCCCTGCGTATCGCGCGCGAGGCGCCGGGCGATGCGGGCGGCGTCGTCGGGGCGGTCCCGCCAGGGCGTGCGGAAGCCGGGAAGATCGAAGATCCCCTCGATCCGGGCCGGCCACGCTCCGGACTCGAGCGAGAACTCCGCGTAGATGCGATCGACGGTGAACGCCGCTTCCGCCGAGCGCTCCCGGAAGACGTAGTCGACCGGTTTCCACTCGCCCCGGTAAATCGTGCGACGCAGGGAGTGCAGGTACGCCAGCGCCAGATCCGCTTCGTACGACGCTTCGATCAGGTGGAGATAGCGCGCTTCGACGGCGCCCCACGGGCGCTCGTCCTCGGCGAGCGCGGACCATGCACCACGCAGGCGCATCCCGAAGTCACTGATGCTGAGGCGGTAGGCGTCGAGCCGGCGACGGCTGAGCGCAACCGAAGAAGCGTAGTCGCGATTCTCGAAGGCCGCCCGGGCGAGGTTGGGGATGGCGCGCGAGCCCTGGTAGTAGGCGTCGAACTCCGCCTTCACCCACGCGGCGCAGCGCGCGGCGCGCTCCTCGTCGCCATCCGCGCGCCTCACTCCGAGCGCATGCGCCCCCGTCTCCACGACGGGTTCCCCGGAGAGGGCAGGGGCCTCGTTCACGCTTTCAGCCTCGATAAAGCGACGTGCCGGCCGATGGTAGCCGTCCGCGGAACGTTGCGCCCCTCCTCGCGTCGGGAAAGGGCCCGCGAGGCTGGCGCGAAGGTGACAATCCTGCTACAAGGCGCGTGCGCCGCGGCCGCCGCTCGAGCCTCGAAGCCAATCCGGGCCGAGCGCAGCGTACCTCATGTTTCACCGGCCTGCCGGCGCCGGGGCGCGGCGTCGTCACGGGAGTTCCGAGCCTTGAGCGATTCGTCCTCGCCGCTCTTCCACGTACTCGATCCGCGGCAGTTCGACCGGCGCCGGCTCGACGACCTGTGCGGCCTGACCACCCGCATCCGCCAGCTCGCCAAGTCCCGGCTCGGGGCCCGGGCGCTGCAGACCCTGCTCCCGCACAAGCGTGCGATGCTCTACTTCACCCAGCCCTCGACCCGGACCTACCTGTCCTTCGAGAACGCCTGCCACCTGCTCGGCATCCGCACCACCGAGATCCGCGATCCCTCGACCTCATCGGAGTTCAAGGGCGAGAGCTTCGAGGACAGCCTGCGCACCTTCAGCTCCTACGTGGACGTCATCATCATGCGGACCTGGGGCGAGGGACTCGCACGGCATTCGGCCGACCTGATGGACCGCATCCGCCGCCCGGTGCCGATCGTCAACGCGGGCAGCGGGCAGGACGCCCACCCCACCCAGGCCCTGCTCGACGTCTACACCCTCGAACGCAGCTTCGAGGGACGCGGGGGCATCGACGGCAAGACCATCGGGTTCATGGGTGACCTCAAGCGCGGGCGCACCGCCCGATCCCTGAGCTACCTCATGGAGCGCTACCGCGACGTCCGGCTCGTGTTCATCGCTCCCGAAGCCTTTCAGATGGGACGGGACCTTCTCGACTGGCTCGCCGGACACGGGGTCCACTACTCCTGCACCGATCGGCTGCACGACACGCTCGACACGCTCGACGCGATCTACGTCACCCGCCTCCAGAAGGAGTACGACACGGGAGGAGAGTCGGACGAGTTCGACCACCGCCGCTTCAGCATCGGAGCGCGCGAGCTCGCGGCCCTGCCCGAAGGCAGCATCGTCATGCACCCCCTCCCGCGCGGGCCGGAGCTCGACCCGCGGGTCGACGATGACCCGCGGGCCATGTACTGGCGCCAGGAGCGCAACGGCATGTGGATCCGGGTCGCGCTGCTGGTGAAGATCTTCGGCGTCGAGGAAGACCTGCCGGACGGGCAACGGGCGTGAGCGGCGGTGCCCCGGCGGCGATGCGCTACCGCTTCCCGATCACCGCGATCGCGGTGGTCGGACTCGGCACGCTGGTCGCGCTCGAGGTAGGCGTCTCCCTCTACCTCGGGCTCTCCAGCGCCACGGAGAACACCCGCCGCCTCATGGCGCTGCGCTCCGAGACCCTCGTGGACGCGATCGACCAGAGGCTGGAGGCGGAGCTTCAGCCGGTGGTCCGCCAGGCCCGCTGGATGGTGGAGCAGATCGAGAAGGGCCACGTGCGCCTCGACGACGAGCAGGCGCTCGACGCCTTCATGCTCGCGGCGCTGGGCGCGACCCCGCGGGTCACCGCGATCGGCGTCGTCGACCCGCAGGCGCAGGCGCAGGGCTGGGAGCGCGCTTCCCGCCGGCGCATTCGGGACGACTGGTCGGGACGGCCGGAGGCGGCGGCCTGGATCGAGGACATGGCGGCGCAGAGCGGCGCCTCGTGGCAGCCCCCGGTCTGGACTCCCGTGCTGGAGGAGACCGTGGTGCGCCACGACGTGCCGATCCGGATCGACGGAGAGTTCGCCGGCATCTTCTCGCAGGCGGTGAGCGTCTCCGACCTGTCGCGCCACCTCGCGTCGCTCGGAGCGGAGACCGACATCATCCCCTTCATCCTCTACGACCACGACCACGTGCTCGCCCATCCCCTGCTCATGGGCTGGACGCCCGACACTTCCAAGAGCGATCAACCCCTCGTCGCCCTCGACGCGCTCGGAGACGCGGTGCTCGAACGCATCTGGAACCCGGACGAGCGCGAGCTCTTTCTTCTCGAAGACATGGCGCAGACGAGCGGGTCGGGGACCACCATCGGCGCCGACTACTACGTCTACCTCTACCGGGACGTTCTCCGCTACGGCCCGACGCCCTGGACGATCGGCGCCTACGTCAACGTCGGCACCAGCGACTTCTTCGAATGGCTCGGCCAGATCCTCGAGTCCGCTCTCAGCGGCGCCTTTCGCGGCGGCGGCGCCGAGGGCGAGGAGTTCGAAGGCCTGGTGGCGCTGACCCTCGTCGGATTCGCGCTCTTCGTGGGATCGGTGGGCCTCGCCGCGTGGCTCGGCACCCGCGCGAGCCGTCCGGTCCGGGCGATCGCGGCCGCGGCGCGCTCCGTCGAGACGCAGCACCTCGAGGGCGTGGACGAGCTGCCCGCAAGCCGGGTCGCGGAGTTCGACGACGCCAACCGTTCCTTCAACCGGATGGTGAAGGGGCTCAGGGAGAGCGAGGTGATCCGGGAGACCCTGGGCCGCTTCGTTCCCGCGGACGTCGCAAGGACCCTCCTCACGGAAGGCGGCGAGCTCGCTCCCGAGCAGGCGGAGGCAACCGTGCTCTTCTGCGATCTCGTGAGCTTCACCTCACTGACCGAGACGCTCGGACCGGAAGGGATCGTGCTGCTCCTCAACGAGTACTTCGAGTCCATGGTCGCGGTGCTCGAACGCCACCGCGGAGTCGTCACCCAATTCCAGGGCGACGCGATTCTCGCGACCTTCAACGTGCCGCTCGAGGACCCCGAGCATGCCGCCAACGCCGTGCGCGCGGCGCTCGAGATGCAGGCCGAGACCGCCCGCCGGTGCTTCGCCGGGCGGCGCATCGCAAACCGGATCGGCGTCAACACCGGCCCGCTGGTCGCGGGCGCGGTGGGCGCGAAGGGACGCCTCAGCTACACCGTGCACGGCAACGCGGTCAATCTCGCGGCGCGCCTCGAGGCGCTCAACAAGGAGCTCGGAACCCGGATCCTCGTCTCCCATACCACCGCGAGCGCCGCGGAGGGCTTCGACTTCCGCCCGATGGGCGAAGTCAGCGTACGCGGACAGAGCGAGAGCGTCGCGGTCTACACGCTCGAAGACGAGGCGGACTGACCCCCGGCCCGCCCGCAGCCGTCTTCGGTCCTCGCCCGGAGCGGGTTCGAGGACCACCTCCCCGCCCTCACTGCAGCCTGAAATGCCACGGCGCGGCTCAGTGCACGAATTGCGCCACTCCTTCTCGACAAGTCTGTGGCCCGCCCGCCCAGTGCCCGCTATCATGTGACCAGTTTCATGACCACATGAGGTTGCCATGGTTACGGTCAATCTGGCCCAGGCGAAAGCACGCCTCAGCGAACTTCTGGACAAGGTGGAGGCCGGCCATGAGGTGGTCATCACGCGTCGCGGCAAGGCTGTCGCGCATCTGTCCCCCGCAATCCGCCCGAAGAAGCCGCTACCACTGCGTGAACTGGCGCGCTTTCGCGCGGACATGCCTCGGTTGCGACGCCCCGCCGCCGAGCTGCTGCGCGAGGTTCGGGAGGAGCGGTTCTGAGATTGGCGGTCGGCTCTCATGCACTATTTCGACACGAGTTTCCTCGCCCCTCTCATCCTCCCGGAGGCCACCAGCGAAGCGATCACCGAGTTTTTTCGAAACGTGTCGGCCGAGGTGTTGACGGTCAGCCATTGGACCCGGGTTGAGTTCGCATCGCTGCTTGCCCGCGAGGTTCGCATGGGCCACATGGACGCCGCAGCAGCACGCGAGGCGGGTGCAAGGTTCGAAACGATGGTCGAGGAGTCTTTTGTCGCCTTGTTGCCGAACCGCGACGATTTCGATCGGGCTGGAGAATGGCTCAGCCGTTTCGAAACCGGTTTGAAAGCCGGGGACGCCCTGCATCTCGCCATTGCGAGCCATCGACGGGCGGTCGCGGTCTACAGCCTGGACAAGGTGATGATTGCGGCGGGAAGGACGCTGGGTGTGCCAACAAGCCCGGGGATCCTCCTGCCGGGTCATGACGATTGATTGCACTCCTGTCGTGATCGAACTGATGCGGCCCGTCCTGGATCCTGCGGTGGCTCGTGGCTAGGGGGGTCGGCCACGCGACGTTTCCAGCGCCTTCGCCGTCTCCTCGCCCAGCCGGTCCAGCGCAAGGTCGGCCAGCGTCGCCGTTTCGCCCCGCCACATCCAAGCCGCGGTGACCGAAGCGTCGGGAACGAACGCCGTCAGCGCGCGTGTCCCTCGTGACGCCAGGACAGAATCTCGGCTGTGGTCACTGCCCTCTGCTTCGCCCGTTCACGGCGAAGGGTGGCGCTGAATGCAGCGTGCTCGCCCTCACCGGCGAGCCACGTCGCAACTTATTGTTTTATTGCACTATTGGCGGAGAGGGAGTCCCCGGCCATATTGTTGTCCAAGGTACCCCACCGCCTCGCGAAATATCTCCTAACCCGTTCATTTAGCAGATATATAAACGCAGCTTTCGTCTCTTGACGGCCCATCGTGCTTCGCTTATTCT
>JAJEAD010000048.1 GCA_022824305.1 Gammaproteobacteria bacterium | reverse complement strand
GATCGTGATCGTCACCGCCCGACTGGTGCAGTCGGGGCGCACGCCCGAGCCGCCCGATGCCGCCCCCGCGTCAGCGTCGAGGCGGACCGGCGGCTACCACTACTGAGCCCCTTCGTGGCGCCGATGACAGACGGCCGGGCGCCTGCGCCGGCCGCCCGGCCGCCGCTCAGAAGCTCCGCCGCCAGGCGATGCCGGCGACGAATCGGCTCGGAGTGGAGGAGTGGCCCACGTTCTTCGTTCGGTGCATGGAGACTACGACGTCGCCGCCTACGAAGGGACGCTGGTGCGCGAGGCGAAGGGTGAGCTGGCGCCGCGACGGCACGAGAGAGAAGCGATGGGTCTCATAGGTACGCGTCCCGTCCTCCTGCCTGCCGGTCGGAACGGTAAGGGCGCCGCGTCCGATCTCGGCGCGCGGCGGCTGGGAGAGGGACAGGCGGGTGTACAGATCCCGCGAAGCGTGGGTCAGGCCGATGCTCCAGTCGGACAGGAGCGCGGGACCGGCATCGAGCATCGAGGCCGACCTTTGGCCGAATCCACGCGGGAGATCGGCAGCCAGGGTGAGTGTCCCCTGCATCCGCCACCGCCCCGTCCGATCCAGCGGCCACGACCGGCCGAGACGCAGCGCGGCCAGCGACGACCCGCCGTCGAAGGAGAACGCGCCCCGTGCCGCGCCGTCGAGACGCCCCCGATGACGAGTGAACGCGGAGAACTCGAGGACATCGGAGAATCGCCAGGAAGCGCCGGCGCCTTCCGGAGACATCAGGGCGTGCAGCGATGCATCCGCGCCCCAGGGCGAACACACCAGTCCGGGCGCCAGTCGAAGCAGCGGGTGGCAGGCGGGATCGCGCTCTTGGTCGCTCAGGAACTCCGGCACCGCCGGGTCGAGGGATTCGGCATCGTCGACGAAGTCGCTGACCGAGTAGCGGAACGGGAAGTTCAGAGAATCGAAGGCCACCAGCGACAGCCCGGAGAGCCGCTCTCCGAGCGAGCCGTAGGCGGCCGGCGCCCGCAAGCGGGTCGACGCGGCCGGCGCCGAAACTCCGTCCGGTCCCGAGAGCTTGAGGTCGGAAACGGGCGCGAAGGCACCGGCCCGATCCGGCGCCTCGTCCTCATCCACGGAGTCGATGTCCACCCGGCCGGCTCCGTAGAGGTACAGGAAGCGTGCGGCCGCCATCTCCTCGGCCATCTCGAGGCTGTTTTCCTGCCCTTCCGAGGGTATCCAGACCACGCACAGATCGTCGGCCTCACCGGTGGAAACGAGATAGCCGGCGGACCCGAGGCGGCAGCCGCGTTGCACCACGATGTAGTCGCCCGGCTCCGGAGGGCCGGCCGGTGCGTCCACATTGCCGAGCTCGACGCCGAACTCGACTTCGAGCTCGACGTCGAGCTCGAAGTCAAACGGATCGCTATCGACTTCCACGACTCTCGCCACGTGGATATCGCCGTCGAACCCAGCCTCCCGGTACCCGTCCGCGGTGTGCATCAGCTTCCGCACCAGCTCCAGCGGGGAGACGCCGGGGAAGCGGGCGCGCATGTGGGCAAGCACGCCGGCCACGTAGGGCGCGGCGAACGAGGTGCCTTCCAGTCCCTCCCTTACCGGGGCCGCGAGGCAGAAGTGCCGGCCGTAGCGGGCCTCGTTCCAGTCGTCGGGAAGCTCTCCGCAGGGATTGGCGTAGGGCGCCAGGCGCTCTTCGTCGCCGCTGAGCGCGGTCGCCGCGACGTGCTCCCCGCGAAGCTCGGGAAAGTAGTACGGACCGAGGGCCTCCAGGCTGCGGTGCCCGTCGCCCGCGAGGACGTTGGGAAACTGGCCGAAGGGCTCTTCGAGCAGCACCGAAGGAGGGACGCCGCTTCCCGGGTCGTGGTTGCCGGTCGCCCAGACCCGCAACGTGCGCTCCGCCTCCGGGGTGTTGCTCTGCGCGTACTCCGCCCAGGTGCGGGGCGATTGCTGCCGCAGCAGCTCGAAGTCCTCCCGCCAGGTGCGGACATGCCCTCGTCCCTCGACCGAGTTGATGTCCACGGGGACGCCATAGCTGCCGTTGATGATGTCCGCGGCAGAGTTCTGCTCGGCGATCATCCGGCTGAAGCGAAGGTCGAGCTCATCGAGACGCCCGGGGTCGCGCCGGCTCTCCGCGAGCAGATCGGAGAAGTAGTGCTGACCCTCCCGCTGCTCGATCGGATCGAAGTTGCGCGCCATGGGCACGATGACCGGGTCCGGAAAGGGGAAGGGGTGAAACCTCGCGCCGAGCGCCACCAGGGCTACCTGGGTGCCATGGGCGTAGTCCTCGAATCCCGGCAGCTCGTACCATCCCTGCTCGCCGCCCGCACGATCGTAGAGGAACCACCGGTTGTCGCCGTCGGGCAAGCCCGCATGCTCGAGCACCGCCCGAGCCCGGTCCTCCCGGACCTCGGGGTCACCCCCGGAATCGATGTAGAAGACCCGGCACGGCGCCGCTTCGGTGCACGCCGCGAACGCCCGCTGGGTCGCCTCGCTCGCCAGCGGACGCCAGTAGGCGAATGTCGCCCCCTCGAGCACGACCCGGCCGTGGAACACAGGATGGGTGAAGGCAACGGGAGTGTCCTCGATGCCGATGCGGACCGGCGGGCAGGTAGCGGGGGGATCCGCTTCCCGGCATTCCGGCCCGTCCTGGTAGAGCTCCCACGGGAACGCGTACGCACCCGCCCCGGTGTCGCCCGGGACCGGCTCGTAGGTCGCAGTGCCGGGCGCCGGGCGCACTCCGGTGACGAAATCGGGAGAATCCGTCACGTTGCCCGACCCACCGCAGCCGGACAGGAGGAGAGAGAGCGTGGAAGCGGCGAGAACGCGTCGGGAGCCCCTCCCGGACGGCAAGCTCCGCGCACTCATCATGAAAAGGTCCTCATTCCACGCGACCGCGCGATTAGACCATGACAAGGCCAAAATCTCAATTCCATCTTAGATTGTTCACATAATACATTGAAAGAGCTATCCTTATCAGAATTTAACGCCCTAGCGACGGGAGCACCTTCCGATGTACGACCAAAATGAGGACAGGTGCCGGACACGGTCGCTCCCTCTCCTCACGCGGCCGCCGAGGCCTCCATCGGCGCCGGGGCGGTCGACCATGAGGGCCGGGGAACGACTATCATGCGCGACGGCGCGACGCCCCAGTGAGAACCCCTTGCGAAGTCCGATCGCCTCGCCCCTGGTGCCCCTGAGCGCCGCTCTGGTGCTCATCGCGACGCTGGCCACCGGAGGATGCGTCCGCCAGCTCGCGGTCGAAGACGAGTACTTCGCGCAGGCGGGAGCGTCGAGCACTCGAAGCCGGGTAGCGACCCAGCACGTGCTGAGCCACTACCGCGCCTGGCAGGCCGCGCAGCACTGGTGCACGGATGCCCCGATTCAGGTCGCTCCGCCCTCGGAGGATGCCCGGCTCCAATCGGGACCGGGGTCCGGGTCCGCATCGGCCCGCGAAGCCCTGCACGGTCTGTGCGCGGCCAATCCTCCTCCACATCCGGTGACGGCGCATGGTGCCGCCGCCAACGCGCACCGGCGTTGGGTTGAAGACAACGTTCGGGAGCTTCCGGAGACGTCGCGTACCGCTGCTTCTGCGGCCGGCGGCTCCTGACTTCCGACGGCGTCCCTCCCGCGGCTCGTCAATCCCACCATGGCCTCGCCTCCCGGGAGCCTCTACGCGCGGGGGTTCGCCGCCGACGCGGAGACCGAACGGGCGCTCAAGGCCGGGCTGTCGGGGCGCGAGGTCAGGATTCAGCGCGGGCGATTCCCGGTCGCCCTGCGATCGCTCGCGGCGGAGGCGTCGCCCCGCCTCGTTTTCGTCGACTTCGACGGAGTCTCCGAACCCGAGGCCGCCGCCCGGGAACTCGTCGCGGTATGCGCAATCGGTACCGCTCTCATCGCGATCGGTTCCGACGACACCGCCCACCTCGCCCGCCTGCTGCTCCGTCACGGGATCGCCGACTACCTCGTCAAGCCGCTCTCGGCCGCAATGGTGCGCGACGCATCCGCGTCCGCCCTCGACGACCTGCCTGAGCGTACCTACGCGGGGAACGTGGTCGTGTTCTCCGGAGCCGCCGGGAGCGGCGTCTCCACTCTGGTTGCGGAAACTGCCCGCGGCATCAGGGACGAGGGCCGCAGCGTTCTCGTGGTGAACCTCGATCCCGTCTCGGATACCGTCTCCAGCCTCCTCGGCGCCCCCGCTCCGCCGGAGGACCTGGCGTCATTGCTCGCCGTGCTCGACTCGAGAGTGGAATTCGATGCGGAGGGGCGGCCCTTCGACATCGAGCCCGAGATCAGAGCGGAGCAGTTCGACGGGGTCTGTGTTGCCGCCGACTCGGGCGTTTCCTTCATCTCCTACCCCCGAAGCGACACCCTCCCGCCCCCACCTTCCGAGCATGCGGTCGGGGCCTTCCTGCGCTACCTCGCCAATCGGGCGCACGTGGTGCTGGTGACCGGGGTCCTGGACCCCGACACTCGTATCGAGATCATGCGCGGCGCCGACATGCGGATGCTGGTCTACGAACCGACCCTGTCGAGCATCAGCGCCGCGGTGCACTGCCTGGCCATGCTGGGGCCGGACTGTGCCTCCACCCTGGTGCAGTGCCATTCGAGGATGCGCAGGAGCGCGCTGTCCCCCGCCCAGATTCGCTACGCCCTCGCGGAGCGCCGTCCCGACATCCTCGTGCCCTTCGAGCCGGCGCTTCACGCGGCCGCGGTCGGCGACAAGGGGAAGGGCCCTCCGGGGAAGGCCTGGCGTGCGGCCACCCGCCAGCTACTGGAAAGGACCACCCGAAGCCCGGCCCCCGGCGCGTCCTGAGGCCCGGTCCGGTCGCGCAAGTCGCACTGACGGCACCTTCGCCTTCCTGTCGCGCCTTGACCTGACGCTCCGCTCACGGTGCATCATGCGCGGCGCGAAACCTTCGCCGCGCGCGTCGAGATTGAACGGGCCATGAGCGACTCCTGCGCACCGTGCCGTATCGGAATAGACATCGGCGGAACCTTCACCGATGTCGTGTGCGTGCGGGAAGGACATCCGGCCGTGGTGTTCAAGATCGCGAGCACGCCCGCCGATCCCGGCGAGGCGGCCATTGCGGCGGTGAGGCGCGTGGTGGAGTCGGTGGGAGTCGAGCCCGCCGCCATCACCCAGGTTGCCCACGGCACCACGGTCGCCACCAACGCGGTGCTGGAAAAGAAGGGCGGCCGTCTCGGCATCGTAACGACGGAGGGTTTCCGGGACACCCTGGAGATAGGCCGGCAGATGCGGCGGGAGATGTACGAGGTCCGCCTCGATCCTCAGACTCCGGTGTTTCTCGCTCCGCGAGCGATGCGCCGCGGGGTCCGGGAGCGCGTCGGAGCGCGAGGCGAGGTGATCGAGCCCCTCGACGAGGACATGACGTGCGAGGCCCTCGATCGCCTCGTCTCCGCGGGAGCGGAGTGCATCGCGGTCTGCCTGTTGTTCTCCTTCCTCAATCCGAAGCACGAACGCCGCATAAGGGACATTGCGCTCACCCGGCACCCGGGCCTGGAAGTCTCGCTCTCCTGCGAAGTGGACCCGACCTTTCGAGAGTACGAACGCACCGCGGTCACCGCCTTCGACGCATACATAAAGCCCGTCGTCCACCGCTACCTCACCGCCTTCTCCCGGCGGCTCGCGGCGGCGGGAGTACGGAGTCCCCTGCAGGTGATGCAGTCCCGGGGCGGACTCGCGGGCGCCGGCACCGCGCGGCAGCGCCCGGTGCGACTCTTTCTTTCCGGTCCGGCGGCCGGCGTCATTGGAGCCCAGGCGGTGGGAGCGCTCGCCGGCGATCGGGATCTCATCTCCGTCGACGTGGGAGGCACCAGCTCCGACATAGCCCTGATATCCGGCGCCAAGCCCCTCCTGCGCGCGGAGGGGATCATCGCAGGGTATCCGGTGCGGGTGCCGATGGTGGACGTCAACACCATCGGGGCCGGGGGCGGAAGCATCGCCTGGCTCGACGGCGCGGGGGGTCTTCGGGTCGGGCCCCGTTCCGCCGCCTCCGACCCCGGGCCCGCCTGTTACGCGCGCGGCGGGCTCGAACCCACGCTCACTGACGCCTCGCTCGTGCTCGGATTCCTGGACCCGGCTCGCTTTGCCGGTGGCGCCATAGGGCTGGACCCCGAGCGGTCCCGAGAGTCGATCCGGCTTCGAATCGCCGAACCGCTCGGGCTCTGCGTGGAGGAAGCCGCGGCGGGCATCCATCGGGTGGTCAACGCCCAGATGGCGGAAGGCATCCGCCTCGTATCGGTCGCCCAGGGCTACGACCCGCGCGCGTTCAGCCTGCTCGCGATGGGTGGGGCCGGCCCCATTCACGCCTGCGCCCTCGCTTCCGAGCTCGGAATCGGCCGGATAATCATTCCCCGTCATCCCGGCGTGCTCTCCGCGGCCGGCCTTCTCGCCGCCCCCATCGAGCACGAGGCGGCCACCGCGTTCGCGGCGCCCTTCGCGGGGCTCGGAATGGCGGACCTTCGCCGGGTTGCGAAGGGACTGGACGCGATGGCGGCGGCGCTCATGGAACGAGAAGGGGTACCGGCCGCGGAGGTCGAGGTTCATCACTACGCCGATGTGTGTCACATCGGACAGGGCTATCACCTGGAGGTGCCGCTCCATCTCGACGCCGCGGACGGACTCGAACGCCTCTATGAGGACTTCCTGGCGGCCCACGAGCGAATCCATGGACATGCGGTCGCGGCACCGGCCCGATTCGTCAACATCCGGAGTGTGCACCGCCAACGCATGTCCGGCCCGGTGGACCCGGGGGCGATCGGGTCGGCGAGCGCCGCGTCGGCCTCCGCCCGCAACGCTCCCGGCATCGAAACGACCGGGAGAACGCCGGGAGAGGGTCGGTCTTCCGAAGCGTCTCCGGACGCCGCTTCGCCCACGCGAACCGGGGGCGGACGGCGCCGGGGGGACGCCGGGTCCCCACGCTCCGGAGAGCACGGCACTCGGATGGTGCGCTTTTCCGACGCGCCGGAGCGCCTCTCCACCCGCATTCTCGCCCGGAGCGAGCTCGTCCCGGGCGAGGGCGTCGAGGGGCCCGCGATCGTTGAACAGGACGACACCACGACCCTCATTCCCCCGGGCTGGACCGCGATCGCCGACGATGAGGGGACGATGATTCTCGCCCCGGCGCCCCCGGAGGCGTGTCGCCGACCCTTGAGCGCTTCACGCAACGCCGAGATGAGGAAGGAGCAACGATGAGCACCGCGCCTCGCCCGTCCACTGACCCGATCACCCTGGAGGTCGTGCGCAACAAGCTCGACGGCATCGCGAACGAAATGCAGTCCACCCTGCTGCGCAGTTCCTTCTCACCCATCGTCAAGGAAGGGCTGGATGCGTCGGCAAGCCTCTTCACGCTCGAAGGCGAAACCCTCGCCCAGGCCACCGCCATTCCCATCCACCTCGCCACCCTGATTCCGGTGGTGCGGACGATCCTCGGGAAGTACCCCGTGACCGGCATGCGCGAAGGGGACATCTACATCATGAATGACCCTTACTGCGGCGGAACCCACTTGCCCGACATCGCGCTCGTGATGCCGATCTTCTCCCGCGGGCGGCCCGTCGCATTCAGCGCCGCGATGACCCACCACCAGGACGTGGGCGGCATGTCGCCGGGTTCGGTGCCCACGAACGCCACCGAAATTTACCAGGAAGGCATCCGGATCCCGCCGCTCAAGTATCGCGACGGGAATGAGTTGAACCGCACCCTGATCGATCTCCTCACGCTCAACGTTCGCGTGCCCGAGACCTTCCTGGGCGATCTGAACGCCCAGGTTGCGGCCTGCTCGATCGGAGCGCGTCGCGTCGGAGAGCTCGCGGAACGCTTCGGCGCGAACCACTTGCCGGCGATCGCGGAAGAGCTCCTGGCGCGATCGGAGCGCCTCGCGCGACGGGCCATCGCCGGAATGCCGGACGGGCGCTACCGATACACGGACTGGCTCGACAACGACGGGGTGGCGCTCGACGAGCCGGTCCGCATCGAGGTTGCGGCCGTGGTGTCCGGGGAACGCATCCTGGTCGATTTTGAAGGGACGAGTCCGCAGGTGCGCGGGCCCTTCAACTGCGTACCGTCGGGCGCCCGCGCGGGAGTCTACTTCTCGGTGCTCGCGATGACGGATCCGTCCATTCCAATCAACGGAGGGTGCTTCCGTCCCGTCGAGCTTCGTCTTCCGCAGGGGAGCATCGTGAATCCCGTCGAGCCCGCCCCGGTGAACTCGCGTACCTCGACCATCAAGCGGATCGCGAGCACGGTCGTCGGCGCGCTGCGCCAGGCCCGACCCGACGACGCGCCCGCCGATGCCGCATCGGCCCTCCACGTCCTCGCATTCGGAGGCGCGCGCGAAGACGGCTCGCCCTACGTGGTGGGTGAGCTGATCGCTTCGGGAAGCGGGGCGAGCCGGGGACGCGACGGGGTCGACGTCATCGAGACCGATGGTTCGAACTGCATGAATCTGCCGGTGGAAGCACTTGAAATGGACGTGCCCATTCGGGTGCTGCGCTCGGAGCTGAGGCCCGACTCGGGCGGCAGCGGCGAGTTCCGGGGCGGACTCGGCATCACCCGTGAGTACGAGCTGCTGTCCGGCGAAGTAGTCTTCACTCATCGGGGAGAACGCCACCGGTGGCCGGCTCGGGGGACGGCGGGCGGCGGCCCGGGGGCCTGCGCACGCTCCGTAATCCGGCGCGCGAACGGGACGGAAGAGCTCATTCCGTCGAAGACGGTAGCCCGCCTCTTCCCGGGCGACCGGGTGGAAATCAACACGGCGGGAGGGGGCGGTTACGGCGACCCCGAAGCCCGAAGCGGCGCGCGGCGCGCGGAGGATCTCGCCGGCGGCAAGGTCGGCCGGCCGCCGGCGCACGCGGATTGACGACTACGGGCGCGCCTGGAGCGGCGAAGTCCCGGAGCGGACCGGGCGTCAGACGGAAAGTCCCTCCGGCACGACTTCCGCACTCCGCGCACGACGATCGGGCATCGTCACGACGGAGAGTGGTCGCGACTCGAGGCGCACGGGCCTCCGGCCGACGTCCTGACCTCGGGTGTCAGTCCGCGCGCGTCACGGATTCCCGATTTCGGGCCTCGTTACGCAGATCGCCATGGCAGCCCGCTCGCCGGGCTCGTGACGAGCGGGGCAGGTGCGCGGATCGAGGGGAGAGCGGGAAAGGGGCCACCGGGCACCGAGGGAAGGCCCGGCGCAGCGTCCGATGGCGAAGCTGACAGGAATTGCTTGATTTCCGTAAGGATTTGTTACGAGTTGCAACACTCGGCAGTGCTGTTCCACTTCGAAGATGGAGTTAATTTTTCTTTACTATCATGTATAAGCAATAAATTCAGGAGGGTGCGACACGTGAGTCAGAAGGTTCTCGGAAGTTGAGAATATGGTATGCATTAAGCAGAACAAGGGTATCGTTATGAAAACAATAATTGGTATTGGATCTCGCCGGTGGATATAGTACGCGCCTTTGCACCAGCATTTCGTGGGCACGACGTCCCAATGGCTTCCGACCAGAGTGCGGCGCTGAACAAGCGGATTCGAGACGACAAGCGCGATCGGCTCAAGCAGTTGCGCGCCTTTTGTCACACCGCCCGTCTCGGCAGCATCACCCGGGCGGCGGAATGCGTGTACTCCAGCCAGCCTTCCGTCTCCCTGCAGGTGCGCGCCCTGGAAGAGGATCTCGAGGTTTCCCTCTTCGAGCGAAGTGGCCCTCGAATCTCATTGACGCTTGCCGGTCGCAAGCTGTACGGGCTCGCAGCTCCCCTGGTCGAGGACATCGACCGTCTGCCCGATACCTTCGCCGAACAGCATGAAGGACTCGCGGGCGAGCTGCGCGTTGCGGCAGGCGAAACGGCCGCCACTTTCGTGCTGCCCCGATACCTCAAGCAGTTTCGGGAGCAACATCCCGGCATCCAGGCAAACGTGAAAACCGGCACGGGTCGCCAGTGCCTGAGTTGGCTTCGCGCCTACGAGGTGGACCTCGTGTTCGCCGCGATCGACCTCCAACCGACTGACGTCGAGTTCCGCCCCGTGCTCTCCTCCGACTTCCTTCTCATAACGTCGGAGGATCACCCACTGAGCGGGCGCAATTCGGTGACGCCTCGAGAGGTGTGCGCCTATCCTCTCGTTACCCATACCGTCGGCACGTACATCAGGCAACTGGGTGACATCTTCCTCCGGCAGCAGGGCATCGCCTCGGATGTCGTGGTGTCCGTCGACGGATGGGAGATGATCAAGGAGTATGTCGAAGCGGGACTCGGTGTAGCGGTCGTCCCCGATCTGTGCGTCACGGAACGAGATCGGGTGTGGAGCGTCCCCTTCAAGTACTTCCCGCCGCGGAAGTACGGGGCCATTACCAGGCGCGATCGACTCCTTCCTCTGGCGGTACGCCGCTTCATGCGGATCATGGATCCTTCCATCGCGGATCTCTGCTGACGATGGCAGTAAACCGGCAACGCATCTATCACAAGCGGGATCGTCTCAAGCAGCTACGGGCGTTCTACTACGCTGCGCGCCTCAACAGCATCACGCAGGCTGCGGAGCGTCTGGGCCTCAGCCAGCCCGCCGTCTCTCTCCACGTACGAGAGCTCGAACACGAACTCGAGGCGGTCCTGTTCGACCGGGGCGGACCTCGCATCTCCCTGACCCGCGCCGGCGAGACGCTCTACCGGCTCGTTGCCCCGCTGGTGGAGGGAGTGAACGATCTGCTGCTCAACTTCGCCGAGCAACTGCAGGATACCGCTACCGGCGAAGTCAACATCGGTGCGGGCCACGGCGGCACCGCCTACCTGCTGCCTCCCCTGTTGAGAGAATTCCGGGAGTCGCATCCCGGAGTTCGAGTGCACGTGAAACGCTGCTTCGTGCGCGAAGGGCTCAGGCTTCTCCTGGCCGACGAGATCGAGTTCCTGACCGCTCCGCAGGAGTCACTCCCGAAGAAGACGACCGGCGACAAAGTCCGCTACCGGGAGCTCTTTACCTACGAGCTCGTGCTGGCCACTCCCCTCGACCATGCCCTCGCCGGACGCGAGTCGGTGAGCCGGGAGGAGGCGACGACCTGGCCCATGATCATGCCGACCGGCGACACTTTCAGCACTCAGTCCGGGAAGTCGGTCCTGCAGGCCTTCGGAGTCGAGTTCAACGTCGTCATTCAGGCGGGAGGCTGGGGCGCAATCAAGCGCTACGTCGAAGCCGGACTGGGAATAGCAATCATTCCAAGCGTGTGCATCACCGACAAGGATCCCCTCTCAATCATCCCGTTGAACCAGCACTTCGACGTACAGAGCTACGGAGTCTATCTGCGCGCCGACAAGCGCCTCTCCCCGGTGGCCGAGAGACTCTACGAACTGATGGAACAGCACTACTCCGGTCGCCACATCATGCCCGCGACGGCGGCGACATCCGGAGAGGTCGCCGCTCGGGCGGTCAAGTGAATGAGGGCCGCTGACAAGGGCTGATCTCCGCGGCGCTCCCTCGCCGCGATATCCCGCCAGCGAGACGGTGGCGTGCGCACTCGGCGAAAGGAGGGCGGCCGCCTCTCCTTCCGGGCCGCCGGGAGCGCTGTGCTAGACTTTCCGAGTATCGGCACGCTTGGTTCCAGCATGACGAGAGGCTGTTACCAGGCCACGGCGCCTGCGAGCGGTCGCCGGGAGTCGGCGAACGCTCGGGCCGGAGGGTAAGGACGTGCCTGTCACGTTGCGCCAGCTACGCTATTTTCACGCGGTCGTCGAACACGGCTCCTTCAGCCGGGCCGCCGAAAGCGTGTACGTGTCACAGCCTGCGCTCTCGCTCCAGGTCCGGGAGCTCGAGACCATTCTCGGATCTCCCTTGTTCGAGCGCGAGAGCCGCGGCGTCTTTCTGACCCCTCTGGGGCGACAGGCCCATGAACAGACGCTCAGAGTCCTCGACGAAGCACTGGTCCTGGAGACGATGGGCAAGCGATTCGATGCCGGTC
Source organism: Gammaproteobacteria bacterium (assembly GCA_022824305.1). GTDB lineage: Bacteria > Pseudomonadota > Gammaproteobacteria > HK1 > HK1 > JAJEAD01. The sequence goes on along the minus strand of JAJEAD010000048.1, from coordinate 40,656 downwards.
CCTTTCGCATTGCCGTCGGCATCGTGTCCACCCTGGCGCCTTACATTCTCGGGGGACTCCTGGAGCGCCTCCAGAGTTCGCGACCCCGCGTGGAGCTCGATGTCGTGGAAGCCCCGAGCCGGGACCTGGTATCGGGACTGCTTGCCGGGCGTCTCGACGCCGCAATCGTGCCGCTGCCCTTAGGCATGCTGGAACTTGCCGAACAGGTTCTCTTCGAGGACCGATTCCTGCTCGCGGGGCGGGCGGAACGGCTGGCCGCGTTTCGGACCCTCGGTGATCCCCCGAAGGCGGACGACCTCGCACAATCCGATCTCGGGCCGCTCCTGGCGCTCGCGGAGGGCCACTGTCTCGGCGACCAGGTTCTCGGCGCCTGCTCGATGTGGCGCCTGCAGGAAGTGCACCGGGGCGCCGGTTCGCTCGCAACTCTCTCTCGGCTGGTGGCGGGAGGAGCCGGCCTGACGCTGCTCCCGGAGAGTGCGGCGATGTGCGAGCGTGCGGCCTTGCCTGAGCTGAGCTTTCTTCGCCTTGCCCCACCCGAGCCTTCGCGACAGATCGGCCTCGCCCATCGCGTGGTGTCCCGTGATCAGCATTGGACCGAGCTCCTGGCGGAGGCAACGAAGAGCGTAGGCCTCGAGCTGTCTCGAGACGCACGCGAGGTGCTTGGCTGACCTCTTCGCTCGGGCCCCTACGCACGAACCGAGACCGCATCCGGGTGCGATGCGCCGTAGTGCGCCGCACCGACAACCAGGCCCTCGATTGGCGCCGAGCGGGCACATCGCGCTCGGGCCCGCCGGCGCGATAGCACACCGGTCAGCCCTCGCCTACACCGGACGGGGGTCCGGACCCTACTCCCGCGCGCTCGGGGCCTACCTGTCGACCTTTCTGCGGGTCGCACCGAGCCCTTAGCTTTGCTCATACCCCACCGGAACCGGGTGGGATCGAGTTCGATGCATGGCAACAGGGAGACGAGTTCATGAAGTCATTGAAGATCATCCTTTTCGGGATTCTCCTGGGCCTGTCCTTCGCCGCGGTGGCGCAAGGCGGCCTGGACATCAACACCGCGAGCGTGGAGATGCTGGCCGAGACAATCGACGGAGTCGGCATGCGCAAGGCGGAGGCCATAGTGCGTTACCGGGAAGAGCATGGTCCCTTCGCTTCGGTGGACGAGCTTCTCGAGGTGAGCGGAATCGGCCCCAAGACCCTGGAGCGCAGTCGAGACAAGCTCAAGGTCGGGCCATGACGGCCCGACATCGCTTCAAGGCGCACCGCGGGAGGGCGACAGACGGAGGACGCCCTCCAGCGCCTCGAGATCGGCGGGGGTGCCGACGTTGATCCAACGTCCGGGGTAGTGCTCGCCACTCACGGCCCCGCGCCCGATTGCATCCTGCAGAATCGGCAGCAGCGGCCGCCGCTCGACACGGCAGCCGGAGAAAAGCTCCGGCCGGTAGACACCGATGTTGCCGTAGGTGAGCCGGGGCCCGTGCCCCGCGCTCAGCCACTCTCCGTGGAGAACGAAGTCACCCTCGGAGTGGTAAGGCGGGTTGTCCACGAGCACCAGGTGCGCCAGTCCCCGAGGGTCGCGGGGAAGGCGGTCGAAGCGGTAGTCGCTCCAGACGTCCCCGCTGGTCACGATGAACGGCGCGTCACCCAGGAGCGGAAGCGCCTTGATGATGCCTCCCCCAGTGTCCAAAGCTCCTTCCGGCTCCGGTGAGTACTGGAGGGCGGCGCCAAGATGCGAGCCGTCGCCCAACGCCTCCTCAATCTGCTGCCCGAGCCACGCGTGATTCACGACGATCTCGCGCACTCCGGCCTCGACCAGTCCCACGATGCAGTGCTCGATGAGCGGCCTCCCTCCCACCCGCAACAGCGGTTTGGGACAACGGTCGCTCAAGGGGCGCATGCGCATCCCTCGACCGGCCGCCAGGACCATCGCCCTCAACGCGGAATCTCGATGCGCCCGCCGCCCAACCCGATCTCGGCATTGCGCAACTCGAGCCGCTCGGGCACATCGAGCTCGTCGAGCAGCGCCGGGATGGCGCGAAGAGAAGGGTAGCGCGCGCTCACGGCGCGAAGGTAGGAGAGCGTCAGGGAGATGTCCGCCAGGTATCCGGGCTTGGCGTCGCGGTGGAAGAGACGCGCGAAGATCCCCGCGATCTTCAGATGCCGCTGCACGCCGCAGAAATCGACCCAGCGCCGGAAGCGCCGCAGAGGCACCCCGCCAAGCGCGCCCGCCCGGCGCATGGCCTCGTATGCGCCGCTCACCCAGGCGTCGACCCTCTCCTCCGGCCAGGATATGTACACGTCCCGGAAGAGGCTGACGACGTCGTAGGCGATCGCACCGCGCACCGCATCCTGAAAATCGAGAATGCCGGGGGCACCGGGGGCACAGACCATGAGATTCCGGGAATGGTAGTCGCGGTGCACGAACACCTGTTCCTGTTCCACGGCGGCCGCGATGAGCGGGTCGAACGACTTCCCGAGCGCGTCGCGCTGCCTGCCGGTCAACCGGATGCCCAGGTGGCGGCGCAGAAACCACTCCTCGAAGAGATCGAGCTCGCGCCGGAGGAAAGCCGCATCGTAGACGGGCAACCCGTCGAAGCTGACCCGACGCTGCATCACGACGAGCGTTGACACCGCATCGGCGTAGAGCTCGTCGGCTCGCACGGACTCGAGCGCTTCCAGGTAGTGCCGGTTGCCGAGATCGGAAATGAGCAGCAGACCCCGTTCGATGTCGGCGGCATGGAGCTCGGGCACGCAGAGGCCCGCGGCGGCGAGACGCGCCCTTATGTCCACCCAGGACTCGAGACCGGACCCGGCGACCGGGTCGTCCATCACGATGTAGTCCTTCGTTCCCGCCCGAACCCGCAGGTAGCGTCGAAGGCTGGCGTCTTCCGAAGCCTCCGCCGCCTCCGAGGGTTCCGCCGAGCCCAGCACGTCACGCAGCCAGCGCCAAACCAGCTCTTCGCGCGCCGTCATCGGCGGCCCGTCTCCGTTGCGCTCGTCGGCGAAGTGCTCCCCGGCATGTACTCACTCTCGCCGGGTCCGCGACGAGAAACGTGGTGAGAAAGGCCCACCGCTTCACGTATCATCGAGTCGGGTTCCCCGTCGGAGCGCCGAGGCCCTTCGCCTTGCCGGCGGAGTGGGGAGAATATCCCCGGTGCCCGCTCGGAGCACACATTGGAACCGGTGGCCCGGATACCCGCGGCGGCCCCGGAGGACGCCGGAGCATGTTCGACCCTGTACCGAAGGTCTGCCGGCGGCGCTTGCCGGCGCCGCGCTCCGAACCCGTCGAGCGCGGAGCGTCCCCGCCGTGAGGTCCCATCACCTGGCAATCGCGGTACTCGTCTTTCTTGCCGCCTGCAGCGCCTGGATTCTGTACGACCTCGAGCCGGACCTGCTCGCGGTCTCCGAACCTCCCGTCCCGGCCCCCGACTTCTTCGTGGAGAACTTCGTCACTACGGTCCACGACGCGGACGGACGGCCCCGCCAGCGCATCGAGGCAACGTACATGGCCCACTTTCGCGAAACCGGCACGCGGGAGTTCACTCGGCCCAAGCTGATCATGTTTCGTGGCGAGGGCCCGCCCTGGCAGGCGCTCGCCGAGCAAGGCTGGCTCTCTGCGAGTGGAGACGTGATGCTGTTGCAGGGAGAAGTCCTCATCTGGCGTAATAGCCGCGAAGGGAAGCCACGAATAGAGATCAAGACCCGTGACGTGCGTGTCCTCCCCGCGACGGACTATGGGGAAACCGATCAACCGGTCGTGATCACGACACGCCACACCCGCTCGCGTGGTGTCGGAATGCGGGCCTGGCTCGAGAAGGGTCAACTGGAGCTGCTCTCCCGGGTACACACCGTGTTCGACCGTGATGCGCTCCTTCTCTAGGTCCTCCACTCCCTCCCTGAAGCGCTTCGCGAGGGCGGGATGGGGCGCGCTCGGTGCGCTGCTGCTCGTCACCCAGGCTGCCGCCCTGTCCACCGACCGTGATCAACCCGTGAACATCGAGGCGGACCGGGCGGAGGCGGGAGCCTTTGATCGGGTCAGCGTGTACCACGGGAATGCGGTCATCGTGCAGGGCACCCTTCGCATTACCGGCGACACCATCCGGATCTACCTCAACACGGACGACGAGCTCGTCAAGCTGGTGTCGGTGGGAAACCCGGCCTCCATGCGGCAGTTGCCGGACGATTCCGATCAGTACCAGACCGCGAAGGCGGACCGTCTGGAGTACTTCGCCAACCAGGACCTCGTCGTGCTCCTCGGCCGGGCCACCTATGGGCAGGGCGCCGATCAGATGAGCGCAGCGCGCATCGTGTACGACTCGCACCACGGTCGCCTCAAGGCCCACTCGCGTCCCGCCGCACCGGGACAGGAAGAGGCGCCGGAGGGGTCCCGCATCCGGATCACCATCAATCCCCGGAAGAGCTCCGATCCGTGAGCGTGCTGGCGGCCAACCGGCTCGCCAAGCGCTACCACGGTCGGGCGGTGGTCAACGATGTCAGCCTGACGGTGCAAAGCGGTGAGGTAGTCGGTCTGCTGGGACCCAACGGGGCCGGCAAGACCACCAGCTTCTACATGATCACGGGGCTCGTTCCCTGCGATCAGGGCAGCGTTCATCTGAACCGGCACGACCTCACCGGCTACCCCATCCACACCCGCGCCCGGCTGGGGATCGGCTACCTGCCCCAGGAAGCCTCGGTGTTTCGGAAGCTCTGCGTCTCCGACAACATCCTGGCCATACTGGAAATGAGAAGGGACCTCGATGCCGCGGAGCGTGGCGCCCTCCTGGACGGCCTCATGCGCGAGCTGAACATCGCGCAACTCGGGTCGCGACGAGGCGACACCCTCTCGGGAGGAGAGAGGCGGCGGGTGGAAATTGCCCGTGCGCTGGCGCTCGAGCCGCAGTTCATGCTGCTCGACGAGCCCTTCGCGGGGGTGGATCCCATCTCCATCCAGGAGCTCAAGGGAACGATCGGATACCTGAGCGGACGCGGAATCGGTGTGCTCATCACCGATCACAACGTGCGCGAGACGCTCGACATCTGTGACCGGGCCTATATCGTCAACGAGGGCCGGATAATCGCGGAAGGGCGGCCCGGCGCCATCCTCCGCGACCAGCGAGTCAGGGATGTCTACCTCGGCTCCGAGTTCGAGCTGACCATCTGAGCGGACGCGTCGATTCGGCGGGACTGCTACAATTCGTCCATGGTGGCGGGCGAGTCCTGACGGATCACATCGTCAGTGCGAACGCGAACGAGGATGCCGTCATCCCTGTGAAGTCTCCCAATCCGAAACGCCCCATTGACGGATTTCGCAAGGAAGCGAATCCTGCCCTCACTCCCGTGTGCGCTCACGGAAAAGCGCCGCCTCCCTTCCGCATCAGGAGAGCCCCCTAACCCCATGCAAGTGCACATAAGCGGTCAGCATTTCGATATCAGCGAGAGGTTGAGACGCTACGTTTCGACCAAGCTGCAGAAGCTCGAGCGGCATTTTGACCACGTCACGAATGTGTACGTCACTCTCAAGCCCGGAAATCGATCCCAGTGCGCTGAAGCCACCGTGAACGTTTCCGGACGGCAACTGCATGCCGACGCGGCCGGCGCCGGAATGCACGCTGCCGTGGACGCGCTCGTGGACAAACTGGATCGGCAGATCAAGCGTCACAAGGAAAAGCTCAGTGACCACCATCGCGACGTGAAGGGACATCGCGGATAGCGCGCCGGAGAAGGCCCGGCGACGGCCGGACACGAAGCGCCGCCCCATAGCTGTCGTAACGCGAAGACTGCGGACTCCTCGTGGCGATACGCGTCTCCGATCTGCTCGTGCCCCGGTGCGTCATTGTGAGCTCGGACCTGAGCAGCAGGAAGCGGGCCCTCGAGATGCTGAGTGAGCTTGTCGCCGCCGCGCGGGAGCCCCTGTCGCAGCGGCTGGTCTTCGACCAGCTCTGCGCCCGCGAACGCCTCGGCAGCACCGGGCTCGGCCATGGCGTTGCTCTGCCGCATGCCCGGGTACCCGGACTCGGGGAAGCCTGCGGCGCGTTCGTACGAGCAAGTGAGGGTATCGATTTCGATGCCCCCGACGGGGCAAGGGTAGATCTCATTTTCGGTCTCGTGGTACCCGAGGAGTACACTGACGAGCACATCGAGATCCTCGCGATGCTCGCACGCCTGCTTTCGGCGGCAACGCTGCGTGAGTCTCTCCGCCACGCCCATGGCGCGGAGGAGATCTTCGCCCTGCTCGCTCACGAGGAGAGTGATCCCGCCCCGCCATGAAGCTCATCCTCCTGTCCTTTGGCTACAAGGCCGGGATTCCGGAAGATGCCGACATGGTGTTCGACGTGAGGTGCCTGCCCAATCCCTACTGGGAGGAGGGCTTGAGCGCCCTCACCGGAAAGGACCCGGCGGTTGTCGCGTTCATGGAATCGCAGGCGACCGCGACCACCATGGTCCAGAGTCTTTGCTCCTTTCTCAGACTATGGATGCCGGCCTTCGAGGACAACGCGCGCCGCTCGCTGACGGTGGCGGTCGGATGCACCGGAGGGCGGCACCGCTCGGTGTTCGTCGCCGAGCGCGTGGGCGCATCCCTGATCTCGCATGCCGGAGGCGTGGTCGTGCGTCACCGCGAGATCGCCTGATCCGTCCGCCGGAAGCGCTCTTCAGTCAATCGGCGCGCTCAGGTGAAGGCTGCTCGCTCTCCGATCCCGATTTGGGCAGGTCGGGCCACGCCTTGATGACCGCCTGGACAACCGTCGCCAGCGGAATCGCGAAGAAGACCCCCCAGAATCCCCAGAGCCCGCCGAACATCAGCACCGCGGCGATGATCGCGACGGGATGGAGGTCGACGACCTCCGAGAAGAGCAGGGGCACCAGAACGTTGCCGTCGAGGGCCTGGATGATCGCATAGGCAATCATGAGATAGGCAAAGTCGGAAGTGAAACCCCACTGAAAGTAGGCGACGAACGCGACCGGTAAAGTGACCACGACCGCACCTATGTAGGGGATCACCACCGACAGACCCACCGCAACCGCCAGCAGCATTGCGAACTGAAGGCCCATGGCGGTGAAGGTGACGTAGCTCGCCACCCACACGATGAGCACTTCTATGAACTTTCCTCGTACGTAGTTGCCTATCTGCCGATCGACATCCGTCCATACGTGGTGAAGCAATCGCCGCTCGGCGGGCATGAATCGAGTAGCCCAGTCGATGATCCGATGCTTGTCCTTGAGGAAGAAGAACACCATGAGCGGCAATAGAATCAAGTAGACGAGCAGGGTTATCAGTCCGATCACCGAGGACAGGGACTGCGATACCACCCGTTGGCCAAAGCCCACCGCGTCGATTCGGATTTGCGCGATGAGATCGCGAACCTGGGTTTCCGAGAAGAGTTCAGGGTAGGACTCGGGCAGCTTGAGCAGTGCATCCTGACCACTCTGCAGCATGGTCGGGAACAACTGCACGAGCTGACTCGCCTGGCGCGACAGCAGGGGAAGAAGCGCGAAGAAGACGAAGAACAGAAAGGCCATGAAGGCCCAGAACACCAGCATGACGCCGGCCAGCCGGGGCGTGCGGTAGCGTTCGAGAAAGGCCACCAGCCCTTCCAGGAGATAGGCGATGACCACGGCCGCGATCACCGGGGCCAGCATGTTGCCCGTCATCACCACCAGCGCGGTTCCGACCACCAGCACGACCGCGAGGCCCACGACCTGCGGATCGGACAGATGTCGGTCGAACCAGTCGCGAACGAAATTCACGGCAAATGCGGGAGTGACCCGCCGACCTTCGCTATTCCGACTGCAGGCGCTGCAGGCGCTTTCTGGCTAGACCGGCCGCGGTCGAGTCGGGGTGGCTCTCGGTCAGCGCGATGAGCGCCTGTTTCGCCTGCTCCAGGCGGCCGAGCTCATGATGGATGTAGCCGACCTTGAGCATGGCGTGAGTGAGCTTCGGGCTCTGCGGAAAGTGCGCGATGATTCTCTCGAACTCCTCGAGGGCAGCCTCGAATTGGCGGGTGACGTAGTAGGTTTCCCCCAGCCAGTAGTGGGCGTTGTCCACGAATTCGCCGCCGGAGTAGGCAACGAGGAAGTTCCGAAAGGCCTTCGTCGCATCGTCGTAGCGGCCGCCCTTGAGGAGATTGAACGCGGCCTGGTAGTCCTGTTGCTCGCGGACCGGGTCCACTTCGACCACCACTTCGACCGTGGCCGCTCCGTCCCCGGCAGGCTCCGACTCTCCGCCTACGACCTCTGCCAGGCTTCCCGGCGCCGGATCCGCGCTCTGGGCAGTGTCCACCGTATCCGCCGTGTCCGTCGTCGCCCCGGTCGAAAGGGACGCGCCGGCAGGAGGAAGAACGGCTACCGACAGGGTCTCTCCCTCCTCTCCGGCCGGGGCCTCCAATTCCGGCCCGGTCCCCGCGAGCGACAGGGTATCGGGTTCGGAAGCCGCATCGGCGGTCGCGGCGCCCGCTCCCGGCGCCTCGAGCCGGAGGAGGCGCTGGTCCAGTCCGAGGTAGAGATCCCGCTGGCGCGCCTCCAGGTGCGAGACGCTCTTCGAGTGCACCTCGATCTCGCCCCGCAGCCCCTGGACTTCGGCGCGCAGCGCCTCGATCTCCTCGAGCATCTGGACGAGCACCCCGCCGTCGAGCAAGCGCTCGACGCGAGCGAGCCGGGCCTCCAGGTCGCTCTGTCCGCGTGAAGCGGCGGGAACGAGCGCGAGGGCTGCGACCAGAGCGACGATGACCGGGCGCAGCGCCCCGCGTTTCATGTACGGATACGAGGTCAAGCCCTATTCGCGATTTCGGTAGACGATCTCCACGCGGCGGTTGAATCGCCACGCCGACTCGTCATGCCCCTCGACCGCGGGACGCTCCTCTCCGTAGCTGATGGTCTTGATCTGCCCGCCCGACGCTCCGGTCAGGGCCAGGAGCTGCCGGACCGAATTGGCGCGCCGTTCTCCCAGCGCCACGTTGTACTCTCGCGTGCCGCGTTCGTCGGCGTGCCCCTCGAGGGTCACGTTCGCGCCGGGATGGCGGGCCAACCACTCCGCGTGCGCCTCGATGATCGAACGGTTCTCCTCTTCGATGTGGCTGCTGTCGAAGGCGAAGTAAATCGTTCGCTGCGAGAGGGGGCTCGAAGGATCGTCGAGGGGATGACCCTGGAAGGTCCCCTCGTCGGCCATGCCCTGAGTAGTAGCCTCGTCGGCCGCGGTGTCCATTGAACCCTCGACGACATCGGCCTCCATGCCTTCATCGTCCTTGGTGCCCATCTGACCTTCGCAGGCGCCGAGCAGAAGGGCGGCGGCCGTGATGAGGGTCAGCCTCTTGAGTATGCGTCGTTGCATGGTTTCTCCTGGATGGATACGTGATGGATGCTCGAAGTCGACGGCTGCTCAGGGACGGCGGAAGGGCGACCATGCAGGCTCGCGGACTGCGCCTTGCTGGACGCCGAGCTGCTGACGCATGCGGCCGTCCGTGGATACCGCAGCCAGGGTGCTGATTCCATTCTCTATGGTTGCGTAGAGGATCATACTCCCATTGGGGGCGAAGCTGGGCGACTCGTCGAGCTCGGTCTCGGTGAGGACCCGAATCTCGCCGCTCTCCAGATCGACCACCGCAATGCGGAACTCGTGGCCGACCTGGTGCACGAACGCGAGCTCGTTCCCCTCGGGGGAGTAGCGCGGGCGGGCGTTGTACCTGCCCTCGAAAGTGAGCCTCACCGGTTTGCCGCCCACGACGTCGACCGTGTAGATCTGGGGACGTCCACTGCGGTCGGAAGTGAACGCCAGGGAGCTCCCGTCGGGCGACCACGCCGGCTCGGTGTCGATGGAGCTGTTCTGCGTCACCCGGCGAAGGCGGCGGCTGGCGAGGTCCAGGATGTAGAGTTCGGGATTGCCGTCCTTGGAGAGCGTCAGGGCAAGCCGTTCTCCGTCGGGCGACCAGGCGGGGGCTCCGTTCAGACCGGGAAAGTCCGAAATGAGCGAGCGCTCTCCGGTGGACAGATTCTGGATGAATATCCTGGGCTCCTGGCCCTCGTAGGAAACATAGGCGAGGCGCTGGCCGTCCGGCGACCACGCGGGAGACAGCACCGGCTGGGTCGAGTCCAGAATCGTGAAGGGGTTGTGGCCGTCGCTGTCCGCGACCTGCAGGGCGTAGTGCCTCTGTCCCTCCCCGCTTCGCCGTTCGGTAACGTAGGCGATGCGGGTGTCGAAAGCGCCCCGTTCCCCGGTCAGGGCCTCGTAGATGATGTCGCTGATCCGGTGCGCCACGCGCCGGAGCTCGCCTCGCGTCACCGCCGGGAACTCGTATCCTGCGATCTGCCCGCCGCGAAACACGTCGAAGAGACGGAAGGTAATCTGGTAGAGGTCGGGCTGGGGACGCTCTACATGCCCGATGACCAGGTTCGCGGCGCCGAGAATGCGCCAGTCGCTGAAATCCACTTCATCTGCCCGCGCGGGCCGGCCGGGCAGATCCGCAAAGGGGATGGGGACATAGCGCCCCGTGCGTGCGAGGTCGTCCGCAACGATCTGGGCGACGCGCTCCGGCGCCTGCTCGCCGCCCTGCCATCGGAAGGGTACCACCGCGATCGGCTCGGCCCCCTCGATGCTCCGGGTGATCCTGATGGTCAGGACCTCTTCCTCCGACACCGCCGCCGGAGCACCCGTCAGCAGCGCGAGTCCCAGCCAGATCCCGAACACCCTCAGGCACTTTCGCGTACGCAAGGAGCTAACCCTCCGGATCGAACACGAATTGCAGATCGCGACGGAAGAGGCCGACGTCCTTGGGCAGGGGCAGCGGAGAGGACTTCCAGACCGCGTTCTCGACCGAGCTGTCGAAGGCACGGTTTCCGCTGCTCTCGATGATCTGCACTGTCACCACATCCCCGCTCGGCGCCTGCGATACTCGCACGACACAGGCGAGGTGAGCCGGCGCCCCCGGTGGCCGGATCCAGTTTCGTTCCACCGCCGCCCTGATCGCCAGACTGTATTCCGCGAGCAGCTTGTCGCGCAAGCGCGCCTGCGCGAGCGCGAGCTCCTCCTGTTCCTCCGCCAGCGCGCTCTCGAAGGCCCTTTGGGCCTCCGCCGCCCGCCGCGCCTCTTCATCCTCACGCGCCTCGGCCTCGGCGCGCTTGCGTTCCTCTTCCGCCCGGCGCTTTTCTTCGGCGAGCCGTTGCTTCTCCTCCTCGGCCCGCCTGCGCTCTTCCGCCTTGCGCTTCTCTTCCGCCTGGGCAAGCCTTCGCTGCTCCTCGACCCGGCGCCGCTCGCGTTCCGCGGCCTGCTTCCTCTCCTCCGCTTCGCGCAGCTCGCTTTCGATGCGCGTCTTCTCCTCCTCCGCGAGACGGGCCTGTTCCTCGAGCGCCGAGGTCTCCAGCTCGAGCTTCGCGAGCGCTGCCTCGCGCTCCCGGGCGAGGTCCTCCTCCTGCCTCTTGAGCTGATCGAGACGCTCCCTTTGCCGCTGCTGCTCCCTCTGCAGCTCTTCGAGGCGCTCCTCTTCTTCACGGCTTCGCGAACGCAGCGTTTGCTCGTGCTCCTGCTGGAGCTCGGAGAGCTCGTCCTGCACCTGGACCAGGCGGCGTTCCTCGGACAGTCGCTGCTCTCTCGCCTCCTCCGCGGCCTCCTCCATGGACTGGAGACGTTCGCGCTCGAGCTCTCGCTCGCGGAGCTCCTCCTGCTTGAGAGCGGCGATCTCCTCCGCCACCCGGCCCTCGTCGAGCACCATCGCCTGCACCGGAACCTGGGTCGGCGCGTCCACCGCTCTCGGACGCCAGTCCAGGCTCACGAGCAGGACTCCCAGAAGCAATATGTGGACGAGCGCGGCAAGCAGCAGCGCACTGGCGTTGTCGAAGAATCGCCGGAGACCCACGTCCTATTCCATTCGCTCGCGCCTGCGGGACACCCCCACGCTCAACCCGAGAGGCCCGGCTCGGTCATCAGGCCCACGCTCGGCACCCCCGCCCCCTGCAACAGGCTCATCAACACGACGATGTCGCCGTAGGAGACGCTTCGATCTCCGCGTACCAGCACCGGAAGACCCGGCCGGTGGCGAAGCAGCGCGCTCACCTTCACCACGAGAGTTCGGGGCTCCAGGGGCTCGTCACGATCCTCCCCGTAGTTCATGTAGTAGTCGCCGTGGCTGTCGACGGTGATCACCAGGGGCTCGGCTTCGGTCCTCGGTATGGGCTCCGCCGCCGCCTGCGGGAGATCCACCTTCACGCCCTGGGTCAGGAGGGGAGCGGTAATCATGAAGATAACCAGCAGCACCAGCATGACATCGATGTAGGGCACCACGTTGATTTCCGAGATGGGTCGGCGGCGATAGCTTCGGGGCAATGTTCTCTACCTGCGTTGCGGAGATGGAGCCTCGCTTCGACGCGGCTCAAGCATGCGTCTGGCGGTTGAGGATTGCGGTGAACTCTTCGATGAAGTTGTCGTAGCGCCCGTAGAGGCGCTCGACGTCGGACGCGAAGCGGTTGTAGGCGATGACCGCGGGGATGGCCGCAAACAGGCCCATGGCCGTCGCGATCAGCGCCTCGGCGATGCCCGGCGCCACGTGGGCGAGCGTGGCCTGGGTGATGTTTCCCAGTGCGCGAAAGGAGTTCATGATTCCCCAGACCGTGCCGAAGAGTCCGATGTAGGGGCTGGTGGAGCCGATGGTGGCGAGCAGGGGCAGATGCGTCTCGAGGGCCTCGAGCTCACGACTCAACGAAACCCGCATCGCCCGCTGCGTGCCTTCCAGCACCAGCCTCGGCTCCAGGCCCTTCTGACTGCGGAGCTTGGCGAACTCCCTGAACCCGGAGTGGAAGATCCGCTCCAGGCCAAGCGGCTCGTACTGGGGAGAGTTGATGCGGTTGTAGAGCGCGACCAGGTCCTGTCCGGACCAGAACTGCTCCTCGAAGGCCTCCGCCGCGCTCCGCTCGCGGTTGATGTAGGAGCGCTTCAGAAACACCATCGTCCAGGACGCGAAGGATGCGACCAGCAACACCAGCATCACGAGCTGGACGAGGAAGCTCGCGTTCCAGACGAGCTCGACGAGGGAGAGGTCCGTACTCACGAGCTCGTTCACAGGCAATCTCCTCGGGCGGGAATGAGTGGAGAGGGCGGGTTCGAAATCCGGAGCGAAACAAAGGCGGGATGCCGGCCACGGATTCGTGCCTCTCGCGGGCGCGCCCGCAATGCGAGGCGCAACGGACAACAGGCATGGGGTGGCACGAAAGCGCCGGCGCCACCCGGCAGGGCCGAATGCCTCCGGTCACGGCGCGACTCGAGATCGTGGCCTGCGCGCCTCATGATTCGGTGGAATGGAAGAGATCGCCGGAGCGGGGCGCCGGCGGCTCCTCGGGCGCCTTCAGTCCGAGGTGTTCCCAGGCGTGGCGGGTCGCCATGCGCCCGCGCGGGGTCCTCACCAGGTAGCCCTGCTGAATCAGGTAGGGCTCCACCACGTCCTCGAGGGTGCCGCGCTCCTCCCCGACTACCGCGGCAAGATTGTCCACTCCGACCGGGCCGCCATCGAACTTGTGCACGACCGCCTCGAGGAGCCTGCGGTCCATCACGTCGAATCCGGCTTCGTCCACCTCCAGCATGTGGAGGGCGGCGCGCGCGGTCTCCGCGCCGACTCGCCCGTCGCCGCGCACCTCGGCGAAGTCTCTCACCCGGCGAAGCAGTCGATTCACGACGCGCGGCGTACCCCGCGAGCGACGAGCGAGCTCCCGTGCACCCTCTTCGTCGACTTCCACCTCGAGGATCCGGGCCGAGCGCAGCACGATGCGCGCCAACTCCTTCTCATCGTAGAAGTCGAGGCGCTGCACGATGCCGAAGCGGTCGCGCAGCGGAGAAGTCAGCAGCCCCGCCCTGGTCGTGGCGCCGATGAGGGTGAAGGGGAGGAGATCGAGCTTGATCGATCGTGCCGCAGGCCCTTCCCCGATGACGATGTCGAGCTGGAAGTCCTCCATCGCCGGGTAGAGGATTTCCTCCACGCTCCGGTTGAGGCTGTGAATCTCGTCGATGAAGAGCACGTCGTTCGCTTCGAGATTGGTGAGGAGCGCGGCAAGGTCGCCGGAGCGCTCCAGCACCGGGCCGGAGCTCTGGCGCAGGTTCACACCCAGTTCGTTCGCGACGATGTGGGCGAGAGTCGTCTTGCCGAGACCGGGTGGCCCGAACACGAGCAGGTGATCCAGCGCATCGCCGCGCCGGAGGGCCGCGGCAATGAAAACCGACATCTGTTCGTGCACCCGCGCCTGGCCGACGTAGTCGCGCAGCCGGGCCGGGCGAAGGGCACGCTCCTGAGCTTCCTCCTGCGGGCTCGACCCGGCACCCACGGATCTGGCGGCATCCATTACCTGACTGTCATCCGAAATCAATCCATCCAGTTTCCGGGGATCGGATCAGGAATCGGTCGGAGGATGCTCGAAGGTGCGTCGATTCGGGCAGAGCTTGAGATACGAGAGCGAGAGGGGGACCGGCCGCTCCCTTATCGTAGCGTTGCCGGTGTCACTTGACCATGGATTGCAGCGCTCGACGGATCATTTCTTCCGCTTCAGCGCCCTCGCTGTGCACGGCGCGCACCCGCCGACTCGCTTCCGCCGGCTTCAGGCCGAGGGAGACGAGCGCGTCGACCGCCTCCGAAACGGCATCCGGAGGCGGCGCGGGCGAAACGGCGCCCGAGGGCTCCAGGGGAGGCAGCACCGCGAGGCGATCCCGCAGGTCGAGCACCAGCCGCTCCGCCGTCTTTCTGCCGATGCCGGGAAGACGGGACAGGCCGGCGATATCCCCCTGCAGCACGCACTGGGCCAGGGTCGCGTGGTCCATCCCGGACATCACCGCGAGCGCGAGCCTCGCGCCGACGCCGTTCACCCGCAGCAGCAGCCGGAACACGTCGCGGTCCCGCGAGGTGATGAAGGCGTAGAGCGCGCGCGAATCCTCGCGCAGCACCTCGTGCACGAACACCGCGGCGCTTTCTCCCGCGGCCGGCAGGCGGTAGAAGGTCGTCATGGGCGCTTCGAGCTCGTAGCCCACCCCTTGCACGTCGAGCAGCAGCCGAGGAGGCCGCTTCTCCCGCAGCACTCCCTTCAACCACCCGATCACTTCGCGGCACCGGCCCGGAGCCCCGCCGCGCGGTGCATCCTGGCCTTCGTCTCGCGGATGTGGCCGTGGCATATGGCGACCGCCAGCGCATCGGCGGCGTCCTTCGGCGGAACCCGGGCCACTCCGAGCAGCACCTTGACCATGTGCTGCACCTGCTCCTTCCCCGCATGGCCCCGGCCGGTCACCGCCTGCTTGATCTGGTTGGGAGAGTACTCGAAGACCGGCACATCGCGCGTCAGTCCGGCGAGAAGCGCCGCGCCGCGAGCCTGGCCGAGCTTCAGCGCGGAATCGGGGTTGCGGTGGACGAACACGCTCTCCACCGCCATCTCGTCCGGATCGTGCCCTGCGACCACCTCGGAAAGCGCGTCGAATATGCGCCTCAGGCGGTCCCCCAGGTGGTCTCCGCGCGCCGCAATGCAACCGCTCGACACGTGCGCCAGGCGGCTTCCGTCGAAATCGATGATCCCGAATCCGGTGATTCGCGAACCGGGGTCGACACCGAGTATTCGGGTCCTTCGACCGCCCGAGGCGCCCACGGGCCTCCCGCGCCCGACCGGGTGGCCTGCGATGGAGGGGCTCCGTTTCAAGCGATTCCGGCCAGGATCTCGTCGGAGATGTCGGCGTTGGAGTAGACCTGCTGCACGTCGTCGAGGTCCTCGAGCTGATCGAGCATCCTGAGCATGCGTTCGGCGTCCTGCGCTTCGAGGGAGACGCTGGTGGCGGGCCGCATGATGACCTCCGCGACCGCCGGCTCGAGCGCGGCCGCGAGGATTGCGCCGCGCACGTCGGGAAAGTCCTCCACCGCGGTGATCACGTCAATGCTGCCGTCTTCGTTGCTGACGACGTCTTCGGCGCCCGCCTCGAGCGCCACCTCGATGATGTGATCCTCGTCGGCGCCCGGCGGGAAGCTGAACTGTCCGACCTGAGCGAAGAGGTACGCGACCGACCCCCCCGTGCCGAGATTGCCGCCCTGCTTGACGAAGACCTGCCGCAGCTCCGAAACGGTCCGGTTGCGGTTGTCGGTCATGCACTCGACCATCACCGCCGCCCCGCCCGGTCCATAGCCTTCGTAGCGGATCTCCTCGATGTTCTGGTGGTCACCGTCCCCCGAGGCGCGGCTTATCGCCCGCTCGATGGTGTCCTTGGGCACGTTGCCCGAAACCGCGTGGTCGATCGCCAGGCGAAGGCGCGCGTTGGCGCCGGGGTCGGGCCCTCCCTGGCGCGCCGCCACCGCCACCTCCCGCAGGAGCCTGGTGAAGCGCTTCCCGCGCTTTGCGTCCTGCGCCTTCTTGCGGTGCTGGATGTTTGCCCACTTGCTGTGGCCGGCCATGAGAGCATCCGCGCCTGCGTGTTCGACCCCCGGATTCTACCAGCCTCGTCGCGCCGTCCGCGCCTCGCCCTTGACACCCCGGCCGGCGCGCCCGAGGCTTGCGGCGGCGTGGAATTGAGGAGCATGCAGCGGCGTGGAACGTCCGGTACTGCGAATGGGGCACCCCGAGCTTCGCCGGATAGCCGAACCCGTGCCCGAGCACGAGTTCGGTTCCGCCCGCATCGCATCGCTCGTCGAAGACCTGTGGGACACCATGGAGGCCCGGGGCGGTATCGGGCTCGCCGCCACCCAGATCGGAGAGGCGAGCCGCGTGGTCGTGTTCGGAATGGAATCGAGCGCCCGCTACCCCGACGCTCCCGAAATTCCCCGCACCGTGCTCCTCAACCCCGTGATCGAGCCTCTCGGCGACGAAAGGGAAGAGGCGTGGGAAGGCTGCCTGAGCGTTCCGGGCATGCGCGGGCTCGTGCCGCGCCACCTGCGAATCCGCTATCGCGGAGCGACCCCGGAAGGTGCCGGCGTCGACCGCGAGGTTGCCGGCTTCCACGCCCGGGTCGTGCAGCACGAGTGCGACCACCTGGACGGCATTCTCTACCCGATGCGGATGACCGACATGAGCCGTTTCGGCTTCGAAGAGGAGCTCGCGGACGTGCTGGGACTCGGGGACTGCCCACCGGACTGAAGCGGGAGTCGCCGCTTCAGTTGACCACCAGATCCAGGCTCGAGCGGCTCAGCGACTCGCAGCCCCGCTCGGTCACGAGCACGCTGTGCCCCAGGGTCATCGCCCGATTCGCGTCCGAATCCACCACCACCATGTGCAGGAAGAAGACGCTGGCGGCCGGGACCACCAGCGGATTGCCGGCGTAGAACATCGGCGGGTCGACCCAGAGCGGATTGAACACCGCGCCCATTCCATAGCCGCAGGCATGGAAGCGACAGGACTCGAAACCGGCCCGGTCCAGGGTGCGGGCGTGGGCATCGAACACCGCCCCCATCGTCACGCCCGCCCTCAGGGTATCCATGCACGCGTGCAGCGCCTCCCGGCACGCGCGGTGCATGTCGACGTGGCGGGGATGGGCGCGGCCGGTGAGGAGGGTGCGCATCATGGCGGCGTGATAGCGGCGGTAGGCGCCGGCGAACTCGAGCGTGAGCTGGTCCTGTGGCCCGAGGTGCCGCCGGCCGGCGTGGTAGCGGACCAGCAACGCGGCCGGCCCGGATCCGATGATGAACTCGTTGCCGGCGTAGTCGCCCCCGCCCTTGAACACCGCCCCCTGCATCGCCGCGAGAATGTCGCCTTCGAAGGCCCCGGGACGACCCAGACGCAGCGCCTCGTCCCACGCATCGTCGGCGAGCTCCGCGGCGCGCCGCGCGTACTCGATCTCGCGCGGGCTCTTCACGCTTCGGATGCGGTCGACGAAGGTCGATGCGTCCTCGAGGACGCAGAAGCCGTCGAGGCCCTGCTTCAGGCGCTCCCAGGCCAGCGCCTTCAGGCCGTAGGAGTCGAGCTCGATCCCCAGTCGGCCCTTCTCGAGTCCGAACTCGCGGAGCAGGTCCCGCAGATCGTCGACGGGATTGGCGCCCTCCGTCTCGTGCCAGATCCGGATGTCCTCGAGGTCCGAGGTGTAGCGCGCCTGGCGAAGATCCGGCATGCGGGTCAGCAGCGCGGTGCGGCCGCCGGCGTCCATCACCAGGCACTGGAACATGCTGAAGCCGAAGGTGTCGTACCCGCTGAGGTAGTACATCGACTCCTGCTTGAACATGAGCAGGGCATCGAGGCCCCTTTCCGCCAGCGCGGACGACGCGCGCTCGCGCCGTGTCCGCATCTCCTCCTCGCTGAAGTGCACCGGCATGCTGGCCCGCCTCCCCGCTCACCCGAAAGGCCGCCTCTATACATGGTGCATCGGGAACGCACAAGCGCCGGGAGAGCGGGGCCGTCTCCCCGATTCGCAGCGGCCCGGCTCCCGGGCAGGCAGTACAATCCCGGCCGCGGGCGCCGAGCACCCGCCCTTCATGGCCGTCAACTTTCCGGGATCAACTAACGATGGGTGAAAAGAAGGCCGCATGGCACATCGGCGTGGACGTCGGAGGCACCTTCACCGATTTCTACGTCCGGCACCGCGAGAGCCGGCGGGTCCACGTCCTCAAGCGTCCTTCCACCCCCGAGGATCCCGCACGCGCCATCGTGTCCGGGCTCGCCGAGCTGGCCGAGCGCCACGCCGTCTCCCCGGACGAGCTCGAGCGCCTTGCCCACGGCACCACGGTGGGGACGAACGCGCTGATTCAGCGCCGCGGCGGCAAGGTCGTGCTCCTCACCACCGCGGGCTTCCGGGACCTGCTGGAGATTGGCCGCCAGACACGCCCCCACATGTTCGATCTCTTTGCCGACTTTCCTCCTCCGCTCGTGCCGCGTGAGCTCCGCCTCGAGGTGGGAGAGCGCATCACCGCGGGGGGCGAAGTGGTACGGGCGCTCGAGGAAGGCCCGCTCGAATCGGTGCTGCAGCGGGTGCGGGACATCGCTCCCGACGCCTGCGCGGTGTGCCTTCTCTTCTCGTTCGAGAATCCGGAGCACGAGCGCGCCCTGGGCGAAGCGCTGCGACGCGCCGTTCCCGATCTGCCGCTCTCCCTTTCCTGCGAGGTGCAGCCGGAGTTCCGCGAGTACGAGCGCTTCTCTACCACGGTCCTCAACGCCTACCTCCAGCCGGTGATGTCGCGCTACCTCGAGCGACTCGAGGCCGAGACCGCGCGCAGCGCGCCCGGCGCGGTGCTCGGCATCAACCAGTCCAGCGGAGGGCTGATGTCGTCCCGGCGCGCCCAGGAGCTGCCGGTGCGCACCGCGCTCTCCGGGCCGGCGGCCGGGGTGGTGGGGGCGCTGCACGTAGCGCGCCTCGGGGCGCGCGCGGACGTGATCACCCTCGACATGGGCGGCACCAGCGCCGACGTGGCCCTGATTCGCAAGCGTCGCGCCGACATCGCCTACCACCGCGAGGTCGGAGGCTTTCCGGTCCGCCTGCCCATGGTCGACATCGAGACGGTGGGCGCGGGCGGAGGCTCCGTCGCGTGGTTCGATCGCGACGGGCTGCTCAAGGTCGGGCCGCAGAGCGCGGGCGCCTCTCCCGGTCCCGCCTGCTACGCGCAGGGGGGAGAGCAGCCGACCGTGACCGACGCCAACCTGCTGCTCGGCCGGCTCTCGCCTCGCGGCCTGCTCGGCGGCGAGATGGCCCTGGACTCCGGCCTTGCCCGGGGCGCTTTCGAGCCGATTGCGGCGCGTCTCGGCTCGAGCGTCGAGCGCGCCGCGCACGGGGTGCTGGGGATAGTGGTGGCCAACATGGTGCGCGCAATCCGGACGCTCTCGGTGGAGCGCGGACACGACCCGCGCGCCTACACCCTCATGCCCTTCGGGGGCGCGGGGCCCCTGCACGCGCGCGACGTGGCGGCAAGCCTGGGCATCGGCGAGGTGCTCGTGCCGGGCGCGCCCGGCATCCTCTGCGCGCAGGGCCTGGTGGTCTCGGACCTCACGGAGAACTTCGTGCTGAGCGAGCGTTCGCGCCTCGACCGCGACTCGCTCGAAGGGGTGCGGGAACGGATCGGGCAGTTGCTCGATCGGGCCGCCGAGTGGTTCGCCGGCGAGGCGATACCCCCGGAGCGGCGCGGACTCGACCTCCGCGTCGACATGCGATACGTGGGACAGAACTTCGAGCTCTCGGTGCCGCTGGACGCGGGCCCGGCGATCTCGCCCGCCCACGCGGTGCCCGATCTGGAATCGCTCACCGAGCGCTTCTACCGGACGCACGAAGCGAGCTACGGATACCACAGCCGCGAGGACGCGGTGGAGGTCATGAACTACCGCCTGACCGCCCGCGGGCGGGTCTCCGACGAGGAAGTCCCCGGCGAGAGGACGAGCCCGGACACCGCAGCTTCGCCCGCCGCGCACCGGCAGGTGTGGTTCTCGGAGGCCGGGAGCGTGCGCAGCGCGGTGTTCTTCAGAGAGGACTTGGAGCCCGGGCACCGGATCGAGGGCCCGGCCGTCGTGGAGCAGCTCGACGCCACCACGCCCGTTCATCCCGGAGACTCCGCACGCGTGGATGCGGCGGGAAACCTGATCATCTCGCTCGCCAACGGAGGACGATGACCGATGTCGGCAACTCTGGACCCGGTAAGCCTGGAAATCCTCTCCAACGCGCTGCGTTCGGTGACCGACGAGACCTACGTGGCGCTCATGAAGTCCGCCTACTCCACCAACATAAAGGAACGCCACGATCACTCCACCGCGATCATGGACCCTCGTGGCCGACTCGTGGTGCAGGCGGAGCAGTCGCTGCCCATCCACATCGCCTCGATGAGCGGGCTGATGTCGAGCCTGCTCGAAAAGCACGGCGACGACCTGCGCGAAGGGGACATCTTCGTCGCCAACGACCCCCACGTCGCCGGCGGCACCCATCTCCCCGACGTCAACCTGGCGATGCCGGTGTTCCTGGGCGGCCGGCCGATCGCGTTCCTGTGCAACATCGCCCACCACGCGGACATCGGCGGCATGGCGCCCGGGAGCATGGCGGGCGGGATGTCCGAGATCTACCAGGAAGGCCTGCGCATCCCGGTGATCAAGCTGTTCCGGGAGGGGGCGCTGCAGCAGGATCTGCTCGACCTGCTGCTGCTGAACGTGCGGGTGCCCGAGGAACGCCGGGGCGACTACTTCGCGCAGATCGCGGCCTGCCGGCTCGGCGCGAGGCGAATCCGGGAGGTCGTCGACGTCCATGGGGCGGAATCGGTCTCTCGGGCCTTCGGCGAGATCATCGAGCGCACCGAGTCGCGCATGCGCGACGCGATCGAGAGCATTCCCGACGGCGTCTACGAGTTCGAGGACGTGATGGACGGCGACGGGCTCGACGCGCACTCGATTCCGATCCGGGTGTGCATTCGCGTTGCCGGCCGTCATGCCCAC
Source organism: Gammaproteobacteria bacterium (assembly GCA_022824305.1). Taxonomy (GTDB): domain Bacteria; phylum Pseudomonadota; class Gammaproteobacteria; order HK1; family HK1; genus JAJEAD01. Next base: position 19,326 of record JAJEAD010000048.1, on the reverse strand, counting down.
TTCGATTTTAGCGGCACCGCGGCGCAGGTTCCGGGCAACGTGAACGTGACCCTGAACGCGACCCGGGCGAGCGTGTGCTACGGCCTCAAGGCCCTGCTCGACCCGGAAGTGCCCAACAACGAAGGGGTCCTGAACGTCGCCGAAATTGCGGCCGAGCCCGGCTCGCTGCTCAACGCCGTGTTTCCCGCTTCGGTCGCGAGCCGCGCCCACACCTGCCAGCGCATCGTGGACGTGGTGCTCGGCGCGCTCGCGCCGGCGCTGCCGGATCGGGTGGTGGCCGCCGCGAACGGCGCGAACACCACGGCGGTGTTCGCCGGGATCAATCCCCGCGGCGGCAACCCCTACGTGTACCTGGAGACCCTGGGCGGGGGCATGGGCGCGCGTCCGGATCGCGACGGCAAGGACGGGGTGCAGGTGCACATCACCAACACCTCGAACCTGCCGGTTGAGGCGATCGAAGCCGAGTACCCCCTGCGAGTGGAGGAGTACAGCCTCGTCGAGGACTCCGGAGGCGCCGGAAGATTCCGGGGGGGGACCGGACTTCGCCGTTGCGTTCGCCCCGTCGGCCACGACTGCGTGTTCAACGGGGTAGGCGAGCGCTTCACGCACCGGCCCTGGGGACTCTTCGGAGGAAAGGACGGAGCCTCCGGCCGCTTCCTGCTCCGGGAGCGAAACGGCGAATCCCGCCGGCTGCCGGAGAAGACCGGCGAGCTTCGCGTGCGTCCCGAGCAGTGCGTGGTGGTAGAGACCCCGGGAGCGGGTGGATACGGGCCTCCCGCGGAGCGCGAGGTGGAGCGCGTTGAGGCCGACGTCGAGAGCGGCAAGTTCAGCGCCGCGTTCACGGAGAGCCACTACCGGCGCTGAGCGCCCTGTCTCACCGACCGAATCAGCCCTGCGGCACGCTGCGGGCGCCGTCGCCGGCGCGCACCCGCAGCGTGCCGGAGGCGAACCCGATCGTCGCCACCCTTCCCTCGCGCCGCACCCTGTCCTGTTGCCCGCCCTGCGCCTCGAAGTCGAGCGCGCTTTCGGCCCTCAGTGTCTCGTCGCCGGCTTCAATCGAGAAGGGCCGGCCCCACTCCGCGACGCCGCGCATGAAGCGAAAGGCGCGTTCGGCCGTCCATGTAGTGGGGATCCGAAACGCGCTCTCGTCCGGCCACCCGAACCAGGTCGCTCGCGTCTCGTCCTGCGCGCTCTCGCGCGGCGCGCCCGACCCGAAGCGCCGGACGGCGCGGACGAGGAGCGTGGCCCCGCGCCGGGCGAGCGCCGCGTTCACCTCGCTCGCGCTCACGCCCGCGGCGACCGGCATCTCGTCGATCTCCAGCACCGGTCCCGCATCGACCTCGGCGACGGCCCGGTGCAGCGTGACGCCCACGCGCTCCTCCCCGTTCCTGAACTGCCAGAACAGAGGGCTCGGACCGCGGTAGGCGGGCAGCCGGGACGGGTGCAGGTTGAGGGCGCCGTGGGGAGCCAGCGTCAGCCAGCGCTCTCCGAGGATGCGCGGGAAGCAGGCGATCGCGAGGAGATCGGGCCGGAGCCGGGCGGCCTCTTCGAGGGCCCCTTCCTCCGGCAACGCATCGAGAGCCATCAGCGCTATGCCGTGAACGGCGGCGACGGCGCCGACCTCTCCGGCGTGCACGAGCGGCAGCTCCCCCGGACGCTGCGCGCCGCTCCGGCCTCGTGAACGGTGGATGGCGACGGCGCTGACGGACACCCCGGCCGCGACGAGTCCCTGGAGGACAATCGACGTGAATTCGCTCTCGCTGCCGAGGAGCAGGAGCTTCAGCATTCCCGCTTCCCCACGCCGACGAAACCCGCTCCGCGCTGCGCCACGTCCGGCCGCCGCCCGGAGAGGGCCGGGGGCTTCGCGCCGCGTTGCGGCGCCGGATTCCTCAGGACTTCAATCGGATCCCGAGCTCCCGCAACTGCTCCGCCGAGGCCGGCGCCGGCGCTCCGGTCAGCGGGCAGCTCGCGGTCTGGGTCTTGGGAAAGGCGATCACGTCGCGTATCGAAGCGGACCCGCTCATCTGCATGGCGAGCCGGTCCAGCCCGAAGGCGATGCCGCCATGGGGAGGGCAGCCGTAGCGCAGCGCATCGAGCAGGTGCCCGAAGCGCTGCCGGGCTTCCTCGTCGGGGATGCCCAGAGTGCGCAGCACCGCTTCCTGAAGCTCGCGGCGGTGGATGCGCATGGAGCCCCCGGCGGCCTCGGAACCGTTGATCACCAGGTCGTAGGCCTTCGAGCCCAGCGCGCCCGGGTCCGATTCCACCTGCTCGGGATCGTCCGGGTTCGGAGAGGTGAAGGGGTGATGAAGCGCGTCCCAGCGTCGCTCCCCCTCGTTCCACTCGAACATCGGAAAGTCGACCACCCACAGCACGCGCCAGCCCTCCTCGCCGAGGCCGAGGTCCCGCGCCAGCTTGTCGCGCAGGGCGCCGAGCGATGCGTTGACGACCGACGAGCGGTCAGCGCCGAAGAACACGAGATCCCCATTTTCCGCGCCGCTGCGTTCCACGATGCCCGAAAGCGCCTCGTCGGAGAGGAACTTGACGATGGGCGACTGCAGTCCCTCCCGGCCCCGTTCCCGCTCGTTGACCTTGATGTAGGCGAGGCCCCGGGCGCCGTAGGCGCCCACCCAGCGGGTGTAGTCGTCGATGACGGAGCGCGGCAGGGCGCCGCCGCCCGGCGCGCGGAGGGCCGCCACGCGGCCGCCGGGATCCTGCGCGGGATACGAGAACACCTTGAAGTCGCAGTCCCGGACGAGGTCCGCCACTTCCACCAGCTCCAGGGGATTGCGCAGGTCCGGTCGATCGGTGCCGAAGCGCCCCATCGCTTCCGCGTAGCACATGCGGGGGAAAGGAGCGGGAAGATCCACGCCGAGCACCTTCGCGAACACGTGGCGCACCAGCGATTCCATCAACCCCATGAAGGCGTCGGGCTCGAGGAAGGACACCTCCACGTCGAGTTGGGTGAACTCGGGCTGGCGGTCCGCCCGCAGGTCCTCGTCCCGGAAACAGCGCACGATCTGGTAGTAGCGCTCCATGCCCGACATCATCAGGAGCTGCTTGAAGATCTGGGGCGATTGCGGCAGCGCGAAGAAGGAGCCGGGCTGGGTGCGGCTCGGCACCAGGTAGTCGCGCGCGCCCTCGGGGGTCGCCTTGGTGAGCATCGGAGTCTCGACGTCGAGGAAGCCGTTGCCGTCGAGGAACTCGCGCATGGCGCGCGTGATGAGACTGCGCATCCGCAGGCGCTCGTACATGGCGGGACGGCGCAGGTCCACGTAGCGGTAGCGCAGCCGCGTCTCCTCGCCCGTCGTCTCGTCGTCCAACTGGAAGGGCGGGGGCTCGGACCGGTTGAGCACTTCGAGGCGCAGCCCGAGCACCTCGACCCTTCCCGTCGAGAGCTCCGGATTGACGGTGCCCTCCGGACGCTCGCGCACCCGCCCCCACACCCGCAGCACGTACTCGCCGCGGACCCGCTCCGCCGTCTCGAAGGCCGCGGGCGTGTCGGGGTCGAAGACGACCTGCAGCAGGCCCTCCCGGTCGCGCAGGTCGATGAAGATCACGCCGCCGTGGTCGCGCCGACGGTGCACCCATCCGCAGACCGTCACCTCTTCGCCGAGCAGGTCTTCGGTGACTTCGCCGCAGTAGTGGCTGCGCATGGGACTCGAAATGATCAGGCGCTGCCCGTCAGGGGGCAGGAGGGCGCTTCGTCAGTCGGCCGAGGCGCTCGCGCCGCCGCCGGCCGGGGAGGCCGGAGCCTTGCCCCCGCTCGAGCTCTTCGAATCGCCGGGCGAGGGGGAGTCGCTCTTGCCCGAGGTCTCCTTCTTGCTCTCTTCCTTGGGTTTCGACTTCTCCGATTCCCCGTCCGAGTCCTTCTTCTTGTCCTTGTCCCGAAAGTCGGTGACGTACCAGCCGGTCCCCTTGAGATGGAAGGCCGCCGCCGTCACCAGCTTTCGCAGGCGCAGCTCTCCGCAGCTCGGGCACTTGCGCTTGCGCCCCTCGCCCATCTTCTGGAGAAAATCGTGCGTTGCGCCGCAGGCGCCGCATTCGTAGGCGTATATGGGCATTGCCGAGCCGCGACTCTCGAAACCGGAACCGAGCGAAGATAGGGATTGCAGACGCCAACTTCAAGTACGTCACCGCCGGGATCGGGAGGCAGCCGGCCGGCGCGCCCCGTCTTGCCGCGTCCCTCGCCGCATGGTCTCATGCCGCCCCACTCCCCCGCGGCCGAGTCGAGAACCATGCCCGACGATTCTGTCCTCTACGAGACCGACGGCGATGTCGCTTACGTCACCCTGAACCGCCCCGACAAGCTGAACGCGATCAGCGAAGAGATGCGCATTCGGGCGGTGGAGGTCTTCGAAGAGGCGGATGCGGACACCGGTACCCGGGTGGTGGTGCTGCGCGGAGCGGGGCGCGCCTTCAGCGCCGGATACGATCTGTCCGGCGCGGACCCGGATGCGCCCGAGCGTCAGGATGCCCTGTGGTGGGATCGCCTGCTGCAGGCCTGCGCGGACTTCGAGATGAAGCCCTTCGAAATGAGGAAACCGGTCATCGCCTCGGTGCGAGGCTACGCGGTGGGCGGGGGCTGCGAGCTCGCCATGTTCTGCGACCTCACCATCTGTTCGGAGAGCGCGAAGTTCGGCGAGCCGGAGATACGATTCTCCAACCCCGGGCCCGGCCTGATCATGCCCTTCATCGTCGGCCACAAGCGCGCCCGGGAGCTCCTCTACATGGGCGACCTCATCGACGCGAAGACGGCGCACGAATGGGGCATGGTGAATCGGGTGGTCCCCGACGACGCCCTCGACGATCAGACCGAACGCTACGCGCGCCGCCTCGCCGCCGTGGACGCGCAAGCGCTCTACGGCACCAAGCTCGCGCTGCGCCGGGGCATGGAAGCGGCCGGAGTCCGCAACGCCATGGACACCGCCGTCAACGTGCTCGCCCCGGTCTACGCAGCCCGGACCGAGAGCGGCGTGGAGTTCAAGAAGATCACGAAGCGCGAGGGCCTGCGCGCCGCGCTGGCGTGGCGCAACGCCCAGTTCGCCGAATGAAGCGCAGCGTCCATTTCGCGGCCTACGCGCGAGGGAGGTCCGGCTCCGGTGCGGGCGTGCGCTCCAACCCGCACGCGGGAATCGGAGCGGTAGCGTCCCCATGAGAGTCGTGAGCTGGAACGTCAACGGCCTGCGCGCCTGCGCGCGCAAGGGATTCCTGGACTTCCTGCGCGGGGCCGAGGCGGACGTCGTCGGCCTGCAGGAGGTGCGGGCCTTCGCCGACCAGCTCCCGGACGAGGTCCGGGCGCCACGCGGCTGGCATGCGCACTTCAGCCCCGCCGCGCGCCCCGGCTACAGCGGCGTGGCCCTGTTCGCGCGGGGGCCCCTTCCCCGCGTCGAGACCGCGCTCGGAGAAGAGCGCTTCGACGTCGAAGGCCGCCTGCAGATCGCGAAGGTCGGCCGGATCGCCGTGATCAACGCCTACTTTCCGAAGGGCAGCGGCAAGGACCGCGACAACAGCCGCGTCCCCTACAAGCTCGACTTCTACCGCCGCGTGTTCGATCGGGCGGAGAAGCTCCGGCGGCGACAGCCCGTGCTGGTGATCGGCGACTACAACACCGCGCACCGGGAAATCGACCTTGCCCGCCCCCGGGACAACGTCAGGAACAGCGGTTTTCTCCCCGAGGAGCGGGCCGAGCTGGACCGGCTCTTCGACGCCGGGTGGGTGGACACCTTCCGTCGCCTGCACCCGGACGAGCCGGGCCACTATTCCTGGTGGAGCCAGCGCGGCGGGGCCCGGGCCCGCAACGTCGGGTGGCGCATCGACTACGTCCTTGCCTCGCCCGCCGCCATGAAGCGGGTGAAGCGGGCCTTCATCTGGCCGGCGGTGGCGGGCTCGGACCATTGCCCGGTCGGGGTTGACCTGGATTCCGATTGAAGGGACGGGCGAACAGGAGAGTACTCATGGACAAGCTCTTCGACCTGGGCGGCAAGGTCGCCATCGTCACGGGGTCGTCGCGGGGAATCGGACGCGCGATCGCGGAGGCGCTCGCGGAGCACGGGGCGAGGGTAGTGGTGTCGAGCCGCAAGGCGGACGCCTGCGCGGAGGTGGCGGCCGGAATCCGCGACGCCGGCGGCGAAGCGGTGGACCTGCCCTGCAACGTGAGCCACGAAGACCAGATGCGGAGCCTGGTCGAGCGCACGCTCGCGACCTGGGGCCGGATCGACGTGCTGGTCGCGAACGCCGCCGCCAATCCCTACTACGGACCCTTCCTCGACATCCCCGACGATGCGTACGACAAGACCATGCACGTGAACCTGCGCGGCGTCATGAAGCTCGCCCGCATGGTCGTTCCGGACATGCAGAGTCGCCGGGACGGGTCCATCATCGTGGTCTCGAGCATCGGGGCCCTCAAGGGATCCGACTATCTCGGGACCTACAACCTGAGCAAGATCGGCGGCCTGATGCTGGTCAAGAACCTCTGCGTCGCGTACGGCAAGGACAACATCCGCGCCAACGCAGTCCTTCCCGGCCTCGTCAGGACGGACTTCGCCCGCGCCCTGTGGGAGAACGAGGAGCTGCTCGCCGAAACCGTGCAGCGCACTCCGCTCGGCCGCATCGGCGAGCCGCGCGACCTTGCGGGCATCGCGGTCTACCTCGCCAGTCGCGCCGGGGCGTGGACGAGCGGCCAGACCTTCGTGGTGGACGGCGGACGCTGCTCGGTGGAGTGACGCGCCGCGGCCCCCGCCGGGCGGCTCCCCTCCATTCCCGTCACCCGAGCACCGAGAAGCTGCTCTCCTCGTTCACCTCCCGGCGCCGCGAGTAGAACCCGACGTCGATGCTGCGCCCGGTGCGCGGGAGCAGGAAGTGCAGGGGAGACGCATCGTGGTCGTTGCCCCCCTCGCAGTAGTCCACCAGCGCCGCCATCATCGCACCGGCGATGGGGGCGTTCTTGAACTGGTTGCCCGAGGATCCGATGGCCATGTAGTAGCCGGGCACGCAGGAATGATCGTAGATGGGGATCCAGTCGTCGGAGACGTCGTACAGGCTGACCACCCCTTTCATCTGCCGGCCAATCTTCACGTCCGGCATCCGCTGGGCATAGCGGTAGGCCTGCAGCGTCCACTGGTCGCTGAAGTTCTCGTCCCAGGCGTCCGGGTCCACCCACTCCCGCGGGTCGCACTCCGGATCCTCGCTGCCGACCAGGATGTGGTTGCCCTGCTCGGGACGGCAGTAGCAGCCGATGTCGTTGTCGGAGATCACCAGCCCGGCCGCTTCCATGTCGAAGCCGTCGGGGGCGTCGAGGTGCACCACCTCCTGCTTCAGCGCGCGCGTGGAGATCGTCATGTCGCCGAGCGCTCCCGCCATCTCGTTCACCTTCGCGGAGTGCGGCCCGGCCACGTTGATGACGACCGGAGCCTCGATGCTCGTTCCGTCGTCGAGGCTCACCCCCCGGATTCGGCCTTCACCCGTCTTGTCGATGGAGACGACGCGCCGTCCGAAGACGAAGCGCGCTCCCTGCGCCTCCGCCGCGCGCTGGAGGTTGTGGGTGGCGAGCTGCGGGTCGGTGATGTAGCCCGCGGTGGGAAAGTACACCGCGGAATCCACGCGGCCGTCTCCCGCCTCCCCGAAGCGGTCGTCCTCCATGCGCTTCGGCGGCCAGTAGCTCTTGAGATCGTAGACCGGAAGCGCCTTGCGGATCCGGTTCGCGTCCCAGATCTCGAAGGGGATGCCGAGCGCCTCGCAGATGGAAGTGTGCTTCTCCAGGTAGCCGTTCGCCTCGGTGCGCATCACGATGCACCCCGCCTCCCGAAACTCGGCGAGTCCGCGTTCGTCCTCGACGCCGAGGTAGCTCGCCCAGTCCTTCCAGTAGAAGTACCCCTCGTATGCGAATGCGGTTCCTTCCAGCGTGGAGTAGTGCACCCGGATGATCGCGCACGACGCGCTCGTCGGCCCGTAGCCCGCCGCCGGGTTCATGTCCACGGAGAGGGTGTGGTAGCCCTTCTTGCAGAGCTCGAATGCGGTGGCCGCCCCGATGATGCCGGCCCCGATGATGAGGGCGTCAGCCTGCTCCGCCATGCTTTTCTCCTCGGTCTGAAGTCTGCCGGACGGGCGCTCGCCCGCCCGCGCCGGACCCGTTGTCGATGCCGGGCACTATACCCCCGCCGAACGGCGGTGGCCCAGAGCGGGATGGCCCGAATGCTCTCCGCCGCCCCTGGCCCGCATACGCCCCGCCGCGCCCCGCTCCGATGAAAACGACGCATGCGCTACACTTCGCGCCCCCGCATCGTTGCTTCCGCGGCGGAGCTGTCCGCCGCGCTCGAAGAATAAGGTCGGACCCGGCTTCCGGCATCGATGCCGGTGGGGAAGCGACGGGCCGGAAGCGACCGATCTCGGAGAAACTTCTGGAGGAAACATGAACGAGAAACCAGACCACACCACCCCCGACAATCAGTCAGCGCTCCTTGGCCTGGCGGAAGGCAGACGCGTATCCCGCCGCGACTTCATGCAGTACGCGGCCGCGCTCGGCGTCGCGGCGGGCACCGCGTCCGCGCTGTGGACACGATCGGCCGAGGCGGCGCCCCGGCGCGGGGGCCACCTTCGGGTCGGCTCCGAGGGCGGCTCGAACACCGACAGCCTCGATCCCCGGCGGGCGATCGGCACCAATCAGTTCACCACCACCGTCATCTCGGTGTACGACACGCTGACCTACCTGGACCACAACAGCAGGCCGATCCCCGGTCTTGCCGAGAGCTGGGAATCCGACGACGCCAAGACCTGGCGCTTCAAGATCCGCAAGGACGTGGAGTTCCACAACGGCAAGACGTTGACCGTGGACGATGTGCTCGCGAGCTACGCCTACGAGGACAACGACCTCAATACCCACGGCGACAGCGGCGATGGAGGAGCGCAAGAAGGACGGCGACTACCTCGTCGTCACGCTCAAGACGCCGAACGCCGACCTGCCCGTTCAGCTCTCCGCCTACGGCCTGATCATCGCTCCCGCCGGCACCGAAGAGCAGACCTGGAACGAGCCGGGGCTCGGCACCGGCCCCTACCGGCTCAAGAGCTTCAACCCCGGCGTGCGCTCCGAAGTGGAGCGAAACCCGAACCACTATCGCGACGACGAAGGCTTCTTCGACAGCGCCGAGCTCCTCAACATCCAGGACCAGGCCTCGCGCACCAACGCGATCCGCAGCGGTGAGGTGGATGTCATCAACCGGCCGGACCCGAAGACCGCGCACCTGCTCGCCAAGATCCCGGGCATCGTGCTGACCGAGGTCCCGGGCAACCAGCACTACACCATGCCCATGCGCATGGATACCGATCCCTTCACCAACAACGACATCCGTCTCGCGGTGAAGTACGGCGTGCCCAGGCAGGAGATCCTCAAGAAGATCCTCGGCGGCTACGGCTATCTCGGCAACGACCATCCGATCGGAAAGGGACAGGCCTACTTCAACAAGGAGCTCCCGCAGCGCGAGGTCGATCCCGACCGCGCCCGCTTCCACCTCAAGCAGGCGGGACTCTCGGAGCTCAACATCGAGCTCTCCGCCTCCGACTCCCCGTGGGTCGGCGCGGTCGACGCGGCCCAGCTCGTGCAGGAGGCGGCCCGGCCCGGGGGCATCAACGTCACCATCAACCGGGTCGCGGAGGACGGCTACTGGACCGACACCTGGCTCAAGGCCCCCTGGTGCCTGAGCTACTGGGGAGGGCGCCCGACCGAGGACTGGATGTTCCAGACCGCCTACTCGGCCGAGTCCTCGTGGAACGAGTCCTTCATGCAGCACGAACGCTTCAACAAGCTGCTGCTCCTCGCCCGCGGCGAGTTGAACACCGAGCTGCGCCGTGCGATGTACTACGAGATGCAGGAGATCCTCTACAACGAGGGCGGCTCGGTGATTCCCGTGTTCACGAGCTACCTGATTGCGGCGAAGGACAACCTCGCCTACGCGGATCTCACCGGCACCTTCGACCTGGACACGTTCCGCATCGTGCGCAAGTGGTGGTTCAAGGCCTGAACGGGCCGTACGCGGCAGGCCGGGTTCCGGCCTGCCGCTCTTGCGCTCAGAGGGCCGACTCGATCATCCCGAGGGTGAGTTCGATGCCGAACCCCGGGGCGTCGCTCGGCACCAGCTTGCCCCTCTCGGGGAGCGCCATGCCCGGCACGTTGCGATAGCCGTCCGCCAGGCTCTCCCCCGGCGCGGTTCCCACGAAGTACTCGCCCCAGCGGTTCCCGGGCAGGGCGTAGCAGAGGTGCTGGCCGTAGGGATCGTTGCAGCCCGCGTGCATCGCGATCTCGATCCCGGCCGCGTCCGCGATGTGGGCGACCTTGAGGCTCGCGGTCACGCCGCCCACCCACAGCACGTCGGGCTGGAAGATGTCCACCCAGCGCTCGGCGGCGGCATGCGCGAAAGGCCGGTCACCGTACCATCGCTCCCCGGCCGCCAGAGTCTGCCCCGGCAGCCGGCGCCGCACCTCGGGGTAGGCGAGAAAGTCGTCGGGATACAGGAAGTCCTCCAGCCAGCGCAGGTCGTAGGGGCGCAGCCGGTGTCCCAGCTCGATGGCGAAAGCGGGGTCGCTTACCGGCCAGAAGTCCATCATCAAGTCGAATGCGGGGCCGACCTTCTCCCGCACCCCGGCGACCACCGCCTCGTTGGCCTCCAGCGCGGCGGTGCTCTCGCCGGCTCCGTGCGGGGTGGGAAGCTTGATCGCCTCGAAGCCGAGCTCGAGGTACCAGTCGATGTCGAATCCGGTGGCATAGCAGTGAATCTGGTCGTGGGCCGGTCCTCCCACCAGCTCGTAGACGGGCCGGCCGAGCACCTTGCCCTTGAGGTCCCAGAGCGCGAGATCGACCGCGCTCAGCGCGTACGCGGCGACTCCGCCGAGGCCGAAGCGGGCGCTGGCCACCCGCGACATCATGTTCCAGAGGCGTTCGGTGGCGAACGCACTCTCGCCCGTGATCATGGGGCCGAAGCACTCGTTGACGATCGGCGCCACGGGACCCGAGTGCGCGGTCATACCCATTCCGAAGGTCCCATTCTCTCCCGTGACGATGCACACGCAGTCGGGCCACGGGTCCGGGTAACGCGACCCCTTCCCGACGAACTCCCGGTATCGCGAGAGCGGGTTTCCTCCGTCGCTGCCGACTATCCACGCCGGAGCGGCGGCGGGCTTCTTGAACGCAGTGAAGTCCCGAATCGCGGCCGCCCGGACTGACCTGATCTTCATGTGACTTCCTCGCCCTTGTGACCTGCTCGACACCGGAGCCGCCCGGGCCGACACCGGCGGCCACGCACCTTACCAAGTGCCCGGCGCCGTCACGAGCGGGCCGCTTCCCGCGCCGCCGGCGCCACCTACTCGGCCGGTGCGGCGCTGTGCTACGCTCAATGCCGCCTGGAGTAAAGGGACCCAGGATCCGCTCTTGCGTTCCCCGAGTACGGAGTCTGAACTTTGCCGGTGGAAAGCGACAGCAGGCCGATCATCGAAATCCGCAACCTGGACAAGTTCTTCGGCGCATTCCAGGCGCTCGCCGACGTGAGCCTCACCGTGAACGCGGGTGAACGGGTCGTCATCTGCGGTCCATCCGGCTCCGGCAAGTCCACGCTCATTCGATGCGTCAACCGCCTCGAAGAGCATTCGGCCGGAGAGCTGATCGTCGACGGAGTGGAGCTCAACGACGAGACCACGAACATTCGCGCCGTCCGGATGGAAGTCGGCATGGTGTTCCAGCAGTTCAATCTCTTTCCTCATCTGACCGTGCTGGAAAACCTCACGGTCGGCCCGATCCGGGTGAGAAAGATCTCCCGGGCCGATGCCGAGGACCGGGCGCGTAAGTTCCTCGAGCGAGTGCATATTCCCGAACAGGCGGACAAGTACCCGGCGCAACTGTCGGGAGGACAGCAGCAGCGGGTCGCGATCGCCCGATCGCTGTGCATGGAGCCGAGAATCATGCTCTTCGACGAGCCCACCTCCGCCCTGGACCCGGAGATGATCAACGAAGTGCTGGATGTCATGGTGGAGCTGGCGGGAACCGGCATGACCATGGTCTGCGTCACCCACGAGATGGGCTTTGCCCGGAAGGTCGCCGACAAGATGGTGTTCATGGAAGACGGCCGGATAGTGGAGACGGCGCCGCCGGAGCAGTTCTTCGAGAACCCTTCGAGCCGGCGATGCCGGATGTTTCTGGACCAGATCCTGGATCACTGAGCGACATGGCGCTGGCCTCAGAAAACGCTTCGCCGCGCGGGAACCATCGTTCCGGAAAGACTCCGATCCGACAGGCCTCGCGCAGGATTCAGAACCTGTTCCGTTCGAAGCCGGTTGCCGTCCTCCTCTACTTCATCGTGATCTACGTGATCGCGAGGATGTCCGTCGCCGGGGCCGAAGCCATGGGGTACAACTGGCAGTGGTACCGGGTGCCGGACTACCTCTTCCAGTTCACGGAGGACGGCTTCCAGTGGGGAGAGATCTTCTTCGGGCTGGTCAAGTCGATCGACCTTTCCGTCAAGGCCTTCGTCCTTGCCACACTCGTCGGCCTGTTCATCGCGCTGCTCAGGCTCTCCGGCCTGGTGGTCGGGTCCGGTGTCGCGCTCGTGTATCTCGAGTTCGTCCGGAACATGCCGCTGCTGGTTCTCCTGTACCTGATTTACTATGTCATCGGGCCGATATTCAAGTTCGATCGGTACTCGGCGGCGATCATCTGCCTGGCCGTCTATCACTCGGCGACGATATCGGAGATCTTTCGAGCCGGGATCAACTCCGTTCCGAGAGGTCAGTGGGAAGCGGCAAAGTCCATCGGCATGTCGGTCGCCCAGAGCTACCGCTTCATCATTCTTCCACAGTCAATCAAAGTGATGCTGCCGCCGCTGACCAACGAGGCGGTGCAGCTCATCAAGAGCTCCGCAATCGTGAGCGTGATCGCGATCGCGGAGCTCACCACCATTGGCCGCAACATCATTTCCGATACCTACATGAGCTTCGAAATCTGGTTCACGGTCGCGATGGTCTACCTCGTCGTGACCCTGATCCTCTCGACGTGCGTGTCAGGGCTCGAGAAACGCTTTGCGGTCAGAAGCTGACGAGACCGAAGGTCTCACCGGAAAAAGGGAGAAAGACAATGCGACTTTCAAGAAGAACACTGGGTGTGGCGCTGGCCGGAGCCGTGGCTCTCACGAGCGCGGTTCCTGCCCTGGCGCAGCAGGCCAGCCAGGCCCTGTCATCGGAGAGCGTCATCGAGACCATCAAGAAGCGGGGGGTGATCAAGATCGGCCTCTCGCTCTTCGTTCCGTGGTCGATGCGGGACAAGACCGGCGAGCTCATCGGCTTCGAGCTCGACGTGGGCCGGAAGCTCGCCGAGGACATGGGGGTCGAGGCCGAGTTCCTCGTCACGTCCTGGGACGGGATCATCCCCGCGCTGGTCGCGGGCAAGTTCGACGCCATCATCAGCGGCATGTCGGTGACGGCGCAGCGCAACCTGACCATCAACTTCACGGATCCCTACGCCTACTCCGGCCTGACCGTGCTCGCCAACCGGCAGATGACGGAAGGGTTCACCCTGGAGGACTTCAACAACGAAGACGTCGTCTTCGCGACCCGACGGGGAGCGACGCCGGCGGTCCTCATCCCGGAGCTGTTCCCGAAAGCGCAGATGCTCCAGTTCGACGAGGACCGGGCGGCGGCCCAGGAGGTGTTGAACGGCAACGCCCATGCGACCATGGCAGCGCAGCCCACCCCGAACCGGGAGTCGGCCAATTATCCCGACACCCTGTACGTGCCTTTCGACAAGCTGTGGGATCCGCGCGGCGAGGCCTTCGCAATTCGCAAGGGCGACCCCGACGCGCTCAACTACTTCAACAACTGGATCTCCCATTCCTGGCGGATCGGCTGGCTGAAGGAGCGCCACGACTACTGGTTCAAGACCACGGACTGGGCTGACCAGGTATCGCAGTAGAGAGCGGCAGGCGCAGGCTCGAGCCCGGCACGGCCCGGGCTCGGGCCTGAGCGGGAGGAGGCGGCGGAAGTGAGCGGCGCGACCAGAAGCAGAAAGCTGATGAAGCGGCTGCATTGGGTCGACTTTCTGATCATGGCGGTCCTCGCCGCCTTCTTCCTCTACGTGTGGCTCCAGATCGAGGGCAAGCTCAACTACATCTGGCGCTGGGACCAGATCCCCAACTACCTCTTCTTCTACGACGAGAGAACGGAGCGCTGGACCGCGAACGTGCTCATCCAGGGTCTGATCACGACCATCCGGATCAGCATCTACGCGAGCATTCTCGCGCTCATCCTGGGCGTCATCCTCGGAATCGCCCGGACCGTGACGAACCTCACCGTGCGGATGCTCGCGCGCACCTATCTCGAGTTCCTGCGGAACATTCCGCCCCTCGTCGTCATCTTCATCTTCTATTTCTTCCTGTCCGAGCAGCTCATCGCGGCGATGAACATCGAGGACTGGGCCTATGGAGTGGCCCGGCAGGAGGACAACGACGTCTGGGAGTTCTTCTTCGGCGACATGCGCCGCTTCCCCTCGCTCATTTCCGGCGTGATCGTCCTGGCGCTCTTCGAGAGCGCGTTCGTCGGCGAGATCGTCCGTGCCGGAATCGAATCCATCGGCCGGGGGCAGCGCGAAGCTTCCCGCTCGCTCGGAATGAGCTGGCTCGACGAGACCCGTTTTGTCGTCATGCCTCAGGCGCTCAGGAAAGTCCTGCCGCCGCTCGCCAACCAGTTCATATCGCTGATCAAGGACAGCGCCATCATCTCCCTGATATCCGTCCAGGACCTGACGCTGAAGACCGTCGACCTCGCCAATTCCACCGCGATGATCTTCGAAGCGTGGCTCACCACCGCGGCGCTCTACTTCACCCTGTGCTTCAGCCTCTCCCTGTTCTTCCGGCGCCTGGAGGCGAGAGGCAAGTCCGCGCACTGAGGCGCAAGGCGCGCCTCAACTCCGGCGTCCGCCCTGCTCCGCGCGCACGTTGATGTAGTTGCCCGCGACCATGATCGCGGCGCCGATCATCACCGCCGCGCTCACCGGCTCGGCGTAGAAGACGAATCCGACGACGCCGATGAGGGGAAGGCGGAGGAAGTCGATGGGAATCACTACCGTGGCCTTCGCGAGCGCGAGGGCCCGGGCCATGCAGTAGTGGGCGCTGAGCGCGGTCAGCGCAACCAGCGCCAGCCACGGCAGGTCGGGCGGCGTCGGCCACGTGATGCCGCCCGGCAGCGCCGTGACCCACGCCACCGGGAGCTGGAACAGGATCATGTAGAACACGATGGTGAGCGGTGGGTCGCTCAGCGCAAGCATCCTGGTCAGAACGTGGGAGAGGGCGTAGCCCGCCGCGCCCGCCATCACCGCGAAGGCCGCGGGATGGATGGCGGCGGCTCCCGGCCGCAGGATGATCAGCATCCCGACGAGACCGAACACGATGGCGGCGAGACGGGGTGCGGTGATGCGCTCGCCGAGCAGCAGCGCGGCGAGCAGCGCCGCCCACACGGGCAGGGTGAACTCGAGCGCGAAGACCTCGGCGAGCGGGAGGTAGGCGAGACCGAAGAACCAGCCGTACTGCCCCCCGTAGTGGGCGAGGCTCCGCAGCAGGTGAACGCCGGGCCTTCTCGTGCGCAGCCGCCCGAATCCCAGAGCGGAAAAGGCGGCAAGGAGGATCGTGAGCCCGATGACGCTGCGGTAGAAGAGGATCTCCCCGGTATCCAGGGACGCGGAAAGCTCCCGTCCGCCGATCGCCATCAGGAGGAACGAGAGCAGGGTGCCGCCCATCCAGAGGGCGGCAATGGTTACCGGATGAGTCGCCCGCCTTCGCAAGGCACCGGCACCGGCGACTGAAGCCTTGCGCTCCGCACGGACCTCGACATCGATCCTCTCGCCTCTGTCCGCATTCCGGACGGCCTTCCGGGCAGCATACACGACGCCGCGCCCGGAGAAGAAGCGGTGACCCCGGAGGGGACGGACATCGCTCTCCAACCCCTGTCGTCGAGAAGGTATCCTTCCCCGCCACGTCGTCGCCTTCCCCTGTCAACGAGGCGCGTGAGGTATCAATCTCGGAGCGATGCCCTTTCTCGATTGACCATTCGCTCAAGGAGGAGGAGTCGTGATAAGGATACGAGCGGGGCTCTTCGCCTTCCTGGGCATCGTCGCGCTCAGCGCATCCGCCGCGCACGGTAGCGATCTGAACGGGTACGCGATCGAGCGCAAGTTCGGGGGAGAGGCGAACCTGTCGTACATCATCGCCAGGATCTGCGATGGTCTCCAGCGCACTCCCCATACCGGGAGCACGCAGAACGAGTCCGGGCTCGCCTTGGTGAGACTGGTGTTCGGCGAGTGGTGTAACCCGAGTCTTGAGGGTATAGAGCCGATTCCCGAAGACGGCGAGGCGTTCCGCGGGGAGAACACCCTCGAGGGGAAACTCTCCGGGAGGACTCTTTCGGGGAAGGTGTTGGTTGTGGACCCGTCATACAACCCGAACGATAGACACGCGCGCAATCACTACAACCTGGTCGCGGAGGTAATGGTCGACATTGGCGTGCCCGCTATGGACATCAGCGGGTATAGAGATTTGGGTGTGTTGGCCGGTGATGCAAGCACCTATTGGCATACCGATGTGTTCGCAACCACCAACCGCGACCCAGCACTGCCTGCTCTTGAAGACCTCAAGGTGGTGGTGATTCCCGCCACCGCTCCGTACAGCACTCACGGAATCGCTGACGCAGTCGGGCGGCATAATGTGGTGTTCGTTGCCAGTGCGGGAAACACATCCATATATTCAACGCGCGAGCTGTACACCCCAACCCATCCCGTCTGGGGAGAAGAGGATTCACTATTCGGCTGGCCCCAGGGTTTCTCGTCGTTCACGGAAACGATGAACACACTCGGGACGGGCAAGGCGTTGCTTGTCGTTTGGGGCAATGTTGATGCGCAAGGTAATGTCGTGCCTGATGCCAGCTCGGTGAGGTGCGGCGACGCCAAGGACGGATGTATCACTGCTATCTTGCCGGAGCCGTGGCGTGGCGGAAGCACAGGACCTGGCACCTCGCTCGCAGCCCCCGTAGTCGGCGCCGCCGCCTTCTACCTGTTCCAGATGTGGGACAGGGCGGAGGAGGTCGTGGGTGTCCTGTCACGCTGCGCCATCGACATCGGCGAGCCCGGGGTCGACCGCGAGTTCGGCCTGGGGGCGCTGAACGTGGAGTGCCCCATCGTTGCGAACAGGGAGGTGGAAACGGTGAGGGTGTCGCTGCGCACCGAGCTGCGCTCCCCCCTGCTGGACTCCGCGAACGACGTGCCGGGGTCCTTTCCTCTGCTCGGGTTCGACGGAGACGGAAGCGCCGTGAAGCTGGGGTCCGTCACACCGAGAGGATTCGTCTCCGAGCGGTACCAGGGGGTCGGTCTTTCCGCTCCCTTCGCCGGGGGCGAGGTGACGGGTGTCGTCGGAACCGGAATCGCCCCCCTGGGCGTCTCCTCCCCGCTCGCGTCGGCCGAAGCCGACTCCTTCTTCGAGGTCGGGGTGGAGAGGCATCTCCTGGACTTCGGGAACCACGCCCTGTCCCTCGTCGGCTCCTACGGCGAGAGCCACGACGGGATGGACTCGTCCGCCGCGCGCCTGGGCCTGCGCCACGAGTGGAAGCAGGACCACGCCTCCTTCTCGCTCTATGCCGGCGCTCTCCGCGCTTCGGGTGAGGTCGGGATTCCCGGCCACGCGGACGTGTCCCGGCCCCGCGTCTCCGTGCGCGAGGACTCGCCGGAAGTCCGGGCGCAGTACACCCTGCGCTTCTTCTGACCCCGCCCGGACCCTCACCCGAGGGGCGCCACCCCAGCACCGCCACGACCCCGAAGCGCTACCGCAAGAGCGAAGACGACGTCGACGAGCAGTGACGGTGGCGTCCAGCTTCGGCAGTGGCTCAGTTTGAACTCCGGACAGTCAACCCCGGCGAGTCTCCTCTCTGTGGCGCCTGGCGGTGCTACGAATGAGTGAGCGCCGGTTCTCCTCGATGTTCGTCGCACCGAGACGCTCCTCGAAGGTGCGCGCTTCGATGAGGCCGTGCCTCCACAAGGCGCGATTGTATCGGTGGTCCTTGTCGCGGTTCGCCACGTACTTCGCGATGGCAATGTCGTGAGCCTCCAGGCACCATCCGGTTGCGTTGCGCGTGTTGGCGTTGCGGATGGGCACGAGACGACTCTCCCATCCCGCCGGGAGGGTCGCAGTGACAGGGCTCACTCCGTCGGCAAAGTAGGCGTGTGTGGCCTCGAAGCGACTCCCCTCTCCGATGCTCCCGGTGATGAGCTCGCTGAGTTCGGGGTTGTCCGGTGCATAGATGTCCGCCTCGCGTGAGACAAGCAGCTCAGCAGGGGCGTCCGGAAACTGGCCGAGGATTGCCTGGCTTCCAATGACCACGAGGCGCTGCCTGCCCGTAATGTCGGCGACGGCACGGATGACGTGCTCGAGCTGTTCGCGGGTCACGGGGGCCCCTCGAGGACCCTGTCCATCACCTCGTCGGGGACACGGGAAGGGTCGTACGGTACGAAGGGCCACGGCGGCGGGTACTGCGCGATGATCGCGAGTCGTTCCTGCTCGGTGACGATGCGCGCAAACGGCTTGGAGCTGCGAAGGCGCTGTCCTTCGTCTGACTCGTCGAGCAGGATCGTTCGGATCTCTGACCAGGGTCTGGTCAAGATCTCCTTCCACTCGAGGCTTGCCTGGCACAGGTCCCCGTGGCGTCGCTCTTCGTCGGCGAGGTACTGGTGCGCGCGCGCCATGAGCGTCGGATCGGCGTCGATTCGCTTCACGATGATCTTTGCCATTGCAAGCGAGCGAGCGTCGATGTGAGGGTGTCCGATCCCGGTGCTTGCCATCTCGGTGCTCCAGTGTGTGGGGTTGGCTATCCGGTTCAGTCGCTGAAGGGTATCGCGTTGCGCTCGACCAGTGGATTCCGAGCGGCGATCTTCTCGCTCGTCCACGACTCGAAGCCGGGTACGGTCCGGGGCTCTCGGCGGACGCGCGTGTCAAGGTCGAGTAGCCCGGGGGAACCGCCCCACCCAGGCCCTCACAGAACCGTACGTGAACCTCTCGATTCATACGGCTCCTGTCATCCAGTCGTCCGCATGGAGGGTAGGACCTGCCAGTGCACCAACAGTGTCACTGCCGGAGTAAAACTCCCCAAAAGTGCCGAATTAAATTTCCCCACCCGGCTCTGGCCCGACCCAGGCCTCTAGAGGCCTGGGTCGGGCGCCAAACCGCCCGAAGACTCCCTGCTGGGTCGTGTATTCACCAGGGAGAGCAGGGGTGCTCAGGATTGAGGAGCTATTCGTGATTCATCAGCTCAGAGAGC
>JAJEAD010000088.1 GCA_022824305.1 Gammaproteobacteria bacterium | reverse complement strand
GATCGTGATCGTCACCGCCCGACTGGTGCAGTCGGGGCGCACGCCCGAGCCGCCCGATGCCGCCCCCGCGTCAGCGTCGAGGCGGACCGGCGGCTACCACTACTGAGCCCCTTCGTGGCGCCGATGACAGACGGCCGGGCGGCTGCGCCGGCCGCCCGGCCCCTTCCACGTCGCCGAGCTGATGCCATGGTGCCGGCAGATGTCCTTCACCGACGCCCCCGCGTCGGCCTCCTTCAAGATCGAGACGACCTGCGTCTCGGTGAATCGACTGCGTCTCATTGGAACCTCCTGACTTCGTTGTCCTGCCGGAAAGTTCCACCTGCATTCTGTCTACCCTGACGGGAAGCCTACGACGCCGCGTAATCCGGAAAAAGTCGGCGAGCTCCCTTCTTCCCCACCTTCTTGCATTAGCGCGTGATCTCCTTGAACTCGGGATCGCTGGCAAGGGTGGAGTGGATGTCTTGCAAGTGACGCTCAATCTCGCCTATCGAGTGGCAGATCTCTCGAACCTCGTCTGTGGTCATCATTGAACCTTCGCATTGGCCATGACGTATGACCAGCGTTCGCGCTGCGAAGCGCACATACAGACTACAGGAACCGGATCCAGGGATCCCATTGGATAGCTGAAGCGCGAGCTATGCACTTGGCATGTGGCGCGTATGTGCTATACGTCAGCGTGCAAAAGAAACACAAGAGAAACGCGGAAGAAACACGAAAGAAACCGAACGACGAAGTCCAGTGATTGTCAGCAACAGTGCTGTGTGCTAATGAGGCATGCGCGAATCCCAATTGGGAAAACCCGATCATGGAGCTACGAACACTGGCCCTCGCGGTCCTGGTTGCTACGATGATTCCAGGCCTTTCCGGCTGCTCTTACTTCAACCGGTTGACCACGGGCTTGGCGGTACAGTCATCGTCACAAGGCAGCGTTGTCAATCCGGCCGTCGCTCCACTGGGGCAGGACCTGGAGGAATCCGGTACTCAGTAAAGCCTCACGGACCGCTACGACCAAGTGAGAGCCGGAGCGCATCTCACCATGGGCTACTACCCGGGCCCACAGAGGTTCATTGGTACAGTGACCAATGTCACCCGGGCCGTACTCTCCGCCGTCTGCATGGATACAGCTTGTCCTTCAATACGTTTCAATTCTCCCTACGGTGTGCGACCCAAGGTCTGAAGCGCGCGCCGACTGATTCGAACCCCGGTGCAGGTCAGTTTGAATTGCGGAGACGGGGTCAGGGGCTGGATATCAAGTGTCGGTTTGAGAATCAGGATGACGGAGTACCCGATTCGGGCTCAGGGTGGCGCGCACCTATGGAGTACGAGGTTGAACTGTACCGTCTGGAGAAAGAGGACAACCGGACGGATTCCTTTGTTCTGACCGTCTGGACAAGAGGAGGAGACGTGGAGCGCCTTCACCTGTCCAGAGCGGATCTGGAGAAGCTGTGCGAAGGTGTGCTGGGCAATCTCCGTGAGCAGCGTGACCCTCCCCGTGGACGATTCACCGATGGAGAGGCGGAGGTTCCTCCCTGGGTCCCGCTGAAGGACCGTCCAGTGCTCGAAGACCCGCCGTACGAGCTGCCTCTCAATCCGGATCCCTTTTGTGAGGAAAAGGATGAGGGTCCGGAAGAGGTGTCATGAGGACGCATGCCAGTGAGTCAAGTCGCTCTCCTCAGGGGAGGAGCACGCTGTGTCCCCCACGTCGGTTCGCAGGAGGCACCCATAAGGAGACGTCTCTTGGATCTACCGGGCTCGAGAGCCCTCTCGCAGGGGCGAGTCACCCATTGTCAGGCAAGCGTGTTGTCGATGGGCTTCGGTGGGGGAAGCTGCCGCAACGAGCAGTTCCGACCAGGCAAGGAGGAGATGACTTGTGAACGAATCGCCCGCATCCGACATTCTGGGGGAGCACTGTTCCGTCCTGGCCTCGGTGTGGCTCGGCCCGCTCACAACGCAGACCGGCCGCAATACCTCACCGAGTATCCTGGCTGGCGAATGCCGATCTGCTCGCGGTAGCGGGCCGTGCTCGCCGGAGGCGCGTCGTCTGGTTTCGGTTCGTCCTTCAGCGTCCCTTGAGCGTGCGGCTCACTATCGCGGCATCTTGGGCGCTCTCGCGGCGGGGACCGGTGAGACATTGCGGCTGGCCACTCACCGCCCGTGACTACCAAGAGCTTCATTCCGAAGTCGGAGCTCCTCGACTGGCTCAGAGGCTCCGTGAAGCGTCGTGAGAGTGTCGTACTCAAGGTCATCGCCGATGCGCACAAGGAGGTGATCACGCTACGGCTGTCGGAAGGAAAGCTGATCTACGTGGACTGCGAGGGCCGCACCCCCCTTGAGGCACTGCTTCTGCTGTCGGAGTGTGAACGGGTCAGGTTTGGATACTCTTCCGTGCGCGTGAGCGAACGCCGCGAACTCATGTCGGCGGAAGGGTTTCTCAAGTGGCTGGATTCCGCCGGCGAGAATCTCGAGGGCGCACTCGATGCAGAGATCGGCGCTTCGCCTCGTGCATCGGAGGAAGGTCGCTGGTCGGGAACGCTGCGGGGCGGCTCGACCAGGAAGGGCAAGGCGCCGCTGGTTGCGGCGGTCGTGGCGGTGGCGGTGCTGGTCGTCGCCTTCGGGCTCTACCTGTCAACAGGATTCGAAGCTGGAGATTCTGTGGAGACACGAACTTCGACCGCCTCGCGAAAGGCTTCGGCCAGGATCGACGACGCGCGCGCCGCACTCGTTCCGCCGTCCATAGTCGAGTCGACGACGTGGAGAGCCGGACAATCCTATCGTCTCGAAGGGCTCGTATTCGTGGAGAGTGGCGCTCGTCTCGTCATCGAGCCGGGTGTCACCGTGCTGGGCGGACCGGGATCCGCTCTGATAGTTACCCGCGATGGGTCCTTGCACGCCCGTGGCACTGCACTCGAGCCGATCGTGTTCACCAGCGCCATGGCGGAGGGGGAGCGTGCGAGCGGCGACTGGGGAGGCGTGGCACTGCTGGGCAATGCGCCGACCAACCGCGGCCAGACCAACATCGAGGGTGTACCCCCGGGTGACCCGAGAAGCGCCTTTGGCGGCAATGATCCGGGCTCCAATTGCGGACTGATCGAGTTCGCCCGCGTGGAGTTTGCCGGCTACGAGCTCGGGCAGGGCAACGAGCTGAACGGGTTGACACTCGGGGGCTGCGGTTCGCAGACGATCGTTCGGCACATTCAGGTGCATCGTGCGCACGATGACGGGGTCGAGATATTCGGAGGCACCGTGAATCTCAAGTACATCATCGTCAGCCAGGCACGCGACGATGCACTCGACTGGGACATGGGATGGACCGGGAGGGTCCAGTTCCTGGTGGTCCAGCAGCATCCGGATGTGGGTGACGCCGCCTTCGAGGGCGACAACCGGAAAGACGAACCCGAGGCGGAGCCTGTCTCTCAGCCGCGTATCTACAACGCCACGCTGGTGGGTTCGCGTAATCCGAATCGCGATCAGCGGGCAATGGTGGTACGACACGGGTCGGGCGGTGAGTTTCGCAACTTCCTGATTGCCGGCTTTCCCCTGGAGGCGATCGATCTGCGCGGCGAGCTCACCACCCAACGCATCTCTTCCCGCATGCTCTCCTTCGGCAGCATCGCCATGTACCTGATCGGCGCGGACGGGCGGACCTTCTTCAGGGAAGAGTCGGGGGAGAACGACGATGACGGTGGATTCGACGAAGAGCATTACTTCTCGCGGATCGCATCCGACATTGTCCTTGACGCACCGCCCGCGCTGGGGCCGAAGGCCTGGGACCTGACCGAGCCGGACTTCGCGCCGATAGCGGCGTACGTCGGGGCGGGAAGCGACTCGCTTCCGCCCGAAGACGACGAGTTCTGGGAAGTAAGCGAAAACTACTATGGCGCCGTGCGTTACGGCGACGAGGAGAACTGGACGCTGGGGTGGACCGCGTACCCGGAGCATTGAGCTGCCGTCGCGTCCGAATGGCTCCGGATACCTTCCGAGCGCCCCTCGACACGGAGCTGAACCGGCCGAGATTCAGTACGAATGCGTGGACGTGATTTCCCTTTGCCGGTACTCCCACGCTGTACCGGACAACCCGCCAGGGGACATGAGGCAAGGTGCCGGAGACACACTGGAGGTGGCATCTCGATGGCAAGCGAGAACACGGTAATCGACGCGACCGCACGCGCTTCGCGCGTACCCGACTTCACCATGTCGATCAGCGAACGACCGCTGGAGGGTTCCCGGAAGTGGACGGCAAAGGGATTGTCGGCATGGCAAGGGCTGGGGGTCATGGGAGTGCTGCTCGCCGCGCCCGCCATGGCGTTCGCAGACGAGATCGACTCCGGCGATACCGCATGGATGATCACGGCCACCGCCCTGGTGCTGTTCATGACCATTCCCGGCTTGTCGCTGTTCTATGCCGGAATGGTCCGCAGCAAGAACGTCCTTTCCATGTTCATGCAGTGCTTTGCGATTGCGGGCCTGGTGACGATTCTCTGGGCCTTGTACGGCTACAGCCTCGCGTTTGACGAGGGCAACGCCCTGATCGGCGGCTTCGGCCGCTCCTTCCTCAGGGGAGTGGGCGTAGATGCGGTCGTTGGCACGATCCCCGAAAGCGTGTTCATGATGTATCAGTTGACCTTTGCGATCATCACGCCCGCTCTGATCGTCGGCGCATTTGCCGAACGGATGAAGTTCTCGGCCCTGCTCGTGTTCATGGCGCTCTGGATGACCCTGTGCTACGCGCCGGTCTGCTACTGGGTCTGGGGGGGAGGATGGCTGAGCAGACTCGGCATCATCGATTTCGCGGGCGGAACCGTGGTCCACATCAATGCCGGCGTCGCGGGTCTCGCGGCCGCCCTCGTGCTCGGTCCACGCAAGGGGTACCCCGGCACGCCGATGCCCCCGAACAATCTGGGCTTCACGATCGTCGGGGCAGCCATGCTCTGGGTGGGCTGGTTCGGGTTCAACGCCGGTTCCGGGCTGGCCGCGGACGGCACCGCGGGCATGGCGGTGGCTGTCACCCAGTTCGCCGCCGCGGCGGGCGCGCTCAGTTGGATGTTCTGGGAGTGGGTTCGATACGGCAATCCAACGGTGCTCGGGATTGCATCGGGCGCCATTGCCGGGCTCGTCGCCATCACCCCGGCGGCGGGGTCCGTCGGACCGATGAGCGCGATCATCATCGGAGCGGTGGCCGGCTTCATCTGCTTCTTCGTCTCTACGGTGCTGAAGGGCGCGTTGGGCTACGACGACTCCCTCGACGTGTTCGGCATCCACACCGTGAGCGGCGCCGTCGGCGCATTGCTGACCGGCGTGTTCTGCGCGGTGCAGTTCGGCGGCATCGGATTCGGTGGAGGCAACAGCTCCATCGGGGAGCAGGTGTCGGCTCAGGCCGTCGGGGTGCTCGCGACGGTAGCGTACACATTCATCGTGAGCAGCAGCATATTGATATTGCTCGATGCGACCATGGGACTGCGGGTGAGTGCGAAGCAGGAAGACCAAGGCCTGGACCTCGCGCTGCACAACGAGCGCGGCTACATCATCTGACGGCGTGGCCGATGGCTCCATGGAGGAGCACATCCCACAAGTCATGCTGCGGATGTCGGGAATCCGAGCGACTTGGCAATCAACTGCAGCATCGACCCGGCGTGAAACCGGCGCTTGCAAGTGCGAGGAGGTGGCGAGTGAGACTCGGTGACATGAAGCGCATGGTGGGTGTACTGATCGCACCGCTTCTGGTCGGGCTCATGGTGGCTGCGGCCAGGGGTCTGGCGGCGGAGCCGGAGGACGGGATCCGGACGTCTCTCGTCGAATGGTCGTCCGGCGAGAGCCTGGAGCGTCTTTCCCGCTCCTCGCACAAGGCGGACTTCTTCCCGCTCAGCAATCACTTCATCAGCCAGGACAACAGCATCTTCTGCGGTCCGGTCTCGTCGGCGATCGTGCTGAACGCGCTGCGGCTGGGCAAGCGGGAGGGATTGCCGAAGGACCGGAGCTCGATCGCCGAGGACGAGATGGCCTGGCTCTGGCAGGACGCCGACCCGTTCTACGGCAAGTACACGCCCAACACCGTTCTCAGCGAGCGGACCAAGACCCGGCTCGAGGTCCTTGGCAAGCCCATCCTCATCGACGGCGAGGCGAAGCGCGACTACGGCCTGCAGCTGCGCCAGCTCGCGCAGGTGCTTCGCAGCCACGACCTCGAGGTCGTGACCCGGGTAGTGGACCCGGGCGCGGACGCATCGGAGATCCGGCGCGAGATCGCCGCCAACCTCGCGGCGGGAGAGGATTTCGTGCTGGTGAACTATGCGCGCAAGGCGCTCGGTCAGCCGGGCGGGGGCCACATCTCGCCGCTCGGGGCGTACGACGCGTCGAGCGATTCCTTCTTGGTGATGGACGTGAACCCCAACCGCGCGCCCTGGGTGTGGGTCGCGGCGGAAGACCTGATAGCGGCGATGCAGACGTTCGATACCGTCGAGAACCGCGGCTATCTCCTGGTGTCCGACTCGCAATAGGGAAGTCGGGGGCAGGCTAAAGCCGGATCTGCTACCCGCCTGTGCCATGGGCAGGACCGAGTGCATTAGCGGCGTGGGAGCGAAGAAGACAATGCCCTGTCAGGCAGAATGGATACCGCCACAACATCGGGCATGCCGCTCAATGTCGTGCCCGCGCCTCCACACCGCCACCGGGGCTGCGGCGGCTTCGAAGATGTCCGGCCGGTGCCGGGTGTTTGGATCGCGCGCCGGCCGGCAGTACTGGTTCTCGGTTCCCCTTGATGCCGCTCGCTCAAGAATGTACACCCGGCATCGGCCAACGGGTGGGAGGCCGCCATGCATCGAATCCGCAGCGTGAGGTTCCGGACGGCATCCCTGCTCGTTCTCGTGGCGGTGTGGCTCCTGGCGGCCGATGCCCGGACCTCCGCCGCTGCCGGAGAGGCTCCCGGGTCCACCACTACTCTCCCCGCGCCCGGAGCCAACGCCGCCGTGGCCGCCCCCTATGTGAGCCTGGGGATGGCCCTGGTCCGTGCGGTCGACACGCGCTTCGTCGACGGCGCGGACAGCGGTCACGCCGCGCTCTACGGAGGCGAGGAGCTCTTTGATGCCGGAGCCCTCGACGACGGTCTGCGCTTTCATCTGGCGGCGGGCGTCCGCTTTCCCTACCGGCTGCGCGCTCAAGTGGAATTCGGCGTGGCCCGCTCTCTCGAATGGCGGGGCAACACGAACTATCAGGCCTCGGGCGAGCGTCAGCCGTCCGAGGCCAGGCTGGACACCCGGCAGCTCCTCCTCGCCGGGTTCCACGATTTCCCGGGATGGGAGCTCGCCCCGGGCCGTAGGGCGCGGCCCTATCTGGGCGCCGGAATAGGCATCACCCGCTACCGCTTGAGCGGCTACGTTCAGCGCTTTCCCGAACCCGACAATCCGCGCGGCAGCCTGCGTCGGGGTCCGGGCGGCGAGGTACCCTTCACCGCGCTCCCTGGCGGAAGCGGGGAGAATCTCACCTGGATGCTGACGGCCGGGGTTGCGATGCCGATCGCCGACAATGTCGGCCTCGACCTGAGCTACCGCTACACCGATGCGGGAAGGTTGCGTACCGATATCGGCGACATCGCCATCGTGCGGTTCCGAGCGGACGGCACCCGCAGGGAGATCCGGGTCCCCATCAACGAGACCTCCGCCGACTTCCGAGCCCACTCACTGCTCGCAACGCTCCGCTTCGAGTTCTAGCTTCCGAATGTTCGGAAGCGACGCCGGCGGAATGCGGCGGCGATGGTGGGTACGGCGATCTGATCGCAGAGGCCGAAGGCGAGTGCCGCCGAGCGCCCTTCGTCCGGCTCCTGGCGCCGTTCGCGGCGGTTGCCGGAACCGCTGGCCTTCATGTTGAGAAATCGGTCATCGACTTCAGCAACAGGGCGCCACTGGACGAGGCGCCGGGGCTGGAGGGAGCGCTGTCAACGGCGGCGAGGGTGGGCCGGTGCCCGGCGCACCGGCCTCCGGTCGCCCGGGGTGGGGGAGGGCGCCTTGGACGGCGCCGGGACGCCGTCGCACTATCCGCGCACCGAGCAGCGCGACCACCGGATTTTCCCGCAGCAAGCGCGTGAGATTGCGGAGATGGGTCTCGCGCGGAACAGTGCTCATACTTGAACATTGATGAGGAGACTTTCAATTTTCAGGTTCTGAAAGATTCGGAGCGCTTGCTTCGGTGCGGACCCTGCCTGCCCCTGGGCAGGATCGTGCCGCGCGTACTGGCGCACAGGCGGCGCGATCCGCTCGATCAGCTCGAGCTGGGCGCGTTCCTCTGAATGATGCCGGGCGAGGACGGACTTGCGCTGTGCCGCAGCTTGCGCGAGACGGTCGCGCTGCCCCGGACCAACGGCTCGTGAGAGCGATGGTCGCCGCGCTCGACGCGGGGCGGCTGCTATCCACTCGATGATTGCAAGGATGTCTCGTTCGGCGGCGGGGGACAGGACGGCTCGGGTCACCGCTAGGCGGCCTCGATCGCGGCATCGGCGCGCGCCAGAACGTCATCCATCGTTCGCGCGCCCTTGTCATCGGCCTCCGCGAGGCTCCGGGCGATCATCGCGTCGAAGGCCCGTCTCCGGTCCTCCTGCTCCTTCAGAAGCCGGAGGCCGGAGCGAACGACCTCGCTCACACTGTTGTAGTGGCCACCCTCCACGCAATCGCGCGCGAAGGACGCCAGCTCGGGGGTGAGATGCACGTTCGTTGCCATGGGCGCCTCCATGTCAAGCATTGACATACGGTGCCCGCCCGGAACGGGATACGCAAGCCTTGCGGTCTCCGCCGCGGCGCCTCCTTCAGTCGACTCCTGCGGCTACCGACCCGGCAAGTCGGCCCTCGATGCGGCAGGTCGAGCCAGGGAGCGTTGCTGGAGACACGACTGGTCTACTGCCGAGATGACCGGCGCCTGGGCCACGAAGGCGCCCCGGCCGTGGCGCTCGAGAGCCGCAACGACAGTGCCCTCTACGATCCGGGCGTGATCGAGACCCTGCTCGACGCCCTGCTCGCCCACGCCGGCGCCTGGACCCGCTTCTACCGCCCCGCGGACCTCCAGCAGGTAGCCGACGACATCCGCAAAACCCCCTGAGCCGCACCGCGTGCATCCCGGTGGCGAATGGCCGACAGCCCCGCGCGGCGCCGGCATGCCACAACAGCCCGAAAGCCGGACGCTCACCGCAGCCGTCCGAGCTCGCCTCATGAATTCACGTTCGGTCACATCGGACCCTGACCGTGTCATGGTTGAACGAGTCGAGATACTGTTTCGGGGCCACGACCGCTGCGCAACCCTCCGCGAGAACTGCCCCCGATCCCGGCACAGTGCGACGTGCGCGGGCGTTGCGGGAATCGCAGAAATGCTATATTCGGTGTCGCGATGACATGGACCGTGGAGACCGTGAACGATGCCGTGGACCGGGAGCTTCGTGCGCTCTCGCCGGGCAGGCGGGCACGGTTCGCGCGCATCAGCGAGCTGATCGCGGCGGTCGGACTGGACCGCATGGGCGCGCCGCACGTGCGGCACCTGACCGGGCCGCTGTGGGAGATGCGCCTGAGCGATCGCGACGGTATCGCCCGCGCGCTGTACGTCGCGGCGCAGGGCCGGCGGGTGGTGGTGGTGCGGGTGTTCGTGAAGAAGACCCGGCGCACGCCGCGGCGGGAGATCGAGCTGGCGCTGAGGCGCGCCGGGGAGGTAGGACAGTGACGAAGGTGACCGATCTGCACGAGGCGTGGAGCAAGGACTCGGAGTATCGCGCCGAGTACGACCGTCTCGGACCGGAGTTCGCCCTGGCGCGCGCGCTCATCGAGGCCCGCACGCAGGCGCATCTCACCCAGGCGGAGCTTGCCGAGCGCATGGCGACGACCCAATCGGTGGTGGCGCGGCTGGAGAGCGGTCGCGTGTGCCCGTCCACGCGCACGCTGGAGAAAGTGGCGCGGGCGACCGGCACCCGGCTTCGCATCCACTTCGATCCGACCTGAGCCGACGCGTATCGGCTGCTTCGTCCTGGCAGCGTGCCGCGCGCGCCGGGGGACGCGAGCCTTCGCCTCGGCGAGTTCACCCGCCTGGTGCGCAGGAAAATCCTGGAGGAGGGGCGGGCGCCCTCGCACCAGGTCGGGGGAGGGCTCTACGACAACATCATGGCCGCGGAGCGCGACGCCGCCTCGGGCTTGCGCGAGCGCCGGGGAGAGTGGGGCTCCGTCGCGGTGACCAAGCCCCTGACGGAGCGTTTCACCCTGTTCATGAGTCAGCCCGCGGTGTTCTCGGCCCTGCTCCCGGCGCTGGCCGAGCGCTTCGGGTGTCTCGCCCTCGTGCGCAATCCCCTCTCGCTGCTCGCCTCCTGGCAGACCGTGAACCTGCCCTTCAACCGGGGACGCATCGCGGGGGCGGAGCCCTGCGACCCGACGCTGCGGCGCACCCTGGGCGAAGAGCCGGAGCGCCTGCGAAGGCAGCTCCTAACCCTCGAGTGGTTCTTCGCCCGCTTCGACGCGCGCCTGGAGCGCCGCCACGTCATCCGCTACGAGAACCTCGTGGAAAGTGGAGGGACCCTGCTCTTCCGGCGCCTGGGCCACGACCGCGCCGAACCCGTGCCGCTCGAGAGCCGCAACGACAGCGCTCTCTACGATCCGGGCGTGATCGAGACTCTGCTCGACGCCCTGCTCGCCCAGCCCGGCGCCTGGATCCACTTGTAGAGCGGCTACGTGGACTCGACCGGCCGAGCCCTGTAGGGCCAGAGGTCGCCGAGGCTGAAGGTGATTGCATCGAAGGGGCGGATACGGACGGGCTCGTCGTCCTTCGCGCTCGCAATCAGTACCCACTCCCCCTCGCGGAGTTCGAAGGCTTCGAGCGTGCGGTCGGTCGGTTCCACCAGCCACAGGTGCCCGACGCCTTCGCGGGCATAGAGCGGGCGCTTCTCGAGCAGGTCGACCTTGCGCGTCGAGGCTGAGAGCACCTCGCACACCCAGTCTGGCGCGAGCGTGACGTAGGCGGTGTCCGGATACTGCGGCATGCGCTCGCGGCGCCAGCCCGCGAGGTCGGGGACGACGATTTCCTCTCCCAGGTGCAGCTCGGGCTCGTCCACGATCCACCATCCGCCCGGACCGCCGGCGTCGTAGTCGAAGGGACCGCCAATCTTGCCGCCGAGCGCGGAGGCGGCACGCGCATGCGGCATCGCTGGCCGCGGGTGGGTATGGAGCGTCCCGTTGACAATCTCGGCGACCAGGTGCGCCGGCGCGTCGAGCACATCCTGGTACGTCGCTCGGGCGCTGCGTTCAGCGGTGCTTGCCACCATGGGATCGGGTTCTCCTCGACGAAGCAGGGATTGTAGACGACCAGCCGAACGACCTGAGTCGTGACTGCCAAGCTGAGGTCATCAGGACCATAGGCACGACGATGAAGGTGTCGAACGTCTCCAGGGTCCTCTCCGAGCGCGCCTACAGCGCCATTTGAACGAGGCGACCTTCCGCCTCAATGGGGCGAAGTAGTGGGCTGGTACGACTCCGCTCTTTGTTGACGGCCCATTTGACCCCATATTTGGGAGCTACATCGTTTACACCCAAAATCAGGCGATCGAGAGTCCGGAGGATCAGCGCGGTTGGTTGCCCGGGAATCGGGTCCGGCAGATATTGGAACGACTCAATTGGTGTCCAGTGGCGAACGGGACCGATGCGCCCGCGCCTTCGAGCCTGCCGGAAGAGATTGAGGCGGCGCTTTCGGAGTTCGCGGCGGGGGGCGAGGCGGCTCGCCCTGATCACGTCATTGTGGCTGCGGCAAGGAAGATATCGCTTGCTGCGGTGAGGTACACCCGAGAACCTGAAATCTCGGTTGACGTAGACGGAGAACTCTCGTTCGACCTGCGGCTGGCCGATGGGCGGTTGCTGCTGGCGGAGCTCGGTGTCAATGGCCGGGCGCACGTGGGCATCCATGACGAGAACGACCGGTTGGCGGAGCACCACACGGCCGATTACCGATTTCTGTCATCGATGATCAAGCCATGGGAAATGCCCTTTCCGCCGGAGGAAACCGTCTGTCGATTCGTTCAGGACGGCGAAGGGAGTAAGCGCGAGGGAAGGCCCCGGCAGGAGCTTTCAAGCAGGCAGGGCTTTCCGTCTGGCATCCTGATCGTCTGCGGGCGAATGGCGCGCGCCTGGAAGATCTTCAGTCGCGGAAGCTTGTGGGACCTCGCACCTGCAGGGCTTGGCGGCATCGCGCGGAATCACCGATTGACCCACGCTGGAATTGTGCCTACATTGCCGGGACATTCGGGAGGGCGTTACGGTGTTGAACTTCAGCGATGTGGAGGCGCGTTCGGGCGAGAAGGCGACCGACAACATTGAGATGAGGGTGAAGCCGAGCGACAAGGTGCGTATTGCCCGGGCCGCCGAACTGACGGGCGTCAAGCTCGCGACATTTGTCAGGGCATCGGCCTCCCGGGAAGCCGAGCGCGTATTGCGCGAGCATCAGACCACGGCGCTTTCAGAGCGTGACAGCCGGACGCTGCTGGAGGCGCTGGACAATCCGCCGCCGCCGACGAAGGCGGCTCGGGACGCGGTTCGCGATTACCGGTCCCGGATCGCCAATGCAGGGTGATCGGGACCGCCCAGCCGATTCCGGAATCGTCATCGAGCCATTCGATCCCGGCCGGCATGACCGGTCGGGCTTTTGCTGCGGAACGGACCGCCTCGACAACTTTCTTCGGTTCAGCGCCAGGAAGCAGCAGAAGGACGACTTCACGCGGGTGTTCGTTGCGGTGGCCAGGGGATCGCCCGAAGTCCTCGGCTACTATGCGCTGAACGCGCATGCGGTCGCGACAGACGACCTCGGAGCGGACCGCCCCCGACGCGCCCCGAGGACGGGCACCATTCCGGCGCTGTATCTCTCCATGATTGCAGTAGATCGGAACCAGCAGGGCAGGGGGCTCGGGTCGGACCTTGCTGTCGACGCGCTTGGCCGCGCCCGGAACGTCGCCGGCGAAGTCGGCCTCGCGCTGGTCGTCCTGGATGTCATCGACGATGGCGGAGAAGAGGTCTTCGCGCGCCGCCGGGAATTCTACCGGCGCCTCGGTTTCCAGAGCTTTCAGGATCGCCCGGAACGAATGTTCATCACCATCGACACGATACGGGCCATGTTCAACCAGTGAACAGCCTGGCCGGACTGCCCGGACGCTCGGGAGGCGGCGTCGGAAGGCGTCAGGGAGAGTGCCCGGTGTGCGCTCCGAGCCGTTCGCGGAGGCGCCGGCGGAAGTCGGCCTCGCCGGTGCACGCGAGCGCCTCCGCGATCAGGAGCTCGGCCGGGAGCGCGCCGAAGAGCGCCCGCTCCTCGGGCGAGTCCAGGGCCGCCTCGATGCCCCGGGTGCGGAGCACGACGCGCACGCCGGCCGCACGCTCCTCCGCCCGGCCCCTCTCGTAACCCCGGGTCTCCGCCTTCCGGCTCACCGAGCGGGTGAAGGGGTCGTCCTCGGGCTTCGTGCCTTCGCGCGCGCCCATCGTCAGCGCCACCCGCTCCACCGCGCGCACCGTCTCCGCCGACCAGGGGTCCTCGGTCAGCGCGCGATGGACCTCGTCGGCCTTCCATCCCGGGAAAGCCCGGCTCTCCGGCTCTTCCCCGTACCCTTCCTCCCCGCGCACGTGGATCGCGAGCCCTGGCGCGCGGCGCGAGCTCTCCCACGGGACCAGTACCCAGATCTCGGGAAAGCCGCTCTCCTGGTAGATCCCGAGCTTTCGCCTTCGCACGTCGGTGCTGTGGTCCACCTCCAGTGCGATGTCCGGCAAGGGGTCCGCGTCCACGTCAATCTTCGGCCCTTTGAGGCGCACCCGCTCCGGGTGCAGGTAGAGCACCTCGTCGGCCTGCATCAGCCAGCGCAGGCGCCCCGCCGCGTCGCGGCGCACCAGGTCCGAGGAGCCGAAGCTGGCGATCGGCGACCCGCGCAGCGCCGCGATGCGTTCGGTCACCCGCGCGAGCCGCCGGGAGGGTCCCTCGTGCTGGATGGAGGTGGGTTCGCTGACCTTCCAGGCGGTCTCGGTGAGCCCGTCCCAGAACTCGAGGCGTCCCTCGTAGCTCTCGAGCGCGCTCACCGGCAAATGAAAGGACTCGCAACCGGGAAAGTCCTCCGGCGCGTACTCCCGCGCCGGGCCCTCGGGTCCTTCGTCGCGACGAGTGGAGTGCCCCTCCTGCGCGCCCGGGCCGGAGCACCGCTCTACCGGGGCGCGGGACGCCTCTCCCCCACCTCGTGCGGGGACCTCCCACGCCGACCCCTTCGCCATGCGCGCCTCCCTATGCCACGGCCTGCACAGCGGCCCGCGCCGCCCTTCGTGTCGCCCGTCACTATAGCGCGCGGTGTGCATTGGTTGCAGCCACCGGGGTGGGACATCTGCTCCGGCAGGTCCGGGTACACCGGAGCCCAGGCGTCAGGCCGTACCGGCGTCCGGGGAGCTGGCTCGCAGGTACGCGAAGCCTTATGCGAATTTGATGATAATGGTGGAAGAGACTATGCAAACATAAGGCGCTCTCATACTGTCCCCACTCTTCCCTGCGCTACGCCGCGCCGGTCGGGAAACAAGAGCAAGGACCAAGCGATGACTGCTCCGCCCGACACTCCCTCTGCGAACCCGAAGCCCGGCGAGCCGCACCTCTCGACCCTGGGAAAGGCGTTGCTTCGCATCAGCGCGAGCCTCGACCTCGAGACCGTGCTGCGGGAGGTGATCGACGGCGCCCGCGCGCTCACCGGCGCGAAGGACGGATGCATCGTCACCATCGACGAGACGGGTGAGCCGCAGGATTTCGTCATCTCGGGCATGAGCGAGGAGGAGCATCGCCAGGTGGAGCAATGGTCCGACGGGCAGCAGATGTTCGAGCACCTCCGCGACCTGCCGGGCCCGTTCAGGATCGCGGACTTCGCGACCTTCGCGCAGTCGCTCGGCATGAGCTGGGAGTTCATGCTGTCCCGCGGCTGCATGTGCACGCCGATGCGCCATCTCGGCGTCCATGTCGGCAACTTCTTCCTGGGCGACAAGCAGGGCGGGAACCAGTTCACCGACGAGGACGAGGAGGCGCTGCTGCTCTTCGCCGCCCAGGGCGCGGCGGCCATCGTCAACGCCCGCACCTACCGCGCCGAGCAGCGCGCCCGCGCCGACCTCGAGGCCCTGGTCGAGACTTCGCCGGTCGGCGTGGTGGTGCTCGATCCGCACACCGGTCGGCCGGTGGTGTTCAACCGCGAGGCCCGACGCCTCGTCGAAGTCCTTCGAACCCCCGGCCGTGCGATCGAGGAAATGATCGAGGCGGTCACCTGCCGCCTCTCCGACGGGCGCGAGATCGCACTCGACCGCCTCTCCCTGGCCCAACGGCTGAAAGGCGCCGAGACGATGCGCGCCGAGGAGGTCGTACTCTCGACCGCCGACGGGCGCAACGTCAGCGCGCTGGTCAACGCGACCCCGATTCAGGCCGAGGACGGCACGGTGGAATCGGTGATGGTTACCGTGCAGGATCTCGCCCCGCTCGAGGCGCTCGAGCGGATGCGGGCAGACTTCCTCGGCATGGTGAGCCACGAGCTGCGCACGCCGCTCGCCGCCATCAAGGGCTCTACCGCGACGGTGCTGCGCACCGCGCAGAGCTTCGGTCCGGCGGAGACGCGGCAGTTCTTCCGTATCATCGACGAGCAGGCCGACCGCATGAGCGGGCTGATCGGCGATCTGCTCGACGCGGGAAGGATCGACACCGGCACGCTCTCCGTCGCGCCCGAGCCCACCGAGGTGGGCGACCTGGTCGAGCAGGCGCGCACCGCGTTCCTCTCCGGCGACGGCCGGCACCCGGTGCACATCGACCTTCCAACGGACCTTCCTCGCGTGATGGCGGATCGGAGGCGCATCGTGCAGGTGCTGAACAACCTGCTCGCCAATGCCGCGCGGCACTCCCGGGAGAATGTCCCGATCCGCATCGCGGCGGAGCGCGAGGGCACGCATGTCGCGGTCTCCGTGGCGGACGAGGGCCGCGGGATCTCCCCGGAGCGCCTGGCGCGCCTGTTCCGCAAGTACGGCGGCGCCGGCGACGGCGGGCCCGGTGTCGGGGGCGGGCTGGGGCTCGCCATCTGCAAGGGCCTAGTGGAGGCGCACGGTGGGCGCATCCGGGCCGAGAGCGCGGGACCGGGCCAGGGTTCGCGGGTGACCTTCACCGTCCCGCTGGCCGAGGAAGCGGGCGCTGAGGCGAGTGGGGCGCGGCGCCGGCGCGCCTCGTCACGAGGGGTCGTGGAGCGGCCGCGCATCCTGGTCGTGGACGACGACCCGCAGATGCTGCGCTTCGTGCGCGACGCGCTGCTCGGGGAGGGCTATGCCCCGCTGGTCGCCACCGGCCACCAGGAGCTGCCCGCTATCCTCGAGTCGGAGAAGCCCGTGCTGGTCGTGCTCGACCTGGTCCTGCCCGGGACCGACGGAATCGAGCTGTTGGCGACGGTGCCGGGGCTTGCGGACGTGCCCGTCATCTTCATCTCCGGCTACGGGCGTGACGAGACCATCGCGCGGGCGCTCGAGGCCGGCGCCGAGGACTATGTCGTCAAACCCTTCTCCGCCACGGAGCTGACCGCGCGGATCGCGGCGGCGCTTCGCCGCCGCGACGAGCCCGCCCCCTTCGTGCTGGGGGAGCTGGCGATCGACTACGCCCATCGCAGGGTCGCGCTCGCCGGGCGGGAGGTGAAGCTCACGGCGACCGAGTACGATCTGCTGCGCGTGCTCTCGCTGGGCCGAGGCCGGGTCGCGACCTACGACGCACTGCTGCGCCAGGTGTGGAGCGGGCGCAGGCACGCCAATCCGAAGCTCGTGCGCGCCTACGTCAAGCGGCTGCGCGGCAAGCTCGGCGACGACACCCGCCGGCCGACCTACATCCTCACGGAGCGCCGCGTCGGCTACCGCATGCCGCGCCGCGACGAAGTGTAGCGGCCGTCGTCCCGCCCGCCCGCGACGCCGCGGGCCACTCGAGCATCCGGCGGCACTCGCCCACCGTCATGCCCGAGGCGACGAATCCGCCCGGCGCCCCCGAGACGTCGATGGTGCCGAGGCAGCCCTGACCCGACACCCGGCCTCGATGAGGCGCGCGCTCTGCGCCTCCGCGCGCACATTGTCAGCCGGAAAGCGCCACTGGTGTCGGGAACGTCACGAAGCGGAATCAAGGCGGTATTCCGATTCTTCCTCGATTAGCCGGGACCGGGTCTGCGCGTAGCGAATCATCGCCTCGGCGCGCCGGTCCACCGCGCCCTGGTAACGGTTCTCGTCGCGTTCGCGCACGGCCTCGCGTGCCGCCGCGATGGCCGGTGCGGCGCCGCGCGCGACCTCGCGCACGGTGTCGAGCGTCGCCCCGGGGTCGATCTCGCACTCGCGCGCGTGCGCGAGCCATTGCCGGATTCCGATCTTCGCGAGCGCCTGCTGGCGGGCGATGCCGATGGCGAGGCGCTGGTCGAGCCGGGTGTCGATCGCGCTCGAGACGTCGTACATCGGCGCCAGGCGTATGCGGCGCCTCGAGTCGGTGTCGAGGTGGGTGAAGCCGAGGTTGCGCCGGTGCAGATCGCAGTGCCCGAGCATCCAGGCCACGGCGAGCATGCGCGTGAGTTTCGTGCATTCCCCTTCGCCGTCGATGCCGTGGTCGCGCAGCAGCGCGTACGCCGCCGGCCACCGTGGCTCGCCGGGGGTGCCGGCGTCGTACTTCTCGCTGCCCGGCCAGGCGCTCGCCTGGGCGAAGTCCTCCTGGTGGATGGCGCCAATGGTGCCGGCGGCGTCGCGGGTGCGGTCGGCGCGCGCGCTCAGCACGCACTGCTCGCCAGCGAAGACGCGCGCTCGCGTGGCGGCCGAGGGCACCCCGAGCAGCGCCATCGCCTCCTGGGAGATGCTCTCGATGCCCGCCTCGCCGCGCAGTCGCTCGCTGTCCTCGCGCTTCGCTATCCAGTCGGTGAGCGCGCGCCCGTGCGCGATGCACCAGCGCCCGTTGCGAAGCGTCACGCCGAACTTTCCGCGCATCCCGGACAGAGAGGTCCGGCGCTCGACACGCTGCCGGGGCGGTCCCTTGTGGGCGTTGTTTGCGATGCGCCAGGCTTCGTGGAGCCGTTCGCCCATTTCGCCTTCGCTCAGCGCCGAGTAGTCGGCGCCGCGTGCCGTGTCGCATACGCTGTGGAAGCTGACGGCGCCGGGGTACTCCGCGTCCGGGCTCGCCCAGGTCAGGGTGGACGGCTCACCCAGGGGGCCTTCAATTCCGAGGCTGAGGAGCTGCGATGCGGCGCGTGCCGCAAAGGGTTCGCGGCTGCCGTTTTCGGGCAGGCAAGCGTCGAGCCACAGCTCGATATAGAGACGGCTCGGCGGGGCCTGCCATGCTACGGAGACTCTCGGCCAGTCCTCGTGGGCCTCGATGTGTCCGGCACGCTCGGTCTCGACGCTCAGCGTGAGCGCTGGCCGGTCGTGTATCCGGATCTCGAGTGCGTCCTGGCGCATCGTGTCGGGTCTCCACCCTGGCCCAGCCATCTGCGCCGTCCAGGGCCCTCAGGGTACCTCAGCCAGCGGGTGGGCTGGTGCGGCGTCGCGCGCGACCTCGCGCACGGAGTCGAGCGTCGCCCCGGGGTCGATCTCGCACTCGCGCGCGTGCGTGGCGGCCGCGGGCACCCCGAGCAGCGCCATCGCCTCCTGGGAGAGGCTCTCGATGCCCGCCTCGCCGCGCAGGCGCTCGCTCTCCTCGCGCTTGGCTATCCAGTCGGTGAGCGTCGCGCGCGCCCTCGCGCCGGCATGCCACAATGCCTTTTCGCGCCGGCAGGCGAACGGGGGAGGCGGGAGCGCCTTGATGCGGGACGCGCCGAGACGGGTGTGGTTCCACCGGGGACCGGCGCCGCTCAGCGGCGGACAGGTCAAGCACGCCCACTACTTCGGGCACGTGCGGCGCATGGCGGGCTTCACCCCCCGCATCACCTTCAGCCGGGAGGCGCCGAGCGCCTTCCACGCGTGCGCGCGCCGGAGGCTCTGGCCCGCCGCCGGCGCCGAGGTGGCCGAGCGCTGGGACCCGGGGCCGCGCGACCTGCTCTTCCTCGCCGGGACGGACTGGCGCTACCTGGCGACGCGCGGGCTCGGGGCCTCGGAGCACCCCCGCATCAATCTCGTCCAGCACGTGCGCCACGCCTGCGAAGGCGGCGAGCTCCACGGATACCTCTCCGAGCGCGCGGTGCGCGTCTGCGTCAGCCACGAGGTCGCCGCCGCGATCTCCGCCACCGGACGGGTGCGGGGGCCCGTGCTCACGATTCCCAACGGCACTGACGTGGCGCCCTTCGAGCCGGCGGCGGACGGCGCTCCTGCCGGCTACGAGGCGCGTTCGGCGCCCGTCGCCATCGTCGGCTACAAGCGCCCCGAGCTCGCCCGCGCGCTCTCCGGGCGGCTGGACGCGGAGGGCATCGAGCACGTGCTGCACTCCGGGCTCCTCGGCCGAAGCGAGTTTCTTGCCTCGCTCGCCGGGAGCCGGATCGCGGTCTGCCTGCCCGACCCCGCGGAAGGCTTCTACCTGCCCGCGATCGAGGCGATGGCCTCCGGCGCGCTGCTCGTGACCCTGGACTGCATCGGCAACCGCGGCTTCTGCCATGACCACTGGAACTGCATCATCGCCGAGCCGGACTCCGGATCCCTGGCGAGGGCCGTGCGCCACGCCATCGCCATGCCCCCCGCCGAGCGCGGCCGCATGCACGGCCACGCCCGGGCCACCGCCCTCGCGCACTCGCTGGAGCTCGAGAGAAAGCGCTTCCACGCCATCCTCGCCGACATCGACCAACTCTGGCGCGACGCCTGAACCCCCGGCCCGGCTCCCGATGCACCTCTGCAATCGTTGCGCCTCGACAACGATGCGCCGAACCGAAGCGCGCCGTTCATGCTAACGTCGGACGCGAGGGGCCGGCCCGGGTCACAGGCCGTGCGCCGAACAAGTCTTCAGGGAGCGGCGTAATGAGAGACTTGGACATCGCCCCCCGCCATGGGCCCGCCCGTGCAGGGCGTGATCCGATCCGGGAGTTCGTCATGTGTCGCGATTGAAATCTGTATCGAATGCCCAAGGTGCGTGATGCAACTCGCCTCGCCGAACGGGAGGGCTGGTCGCCGGTACGGATCAGGGGAAGTCATCGTCAGTATCGGCATCCCGAGAAGGCGGGGACCGTGACCATCGCTGGCAAGGTGAGCGACGACCTTCCTCCCGGAACGTGGAACAGCATCCTGAAGCAGGCGGGATTGAAGCAGTGAGGACGGAGATGGAATACACGATTGTGATCGAGAAGGCGCCGGGGAACTACGCTGCTTACGTGCCCGATCTTCCCGGATGCGTGGCAACCGGAGCGACGCGCGACGAGGCGATCCGCGAGATCGGGACGGCCATCGCCCTGCATATCGAGAGCCTGCGCGAGCATGGGGAGCCGGTCCCGGCTCCGCAATGCTCGGCGGCGGTGGTGGAGGTGGCCGCCTGATCGGACAGAAGGGGCGCGCCGGGGATCCTTCAGCGCTCGCGCGCCCGCACCGGATGACCGCCAGCTCCCCTCGTCACCGCCCCCTGCTCGATTTCATGATCGTCGGCGCCCAGAAGGGGGGGACGGGGGCACTGCATCGATTCCTGTCCCGGCACCCCGAGATCGGGATGTCCTCCACCAAGGAGGTGCACCTCTTCGACTCGCCCGAGTACTCCCCCGAGTGGAGCCCGGCGCAGATCGACGAGCGCTACCGGCCCTTCTTCCGCGACGGCGAAGCGGCGCGGGTCCGGG
Source organism: Gammaproteobacteria bacterium (assembly GCA_022824305.1). Taxonomy (GTDB): domain Bacteria; phylum Pseudomonadota; class Gammaproteobacteria; order HK1; family HK1; genus JAJEAD01. The sequence continues at coordinate 827 of JAJEAD010000088.1, read as the reverse complement.
GCGAGTCGACGCCGATCTACCTCTTCTTTCCCGAGATCGCGCGCGAGCTGCGGCGCTACAACCCGGAGCTCAAGCTCATCGTGCTGCTGCGCGACCCGGTCGAGCGGGCGATCTCGCACTACTACATGGAGTGGAACCGGGACTGGGAGCGCCTTCCCCTGTGGCGGGCGCTGCTGGCGGAGCCCCTGCGGCTGCGCCGCTGCCGGGACCCCCGTGCCCACCGCTCGGCGATGCGGGTGGGCTCCTACCGCGCCCGCGGCCTCTACAGCCGGCAGTTGCGGAATCTCTACCGCGTCTTCGGCCGGGACCGGGTGCTGGTCCTGCGCAGCCGGGACCTGCGCGAGCGCCACGACGACACCCTGCGCCGGGTGTTCGCCTTCCTCGGGGTGTCCGAGGAAGCGCGCATCCCGCCCGCGGTCCACAACGAGGGCCGGCGCGGCGGGCGCCGGCACCGCGTGGTCTCGTGGCTGCTCCGGCTCTCCTACCTCGCCGAGTTTGTCCGACTGCGCATGCTGCTTTCTGCCGCGGACCCGCCGAGGCGTCAGGGCTGAGGTTCCGGGCGCCCGCGATGCGGGATCGTCCCGGCGGCCTCGGGGCCTTCTTGCCGGTTGTCCTGGAGGAGCGAGCCTGACCCGGGGACGCCCGCTTCGCGCCTGCGGATGTAGACTCGTCGTTCCATTGTCGATCGGAGCTCGTGATGGGCAAGGTCATCCTGTCCGAGGCACACTACCTTCAACAGACTGATTGGACAGTATTTTTTTGGATTTGTCCAGCGCGAATTACTGACAACGTTAGTGGTTCCAGTATGAGAACTGAAGCACCTATCA
>JAJEAD010000077.1 GCA_022824305.1 Gammaproteobacteria bacterium | reverse complement strand
GGGGCAGGTGGCTTGCGAAGCGGGAGAAGAACCAGTCGAGGATGAGGAGCTGCCTTCGCAGGCGGTCCGGCTCTTCGTCCAGGGTGCGCCGCAGCGCCGGATCGTAGGGCTCCGCCCCCGCGATGCGTCCCCGGTTGAAGGGCAGGTTGACGGTCTGCCAGGAGGCGAGCAGCGAGAGGGGATTGCGCACAAGGGCGAGACACCCGAATCGCTCGGCCAGGGCCGGGAGCAGGGCCGAGAACACCGAGGGCTGGCTCATGAACAGGGTGAAACGCTCCGTCAGGGGCTTGGTCACCGCGACGGAGCCCCACGTTCCCCGCCGCTCGCTCGCCCGCGACCCGCTCCGCGGCCATGATGTTGTCGTAGAGCCCTCCCCCGACCTGGTGCGAGGGCGCCCGCCCCTCCTCCAGGATCTGCTTGCGCACCAGGCGGGTAAACTCGCCGAGGCGGAGGCTCGCGTCCCCCGGCGCGCGCGGCAGGATGCCGAGGCGGACCCCGTCGAAGGTGCAGTGGGGATGGTAGGGCTGCGAAAGGGCCACGGTGTCCGGCAGCGCGCCCACCAGCCGGCAGCACAGGCCGTTGCCGGAACGGGGAATGCCGCAGAGCAGCGAGGTTCGCGCCGTGCCGTCGGCATCGGCGATGTCCTCGCCTTCGAGCGCGAGCCGGGTACCGACGACGAGGGGCTCTTCCTCGGCTGACGCGCCCGCTCAGGACCGGGCGCTGCGCCACCGCGCCCACGACGGGTCCCGGGGCGCTCGCGCTCCCGGGGGTGCGGAGGGAGGAATCTCCGTCGGGCGCCCCCAGGCGGCGGGTGCGCATCGCCCCTGCCGCCGCCCCCGGCATGCCCGCCATCCGCTTGCCCTCCGACATCGAGGAGCGCCTCGCCCGGGTCCGCGGGCGCCCCGGGACCTGCCACGCGCACGAGGCAATCCTCGAGCACCTGGACCACCCCGAGACCCTTGCCGCCTGCGCCGTGGAGTCCTCTTCGCTGCGCGCCCTGCTCAGGCGCCGCAAGGGCTCGCGCAGAAACCGAAGCCACCAAGTGAGGAGGGACGCGAACGAGCCCCCGGCGCAGTTGCGTAACCTGCCCGGCACGAGCCCGCAGGAGCCCAATCCACTATCATGAGACCGTGCGCCGAGAAGGAGCACTGCCGACGCACGGGGAGCGGGCGCATGTGCGCTTCCGGCGATCAACGCGACACCCGATGAGCGTGTCCGAGGACAGACGATAAGCGCGGAGCCCCAACACGCACGCGGCGAGCGCGAGGCGCGAAGCGCAGGCGACGCGGAGACCTTTTCGCTGGAACGCTACGCCTCGGCCGCGCTCGACCCGGACCTGTCGCAACGCGCCATCTACGGCGCCATCGTGGTGAGCATGCCGCGCGCGCTGCACGCGCTGGACGCGCACACGCAACGCCGGATCCTCGACCGGGAGCCGCCGCTCACGGGCAAGCGGCGCTGGGACGCACTGCTCGCGGCGAGCGCCGAGCACTTCGCGACCCGCCACGGGCATCCGCCGGCGCCGTGGATGAACGCGCCCGAGCGCTTCGTCGACGAGCCGTGGATCGCGAGCGACAGCCACGGCTACTCGCGCTTCGAGGCGCTGCTCTACTGTCCCGGCGCGTTCACGCGCCACGGCACCCCGGTGCACCCCTCGGATCTCGACCCGCGCGGGGGGAGCGCCGCGTGGCGCCCGGACGGCTGCGAGGCGACGACGTTCGGCGAGACATCGTCGATGGACAGCCCGTGAAGGGAGCCGTACTCGGGAGGCAGGAAATCGGCGCCCTGCTCGACGCGCTCTCCGAACGCCTGGGCGCGAGAGGGGCCTTCGCCAAGGTCCACCTCATCGGCGGCGCGTGCATGGCGCTCGCCTACGAGCGCGACCACCGGGGTTGGCCGGTCGAGGCCCACGAGACCATCGCCGCATTCGTGGAGGCGAAGCGCGCACGGGCGCGCGGCCCGGGCGGAACGCACTAGCCCCCGCGATGCGTCCCCGGTTGAAGGGCAGGTTCACGGTCTGCCAGGAGGCGAGCAGCGAGAGGGGATTGCGCACGAGGGCGAGACACCCGAAGCGCTCGGCCAGCGCCGGGAGCAGGGCCGAGAACACCGCGGGCTGGCTCATGAACAGGGTGAAACGCTCCGTCAGGGGCTTGGTCACCGCGACGGAACCCCACTCTCCCCGGCGCTCGCGAAGACCTGAGCCCACGTCCCGCTCCGCAGCCATGATGTTGTCGTAGAGCCCTCCCCCGACCTGGTGCGAGGGCGCCCGCCCCATAGGGCGTGTTTTCTTGCACGGTGCGCAAGAAACTTGCGTGATATGCAACCTGTGGTTCCGTCCTGCCGCTTAACCCGCGATGCCGAGAAACAGCGCGAGTGCACGGTTGATGCGCAGTGTGTCCGTCTCGTTCACCTCTCCGATCGTCCCCCGGATTTTGTCGGGGCGCACCGTCATTGCTCGGTCGACCATTACCTCCGATGGTGCGTGGAGTCCGTTCTGCGACGTTGGTTCGATTCGCAGCCGAAACAGCGGGGTTGCCCCTGTGACCGTCGACGTAACCGGCAGCACGGTCACCGATGTGTGATTCGCGAACAGATCGGATTGGATGACGACTCCTGGGCGCGGTTTTCCGAATGCGCCTGGCAGAACTACGTTCACGACGCTGCGTCGTTTCAAGTCCAGTCTCCGAGCTCTGCGACATCGCTTGCGGCGGCCTCGGCGAAGTCGAGCGTTTCAGGTGCTGCACGGTCCGCAGCGGCCGCGAGGGCAACCTGCCGTGCGCATTCCTCGGCGAATCCCTTCGCGCGTGTGTCGGGGACCCAGATCTGCACCGGCCGGAGGCCTTGAGCCCTAAGTCCCGCGCGGTGCTTTTGCACCCGTTCGTTCGAGGTTGGCTGTGCCATGGTGTTTTCCCTCGTTTGTATACCTCGCCAGCGTTGCATGTAACATACTCGCCCGTCGCGGCTCATCGCAATCGCCGACTGGTGTCCGTGGTTTCCTCCTCGTCGACTGCAATAGGTCCGCTTTCGTGCTAAAGGTCCGAATCCTCGTGGTTTCCGAAGGGGAGATCAGGCCATGTCCGGCCTCGGAACATTCCGCGAGGCCCGCTCGGGGATGGCCCGGGAGTCGACGTGACGGTGCGGGGCCGATGTGCGCAATCCAGTGAAGGTGATCATCCATTTCACTCTGAAGGTGATCGCCGATTCCACGGTAAGTGATCACTGGTCGGAGCGGAGCGACGCGGATCAGGGGGTTTGGCGGATGGCGTCGGCTGCCTGCTCGAGGTCGGTGGGGCGGTAGAAGCGGGTCCAGGCGCCGGCCTGGGCGAGCAGGGCGTCGAGCAGGGTCTCGATCACGCCCGGATCGTAGAGGGCGCTGTCGTTGCGGCTCTCGAGCGCCACGGCCGGGGCGCCCTCGTGGCCCAGGCGCCGGAAGAGCAGGGTCCCGCCGCTTTCCACGAGGTCCTCGTAGCGGATGACGTCGTCGGGGGGCAGGTGGCTTGCGAAGCGGGCGAAGAACCAGTCGAGGATGAGGAGCTGCCTTTGCAGGCGCTCCGGCTCTTCGTCCAGGGTGCGGCGCAGTGCCGGGTCGTAGGGCTCCGCCCCCGCGATGCGTCCCCGGTTGAAGGGCAGGTTCACGGTCTGCCAGGAGGCGAGCAGCGACAAGGGATTGCGCACGAGGGCGAGACACCCGAATCGCTCGGCCAGGGCCGGGAGCAGGGCCGAGAACACCGAGGGCTGGCTCATGAACAGGGTGAAACGCTCCGTCAGGGGCTTGGTCACCGCGACGGAGCCCCACTCTCCCCGGCGCTCGCGCAAGCCTGAGCCCGCGTCCCGCTCCGCGGCCATGATGTTGTCGTAGAGCCCTCCCTCGACCTGGTGCGAGGGCGCCCTCCCCTCCTCCAGGATCTGCCGGCGCACCAGGCGGGCGAACTCGCCGAGGCGGAGGCTCGCCTCCCCCGGCGCGCGCTGCAGGCTGCCGAGGCGGACCCCGTCGAAGGTGCAATGGGGATGGTAGGGCTGCGACAGGGCCACGGTGTCCGGCAGCGCGCCCACCAGCCGGCAGCACAGGCCGTTGCCGGAACGGGGAATGCCGCAGAGCAGCCAGGTTCGCGCCGTGCCCTCGGCCTCGGCCGCTTCCCCTTGTAGAGCGACGCCGCAGACTTGAGCTAAGGCGACGTCCAGATTTACGCACCTCCCGGGGCGTGACGCCCCTTGGCAAGGTTGCGTTCTCGTTCGCGAGGACGGGGGCGGAGCATGGCCAGGCTCAGTTGGGAGGATCGGATGACGATCAAGAGCTTGACAGGCAGACAGTGTTCGAACCGCCACATCGCTCGGTTGTTGGGTGTGACGGAGGGCACGGTTCGCTACCACCGCCGCCGTCAGGCGTCGGGCGTCGCGGACGGACGTTCGGGCCAGCAACCGGTCGCGGCCCAGTTCCACGTGGCAATCGATGCGTACGTGTCGGCGAGCGCAGAGGAGTCGCCGAGCAACGTCGCGGTGCTGCAACGCGTGGGCGGGGTGCCGGCCTCTCCCCGGACGAGGGTGCACAGGCTGGCACCGTACATCGGGGCGAATGGGTCGTCCACGAAACGCGGCTGCCTCGGGTCTACCACAAGATGTCCCCGAAGCATCCGGGTCGCCACGTGGCCGAGTTCGAGCGCCGCCACAACGTCCGAAACGATGACACGTTGAGACAAATGGAGGCCATCGTCGATGGCATGGGTCGCAAACGGCTGCGATACCGGGAGCTCATCGCTGACAATGGGATGCCGAGTGGGGCTCGGAGGTGAGTTGCATGGCTCCGAACAGTTCTCATATTCTCCTACACCCGAGTTTGCTGCCCAGGAAGGTGGAATGTTCGGACCTGCCCATCACCCACAGCAGGGAGATACGGATGGCTGCACGAAGCAAAAGGCTGATAACCGCAATTGCCCGGGATATGGTTACCCTCGTCCATAGCTTTCCGCTTAATGCATCAGTGCGAGCCCATCACTCCGGCGGGGGAGATGTGATTCCTGCGGTTTCAAGCTGCGACTCCGCCCGATTTGTCGACGTGTTTGTGGATCTCTACACTCCATCCGACTTCGAACCTAACCCTTTGATCTCACTATCCGATAGAGGGCAATGGGAGGACATGGAGCAAATCGGCCAAGACTTCAGGCGAGCCATCGAGACCGTGCGGATAGAGCATGCCGCCTGAAGGCTCTTTCTCTCCGCCGGAGAAAGCTGAACCTCAGCCCAAAGGCGATGGGAAAGAAGGGCATTCCCAACTTGTGGGGATGTCCCTGGAGAAAACGCACATCGGACCGCTTCCCAGCCCGGAGGACTTTGCCCGATACGACGAAGTGGTGCCGGGAGCCGCCGAACGGATACTGCGCCAAGCCGAAAAAGAGCAAGACTTCCGGCATGCGGCTACAAGGAGCGCTCAGGCGATCGAGGCATGGAAGGTCCTGTTAGGGTCCGTGCTGTCGCTTTGCCTAATCGCTGTCGCAGGGTTTGCCATATGGCTTGGTCATCCGTGGGCTGCCGTGCCCTTTGGTCTCGCAGGCCTGATAACGCTCATATTCAGACGATTGCTAGCGCCAAAGACTGGAGACTAACTGACCGAGGGACGGAATAGCTCCCAAAGGAAGCAGGCCCCACCCCCGCAAGGCCGGCCCGCCTTCCGGATAACTCCTGTTGCTTCCCTGCGGGGCGCTGGCGGTGCGGGTCAGGGGTCCCGGCGGATGGCGTCGGCTACCTGCTCGAGGTCGGCGGGGCGGTAGAAGCGGGTCCAGGCGCCGGGCTGGGCGAGCAGGGCGTCGAGCAGGGTCTCGATCACGCCCGGATCGTAGAGGGCGCTGTCGTTGCGGCTCTTAAGCGCCACGGCCGGGGCGCCCTCGTGGCCCAGCCGGCGGAAGAGCGCGGCGCCGCCGCTCTCGACGAGGTCCTCGTAGCGGATGACGTCGTCGCGGGGCAGGTGGCTTGCGAAGCGGG
>JAJEAD010000056.1 GCA_022824305.1 Gammaproteobacteria bacterium | reverse complement strand
GCGGGCCCTGGTCTCGGCGGCGGGGCGCATCGAGCGCAGCGTCGGGGTGCTCCACGAGGCGGAGCGCCAGCGCGTGGAGGACCACACCGAGCCCGGGACCTGGGAGGCGCTGGTGCGCCGCGCCGAGGCGCGCGTTGCGCTCGAGGAGGCGCTCGGATGAGGGCGCCGAGGCCCCGGCGCGCGGGTGCGCGCCAGCGCACCGTCTACTGCACGGCCGAGGAGCGCGCGGCGATGGAGCGCCGGGCCCGGGCGGCGGGCATGCGCTTCTCGCCCTTCGTGGTCGCGTGCGCGTTGCGCGGAGCCGGTACGCTCGATGCCGCTCCCCGGCTGGTCCTGAGCGAGGCCGAGCAACGCCAGCTCCACGACTGCGTGGCACTCCTCGACCGGTGCAACCGTGCCCTGCTCGAGCGCCTGCCGGGCACGGCGATGTCGGCGCTCGGCGCGCTCGCCTTTCTCGTGGCCGAGGCGCAGGCCCGGCTCGGCGCCGAGGGAACGGAGACCGGATGAGTCGGCGTCGTCTCGCGTCACGGGTGTACTCGCTGTCGTGCACCGACGAGCAGTGGGAGACGTTCCGGTGCCTGGCCGCGCAGCGGGGCGTTTCGATATCCCGGTACCTGGTGGAGTGCGCGCTGCACGGCGACCCCCACGCCGAGCCGGACCCCTCGCCGCGCCTGGTGCTCGAGGAGACCGAGCAGCGCGCGCTCTACGAGGCCGTGCACCAAATCGCCGAGCGCACCGCGGCGGAGGCGCACTCCGCGCTGCTCACCCGGATCCGCAACGCGCTCGCCCTGCTGGTGGAGCTCGCGATGCGCGACATGGCGCGTGAGGGCCGCGAGGCCGAGCTCCGCGCGGTGCTGACCGGGCTCTTCGGCGAGCATGCCGCGGCGGCGACCCTCGAGCGGATGCGGGAAGGCCGGGACACGCCACCCCCGGCGCGGTGAGGCTTCGAGGACGCGGCTTGCGTCTCACGTCGACAGACCGCGGCTGCGCCCGCGTTGATCGGGTGGCCCGCGCGCGGAGCGCGCCGCCTCTCCGGCGTCTGCAGCCTGTTTCGGCCGGCCCACCGGCAGGTCGCGGTCCTCGGTATCGAAGTCCCCCCCGACGCCGCCTCCTGTCTGAGCCGATTCCCTGTGCCGACTCTGAGCCCCGGCGCACCGAGCGCCGGTGACGCCCCAGTGCCGGCGAGTCATCCACGATCTCCCGACCGCACGCAACGCCGGGCTCCCAGATCCCGTCGGCCGCCTGTTGGGGAACTGGACGGTACTCGAACCTGGCAGGCCGGATACGATCGCCATCGAGCTCGGCTCCAGGACCGGATGACGACGTTGCACATGATGAGACCCCGCGGGAGGCGTGGCCTCCCCGCGCTCGCGGCGGCGTGTGCTGTGAACGCCGTGATCGCGGCTCCGACGGCAATCCCGTCGGACACTCGGCGCAGTGGGTTCGTTCGGCGTCCCCGTCCGCGGGGGGGAACGACGTTGGTATCGTGGACCATGTCCTGTCACGTCCACGCTTCGCGTGCACTCTCGTTCTCGGTGGACATCGATCTCACGTGTCGGGACGGCTATTGCCTCGAACGTCTCCACCCCGACGCACGCGCCTCGCCCTCGGTGCAGAACCACCGCTCGCCCTTCGAGGTGTTGATACGGGTCTGGTCGTAGAATCGCCCCCCTGGGACGTGGTAGATGCGCGTGCCGCTCTTGCTGATGTTGCCCTTGATGGCGCACCGTCCCTTGTTTTGCTGCGCGGCCGAGCGCTGGGCCGCCGGCTGTGCGGCCGTTCCACCGCCCGCGAGGCGCTCGCCCCTGCGCCAGTCCCAAGGGGCAACGACGTCACCTTGCCAGATTCCGCGTTGCGCCGCCTTCGCCGCCGATTCCTCAGCGACGTAGCTCATCGAGTACTTGCGGTAGGCGAAGGCCCAGCCCCGCGCAGCCATCCAGGCGTTCACATCCTCGCCCCCGACCCGGCATACCGCGACGATGCGCCCATAGCGGTCCCGATCGCGCTCCTCGCACGTCACCGCCCGTGAGCCGATACGTTTGGCGAGCGCCCGGGTGGCCTCACGGCCGCAGGGCCAGCGTCGACCTCTCGCGAGGCAGCTCTGCGCGCTCTCCGGCGCATCAATCCCAAAGAGACGGACGCGCGCCGTGCCGAGTTCAATCGTGTCGCCGTCGATGACCCGTGCACGCCCCGACAGTTCCGCTCGAGATTTCTCACGAGCGCCGGCCCTTGATGCGGTCCGGTCGTCGGCTGGCTGCGCCCGCTCTGTCCTCGGCGCCTTTGGGGAGCTCGTCACATTGACAAAGATGAGCGCCGCCACCACACCCAGCACCATTCCCGCCACCGACATTGCGATCCACCTCATCTTTGGTGCCTTCGGGGTGGAAGTATCAAGTTCCGTGGGGTCGTGAAGTGGTGGCGGGGCTTGGGGCAGACTCGGCGGCGCTGGAAGCCTCGCGGGGGCTCCACGGCGAGGGAATCAAGTCGAACTTGCCATTCTCACGCAGCCGGGCCAGATGCTCCACAGACCGACCATATTGCCCTTCAACTGATGCAGACCGTAACCGGGCCGCGCAGCGAGATCGCCGGGGTTGTGCGCCTCGTCCAACAAGGTCAAGACTCCCCTCTGTTTCGGCACCAAGTCGCCCGGCAGTTGCCGCTGGCGATCCTGCTCGGCTCGGTGTGGAGAGCGAAGCCCGCGAGGATCTCCTCGAAGCGCTTCGGGCGCACGTGGCCCCGGAGCCCGAGCACGCCTGCGCCCCGACCGTGCCAGAAGCTCGCCCGGTGGTGTTCGGGGTCGCCCGCGCGCAGCACTCGTCGCGCTCGAAGCAGTGCACCGTCGACTGCGTGGCGCCCAGCGCCGTGAGCGTGGCGACCACCGTTTCGGCCTCAGTCCGCGCGGCGTGTCGGCGGGGGACGGTCCATCGACGCGGCGCACACCCTGCTACACCCTGCTACACCAGTGCGTGCCGGTGGGCGCGCCCGAGCCCGATGGCGACAATGAGGGTGCCGGCCACCGCGAGAACCGCCACTGTCCAGCGGAACGCATAGCGGTGCAGCGTCTCGATCAGGGCCTCAATGTGCCCCGTAGCCTACAGCGACGCGGCGGTGCCCCGCGTCGATGCGTCGAGCCGCTTGCCCGTCGGCGCGAGTCCCTGTGCCGTCTCTCGCACCGCCTCGGCCACCTCCCCGATGAGCGCTTCCGGTTCCTGAGGCGCCGCTGCGGATCCGCCGGAGCAGGAATCGTCAGCCCCGCCCGCTTCGGACTCGGTGCCCACAGCAGCGTGCAGCGCCCCGTCCCTGGCGGCCACGGGCCCGTTAATCGACAGATCGGTCAGAAGATCCTCGCGCGGCGCGCCGCCAGCGTCCCGGCCTGTTCGATGCGCCGTGTCGTCTCCTCGCGTGCTGCCTCGGTTTCGTGCGCCGAGCACCCCGATTGCCGCACGGCATGGGTCCGTCGGGCGACCCCGGTGTCGGCGCAGGCGAAGCGGATCGTTTCGCAGCCAGGGGAGGATGACACCGATACACAGCCAACTCAGCGCCGAGCGTGGTGCGCGCCCAAGCTTCGGTGACAATTCTGGGGCGACCGCCGTCGGGGGGCGATCCAGTTCGTCGACGAGGCGGATGGTGTTGACGGGGAAATGTCGATGTCGGGGTTGCCGGACACCGTCGTGATCGTGCCGAGCCGCAGTGGCACTCCCGTATCATGGGAGGTGTTCAGAGGTTATCTGGCGACTACACCTCGTCCGCCATAGTCGGTGTCCGAGGATCATCCACCAATGGAGAGTAACGGAGTCATGCGCCAGAGGGGTCGCTTCCTCGCTGCAGCGATCATGGGGGCAGCACTTCTACCAACGTTCGCCACCGAGCCCGTGCGCGCTCCGGCGTACCCCACGGCCCCGGCCGCGAAAGCCCAATCCGATACCTATCTTGGAGAAATCGACGAGGTGGATGTTCTCGTCGGCTACACCGGCACCGTGGCGAGCCGTCGCGGCCGAGGTTTGCAGCGATTCATCGAAGAGCTCATCGACTACACCAATGCCGCGTTCGAGCGCAGCCGCGTCTCGGCTCGGTTGCGCCTCGTCGGAACCCACCGCACGTCCTACCGCGAGAACGGCAACTCGGACTATGACCTCGCGCCGCTAACCGACCCGAGTTACGGCCATGCCGACGACCTGCATCGACGACGCGACGAGCTCGGCGCGGACCTGGTGGTCCTCCTGGTGCACAACCACCCCGACGAGGCCTGCGGCATCTCCCACCTGCTCGATTCCGGCTACGCTTACGCACACCGGTACGCCTTTGCCGTGGTCGCCCATCAGTGGGCTGCCCGCGGCTCGATAGACCGGAACTGGGAGTCGTGCTTCGCACACGAGGTCGCCCACCTCTTCGGCGCCCACCATCAGCCTGAAGTCTCCACCCATCCGCAGGCCCCCTACGCGCACGCCTACTGCCGCACCGGAAGTCCGCGCTTTCGCACCATCGTGGCGTACAACAGGGGATGCCCTACTCCCACCGGGCATTTCTCCAACCCCGACGTACGGTGGCGAGGACATCCTACCGGCGATGCAGACCAGCGCGACAACGCCCGGTGGATGAACATCCTTGCCCCCCAGCTCGCGGCCTTCCGCGACCGCTCCGACGCGCCCCCAGAGCCGAACCGCATCGTCCTCTCCTGGCATGCCATCTCTCCTACTCGCGCTGGGGCAACCGGATTCGTGCGGCTCGAGAACCTGACGCAGAGCGCCGGCGACGTCGACGTGCGCGTCATCGATGACCGCGGCGAGCAGTACCCGCCGGTTACGCTCCGGCTCCAACCTCGCCAAGTCCGCTCCCTGCGCCTAGCCGACATCGCCGATGACATCGGGCCGACACACGGCGCCTGGAACCTGCACGCCATCACGCACCTCGAGATCCGCGCCGCCGCCTACGCCTACGGCGCCGGCTGGCTGACGCGCACCGATCTCCAGGTGCCCGCCACGTCTTCTGCCCACCTTCCCGGCGTGTGGCTCTACCGGCCCCAGCTCTTCAACCCGGGCTCGAACACCGCGAAGCGCAGCGTCCTGCGCCTGTTCAACACGATGAGTCCTGCGGACGTCACCGTGACCCTCATCGCGCGCGACGACGCCGGCGAGGCAGGCGACGCCTCGGTGGACATCCTGGTCCCGGCCGGCTACGCCCCCACCCTGGTCACCGCGCGGCACCTTGAGGAGGCGGGGTGGGGCGACGGCCGCCTCAAGTGGCGACCCGAGATCCGCTCACCTGTCGCGCTGCACGTGATCAACGTCATTCACGGAAACAGCGGATACGTCGCGAGTTTGCCGTAGCCCCGCAATGCCGCGCTCTACTCGACAAGGCTGGCGCATCCGACGCGGTTGTCTAACCTGTCGCGGATCCGGTGGTGGACGCGGTGCCCTGTCCGATCCACAGCAGCGCCTTGCTGCCGCCGCCGTCGTAGCCTGCCCACCACTCCCGGCACGTCACCAGTGTGCCGCCGTCGAAGGCGAGCGCCGGCACCTCCGTCCGACAGGTTTCGCGCCACCCGCACCGTAGCCCATTGCGGCCGTGTACGACCCAAGGGTTGACATTATGTAGAGGAGGAGAA
>JAJEAD010000083.1 GCA_022824305.1 Gammaproteobacteria bacterium | reverse complement strand
GCGGACGCCGAGGCGACGGGGACCATCGAGAACGACGACCGGATGCCGGCGGCATGGCTCGCGCGCTTCGGGCGCACCGTCGCCGCGCAGACGGTGGAGGCGATGGGAGAGCGCTTCGCATCGGCGCCCGGGTCCCGGGTCTCGGTGGGTGGCGTGTCCCTGCGACTGTCGGAGCTCCGGGAGACGCCGCTGCCGGCCGGGCAGCCCTCGCGGGCCCGGTGGCCTGAGGAAGGCGGGGAAACCCAAACCCTCGCGGGACAGGCGCTTCTGCGCAGCAGCGCCTTTCATCTCGCCACCCCGGACAGCGGCGGGCCGACATTCTCCGCGTGGGGACGCTTTGCGACCGGCGGGTTCGATGCGGTGACCGGGAACGCCCGGCTGGACGGCGAGGCGACGACCGGCTTCCTCGGGATGGACATGGACGGGGGGCGGTGGCTCGCAGGCGCGGTGCTCTCGCACAGCGAAGGGGAGGGCACCTTCCGGCTCGAGAGCGCGCACCGCGAAGAGACGCGCAGCACGCTGACCGGCGTGTACCCCTATGCGCGACTGCGCCTCGATGAGCGGGTGTCGCTCTGGGGGCTCGCCGGGGGCGCTCGGGGCGCGCTCACCCTCAGCGGGTCGGGAGGGCCCGCGCTGGAGACGGACATCGACATGGCGCTCGGCGCGGTTGGGGCGCGGGCGGCGCTGCTCTCGCCCGCTCGGGCCGGCGGCGTGGCCCTCGACCTGCGCTCGGACGCCTTCTGGACACGCACGCGCTCCGATGCGCTGCGTTCCGGGAGGACCGCAAGCCTCGCGGCCACCCGCAGCGATGCCGGCCGCCTGCGGGTGCTGCTGGAGGGCGCGCGGACCTTCCCGCTCGATGCGGGGGGCACGCTCACCCCGTCCCTCGAGGCCGGGGTGCGCCTCGACGGCGGAGACGCCGAGACCGGCATCGGCCTCGAGGTCGGCGCCGGGCTGCGCTACGCCGGTGCAGGCGTCACCCTCGGGGGGGCGCTGCGCACGCTGCTCGCCCACCACGAGACGGGGTACGAGGAATGGGAGGCGAGCGCGCGGCTGCGCATCGACCCCCCTGTCTCCGGGCGAGGCCTCTCGCTCACCCTCGCGCCGACGCTCTCCGCCGCCGGGGGCGCGGCAGAGCGGCCCTGGTGGGGCGACGACGCCCAATCGCTGCTCTCCGAGAGCGCGCAGTTCGAGCGCGGGAGTCGTCTCGAGGCCGAGCTCGGCTACGGCGTGAGCCTCTCGGGTCTTCGCGGGCTCCTCACGCCGTACGGCGGGCTCTCGCTGCGGGGCGGCGGCGCGCACGAGTGGCGCATGGGCGCGCGCTGGGCGGTCATGCCGTCCTTCGACCTCAGCCTCGAAGGCGCACACCGTCGCGCGGCCGGAGAAGAGGACTCCGACCGGGCGCTGATGCTGCGCGGCGCGCTTGAGCTCTGAGCGCGGGCGCATCTCACGCTTGCCCTCGGCGCGCGCGATAATGGACCCGGTCGCTGCGGCCCGATCCGGCCGTGGTATCCGGCAGGCAGATCAAGATTACCAATGGCAATCGAGCGCTGGCGTGATGAGGAGGGTGTAGGGAAGCGTCTGGCGGCGCATGGCCTTGCCGGCCTGTTGTCGGTCGACCTCGAGGGCAAGAACAGCATCGGCGCGATCGGAGCGATACGAACCGACCGCTCGACCGCCTTTACCTGGCGCGGGCGCAGCGGCGGGTTGCGCGCGGCCCTTGCGGCCCTCGATGAATTCGCCGCAGGCGCCTCGTATCTGGTCGGCCACAACATCATCGAGCACGATCTCGAACTCCTCGCCCGCCACGCACCGGATCTGAAGCTGCTCGACCGGCCTGCCATCGACACGCTGTACCTGAGCCCGCTGGCGTTTCCGGAAAACCCCTACCATCACCTCGTCAAGCAGTATCAGGAACCGGCGCTCGCGAGAGTGCAGGTCAACAATCCCCTGCTGGACGCGGCGCTGACGCTCGAGCTCCTCGCCGATATCGCCGATGCACTGCGATCAAAGGACGCGGACCTGCTGCTGGCTTGGCACGCACTGCTCGCCACGGGCGTCAAGGGACACGGCTTCGATCATCTGTTTCGCACGGTCCGGGGCGCGGAAGTGACGCCGCTTGTCGAGGACTCGATTACCGCGATCGTGAAGCGCCTCGGGGCGCGCGGGTGTCCGAACCAGGCGAGCCGCCTTGCCCGCGACGCGCTCTCCAATCCCCTTGCGCTCACCTATCTGCTGGCGTGGCTGCCGGCGGCCGGAGGCAACTCCATCGTCCCTCCCTACGTCGAGCACCGGTTCGCACCCGGGGTGCTCGCAACGAAGCTCCGCGACGCCCATTGCGGCAACCGCAACTGCTCATGGTGCTCGGAGCATCTCGACGCCGTGAAGGCGCTCAAGCGCTGGTTCGGGTTCCCGGCTTTTCGGGAACAGCCCCGGAACCAGGAAGACGGCGAGAGCCTGCAGCGCTCAATCGTCGAGAAACACCTCGCCCGCGAGCATGTCCTCGGGATCCTCCCCACCGGCACCGGCAAGTCCCTGTGCTATCAGCTTCCGGCCCTGATGCGCTACGAGGCGACAGGGGCAATCACCGTTGTCATTTCGCCGTTGGTGGCGCTGATGGCCGACCAGGTCACGGCCATGCGGCGCCAGGGGATCACGTGCGCCACCACCATCAACGGCCTCATCTCGATGCCGGAACGGGCCGAAGCGTTGGCCCACATTCGTCTTGGCGACGCAGGCATCGTGCTGGTCGCTCCCGAGCAGCTCCGCAACCGTTCCTTCCGAAAGGCGATCGCGGGACGCCGGATCGGCGCCTGGGTCGTGGACGAGGCGCACTGTCTCTCGAAGTGGGGGCACGACTTCCGCCCCGACTACCGCTACGTCGCGCGCTACATCGCCGAGCATCATGGGGAGGATGCGGCGCCGGTTCTGTGCCTCACCGCCACCGCCAAGCACGACGTCGTCGAAGACATCCGCGAGCACTTCGAGCAGACCCTTCGGGCGCGGCTCGAGGTCATCGACGGCGGGGCGGAACGCCGGAACCTGGAGTTCGTCGTCATGCCGACTTCGGCATCGCAGCGGCTCGAGCACATTCATCGTGCGGTCGAAGACGCGCTCGGGCGCGCGGGCTCGGGCGGGGCCATCGTCTACTGCACGACCAAGCGCAGCACCGAGGAGACTGCCCAGGCGCTCGCTGACCGTGGGCTCTCCGCCCAGCACTTTCACTCCGGCCTGTCGCCGGAGCGCAAACGCGAGATTCAGCGCGGCTTCCACGAGGGCGAGATCGACGTTGTGGTCGCCACGAACGCGTTCGGCATGGGCATCGACAAGCCCGATGTGCGCGCGGTCGTGCACGCCGAGATTCCGGGCTCGCTGGAGAGCTATCTTCAGGAAGCCGGCCGGGCGGGGAGAGACGGAGCCCCCGCACATTGCCTGCTGCTGTTCGAGCCCGGTGACGCCGAGCAGCAATTCTCGCTCACCGCGCGTTCGCGGCTCGAGCGGCGCGACATCCAGGCGGTGCTGCGGGCGATTCGCCGCCTCGACTCACGCCGCCGGCGCCACCACGCCGACACCGAGGATGCGGTCATCGCGACGGCGGGAGAGATTCTTCTCGAAGACGAGGACGGTGAGTTCGCCCGCGACAGCGCGACCGACGACGACCGGGTACGCACGGCGATCGCGTGGCTGGAGGAATCGAAGCTCGCGCGGCGCGACGAGAACCACACGTCCGTCTTCCCCTCGTCGCTGCGCGTCCCGAGTTTGGCCGCCGCACGCGAACGCATCGAGAGGGAGGGCCGCCGGCGGAACATTCGAGACGACCTCCGGTCGCAGATGCTGCGCGTCGTGCAAACCCTGACGCACTCGGACCCGGACGTCGGCGTTTCCACCGACGAGCTGATGAACGAGTGCGGTTGCTCGATGGGGCAGCTCCGAGAGGTGTTCAGCACGCTCGAGGAGATCGGGGTCGCATCGAACGACATGCGCATCACGGTCTATGTTCACGCCGGCGTCGAGAACGCCTCGTCCCGGCGCCTGACGTCGGCCCGGGAGCTGGAGCAGGCCCTCATCGCGGAGCTTCGCGAGGAGGCGCCCGACCAGGACATCGACACCTGGACGCGCTTGGCGCTTCGCCCTCTGGCCCAGCGCCTTCGCGAGAAGGAGATCGAGAACCCGCTGCCCGAACGGCTGGTACGGCTCCTTCGCAGCCTTTCCGGCGACGGCCGCGACGAACCCGATGCCAAGCGCAGCATCGAGATCCGCGCCCGCGACATGGAGACCATCGGAGTGCGGCTGCGCCGCAACTGGGCCTCCATCGATCGCATCGCGCGGCTTCGCCGCGACGGCGCGGCCCGGCTTCTCGCACATCTCCTCGGCAAGGTGCCGGACGGTGTTCGCGGGGTCGACTTGCTGGTGGAAACGACCTACGGGTCGCTGGAGCAAGCCATCAAGGACGACTTCGTACTGAAATCGGAGCTGAACAACCAGGCGACCCAGCCGCTCGTCGACCGCGCGCTGCTCTGGATGCACGAGCAGGAGGTCGTCACTCTCAACCGCGGCCTCACCGTGTTTCGTCCGGCGATGACGTTGAAGGTCACGCGAGACGGAAGGACCTTCACGGTCGCGGACTTCAAGCCGCTGCGAGAGCACTACGCCGAGCAGACCGCACAGATCCACGTCGTCGCCGAGTACGCGAAGCTCGGCGTGGACGACATCCACCTGGCGCAGCGCCTCGCGGTGGACTACTTCGGGCTCGAAACCCAGGCGTTCGTCCGCAAGTGGTTCAAGGGCAAGGAGACGACGCTCGGGCGTGACACCCTCCCCGAGCACTATGAGGCGATCGTCAGGAAGCTCGGCAACCGGACCCAGGAGCGCATCGTCGCCGACGACCGGGAGCGCACCAACGTGCTGGTGCTCGCGGGCCCGGGCTCAGGCAAGACACGGGTCCTGGTACACCGCATCGCCTACCTCATCCGCGTGCGTCGCGAGAACCCGGGAAGCATCCTGGCGCTCACCTACAACCGCCACGCGGCGGTGGAGGCGCGCCGGCGTCTCGACGAGCTGATCGGGAAGGACGCGCGCGGCGTCAACGTGATGACTTGCCATGCGCTCGCGATGAGGATCCTCGGCGTCTCCTTCGCGCAGGCCGCCGCGAATCCGAGCGACGAAACGTTCAACGTCATTCTTCGCGACGCCGCCCGGCTCCTGAAGACGAGCGACGAGGCGAACGCCTTCGTCACCCGGGAGCAGATGCTCGGGCACCTCAACTGGATTCTGGTCGACGAGTATCAGGACATCGGCGAACCCGAGTACGAGCTGATCGCCGCGCTCGCCGGGAAGACGCTGGCCGAGGACGACGCGAGGCTGAACCTGTTTGCGGTGGGAGACGACGACCAGAACATCTACGCGTGGAAGGGCGCGTCGGTGCGCTTCATCCGCCGCTTCGCCCAGGAATACCACGCGAAGGAGGAGTACCTCGTCGAGAACTACCGCTCGAGCCGCTGCATCATCGACGCGGCGAGCCAGTGCATCGACGGCGCGGCGGAGCGTCTCAAGCGGGACCACAGGCTGCGAATCGACGGCCACCGGTACGCCGAACCGCCGGGCGGGGCCTGGACCGCCCGCGACGAGGTGGCACGGGGCAAGGTCCAGATCCTGCGCCTCGAGGGCGGCCAGCTCTCGCAGGCCGTGGCCGCGGTCGAGGAACTCAAGCGTCTCGCCGCACTCGACCCGGACTGGCAGTGGAGACGGTGCGCCATCGTGGCCAGGAACTGGGCCGACCTCGATCCGGCAAGAAGTGCGTGCATGGTCCACGGCATACCGGTGCAGAGCGCGCGCGAGGAGCTTTCCTCGTTCTGGCGCGCCCGCGAAACACAGCGGCTTCTACGCACTCTCGACTCCTGCGATTCGACGGCCATCGAAACACGGGAGCTCCGGCGCCATCGCGCGGATGTCGGCGAAGGTCCGTGGGCCGACCTGCTCGCTCAAGCGCTCGACGAGCTCTTCCTCGAGGAAGGCCAGGCGGCGGTACTGCCGATCGCATTCGTGCGGAACTGGCTTGGCGAGTGGAGCAAGGAGATACGGCGCAGGCAGCAGGGGCTGCTCCTGACCAGCGCCCACCGGGCCAAGGGCCTTGAGTTCGATCACGTCGTCATCCTCGACGGACGATGGAACGCGGCGAGCGATGCGGACGACCCCGATACCGCACGCCGTCTGTACTACGTGTCGATGACCCGCGCCCGCGAGACCCTGGCGCTGGTGCGGCTCGACGATGCCGCGCGCCCGGATGTCCGCGACACGCCGCTTCGGGCAAAGCGGGAGGAACGCGCCTCGTCACTGCTTCAGCCGCTCGGGAACGACCCTCGGTGCTGGTGCGCGAGGCTCCGCGTCCCGACCTCTCCGACCGGCGGTTGGACATCCGGATCGCCGAGTGCACCATGAAGGACGTCGTCCTGTCATTCGCTGGCTGGAGAGCGGCGCATAGCAGGACGCACCGAGCCATTGCCACACTTGCGCCCGGGGACCCGCTGTCCCTATCGCATGAGCACGGCCAGTGGAAGATCCTCGACCGCGAAGGACGCCAGGTCGGCCGCATGGCGAAGAGTTGGACCCTGCCGCACGGTATGACCATTGCTTGCGCGTCGGTGCAGGGAGTCTTCACCCGCTGGGCTAACGACGGGGAAGACGAAGAACGCAAACGTACCCTACGCTCCGAGACTTGGGAGGTGGTCGTGCCTCAATTCTTCCTGTCGCGCGAGCTATCTCCGACGATAGGCTAACCCCGCACCGGCTCTGCCGGCTGAGCGTGTCTGTCCGGAACTTCCGCAAGTCGAGCCAATCCGGCTCTCCCCGCCGTGCCGCTTACCGGCCCGCCCTCCGCCAGCCCGCCGCCCGCGCCTCGGCTTCCGTACAGAACCAGCGCTCACCCCGCGAGGGACTGATGCGGGTACGAGCGTAGTCTCGGTCACCGGGCATGTGGTAGATCCGTCTGCCGCTGTTGTGGCTGATGTTTCCCTTGATGTTGCAGCGCTTCGATGTCGCTTGCTCCGCGGGACGGGTCGACCGTGCCGCGCCCTGCAGGCGCTCCCCGCGGCGCCAGTCCCAAGGCGCCACGAACTCTCCGCGCCAGACTCCCTTTCGCGCGGCCCGCGCCGTCGACTCCTCGTCCACGTATTCGCGCGAGTACCGCCGGTACGCCAGCGCCCACCCTTCGGCAACCAGCCAGGCGTTGACGTCCCGA
>JAJEAD010000012.1 GCA_022824305.1 Gammaproteobacteria bacterium | reverse complement strand
GGAACCAGAAGCGGGTCTCCGGCCCGTCGGCTCCCGCACGCAGCACCGTGACCGAACGCGGGAGCACCGTGACCGAACGCGGGAACATCATGCCGAAGTTCCCGTAGGGGTATTCGAAGAACGGCATCGTCGCCCAGCCGCGGTCGGTCTCGCGTGCGAACAGCATCTCCAGGTACTGTCCCCAACGCTCCGCGACCGCCACGTCGCCGATGCTCAGCAAAGGGTCGACACCGCCCGCGATGCCGGAGAACACGATCCTCTCGATGGCGAATCGGTCCAGCGCAAGCTGCGCCGTCATCGCCGCGTTGACGACACTGATCCCGCTCAGGAAGAGCACCACCTTCTGTCCTTCGAGCGTGCCGGTCGCAAACTCCACGCCGTTCACCGAATGCTTCGACCGGTCCTGCAGTTCCCCCTTGAGAATCTCAAGCTCCGGAGCGAAGGCGGAGACCACGGCGATGCGTGGGGTCCCGTCCCGGAAGTCCTGCGCCTCCGCCGGCTCCGGTACGCTCGCCGCGAGCGCCAGGGCGAACGACAAGGCGGCGAGCAGGTTCCGAACCGCGCGCGGTGCAAACGCCAGAAGGGTCATCGTGCGATTCTCAACTCGCCGTGAAGATTGTCAATGCGGCTGTCCCTCCTGACTGATCCGATTCGCACGTCGATTCGTCGATGGTCTCTCCACCACAAACCTCGGATCCTTCGTCGCACGCGCGGTCGCCTTCAACGTGAAGCAATCCGTCTGCACGGCCTGGTGCTTGTTGTCACGAAGCTCGATCCGGAGTCGACTTGTTGCGTCGATCGCTGGATTCGGCGGGCGTCGTTTCGCCACTGCCGAGTGAGTATGCCGGAAAGCCACCAAACCAAGCCGTTCCCGGCATATCGCTTGGCATTGCGCCCTTCTCGGCATTGGCCGTGCAGGTGCGCATCGCCAACCCGGCACCGCCGCTGGCCGGCGGCGGGGCGCGGCCGCGCCTCGAATGGGATCGCGAACTCCAGATGACCGTCGTCCGGCTGTGCGACCTGACGGGATCGGCGGGCGGGTTCACCGGAACGGACGCGAGCGGAGCTGCTGACTGTGCTCGAAGCCGACCAGAACGGGCTGAGCTGGCACGAGATCGCGGAACTGCTCTGGAGCGCCGAGCGCGTCGCGGAGGAATGATGGGCGGACGGCTGGATGCGGGCGGTGCTCCTCAAGCAGGCGCTCGGCGCACGCCCCGACATCCAGCATGTGCCACACGGCGGGGTGCTCTGCGTTCTCGCTGCTCTTGTCTGGCCAGTCGCGGGCAAGCTGCGGAAGGCAGGAGTCCATCAGCGTTGCAGCGCACGAGCGTTTCTCACAACCTCGTTTTCCATCTCTGCGTTGTCGCCCGCGACCACCGCAAGTCGTTCATGGCGTCCGGTTCCGGCGCCTCCTCCCGGCAGGCAGGGTGGGCGTCCGGGGCTGCCGCAGTCCTCCGGCGGGCAGGAGTTGGTCGGCGCGAACCTCGTGCGCCCACTCGCAGCACCTGTCGTAGACGTGGACCGCCCGTTCAGGCACCCAGCTTGAAGACGTCGATCTCGCCGGCACGCCCCTTGACGGGGTGCTTGCCTGCCGGCGCAGGATGGAAATCCGGGCCGAGTTCCGACGCCGTCTCACCGCTGATGAGGATGGCCGCTTCGTTGTCTGCGGGAAAGAGCGCCTTGCCGAGCTGCTCAAGGCGCTGGCCGACGTTCACGGCGTCGCCGATGATCGTGTAGTTTATCCGGCCGGGCGCTCCGATGTTGCCGACCGTGGCGCTGCCGGAATGGATGCCGATGCGGATACCCAGCGGTGCCTCCCCTGCTGAGCGGCGCTTGGCGTTCTCCCCCCGGATGCCATCGGCGATCGCGAGCGCGGCGCGGCACGCACGTTCGGCGGCATCGCCCTGGGCTTCCGGCGCGCCCCAGAAGGCCATTACCGAATCCCCGATGAACTTGTCGACCGTGCCCTCTTCGGCCTCGATGCAGCCGGCTACGATTTCGAAGTGGCGATTGACCAGGACGGCGACCTCCGGGGCCGACAGGTGTTCGGCCACCGAGGAGAACCCGGCGATGTCGGTGAACATGACCGTGATCTCGCGCGACGACGAGATGGTGTCATCGATGTGGCCTCGTTTGACCAATCGCTCGACAATCTTCCTGGGAATGTAGAGTTCGAACCAGCGCAGCGCGCTCAGCATGGCGTTGAAGGCCATGGCCTGCTGATGCAGCTCGCGGAAGACGCTGCCCGGCAAATCGCCGACCTCGCCGAGGTTGAGCTCGCGCACTTGCCCCGCCGCCGCCGAGAACCGCACGATGGGCCGGGCAATGCGTCGGCCGAGGAGCACGGCGGCGACGATCGACACAACGAGAGCGGCGACTCCGACCATCAGGGCGACGGTCATCCGGCGAATCTCGGCACTGACATCTTCGACGTGGAAGTAGACCCCCATGGTCAGCGGTGTCGGTCCGAAACCGTGCAGGCGGCGATACATGAAGACATGGTCTTCTCCGCCGATCCGGACCGAATGCCCGTTTGTCCCCGGTGCCAGCGAAATGATCAGGTCGGAGCGCTCCTCCTCCTGCCACATCGCCGCCACGACGGGGTCTCGAAACTCCGCCAGACGGGGCAGGGGGTTGTCGAGCGAAAGACCGGGATAGCCGTCTGCCATGAGTGGGTGGGCCAGCACGTGGTCGCGTCCGTACAGGACGAAGCGCGTACCGGGATCGCCCTCGCCGACCTTGCGGACATAGGCCGAAAGCTCCCGGATCGACGCTGTCGCAGCCGCGGCCCCGATAAACCCGCCGTCACGCCGGATCGGATGGATTCGACTGAAATAGGTCCCTCCGTGACGATCGATCCAGTACGGTGGTACCCAGTGCGGCCCCTCCGGCATTGCCGCCAGATACGCGCGATATCTCGGATCGTCGGAGTGATTCACTTCGCCCAGCTCGAGGCGGCCGCCGCCGTAGCGCGCAGCAAAGAACGTCTTCAACCCGGCGTCGAGAAACGACAGCGACTCGATCTGCGGCACGCCGGCAAGGCCGCCCGTGAGCAGCCGGCCGAACGTCGCGCGATCTTCGGGGTCGAATTCGCCCCGCTCGATGCGCTCGGCGATGAAGCGGGCTTGGTCTTCAGCCGGCAGCAGATGGCGCTCGATCCGGTCGACCATGTTGGCAAGACTCTGATTGGCGTTGGCGCTCATCAACGCCAGAGTGTTCTTGCTGGCGATCCAGATGCCGACGCCGAGCACGCCGCCGACCGATACGAGAACGAGGAGGGAAATCGCCGTTGCGAGCGTGACCGTGATCGAGAGCCGCCCATTCCATTGCGTCGACGTGAGCGCCTCGGACTTGGCGGAGTCGACTGGCATGGCGGAAACTCGGGAGGTGGAGCAGGCTCGGGAGTGATCTCTTGACCGACCACGCGTTGGTTCTCGGGCGGCCGGACAAGGGTAGTCGACTGCTTCGAAGCGGTCGCCACATTCGATTGTGCCAGAACTTCGCTGTGTCGAGATCCTCAGCCGATGCGGGGGCGCTTCCTCTTCGTCAGGCCGAGCCGTCGTGGGACACCTGCACTCGCGATGGGCGCGCTCGGCAGCTCGAACTCCTGCACCTGGGCGCCTGGTTCGGAGTCCGTTCCCGGAGCGCGGTGCGGTAAACTGAGGCGCAGATGGGCCTGGCCGGCTCCGGAGGATTCACGGTGGGCGCGTTTGGGAATTGGTTGATGGGACGCTGGCGAGCGCCCCGCGAACTCATGCGCGTCCAGTCGAGCGACTCTCGTGAACAGAGGCGACCGGTCGCTCACGACGAGCGCGAGGCATGGGCCAATCTTCTCCACCGGAAAGATGTGCTGATTGTGGCCACCGAGACCACCGGGGTCGGCGAGAACGCGGAGGTTGTCGAGGTCGCGCTGATCGACACGACCGGAGAGGGTCGCTACTACGCCCTGAGCCTGCCCGTGGGACGCATCGCCCCGGAGGCGACAAAGGCGCACGGGTGGACACCACGCACGTTGCGCGAGGCCGGCGCACGGCATTGGCCGGAAGTGCACGACGAGCTCGTCGGCACGTTGCGCTCGGCGAAAGTCGTGCTCGGATGGAACGTGAGTTTCGACCAACGAGTGCTGTTTCAAACCGCAGAGCGCCACCAGCGCCAACTCCCGCGGCTGCGGTGGCGTGACGTGATGCGCGACTACGCAGCGATCCGAGGGGGTCGGCGGCATCGCCTCGAGGACGCGGCGAATCGAGAGGGCGCTGCGCACAGGGAATACACCACGGGCGGATACTGCGAGGCCGTGTTCGCCATCATGCGTGCGGTGGTGGATGGTCGAGCGTGACAGGCCAGGCGCGGAGCCTCCGGACCGCCGTTTCACGCGGATGCCGCTGAGCTTGCCCGTAGCGCCCTGGCCCGGGCGCACACTCCATTGGAGAGATGAACGTGTTCGAGGTGCTGATTGCGGATGATCTCCGCAGCGTGTTCGGGCGCCTCATCCCGGCGGGTGTGGGAGGCGTCGTGCCCGCCGCAGTCCTCCGTCGGGCAGGTGCGCGCACTGCCGGCACGCCCCGCGCAGCGCTTGCCGAGGTCCGCGGTCGGGCGTTTCGCGACGCGAAGCTCGTGTGCCCACCAGCAGCCCATGTCGTCGACGTACCGAAACCGCGCGAACCTGCGCAACCGGAAACTCGCCAGCCGGATCGTCCGACTCAGCGCAGGGGGGCGGTTCCGGACTTCGCACGCCGTGAACGGCGAACTCGCACAGGTGAACGCCCTCCCCGTCCATCGCCAGGTGGACCACGTCATGCGGCTCGCGCGATTGCACGGACTCCGGCACGAGGACGCGCCGCCAGACCACCGTGCTGATGTCCGGTAGCGGGGCCTCGAGTTGCACAATCGCCCCTGCGGACTTGACCGACTCCATGCCCGAAAGCCTCGCCCCATCTCGCGACTCCATCGAGATTGACCCCACGGATGCCTGTGCGTCCCGGAAGCGCCGTCGCTGTCGGCGTTGCTGCGGGGTCATCGTCGAGAACGTCGGCAAGTCGGGCGCGGCGTGGTCGCTCTGCGGTGGTTGCGTGGCCGAGGTCGAGGTCCGGCAGCATGAGTTCGGCCCGTTGCTGATCCGACGGTGCGTGGTCTGCCTCGAGGAGCTGACTCCCAGGCGCGGGAAGCGCACGTGCAGCCAGTCGTGCCGGAGTCTGCTCTACCGGCTGCGCTTGAACCGGCCGCGGACGGAAGCGACGTACCGATGAAGACTCCCGAGTACATCGTGCTCGTGAAGTCGATGCGTCCAGGTTTGGCCCGAGGGCAGAGCGACGCTCTGCGGCGCTCTCAGGCGTTCCGTTTCGGTCGAGAGGCGCCACGAGACTGCCGTGCATTCGAGAGAGCCGCCGAGAGCAGTTCTCCGGGCTGCTGCGCAGGACACGGCAGTGCGAGTGCCCGAGCTATGGACGGAGGCCGCTACGGGACGCACACTGCCGCTCGGAGAGAAGCAAGGCTGGTGTCGCGGCCAGCCCGGTGGGGTGCCAGGCGCCGACGCGGGCGGTGGTCGCAATCTGATTCGGAGGTCGCATGCAGAGTCCTGCCAGACACGAGGCGCCTGAGGGCAAGCAGGCCGAGCTGGTTCGCACGCGACCCCCACGCCGACCCTACGCGGCAGATCGGCTCGGCGGCCGGCTGCCCATCACCTCGACCCGGCGCACGCTACGCCGGCGCGACGTTCAGGTGAGTCCGCCGTGGATGCGGGTCTTCGCGATCCTTGACCGCCTGCAATTCCACGCCTGCGGCCGGATCAAGCACTGGTGCGGCGAGTCCGAACGGCGTCGCCGGTGCACCCGAGGCATATGGCCTGGTGCCTCCAGTCCCGGAGACGCTTGAATGAGCGCTCCATCCACGGTCGGCGGCCTGTTCGACCTGCACGCGAACGCCGACGGCGTCGCCGAGCCGCCCGGCGGCGAGCGGTGGGCCGTCTGGCTCGATTTGCGCCACCGCGACGTGCTCGCCATCTACGGCCCCGCGCTCGCGCGGTGCGCCGGCGCCTTCACCGTGGCGCTGGACCCGGCGCGTGGGCTACCGTGCACCGTGCCGGCCGACGCCGGCAAGCTCGTCACGGTGCGCGAGACGGCGGGTCCGTGAGCGCGCCTCGGAAGCCGATCACGACACAGTGAGGAGACGACGATGGCAGAGACGCAACGCGCCGCGCCGACCCTTGCCGTGAGCGATGGCGATGACGTGGTGCTGGTGCGGCTGCACCGGAAGGCGGTGGAGCACGCACACATGCTGGCGCGCAAGGCGGGCTGCAAGGGCCTGACTGACCGGCAGGCGGTGGAGGCGGCTATTCGGGTCCTCGTCGCGGAGCTGCGACAGAGCGCGGCCTTGGCGGATGCGCAGACCGGCGGGAAGCACTGAGTCGGAATGTCCTCGAGGAGGCGCCGATGGCCCAGCCTGTCGCCCAGACGCACAAATCGGCCCGCCGGGCCACCTACCAGGACGTGCTCGACGCACCGGCGCACCTGGTCGCCGAGATCGTCAACGGGACGCTCCACACCCACCCGCGCCCGGCGGCGCCTCATGCGCGTGCGAGCTCCGTGCTCGTCGGCAAGATCGGTAGTCCCTTCGACTACGACGCTGGCGGTTCGGGCGGGTGGTGGATCCTCTTCGAGCCGGAGCTGCACCTCGGCGAGGAAGTGCTGGTGCCGGACCTCGCGGGCTGGCGCCGGGAGCGGATGCCGGAGTATCCCGACATCGCGTACTTCACCCTCGCGCCGGACTGGGCGTGCGAGGTGCTCTCGGCCTCCACGCGGCGGCTCGATCTGCACGAGAAGCGCCCGGCCTACGCCCGCGAAGGGGTGGGGCATCTGTGGCTCGTCGACCCGATGGACCGCACCCTGGAGGCCTTCGAGCTGCGTGACGGGCAGTGGGTGCTGATCGCGACCGCGAAGGACGACGAGCCGGTGAGCATCCGCCCCTTCGATGCGATCACCTTCAGCCTCGGCGACCTCTGGCTCCCGAGGCAGCAGGGAGGCTGAGGGGGCCCGGAAGGCAAAGGCAAGAACAGTTTCCACCGGGGCAATTGGTGGAAACTGTCACGACCGGAGGGACGCCATGACCGAATACGAACTCGCCACGCTCGCCAGCCGCTCGCTCGGGCACTGGATCGCCGCCGGTGAGGTCGCCGCCACCATCGCCATCGGCCTCGGCCAGATCGCGATTGTGTGGTACGGCATCCGGGCCATGCAGCGGGCCGGCGAACGCGGTGCCCGTGAACAGGACCAGCGTCACGACGAAACCATGACCGCGCTGCGGATACAAACCCCCGCCCTCGAAGCGCTCATCGCCCGCACCGCCCCGGCCGCCGACCAGCCCGCGAAGAGCACGCCATGACCGCGAGCACTTTCGACGCACTGAGGGCCGCGCGCGACCTCGAAGCCGCCGGCTTCTCTCGCGAGCAAGCCGAAGCCGCCGCAAAGGCGATGCAGGCCGCCGCCGACCGTGCCGAGCTCGTCACCCGCGGCGAGCTCTACCGCGCCATGTGGATTCAGGGAGCGGGCATCGTCGCCATCCTCACCGCGCTGCGGTTCCTGCCGATCTGACCCAGGGAGAGCACGCCGCGCCGAAAGCGCTGTGGCGCATTCTGAGCCGGCCTCAAGGGGGAACACCCGCAGCATGCGCGAGAGCGCCCGCCGCGTCCTGACTCGAGGAAAGCACCGATGGTCCAGCCCGCAGCCCAGGCGCACACATCGGCCCGCCGGGCCACCTACCAGGACGTGCTCGACGCGCCGGCGCACCTGGTCGCCGAGATCGTCAACGGGACGCTCTACACCCATCCGCGGCCGGCGGCGCCCCATGCATTGGCAAGCTCGGCGCTCGGAGGCGACCTTCTGAATCCCTTTCAGTTCGGCCGCGGCGGTCCGGGCGGGTGGTGGATCCTCGACGAACCGGAGCTGCACTTGGGCGAGGAAGTCCTGGTGCCGGACCTCGCGGGCTGGCGTCGGGAGCGGATGCCGGAGTATCCCGACACCGCGTACTTCACCCTCGCGCCGGACTGGGTATGCGAGGTGCTCTCGGCCTCCACTCGCCGGCTCGATCTGCACGAGAAGCGCCCGGCGTACGCCCGCCAAGGGGTGGGGCACCTGTGGCTCGTCGACCCGATGGACCGTGCCCTGGAGGCGTTCGAGCTGCGTGAAGGGCAGTGGGTGCTGATCGCGACCGCGAAGGACGACGACCCGGTGAGCATCCGCCCCTTCGATGCGATTACCTTCAGCCTCGGCGACCTCTGGCCCCCGAGGCAGCAGGAAGGCTGAGGGGATTCCGATCGCATGCGCTCCCGGGCGGCACCGGGCGCAGGCCGATGTCCTTCTGGCACGAGAGGGCCGTCTGGCAGTGTTCTACGCCCCGCTGCACGGCATCACCCCGGGCGCGCAGGTCGTCATCATCGGCCTGATGCCCGGGCAATCACAGATGGTGGCCGCATTCCGGGAGGCACGAGGACCGCTTCACGAGGGCTCACGACCGCCGCGGTTGTTCCGGGAAATCAGCCGCCGCATAGCCTTCGCGGGCACCATGCGAGTCAATCTGGTTGCGATGCTCGACCAGATCGGCGCTGCCGACCGTCTGGGGCTGGACAGCTGTAAGGAGCCTTTCGGTGCTGCATCGAGCCGGCTCCACTCCATTTCCGCGATCCGCTACCCCGTCTTCTTCGAGGGAGGCAACCATCGAGGGTCTCCGAGGATCGGGCGGTCGCGTCTGTTGACAAGCATCGTCGACACCAAGCTCCCCTTCGAGCTGGGACGATTTCCGAACCCCTTGATAGTGACGCTCGGCAAGGCCGTGGAAGAAGCGCTGGAGATCGCCGAAATCGGCAATTCGCCGCGCCTTCTCAAGGGGTTCCCGCACCCTTCGGGCGCCAACGGGCACCGACACAGCCAGTTCGAATCCGAGTATCGGAGACTCCGGCGCGGAGTACGTGCGTGGACCCCGACAACACGAGACGTTTGACACCGACGTCGGCAGGCTTCGTCTTCGCCTTGGCGAACGGTCGCCACCCCTTCACCGCCGCGGCCATCGCGAGCCCGAGCCCGGTGTTTCCGGAAGTGCTCTCCACCAGGGTGCCGCCCGGTACGAGCAGGCCCGCCTCCTCCGCCTTCTCAACCATGTTGACGGCCATCCGGTCCTTGACCGAGCCGCCGGGTTCAACGGCTCCATCTTGACCAGCACCGTGGCCATCGAGTCGGCGACGAGCCGGTTCTGCCGGACAGCGGCGTGCAACCCACCAGGCCCAGGACCTTCTCGTAGCAATTCATGAGCGCAATGGCTTCTCCGCCGTCACCGGGCGGCACCCGACCATGCACCACGGCGTCGCGACACCGCGTCTCCTGCCGCCCGGGCCGGAGCAGTTTCCGCTACGACGAAAGCCCTTACCCGTCCGTGGCTAGCCCGCATGCGTCACCGATTCGCGATTTTGGGGCGTTTTCGTTGTGAGGAGCGCTGGTCTCGTCGATTTTCTGCCGGGTTCGGCGCCGCGGGCCGCGCCAAGACCGGTTTGAGCCGTAACGAAGGGCGATGTTTCC
>JAJEAD010000089.1 GCA_022824305.1 Gammaproteobacteria bacterium | reverse complement strand
GCAGCGCCGCCTCGCGCACCGCCTCGGCCTCCAGCGGCTTGACCAGGTAGTCGCTCACCCCCGCCAGCAGCACCTCCCGGCTGTAGCGCGCGCTCGTCGCCGTGCCGAAGGCCACCACCATCGTGCCCACCTCGCACACCGTTGACAGCTCGTGGAGCGCTCCCGCCGGATAGTCCAACTCGTCCAGATCCACGAAGAGCAG
Source organism: Gammaproteobacteria bacterium (assembly GCA_022824305.1). Taxonomy (GTDB): domain Bacteria; phylum Pseudomonadota; class Gammaproteobacteria; order HK1; family HK1; genus JAJEAD01. The sequence goes on along the minus strand of JAJEAD010000089.1, from coordinate 261,254 downwards.
GCGTGCACGCGCCCCGCCCCCGAGCGCCGACACCGCCGCATCCACGCCCCCGGGCCACACCTGCGCCTCGCCGTGGCCCGAGAGCCCGTCGCGCAACGCCCGCTCGCTCGCCGCGTCCGTCGCGAACGCGAGCGCAATCGGCTCCGAACCCGCCGCCGCGCCCATCGCGCGATCCGATGCCGCGCTCATCGTTCCTGAACCTTCCGGGTCACGCTCGAAGACCTCAGGCCCCGGGAGGCCTCTTCGCTGTCGCGCCCGCTCCGCCGCCATGCTCCCGGATCGCCCGGTCGAGGCGGCGCGGAGCGAGAAAGGGCCGTATCGGACGATCGCCTCGCCGAGATCCAGGCGGGCCGGCAGCGGCCACGGCGTGTAAATCGTTTTTTACATTGCTCACAGTAGGTTAAAGAGGAAAATTAAAGCAAAGGTGAAACTTCTATTGCTCGATGGCCCGACACCTGCGCGAGCGAAGCCCGAAGCCATGTAGTACGCCGCAGCGGGAGAGAACGATCCGGCCGGCTACTCGGACGTGGTGAGGTTGTCGATGGACCGCGCGCCCACGACCGGTGCGATGCTCGGCAACCCTCGGCAACCGGCAACCTCGTCGGGAAACACCGCCAGGGCCGCCGAAAGGCGTCACCGCGACGATGCCCGACCCCCTCACGTGCTCACACTCGACACCGTCTCGTCGTCCGCAGAGCAGCGGCGCAGGAGGGCCGATGATCCTCGCTCTGCTCCTCATGCTCACGAACGCTCCTCGGGGCTTCGGAGCGCGGAGATGGCGACGAGCCTTCGGGGAGGCATAGATCGGATCGTCCAGGCACCTTTTCGGGAGCGCGCCGCTCCCGCCTCGATGCCCGAACCGGTCAGCCCGCCGACTCCGCTTCGAGGTCGGCCATCGGCTCCGGAAGGAGGGCGGCGGTCCGGAGCCGCCGCGCCACTCCCGGTGAGGGAAGACTATTCGGTGTCGATATCGCCGACAGTCGTCCCTTGCACCTCCGCGCCGACAGTGTTTAGAAAATTCTCGATGTTGTCCGAGAACGCAACCAGGGCTGCCCCGATGCCGACCGCGATCACCGCGACCAGGATCGCGTACTCCAACGCGGACACCGCCTCGTTGGCCCGGGCAAAGCGGCGCAGGCGCCGCGAGACGTGCTTCTTCTGCATTGCCAATCTCCTTCTATGGAGGGGTGAGTGAAGTTCTGTCAAATGCGTATCGGAGAGGGTCCTGGCCTCGTCGATGGGACCGAAACGGGGGTGGGACCCTCTCGTGACGGCGCCTTCGGGGAAGCGCTCGAAGCCGCCGGCCGGGCGCCCGTGGGGGGCATGCCGCGCCCGTGCGCGCGACCTGGTTCGCTCCCGACGCGACAGGCGAGGCATCGGCGTCGAGCGCGGCATCCTCATGCCCTCGCGGCGGGCGCGGGGCGGAGCCCCGAGGGCGAGCCAAATCCGCCGGGAGCGGGGATTCGGGCCTGGAGAATGGTGGGCTCGGCGTCGCTTCGCGTCGCGAACACCGGGGGGGAAGGGGGCGCGTCCGGATCGCGTACCGGCAGGGCGTAGGCCCGGTAGATGACGCCGCCGATGAAGCGGCCGGTCAGCGAGCCCTCCCGGCGAAGGCGTGCGCAGATCTCCGCCACGACCATGGCCTCCCCCGCCTTCATGCCGGCCACGAAAGCGTCGGGCAGCGTCGCGTTGCCCTCCGCGTCGACGTGGCGACTGCAGTTCTCCGCGAGCTCGTCCAGATCGTCGCCGATGCGGATGTCGGCGCTGGACCACAGGACCTCGACCGGAGGCTCTGCATCGGGGTCGGAGTGCCGGCGCAACGCGCTGATCACGTACACCAGGTCGGCCGGGACGTCGAGCTCGTGCGCGTGGAGGAACTCTCCCAGCGCAACGAGATCCGGGCCCTGCGTTTCCGTGTCGCGCGAGACGTAGTCGGCCATGGTGGCCGCCACCCGCATGCTCGAGGTCTCCGCGGTGACCCGCGCGTAGAGGTCGAAGCAGAGCAGGGCGATCCCCAGCAGCACCACGACGCCGAGCCCGAGCTCCATGGAGGCGCCGCCACGGGCGTCGCGAACGAAGGCGTGCAGTGGCGTGCGCATCGAGAGCCTCATCGAGTCCACATCCTCGAATGCGAGGGGAGAGTGGTGTCAGCCCGCGTCCGGCTCGCTACGGGCGACGCCCATCGCGACCGTCGGCAAGGGCCGGGCGTCACCCCGGGGCTCCTCCGACTCCGGGAGATCCTCTTCCCCTTCCGGGAGGCCGACGCCGCCCGTGCCCTCCATCGTCGTTCCTTCCGTCGCCTCGGTGCCATCGCTCCACGCGATGCGCACCATGACCATCTCGCCGGCCCCACCGGCTTCGGCGGAAGCGTCAGCGAGGACAGAGGAGAGCTCGGAGGGGTGGAGGCCCTGGTGAACGCTTATGAGCCATCGCGCGCCGCAATCGAAGCTCTCCGGGAGCCTGAACTCCCGCCGAATCGCCGCGCAGGGGTCGGCGCTCGCATCGAGCGCGACTGCCTGGGCCGCGGCGCGCGCCGCCCGTCCCAGGCGGTCGCTGGAGTAGCTTTCCTGCACGATCGCCATCAGTCCCGCGAACGCGGCGACGAGGATCGAGATCGCGACAGCCCCTTCGACCGCCACGGCGCCGCGGCTCTCGCGGAAGAACGAGCTCCCGCCGCGTCGGCCATCCATCCCGGAGCAAAGCGCCGGGCGGCCGTGGCCGGCTCCCTTCGCCATTGCTCCGGCGGCAGTGCCCGGCCTCCGGGATGCCCTCCGGCTTCCCTTCTGAGAAAGGACCATGCGTTCCCGCTCTACCCTTCGCCGCTGGCTCAGCAACGAATGAATGATAGGGAAAACAAGGATTTCTAGAAGACAGCCAGGAATATTATAAGCATTGGATATGCTGTGTCACACATGTCACCATTGCTGGCGACTCTATCGACATAATGGACATATGCAGATCTGATTTACAGACCATAAGTATGTCTTATGCTCACGAGTGCTAACCGGAGTGTGGGAACGAACTGACCAATTGTTAATTGTTTCTGAAGTTCGTTCCGCGGATAGTATAGGGCCTTCGTGGAATCGCTCGCCAGGAGAAGGCAACGTGGAAACTCCCATGGAGGTTCCGGCTCGCAGCCGGGGCATCAGCCCCTGGGTCCTCGCGCTGGCGGTCGCCGTCGTCGCGCTGTGGGCCGATGTCGCCACCAAGGAGTGGGCCGCGACGAGCCTGACGGAGCCGGTGCACGTCACGTCCTGGTTCTTGCTCTCAGTCCGGCACAACGCGGGGATCTTCCTCGGGTCGCTTCCCGTGGCCGCGGTTCCCGTTCTCTTCTGGGCCTTCGTGGGCGGCGCCCTGACGTACCTGGCATGGCGAATGACGCGTACCGATCACCTGCCCATCGGGATCGGCTACGCCCTGGTGGCGGGCGGGTTGCTCGGCAACGCGATGAGCCGCATCAACGGAGCGGTGGTGGACTATCTCGGCTTCGGTCCTCTCTTTGGCGACGTGTGGGCCTTCGCGAACTTCGCGGACTTCTCCATGCTGGGCGGAATGGCCCTGCTGGGGGCGGTGGCGCTTCAGGGCAGGATGCGCTCGCGGCGCGTGCGGGCGGCCCGCTCACCTGACGCCACCGGACGGCCATCGCCCCGCCTCACGCGCCTCGTGCGGGCAAGGCTCGGGCCCTACGTGATCGTGGTCGCCCGTTCCCGACCTCAGCCCGTGGCGGGAGACTTGCCCCAGGCATCGAGGCCGCGTTCCGGGGATGGCGCCTCTCCTTCGCGCAAGGTTCCGAGGGGCAGAAGGGCTCGCGCACGGGATTCGCGCGCCAGGCGGTGACGGCGTATCTCGAGGTACAGAAATCGGGGAGCGAGGATGAGCTCGTAGGCGGAGTGCCGAACCAGGTACTTCGCGCGCGCCGCGGAGACAGCGCGCTCTCCGAGCGCTTCCCCCACGAAGCCGCGCACATGGCCGTCCCCCCGGACGAAGTCGTCGTCGCTCGTGTACATCAGCAGGTTCTCGACGATTTGATCGCCGATCGGAGACGGTGAGCGCAGGGCGTCCTCGATCTCCTCCGCGGGCAGTGAGGACATGTCCTGCAGGACGTCGATTCCGAGGCAGCGCAGCGCCTTCGCCGCGTGCATGACGTACTCCACTCTCGCCATTCCCGTACCCGGCAGCCGCTGGCGGGCGCGGAAGACCTCGCTCTTCATCCCTTCCAGCCCGATGTCGCGAAAGTGCGCAATCAGCTCCCCCAGAGTCTCCTGTCGATGTGCCGGAGGCGTCTTCCATCTCCGGGCTCGCGCGCGCGGGATTCCGAAGTAGCGGCAGTAGCGCTCGGCGCTCGCCGCGGGGTCGTCCCGGCGCCCGGGCCGGAAGCGGAAGACGGCTTCGATGAGCGCCACGCTCAAGTGCGCGGGAAAGAACTCCTCGGGGAGCTCGAGCTTGTCGAGTGGAATCGAGCGGACGACGGCGGCGACGATTCTGCCGACCTCGGAAGCGGTTGCTGACATCTCCGGTGTCCTTGGCTCGTGGAGGGGCGCCCGGCGCCGGCGACGACCTTGCCTCGCCGGTCGGGCCGGGCCGGAGCACCAACACGTGGACGCGTGTCCCGATATCCCTCCAGGGGAGTTCGAATCCGGTTCCGCCTCCGGCGCGGACTTGGAAGGCCGTCAGCCGGCGAGGCGGGAACCGACTCCCCTAACCTAAGCGAGCGCCGCGCCTCCTTCCCAATACCGTTTTCTTGGGGCGCCCCCAAGAAAATCCAATGAGGCGCCCGGCGCGCGATCGATGCCGTGCCGGGAGGGCCTAGTGCCCGGTCCCCGCAACGGAGAGCGCGGGAGCGGAAGCACTCGAATTGCCGCCGCTCCGGCAGCCAGAATATCCAATCTTCAATATATTGGAGATCGGCTGTTCAGCCCCGAATCGGCTTCCTACTATTCGATTGCAGCCGAACGGAGGGCCGGCATCAGGAGGGGAACTCGCTTGGAGACCTCTCAGGGACGGGGTCGTAATCGAATCGGGCGCCGGAACGTCGAGGCGGGGGAGGGAGACACCGACTTGAGCATCGACCGGCAGGGGAGACCGGTGTCGCCCCGGGGCGCGCCAAGCGATGGCGCACGCGGATCCGGGCGGCGTCCGCTCGCTCCCCTGGACCTCTTCCTGCGCGACACGCGCGCCGGCGCCACCGCTATCACCGCCGCGGCGCTCGTGATGATGACGCTCGGAGGAACCGCGCTCATCGTCGATCATCTGTGGCTGGTGGGTCAGCGCGACGCGCTCAAGAGCGCCGCGGATGCGGCGGCGGTCGCCGCCACGCTCGAGCTGCTCGAGCTTCCCTCGAACATGAGCGACGGCGAGGTCGAAGCCGCGCTGCAGCCGACCGCGGAGCGCTACGTGCGCTTCAACGTGTCGGGAAACCTGTCCGCGGACGCGCGCCGTCGCATGGAGGAGACCCTCGAGGTTTCACTCATGGTGGACCGCGCGGCGGGGGTCGTCGACGTCGCGGCAAGGGCCGACCTGGGGGGCACGCTGCTCTCCACATTGCTCCTCGACTACGCCGGGCCCGAGGACGGCATCGCGGTGGAGGCCGGCGTGGGCGCGGAGGTCAACCCGATCGAGGTGGTGCTCGCCATCGACATCAGCGGCTCGATGCGCCGCGACCTCGAAGGCAACTGGGCGCACCACAGTCCCGACAACCGCATCAACACCGTGAAGCGGGCGGCCGCCAACCTGGTCGCGATCCTGAATCCCGACGAGTCGAGGCGAGTGGCGGTCGGGGTGGTGCCATGGCATCACAGCGTCCGCCTCGACGGGAGCGCCCGGGGGGAATGGGAGCGCAAGGGCTGGGCGAAGTACCCGGAGTCGCGCCGCTACGCCAAGACGTACCAGTGCACGCCGGCGCCGGAGTGCCTCTCGCGCGGCGAGGACCAGGACCTGCCCTTCCAGGACGGGACAACCTGGAACGGCTGCCTGGACGAGCATCGCATCTCCGGGGGAGGGCGCGCGGACTTCGCCCCCGTCGGGACCGCGCTCGATCTCCCCTCGTACGCCCCCTTCGCCCAGGGCTTCTACCCTGCCGTCTACGGATTCGCCTACCAGTGCCTCGCGCCGCCCCTGCCGAACGGATTCTGGCGGCAGTTCTGCTACGACGACACGAGCGTCCAGCCGGGCCACCGGCAGCAGGCCCGCGCGGTCCAGTACGGCTGCGAGGCGGAGCCGCCGCCCATCCTTCCCCTGACTTCCGAGCGCAGGGCGATCGAGTCGGCCATCGGGCGGCTGGAAGCGGACACGGGGGAGACCCACTCCGCGCTCGGCGTCCTCTGGGGGCAGCGACTGCTCTCTCACTCCTGGAAGTCGGTGTGGGGCGGCGCCGTCCACCCCGTCGACCCCGACGAGGAAGGTAACGCGGAGGTGCGAAAGGCCATCGTGCTGCTCACCGACGGCGCGGACACCCAGTGCATGGAGCCCGGCGACCCGGCCTGCGAGACCGGCGGCGGGGTGCCGCGCGGCGACGCCTGCGCGCTCGCGAAGGCCGAGGGCACCGAGATCTTCGTCATCGCGGCCATGCCGCCGGGCGAAGTGACGGGGGAGCTGGGCCGCACGCTGCGCGAGTGCTCGAGCGAAGGCGACGATCCGGCCGGGACCTACGTCTTTCTCAACAACGCGACCCCGGAGAGCCTCGAAGCCGCCTTCGCCGACATCGGCAGGCAGATCACGAGCCTGCGACGCACGCATTGAGGGGGCGGGGCGTCCGCGCGGCGTTTCCGCTCCTCGCCACGAAGCTCGCTTACCGGGAATTGTCGCGGACTCGAGCCTTCACGCCGCTCCGGCCCTCGTCCGGGGCCCCTCTCGCGCGGCGTGCCCGCCGAGCCACCACTCGAGGGCGAGCAGCAGGAGGGCGGCCGTCGCAAGCCAGGGCCAGAGCGCCGCGACGCTGCGGGCCGTCCGGCTTTCCCGCGCGGTGGCCGAAGCGGAGGGAGGAGGCAGCGCTCTCGGGGCGAGGTCGGATTCGGTCTCGTCGGCGAGGGTGACGGCGAAGAATCGATGCGACTCGCCGAAGGGGTCCTGCCGGGCGTAGCGGTAGATGCCGGCGGAGGAGGTCTCGTCGAAGAGCAGCTCACCGCCCTTCACCTCGTAGACGTCTCCGGCGCCGTCCGGCGCGCGCATGATGAGCTCGCGCTGGCTGAGCGGTACCCGGATGGGCCAGGGCATGCCGGCGGGGATCTGGGTGGGCGAGTGGCGGGGCTCCGGGCCGCGAAGCCACTCGGCGCTGCGCTGCACGAAGAGGGGGAAGGCGGCCTGGAGGGGGAAGTTGGACTGCGTCAGGTCGAAGCCGAGGTACACCAGCCGCACATCGTCCGCGGCGAGCGTGAGCGCGAGGGGAGCACGTTTCGACCACAGCAGGGGGGTGAGGCTCCCGGACTCGGGCGGAATTGCCGTGCGCCGCGCGGAGTCGATCCGCAGGGCGGAGAGATCGAGCCCTCCCACCAGCGGATCGTCCGCCTGCCCCTCGAGGCGCGGATGGGAAAGGGGAGGACCGGACTCGGCAAAGGGCAGGCCCGGAGGCAGAGTATCCACGAGAAGGTAGCTGCCGGGCGGCAGCTCCGGCGCATCCACGCGATCGAGCACCACGAAGTCCTGAACCCGTGCGTCCTGCGCCAGACCGGGCCCGGCAACCTGGCGCGGGGTGACGAGAACGTTGGGAAGCGCGGCGAGCGCGCTCTCCAGGTAGAAGTTGCCTTCGCTGTAGAGCGCCACTCGCAGTGCCTCGTCGACGCCGAGCACCGCGAAGGCCCGGTTGTCCGCGGCGAGGTGGTCGTCGTGGTCGAGGTGGGCGCTGGCGCGACCCGATGCGTTTCCGGCAAAGGGGACCACCAGGGTGCGCCGGCCTCCGGGAGACAGCGGCACCTCCTCTTCGAAAATGGCGCGCTCGTCGAGCTGGACCCGCGCGGGAACCACGAGGGCGTCCGCGCCGTAGTTCCGGATCGCGAGCAGGATCTGAAAGCGATCGCCGGACCCCGGCTCCCGGCGGAGGTCGAAGCCGGTGATCGCCACGTTGGGGCCGGGGGAGCCCACCACGTGAAACTCGACGCCGGCTCCCGCGAGCTCCGGCGCTTCGTCGAATGCCGCGTCGCTGATGAACACGATCCGGCCGCGCTCCCGGTTGCGCAGCAGGCTCGAGGCCAGGGTCAACGCATCACGGGGACGCCCCGCTTCATCGGTGGCGGAGACCCCGGACAGGGCGTCCTGCAGCGTCTGCCGGTCGGATTCGAAGGACGAGAGCAGGCGCGGCCGGCGTCCGCTCGAGACGAGGAGCATGCGCGAGTCACCGGCGAGCGCCTGAATGCGGCGCAGCGCCTCGCGCTTCGCCGCGTCGAATCGGGTGCCGGCCCCCTCTTTCGCCTGCATGCTCGCGCTCACGTCCAGAATGAGCACCGTGTCTCCCGTCTCGACCGTGCGCGTGACCCAGCCCGGGTCCGCGAGGGCGAGGGCGAGGGCGAGGGCGAAGAGCAGCAGGGCGAGGAGGCTCAGGTTCCGGAGCAGCTTCTGCAGCCCGAGGCCGCGCTGACGTTCCCGCAGCGCTTCGCCCCACAACGCGGTGGAGGCCAGCCGCACCCGGCGTCGCCGGGGTCGCAGGCTGTAGAGGATGACGATGACGGGAAGCGCCGCGAGCGCGGCGAGTCCGAGCGGCTCGGCGAGCTGCATCATCGCAGGTGAGCGCTCTGGCGCAGGTACTTGAGCACCAGGTCCTCGAAAGCGATGGCGGTGCTGGTCCGCAGGTACTCGACGCCCGAGCGGAGACACCAGGCCTCCAGGGCTCGCAGCGCCTCGTCCAGGCGCTCCTGGTACAGGGCGCGGAGGCGGGCGTCGACGGTGGCGCGGAGCACTTCACCGCTCTCGGCGTCGACGAGCTCGAGCGCACCGTCGAGAGGCGGCGCTATCTCCTCTTCGGAGAGCACCTGCATCGCCACCACGTCGTGGCCCCGGTGCCTGAGGGCGTCGAGCCCCTCCTCCAGTCCCCGGTCGACGGAGAAGTCGCTGATCACCACCACGAGCCGGGCCCCTCGACCGCTCGCGGCCAGCTCGCGCAGGGAAGCATCGAAACGCGTGCTGCCCGCGCAGCGCAGAGCGGAGAGAAAGTCGAGCAGGGTGGTGAGCTGCCGGCGGCCGACGAGAGCCGGCGGCCCGGCGCGGTGCGCGTCCGCGAAGGTCGTGACCACCACCCGATCCAGGTGGTGAAGGCCGATGAACCCCAGGGCGGCGGCCAGCCTCCTCGCATAGTCGAACTTGGAGGGCTCCCCGAAATCCATGCTCGCGCTGCAATCGACCGCGAGATGGAGCGTCATGTCCTCCTCGGAGGTGTAGAGCTTCACCACCAGCCGATCGAGGCGGGAGAAGATGTTCCAGTCGATGTAACGGAAATCGTCCCCCGGCTGGTAGCGCCGGAAGTCGTCGAACTCGAGGCCTCGCCCGCGGCGCGCGGTCCGGCGCTCGCCCCTGGGCAGTCCCCTGAGCGCCCTCCGGGCCACCCACTCGAGCCGCTCCAGCCGGCGCAGGAACTCCGCGTCGAAGAGCAGGGGCTCCGGGTCGCTCCCGGCGCTCGCTCCCGTCACGCCCGGGCGCCTCCCTCCACGACCGGCGTCTCCCGAAGGAGCTCCCCGACGAGGTCTTCCGCACCGATCCCTTCCGCCTCGCCTTCGAAGTTGAGGAGCACGCGGTGGCGCAGGGCGGGCGCCGCGGCCGCCTCGATGTCCTCGAAGCTCACGTTCAGGCGCCCGGCGAAGAGGGCGAAGGCCTTGGCGGTGAGGACGAGGCTCTGCACCCCGCGGGGGCTCGCGCCGTGGCGCACGTAGCGCCGGGCCAGCGGCGTGGCGCTCGGGTGGTCCGGATGGGTCGAGAGCACGAGGCGGATCGCGTATCCCTTGACATGCTCCGCAATCACCACCTGCCGCACCAGCGCCCGGAGCTCCTCGAGCTCCGGGCCGCTCATCACCGGGCGGACCTCGGGCAGGGCGCTGCCGGTGGTGCGATCGACGATGCGCGACAGGTCTTCCGCCTCGGGGAAGGACGCGGTCAGCTTGAGGAGAAAGCGATCGAGCTGTGCCTCGGGGAGAGGGTAGGTGCCTTCCATCTCGATCGGATTCTGGGTCGCCAGCACCATGAAGGGCTCCTGCAGGGAGTGGCCGGTTCGGCCCACCGTGACCTTCTTCTCTTCCATCGCCTCGAGGAGCGCGGACTGGGTCTTCGGCGTCGCGCGGTTGATCTCGTCGGCGAGAAGCAACTGGGTGAACACCGGCCCGGGCTGGAAGCTGAAGTGGCGTCCTCCTCCCTCGTCCAGCATCACCATCTGGGTGCCGATGATGTCCGCCGGCATCAGGTCGGGCGTGAACTGAATACGGGCGAACTCGAGCTGCAGAGCATCGCTCAGGCTCTTGACCAGGAGCGTCTTGCCGAGGCCGGGCACGCCCTCGAGCAGGACGTGTCCCCCCGCGAGGAGCCCGGCCAGGATCCCTTCGATCACCGCCCGGTGGCCCACAATGCGGCGATCGATCTCGCGTTGCAGAGCGTCGAGGCGCTCCAGCGCCTGGTCCATGCTCTCTTCGTGTCCTGCGGCGTTCACGGTGCGTCCTTCGCTGTCCGGCCTTCGCTCGTCCCCTGACTCAGCCGGAGAAAGTACTGCCGGACCAGTTCCCTCTGGTGCAGCGGGTAACTCTGTTTCGCGAGCACCGCCTCCAGCTCGCCGTGGAACTCCGGGGAGAGAAGCGCGGCGGGTATCGACACCTGGCCCGCGCGCGGCAGCACCCGGGCCTCGGTGCGGTACACGTCGCCCTCACCGGGGCGGCCCTTGATCTCCAGGGCCACTTCGTCCGGCGTGCGCCGGGAGCGGGGCGAGACGGAAGGGATCGACGGGGTCTGCACTCCCATTCCCCGGCCGGGGGCCTTGAGCGCGGCCGAGAAGGGTCCCGCGTCCTCGTCGGCCCGGACCGGAACCCTCGCGTTGAGGAGCGCGAGGGCTCCGTCGCCGCGATCGGCGGCATCCCCCCGCTCACCGGGGAAGCCGAGGAGCGCCCCCGCATCGCCGAGGTTCTCCCGGGCGAGCCTCACCACCTGCTCGGCGTCCCAGAGAAGCTGCGCCTCGCGAATCGCGCCGTCCATCTCCGAGAGCGTCTCCAGGAGCTGCGCAAGCGCCTCGTGCTCGCCGGAAGCGTAGCGGGCGAGCGCCTGCTCGAGCTCCTCGGGGGCGATCCCTAGGGCGGAAATCCAGGTCGACTCGTTTCCCAGCATCTCGAGGTCCCCGGGAGTCAGAGTGCCCTGCTGGACGCTGCTGAGCAGCGCACCGAGGCGCCCGTCTGAGAAGAGCGGCGCCCCGGCCAGGGTGCCGGGGGGGAGGTCCGCGGCGGCAGCCGGCAGACTCTGCGCGAGCACCGCGCGGCGTTCCCCTCCCAGGGCGGCATCGAGCTCTCGAAGGCGGCTCAGGGCCTGCTCCCGGCTGCTCGAGCCGCTCTCCATGCGCGCGCCGAGGCGCTGCAGTCCGCTCGCCGCCTCCCGGCTCCGCGGCAACGATTCCCGCCGGGCCTGTTCCTCCATGCGCTGGCCATGCTCCCTCAGGCGCACCCCTTCCTCGGCGACGAGAGGATCGACCGGCGCCACCGGATCCTGAATGCGCCATCCCGGATCCACGAGGGCGACCAGCGCGAGCAGGAGCGCGGCGAGCGGTGCGAGGCGCCCCCAGACGCTGATGCGAAGCGGGAACACGATATTCGTCATCGGCACTCTGCGGGCCAGCGCCTGAGCGGCAAGGCGTGCCGTGAGGGCGGTGCCCGGATGGCGCAGGGCGAACTCCCACGCCGTGCTCAGCCTCTGCTCGAGGCCGATCTCGATATCGGCGAGTATCGAGACCTGCAGGGTGTCGGGGCGCCGCCGCCACGCCAGGCCGGCGGCCGCCACGAGGCCCAGCGCGAGCGCGGCGCCGGCGGCGGGCCACACCGGAAAGGGAAGCTCGAAGAGGCGGGTCGCCAGGATGGAGACGCAGGCGGCGAGAAGCCCGAAGAAGAGCCCGCCACCGGCCAGCTCCACGAAGATCTGGAGCCGGCGCGCGCGCGTGAGGTCGCGCACGAAGTCGCCGAGTCGAACGCCCGCCTCCGGGCGCGACAGGGCGCTCTCCCATGCGAAGGCTCCGGTCGCCATCCTTTCAGGTCGCGCTCTCGCCCGCGCCGGCGGCGGCGCCGCGGAGGTGCCGGGAGAGCACGAGGTGCAGGGCCGCGATCAGGAGCAGCGAGAGCGCCGCATGGAGGAGCAGGAAGGTCGCGACCTCCGGAATCGCGCCCGGATCCGCGGACGTGGGAGCATTGAAGAGGTTGTAGGAGACCATGATGTGACTCGCCGCCGGAAAGAGGGCGAGGGGAAGAGCGTATCCCAACAGGAGCACTGCGCGCACCGAGATCATGGTCAGGGTCCGGCGATGCCCCAGCGTGAGGTACAGCAGCGCGCCCACGAGTCGGTACGAGAGGGCTTGCATCATCAGCCCGGCGAGAGCGAAGGCCAGCACCGGCCACGTGCCCCCGCCGACGGAATAGGCGGCGAGCAGGAAGGGTGACGAGAGGAAGACCGCGTGCAGACTCTGCAGCAGGTGCCCTCCGAGGTACCCGCCCAGGACGCGCGGGAGCGGGAGCGGGCTCGCCAGCGCCCACTCTCCGAGCGGGTGCTGGCCCGGCAGCAGGATCTCCTCCGCTCCGGCCCGCATGCTGTACCAGGCGTGGGTCACTCCGAGCGCGATGACGACCGCGAGCAGGGTATCGGGCGGGTTGGCGGTCGCGAGCACGTGGTAGAGGTCGTTGCGGGGGGGCCACCACAGGAAGAGCACGAGCGCCTGCACCGAGAGGTGGGCGAGGTGAATGGAGTGGGCCCGGTCCGCGACGATGAGCCCCTCGAGCACTTCGCGGACCAGCGGATTCGGTCGCATCAGGGGTGGAACCTTCCCGAGTCCTGGATTCGGCGCTGGAAGGGGATGTGCAGGAGCACCAGGGCGAGCTCGTGGCGGCGCCATTCGGCGCCGACGCCGTGGAAGCGCAGGGGACTCGGTGCAAAGCCCAGCAGCAGGGCCTCGTGCGGCGACCAGGCGCCGCGTTCGCGCAGGCGTGCCAGTTGCCGCTCGACCATCCCCGCCTTCGCGTGGGGACGGGTGCGCGGGATGGGGGATTCGCTCGAGAGCAGCCCCCTCCAGGAGCGTTGCCTGAGCACGACGCCGTCGCGCTCGCGATCCAGGACACGGGCCGAGTCCGCGTCGGCGGGCAGGGACCCGAGCGAGTAGGCATTCCCGTCGGCGACGAGCCAGGCATCGTGCAGGGAACGGCCGGACCGGTTTCGGATCTCGAGAAGCAGCCCGGTCTCCTCGTCGCGCAGTGACGCGTGCAGGTCCCACGCGATGACGTCACGCCCTTCCAGCGCGTGAAGCAGGTACCTGCCCTGCGTCGCCGGCGCCAGCGAGCCGCCCGAAGTCGCGGACTGGTGCCGCCAGTCCGTCGAGGGTTGAGCCGGAGCGCCCCGGGACGAGGCGCGAAACACCGGTTCGGGCGAGCGGTACTCGAAGCGCAGCGGGGAATCGGTGGTGGAGAAGAGGCCGACCTCCAGCCGGAGCTCGGCCAGCGGGCCTTCGGGGTGCGGAGAGATGAGCGCCGCGATCACCGCGACCGGTCCTGAAGGGTAGAGCACGGGCCCGAAGAGATAGAAGGCGACCGGCGCGAACACCAGCGGCGCCCCCCAGCGCAGTCGGGCGGCGCTGCGCCCGAGCCCTCCCGAGGAAGGGCGAAAGTGGCCGGCGGCGGCGATGCAGCCCAGGTACAGCACGATGAAGACGAAGAGCAGCGGATGTCCGGGAAAGGAGAGGGGAGAGGCCTGGATGAGGTCGGGCAGGCTGCTCGACTCCTCCGCTTCCATCAGGCGTTCGGTCAGGGACTGAAGCGGCGGGAGATCGAGCAGCCGGTGCCACAACGGGGCCATGCCGGTCCAGCCGTCGAAGGGATAGCGGGAAATGTCGAAGGTGAGGTAGAGCACCCGGCCCCGGCCCACGGGGCGCGCGATCACGAGCGGGATGTCCCCGGTGCGGTGCAGCACCCGACCCTCGAAGCTCCTCACGAGGTTGACGTGGAAGGGCCGGGGCACCGAGAGCGGCATGCCGAGCGCGGCGCCGACCGCGTTCCCCTCCGGCAGGCGTTGGAGGCCCAGCGGCACACCGGGCAGGAGACGGGCGAGACGCCCGGTCCTGAGCAGGCCGTAATCCGGCCCGCCGGAAACCGCGAGCACCCCGCCGTTGGCCAGCCATTTCGTCAGGGCCGCGTACTGGCGCGTGCTCAGGTCCTCGAGCGAGTGGCCGTGGACGACGACCGCGCCCACTCCGTCGTATCCCGCCCAGTGTTCGGGGAGGCGTTCCATGCGCGGGTACAGCACCCTCAGGCGACGACCCCGCGGGTCGTTGAGGTAGTCGAGGTCGGCATTGCGGCCGAGCACCAGGAGCATGTGAGCGTTGGTGACGCCGGATCGCAGGTCGAAGGTCTTGCCGGCAACCTCTCTTCCACCGGAAAAAATTTTTATATCAATAGGATCAGAGAAACTCTTCATGTAAACCGTAAAATGAAAGCGCTTGCGGGAATCTCCCGGCAGCTCGAAGGGACGGCGGTGGACGTTGGCGAAGGACGCCCCATCCGGCCCGTCTCCGCCCGCCACTCTCACTTCGAGATGTCCGTTCAGGTCCGTGCGGCGGTTGTCCAGCGTCACGGTGAGCGGTGACCAGCCTCCGAGGCGGTAGGTGCCGGCGAAACCCAGCGCGGCCTGAATGTCCACCGCGGCGCCGGAAGCCATCCCCGGGACGGCGACGGGGGAGGGCGGGTCCGCCGTTCCGGGAGAACCCGGCGTTTCCGGGACCGTTCCCGGCAGATCCGAAGCCGGCACGCCGGTAGCGACCGCGAGCAGGAAGGCGCCCGTCCGGACCCGGCAGGCCCAAGCGCGATGTGCCCGGCTCGTTTGCGGCAAGTGGCGCATTTCAGGCCCGGATCCAGGGTGCGGCGCTCCCGCCCGGAAGCATCGCCATGAGGCGCGGCGCTGGCGATAATCGCCGCTCGCCGAAGCGAGGAGGCGCGGTCCTCCCAAGCGATGAGGATCGAGAATGCCGGCAGGCAAAGGGCTCGCCGACCTCGGGTTCTGGAGCATAACGCTCGGTGCGTGGTGCTACACCTTCGCCACCACCATCGGCACCGCGCTCCTGCCGCAGATGCAGGGGGATCTCTCGGTGGGGCTGGACCAGGTGACCTGGGTGGTCACCGCCGCGGTGGTCGCCGGCGCGATCGGCATCCCTCCCACTCCCTGGCTCGCGGCGCGCTTCGGAACCAAGAACCTGCTCGTGGGTTCGATGATCGCCTTCACCGTCTCCTCCGCCCTGATCGGCGCCGCGGGCTCCCTCGAGGAAGTGATCCTGTGGCGCATCTGTCAGGCCATCTTCGGCGCTCCGATCTTCGTTCTCTCGCAGAGCCTGTGCATCGGGCTCGTCTCCTACGAGCGACGCGGCACCGCGATGGCGATCTGGTCGGTCGCCCTGACCACGGGCTGGGTGTTCGGGCCGACCGCGGGCGCCTACCTCGCCGACTGGTACAGTTGGCGGGTCAGCTTCTTCATCATCGCCCCGATCTCGGTGGTGGCGACCATCGCGTGCGTCGTCTTCCTCGATCGAGTGGACGAGGACCGGAAGCTCGAGTTCGACTGGACCGGCTTCGTGGCGCTCTCGGTCGTGCTGCTCGCGGTCCAGATGGTCCTCAACCGCGGCCAGCGCCTGGACTGGCTCGAATCTCCGGAGATCATCGGCTGGCTCGCGCTCGCGGCGCTCGCCCTTTCCGTCTACCTGGGGCATACGCTGTCCAGCCGCCTGCGCTTCATTCGCTGGGGGGTGCTGCGCGACTGGAACCTGAGCTACGGACTCACGCTGTGCTGCCTCATGTCGGGCATGAGCCTCGTCCCCCTGGTGCTCATTCCCCCGATGCTCACCAGCCTCAAGGGGCTGGAGGTGATCACCATCGGACTCGTGTTCGTGTTCCGTGGACTGGTGCAGATCGTGGTGATGATGCTCCTCGGCCCCCTCCTTGCGCGCTACGACCCCCGGTTGCTCTGCGCGTTCGGATACCTTGTCTTCGCCTATGGCTGCCACCTCCTCTCCGGCTACAACCAGGACGTCGGGCTGTGGGACATCTACTTCCCCCACGTCTTCTTCGGCATCGGCTCCTCGTTCATGTGGATGTCCATCTTCTACATGATGTACGCCACGGTGAAGGCGGAGTACTACAACGACGCGGCGACGCTGGTGAGCCTGAGCTTCAACGTGGTGAGCAGCGCCGGCGTGGCGCTGCTCGTCGCGCTGCTCACCCGCGGCCTGCAGGTCAACACCGAGCAGCTCGGCGCCCACTTCGTGGTGGGCAACGAGCAATTGCTCTTCGCCGAGCATGCCGCCTACGCCCTCGACCGGGTATCGGGACTCACCACCGCCTGGGCCGAGGTCGCGGAGCAGGCCGTCGCCATCTCCTACGCGAACGTCTTTCGTCTGATGACGTGGCTCTCGCTCGGCGCGCTGCCGGTGCTCCTCCTGGTGCCCTTCCGGCGCCCGGAGGCGGCCGCTCCCTCCGGGGGGTGAGCTCCTCGGACCGGATACGGGGTGAGGGGAGGGCCGAGCTTCCACCCGAACCGGCTACAGGGGACGGTGCTCGAGCCCCCCGCGTTGAGCCGCGGATTCAGGGCTTCCAGGCGGGCAAGCGTCGCCTCCATGACTTCCACCGGAGACAGCTCCCGGCGGACGAGTTCGACGGCGGAGGTGTAGGCGAGACCTTCTTCGTTCATGGCAAGACTCCTTTTCCGCTGCCGGGAGCACCGCGCCGCGGGCGCGCCGTCGAGCGACGGCCCTGCGCCGGCACTCACGCATCACGTGGGAGTTTACCCACTGTTCGCGTCGTGGCCCGGAAATCGATCCGGCACGGGGACATGTCCCGCCGCGCTCGCTTTCGCCCGTCCTCCGGGAGAGGTCGGGGACGGCGCAACGGAGAGTGGCGTCCGGGGATGCCCCGCCCTCAGATGATGTAGCCGCGCTCGTTGTGCAACGCCAGGTCCAGGCCTCGCACTTCCTGTTTCGCAGTCACTCGCAGTCCCATGGTCGCATCGAGCAGTATCAGCAGGCTGCTGCTCACGACGAACGTGTACGCAAGCGTCGCGAGCACCCCGATGGCCTGAGTCAACACCTGGTCCCCGATCGAGTTGTTGCCTGCACCGAATCCCAGACCGCCGAACTGCACCGCGCAGAGTACGCCGGTCAGCATGGCGCCGACGATGCCGCTGATGCAGTGGATACCGAATACGTCGAGGGAGTCGTCGTAGCCCAGTACCCTCTTCAGCACCGTAGAGACGAAGAAGCAGATGACGCTGGATACCGCGCCGATGATGATTGCGCTCATCGGTGCGACGGACCCCGCCGCCGGGGTGATGGCGACGAGTCCGGCAATCGCGCCCGATGCAATGCCGAGCACCGTCGGTTTGCCGTAGCGAATCCACTCCCAGGACATCCAGGTGAGCGCCGCCGCCGCCGCAGAGAGTTGGGTGACGACCACCGCCATGCCCGCAGTGCCGTCCGCAGACAGTCCGGAACCGGCGTTGAGCCCGAACCAACCCACCCAGAGCATGCCTGCCCCGACGATCGTGAAGCCCAGGTTGTTCGGGGGCATAGGCTTGCCGGGATACCCCCTGCGTGGACCGAGCACGAGGGCGGCCGCGAGACCGGCGACGCCGGCATTGATGTGGACTACGGTTCCGCCCGCGAAGTCGAGGATGCCGAGTCTGCTCAGCCATCCTCCCCCCCAGACCCAGTGGCAAACCGGGGCGTAGCACAGGGTGAGCCAGAGCGCCATGAACACGAGCAGGGCCGAGAACTTCATCCGCTCGGCAAATGCACCGACCATCAGCGCCGGCGTGATGATGGCAAAGGTCATCTGGTAGATCACGAAAACGCTCTCGGGAATCGTGCCGATGACCGCATCCACGCCGACTCCGCTCAGAAACGACCTTCCCAAGCCCCCGATCAGGGCGCTGCCCTCGTCGAACGCGAGGCTGTAGCCATACATGGCCCAGAGAATCGACACGAGGCCCGCAATGGCAAAGCACTGCATGAATACGGAAAGGACGTTCTTGCTGCGGACCATTCCGGCATAGAACAGCGACAACCCGGGAATGGTCATGAACAGCACCAGGGCCGTGGCCGTGATCATCCATGCGGTATCGCCGGAGTCGATCTCGTCTGCGAACGCCATGACCGGTGCGGCGAGCAACGCTCCTCCGGCCCCCAGCTCTTGCCAGGCCGACAATCCCCTTGCCGCCCGCTTCGGGAACTCCCGACGTGATCCTCCGCTTATCGACATGGTGAAAGCGGCCATTTCAATTCTCCGGGTACGCGGTCCACCCCAGCGTCCAGTTCCCCTCGTCGCCGTGACGCACGGCGCCATAGTAGTTTTCGCTTCCTTCCCAGAACTCGTCGTTTTCGGGCGGAAGCGAATCGCTTCCCGCCGCGACGTACGCCGCTACCGGCGCGAAGTCCGGCTCGGTCAGGTTCCAGGCGTTGGGCCCCAGTGCCGGCGGCACGTCAAGAGCAACATCGGGTGCGATCCGCGAGAAGTAGTGCCTTTCATCGAATCCACCGTCATCGTCGTTCTCCCCCGACTCTTCCCGGAAGAAGGTTCGGCCGTCCGCGCCGATCATGTACATGGCGATGCTGCCGAAGGAGAGCACGCGGGAAGAAATGCGTTGGGTGGTGAGCTCGCCGCGCAGATCGACCGCCTCCAGGGGAAAGCCGGCAATCAGGAAGTTGCGAAACTCACCCCCTGACCCGTGTCGTATCACCATTGCCCGCTGATCGCGATTCGGACTACGCGAACCCACCAGCGTGGCATTGTAGATACGCGGCTGAGAGACGGGCTTCGCCTCGGGATCGTCATTCCGATTGTCGCCCTCGAAGCCGGCGTCACCCACATCCGGATGCTGCTGGACAACCAGGAACTGGGCCCTTCCGGTCCACCCCAGATCCCAGTCGAATGCATCGTCGCGGGCCTGAGTGACGATGACGTACTTGAGACCCACGGTGCCTCCGAATATCTCTACCCCGTCATCGTGCGCACGATGCACCTGAACGTACCGAATGATCGTCTCCGAACCGCAGCCCCCGAGGGTCAAACCACTCAGATCGTTGCCCTGCCCGAGCTCGTGGCCGGCAAACTCTATCCGAACGAACTCGAGCAACCCGCAATTCGAGTCCGGATCAGTGCCGCCGAAGACGCTTCTCGGGTCACCCGACCATATACCCTCGATGTTGGTCTGGCCGCGGTTGGTCGGCGCATTTCCCAGCAGTACCACGCCTCCCCAGTCGCCGCTCGCACGCTCCCCCTCCGCCATTGCGCTGGTGAACACGATCGGCTCGACCAGCGTGCCACGTGCGTGCAACGACGCGTCTCGGGTGACTATCAGGGCAGAACCCGGTCCGCCCAGCACGGTCACCCCCGGCTCGATGGTGAGACGAGCTCCACTCTCCACGAATACGAGCCCGTCGAGAAGATAGGTTCGCCCGGCTCTCCACGTCGTCGACTCGACTATGGACTGCGGAACGACGGCGGCGGGCACGCCATCGATCGTGGTCGACGAATTGCGCGAGGCGGCTGCGCTTCGAGTCTCCACGGAGTCCCCGGCTTCGAATCCTGTCGACAGGTAGAGCCCGAAAACGACGACCAGCACCGTCGTTACCGCGACTGCCGCCACCAGAGGCGCCTTGCCCTTCCTGGTCGAACCGCCGCGCAGTGCTCCCGACCAGCGACCTTCCTCCGATGCACGATGCGAAGCGCCGATCTCTGCACCGAATACGCCCTCGACATTCTCGCCGGCGGAATCCAGCCACTTGAGAAAGCCTTCCGCCGACATGAGCGCCCGGCGCTCGCTCGTGCGTACGGAAGAGTATCCGAACTTGACCCGCTCGCACTCCGCCAACAGAAGCAATGTCTCGAGAGGGGTGCGACCCTCACAGTCCACGTGAATCAGCTTTCCTTCCGACAGCCGGAGAGTGATCACCTCCTTGTGCGGATCGGCGATGACCTTGAGCACGACACTCTCACGGCGCCTCACGGAACCTCTGAGCCAGTCGAGGAGTTCCGACTTCGGAATGAAGCGCTTGGTAGTCACCGGCGCTGAGTCGCCAGGAGTCCGTACGGCACAGCCGCAGGGGCTTCACTCGGGCCACGACTGTCTCCCTGCATCGATTGAAGCGTTGCAGCTCCAATCAGATCCGAGGCCGTGCCCACTTCAACCCCTCGTTGCCACATACATGCCATCCCAATCCGAACACGGATGGGCTGCCTCGCGTCGGCAAACTCACAGAAGCTGAATTATTATCATTATTTCTAACGTACTTGATGCAATAATGAGCATTGGATTTGCTTCGAAAGCGATTCCCGGGCGCGCCGAACACAAGATTGTTTGCCGGGGCTCGAAGCGAACAATTGTCCTCGCAGATTGCCTTGCAGGCCCGACTGACACTGTCGAGTCCTCGGCCAGCTCCAGCGAAGAGAGCTTGCGTCGGGGAAGCGGGGGCTCAGGGGGCGTCGTCGGGGAATCGACTCTTCCGTTCGGCGTCGTGCTCGCCGAGCGACGGGGCGGCGCGGCGAAGGGGCGGGCGTTCGCCGTCGAAGCGTAGCGGCATGCCCACCCGCCGCAGAGCGTCCCCGGGGAGGGACTGGAGCATTTCGAGCGCGACGGTCTGCTCGTGCGCCAGCACTTCGGCGGTGGCCCGCACCGGTGCGCTCGGCACGCCGGCCGCCTCGAGCTCCCGCTGCCAGTGCTCTCGCGGCTTTCCCGCGAACATGGGCTCGAGCAGGCGGTTCAGGGCTTCGAGGTTTCGGGAGCGCGCCTGGTTGGACTCGAAGCGGGGATCGGCGGGCCATTCGGGATGCCCGAGGACTTCCGAGAGTCGGGCGAAGAGGCGTTCGTTCGGGGCAGCGACGACGAGGTAGCCGTCCGCGCACTCGTAGGCCTGGTAAGGGGCGAGGCCCCGAACCCCGGAGCCCTGCCGCGCGGGGCTGCGACCGGCCGCCTGAGCCACCGTGGCGTGGATGGTCATCCACGCGAGCGCGGTCTCGTAGAGGGAGGCGTCCACCACGCACCCCCTGCCGGTGGCGGCCCTGCGGGCGAGCGCGGCGAGAATGCCGATTGCGCACCACATGCCGGTGCCCATGTCGATGATCGAGGCGCCCACGCGCACCGGAGGGCGGCCTTCCTCGCCGGTGATGCTCATGATTCCCCCGCAGGCCTGCATCAGGGGGTCGTATCCGGGCTGGTGGCGCAGCGGCCCCCGGTCACCGAAGGCTCCGAGGTTGCAGTAGACGAGACGGGGGTTCTCGGCGCAGAGCTCCGCCGCCCCCAGAGCGTAGCGCTCCACGGCGCCGGGGCGCAGATTCTGGATGACGACGTCGGCGTCGGAAACGCAGAGACGGCGCAGCCACGCCCGCTCCGCCTCGTCCTTGAGATCCACCGTGATGCCGCGCTTGTCGCGGTTGAGCGCCTCGAAGAAGGGGGAACGTCCGTCGGGGAACAGGTGCCCCCACTGGCGGGCGTCATCGCCGGCGCCGGGGCGCTCCACCTTGAGCACGTCCGCCCCGAGGGCGGCGAGCAGCCACGCCGCGTAGGGGGCGGCGACACTGCTGCCAAGCTCCACCACCTGAATCCCGGCAATGGGCTGGTGGGGGTCCGGCCCGCCGCCTTCCGGCTTCACCGGCACGGGGCGTGTTCCGCTTGCCGGTCGACATCGCCGGCGTGCCGCTGCCCGCGTGCCCGCTCTCGCCGGGAAGACTCCACGACGGAATGTCCCTGGCGGCCTCGCGCTCGCCGCCGATGCAGGCGCCGGGAGGACTCCCGCAGAGGCACCGGTGGTTTCCCGGGCGAGGACGGGAGTCCGTCGTCGATGCCCGCCGCGCGGGAGAGCCGGAGGAGCCTCCGGTGAGAGGAAAGCACGACCGGGTTTGAGAGTCGCATGAAGAACGCCCGCGGCGCGAGGCCGCGGGCGTCGTCGATGCGCGTGGCGTCGGCCGACAGGGCCGAGGGCTTGCCTCTACTTGGCCGCCCAGGTCGCCATGCGAGCCTTGAGGCTCTCGCGGTTGTCACCCCAGAACTCGACGTCGATGACGAAATGGTTCGCCATGTTCTCCGGCGCGGTAGGCAGGTGCGGGAGAATGTCGGGGTTGATGTGGTCCGAGGCGGCCTTCACGACCGGGCCGTAGGCGATGTAGTTCGTCTGGTCGCCCTGCCGGTCGGGACGCGAAGCGAAGGCCAGGAACTCGTAGGTGAGATCGAGCTCGGGGTGGTCCTTCGGGATGAACCAGTAGTCGAAGTCCAGCGCCTGCCCGTTCCACACCAGGGCAAAAGGCTGACCGTCGTCGACCACCGCGTTGTAGAAGCGTCCGTTCCAGCCGCTGGTCATGACCACTTCCTTGTCCGCGAGCAACTGCGGCGCGTGGGCGCCGGTTTCCCAGTAGATCAGGTGATCCTTGATCTCGTCCAGCTTCGCGAAGGCGCGGTCGATGCCCCCATCGGAGCGCAACACGTCATAGATCTCGTCGGTCGCCACCCCGTCGGCAATCAGTGCGAACTCGAGAGTAGCCTGAGCCTCGTCCTTCTTGAGAGCGCGCTTGCCCGGGTACTTCTCGGCGTTCCAGAAGTCCGCCCAGCTTCCCGGAGGATCGTCCGGATAGACGTCGGTCCGGTAGGCATAGAGGGTCGAGTAGGTGATGGTGCCGACACCGCACTCGTGCGCGGCCCCGTCGATCAGGTCGTCAGGAGAAAGCCCGAGCCGATCCCAGTCGATGGTCTCGAGGAAACCCTCGTCGCATCCGGCCTGGGCGGCGGTCACGGAACCGTCGATGAGGTGGGTCTTGTAGTTGCCGGTCTCGACCATCGCCCGAATGAGGCCGATGCTGCCGTCCCATTCGTCCTCGAGCACGGTGTGCTCGGTCTCGGCCATGAAGGGCTCGTAGTACGCCTTGCGCTGGCTGGCGCTGTAGGAGCCGCCCCAGGACGTGACGGTGATGGTCCCGGCGAGCGAGACGTTGGGCGCGGTCATGGCGAGCAGGGCTACGCCGGCGCCCAGGGTGAGTACGGATTTGATTTTCATTTGTGAACCTCCTGCGGAGTTCTTCCTGAGGGAGCGAATGCCTCAGGACCCTTGACGGGCACCTGGAGCTTCGCACCGGGCATGACGGGACATACAGACGCCCGGCCGCAAAGCCTGAGGCGTCCGCCGGTGGCGGGTCCGTGTTGCGGAGTCTCGATACGAAGTCCTTCCGAGCGTTCCCGTTTGCCAGACCAACCTGCACTCGCCCGCCCCATGTGCGACGGGCCGACCCGATCCCGAGAAAGGCGGAGAGTCGCGGCCATGCAAAGTCCCGGGCGCGGAATGGTGCACCAAGTAGCGTCCCTCTGTCACGCCCGAGTGGAGCCCTTGCCGGACGAGTGCGCGCCGACACTCCATGTGGCCTGGCTGCCCCGGGAGCAGGATGGCCGCGAGCCGCGAGTGGAGCCGGCTCGGTACGGTCATCGACAGGGGGTGAGCACACGGCTCCGTGGTCGCCGGCTCATGTACCATTCGCGCCCTGCCGATCCGCGCGCATCCTTCGTGGGAGAGCAGGTCAATCGACAATATCCTTATCCGATGCCGGCACTGCCCGCCGCCGCGCGCACCACGAGAGGAGCTGAGAACCACGACCGAATGCGGAACCCGCGAACTGCTTCACGCTTTGCTGACCTCATAATCATTCAATAATCATTCACCTGGCAGGAGAAACACGACATGTCTCGAAACATCGGGAAACACACTGTGGTGATGGCGACGGTCCTGCTCGCCGGCTCGGTGCTCGTTCCATGCGCGTCCGCTCAGAGCTCGGGAGAGCGATGGCGCGATTGCGACGATTGCCCGGAGCTCCTGGCCCTGCCGGCCGGCAGCTTCACGATGGGCTCTCCGGACTCGGAGGCGCACCGCTATGAGCGGGAGGGTCCGACCCGCTCGGTCACGATCACCCGACCCTTCGCGATCGGTGTCTACGAAGTCACCCGCGACGAGTACGCGAAGTTCGTGCAGGCGACGAACTACGAGGGCGGCGCGGGGTCGTGCCTGGTGAACGAAGGCACCCACTGGGAGGAACGCGCCGGACGAAGCTGGCGCAACCTGGACTTCCCCCAGTCCACGCGCCATCCCGCGGTGTGCATCAGTTGGGAAGATGCCACGGCCTACGTGTCCTGGCTGTCGGGGCGCACCGGGCTGGACTACCGGCTGCCGAGCGCCGCCGAGTGGGAGTACGCCGCCCGCGCCGGAACGAATGCCCCCTATTACTGGGGCGACGATACCGCCGTCCAGTGCCTGTACGCGAACGGGGCGGACATGGCCACCGACTTTCCCTGGCGCACCACGTGCAACGACGGCAATCCGAGGACCTCGCTGGTGGGCTCGTACCAGGCCAACGCCTTCGGCCTGCACGACATGATCGGAAACGCGTGGGAGTGGGTGCGGGACTGCTTCAACTGGTCCTACGAAGGGGCGCCAACCACGGAGGCCGCGTGGCTGAACGGCGACTGCTCCTCCCGGGTGATGCGAGGCGCCTCGTGGGCCAGCACCCCGAAGTACCTCCGGGCCGCGCACCGCGGGGGCGAGCGGACCACCTTTCGCAGCGACTACACGGGGTTTCGGGTGGCGCGCTCGCTGTAGCCGGCGACGGGCGGCGGGGCGGGGCTCCGCCGCTGCGCTCCGGTGATCGGCGCGCTCATCGCTCCGTCAGTTCTCTGACGCGCTCGCGCCACTCGTCGATTCGCTCCCAGAGGCTCTCGGTGGTGAGAGTCTCGGCAGCGTCAGGCTCCTGTGCCTCGTCGCTCTGAGGCGCCGGAGTGGGCATCGGCTCCATTGCCTCGTGCCCGTCGCTCTGCGGCGCCGGAGTGGGCATCGGCTCCATCGCCTCGTGCCCGTCGCTCTGCGGCGCCGGAGTGGGCATCGGCTCCATCGCCTCGTGCTCGTCGCTCCGGTTCACCGTCTCGTCCGGCGCTGCGAGCACTTGCAGCCGATCTTCGATGCGGGCCAATCGCGTCTCGAGTCGCGCGAGCGTGCGCTCGACCCGCTCCAGACCCGGCTCCGGGCCCGGCCTCGACTCCACGCTTCCGATCAGGCCTTCGATCCGCGCGAGACGCGCTCCGAGCCCGGCCATGATCTCGGCGGAGCGCAAGGTGGCCGCTTCGTCGCCGCCGGCCGGCGCAGAGGGCACGGAAGGCGGGTCCTCCGGGACTGCGCCAGGGCGCATGCGGCCGGCCTTCCATTCCTGATTCTGTCGTCGCACCTCCGCGATCGCCGCAGCGTCATCGAGTCCGACCAGGTCCTCCGGCCCGAGACACAGGGTCACGCCGGTCTCCAGGGTATTGACGTTGTAGTGGCTGAAGGCTTCGGGATTTGCCTCCAGCAAGGCGAGCATCGTGCGCTGAGGGCTTATCGACGGACTCGGCCGCAGCCGCAACGCAATCGGCCACAGCGTCTCGTTCTTGCCGACCGGACCATGACATTCCAGCGCCGCCGCCGCGGGCACGCCGAGCGCAGCCAGGCACGCGGACGCGAGCAGAAGGGTGCGAAGAACAACTGGCATCTCAATCCCGAACGCGGCAATGGCGCTCAATCGTGAGCGAGACGGAAGCCCACGAGATCGAAGCGCGCATCGACCCGGTTCTCGAAGCGCGCCGCTGCCCGCACCCACCGGGGCGAGTTGCTCCATGAACCGCCCCGTACCACGCCGTTGCGATCATCGCGGCTGCAACGGCCCTCCGTGCCCCGGTAGTCCGCTTCATACGCTGAACAGGTCCACTCCCAAACGTTGCCCAGCATGTCGTGAAGACCGTAGAGGTTCACGCGGAAGCTTCCAACCGGGGCAGTGTGAACGTGTCCATCGTCGCAGCGATGCACTTGCCACGACCAGTCGTGAAAGTGGCGGTCGAGGTCCTGGTCGCCCACGTTCCCCCAGGTGCAGGCCTGAGCGGAGTCTTCTCCCCAGTGGCGGGAGCCAAGCGATCCGGCGCGCGCGGCATACTCCCACTCCGCCTCCGTGGGCAATCGATAGTCCGTTCCGTGGCGCTCCGAGAGCCACTCGGCATAGGCGAGCGAATCGTTGCGGCTGACGCAGGTGACCGGATGGTCATCGCCCTGCACATAGCCCGGGTTCTGCCAGGAACGCCCGAAGCGCGATCCCCACCCCCCGTCGCCGTAGGTATGGCAGGTGTCAGGGGTCTCCCGGCCGGTGTCGCGGACGAAGTCGGCATACTGCCCGCGCGTCACCTCGTAACGCGAGATGGAGTATGTCTCGACGCACACGGAATGCCGGGCCTCGTTGACGTGGCGCCCGACCTCACTCGCCGCACTGCCCATCGCGAAGCACCCCGCCGCGATGCGCACCATCTCAGTCTCCCGGAAGGGCTGGGGTTCAGGTTCCGGCTCGGGAGCCTGCTCGCTCACCAGGGGCCGAGGGTCGAGCCGGGAGCGCAGAACCCGGCTGAACAGCTTCGCCTCGGCAAGCTCCTCCTCGCCGAGGCGAAGGCCCAGCTTCGCGCGCTCCGTAGCCGCGACCCCACCAATCTTCGCGGCCGCTACATCGAACCATGCCCATGCCTGCACCAGGTCCTCGTCCAGGCCGTGGCCTCGGGCAAAGGCCTCGCCGAGCTTCATCTGCGCTGCCGAGTGCCCCTGTTCGGCCGCCTGCCGGTACCACCAGAACGCCCTCGACAGGTTCTTGGTGACGCCATTGCCCGTTTCGTACATGCCCGCCAGGACATACTGGGCGGTCAGGTGCCCGTCCGCAGCCAGCAGGCCGTACCAATGGGCCGCCCGCGAGGGGTCCCGGGAGACGCCGCGTCCGATCGAGTAAATGAGGGCAAGCTCGTAGCGGGCCTCGATCGAGCCTCGCTCGGCCGCCTGCCGGAACCAGTGCGCGGCGGTCCGATCGTTCTTGCGCACTCCGACCCCTTCCGCATACATCTGCGCCAGCCGATACTGGGCACGCCTGTCGCCCCGGTCCGCCAGCGCCTGCCACTGCTCGATGGCGCCTTCGTAGTCGCCCTGCTCGTAGAGTTGCGCTCCGGTAGCGAAATCGGCTCCCCCGGCGGCCCGCACCGCGATCGCGAACACGAACAACACCGCAACGACCCGGGACGCGGTCACCCCCATCGCCTCGTACCCGCCGGCCAAGGGGCGCTCCGCCGGTCCGTGAATGGCCTGCGGAACGTCGTGCAGGGGCGGTGCGCCAATGATGATCGCCTCCATACCGCGGTGCTTGGGGGCAGGACGCAGTATAGCGTCCGCGCATCGGGGGGCGGAGAAGCGCGCTCGGGCCGCTTCCGGGCGGCGCTTGCTTAGCTCGGGGCGCTTGCTTACCTTAGGCCCCCTAACGCGGTTGAACTCGGGACGGTCCGACGCGAGACGTGGCGGGCCGCTTCGAAGCGGCGGCAGGAGTGGAACGACATGCCGGGTGAAAGCGAGGCGCTCGTCGAGTTCGACAACGTCGACAAGACCTTCGACGGCGAGACCCTGGTGGTGAAGAACCTCAACATGGAGGTCGGCCAGGGCGAGTTTCTCACCATGCTCGGCCCCTCGGGCTCGGGCAAGACCACAACCTTGCTCATGCTCGCCGGGTTCGAGTCGATTACCCACGGAGACATCCTGCTGGGCGGGCGCTCGCTCAAGAACGTGCCCCCGTACCGCCGGGACATCGGGATGGTGTTCCAGAACTATGCGCTCTTCCCCCACATGACGGTGGAGGAGAACCTCGCGTTCCCGCTCGAGGCGCGCAAGATGCCCAGGGATCAGATCAAGGAGAAGATCGACCGGGCGCTCGCGATGGTGCGCCTGAGCGAGTTCAGCCGCCGGCGGCCGGCGCAGTTGTCCGGAGGCCAGCAGCAGCGGGTCGCGGTGGCCCGAGCGCTGGTGTATGAGCCGGCGCTCGTGCTCATGGACGAACCCCTCGGCGCGCTGGACCGTCAGCTTCGCGAGAACATGCAGTACGAGCTCAAGCACATCCACGAGACGGTGGGGGTCACGGTCGTCTACGTGACGCATGACCAGGGCGAGGCTCTCACCATGTCCAACCGCATCGCGGTGTTCAACGAAGGCGAGGTCCAGCAGATCGCCACCCCTCAGGTCCTCTACGAAGAGCCGGAGAACGCTTTCGTCGCCCAGTTCATCGGAGAGAACAACCGCCTCATGGGCACCGTCAGGTCACTGAACGGCAAGGAATGCCAGGTGGAGATCGACGGCGGCGGGGAGGTGGCCGCGCTCGCGGTGAACGTCGCGGGGGTCGGGGAGCGCACGACGCTGTCGCTGCGCCCGGAGAGCGTGAAGATCGACCCGCCGGCGGACGGCTACCCGGACCGCTTCGACGCCCGTGTCGAGGAGCTCATCTACCTCGGCGACCATACCCGGGTGCGCGTCAACGTCTGCCTGCACGACGACTTCATCATCAAGGTGCCGCGCAGCGGCGACGCGCCGCGCCTCGAGGTGGGCGAGACGCACACCGTGGGCTGGAATCCGGCCGACTGCCGGGCGCTGGACGCCTGAGACGCGGGGCGAGGGGAAGATGACGGAGCGACCCGGGTCGATGGGCGCCTGAAGGCCATGGCCGCGGTCTCTCCCAATGCCGGTGGACCCATCATGCTCGATGGAGTGCCGCTCAAGATCCGCCTCGAGCGCGCGGAGCGGATGCGCAAGGTGAAGGCGGTGGGACTCATCCTGCCGCTCTTCATATTCCTCATGGTCACCTTCGCGATCCCCATCGTCGTGATGCTGATGCGAAGCGTGGAGAACCCGGAGATCGTGCAAGTCCTGCCGCGGAGCGCCGCGGCGATGCGGCTCTGGGACGGCGAGGGGTTCCCCCCCAACGAAGCGATGCAGACCTTCGCCGCCGAGGTGGTGACGGCAAAGGCCGCCAAGACCCTCGGCAAGGCGGCCAAGCGCCTGAACTACAACGCCTCCGGCTTTCGCTCCATGCTGTTCAAGACCGGCACGAAGCTGGAACGGGCGATCGAGAAGGAGGGCGAGGAAGCGGTGCTGCAGGGTCCGGAGATGCTCGAGCGCTTCATCGACATCGACAAGCGCTGGGGAGAGCGCCGCTACTGGTCGATTATCCGGCAGGCCTCGCCGCCGCACACCGCGTGGTACCTGCTGCGCTCGGTCGATCGCGACTACGACGAAAACACCGACATCGTCCCCATCAGCGAGGACCAGGCCATCCACGTCGAGGTGCTGTGGCGCACGATCGTGATCAGCGCGGTGGTTACCCTGCTGTGCCTCCTGCTCGGATTTCCCATCGCCTACCTCCTCGGCACGCTGCCCACGAAGCAGAGCAACCTGCTCATCCTGCTGCTCCTGCTGCCTTTCTGGACCTCGCTCCTGGTGCGTACCACCGCCTGGCTGGTGCTGCTTCAGAACGAAGGCGTGATCAACGACATCGCCATCTACTTCGGGCTCTGGGACGAGCCGCTGCAACTGGTCCGAAACCGCATGGGCACCTACATCGCGATGGTGCACATCCTGCTGCCCTTCATGGTGCTGCCGATGTTCAGCGTCATGAAGGGAATCGATCCCTACCACATGAAGGCGGCGGCATCGCTCGGCGCCAACCCGGTGAGCGCGTTCATCAAGGTCTACCTGCCTCAGACCCTGCCCGGCGTCGGCGCCGGCGTGCTGCTGGTGTTCATCCTGTCGCTCGGGTACTACATCACGCCGGCGCTGGTGGGCGGACCCGCCGACCAGATGCTGAGCTACTTCATCGCGTTCCACGTCAACACCACCGTCAACTGGGGTCTCGCCGCCGCGCTCAGCGCGCTGCTCCTGGTGTGCGTGATGATCTTCTTCGCCATGTACCAGCGCCTCGTGGGCGTGGGCAACATCCGGATGAACTGACACGATGGCCGTCGCTCCCTACGCCACTCCGGTGGAAAAGGCCTGGTACTACACCTTCCGGGTGATCTGCGGGCTGATCTTCTTCTTCCTGATCATGCCCATCCTGGTGATCATCCCGCTCGGCTTCAATCCGGTGCCCTTCTTCACCTACCCGATGGAGGGCTTTTCCTGGCGATGGTACGGGGAGATCTTCGGCGACTCGCCGATCTCGATCCTGTGGCAGCGCTCGATGGTCAACAGCGTGGTCGTCGCAATTTGCGCGACCCTGCTCGCCACCATCCTCGGCACCCTG
Organism: Gammaproteobacteria bacterium; assembly: GCA_022824305.1. Lineage (GTDB taxonomy): Bacteria > Pseudomonadota > Gammaproteobacteria > HK1 > HK1 > JAJEAD01. The sequence goes on along the minus strand of JAJEAD010000089.1, from coordinate 230,931 downwards.
GCCGCGCTCGGGCTCACCCGCGCCGACTTCCCGGGCAAGCCGGCGGTGATGGCGATCCTCATCTCGCCCATCATGGTGCCGATCGTGGTGATCGCGGTGGGGATGTTCTACTTCTACGCCCAGGTCGGGCTGGTCAGCACGCTCAGCGGCATCATTCTCGCCCACACCACTCTGGGCGTGCCCTTCGTGGTGATCACCGTGTCGGCGACCCTGCAGGGCTTCGATCACAACCTCGTGCGGGCCGGCGCAATCCTGGGCGCCAACCCGGTGCGGGTGTTCCGCAAGGTGACCCTGCCCATCATCACTCCGGGCGTGGTATCGGGAAGCCTTTTCGCCTTCGCCGCCTCCTGGGACGAGATCGTGGTCGTGCTCTTCCTGGCGAGCACCGAGCAGCACACCGTGCCGCGGCGCATGTGGAGCGGAATCCGGGAGCTCCTGAGCCCCACCATCATCGCCGCGGCGACCATGCTGATCATCATTTCAATCCTGCTGATGTTCACCATGGAGTGGCTGCGCCGGCGCAGCGAGCGCATGCGAGGACTCACCCCGAGCTGAGCCCCCGCCCGAGTCACGCGGCGGGGCGGCGGCCGCTCTTCAGTCGCTCGCCGCCACCCAGGCAGGCCGGTTGCGTTATCATCGCGCCGAGACGAAGGCAGCACGCCGCATTCGCGCCTCGGAATGCGCGGTGCGATGCGGGGGGACGGACGGACTTGGCGGGCGACGCCGGCGCCGGTCCCGCCGGGCTGACCTCGGATGGTTTGTGTCAACGACGAAGAGGATCGATTCATGAAAAAGCCAATCTACGTTGCCGCCGCGGCCCTTGCCGTCGCGCTCGGATCGGGTCCGGTGGCCGCGGAGCAGTTCATCTCCATCGGCACCGGCGGCGTGACCGGGGTCTACTACCCCACCGGCGGCGCGATCTGCCGGCTGGTCAACAAGATGCGCAAGGAGACCGGCATCCGCTGCTCGGCCGAGTCCACCGGCGGCTCCATCTACAACATCAACACCGTGCGGGCCCAGGAGCTCGAGTTCGGCGTCGCCCAGTCCGACTGGCAGTACCACGCCTACCACGGCACCTCGAAGTTCGAGGAGCAGGGCGCCTTCGAGGGCCTGAGGGCGGTGTTCTCGGTGCATCCGGAGCCCGTCACGATCATCGCCCGCGACGATTCCGGCATCAGCAACATCACGGACCTCAAGGGCATGCGGGTCAACATCGGCAACGTCGGCTCGGGCACCCGCGGCACCTGGGAGGTCATCGAGGAGGCGATGGGCTGGGAGCGCAGCGATCTCAAGCTCGCCTCCGAGCTCAAATCCGCGGAGACCGGTCAGGCGGTGTGCGACAACAAGATCGACGCCTACTTCTGGCTGGTCGGCCATCCGAGCGCGCTCACCCAGGAATCGCTCGCCACCTGCGCCACGCACCTGGTTCACGCGATGTCCCCCGAGATCGACCAGCTCGTGGCGGAGCGCCCCTACTACCGGGCGGCGACGATTCCCGCCGGCATGTACAACAACGAGGAAGACGTGAAGACCTTCGGAGTGGGGGCGACCTTCGTCTCCAGCACCGATGTGCCGGACGAGGTCGTCTACACCGTGGTGAAGGCGGTCTTCGAGAACTTCGACCAGTTCAGGAAGCTTCACCCGGCCTTCGCCAACCTGAAGGAATCCGAGATGATCTCGGATTCGCTGTCCGCGCCGCTCCATCCGGGCGCGGCCAAGTACTACCAGGAACGCGGCTGGATGTAATCGCCGGATCGAAGGGAGCGGCGGCACGCCCGCCGCTCCCTTCGCATTTCCCATCCGCCGTTTCCGCCGCGCCGGCGCGCTTAGAATCGCGCGTGGCGGTGCGACGCACGGATGAGGGGGAGCCTTGGCGAAGGAGAGCATGAGCGCGAAGGATGTCGGCGACCTGGTCGCGGGCATCGACACCGGCGCGCGCAGCCCGGAGGGCTGGCAGGGACGCCTGATCATCGGCACCGCCTTCGTATGGGCGCTGTTCCAGCTCTACATCGCCTCCAACCTGCCCTTCACGTTGACCGAGGTGCTCGGTGTCAACGTGACCGTCAACACCGACCAGGCCCGCTTCCTCCACCTCACTTTCGGCCTGGTGCTCGCCGCGTTCGCCTACCCTCTGTTCCGGGGGAGCGCGCGCGACCGCATTCCCTGGTACGACTGGACGCTCGCCGTGCTCGGCGCGGCACCCTGCCTCTACCTGCTGGTCTTCAAGGACGACATCGCGCTCCGGGCTGGCGTCTCCGGTCCGACCGACATCGCGGCCGGCTGCCTGGGGATGGTGGTGCTGGGCATCGCCGTCTACCGCACCCTCGGCCTGCCCCTGGTGGTGGTTGCGAGCGTCTTCGTGTTCTACGTGTTCTTCGGACACCTGGAGTGGCTCCCGGATGCGATCCGGTGGAAGGGCGCCTCCATCGGCAAGGCGATGTGGCACTACTGGATGCAGACCGAGGGGGTCTTCGGCGTCGCGATCGGCGTATCGGCATCGCTCATCTTCCTGTTCGTCCTCTTCGGGGGCATTCTCGAGCGGGCGGGCGCGGGCAACTACTTCATGAAGGTCGCCTTCTCCCTGCTCGGCCACTACCGGGGCGGGCCCGCCAAGGCGGCGGTGGCCGCCTCGGCCATGAGCGGCATCTACTCCGGTTCATCGGTGGCGAACACGGTGACCACCGGCACCTTCACCATCCCCCTGATGAAGCGCACGGGGTTCACCCCGGAGAAGGCCGGCGCGGTGGAAGTCGCTTCGTCGACCAACGGACAGCTCACTCCCCCGGTGATGGGGGCCGCCGCGTTCCTGATATCGGAGTACACCGGCGTCAGCTACGCCGAGATTATCAAGCACGCCGCGGTGCCGGCGATCGCCTCCTACATCGCGCTCGTCTACATCGTGCACCTGGAAGCGCTGAAGCTCGACCTCAAGGGCCTGCAGAAGCCGCCCTCGTCACTCGGGTTCGCCACCAAGGTGACGGGGTTCCTCGCCGGATTCATCGGTCTCGCCGCCTTCGGCGCCCTGGTGTACTTCGGGCTGGGCTGGCTGAAGGCCGCGCTTCCCGACTACGCCTTCTTCGTCGTGATCCTGCTCTGCGCGCTCCTGTACCTGGCGCTCCTGATGTTTGCGTCGCGCATTCCGGACCTCGAGGTCGATGCTCCCGACGCCCCGATCATCGAGCTGCCCCGGGCCGGCCCGACCGCGGTGAGCGGCCTGCACTACCTGCTGCCGATCGTGATCCTGATGTGGTGCATCCTGGTGGAACGCCTCTCGCCCGCGCTGTCGGCGTTCTGGGCCGCGGTCGCGATGCTGGTGGTGGCGCTCACCCAGCACCCGCTCAAGGCCCTTCTCAGGGGTCACGGCAATCTCGCGGCTGCGTGCCGCCGCGGAGCCCACGAGTGCTTCGACGGCATGATCGCGGGAACGCGGAACATGATCGGGATCAGCGTGGCGACCGGCGCGGCCGGGATCATCGTGGGCACGATCTCGCTGACCGGCGCCCACCAGGTCGTCGGGGAGTTCGTCGAGTTCCTCTCCGGCGGCTACCTGATGGTGATGCTGCTCCTGGTGGCGGTGATGAGCCTCATCCTCGGCATGGGGCTGCCGACTACCGCGAACTACATCGTGGTCTCCTCCCTCATGGCCCCGGTGGTGGTCGCCCTCGGGGCCGAGAGCGGGCTGATCGTGCCGCTCGTGGCCGTGCACATGTTCGTGTTCTACTTCGGCATTCTCGCCGACGACACGCCTCCGGTCGGGGTCGCCGCCTTCGCCGCCGCCGCAATCTCCCGGGGCGATCCGATCCGCACCGGGGTGCAGGGCTTCGCCTACGACATCCGCACCGCGATCCTGCCCTTCCTCTTCATCTTCAACACCGAGCTCCTCCTCATCGACGTGACGCCGTTGAAGGCGATCGCGGTGTTCCTGGTCGCGGTCGCGGCGATGATGCTCTTTGCCGCCGCCACCCAGGGCTTCCTCGTCACTCGCAACCGCATCTGGGAGACCCTGGCGCTGCTGCTGGTCGCCTTCACGCTCTTTCGACCGGGATTCTGGCTCGATCGGGTCGCACCGCCCTTCCTGGAGCGGCCGGGCGCCGAGGTGATCGAGGTGGTGGAATCCCGCGCCGACGGAGAGGAGCTGCGGGTCACGGTTTCGGGTCCGGACTTCAACGATCCGGAGCTCATCGCCGAGACCAGCCTCGTGGTGCCCCTCGGGGCGTCCGGAGAGGGGGTGGCGCGCCTCGAGCGCAACGGGCTGCTGGTCAGCATCGAGGACGGGGCGGCCCTTCTCGAGGAGCCGCTGCCCGCCACCCGCTTCGAGAGCCTTTCCCTCACCTTCGACTTCTACGCCGACGACCCGGTGGTGGTCGCCGGAGTGTTCCTTCCGAGCGAGCGCGTGGCGAAGGAGGTGTTCTACCTTCCCGCCGTCGTGCTCTTCGCGCTCGTCTACTGGCTCCAGCGGCGGAGAGCGGGGCTCCCGCCGGCCGCGGGCGCCGCGACCGCGCAACCCTGAGCCGGTGCGCCCGGGCGCTCAGGGCAGGGCCATCAGCCCTCCGTCCACGATGAGCTCGGCGCCGGTGATGAAGGACGCCTCGTCGGAGAGGAGAAAGAGCGCCGCACGGGAGATGTCCGCGGGAGTGCCGAGGCGGCCGAGGGGAATCTGTTCCGCCACCCTTGCGGCGGCTCGGGGATCCTCCTGCCAGCGCCGCTGCATGGGGCTCAGGGTGGGTCCCGGGTGGACGACGTTGGATCGGATTCCATCGCCCGCGAGCTGCACCGCGAGGGACTTCGACAGCGCGGTCACGCCCGCCTTGGATGCCTGGTAGGCGTCCTGCGGGGCGGGGTCCCCGCGCAGGCACTGGATGGTGGCGATGTGCACCATGGCGCCGCCGCCTCCCTGCCGCATGCGGGGAATCGCGTGGCGACAGGTGTGAACCACGGACTTCAGGTTGACCGCCATCACCCGGTCCCACAGCGCCAGGTCGATCTCCGCCGCGGAGCGATCCTTACCGAAGAGGAGAATTCCCGCCGCGTTCACCAGGTAGTCCAGGCGGCCATGGCGGGAGAAGAGGTCGTCGATGGCGCGGCCCACCGCCGCCTCGTCGGTCAGGTCGCCGCGAACGTAGGCCACCGGCGTGTCGCCTTCCCCAAGGCCATCCGGCCGCGCCTTGAGGTCGAACCCCGTGACCGCGCAGCCCGCATCGGCCAGGTCCCGCGCGATGGAGAGGCCCATGCCGCCGCCGGCTCCGGTCACGAAGGCGCTCCGGCCGGAGAATCTCTCGAAGCGGGTCATCGCGCGAACATTCCGTCCGAACCCCTCTCCGTTCAGGGGTGCACCACGTTCACCAGGTCATCACCGGCGATCCAGCGCTCGAGGTTGTCGCCGAAGAGCCGGATGAACTTCCGCGGCCACGCATGGATGTTGTCCGAGGCGTGCGGCGTGATGAGAACGTTATCGAACTTCCACAAGGGGCTCGACTCCGGAAGCGGCTCGGTCTCGAAGACATCGAGGTAGGCCCCGCCGAGCCGACCGCTCTCGAGCGCATCGACCAGCGCCGCTTCGTCGACGACGAATCCGCGCGTGGTGTTGACGAGCACCGCTCCCGGCTTCATTGCCGAGAGCGCCCGGGAATCGATCAGGTGCCGCGTCTCGTCGTTGGCGCGCACGTGCAGAGTCACGTAGTCCGCTCTCCCCAGGACCTCGTACAGCGCATCGGGTCCGAACACCTCGTCCACCGAGGGATGGGGAGTCGGGGTCTTCCTCACCGAGATTACGTGCATGCCGAGCGCCTTGGCCCGGGCGGCGACGAGCCCTCCGATCGACCCGGGTCCGACGACGAGGAGGGTCTGCTCGGAGAGCGGCACGAAGGGGCGAGGTTGCCAGCGCCGCTCCCGGCGGCGCTCCACGTAGTGCAGGAAGCCCCCGTTGAGGGTGAGGATCGCCCCGATCACCGTCTCCGCCAGGTAGGGACTCAGGACTCCGGCGCTGTTGGTGACGGTGACCCGTTCCGGGTCCCAGGGGACCATGTGCTCGTAGCCCGAGCCTCCGACGTGCACCCAGCGCACCGAGGGGTGCCGGACCGCCGGGGAATGCCGGGGCCCCGGGAAGCTCGGGTGCTTGATGGAGAGCACCGCCTCCGGGTTGCTGCTTTCGAGCACCGGAAGGATCTCCTCCGTCGCGCTCGCGTAGTGGAACTCGAGCGCCGGAAAGCGGGCTTCGAGCAGATCCCGACAGTCTTCGGGGTTGTCGTGCAGAACCGCGATTGGGCCCATCAGCGTACTCGTTGCAAGGGGTGTGCGGGAGGCTTCCCGGAAGACTCCGTCGGAGCCCGGCATTCGGCCGCACGCGCGCCGGGCCGGAAGTGCGTTCCGGCCGTGGCCTGGCCCAGCCGCCGCCGCGCATCGGGGCGGCGGCGCGCGGCGGAGGCCGGATGCTCGGGCCTCCGTCGCGAATTTCGGGCGGAGAAAGTCACGCGGTCGAAAGCCGGTCCAGGAGAGGGGCGAGGAAGGGCTTGTGGGTCCGGATCTCGTCGATGCGCAGTCCGTTGAGCTCGTAGGGCAGCACCAGCCACTTGTCGGTCTCGTGCAGGTAGTAGTCGGGGGCGCGTCCGGTGAGGTTGCGGGCGGGCTTGTACCAGGGCACGGCGATGCGCGTGTCGTGCGGCATGTTGCGCCGGGTGCGCGACCGCAGGCGGTCGAGGACCGCCCTCACGTTGAGGCCGGAACTGTAGACATCGTCCACGATCAGCAGGCGATCTTCGGCGTTCATGCTCTCGAGCAGGTACTGAGTGCCGTGAACCCGGATCTCCGAGCCCCCTCCTTCGATCATGCTCCGGTAGCGGTGCATCCCACGGTAGGACGTGCGCAGGGAGATGTGATCGGTCTCGACGCCGAGATGCTGCAGACACTCCTGCACCGCGATCCCGATCGTCGTTCCGCCCCGCCACAGCCCGACGATGAAGGTCGGCCTGAAGCCGCTGTTGAAGATGCGGACCCCGAGGCGATACGCATCGAGCAGGAGATCTTCTTCGCCGATGAAGAGTTTTTCCACGCCGGGCGGTGCTTGCCTTTGGTCCGGGTTGCTCAACATACTGGAGCGCAAGGGACGGGTAAACTGCCGGCGGCGAAGATGCTCTATGTCGGGGCCCAGGAGCTGCTCGAAGACGCATTCGAGCTCGGAGGGCGAGTGCTCGGAAGCGGATTCCGGCCGAGCTTCATCGTTGCGATCTGGCGGGGCGGAGCCCCGATCGGCATCGCGGTGCAGGAGCTGCTCGACTACTTCGGCGTGGCCACCGACCACATCGCCATCCGCACTTCGTCCTACCGCGGGATCGACGGGCGTGCCTCGGAAGTTCGGGTGCACGGGCTCAACTATCTCGTGAAGAACATCGAGCACCACGACCGCCTGCTCATCGTCGACGACGTGTACGACACCGGCCACACCATCGAACGGGTGATCGAGATTCTCCGGGAGAAGGCGAGGAGGAACGCCCCCCGCGAGATCAGGGTCGCGGTGCCGTACTACAAGCCCGGGCGGAACCTCACCACGCGCGTGCCGGACTACTACCTGCACGAGACCGAGGAGTGGATCAAGTTTCCCCACTCGCTCGAAGGTCTGAGCGACGACGAGATCGCGCGCCACCGGCCCCGCCTCGACGCAATCCTTCGACAGGCGAATCGCTTTCCGGACTCCGTCTGACCCGGTGCGGCGCATCCGCCGCCGGCGGGCATCGACCGGCCGGCCGGCGTAGCGCCTCCCACCGCTCGGCTGCCCTTCGGGGATTGGCCCCCACGAGGGAATCCCGGCGAGGCCGAGCCTCTCCCCGATGCCCGTTTCCCGTGCCTCCGCGGAAGTCCGGTCTCGCGTGCCGCCCGCGACGACACGGCGGGCGAGCTGCTCGTCGAGGGGGAGGCGCTTCTCCCGACGAGGGCCCGCTCCGCGAGCCGGCGCACCGTCACGCTCGAGGATCGGTAATTGCCGAGGAGATGTCGGAGATTACGAAGTGCAGTCCGAGGCCGGCGCTGTCACTCTCGACTCACACCGGATGCCCTGAGGTGAGTGCGATGAACGGAAGTGTCCGTCAATCGGAGTCCCTCCCGAGGATCTCCCTGGTCCCTCCGGCGGGCGGCGACGCCGCGGCCCGAACGTGCGCCTTGAACTCCGAAAGCGGGACCCCATCTTTCCTTCGGAGCGAAACACTCGACCTCCCCCCCGAGAACGACCCGAGGAGCGCAACGATCCAGATGGCGACGCTTGCCCGACGACTGCCCATGCCCGGAGCCGACCTGCAGGGATACCTGCACGCGGTGAACAACTTCCCCCTCCTGTCGGCGGACGAGGAGCGAAGCCTCGCCGACCGCTACCGGCGGGAGCAGGATCTCGAAGCGGCATGGCAGCTCGTGACATCCCACCTCCGCTACGTGGTGAAGATCACCCGGGGCTACCTGGGCTACGGGCTTCCCCACGAGGATCTGATCCAGGAAGGCAACATCGGTCTCATGAAGGCGGCCAAGCGATTCGACCCGGAAGTGGGCGTGCGTTTCGTGTCCTTCGCGGTGCACTGGGTCCGGGCCGAGATCCACGAGTACGTGCTCCGCAACTGGCGAATGGTCAAGATCGCCACCACCAAGGCGCAACGCAAGCTCTTCTTCAACCTGCGCAGTCGGAAGAAGCGTCTGGGGTGGCTGTCCCGGCAGGAAGTGGAGGAGGTGGCGAAAGACCTCGGCGTGCTGCCCGGGGAAGTGCTGGAGATGGAACGTCGGCTGGCCTCCCAGGACACCGCCTTCGACGGCAGCGAGGATGCAAGCGGGGAGGAGCGCGCCTCGCCGGCGCTGTTCATCGAGGACCGTCGCTTCGACCCCGGGAGCGTCGTCGAAGAGGCGGAGTGGGCGGCCTACGCATCGGAACACATGACGGCGGCGCTCGAGAAGATCGACGCGCGCAGCCGGGACATCATCACCCGGCGCTGGCTGCAGGAGCCGAAGGCGAAGCTGCGGGAGCTCGCCGAAGAACACGGAATCTCGGCCGAGCGCGTGCGCCAGATCGAGGCGAGCGCGCTCGCGAGCCTTCGCGGCGCCATCGAGCGGCGTGCGGGAGCGGGGTTGCCGCCGGCCTGAACCCCGGCCCCCGTCCGAGCGGGGCCGGGAGCCCCGCGATTCGCCTGTACTCGGCTCGCCCCTCAGCGCCTCCCGGTCCGCGCGGCCCACTGCCAGTGCCCCCTTGGCGCCTGAGGCCACCGCATACCGGTGACCCATCGTGGCCAGGGGCGGCCGGCGTAATCGGCCCGGGCGCCGATGGCCACGCTTCCCGAGGAAGAGGGTTCCGGTGCGCCGCGTATCCTCCCGGTCGTGACCTTCGGGATCAAATGACGAATAATCCGTGCTCGAGTCGGGATTACTCGCCAGCTCATGGAACCAGACCTTTCTCCTCTGCCCGGCTCCACCTTCGGCGCCGTGCTTCGCATCCCGCCCGATCGGGATACGAAGAGCGCCATCGCGGCATTCGAGGCGGAGCCGGGGCGCCTGAACGATCTGCTCAACCGTGCCGGGGGCCCGCTCCTGTTTCCCGCCCTCCACGCGATCGCGAAGGAGCCGGAGATGCTGGTGCGGCTGAGCCGCCTCTTCGGCCCCGAGGTGGAGGACTACCGGCGGACCCTCTCGGAATCTCACATGATCCACCCCCGGCACGGGGAGATATACGTCCTCGGCAATCGTCCGCCGAGCTGCCGGCAGCCGCCGGCGCCTCCCGACCCCCCGCGCACCGCGGACGGCGCCCTGCCGGTGCAGTTTCCCCATCGGCGGGGCTGGCACACGGATCAGAGCTTCCGCCGCCCGCCACCGGACATTTCGCTGTTCTACGCGGTGAAGGCCTGTCCGAAGGGCCAGGGGCAGACGCTCTTCGCCGACGGAAGCGGCGCCTACGAGAGTCTGCCCCCGCACCGGAAAGGGCAGATCGGGAATCTCGCCGGCATCCACGTCTATCCCTTCTGGGGACGATCGGAGGACGAGGTGAGAGCGGGAAAGACCCCTCGGCCCCTCGCCCCCCACGAGCAGCCGCAACGCCAGCCCGTGGTGCGCATGCACCCGGAGACCGGAAGACGCGCCCTGTATCTCTGCGAGTCCGGCCAGATGGACTGGGTTCTGGGGCCCTTCGCCGGCATGGAGCCGGGTCCGGACGGGGAGGGCGCGGCGCTCCTCTACGAGCTGATGGCGCACTTCACCCAGCCCCGTTTCACCTACGCGCACGAGTGGGATGACGGCGATCTGATCGTCTACGACAACCGCTGCCTGGCGCACTGCGCGACCTGGTTCGACGCCGCGCGTCACGAACGGCTCATGTGGCGGACCACGGTGTGGGGCAACCCCGGCGAGCTCTATGCCGGCGAGGACCGGAGCTGGGTGGCGGAAGGGGCGTGAAGCGGCGCGAGGACGCCCGCCACCTGCGTGGGGAAGGACGCTACACCAGCGATCTCGACGCTCCGGATGCCCTGCAGGCCTGCATCGTGCGCTCCCCCCATGCGCACGCCACTCTCGGCCGCATAGTCGTCGACGAGGCGGCGGGCAGCGACGGAGTCGCCGCCGTGTTCACCGGGCGCGACCTCGTTTCGGCGGGGATCGGCGCCCTGCCATGCCGGGCGGAGATCGAGACGAGCGACGGCGCCCCGCTCCACGCCCCCGAGTGGCGGCTGCTCGCCGCCGAGACCGTGCGCTACGCGGGAGACGGCGTCGCGATGGTGGTCGCGGAGTCGATAGACGCCGCCCGCGACGCCGCCGAGAAGATCGAGATCGACTATCGGCCGCTTCCCGCGAAGATGGATCTCGACGATCCCGCCGCGCGCTGCTTCGACTGGGAGGCCGGGGACGCGGCGGCAACCCGATCCGCCTTCGACCGGGCTGCCCGGGTCACCACGCTGTCGCTCACCAACAACCGGGTCATCGTCAACCCGCTGGAAACGCGAAGCGCGCTCGGCTTCTACGATTCCGGCAGCGGCCGCTACACCCTGCATACCCCCTGCCAGGGCGTGCATCTCGTGCGCTCGATGCTGGCCGGGCCGGTGCTCGGAGTCCCTCCGGAGCGCCTTCGCGTGCGCACTCCCGACGTGGGAGGCGGCTTCGGAATGAAGTTCGCGGTGTACCCGGAGCAGGGCCTGGTGCTCTTCGCGGCCCGGGCGCTCGGCCGCCCGGTGCGCTGGGTGGCGGAACGGGGAGAGGCATTTCTCGCCGACGCCCACGCGCGGGACCACCGAAGCCGGGCCGAGCTCGCCCTGGACGCGCAGGGCCGCATGCTCGCGCTGCGCATCTCGACCCGGGCCAACCTGGGGGCCTACCTCACCGGTTACGGGCCGAGCACCGCGACCCACGGCTACGCCAAGCTGCTCGGCCACGTCTACCGCATCCCGGCCGCGCATCTCGCGGTGCGCGCGGTGCTCACGCACAGCGCGCCGGTGGAGGCCTACCGGGGGGCCGGAACCCCGGAGATGGTGTACCTCGTGGAACGGCTGGTGGAGCTCGCCGCCCGGGAGAACGGCATCGACCCCATCGCGCTCCGGCGACTGAACCTCGTGGCCGCCGGGGAGATGCCCTACACCAACCCGAACGGGCGCACCTGCCGGGACTGCGACTTTCCCCGACTGCTCGAGCACGCGCTCCGGCGCTCGGGATGGGCGAGCTTCTCCGCTCGGCGGGAGGAGGCGCGAGCGCGGGGGCGCCGGCGCGGCATCGGGCTCTCCTTCTACCTTCACGGCACCGCGGCGGAAGGACGCGAGCACGTGGAGATCCGACTCCTTTCCACGGGCGACGTGGAGATCCGCTGCGGGACTCAGGATTCCGGACAGGGCCACGCCACTTCGTTCGCCCGCGTGCTCGCGGAGCGCCTCGGCATCGAGCCGGAGCGCATCCGGGTCCGGCAGGGGGACTCCGACCGGCTTCCCGGAGGCGCCGGCTCCGGCGGTTCTTCCTCCCTGGTGCTCGGAAGGGTCACCATCCTCCGGGCGGCGGAGGTCTTCCTCGACCGTGCCCGCAAGCAGGCCGCAAGACACCTCGAAGCGGCCGAGGCCGACCTCGAGTACTCGGCCGGCCGCTTCCTCATCTCCGGAACGGATCGGGCGGTGTCTCTCCTCGAGCTCGCGCGCTCGCTGCCCTCGAGTGCTGACGGTTGCGCGGGGAGGGCGAGCGCCGCCCGTGCGGACGCGACCTTTCCCGCCGGAGTGTTCGTGGCGGAGGTGGAGGTGGACCCCGAGACGGGACGGGTGGCGCTCGTCTCCTTCACCACCACGGACGACATCGGCAAGGTGCACGACGATGCCATCGCGCGCGGCCAGATCCATGGCGGCGCGGCTCAGGGAATAGGGCAGGCGATGCTCGAGCACGGCGTCTACGAGCGCGAGGGCGGTCAGCTCCTGAGCGGCTCCTTCCTCGACTACGCCATGCCGCGCGCCGGGGATCTCCCGTCCTTCGATACGGCCTGGTGCCCGGGGCACGAAGGGACGGCACTGGAGCCGAAAGGGGTGGGCGAGGTCGGGGCCATCGGCGCGCCGGCCGCCGTCGTCAATGCGGTGGCGCATGCGATCGGCACTCAGGACATCGACATGCCGGTATTGCCGGAGGCGGTCTGGAGGGCCATGCGAGGGGCGACGACATCGGAGGAGAAACCCCGGTGAGCCTCACCGGCGGAAGGAGGAATGCCGGGACCGAAATGGACCGGTCCGGGCGCCGGGAGATTCCCGCGGGGGTTCAGCCTCGCGCCCTGGCCCCGCAACCCGCCGCCCGCTCGTCCCGGAAGAGTGGAACGATCTCCTCGGCGAAGCACGAGATGGTGTCGAGCATTTCCTGCTGGCCGGCGCCGAAGTTGGGATTGAGCACGAAACGATCGACGCCTCGCTCGGCGTAGAGCGCCAGCTTGTCCGCGATCTCGGAGGGCGGACCGATCAGGAGGTTGTCGTCCAGTTGCTCGATGCTCTGCTCGCGCGGCAGCGCCTCGATGAAGCCGTTGCGCACGATGCCGGGGCCAGTGAACACGTTGTCGAACTGGCTGTAGTAGTGATAGGCGGTGCGCAGGGCACGGCGCTTGTGCTCCGGGCCGCGAGTGACGAGACCGATTCGGGAGAGGGACAGCGTCAGGTGCCGGCCGGCCTCTCCGAGCTCCCCCCGGGCGCGGTGAAAGGCCTCGATCTGGTCGATCACGAGCTGGCGGTCGCCGGACAGCGGCGTGGTCTGCACGTGAAATCCGCGGCGTGCGCAGTGATAGATCGATTCCGGAGTCGCCGCCGCCATCATGATGGGCATCGGCTGGCGAATCGGACGAGGCATGATGGTCAGCGGATCGAAGCGATAGTTCTTGCCCTCCCACGAGACTTCCTCGCGCGACAGCAGGGCCTGCAGCACGTCGAGAGATTCGTCGAACTTCTCCCGGCTCGTCTCGATGGGCACGCCGAGACGAGACATCTCGAAGGGAAACGCGCCTCGGGACACGCCGAGCAGCAGCCGGCCGTCGGTGAAGATGTCGGCCACCACCACTTCCCCGGCGAATACCCGCATGTCGTGGATCGGGAGCACGGACACCGCGATCATGATCTTGAGATGCGAGGTGGCGTCCGCGATCTTGATCGCGAACTGCAGGGGCGCCGGCATCAGCAGAATGTTGATGAGATGGTGCTCGGTGAGCGACACCGACTCGAAGCCGAGCCGGTCGCAGAGCACCGCGTGCTCCATCATGTCGTCGAGCAGGCGCTTGCCGCCGTAATCGGCATCGGGAAGGTAGGGGGACAGTTGCACGCAGAACTTCATGGAGCGAATCCCGTCGCCGCGGCGCCAGGGGGGATCGGAGCGCAATCGGGGCGGAAGTGTAGCGTCCGGGACCGGCGTGGGGCACCGGGCACTCCCCGGAGCGCATCGCGGCGCCGAGCGAAGCGAAGGGGCGGGTTCCCGACGGGCGGGAGCCTTCGCTCCCACGAGCGAGCCCCCGATGCGACGGACCGGCGAGCGCCCCTGAGCGCCTTTCGGAAGCCGGAAGACGCGCGCCTGTGCGCCCGGCGACTATTCCGTAGAATCGCGCCCAACACCAGGGGGAGCAAGGACATGAGACGCATGGACGGTCGCCCGTCGCGGCACGCGCCACGGTGGAGAGAAGGCGCGGATGCGTCGGAAGCGCCGGGCGTCGCGTCCCGGGGGCGCACTCGATGCATCGCCTTCCGCGCGCGGCAGGGGAGAGCCTGAGGTGGCGGCGGGCAGGCGCCGTCGCCGGGAGCGCCGGGCCCCGAGCACCGGGGTGCCTCGCCTTCCGTGGCGGGACCTCGTCAATCCTCTTCCCCCGGTCGAAGTCCTGAGCGCGGACCAGATCGAGGCGATTCACCAGGCATCGCTGCGGGTGCTGGCGGAGATCGGGATGAAGGTGCTCGGTTCCGATGCCCGGAGTCGGCTCGAGCGCGCCGGCGCCAGCGTCGACCACGAAGAGATGATGGTGCGCTTCGACCCCTCCATGGTGGAGGAGTACATGGCGCTCGCGCCTCCCGAGGTCACCATCCGGGCGCGCAATCCCGCAAAGTCCGTGACGCTCGGCGGAAACCACATCAACTTCTACCCGGTAGGCGGTCCTTCCTTCGTTTCCGACACCGACCGCGGCCGGAGGGCGGGCACCTACGCGGAGATGTGCGACTTCCTGCGCCTGGTGCAGTGTTTCGACATCCTGCACGCGGGCGGAGCGAGTCCCTTCGAGCCCCTCGACCTGCCGGCGGAGAGCCGTCATCTCGACAAGTGCTACGCCGCCATCACCTGTCACGACAAGGTCTGGAGCGCATCGATGCTCGGGGGCTTCCGGGCCCGCGACGCGCTGGAGATGCTGTGCATCGTGCACGGCCTCGACTACGCGGAGCTTCCCGAAAACGTCGTGGGCCTCGGCAACATCAACACCAACTCTCCCCGTCAGCTCGACGAGAGCATGTCCGATGCCCTGACGGTGCTCGCGGAGGCCGGCCAGCCGGTGGTGGTCACGCCCTTCACTCTGCTCGGAGCGATGGCCCCGACGACCATCGCGGGCGCTCTGACCCAGCAGAACGCCGAGGCACTCGCGGGCATGGTGCTCGCCCAGGTCGTGCGCCCCGGCGCTCCCGTGGTCTACGGAGGATTCACTTCCAACGTCGACATGAAGAGCGGCGCCCCCGCTTTCGGCACTCCGGAGTACGTCAAGGCCACGCAGGCGGGCGGCCAGCTCGCGCGCCGCTACCGGGTGCCCTACCGCACCAGCAACACCAACGCGTCGAACGTGGTCGACGCGCAGGCCGCCTACGAGAGCGAGATGTCGATTTGGGCCGCGGTGACCGGCCACGGAAACATGATCGCCCACAGCGGCGGGTGGCTCGAGGGCGGCCTCGTCGCTTCCTTCGAGAAGCTCGTCATCGACGCGGAGATGCTGCAGATGATGGCGGAGTACCTGCAGCCGATCGTGGTGGACGAAGACACCCTGGCCATCGACGCGATCGCCGAAGTGGCGCCCGGCGGCCACTTCTTCGGGGCCACCCACACCATCGCCCGCTACGAGACCGCCTTCTACGCGCCCGTGGTCTCCGACTGGAGCAACTTCGAGACCTGGCAGGAGCGCGGCTCCCTCACCGCCACCCAGCGCGCCAACCGCATCTGGAAGCTGCTTCTCGAGGAGTACGAGGCGCCGCCCATGGACCCCGCCATCGACGAGGCGCTGCGGGACTACATCACGCGGCGCAAGCCCGAGATCCCGAAGGGAGTGTAAGCGCGGCGCGGGGCCGACTTCCTGTTGCGGAGACTCAGGCCAGGTCTCTGTCCCAACATGGAAATCCACACAACCATACCTGCCGCCACCTCGTGAACAGCCCAAGACGCGGAGAACCCTTGCGACGAGCTGAACCGCATGCTCGGGCCGCGGCCCCGGGCTCTCGACCGCGCGGAGGAGATGGCCCATGAAGCTCGAAGGCAAGGTCGCGGTGGTGACCGGGGCCGCCAGCGGCATCGGCCGGGCGCTGGCGCGGCGATTCGCCGCGGAGGGCGCCGCCGGCGTGGTGTGCGCCGACCGGGAGGCGGCCGGGGTCGAGGAGGTCGCGGACGAGATCGGGGGGGTCGCGGTCGTCGCCGACGTCTCGAGCGAGTCGGCGGTGGGCAGCCTGGTGTCGCGCGCCGATGAGCGCTTCGGCCGCGTCGACGTGTTCTGCTCGAATGCGGGCATCGCCCTCTTCGGAGACGAGCATGCGCCGGACGATGACTGGCGGCGGAGCTGGGACATCCACGTGATGGCGCACGTCTACGCGGCGCGCGCGGTGATTCCCGGGAGGATCGAGCGGGGTTCGGGCTACCTGGTGAACACCTCGTCGGCGGCCGGCCTGCTCACGCACATCCACTCGGCGACCTACGCGGTGACCAAGCATGCGGCCGTCGCGTTCGCGGAGTACCTCTCCATTCGCTACGGACCCCGCGGGGTGCGGATCTCCGTCCTGTGCCCGCAGGCGGTGCGCACCGCGATGACCGCGGGTGAGGAGGACGGGGTGGCGAGCGTGGACGGCATGATCGAAGCGGAGGAGGTGGCGGACTGCGTGGTCGCGACGATGGAGCGCGAGGAGTTCCTCATTCTTCCCCACCCCGTGGTGCGCGAGTATGTGAAGCGCAAGGCCGCCGATCCGGATCGGTGGCTGCGCGGCATGAGCCGGCTCGCGCAGGAGTACGGGAAGGGGGGCTGAGCCCGCCCCGGGCGTCGGCTTCGGCTCCAGTCCTCGAATCGTGTCCCGACACCCTCACCGGGGTCGCGGAACGGACGGACGGACGGAGCCGCCTAACGAGCCCCCTGGCGCACGTGCAGGGGACGTCCCGCTCCGATCGCGGCCCCTTCGCCGAGCATCTCGCTCAGGGTGGGATGGGGATGAATCGTGAGCGCGAGATCCTCGAGCGTCGCGCCCATCTCCACCGCGAGCGCCCCCTCCGCGATCAGCTCGGAGGCGTGCGGAGCCACGATGTGCACGCCGAGAATCGTGCCGTCCTCCGCGTCGCTCACGATCTCCGCGAACCCGAGCGACTCGTCGAGCGTCGCCGCCCGCCCGGACGCGCCCACGGGGAAGCGCGCGGAGCTGCGCCCCGGTCCCGCACACTCGCCCACCGAGGCGATCTCCGGATCCGAGAACACCACGACCGGAATCGCGGCGGGCTCGAAGGCCGTGCTGTCTCCGCACAGGGCATCCACCGCCACCACCGCTTCCGCCGTCGCCTTGTGCGCCAGGGCCGGACCGGGAGTGAGGTCCCCGATGGCGGCGATGTGAGGCCGGAGGCGGCGATCGGGGTCGACCGCGAGCCGGCCGTCCGGACCGGGCTCGATGCCGGCGGCGGACAGGTTGAGGGTCCCGAGCGCGGGCGCTCTCCCCACCGCCGCCATCACCGCCTCCACCTCGACCTGTCTCGCCCCCCCCGCGGAATCGACATCGAGCCGGCCGGCCCCGAAGGAGCGGGCCCGGGTGTCGAGCAGCACCTCGATGCCGAGCGCCGTCATGCGCCGCGCGACCGGCGCGCCGAGGTGCGCGGGCAGTTCGGGCAGCACCCGGTCCGCCGCCTCGACCACGCAGACGCGCGTGCCGAGCTTGGCAAGCGCGATGCCGATCTCCACCCCGATGTAGCCGGCCCCGACGATGCCGAGGGAAGAGGGCAGGGCGCCGAGCTCGAGCACCGCGCTGGAATCGAGCACCCCCTCGCCGTCGAAGGGCAGGCCGGGAACCTCGATGGCCGAGGATCCCGTGGCGAGGACGAGATCGCTGAACGCAACGAAGCGCACCCGGTCGCCGGGCTGGGCGATTACCGCGGTGGTCTCGTCGATCAGTGACAGCTCGCCGTTCACCACCTCGACTCCGGCGTCGTCCAGTAGGGAGCGCACGCCACCCGTCAGGCCTCCCACGAGCCGCCGCTTGTAGGACTGGAAGGCCCCGAGATCGGCATGCAGCGCAGGGGCCACGACACCCCGCTCCGCTCCGTCCGCGGCTCTGCGGAAGAGCGTCGCGGTCTCGATGAGCGCCTTGCTCGGAATGCAGCCCTCTCTGAGGCAGACTCCGCCCACTCCGTCGCGCCCGGCCCGGTCCACCAGCATGACCTGCCGTCCCCGGCGTGCGGCGTGCAGCGCGGCGGCGTAGCCTCCGGGGCCGGCCCCGGCGACGACGAGGTCGGCCGCCTCGGGTACCTCGCCGACGACCATCAGGCCCGGCCGAGCAGGTGCGCGGGCTCGCAGAGATGCCGGGCGATGCTCTCCATGAACGCGTGGAGGTGCTCGCCGTCGTTCAGACGGTGGTCCGTGGACACGCAGAGAGGCAGCACCGGGCGTACCAGAGCCTGGCCGTCCACGGCGACCACTGCGTCGTGCACGCGGCCGAAACCGGCGATGGCGACCTCGGGCGGCCGGATGATGGGCGCTCCCGTGCCGCCCCCGTAGCTGCCGTAGTTCGAGATCGTGAAGGTGCCGCCGGACAGCTCGGCCGGGGTCACCTTCCGTTCCCGGGCCCGGCCGCTCAAGCGGCGGATCTCCTCGGACAGCTCCCGGAGACCCTTGGTGTCCGCATCGTGCACCACGGTGACGATGAGGCCGTCGGGGGTCGCGGTGGCAATGCCGATGTTGCAGCGATGGCGGTAGACGATCTCCCGGGCTTCCAGGTTCAGGCTGGCGTTGAAGCGCGGGTGGGCGCGCAGCGCGGCCGCGCAGGCCTGGACCAGGAAGGGCAGGTAGCCGATCCGGGGCCCCGAAGGCGCATGCACCGCATTGACGCTCTCCCGCGCCCGCACGAGATCCCGGGCATCGACATCCCGCATGCTGAAGATGTGCGGAACTTCGCGCCACGCCGCGCTCATCGTCTGCGCGATCCGGTGGCGCAGCCCGCGCAGGGCTTCGACGCGGTCCTCGCCCGATGGAGGCGGGGGGGACACCCGGTCCGGCGCCTCTCGCTCCGCTTCCCCGGAAGCGGCGGCCGCGGCTTCGACGTCCTCGCGCGTGATCTGCCCGCGCCCGCCGCTGCCCTTCACCGTGCCGAGATCGACACCGCGCTCACGCGCCAGCTTGCGCACCGCGGGGCTCGCCCGCACCCGCCCGCGGGGCGGGGCGGCGGCGCCTCCGGGAGCACCGGAAGGAGAATCGGAGGCCCCGGCCGCCGGGGCATCCTCCCCGCCTTCGGCCTCTCCCGTGCTCCGCTCCGGCTTCGCCGATGTCTCGTCGCTTTCGATCACCGCGAGCGTCGCGCCGACCGCGATGAGGTCGCCCGGGTTTCCGCCGAGACGGGATAGAGTGCCGCTCACCGGAGCGGGAATCTCCACGATGGCCTTGTCGGTCTGCACGTCCACCAGGATCTCGTGGACCCCGACCCGCTCCCCGGGAGCGACGTGCCAGCGCACGATCTCCCCTTCGCTCAACCCTTCGCCGACATCCGGCAGCTTGAACTCGAAAGCGCTCATTTCCGGCTCAGGCCTCGAGCGTCTCGAGGGCGGCCCGCACCACCAGCCCGGCGCCGGGCACGAAGTCGCGCTCCACTCCGGGCAGGGGATAGTGGCTGTCGGGGGCGGCCACGCGTCGCAACGGCGCCTCCAGCGAGTAGAAGGCCTGCTCCTGGAGCAGCGCCACCACCTCGGCGCCGAACCCGGCCGTCGCCGGCGCTTCGTGCACCACCACGCATCGTCCCGTGCGTTCGAGCGCGGCGACGAGACCGGCCTCGTCGAGAGGCACCAGGGTGCGCAGATCCACCACGTGCGCACTGACGCCCTTGGCGTCGAGAAGCTCCGCCGCCTCCGCCGCCACCGGCACGCTCCCGCTCCAGGCGACGAGCGTGACGTCGCTGCCCTCGCGCACCGTGCGCAGCGCCCCGAAGGGCACCGTGTAGTCGCCGTCGGGCACTTCTCCGGAGATCATTCGGTAGCCTCGCAGCGGCTCCAGGAAGAGCACCGGGTCGGGATCGCGTATCGACTGGAGGAGCAGTCCCTTCGCATCCGGAGCGCTCGCCGGCATGACGATCTTCAGGCCGGTGTTCTGGGCGAACTGCGACTCCATGGAGTCGCTGTGGAACTCCGGGGTGCGCACGTTGCCGCCGAAGGGAGCGCGCACCGTGATCTGCGCCGGCTGCGCTCCCCGAGTGCGGTAGCGGCTCCGCGCGAGCTGCTGGCAGATCTGGTGGTATGCGTTCTGGGCGAAGCCGAGGAACTGGATCTCGATGACGGGAACGAGGCCGGTCAACGCAAGCCCCAGCGCGGAACCGGCGATCACGCTCTCGGCGAGGGGAGTGTCGACGACCCGGGACGGGCCGAAGAACTGCCGGAGCCCGTCCGTGGCGCGAAACACCCCCCCGAGCTGTCCGACATCCTCACCCATGACGATGACGCGCTCGTCACGCTCCATCTCCAGGCGCAGAGCGGAGCGGATCGCCTCGATCATCGTCATCTCCGCCATCAGCCGGTCTCCTCGTCCCCGCCCGCTGCTTCCTGCAAGTGCCACCGCCGCTGGCGGGCGAGGGCGGGGGTCACCTCGTCGAAGACGTGCTCGTAGAGGTCGCTCGCCCGCGGCGGAGGAAAGCGCGAGGCCCGCTCGAACGCATCGTCGACATCGGCCTCGATCTCCTTCCGCCACTGCGCATCGCGGTCCTCGGACCACTCTCCGAGCTGCGCCAGGTAGCGCTGGACCCGAAGTATCGGGTCACGGCGGGCCCAGCCCTTCTCGGTCTCGGGATCGACATAGCGGCTGGGGTCGTCGGCGGTGGTGTGCGCTCCCATCCGGTAGGTGTGGGCTTCGATGAGGGTCGGCCCTCCTCCCTGCCTCGCCCGCTCCACCGCCTGCGCGGTCACGAGATAGACGGCCATCAGGTCGTTGCCGTCCACCGACACTCCCGGAAACCCGTAGGCGGGCGCCCGCGAGGCGATGTCGCTTCCCGCCGTCTGGATGGAACGAGGGGTGGAGATTGCCCATCCGTTGTTCTGCAGCAGGAAGATCACCGGAGCGTCCACGATCCCCGCGAGGTTGCACGATTCGTGGAAGTCACCCTCCGACGAGGCGCCGTCCCCGAAGTAGACCATCGCCACTCCGCTCTGCGCCTGGAGCTTCATGCCCCAGCCGATGCCGACCGCGTGGGGGAGCTGGGCGGCGAGGGACACCTGGTAGGGCATCACGCGCACTCCCGGCGGCACGAAGCCGCCCGCCGGGTGACCCTGCCGGTACAGCACGACCCGCTCCACCGGGTAGCCGTGGCGCAGCAGCGCGGGCAGCTCCCGGTACTGCGGGACGAGCCAGTCGCGGGCGGGATCCGCGGCCATGGCCGAACCCATGATCGCCGCTTCCTGGCCGGTGATGGGAGCGAAGGTGCCGAGACGTCCCTGGCGCTGCATGCTCCAGCAGCGGGCGTCGAAGGCGCGCCCGAACATCATGAAGCGCAGGGCCTCGAGGGTCCGGGACGGGTCCAGCGGCGCCTCCGCGCCCGGCGCGAGCCGGCCGGCCTCGTCGAGCAGCCGGATCGGCTCCACCGCCTCGGTGGAAGGGAGGAACTGCGGTTCGACACGCATCAGTGGGCCATGAACACCGGCGTCTCGGCGGCCATCAGGACCTGGCGAGTAGCCCCGCCGAACACGAGCTGGCGCAGCCGTCCGTGCGTGTACGCGCTCTTCACCAGCAGATCGACGCCTCGTGCCCGCGCCTCCCGGATTATCGCTGCGCCCGGCCCCCGGCCGGCGTCCGATGCGGTGGCCGTCTCGGCGTTGATGCCCGCGCGGCGCAGGTACGCGGCGACGCGGTCCCCGCTCGGACCCGGCACCATCGCCTCCGGAACCGTCAGCACCGTCACGGTATCCGCCCCCTCGAGGAAGGGACGGGCAAAGGAGATCGTGCGGGCCGCCTCGGTGCTGCCGTTCCAGTGGATCAGGACCTTGGCGCCGATGACGTCGGGGACCTCCGGGGCCGCGATGAGGGCCGGACGGCCACTCTCGAAGAAGGCCGCCTCGCACATGACCTGCCAGTCGATGAGCGCCTGCTCGGAGGTGCGGGCGATGATGATCAGGTCGAAGAGACGCCCGTGGTCTCCGATCACCTGGCCTTCCGGTCCCTCCACCTCGCTCCAGCCGGCGCTGGCACCCGAGCCCGAGTCGGATACCGGCCGCATGGGGATTTCGTGGGCCGCCACCAGGTCGCGGAACTTCTCTCGCGCGGCGTCCGCTCGCCGGCGCCACTCCTCCTTGAGCTGCGTGATGTAGGCCCCGGCGAGCGCGATGCCTTCGGCCTCGATGATTTGCGGCGGTCGCATGACGAAGAGGCCTTCGAGGTGCGCGCCGAAGCGCCGCGCGACGAGACAGCCCTGGTGGAGAGCGCTCTCCGCGGCGTGGTCGTCGTAATAGGGAATCAGTATCGTCTTCATGGGTCGGCATACGACGAAGGGAGTACGGGGGAAGGTATTATCGACCATGGTGGTCGACAAAGCGCCCCGTCCCGAAGATCCGGAACCGCTCCCGCCACTCCGATGCAACGACGGTCAGTGCCCGATTCCCGATTCCGGCTCCGAGCGATGCCGCGAGCCTGGCCGCGGCGACCGAGACGCGCAAGCGGATCTCCCCGGAGTCGCTCTTCCGCTCATGGATGAATCGGTGCGCGAAGCGGGGGGCGGTCCCGGACTCGCCCTCGACGAGACCGGCGCCTGGCTCGACGGGGTCCGCCGCGTGCCTTCTCCGAACTTCGATGCGCGCCCGGCGGACGCGGTCATCGATCTCGTCGTGGTGCACGGCATCAGCCTTCCCCCCGGACACTTCGGCACCCCTCATGTCGAGGCGCTCTTCTGCAATCGCCTCGATCCGGGGGCCGATCCCTGCTTTGCCTCGATCGCGTCGTTGCGGGTGTCCGCGCACGCGGTCATCACCCGTGACGGCGCGATTACTCAGTACGTGCCCTTCACCATGCGTGCGTGGCACGCGGGCGTTTCCCGATTCCAGGACCGGGAGCGCTGCAACGACTTCTCGATCGGCATCGAGCTCGAAGGCTGTGATGACGTTCCCTACACGACGCCGCAGTACCGATCCCTCTCCCGCCTCTGCGCGCTCCTCATCCGGCGCTGGCCCGCGATTGACGTCAACCGGATAGTGGGACACTGCGACATCGCCCCCGGACGCAAGACGGACCCCGGACCGGCGTTCGACTGGATCCGCCTGCGCGCGGAGGTGAGCCGTCGGCTTGGAGACTCGCGCCCGGGCGGCCGGCGGGGAGGGCCGACGGACCCATAGCGGAGCGGGACCTGGTCCGACGGGAGGAGCGCCGCGGGCCTACGGGCGTCGGTCAGTGGAGACGCGTCGTGCTCCCGGAATCCCCGGACATCCCTCTCCCTCCGGGCTTTTCATGGCACCGGAAACCTGTAAGATGCCGCCATGATTCGACTGGCCGGCGAGAGAGTGCAGCGTTTTCATGAGTCGCGGGATCTGGCGGCTCTCATCACGTTGTACGAAGCGAACTACGTTCGCCTCGCGCGGCTCGCCCCGGAGCTCGACCAATTCGACGAACCCGTGGTGTCGCGGGTGGGCGGGGCTCTCGACCTCTATCTCAACGTGATCGAGCGCCATGCCTACACCACGACGCTGGAGCTGACCTACCTCTTCGAGGGCGCAAGCGGCCCGGCGCTGGAGCCCAACGCCCGGCTCCGCGTCTACCACGACGTGCGGGCGGTGGAGCTGCTGAGCCACTGCCGCCGCCGCCGGACACGACGCCTTCTCCCGAGACAGCCGGGCCGGATGCCGGAGATCGAGCGCAAGTGGGAGATGAACCGCTTCCTGCTCAAGTGGCTCAAGTTCTGCACCCACCAGGGGCACCTGTTCCTGGAGTGCACGGCGAGGCATCCGACCACGACCTTCCTCTCCGCCCTGGATTCCTCCCGGGTCACGCGGGAGCTCTGAGACCGGCGACCCGCTTCGACGGGCGATCCGGCCGGGGAGGCCGCTCAGCCCGTGGACCCGCCGTGTCCCGAGTCGGCCAGACGCGATGTTTGCGGCTGGTCCAGCACTCGATCCAGCACCCAGTTTCCGAGGGTGTGCACCAGGGGCTCCAGGTACGAGAGGCGGCCCGGGCTCGCCAACGGTGAACGCATCCCCTCCTGCTGCTGCTCGGAGATGACGTTGTCCTCCATGATCGAGGTTTCCCAGCGGCGGTAATAGTTGCCGATGAGGGCGTCGAAGTCGTCGCGGGCAATGGTCTCGTCGGGAAAGCAGGAACCGACCGTGAGGCGCGTCTCCTCGGGTCCGCGGGGATGCAGCTCGAGCCACCACATGCAATCGAGGGTGCAACCGAACATGGTGCTCGGATAGATGAGGATGTAGTAGGTGCCTTCCGCGCAGCGCCCCGACAGGGTGGGGATGTAGGGAAAACCGGGCTCACCGGGCAGTATCGCCCGGCTTCCTTCGTGCGCGGTGAAGATCCCGCAATAGCCACCCGCGGACGGAATGGGAGGGTTGTTCACTCGCTTCTGTCGGGAAATCGTCTGCATGTGCACGCTGGGCACGTGGTACGCCTCCATGGCGTTCTCGACGTAGATCTTCCAGTTGCAGGCGAGGTCATACTCCCGGCGACGCACGCAGGTCATCGTGTCGAAACGGTAGGGAGCGGTCACCTCCGGAAGGTCTCCCAGGAATGCCTTCAGGTCGACGGCGTCCGGATCGAAATTGATGAACATGAACCCGGACCAGGTCTCGAGCCGCACCGGTTTCAAGCCGTAATCGCCCGGGTCGAAGCCCCGCGTGTCGTGCATCTCCGGCGCGCGCTCCAGCCGCCCGTCCAGTGCATAGTTCCAGCTATGGTAGGGACAGCGAAGACTCTTCGCGTTCCCCTCGCCACTCATGATCCGGGCGCCTCGATGCCGGCACACGTTCGAGAAGGCGCGCACCGCCCCGTCCCTTCCCCGGACCACCACCAGCGGCACCCCGGCGAACTCGAGGGTGAAGTAGTCGCCGGGATTCGGAATGCGGTCCGCGCGCCCTATGAAGTTCCACTCCCGGTGGAATATGCGCTCGACCTCTCTCTCGTAGAAGTCGGGAGAGGTGTAGCACCAGGGCGGCATGGTCTCCGCCTCGAGCAAGGGCCGGCGTACCGCCGTGTAGAGAGTGGGACTGAACATGCCTTCGCCGCTCCTCATCGCGTCGTGCGCATAGAATCTCGACGTGCTTCGGGCCGTCACTTGCAGAGGCTCCACGTACGCCGGCTCCTACTGAACGGCGATGTCGATCTTCCTGGATTCCGACTTCTTCGGTTTCGTTATCGTCAGCTCCAGGACGCCGTCGTTCATGCTCGCCGATATGTTGCTGGGATCCACGCTGCCGCTCATGTGCAGCGTGCGAACGTAAGTGCCGACCCGTCGCTCGTGCTTGATCCAGTGGCCTCCCTGCCGTTGCGGCCGGTGCACCTCGGCATTGATGGTGATGGCGCCATCGGTGTAGGAGACGTGAACGTCCTCTCTCCGTACGCCGGGAAGGTCGGTGGTCACGGTTACCGCGTCATCATCCTCGTAGATGTCGACGAGCGGCGTCATTGCGCTCGGCTCCTCCGAGGAAGCGGCCTGGCGCGACCCGCCGAACATGCGCTCGAAGATGTTGCCGCCCTCGTCCGGATAGACGACGAATCCGCCGAAGGGCGGAATGATGCGATCGGCCATGTTGTCTACCTCTCGAGAATCGCTGTTGACGTGGGTTGGAAGGGGCCAGAGCGTCAATCGCGGCGAGGAGGGCTCGACGCAACCGAAATCCTGGTCTCTCCCGCCGCCGGATAGTCTTCCTTGAGCCACTTCATGAACGAAGCGGTCATGATGACCAGCACCACCATCAGCGGCAACGCCACCACCACCGAAGCCGCCTGCAGCGCCTTGAGACTGTCCTTGCCCCCTGCAAACATCAAGGACAACGAAACCGCCGCGAGCGCAATGGCCCAGAAGAAACGGTGCCAGCGCGCGGGTTCCGACGACTCCGTCTGCTCTTCGGTCGCCACCGAGGAAAGGGTGTAGGCCGAGGAGTCCATGGTGGTCGCCCCGAAGATGAAGGCGAGCACCACGAACACGATGAGAAGGGGAACGCCGAAGGGCAGCACCCGATCGCCGATGGCGACGATCGTGGCGATTATCGCTTCCGGCGCCTGGCCGTCCGCGACCATCGCGCTCATGTCGAGCGTGCCTTCGAGCTGAAAGAACATGCTGGTGTTGCCGAGAATCGCGAAGAACACCCAGCAACCGAGCGATCCGCCGACGATCTCCGCCGCTATGAGCTCGCGGATGGTGCGCCCGCGCGAGATTCGGGCCACGAACAGGCCCATGAAGGGGGCGTATGCGATCCACCATGCCCAGTAGAAGATGGTCCACCACTCGGGGAAGGTGCCTCCGGAATCGACGTAGGACTTGCCTTCCGCCGCCGCGGCGATGAAGTGCTCGCCCTTCGAGATCGGATCGACGTAAAAGCTCATTTCAACGAAGTTCTGGATCAGCAGCCCCACGCTGTTGGTGAAGGTGTCCAGAATGAAGATGGTGGGGCCGAAGAGGAACGTGAACGCGAGCACGAAGACGATGAGCCAGAGATTGATGTCGCTCAGGACCTTGATGCCTTTCTGGAGGCCGGAATACACGCTGAAGCCGAAAATGGCGCCCCAGATCGCGATGACCAGCACGTCCAGCATGAAGGTGCGCTCCAGGCCGAAGAGCTCCGCGAGCCCGGCCGACAGCATCGGAGTCCCCAGGCCGATGGAAGTGCCGACTCCGCCGATGAGGCCGAACATGAACAGCACGTCGATGATCTTGCCGGGGATCCCCCTGGCCGCGCGCTCGCCTATGACGCCGGCACAGGCGGCGGAGAGGCGCAGGACCGGACGCTTGCGGTTCCAGTAGAGATAGGCCAGCGGCAGAGTGGGAATGCAGTAGACCGCCCATGCCGTGAACCCCCAGTGGAAGAGGCCGTACGTCGCCGCCCACTCCGTGGCCTCCCTGGACTTGGGCTCGATCCCGAAGGGAGGTCCCGAGTAGTAGTACGCCCACTCGATTGTGCCCCAGTACATCACGCTCGCCCCGATGCCGGCGCAGAACAGCATCGCCACCCAGCTCGGAAGGGAAAACTCGGGCCTCGCGTCCGGACCGCCGAAACGCACGTTGCCGAACTTGCCGAGCGCGTAGTACAGGAGCACTCCGAACGCCCCGATCGTGAACCACAGATAACCCCAGCCCAGCGTCTTCGTGGTCCAGCCCAGTGCCTTGTTCAGCACCACCCTGCCTTCCGCCGGGAAGAGCACCAGCGGAACGGAGAAACACAGGATGACGATCAACGCCACCCAGAAGATCACCTTGTCAATCTTGGGACCCTGCATCTGCCTGCCTCCCTGACCCGTAGGAACCGGGTACCGGTACGCGAACTTCCCCGATGCTTCGTGTGAAGTTCCGATGTGGCCGAAGAACCCGAGACTCGGCCCTCAGAAACGGGCCTTCTCGGTGGCTTCCCCACCCGACGCCAGCCAGGACTCGAAACGAAGCTTCATCGCCTCGTGGTGTTCCGACCACCATACCGAGTCGTAGCGCAACGCGTTGTTCATGTTCTCGGGCGTCGTCGGCAGGTGAGGCCGCATGTCCGCGGAAACCATGGCGTTGGCGGAAGCCCGCACCGGTCCGTAGGAGATGTAGCGAGTGGAGTCGGCGAGGCGCCGGGTATCGGTGGCGAAGCGCACGAACTCGAGCGCGTTGGCGAGATGGCGGGTGCCCCTGACGATGCCCCAGAGCTCGATTTCCCAGAGCTGTCCGTCCCAGACGATGTCGATGGGGTGCTTCCATTCCGTCATCGGGCGAAAGAGTCGACCGTTCCATGCCGCCGACATGACGACCTCTCCTTCCTGGAGCATTCGGGCGGGTTGCGGGCCGCTGCTCCACCAGACGAGGTCATTCCTGATCTCGTCGAGCACGTCGAATGCACGATCGACCCCTTCCGGCTGCGCAAGGGTCGGATACACGTCGTCGGGGACGACGCCGTCGGCCATCAGTGCCCACTCCAGCGCACCGCGGGGGTCGCGACGCAGCCCGCGCTTTCCCGGATAGCTCCGCGAATCGAAGAAGTCCCCGATGGTGCTCGGCGGGTTTTCGGGAAATGCGGTCCTGCTGTAGGCGTACACCGTCGCCCAGACGATGCTGCCCACCGCGCAGTCGCGCAGAGCTCCGTCGATGAAGTCCTCCGACGCCGGCGTCCCGTCGTCACCGGGAGGGAGGGTGCGGTGGTCGATGGGTTCCAGGTATCCCTCATCGCACAGGGTGATGAGGTCGGAGTACTCGAAGTCCACCACGTCCCACTTGACGTTGGCCGCTTCGACCTGGTCTCGAATGTCGTCGAGATCGCCCCCGTAGTGCTCCATGTTCACGGTGAGGCCGTAGCGTTCCTCGAAGGGGCGCACCAGGGCCAGCATGTGCGCGCGGGCGGCCGCTCCGCCCCAGTTGACCACGGTCAGATCTTCATGGCTCGAAGCCGGAGCAGCCAGCAGCAAGCCCAGCAGAGCCGCCGCGAGCGCGGCGCGGCGCGACATGGCGGGTCCTGACATCGCGTTCCTCCTCGAGATTCGGGCTGAGCGCGACCCGGTACGAGGTGTGCTCCGACTCCGATGGAGTTCCGCCTTATCCGGAGTCTCGCCGCGCGCGGGCGGCACGCTCCTGGTCCACGCCGGGCCGGAAACGAGCATACATTGAGGAGTGTCGACGCGTCGATGCCAGGGCGCGAATGGCTCGGCAAGGCGGCTTCTCGCCCGGGCCGAATGGCCGCCCCGACGCCCGGTGCATGGTTGGTCCCGGTTGCCCCCAATCCGCTTCGCCGCCGCTTGCCGCCCTGTTTCCCCGACTTCCTGCAGTGGACGCCGAATCTGCTCGCGGTAGCGGGCCGTACTCGCTCGGGGCGCTTCGACGTAGTGTCGGCTGCCACTTCAGCGCCTCTCCCAAGCGTGCGTCCACTATCACGGGATCTCGGCGCCCTCGTGACGAAATTCGGTGAACCAGGGCGGCTAGAATTCCCGCTCCTCTCAGGACTCGACCTCCGGAAGGCGCCGGTGAGCACGATCGACGAGCTGCAACGCGTGATGGCCAGACTGCGGGACCCGGAACGGGGCTGCCCCTGGGACCTGGAGCAGACCTTCGACACCATCGTTCCGCACACCATCGAGGAAGCGCACGAAGTGGCGGACGCGATTGCGCGGCGGGACGACTCCGCGCTGGTCGACGAGCTGGGAGATCTGCTCTTTCAGATCGTCTTCTACGCACGCATGGGCGAGGAAGCCGGGCGCTTCGGGCTCGGGGACGTCATCGCCGCCATCGTCGCGAAGATGATCCGGCGCCACCCGCACGTCTTCGGCGACTCGACGGTGGCCGATGCGCGAGCGCAGACCCGGGCCTGGGAGTCGCTCAAGGCGGCGGAGCGACCGGCCGGCAGCAGCGCCATGGATGCCGTCCCGAAGGGCCTGGCCCCCACCGTCAGGGCTCGCAAGCTCCAGCGCCGGGCGGCGGCGGTGGGATTCGACTGGGACTCGGCCCGGGAAGTCCTGCCCAAGCTGAGTGAGGAGGTGGGCGAGCTGGCCCTGGCCCTGCGGGGAGCAGTCGGCCGGGAGAAGGTCGAAGAGGAGCTGGGCGATCTGCTCTTCACGTGCATCAACGCCGCGCGGCACCTGGAAGTCGACGCCGACGAGGCGCTGCGCCGGACCAACCTCAAGTTCGAAAGACGCTTCCGCGAAATGGAATCGGCGGCGGAGGCGGAAGGCAGGCGCCTCGGAGACTGCGCTCGGGACGAGCTCGAGCGCTACTGGCAGAAGGCCAAGGCGGAGGAGCGCTCCGACTGAAGGGGAGAGGCGGGAGGCACGCTTCCGACGGGGGAAGCGGAGTCGACGCTCATTCCTCCGGGGACAATTCGGCGTCTGCTCCGGGCGGCGGGTCGCCGTCGTGAACCTGGCTCAGGCGGCGCTGCAGATAGGCGTCCCTCACGTAGGTGTACTCATCGATAGCCGCGGTGCCCAGAATTTGATCCGCGCGCAGGAGGCCAGCCCGATCGTCGACCACGCGCATTCCGATCGCCGCGTACTCCCAGTCGCCGAGCCCGAAGAGCCACAGGGGATCGGAAACGATGTCCACCCCCTTGCCGAAAGCGTCCCGCACGCTGCTCGGACCCAGGAAGGGGAGCACGAGGTAGGGACCGGAGTCCATGCCCCACACGCCCATCGTCTGGCCGAAGTCCTCGTTGCGCTTCTCGAGCCCCATCTCCGAGCCGACATCGATCATTCCCGCGAGTCCGATCGTCGAGTTGACGGCCACGCGCGCCACACCCCCGAAGGCCATGGGGACCTTGCCCTGAAGCAAGTCGTAGAAGACGCTCTGGATGTCCCGAAGATTGCCGAAGAAGTTGGTGACCGCCTGGCTGACGAAGCGGGGGGTGATCGCCTCGTAGAGAGTGGCGGCGGGCCTGATCGCCACGTCGTCCAGAGCCTTGTTGAAGGCGTACACGCTACGGTTCATGGACTCGTAGGGATCGTGGTCCGGTCCGGTGGTCGCACACCCCGGGAGACTCAATGCGAGTACGCAGAGAACGATAGCGCGCAGGCCGGCGTTGAACGGCGTGGGGGCACGCAAGCGGGTCATTTCGGATAGCCTCGCGTGGTGATGCCGTCCCCGGCGAGCAGTGTCTCGAGCGTCCTTGCCGGAGGAAATCCTAGCAGGGTTCGCAAGCGCCGTCCCCAACATCACGCTTCGGGAGATCCCGTCGCCCCGCCGGGAAACGCGGTCGGGGGCTCGAGTCAGACCGACAACCCCTTGTCCTGCTCCACGCGGGCGTAGGCCGAATGGTTGTGAATGGACTCGAAGTTCTCCGCCTCGACCACGTAGCCGGTCACGCGGTCCTCCCGGTTCAGCGCGTTCGCCACGTCCCTCACCATGTCTTCGACGAACTTCGGATTGTCGTACGCACGCTCGGTCACGTATTTCTCGTCGGGACGCTTGAGCAGGCCGTACAGTTCACAGGACGCCTGCTCCTCCACCATCTCGATGAGCTCTTCGATCCAGATGAAGTCGCGCGTGGTCACCGATACGGTCACCTCGGAGCGCTGGTTGTGCGCTCCGTAATCGGAGATCTCCTTCGAGCAGGGACACAGGCTCGTAACCGGCACCCGCACCGTGACCCGGATCGCGGTGCTTCCTTCCACGACCTCACCGGTCAGCGTCACCTGGTAGTCCATCAGGCTCTCCACGCCGGTGACCGGCGCCGCCTTTCTCACGAAGTACGGAAAGCGCATCTCCACGTATCCGGACTCGGCGTCGAGCGCCTGCGCCATCTCGGTCAGCATCTTCCGAAATGACTCCACGGTGATTTCGTACTCGTGGCGGTTCAGGACCTCCACGAATCTCGACATGTGCGTTCCCTTGAAGCTGTGGGGAAGGTTCACGTACATGTCGAAGCTGGCGACGGTATGCTGATCGCCCTGCGAGCGGTCCCGCACCCGCACCGGGTGGCGGATCCCCTTGATGCCCACCTTGTCTATCGGTATCCGGCGCTCGTCGGGGCTGCCCTGGATGTCGGCGATCCGGCTTGCGGCCGGCTCGTCCGGTTGGAATGCTCGATTCATCTGGCTGCCCCGGGAAGTGGCGGTCTCCGAGGCGCAAGACTCTAAGCGGATTCGCGTACGCTCGTCCAATTCCTCAACGCTTCCTGGTCACCACGTACTCCGAGAGCATGCGCAGGGTGTCCGCGGACGCGCCGAAGCCGGACAGGCGGGCGAGGGCGCGCTCGTGAAGGGAAAGAGCCCTTCTGCGGGACTCGGCCAATCCGAGCACGGAGGGGTAGGTGGGCTTGCCCAGCGCGGAGTCGGCGCCCGCCGCCTTGCCGAGAACGGCAGTCTCGCCCTCGACGTCGAGGACATCGTCCTGAATCTGGAAGGCGAGCCCCACGCAGCGCGCGTACGCGTCGAGTCTCTCGAGCGCCTCCTCGTCGGCGGACGCGCACAGGGCGCCGAGCCGGACGCTGGCGCGAATGAGCGCGCCCGTCTTGCGCAGGTGCATCCCTTCGAGCTCTTCCAGGGTGAGAGACCGGCCCGTTGCGGCGAGGTCGATCGCCTGGCCTCCCGCCATGCCCTGCGACCCGATCGCACGGGAGAGCACTTCCAGCATGCGGCAGCGGAGCTCCGTCGCGATTCCGAGGCTCGGGTCGGACGAGAGGACTTCGAAGGCAAGGGTCTGGAGCGCGTCGCCCGCGAGCAGCGCGGTGGCTTCGTCGAAGGCGCGGTGACAAGTGGGCCGGCCCCGGCGCAAGTCGTCGTCGTCCATGGTCGGGAGGTCGTCATGGACCAGTGAGTACGAATGAACGAGCTCCACCGCGCATGCGGCGGCGTCCGGATTCACCTGCGGACACCCCGCGGCGTCGGCGGCCGCGTACACCATGATGGCCCGTACCCGCTTGCCGCCGCCGAGCACCGCATAGCGCATCGCTTCGTGCAGGCGCTGCGGCGGCTCCCGGAGGTCCGGCAAGCGCTCCGCGAGCGCGTGGTTCACACGCCTGCGGTACTCGGCGCTGCGCTTGCTGAGCTCTGCGGCACGCACGTTCGCGTGATCACTCGACGTCGTCGTCATCCGCCTCGAAGAGTGTGAGCTCCGATTGCCCGTCCTTTTCCGTCAGAACCTGAATGCGCTGCTCCGCCTCGTCCAGAGCCCGCTCGCACGAACGCCCGAGACGGATTCCCCGCTCGTAGTGGGCGAGCGAGTCCTCGAGACTCAACTCCCCTTCTTCCATCCGCTCCACGAGCTTCTCGAGCTCTTCGAGCGAGCGTTCGAAATCGACCGCCTTTCGTTTGCGCGCCGTCACGTTCCCTGATCTCACGCGCCTCCGGCGCTGTCGCCCCCCACGACACAACGCAACCGGCAATCAGCGCGCTCCTCGGACCCGACCCGGAAACTTACCCGAGGCGCCGACCCCGAATCAACGTGCATTCTCCCCCGGCGAGCGCCCTCGGTTGACACCCTTTCCGGGCCGGGATAACTTCCGCGCTCACTTTAGACTGGGTCTAATCGCCGAGGCTCGACGCCGCCCGACGGGCGGGCGCGACCGAACGGCAAAGCACCGAATCCAGCTCGCGAGGGGCGGCGCCTTCTCGCGGAAAGTACATTCAAGGAGACGAGCATGAGCATCAAGGGCAGCAAGACCGAGCAGAACCTCAAGGACGCGTTTGCAGGCGAGTCGCAGGCCAATCGCCGCTATCTCTACTTCGCCGCGAAGGCCGATGTCGAGGGTTACAACGATGTCTCGGCGGTGTTCCGGTCCACCGCGGAAGGGGAGACCGGGCACGCGCACGGGCACCTCGAGTATCTCGAAGCGAGTGGCGATCCGGCGACCGGCCTCCCGATCGGAGGGACCGAGGACAACCTTCGGGCGGCGATCGCGGGCGAGACCTACGAGTACACCGACATGTATCCGGGCATGGCCAAGAGCGCCCGCGACGAGGGATTCGACGAAATCGCGGACTGGTTCGAGACTCTGGCCAAGGCGGAACGCTCGCACGCCAACCGCTTCCAGAAGGCGCTCGACAACCTGGACGCCTGACGCCCCGGTGTCGTTCCTTCCCGCGTCCGCCGGGCGGTGGCGACGCGGGAAGACTCGCGCCCGCTCGTGTGGGCGGCGCGAGGTCCGGAGAATGCGCCGCCACGGGGCGCCGGACCGGGAGAGCCCCGGTCGCTGCAGTCGCGCGACGCACGCGATGAGACACGACCGAAACAAGGTGAATGCAGCGGTAGCCCAGGAAGATGCGTACCGAGCAGGCGACGAAACGGGAATGATCCCTTGAGCGCAGCCCGATACGACGCGTCCGACATCGAGGTGCTCGCCGGCCTCGAACCGGTGCGCAAGCGCCCGGGGATGTACACCGACACGTCCCGGCCCAATCACCTCGCGCAGGAGGTCGTGGACAACAGTGTCGACGAAGCGCTCGCGGGGCATGCGACCGCAATCGAGGTGACTCTCCACCGCGACGCGTCGCTCAGCGTGGCCGACGACGGGCGCGGAATGCCGGTCGACATTCATCCCGAGGAAGGCGTGCCGGGCGTGGAGCTCATCCTCACCCGACTTCACGCGGGGGCGAAGTTCTCCGATCGCAACTACCGCTTCTCGGGAGGACTGCACGGGGTAGGGGTCTCGGTCGTCAATGCCCTGTCGCAGCACCTGGAAGTGTGGATCAAGCGCGCCGGGCAGGAGTACAACATGTCCTTCGTCGGCGGGGAGAAGCGATCGGAGCTCGAGCCGGTCGATACCGTGGGTCGCCGCAACACCGGCACGCGGCTGCAATTCTGGCCGGACCCGCAGTACTTCGACTCGCCGCGCTTCTCGGTCCCCCGCCTCAAGCACATGCTGCGGGCGAAGGCGGTGCTGTGCCCGGGCCTCCGCGTCGCTTTCTTCGAAGAGGCCACCGGCGAGCGGGAGACCTGGCAATACGACGAAGGGTTGAGCGCCTACCTGGTCGACTGGCTCTCCGGAGTGATCCGTCTCCCGGAGTCGCCCTTCGACGGCCGGCTGGACGGGGGCTCGGAAACGGTGGACTGGAGCGTCTGCTGGCTTCCCGAAGGCGGTGACGCGCCCAACGAGAGCTACGTGAACCTCGTGCCCACGCCGCTCGGGGGCACGCACGTGAACGGCTTCCGGACGGGACTGCTCGAGGCGCTGCGGGAGTACTGCGAGTATCGAAACCTGCTGCCGCGCGGAGTGAAGCTGGTCCCCGAAGACGTCTGGGAACACGCGGCGTACGTGCTGTCGGTGAAGATGCAGAATCCCCAGTTCACCGGCCAGACGAAGGACCGCCTCTCGTCCCGGGAATGCGCGACCTTCGTGTCGGGAGCGACGAAGAACGCCTTCGGACTTTGGCTGAGCCAGCACCCCGAGACGGGAGATCAGATCGCGGAGCTCGCGCTTCAGAACGCGAGACGCCGGCTGCACTCGGCCCGCAAGGTGGTGCGCAAGAAGGTCACGCTGGGTCCGGCGTTGCCGGGAAAGCTCGCCGACTGCGCTTCCCAGGACGTCTCGCGGACGGAGCTCTTCCTCGTCGAGGGCGACTCCGCCGGAGGGTCCGCGAGGCAGGCCCGGGACCGCGACTTTCAGGCGGTGATGCCCCTGCGCGGAAAGATCCTGAACACCTGGGAGATCGATGCGGGTGAAGTGCTCCGATCCCAGGAAGTGCACGACATCTCGGTCGCGGTGGGAGTGGAGCCCGGAGCCGCCGATCTCTCCGGGCTGCGCTACGGCAAGATCTGCATCCTCGCCGACGCCGACTCCGATGGAGCCCACATCGCGACGCTGCTCTGCGCCATGTTCCTGCGTCACTTCAGGCCTCTGGTGGAGGCCGGTCACGTCTACATCGCGATGCCGCCCCTCTATCGCATTGACGTGGGCAAGGAAGTCTTCTATGCGCTCGACGACGCGGAGAAGCGGATGACCCTGGAGCAGATTACCGCGGACCGGAAGCGGGGCAGGGTGGTCGTGCAGCGCTTCAAGGGGCTCGGAGAGATGAATCCCCGGCAGTTGCGCGAGACGACCATCGCACCGGAAACACGTCGTCTCGTCCGGCTCACGGTGGAGGCGGACGACGGCACCGATGAACGCGTGGATCTCCTTCTCTCCCGGAAGCGCGCGCCGGACCGCCGGCGCTGGCTCGAGACCAAGGGCGACCTCGCCGAAGTCTGAGCTGTTTCCGTCCGCGCATCGGGCTCGACACGGCGGTGAATCGGGTGTACAAGTTTCGAGCCATGTGGCGCTCGGTCTCCGGAACACGACCTGAAAGGAGCACTGCGGGCGCCGACAACCGATTCCCCGAGTCCTGTGGCGGGTTCGGGGAGCCCGCACCCGGAGAGGATTCCCGCCTGCCCCGCACCGGACGGCGTCCGGCGATGCGCCGGTGAGCGTGGGTTTCGACCGGCCCGAGGCATGGCCGCAGGCGGGTGACACCGAGCGCGCCGAAACCGCGATCGGGAGATGGAGGAGCGCCGGGGAGCGCCTGGAGGACGCCGGCGATCGGACCTTCGTGAGAGCGCTGCCCGAGAGCGCCGCGGGTCGGGCGATGCTCGAGGGTGTGTTCGGCGGGAGCCCCTTCCTCGAATCCTGCCTGCTCGCCGAGCCCGCGTTCGTGCACCGGCTGTGGCGGGAGGGGCCCGACCGCTGCTTCGAGGACATCATCGGCGGACTGAAGGCGCTGCCGCCGGACACGAACGAGGAGTCCGCGGGAAGGACGCTGCGAATCGCCAGGCGCCGGGCGGCGCTGAGCGTGGCTCTCGCCGACATTTCCGGAGCCTGGGACCTGGAAGCGACCACCGGCGCGCTGTCGCGCCTCGCGGACACCGCCTCTTCGACCGCCCTGCGCCTGTTGCTCACCCGGCTCGCCGCGCGAGGGGTGCTCGACCCACCGGATCCGGCCGACCCCGAGGCAGGATCCGGCCTGATCACCCTGGGGCTCGGCAAGCTCGGCGGGCGCGAGCTCAACTACTCGTCGGACATCGACCTCATCATGCTCTACGAGCCGGACGCAGTGCCGGTCAGGCCGGGCGAGGACGCCGAAAGACACCTCGTTCGGCTCGCGCGCCGCTTCGTCGCGATGCTCTCTCAACGCACCGCCGACGGGTATGTGTTCCGGGTCGATCTGCGCCTTCGGCCGGACCCGAGCGCCACCCCTCTCGTGGTCTCCGCGGTCGCCGCCCGGAACTACTACCGGGAGCGCGGCCGGACCTGGGAGCGAGCGGCGCTGATAAAGGCGCGCCCGATTGCCGGCGACATGGCCGCGGCCCGGGACTTCCTGAACGGGATCTCGTCCTTCGTGTGGCGCCGGAATCTCGACTTCGCGACGGTGCAGGAGCTGCACGACATCAAGCGGCAGATCGATGCCCAGCATGGAGGCGGCGGCATTGAGCCCCTCGGCCACGATCTCAAGCTCGGTCGCGGCGGAATCCGCGAGATCGAGTTCTTCGCGCAGACCCACCAGCTCGTATGGGGCGGCCGGGAGCGACGCCTTCGCGTGATTCCCACCTGCGAGGTGCTGCGGACGCTGGCCGACCTGGAGCGGATTCCCGCTCGCGTGGCGGATGCGTTCGTATCCGCCTACCGCTTCCTGCGAAGGGCGGAGCACCGCGTGCAGATGACGCGTGACGAGCAGACCCACTCCCTGCCGGAAGACCCCCGGGCCTTCGGAGTGCTGGCCCGCTTCCTCGGTTATCGCGAGGAAGGGGCCTTCGTCTCCGAGCTCGTGGAGCAGCTCCAGGAGGTCGAACGCTACTACACCGAGCTCTTCGAGCTGCCTCTGGAAGTCACGTCGGGGGGCGCCCCCGATCCGGACACGGAGGAAACCCTCGCCCGCCTCGGGCGCCTGGGCTTCGCGCACCCCGGCGCCGCGGCCGCGGTGCTCGCCCGGTGGAAGCGCGACGCCTATCCGGTGGTCAGGGACCCGCGTTCCCGGGAGTTGCTGGATTCCCTCACTCCGGGTCTGCTCACCGCGATGCTGGGAACCATGGAGCCGGACCTGGCGCTCGAGCGCTTCGACCACCTGCTCGCGCACCTCCCCGACGGGCTTCAGATGTTCGCGCTCTTCCAGGCCAACCTGCACGTCATGGAGAACGTCGCGGAAATCATGGTCTGTGCGCCCGCAATCGCCGAGCGGGTGACCGAACGGCCGGCCCTCTTCGAGGGGCTCCTGGAGAACGAGGCCAATCCCGTCGTACCGGACCGGGAGGGTCTCGAAGAGGAGCTTCACGGGCATCTCGAGTCCGCCGACGAGGAGGGCGACACGCTGGCCCGGCTGCATTCGTGGCTGGATGCCACCGATCTTCTCGTTCTCACTCACCTCCTGTTCCGTCGACTCGATCCCCTCGATGAGCCGGCGCTGCGCAGATCGGCCGCCGACTGCACACTCCGGGCCCTCCTCGCGCATACCGCCGCCACGTTCGGCGAGAGTCACGGGCGCCTGGAAGGAGCCGAGTGCGCGCTGCTCAGCGTCGAACGCCCCGGGGCCCGGCATTCCTCCATCGTGTCCGACCGGGACCTGGTCCTGGTCCACGACGCGGATGACGATCAGGTCTCCGACGGGGCCGCTCCGTTGGCGGCCCGGGCGTACCATGAAGGCCTGCTGCGCTGCCTCGGCGGACCCGGAGCCCCGGTGGAGGGAAGCGAGGAAGGCGCCGCCTCCGGTCTCTTCCCTCCGGCCGGCGGAGGCGCGCTGCGATGGGTGTGCAGCATCGCCGAGTTCGAGCGCCACTGCGTCGAGAACGCGTCGCACGAGGAGCGAATGGCCCTGCTTCGAACCCGCGTCGCGGCCGGCGGGGAGCGCATCGCGGCGCGGGCCCGGGAAGCGATCCGGGGCGCGCTCGCCACCCCGTGCGAAGCCCCGCCTCCGGGCGAAGACGCGGGCGCCGAAGCGCGCTCCGAGGACTACTGGGAGGCTCTGCGGCCCCGGGGTGGGCTCTCCGACCTCGAGGAGTTCGTCCAGGGCCTCCAGATCCTGGCCGCGCCACGCAATCCCGCCCTTTCGAACCCCGACGTCGGCAACGCGATTCGCCTCCTCTCGGAAGAGGGTCTGCTCGCATCCGAAGACGCCGGGCTACTCGAGGACACCTGGCAGCTCTCGGTGCGCATCCGCGCCCTCCGGGGCCTCGTGAGCGAGGACGTGGAAATGGACGCTCTTCCCGTGGGTCTGCGCGCACGCTTCGCCCGGGCCGCCGGTCTCGACTCCTTCGAAGGTCTCCGGGCACGCCTCGATGCCGCCGCCGCTGCCGTGTGCGACATCCGCGCGAGACACCGCAACCGGCATCCTCCCCCGAGGCAGACGGCCCCATGACGACGGCGGAGATCAGCCGGGAAGAAGTGGAACGCTCGTCGCTGCGCGATTTCACCGAGAAGGCGTACCTCGACTACTCGATGTACGTCATTCTGGATCGGGCCTTGCCGCATATCGGGGACGGTCTCAAGCCGGTGCAGCGGCGCATCGTCTACGCGATGGCCGAGCTCGGCCTCGGGGCGGGCGCCAAGTACAAGAAGTCCGCGCGCACGGTGGGCGACGTGCTGGGCAAGTTTCACCCTCATGGTGACCATCCCTGCTACGAAGCGATGGTCCTGATGGCGCAGCCCTTCTCCTTCCGCTACCCGCTCATCGACGGCCAGGGGAACTGGGGCTCCGTCGACGATCCGAAGTCCTTCGCGGCCATGCGCTACACCGAAGCGAGGCTCTCTCGATTCACCGATACCCTGCTCTCCGAACTGGGGCAGGGCACGGTGGAGTGGCTCGCCAATTTCGACGGCACCATGGACGAGCCCCGAGTCCTGCCGTCGCGCCTGCCTCACGCGCTGCTGAACGGCGCCTCCGGAATCGCGGTGGGCATGGCCACCGACCTTCCTCCCCACAATGCCCGCGAGGTGGCAGACGCGTGCATCCGCCTCCTGGACGAGCCCGACTGCACGCTCGAGGACCTCTGCGAGCACGTTCCCGGCCCCGACTATCCCGGAGGAGCGGAGATCATCACCCCCAAGGACGAGCTGCTCGCCCTCTATGCAAGCGGAACGGGCAGCGTGCGCATGCGGGCCCGGTACGAGGTGGAAGACGCCGCGGTGATCATCACTGCCCTGCCGTTCCAGGTCTCGGGGAGCCGGGTGCTCGAACAGATTGCGGCGCAGATGCTCGCGAAGAAACTCCCCTGGGTGGAAGATCTGCGGGACGAATCCGACCACGAAAATCCGGTGCGCCTGGTAATCCTGCCCCGTTCGAATCGAGTCGACACCGAACGCCTCATGTCGCACCTCTTCGCCACGACCGACCTGGAGCGCAGCTACCGGGCGAACATGAACGTCATCGGACTGAACGGCCGCCCCCAGCTCAAGAACCTCAGGTCGCTGCTGGCGGAGTGGCTCGAGTTTCGCACCGACACGGTCCGCCGTCGCATCACCCACCGACTCGAACGCATCGAAGCGCGTCTCCACCTGCTGGACGGACGGCTGATCGCCTATCTCGACATCGACGAGGTCATCGCCATCATCCGACGGGAGGACGAACCAAAGCCGGTCCTGATGTCGCGCTTCAACCTCAGCGACGTGCAGGCGGAGGACATCCTCGAGCTGAG
The DNA here is from genome assembly GCA_022824305.1 of Gammaproteobacteria bacterium. Taxonomy (GTDB): domain Bacteria; phylum Pseudomonadota; class Gammaproteobacteria; order HK1; family HK1; genus JAJEAD01. Next base: position 190,840 of record JAJEAD010000089.1, on the reverse strand, counting down.
GCTGCGCCATCTCGCCCGCCTCGAAGAAATGAAGATCCGCGCCGAACAGCACTCGCTGCAGGAAGAGCGCGAGGAGCTTGCCGGCACGCTCGAGGACCCGCGACGCCTTTCTCGCCTGATCCGGACCGAGATAGACGATGACGCAAAGCGCTACGGTGACGATCGGTGCTCGCCGATCAGGGAACGCCCGCCCGCCGAAGCGCTGCACGAGACGGCCCTGGTGCCGGCGGAAGCGCTCACCGTTATCCTCTCGAAGCGGGGATGGGTCCGTGCCGCCAAGGGTCACGACATCGATCCCGCTTCGCTGCCCTACAAGTCGGGGGATGGCTTCAGGGCCTTCGGCCGCGGGCGCAGCAACCAGTCCGCCGTGTTCCTCGACTCCACGGGCAGGGCCTACACCTTGCCCGCTCACGTCCTGCCGTCGGCTCGTGGACTGGGCGAGCCGCTCTCCGGGCGCATCCAGCCCCCGGACGGGGCCACCTTCGAAGGCGTGATGATCGGCGAGCCCGACGATCACTTCCTCCTCGCCACCAGCGCCGGCTACGGATTCGTCGCGCGCTTCGAGGATCTCGTGACCCGCACCAAGGCGGGGAAGGCGGTGCTTTCGCGGCCTCAAGGGTCCACCATTCTGACTCCGCGGGCGGTGAGCGATCCGGAAAGCGATCTCGTGGCCGCGGTCTCGTCGAGCGGGCACCTGCTCCTGCACCCGATTGCGGAGCTTCCCCGTCTGGCGCGGGGCAAGGGAATGAAGATCATCCACGTACCTTCCGCCCGGCTGAAGACGGGGGAGGAGCGGGTGGTGGACGTGGCGTGCCTGCCGCGCGGCAGGTTCCTGACGATTCACGCGGGAAAGCGATACCTGACCCTCAAGCGACGCGAGATCGACGCGTACTCGACGGGCCGTGGCAAGCGGGGCGCGCTGCTGCCCCGAGGACTGCGACGCGTCGACCGCCTGGAAGTTTCCGAAGATTGAACGAAACGCGCCGCCGGGCCCGGAGCCCGGGGCACCCCGAAGAGGCACATCATGGCGAGCTATGGCACCAACGAGTTCAGGGGAGGGTTGAAGATCCTCCTGGACGGAGACCCTTTCGCGATCATCGAGAACGAGTTCGTGAAGCCCGGCAAGGGACAGGCGTTCAATCGCGTGAAGGTCCGCAATCTCCGATCGGGCCGGGTCATCGAGAGGACCTTCAAGTCCGGCGAGAGCGTCGAAGCGGCCGATGTCGTCGAGGTCAGCCTCCAGTACCTGTACTCCGACGGCGAGAACTGGCACTTCATGGACGAAGGGTCCTTCGAGCAGTACGCGGCCCCGCGCGAGGTGGTGGGCGACTCCGCGAACTGGCTCAAGGAGCAGGACGTGTGCACGCTCACCCTGTGGAACGGCGTGCCCCTGACGGTGGCTCCGCCCAATTTCGTCGTCCTCGAAATCACCGAAGCCGATCCGGGCCTCAAGGGCGACACCGCAAGCGGGGCAACCAAGCCCGCCCGGGTGGAGACGGGCGCCATGGTGAAAGTGCCGCTCTTCGTGAACCAGGGCGAGCGCATACGTATCGACACCCGCACCGGCGAGTATGTCGCCCGGGCGAAGGATTGAAGCGGAGGCGCAGTCCGCGATTTGCGAACGCGCGGCGGCGCGCGGCGACAGGCCCGGCGGCGCTCAGGCCATGCTTCAGCCACGCGGCGCTTCGCGACGGAGAGGGCGTTGAGTGTCGGAGCCTGAAAGCGGCGTAGACTGGCGGCCGAGCGCGGCGGTGGAAGCGCTCCGCCGGCGCGCGTTGCTCGTGGAGCAGGTGCGCGCCTTCTTTCGAGCGCGGCAAGTGCTCGAGGTCGAGACGCCGGTGCTGTCCCGGGCAACCACGCCCGAAACGGCCCTGGCGAGCTACGAAGTGCATTCCCCCGGAGAAGAGCGGGTCGAAGGATGGCTGCAGACCTCCCCGGAGTTCGCAATGAAGCGATTGCTCTGCGCCGGGAGCGGCCCCATCTTCCAGATCACCAAGGCCTTTCGGGCGGGCGAAGAGGGGAGGCTGCACAACCCGGAGTTCACGATACTGGAATGGTATCGACCCGGATTCACCTGTGAGTCCCTCATCGCGGAGGTGGAGGAAGTGCTGCGCCTGCTGCTGGGCCGGGGCGACTCTCGCCGCATCTCGTACCGTGAAGCATTCCGGCGCTTCGCCGGTCTCGATCCGATGCAGGCGGATCTCGGCGAATTGCGCAGAATTTGCCGCGATCGGGGATGGCTCGAAGCTTCGAACGCGGAACGCGACGCCTGTCTCGACTTTCTCCTCGATGCCTCGGTGCAAGGCGGAATCGGATCCGGCGTGGTGACGATATTCGACTTTCCCGCTTCGCAAAGCTCGCTTGCGCGCCTCAAGCCCGGCGATCCGAGCATCGCGGAGCGTTTCGAAGTGTTCGTCGACGGCATCGAGGTGGGCAACGGCTACCGGGAGCTGACCGACGCGAGGGAACAGCGGGAACGACTGGAGCGGGAGCGCCGGGAGCGGCGAAGGATGGGGCTTCCCGATACCCCGATCGACCATCGGCTCGTAGCGGCCCTCCGCGCCGGGATGCCCGAGTGCTCCGGGGTTGCCCTCGGTCTGGATCGCATCGTGATGATCGCGACCGGCCACACGAGGGTCGAAGAGGTGATCAGCTTCTCCTTTGCCGGCGCCTGACCCGGGAATGCTCCGCTTCTCCGTCTCGCCTTGTGACGGACGGCGGGACCCGAGTCTGGCATATAATTTCCCGATGGCAGGCATGCCCGAATACCCGGCGCGTGGTCGGATTCGACCTCCGCGCCGGAATCAGGAGGCCCCATGAACGCGGCGAGACCGCCTTCTCCTCGCAGGCCCGGGGCTCGACCCCCGTCGCCGAAGCGCCGTTCCGGGGAGCCTGGCCGCCAGGCGCACTCCGGCCGCCGGCCGCCGCGTCCCCGCGCTGCGCCCGCGTCGGTGCGCGGCGCCGCCCGACGCCGGAACATTGGCCGCGCCGTCGTGTTCTCCGCGTTCCTGGCGCTTGCATCGGGCTCCGGGGGCAGCGCCGCCCACGATCTGCCGGACTTCACCGCCCTGGTGGCCGAGCACGGCCCCGCGGTGGTGAACATCAGCGCCGCCGGGTCACCTCGGGCGCGCGGGGCGCTTCCCTTGCCGGACCTGCCGGAGGACAGCCCCTACCGCGAGTTCTTCCGGAGGTACTTCGGAAACCCCGAGGACGAACGACTCCAGGCGCAAGCCCTCGGTTCGGGCTTCATCATCAGTTCCGACGGCTACATCATCTGCAACCATCACGTGATACGGGATGCGGACGTGGTCACCGTCCGGCTGAACGACTGGCGCGAGTTCACCGCCGAAGTGGTCGGCGTGGACGAAAGAAGCGATATCGGACTTCTGAAGATCGAGGCGACCGACCTGCCTTCGGTCCGCCTGGGCGCGGGAAGCGACCTCGAGGTCGGAGAGTGGGTGCTGGCAATCGGATCTCCCTTCGGTTTCGAGCACTCGGTAACCGCCGGGATCGTGAGCGCGAAGGGAAGGAGCCTTCCCCGGGAGAGCTACGTGCCTTTCATCCAGACGGACGTGGCGATCAACCCCGGCAACTCCGGCGGGCCGCTGTTCAACCTCGCCGGCGAAGTCGTCGGAATCAACTCCCAGATTTTCAGCGGCACCGGCGGGTTCATGGGCCTCTCGTTCGCGATTCCGATCGAGGTGGCCATGAACGTCGCCGATCAGTTGCGGGAACGGAGACGGGTGTCGCGCGGGTGGCTGGGCGTGCTCATCGACGACGTCGCTCCCGAAATCGCGCAGTCCCTGGAGATGGATCGTCCCCGGGGCGCCTGGATTGCCAAGGTTCTGCCCGATGGCCCGGCCGCGGCGGCCGGGTTCAGGGAGAAGGACATCGTGCTGGAGTTCGACGGCAACCTCGTCAACCGGTCTTCGGATCTGCCGCCCATCGTGGGCCGAACCCGGGTAGGCACGCGGGTGCCGGTGAAGATCCTGCGGGAAGGCAAGGCCGAGACCCTGTTCGTGTTGACCGCGGAACTGCCCGGAGACGATGAGATCCGGCTCGCGGTGGGTCAGCCCCCGCCCTCCGTCGCGATCGACGCGTTGGGGCTCCGCGTAGCGTCACCCACCGCGGAGCAACGCCGCCGCTGGGGGCTGTCCGATCTGGGAGTGCTCGTCACCGCGGTGGAGGAAGGGCCCGCCCATCGCGCCGGAATCCGTCCCGGAGACATCATCCTGGCGGTGGAAGGGATGGACGTGAAGAGTGCCGAGACGCTCCGGGACCTGTCCGAGCCGCTGTCGGGCGGCCAGGGCATCTCCCTTCTCGCCCAGCGCCGGGGCGACATGATTGAATTCGCGCTGGAAAGCGGTTGAAGGCACCGGCCCGGCAGCCGGGTAATCGCAAGCTCCGGCGGCCGGCCGGGCGTCTCCGTCCCCGGTCCCTGCACGGGGGATGCGGCGGAACCGGGGGAGCGGGGGGCGGGAGCGCTTCGCCATCGGGGCGGCGCGAGTCCGGCCGTGGTCTCGCAAGCGTCAGATCACTACCATTGACCGCCTTTTGTCCGGCCAGAGAGCGCACCTGCCCGTGAAATTCGACTTTGCAACCATCATGGTCCTGGCGGTGCTCGTGACCGGGCTCATCTGGATCTTCGACGCGCTCGTGCTCGCCCGGCGCAGACGTGCGGTGGCGGACGGCGCCGAGACGCCGGGCGGAGAAGTCGTCGCGCAAGCCCCCGCTCCGTCGCGCATCGTCGAGTATGCGCGCTCCTTCTTCCCGGTCTTCCTGATCGTGCTCCTGCTGCGCTCCTTCCTCATCGAACCCTTCAGAATCCCGTCCGGATCCATGATGCCGACTCTGCTCATCGGCGACTTCATTCTCGTCAACAAGTTCACCTACGGCATCCGGCTGCCGGTAGCGGACTACAAGCTCATCGAGATCGCTTCCCCGCAGCGCGGCGACGTGGTGGTCTTTCGCTATCCGGAAGATCCGACCACGCCCTTCATCAAGCGAGTGGTGGGCCTGCCGGGGGACAGGGTCGGCTACTACGACAAGGTCCTGTACGTCAACGACGAAGCGGCGGAGCAGGTCGTCATCGGCCCCTACGCGGGAACCGGGCCGGGACGAAGCATGACGGGCGCAAGCCACCGCACCGAGCGGATCGACGGCTGCCCGCACGACATTCTCGTGCAGCGCGGCTATCCTTCCCGGGAGGGCGAAATCGTGGTTCCGCCCGATCACTACTTCGTGCTCGGCGACAATCGGGACAACAGCAGGGACAGCCGTTACTGGGGAACGGTGCCGGACACGCACCTCATCGGAAAGGCGTTCGCCATCTGGCTGAATGCCGGATTCGAGCACGGGGTGTCGTGGTCGAGAATCGGCACGGCCATCGCGTGCGCGGACGAGAGCGAATCGGACTGACGCACTTCCCTGGAACGCCTCGGTAACGCGAGAGGAACCCCTTGCCGGCCAACCCTCCCATCGAACCCGACGAGGATAGCCGCCGGCGCTTCACGGAAAGTCTGGACATCCGTTTCGGGAACGAGGATCTGCTGGAGCGTTCGCTCACCCATCGCAGCGCGGGACGCGACAACAACGAACGTCTCGAGTTTCTCGGCGATGCCGTCCTCAACTTCGTGGTGGCGGAAGCGCTCTATGTCCGGATTCCGCAGGCGACGGAGGGAGTGCTGACTCGAGTGCGGGCGGAACTCGTACGTCGCTCCACGCTGGCCGGACTCGCGCGCGCGCTCGAGCTGGGACCGGCGTTGAGGCTGGGCGGAGGAGAGCGCAAGAGCGGAGGCAGGGAGCGGGAGTCGATTCTCTCCGATGCCTTCGAGGCGCTGGTCGGCGCCTACTATCTCGACGCGGGACTGGACGCGTGCCGCTCGTGGTTGGTGGCGCTTCTCGCGGAGCGCATGGAAGCCGCTCTGCAAACGAGGACCGCGAAAGATCCGAAGACCGAGCTGCAGGAGTTCCTCCAGGCCCGGGGCCTCCCCCTCCCCGCGTATGCGGTGAGCGAAGTGAGTGGCGCCGCACACGAACAGCGCTTCACCGTGGTCTGCGAAGTGGCGGGTCTCGCGCGTCCTGCTACCGGCACCGGAACCAGCCGGCGCGAAGCCGAGCAGTCGGCGGCACGTCAATCCCTCGAGCTCCTGCAGGGCCGGCAGGAAACGTGAGCGCGTCCGGCGAACGCAACGATGCCCCCGCCGCGTCATCGGGCGAGGACGTGGCCTTCAAGAGCGGGTTCGCCGCGGTGCTCGGCCGCCCCAACGTCGGGAAGTCGACCCTGGTGAACTGCCTCCTCGGCCGAAAACTCTCCATCACCTCCCGTCGGCCGCAGACGACCCGCCATCGAATTCTCGGGATCAAGACCACTCCGACCCATCAGGTCGTCTACGTCGACACGCCCGGAATTCACCGCGCCGCCGGCACCGCGTTGAACCGCTACATGAACCGTGCCGCGGTGAGCGCACTGGACGGAGGCGACGTGGTCGTGTTCGTCGTCGAAGCGACGCGGTGGCGGGAAGACGACGAGCGGGTGCTGCGCCGAATCCACGACACGCGGAGTCCGGTGATCATCGCCATCAGCAAGGTGGACCGTGTGAGGGACAAGTCGCTCCTGCTGCCCTTCATCGCCGAAGTCTCCCGGCGTACCGGCTGCGACGAAGTCATCCCGCTCTCCGCACGCCGGCGCATCAACACCGACCTGCTCGAGACTCGCATCGTCGACCTGCTTCCCGTGGGGGCAGCGCTCTTTCCCGACGATCAGTGGAGCGATCGCAACGAGCTGTTCATGAGCGCCGAGTTGATTCGGGAACAGCTCACGGAGCGTTTGAACCAGGAGCTCCCGTATCGCCTGAGCGTCGAGATCGAACGCTTTTCCGACGCGGTGGATCCGGTTCGGGTGGCGGCTGTGGTGTGGGTCGAGCGGCGCAGCCACAAGCCCATCGTGGTGGGCCGGGAAGGCGGCACTCTGAAGAGCGCCGGCACCCGCGCGCGCCGGGAAATCCAGTCGATGCTCGGCCGCCGGGTCCACCTGGACCTGTGGGTGAAGGTGAAGACGGGCTGGTCGGATGACGAGCAGGCCCTGATGAGAATGGGCTACGCCGACTGAGCTACGGGACCTGCCGTCAGTGTCTTCTGCGCACCGTGTCGACCTGAATCCCTGTTTCGTTCTGCATCAACGTCCGTGGCGCGAGTCCAGCCTCATCGTGGAGGTGTTCAGCGCCCATTCGGGCCGTCTCGGACTGGTGGCCCGAGGCGCCCGGCGGCCGGCATCTCCGCTTCGGGGCCTGCTGCAACCCTTCGTGCCGCTGCTGGTGTCCTGGCTGGACCGCGCGGAGCTCGGCACCCTGAGTGGGGCGGAGCCGGACGGACCCGTGCTGCCCCTGACGGGGAAGGCGCTGGCGGGCGGCCTCTATCTGAACGAGCTCCTCATGCGCCTGACGCATCGTCACGATCCGCATCCGGAGCTGCTGGAGGACTACCGGCGGGCGATTCTCGGTCTTCACGGTGGCGAAGGGATGGAGCCCGTGCTTCGCGTCTTCGAGAAGCGACTCCTGAGCGCAATCGGCTACGGGCTCCTGCTCGATCGGGAGGGCGGAAGCGACCGCCCGTTGCGCGCGGACCGCTCCTACCGGTACTTGCCAGAGTTCGGTCCGGTCGAGGGAGGGGAGGTCGAGGCAGCCGGTGTCGACGTCTCGGGCGCCACCCTGCTGGCCCTCGCCGAAGAGCGCCTCGAGTCCCCGGAAGAGCTGTCGGAGGCGAAGAGGCTCATGCGATACCTGCTCGAAGGCCTGCTCGGGCCGCGCCCGCTCGGCACTCGCATGCTGTTCCGGACGCAATCGAGACGCTGATCCCGGATTTCCCCGGCGCTTGCCGGGCACCGCGCCTCAGGCCGCCCCGCTTTCGCTCCGGGAATCGGCCGGCGGCGGGGGCCGCGCGGCGCCGGAATCCCCGGCAGGCGCCGCTTCCGGCGCTGCGCTCTGTGGCGAAGGCTTCGCCGTGGGAGCGTCGGATGAGGCCTTCCCCGTAGGAGCGTCAGGTGAGGGCTTCGCCGCGGGAGCGTCGGGTGGGGGCGGAGAAGCGGCGCCGTCTCCCCGGTTGGAAGCGTCCCGTGTCCGCTCAGCGGCAGGGGCGCCGGTCGACGACGTGGACGCCTTGCCCGCGTCGTCCCGCTGGCGGCCCCGGCCGCCGCGACGTCCGCGCCGGGATCGGCCCGACGAAGACGCGCGATCCGCGGAAGCCGGACGGGCGGAAGACGATGACGGGGGAGCAGGGGACTGAGCGGCGCCGCTCTGCCGGGCGCGAGCCCTTCCGGAAGACTCGCCTGCACCCGATCCGCCCCCCTGGCCCGTCCGCCCCGAGCGGGGCGGCGCTTCGTCGCGCCGATTGGCCCAGGCGGCGTTGCGCCGGGACGTGCCCTGCCGACCTTCGCCCCGCGGACGGCGTGGTCCACGCCGTGCACGCCGGCTCGAGCCTTCCCGGGACTTCCGGGGCGGAGCGGCTTCGCGGTTTCCGATTCCCAGCCACGCCAGCGCGCGCGCGAGGAACCCGCCGCTCGAGGGCGTCGATGCCCGCCCGGAGTCGTCGGCCCGAGACGGGGGCGGAGGCGGAGCGGCGGGCATCGGCGCTCTCACCACGGGTTCGGCGCTCGAACGCGTATCCGCCGCGACCACGAAATCGGGCAGAGCGTCTTGCTCTTTCTCCAGCTCGAAGCTCGTCCGGTAGTGCGCTTCGTGGTCGCGATCGTTGCTGCGGATCCTCTCCACGCTGTAGCTCGAGACGGTGCGGTCGGGCGAGGGAAGCATGATGACGCCCACGTCGTAGCGCAGCTCGATCTCCCGAAGCACCGCCCGCTTTTCGTTCAGCAGGTAGGTACCGACATCCATCGGCAGACGCGCCAGGATCCGGCCGGTGTTTCCTTTCATCGCCTCTTCTTCCACGAGGCGCAGCACGGAGAGCGCGAGAGACTCCGGGCTCCGGATCTGGCCCTGACCGTTGCAGGTGGGACAGACCCCCAGGCTCGATTCCCCCAGCGAAGGACGCAGGCGTTGACGAGACATTTCCAGGAGCCCGAAACGAGATATCCGTCCGGTCTGAACGCGCGCCCGATCCCGCTTCAGCGCCTCTCGCAAGCGATTCTCCACCTCCCTCTGGTTCCTTGGCGGACCCATGTCGATGAAGTCGATCACGATCAGTCCGCCGATGTCCCGCAGGCGCAATTGCCGGGCTACCTCGTCGGCTGCCTCCAGGTTGGTATTGAGCGCGGTCTCTTCGATGTCCGCTCCCTTGGTTGCGCGGGCGGAGTTGATGTCGATGGAAACCAGCGCCTCGGTGTGATCGATGACGATCGCCCCGCCCGAAGGCAGGCGCACGCTGTGGTTGAACGCCGCCTCGATCTGACTCTCGATCTGGAACCTCGAGAACAGCGGGACCTTGCCTTCGTAGAGCTTCACGCGAGAAGCGTGCTGCGGCATGACCTGAGCCATGAAGGCGTGCGCTTCGGCGTGAACCTCGGGAACGTCAATCAGGACCTCGCCGATGTCCTGGCTGTAGTAGTCCCGGATGGCGCGGATGATGACGTTGCTCTCCTGATACACCAGGAAGGGAGCGGCGCGCTCCTCCGACGCGGTTTCAATCGCGCTCCAGACCTTGAGCAGGTAGTCGAGATCCCATTGAAGCTCTTCCGCGGAGCGGCCGACTCCCGCCGTGCGCACGATGAGCCCCATGCCCTCGGGAACCGCCAGCGAGCTCAGGATCTCGCGCAGCTCGCCCCGATCATTGCCTTCGACCCGCCGGGAGATTCCCCCGGCCCGAGGGTTGTTCGGCATGAGCACGAGATAGCGGCCGGCGAGGCTCGGGAAAGTGGTCAGGGCCGCTCCCTTGCTGCCACGCTCTTCCTTGTCCACCTGAACCAGGAACTCCTGGCCCACCTCGAGCGCGCTCTGCACGCTTCGCCGTCCGGCGGCGGAAGCAGCGTCTTCCGACCGGTCGTGCTCCCGCGCCACCTCCTTCAGGGGCAGGAATCCCTGGCGTTCGGCGCCGTAGTCGACGAAGGCCGCCTCCAGGCTCGGTTCCACCCGGGTGACCTTGCCCTTGTAGATGCTCGCCTTCTTCTGAGTGTGCGACGCGACCTCGATATCCAGATCAAGCAGGTATTGGCCTTCCACCATCGCCACCCGCAACTCTTCCGGCTGGGTGGCATTGATCAACATCCGTTTCATGACTTCCTCTATGTTCGCCGGCCTCGCATCCAGGGCGAGTCCGAGTATTCGGGTGCATGCAAGGCGCCCCCCGAAGACAGGCGAATTCCGGGCAGGAACGAGGACCCGGCGGCCTTCGGCCGACGGAAGCGGAGCGCCGCGGGCCGGGGACGAAGGCCCGGCACATCAATGCGTGCGATGTGGGTGCCGCCCCGGTCCGGCTGACATTCATCGGTACCGCCTGGAGACTCAGACTCCCGAATGGCTCGGAAGCGGTCTCGTTATCCTGCGCATCGGTCGTCGAGGCTGAAGCGCCCCTTCCGTGGGCTATGTGTCTTCTCCCGACGAATAGTGTTGAAGCCTGCCTCGCATGGGCATCGCGGAAACTCACTTGCTCAGCTCGAAGCTCCGAGAGGCAGTCCCGTGCACTCTTCCTCGGGCTGCGCTCCGCGTTCAACGCCTTGTTGCGATTGAATTCATTCCGGTGTCGAGCGTCCCTCCCCAGGGCCGCAGCGCCTGAGTCGAAGGCGCGACCGGACCGCGCGATTCTAACGACATCGCGCCAGGCCGGCAATGCGCCCGCGGGTGGAGCCCGTTCCGGGTCTCGATCGTCCGCCCGGCGGACGCCGGCGGACCCCGCCGGGACCTGAGCCGCTGATTCCCTTTGCTCGAGGACGTCTCGAGTCCGACAACTGGCGGTCGACGAAGCCGCCCGCACCGGCGTGGACAGGCGCCGATGCTATCATTCCCGTCGTGGCTGCCGACCGGACCATCGCTCAACCCGACTCCCCTCACCTGATCCGAATCGAGCCCGACCATGCGGGCCAGCGCATCGACAACTTTCTCCTGGGCGCGCTGAAGGGCGTTCCCCAATCCCGCATCTATCGGATTCTTCGCCGGGGCGAAGTCAGGGTCAATCGGGGAAGAATCCGACAGCACTACCGGTTGCAGGCCGGAGATCAGATCCGAATTCCTCCGCTGCGAAGGGGTGTCGGCGACACGCGCCCGCGTCCGGCCCCGGGCCTGCTCGAACAGCTCGAGTCATCCATCGTGCACGAGGACGCCGATCTGCTGGTACTGAACAAGCCGGCCGGGCTCGCGGTCCACGGCGGCAGCGGCCTGAAGCTGGGGGTTATCGAGGGATTGCGTTGCCTTCGACCTGCGTTTCGATTCCTGGACCTGGCGCATCGCCTCGACCGTGACACTTCGGGACTCCTTATCGTGGCGAAGCGCCGTCGCTCGCTTCTCGACCTCCATCGCGCCTTTCGCGAGGGTCGCGTGGAAAAGCGCTACCTGGTCCTGGTCAAGGGCCGCCTCGACCGCGCACGGCGGATCGACAGCCCCCTTGCGAAGGGAGCTCTGCGATCCGGTGAGCGATTCGTGCGCGTCTCCCCGCAGGGCCAGCCCTCGAAGACGGACTTCGTTCCTCTCGCGTGGAACTCCCGCTCGTCCTTCCTCGAAGCCCGGCCGCGAACCGGCCGCACTCACCAGATCCGGGTTCATGCCGCCGATGCCGGCCACCCGGTCGGCGGGGATCCGAGATACGGCGACCGGGAATACAATCGGCGCCTGGAAAGGTGTGGACTGCGCCGCATGTTCCTGCACGCGCATTCGCTTCGCATTCGGGAACCGACATCAGGACGGCGCCTGTCCTTCGAGGCTCCCCTGCCGGGCGAGCTGCGCAAGGTGCTGGATGCGCTCGGCCTGAGAGCGATGAAGGACGACCGACACCGTGTCTGACCCCGATCCCCCAGTCGGTAGCGCATTTCCCAGGGAGAGTCCTCCTCCGAGCGCGGAGGCGCCGAAGTGGGAACGGCAACTGATTGAGCGCCTCGCGCTGGAATCGCTCGCCGAGCAACGCCGAGCCCGGAGATGGAAGTGGGCCTTCCGGTTCACGCTGCTGTCCCTGTGCGCGCTCGTGGCCCTCGTCTGGTTGTGGCCGGAGTGGCCCGGTTCCGACTCCGGCGGACCGCACAGCGCGCTCGTCGACGTGAGAGGGACAATCAGCGAATCCGGAGGGGAAAGCGCGGACCACATCGTCGCGGCCCTGCGCGCGGCCTTCGAGGACTCCGGGACGGCCGGCGTCATCCTGCGCATCAACAGCCCGGGCGGCAGTCCGGTTCAGGCCGGATACGTCAGCGACGAGATCGCTCGCCTGCGTTCCCTCCATCCCGATACGCCCATCTACGCGGTGATCGGCGATGTCGCGGCCTCCGGCGGCTACTACATCGCCGCGGCCACGGATCGGATCTTCGCGAGCCGATCCAGCATCGTGGGCTCCATCGGAGTGCTGATGAACGGGTTCGGCTTCGTCGAGGCCCTGGAGAAGCTGGGCATCGAGAGACGCCTCCTCGCCGCGGGCGAGCACAAGGCGTTGCTGGATCCCTTCTCTCCCGTCCGGAGCGAGGAAGTGGCGCACCTGCGCGCACTGCTCGAGGAAGTCCACCGCCACTTCATCGAGGTCGTGAAGCGAGGACGCGGCGATCGCCTGGCGGAAGACGACAGGATCTTCAGCGGCCTCGTGTGGTCGGGTTCCCGGGCCGTCGAGCTCGGGCTGGTGGATGCTTTCGGAAGCAGCGGCCACGTTGCGCGAGAGGTCATCGGCGCGGAGGACATCGTCGACTTCACGGTGCGTCCCTCGCACCTGGATGTCCTCGTGGAGCACCTGGGCGCAAGCATCGCCCGGACCCTGGGTGCCGAGCTCGGCCTTGGGACCGGGCTTCTCCAGTAGGAGACAGGGGAGGAACGCACTCCTTCCGCCGCCAGTTCCGGGTTCCGAGCCTGACGGCATCATTCACCGGCCGGCAATCACCGGGCACGAAGGCGTTTGCATCGCCACGCCCCCGAGCCACGCGGGGGCGGACTCAACGACGGCTCGGTCGGCAACCCGAGAGGGGGTCCACGCCCTCCCGCTGCAGCATGGATACGAGCGTGATGAGGGGCAATCCGACGAGGGAAGTGGGATCCGCGCCCTCCATGTGCTCGATCAGGGCGACTCCGAGCCCCTCCGCCCGAAATCCGCCCGCGCAGTCGTAGGCTTTCTCGATGCGCGCGTAGGCTTCCGCCTGCGCCTCACCAAAGGAGCGAAGACGGACCCGGAACTCCACCACCTCGCACTGCAGTGCTCCGCTCGCGGCGTTCAGCACCGCGACGCCGGTAAGAAAGTGCAGCGTCCTGCCCGCCGCAAGCATGAGCTGCCGGACATTGGCCCCGTGTCCCCCCGGCTTTCGCAGAATCCGGCCACCGAGCACCGCCACCTGATCCGATCCCACTATGAGCGCGTGCGGACGCAAGGGGGCCACGGCCTCGGCCTTGAGACGGGAGAGGCGTTCCGCCATCTCCCGCGGCGTCTCACCGGACAGGGGCGCCTCGTCAATGTCGGGAGAGATGGTGTCGAAGCGAAGGCCGAGGCGGGAGAGAAGCGCCCGTCGGTAGACTGAAGATGACGCGAGAACGAGATCCACTCCGGAGAGGTCCTTGTTCGGGCGGGGCGCGAAGTGTAGCCGGCTCCACCCTCACGCGGCGATGACGCGACTTTGACAGGGTATTCTCGCCCTCAGTACGATCAAGGGCTTATGCTTCCCCAAACCTGCCATCCCGGCGCGCTCGCCGCCCGGGGAGAGCGTCTGTGCGGCGCGCTCCCGGTGAAGGACTTGCGCCGCCTCGCAAGTGCCGTCGACCGAGTCGAGGGGCCGGTACGGGTGGAGCTGGAATTCGGGCGGGACGATTCGGGTCTCGCCTCCATCAGGGGGCGACTGGAGTCTCCGGTGCGCTTGACCTGCCAGCGCTGCCTCGAGCCACTGGACCTGGTCCTGCGAGTGGAGGTCGATGTCCTCGTCGTCCCTTCCCAACGGAAATCCGAATGGCGGGGTCAGGCCCGGGAAGTGGTGCACGTTCAGGACGACTCGCTCCCGCTGCACGAAATGATCGAAGACGAGCTCCTGCTCTCGCTGCCGATGCACCCGGTGCATCGCCGGGATCGATGCGCGCCACCGCTCGGCCCGCCGCTGCCGAAGGGCGATACTGCTCCTTCACCCCCGAGCCCCTTCGCCGCCCTCGCGGATCTCGACAATTCTGTCGCCAACTGAGGATTCATCATGGCTGTATCCCAACGAAAGAAGTCACCTTCGCGCCGGGACATGCGCCGCGCCCACCAGGCGCTGCGCGCGCCGGCGCTTTCCGAGGAGCCCACCACCGGCGAGAAGCACCTTCGCCATCACATCAGTCCCGACGGCTACTACCGCGGCCGCAGAGTGCTGGAGAAGGAGGACGAGTAGCGATTGACTGCTACCGTTGCATTGGATGCGATGGGCGGCGACCACGGACCGGAGGTCGTCGTGCCGGCCGCGCTCTCGGTTCTGTCCGACAGCGCAGACGTCGATCTCATTCTGGTGGGAGACCGGGACGCGATAGAAGTCGAGCTGCGACGGAGGAGGGCGCTTCCCTCGGAACGCCTGCAAGTCCGGCACGCCTCGCAGCAGGTGGAGATGGACGAGCTGCCCTCGCAGGCGTTGCGCGCGAAGAAGGACTCCTCCATGCGGGTCGCGGTCGATCTCGTCAAGGAAGGTAGCGCGGACGCGTGCGTGAGCGCCGGGAACACGGGCGCTCTGATGGCCATCGCACGCTTCCTGCTCAAGACGCTTCCCGGAGTGGACCGGCCCGCCATCTGCTCCGCACTGCCCTCCATGGACGGTCACACTCATGTGCTGGATCTGGGGGCCAACGTGGAGTCCAGTGCGCGCCACCTCTTCGAGTTTGCGGTCATGGGCTCGGTACTGGCCAGCGCCGTGGACAACATCCCGCGGCCGAGGGTGGGCCTTCTCAACATCGGGCAGGAGGAGACCAAGGGCAACGAACGGGTCAGGGAAGCCGCGCGCATGCTCGCCGACAGCGAGATTCACTACATAGGCTTCGTCGAAGGCGACGATGTGTATCGCGGCAACGCCAACGTCATCGTGTGCGACGGGTTCGTCGGCAATGTCGCTCTCAAGTCGAGCGAAGGCGTTGCCCACATGATCACCCACTTTCTGAGAAGCGAGTTCCAGCGCAACCTGTTCACCAGGGCGGCGGCGTGGATCGCAGGTCCCGTGCTCAGGGCGAGCCGGACCCGTTTCGATCCCCGGGAGTACAACGGCGCGAGCTTCGTCGGGTTGAGGGGCACGGTGGTGAAGAGTCACGGCAGCGCCGACGTAAAGGCCTATGCGAGGGCAATCAAGGAGGCGAGCGCCGAGGCCCGCCAGAAGATCCCGGAGCGTATCAGCGCGCAACTCGCATCCATGCTGGTCGACAGGGAGGCGATGTGACCTTCAGCAGGATCCTCGGGACCGGGTCCTACGTGCCCGAGAAGATTCTCAGCAATACCGACATCGAGCACCTGGTCGACACCAGCGACTCCTGGATTCGCGAGCGGACCGGAATTCGCCGGCGACACGTGGTCGACGAGCGCGAATCGACGGTGGACCTTGCGGAGCGGGCGGCCCGGGCGGCCCTCGACGCGGCCGGCCTCGACCCGCGCGAGATCGATCTCATCGTCGTCGGGACGACTACCCCGGACCGGATCTACCCGGCGACCGCCTGCCGACTGCAGGCTCGTCTCGGCGCCGGAGGCTACCCGGCCTTCGACGTGCAGGCGGTGTGCACCGGCTTCATCTACGCGCTCGGAGTGGCGGACCGCTTCATGCGCACCGGCTCGGCTCGCCATGCGCTGGTCATCGGAGCGGACACCCACTCCCGACTGCTCGACTGGTCGGACCGTGGCACCTGCATTCTCTTCGGGGACGGCGCGGGTGCGGTCGTGCTGGGCGTCGACGACGTGCCGGGAATCCTGTCGACCCACCTGCACGCGGACGGGAACTACGAAGACCTCCTCTACGTGGAAGGAGGAGTGCCGAGAGGCAACGGGGTCATCGCCGAAGGCAACGCCTACACCAAGATGCGCGGCAACGAGGTCTTCAAGGTTGCCGTGCGCACCCTTCACCGCATCGTCGACGAGACGCTGGCGGCGAATGCGCTTCAGAAGTCCGACATCGACTGGCTGATTCCGCACCAGGCCAACATCCGCATCATCGAAGCCACCGCACGCAAGCTCGGGCTGCCGATGGAAAGGGTGGTCGTCACCATCGACGAGCACGGAAACACGTCCGCCGCCTCGGTGCCTCTGGCATTCGACGTCGCGGTGCGCGACGGCCGGATAAAGCGGGGCGACAACCTGTTGCTGGAGGCGTTCGGCGGCGGCTTCACCTGGGGCTCGGCCCTGATCCGCTACTGAGCCGCCGGGAAGGGACAGGTCGCCGTGGGCTTCGCGTTCATGTTTCCGGGGCAGGGCTCGCAGTCACTTCGCATGATGGACGGGCTTGCCGGGACGCGCCCGCAGGTGCGCAGGACCTTCGACGCCGCATCCGATCATCTCGGTTACGACCTGTGGAAGCTGGTACAGGAAGGCCCCCGCGAGCGCCTCGACGAAACCCGGCAGACACAGCCCGCCATGCTGGCCGCCGGAGTCGCGACCTGGCGCGCGTGGGAAGAGGCCGGAGGAAGGGCGCCGGATATCGTCGCGGGCCACAGCCTGGGCGAGTACTCCGCGCTGGTGTGCGCGGGAAGCATGGACTTCGCCGGCGCGCTGCGCGCGGTGTCGGCGCGCGCGTGCCTGATGCAGTCCGCGGTGCCCGTGGGTGAAGGCGCCATCGCCGCGGTGCTGGGTCTCGAGGACGCCACCGTCGAGGGCCTGTGCGCCGAGGCGGGCGCCGGCGGAGAGTCCGGAGCATGGGCGGTGAACTACAACGCGCCCGGACAGGTCGTGGTCGCCGGTCACGCCGAAGCGGTGGCCCGCGTCATCGCGCTCGCCAGGGAGGGCGGCGCCAGACGAGTCCTGCCGCTGCCGATGAGCGTCCCGGTGCACTGCCGCCTGATGGCTCCGGCCGCGGAACGCTTCGAAGAGGTCCTCGCGGAGATCGAGATTCGTCCGCCGGGAGTTCCCGTCATTCACAATGCCGGACTGAATCCCCAATCGCAGCCGGAAGAGATCCGCAAGGCGCTCGTCCGGCAGCTCACCCTGCCGGTGAGATGGACGGACACGATCACGCTCTTCGCGAGGCGCGGGATCCGGACTCTGGTGGAGGCGGGGCCGGGCCGCGTTCTCACGGGCCTCGTGCGGCGGATCGATCGAAGCCTCGAAGCCTTGAGCCTGCACGACGCAGAGCACTTCGATCGCGCGCTTCAGGAAGTGCAGGGCGGCACGCGCCGCGCCGGGCCGTGACAGTCGAGGTGAGGGGAGGGCAGGAGCCCATGGATTTCTCCGGAGAAGTGGCGGTAGTGAGCGGCGCCTCCCGCGGAATCGGCCATGCGGTACTTCTGGACCTGGCTCGCCAGGGGGCCTTCGCGGTCGGGACCGCGACCACGGCCGCGGGCGCCGCGTCAATCGGGGAGGCATTGCGCGAGCAGGGGCTCGAGGGAATGGGCCTGGTGCTCGACATTTCCCGCGCGTCATCCATCGACGCGTTCTATCGAGACCTGCAGGCGCAGGACCGGGTGCCGGGGATCCTGGTGAACAACGCCGGCATCACGCGTGACAATCTCTTCGTGCGCATGAAGGACGACGAATGGACCTCGGTGCTCGAGACCAATCTCTCCTCGCTCTATCGCATGTGCCGGGGCTGCGCTCGCTCGATGCTCAAGGCACGCGCGGGGCGCATCATCAACGTGAGCTCGATAGTCGCCGCGCTGGGAAACGCGGGACAGTCCAACTACGCGGCGGCCAAGGCCGGGATGGAGGGATTCACGCGCTCCCTGGCGCGGGAGCTCGCGGCCAGGAACATCACGGTGAACGCCGTGGCTCCGGGGTTCATCGACACCGACATGACGCGCGAGATGCCCGCCGAACGCCGCGAGGAGCTGCTACGGCAGATTCCGCTGGGCAGAATGGGAGGGACGGACGAAGTGGCCGCCGCGGTGTCCTTTCTCGCCTCGTCTCGCGCAGCCTACATCACCGGCCAGACCCTGCATGTGAACGGTGGCCTGCTCATGCGCTGAAAGTGAGCGAAGCCGATGCGATTGCTCCCTCAACCCCATGATAAACATGATGTTTTCCCGACTTCTGCCCACCCTGATCCGGTTCTTGCAACTTGGTGTCAATTCAATACACTAATTGCCGGTCCGGCGGGGCCCGAGCCTTCTTTCGGGAGAAACATCTGTCATGAGCACGGTCGAAGAACGCGTCACACAGATTGTCGTCGAGCAACTCGGCGTGAAGGAAGAGGAGGTGAATCTCGAGTCTTCATTCGTCGATGACCTCGGTGCCGACTCTCTTGACACGGTCGAGCTCGTAATGGCTCTGGAAGAAGAGTTCAACTGCGAAATTCCGGATGAAGAAGCCGAGAAGATCACGACAGTCGAACAGGCTATCGACTACATAAACAACCACCTTCAATAGCCGGTCCAATCAGCACTTCCGCGCGCTCCCGGCCAGGCCGCGTTGGCCCGGCGGCGATGCGCTTTCCAATCCGGCAACCTCACGGTACGTCATGCGCCGCATCGTAGTCACCGGTCTGGGAATGGTGACCCCGGTCGGCCACGACGTAGCACGAACGTGGTCGGCGATCTGCGAAGGCCGAAGCGGAATCTCCACCATTCGCAGGTTCG
This sequence comes from Gammaproteobacteria bacterium, assembly GCA_022824305.1. Lineage (GTDB taxonomy): Bacteria > Pseudomonadota > Gammaproteobacteria > HK1 > HK1 > JAJEAD01. The sequence goes on along the minus strand of JAJEAD010000089.1, from coordinate 172,001 downwards.
ACGCGAGCACCTTCGCAAGCCGCATAGGAGGAGAGGTCCGGGACTTCGATCTCTCGCCCTACATGACGCCGAAGGATGCCCGAAAGTCCGACGACTTCGTCCATCTCGGAATCGCGGCGGCGATACAGGCCATCGAGGGGTCGGGCCTGGAAGTCACGCCGGAGAACGATACCCGAATCGGGATCGCCATCGGATCGGGGATTGGCGGGTTGTCGGGCATAGAGAAGGGCCACACCGGCTACATGAATGGCGGCCCTCGCAAGATCTCCCCCTTTTTCGTCCCCGCCAACATCATCAACATGATCGCGGGCAATCTCTCCATACGCTACGGAATAAAGGGACCGAACTACGGAATCGTTACCGCCTGCTCCACCGGCACCCACAACATCGGCGATGCCGCCCGCATGATCGAAAGGAATGACGTCGATGTCATGATCGCAGGCGGCGCGGAGATGGCGACCTCACCGATGGGGCTGGGAGGGTTCTCGTCGGCAAGGGCACTGTCCACGAGAAACGACGAGCCCGAGCGGGCGAGTCGGCCCTGGGATCGTGAACGAGACGGATTCGTGCTCGGTGACGGTGCGGGCGTCGTGGTTCTCGAGGAATGTGAGCACGCAAGAGCGCGAGGCGCGGAGATATACGCGGAGCTCGTCGGATTCGGCATGAGCAGCGATGCCCATCACATCACCTTGCCGTCTCCCGACGGCGAAGGGGCGCAACGCTGCATGCAGCTTGCAATGGAAGACGCGGGCGTCAACTCAAACGAGATCGATTACATCAACGCCCACGGAACATCGACGCCGGCCGGCGATGTAATCGAGTCGAACGCGGTCAAGGCCTGTCTGGGCGACCACGCCTACCGGGTCGCGGTCAGCTCCACGAAGTCGATGATCGGACACCTGCTCGGCGCGGCGGGCGGAGTCGAGGCGATCTTCTGCATTCTCGCCATCCGTGACGGTATCGTTCCCCCCACCATCAACCTCGATGATCCCGACGACGAATGCGATCTCGACTATGTGCCGCACGCGGCCCGCGACATGAGAGTGGACGTGACGATGTCCAATTCCTTTGGATTCGGCGGGACGAACGGCACGCTCGTGTTCAAGCGCTACCACTGAGCTGCCGACGCGTGGTCGTCGACTCTCGCCTCGAGCCACGAGCGCTCCGTCCCCGATAGCGCGACCGGAAACACTCGCCGCGAACCGCCTGTGCGTGCCACCCTTCTCAAGCTCGGCGCCGCGGCCTTGCTGCTCGTCGTGGTGCTTTTCACCTGGCTCGCCTTCCATGTCCACCGCGCGACGGAACAACCGCTGGCATTCGGCAGCGAGGTTCTCCACCACATCATCAGACCCGGGTCGAGCTTTTCCGACATTGCCGGGGAGCTCGAGGACGCTGGAATCATCAGTGACCGTCGTGTTCTCGAGATCTACGCCAGGTGGTCGGGACTCGCCAACGGCGTACGGGCCGGAGAGTATGCGATCGATCCGGCCCTGACCCCTCGCGAGCTTCTCATGCTCTTCCACTCCGGCAAGGTGGTGCAGCACTCGCTCACACTCGTGGAAGGCTGGACATTCGACGAAATGCTCGACGCACTCAGGGCTACTCCGGAACTCGACCACACTCTGGGAAGGGATCTGGGACATTCCGAGATCATGCGGGAGCTCGGCTACGAAGACGTGCACCCGGAGGGCCGATTCCTCGCCGACACCTATCACTTTCCCCGGGGCACCAGCGATGTTGCGTTCCTGCGCCGGGCCTACCGCTCCATGCAGGAGTTCCTCGACGAAGCCTGGGAAAGCCGGGACCCGGATCTTCCCTACGATTCACCTGAAGACGCGCTCGTCGTCGCCTCGATCATCGAGAAGGAAACGGGGAAGGCGGAAGAGCGGCCGCGGATTGCGGGAGTTCTCGTGCGCAGACTGAAGAAGAGAATGCGCCTGGAAGTGGACCCCACGGTGATCTACGGACTGGGTGACGAGTTCGACGGAAATCTGCGCAAGAGCGATCTGCGCAAGGACACGCCCTACAACACCTACCTCCATCGGGGGCTGCCCCCGACTCCCATCGCGATGCCGGGAAGCGCTTCCATTCTTGCCGCCCTCCATCCTCTCGCCGGGGACGCGCTGTTCTTCGTCGCCAAGGGAGACGGAAGCCATTACTTCTCGGCCACGTACCGGGAGCACCTGAACGCGGTCGCGCGATATCAGACCACGAGCCGTTCCCGGAACACGGGGGGCGATTCCTGAAACGTGGACACCGGCGGACAAAGGGGACGATTCATCACTCTGGAGGGCATAGAAGGCGCAGGGAAGTCCACGCAGGTCGCTCCCCTCGTCGAGGCGTTGGCCAGGTCCGGCATCGATGCAATCGCCACCCGGGAGCCCGGCGGCACACCGGAAGCGGAAGCCATCAGAGCTCTGCTCCTGGATCCCGCCTACCGCTCTCTGGGCAAGGACGCCGAGCTGCTCCTGGTGTTCGCGGCTCGCGCGGAACATATCGAGAAGGTGATCCGGCCCGCCCTGCAGCGGGGCCGCTGGGTGGTGTGCGATCGATTCACCGATGCCACCTTCGCCTATCAGGGGGCGGGACGCCGCATCGGGTCGGCGCGCATCGCGGTGCTGGAGGATTGGGTGCAGGGCGAGCTGCGGCCCGATCTCACGCTGCTGCTGGATCTGCCGGTATCCACGGGTCAGGCCCGAATCCGAGGCCGCAGTGCGGATCGATTCGAGCGGGAAGGCAGCGCCTTCTTCGAGCGGGTACGCGCAACCTATCTCGAACGGGCTCGCGAGGCGCCCGAGCGCTACCGCATCATCGACGCGAGCGAGTCGCCTTCGGCCACCTCCGCCGCGATTCGCCGCGCGGTGGAGCATTTGATGGCGTGATGGACCGCCTTCCCTGGCACGATGCGCAATGGGCTCGCCTGCGATCGCCCGAGGGACGCGCGCGAGTGCCTCACGCCCTGCTGCTGCGGGGGCCGGCCGGCACCGGCAAGCGGCGCTTTGCGCAACGTCTCGCTCGAGCGCTCCTCTGCCACTCTCCGATCGAGGAAGAGGCCTGCGGCGAATGCAGGTCCTGCCATCTCGCCGCGGGAGGTCTTCACCCCGATCTGCACGTCATCGAACCCCCGGAAGACCGCAAGCAGATACTCATCGATCAGATCCGCGATCTGATCGGACGCGTAGTCCTGACCGCGAGCGGAGGAAGTCGCCGGGCGGTCGTGATCGCACCGGCGGAGGCAATGAACCGACCGGCGGCCAACACCCTTCTCAAGACTCTGGAAGAGCCGCCCGGAGACACCGTGTTCCTGCTGGTGTCGGACCGGAGCGGCCTGCTCCCGGCAACCATCAGGAGCCGGTGCCAGGCGCTCACGTTCCCCTGTCCGCCCACGCCGCAGGCGATTGCCTGGCTGGAGGAGCAGGCGGGCTCGGAGGCAACGGCCGCCGAGCTGCTCGCTCTTGCCCACGGCGCGCCGCTGCATGCCGTGGCTCTCGGGGAACGCCGCGCGCTCAGAGGCAGCTTGAGCGACGATCTCGAGTCCCTGATGCGGGGCGCCGCCGATCCCGTGTCGGTTGCCGAGCGATGGGCCGGGCACGGCCTGGACGAGACCTCCTGGTGGCTGACCGGTCTCGTTCAGGACGCCATCCGGTTACGCGCCGCGCCCGGTCGGGGGGGCTCCGACACCGGCCAACTCCGCTCGCTGGCCGCCAGGGCGAGTCTGGCAGGCTGGTTTCGCCTCCTCGATGCCTGCCTCGCGATCCGATCCGCACTCTCCCGGCAATTCAACCTGAACGAGAGGCTGGCTCTGGAGGACCTGGCCCTCGCATGTGGCCGGAGCGCATGCGATGATTCGTCGACACCCTAGCGATCCAACCCGACCCAATGGCTCTGCAGACCGTCAGCACGCGGCCATCGATCACGGACGAACGGGCCCGACTCACCGAGGCGGAGTTTTCCGCTCTGCTCGACGCCGCGGTGGACGGCATCGTGATCATGGACGCCGACGGACAGATCGAAGGGTTCAACGCGAGCGCCGAGCGACTCTTCGGCTTTTCCCCGGAGGAAGTCATGGGGCGAAGCGTCAACCTGCTGATGTCGGATCCCGGTCCGAGTGAGGACGAAGGCTCCCTCGTCTCCTATCTCCGCACTCGACAACCGGATCTCGTCGGCAACAGCCGGGAGCTCGTGGCACGGCGCCGGGACGGGACCACGTTTCCGGTCGAGCTGGCAGTGGGCGAGGTGCGTGCACAGGTTCCTCGTTTCGTGGGCATCATCCGGGACATCAGCGAACGCAAGGCGATCGAGCGGCGCCTCACGCAGCGAGAGGAAGAGCTGCGCCTGACGATCGAGAACGCTCCCATTCCCATCGCCACCGTCGGTCTGGACGGCGTCGTTCTCAGCGCCAATCCTTCGTTTTGCAAGATGCTCGGCTACGCCCAGCGCGAGATCGGGCGCATGAGCTTCCGCGACTTCACCTACCCGGACGATCTTCCGCTCACGGTGACCCTGATGGAGGAGGCGCTTCGAGGGGAAGGGGATACCTACTCCTATCAGAAGCGCTACGTGCACAAGGATGGAAGGGTAGTGCACGTGGTTCTGCACAACGGAGTGGTTCGCGACGAGCAGGGACGGCCGGTCATGATCGTGGTGCAGGTCGAGGATCTCACCGAACGCATGCAGGCCGAGGAGGAAGCGCGCGAGCACCGCGAGAGGCTTGCGCACGTTGACCGGTTGAACGTGATGGGAGAGATGGCGGCGAGCATCGCGCACGAGATCAATCAGCCGCTGTCCGCGATCGCCAACTACACGAATGCCGCGTTCCGACGGGTGAGCGCAGGGCGGCTGGACGGCGAGAAGCTCTCGGCATCGCTCACCAAGATTGACGAACAGGCCCAGCGCGCCGGGGAGGTGGTGCGCCGCCTCCGCAACCTCGTCAAGAAGCGGGAAAGCCAGCGCGAGCTGCTGGATGTCAATGACCTCGTGCGGGAAAGCCTGCGACTGGCCGAGGTCGACGCCCGAATCCACGATGTCGTGGTTGAAGTCTCCTTGACGGAGTCTCCGAGCTGCGTGCTCGCGGATCCGGTTCAGATAGAGCAGGTCATCCTCAACCTGCTGCGCAATGCCATCGATGCGATGGGCATGGTGCCCAAGGAGGAGAGCCGGCTCATGGTCCGCACCGATGCCTCGGAGAACTTCGTGGAGGTCTCGGTCTGCGATCGCGGAACCGGGATCACCAAGCTGGACGAACAGCACCTCTTCGAGCCTTTCTTCACGACCAAGGTCGCGGGAATGGGCATGGGACTTTCGATCAGCCACTCCATCATCAGCGCTCACGGCGGCCGATTCTGGTTCACTCGCAACCCCGAGCGGGGAGTCACCTTTCGTTTCAGCCTGCCGAAGGCCACGGAGTCGCTCGTATGAGCGATGCCTCCGCCCCGACCATCTTCGTGGTCGACGACGACGATGCCGTGCGCGATTCCCTGCGCGACCTCATCGATTCGGTGGGACTCGATGTCGCGACCTATCCTTCCGCGCACGCCTTTCTCGACGTCTACGACAACGCCCAGCGCGGCTGCCTCGTGCTCGACATACGCATGCCGGGGATGAGCGGCCTGGAGTTGCAGGAGCGTCTGAACGAGCGCGGCTCCTCGCTTCCCATCGTGTTCATCACGGGGCATGGCGATGTGCCCATGGCGGTCGAGGCGATGAAGCGTGGCGCGGTGGATTTCATCCAGAAACCCTTCCGCGACCAGGAATTGCTCGACCGCATCAACCTCGCCATCGAGCAGAACCGCAGGCGGAGGGAGGCGGAGGAAACGAAGCAGGACATCGCGGAGCGGGTTTCCTCCCTCACCCGGCGCGAGCGGGAGGTGATGGACATGGTCATCCAGGGAAAGGCGAACAAGGTCATCGCCATCGACCTGGGCTTGAGCCAGCGCACGGTCGAAGTGCACCGCTCCCACGTGATGGACAAGATGAGGGCCCGGACGCTGGCCGAGCTGGTGAGGATGAACACCACTCTGGAAGGGTGAGTCCGCCGGGGCCGCGGTGCGCCGCGGCCCTTCAGGTCATGGCGAGCCCGCGGCCTGCGAGGGCACGAATCCCAGCGCCTTGTCGACCAGGTTCACGAGGCGCTCTCCCGCCCGGTAGCGGCGATAGTTCTCGAGGAAGATCCCCGCGAGCGCGTCCGCGTACCCGGTGAAATCGCCCGACATGTGAGGAGAGACGATCACGTTGGGCATCGACCAGAGGGGGCTCTCGACCGGCAACGGCTCCTCTTCGAACACGTCCAGGGCCGCACCCCCAATCCGGCCGTCTACGAGCGCGGCGGTGAGAGCGCTCTCGTCGACGATCGCCCCTCGACCGACGTTGATGAACCTGGCCGTCGATTTCATGTGACGGAACTGCTCTGCCGAAAAGAGCCCCCGGGTGCCCGCCGTGAGCGGGGCGGCAACGACCACGAAATCGGCCTCCGGCAGCGCCTCGTTCAACGATTCGCAGGCGTGGACACGGCCGAAGTCGGCGTCCGCGCTTCGCGCGCTTCGCCCCACCCCGGAGACCCGCATGCCGGCCCCGGCGCAAAGTCGCGCGATGCTCCGGCCTATGCCGCCGGCGCCGACGACCAGAACCTTCTTGCCATGGACGGTATCGGTGAGCCGATGCCGCCATCGGCGCTCGGACTGAAACGACCAGGTCTCGGGGAAGTGCTTGACGAAGGCGATGATCAGCCCGAGAACGTACTCCGCCATCGCACGGTCGAAGACCCCGCGCGAATTGGTGACCCTCACCTCGCTCTTCACCAGCTCCGGAAAGAGGAGGGCGTCGACCCCCGCACCGCTCCACTGAATCCATTTCAGCCTGCGCGCCTCCGGCCACGCCGCTTCGAGCGCCCGGGCGCGGAAGTCCCAGCCGAGGAGGATCTCCGCGTCCCGAATCAGCTCCTTCAGGTCCTCTTCGGTGCGCGAAAAACACAAGGTTGCTTCGCCCTCGAGGCTCGAGAGCCCGGGCACGTCGTGCACCCCGCTCGCCCCCTGTACCGTGATGATCGTCTCCATCCGAATCATGTTCCCCGAAGCGGCCCCGGCGCGCTGACTCCGGCGATCCTGGGCCACGGCAATCCTCGCCGCAAGCGAGGCCGGAACCTTGACACCGCCACGCCGGGGTCCCTATAGAGTCGGCACTCGACCGAGATCGGATTGCCATGAGCGAAAAAGCCCCACCGGCACCACAGGTCACCGCGGCCCGCCTGCGCGACATGAAGACCCGGGGCGAGAAGATCGCCTGCCTGACCGCCTACGACGCCACCTTCGCCCGGATCATGGGCGACGCGGGAATCGACGTGATCCTGGTGGGCGACTCGCTCGGCATGGTCATTCAGGGGCACGACACCACGGTGCCGGTCCACATGAACGACATGATCTACCACTGTCGCAGCGTCGCCCGCGCCCGCACGCGCGCGCTGCTGATGGCGGATCTCCCTTTCATGAGCTACACCACGGTGGAGGAGGGTCTGCGCAACAGCGCCCGCCTCATGCAGGAGGGCCTGGCGGAGTGCATCAAGGTGGAGGTGACGCGGGAGCAGACGCCCATCGTCGCCGCCCTCTCGGAGAACGGCGTCCCGGTCTGCGCGCACTTCGGCCTGACTCCGCAGACGGTCCACAAGATCGGCGGCTTCCGCGTCCAGGGACGCGACCGCTCCCAGGCGATGGGACTCGTCGCACAGGCGCGCGAGCTCGAGCAGGCGGGGGCGGACATCCTGCTCGTGGAGTGCGTCCCCGGTGAGGTCGGCCGCAACATCACCGAGGCGGTCGATGCTCCCGTAATCGGAATCGGGGCCGGCGACGCAACCGACGGCCAGATCCTCGTCCTCCACGACATACTCGGCGTGAGCTCCGGAAAGCGTCCCAAGTTCTCCAGGGATTTCCTGGCCGGATCGGCGAGCGTGAGCGAAGCCGTGCGCACCTTCATCGAAGATGTGCGGAGCGGCCGCTACCCGGGCCCGGAGCACATCTATACCTAGCCGGGGAGATCGGCCGGCACTCGGTCTCAGGAACCGCTCGCGGCCGAGCCTTCCGGCGGGCGGGGCAGGGGGCCGGGTCGTCCGAGCAGCCAGCCGCAGGCGAGCGCCGCGCAGAGCGCTCCCACCGCCTGGGCGACGATGAATGCCGGAGCGTGGGGCGGCGCGATTCCGGAGAAGGTGTCGGTCCAGCTTCGGGCGAGGGTGACCGCGGGATTGGCGAAGGAGGTCGAGGCGGTAAACCAGTACGCGGCGGTGATGTACAGACCCACGGCCCACGGGACCGCTGCCTCCCGAAAGCGCAGGACGCAGAAGATCGTGCTCACCAGCCCGAAAGTGGCGACCCATTCCGAGAACCACTGCGCCGTCCCGGTCCTCGACTTGACCCCCACCTGCAGCAAGGGCAGATCGAACATCCCGTGAGCGGCAAGCATCCCCGCAAGCCCGCCGACGACCTGGGCCAGGATGTAGGCGGCCGCCATGCCGACGCCGATCTCCCGCCGCACGAGAAACGCGAGGGTCACCGCGGGATTGAAGTGTGCGCCCGAAACCGGCCCCAACCCCATGATCAGGACCACCAGGATGGCGCCGGTAGGAATCGTGTTTCCGAGCAGCGCGATGGCCACGTTGCCGCCGGAGAGGGTCTCTCCCATGATTCCCGAACCCACCACCGTGGCGAGAAGCGCCGCGGTGCCCAGCGCCTCCGCCGCGATGCGCCGTGCGCAGTCCGCCTGCGTCGTCATCCGCGCCCACCCTCAGTTGCGGTCGCCGCGACGGCGGTCTCGACATCCGCGAGCGCGAAGAGATCCGCGCAGATTTCCGGGTTGCCGTCGCAGCAATCCCGGGTGAGATAGCGCATGAGCATCCTCATGCCGCCCAAGTCGGCCCGGTAGACCACCCGGCGCCGGTCACGCTCCGACTTCACGAGGCCGGCGGCATGGAGGGAGGCGAGGTGGAAGGACAGGCTGGAGGGCGGAATGCGAAGCGCCGCCGCGATCTCGCCCGCTGCGCAACCCTCGGGGTGCGCTCTGAGCAGAAGGCGAAAGGCGCGCAGGCGATGGGGATGCGCGAGCGCGCCGAGGCCGCGAACGGCGGTGTCTTCGTCCATCCTTCGATTTTACTCGAATTATCGAATCGTTGTGCGGGCCGGGACCCGCAGCACCGGCCTTGTGCTAGTGTCGCGCCCCTCCCGGCGACAGGCGTTCACCCGGCACGATGATTGCGGCGCACGGCTCCGCTCCCCTGAACCCGCGATTCGTGGAAGAGGGCGCGCGGCGAGACGAACTGCGGGAGGAGGCGGCCAGGCTTCCCTCGATGCTGCTCAGCTCCGCCGCGGCCGCCAACGCGGTCATGCTCGGAGCGGGCTACTTCAGCCCCCTGAGCGGGTTCATGAGCCTCGGCGACGCCCTCGGCGTGGCGGAGAACATGAAGACGGAATCGGGTCTCTTCTGGCCTATCCCGGTGCTGAACCTCAGCGCGGACGCCGCTGCCGTGGACGGAGCGGAGCGCATCGCACTGCGCGACCCCAATCGCCCCGGCCACCCGGTGCTCGCCATCCAGGAAGTGAAGTCGCTCACCCGCATCCGGGACGAGGAGTTCGATTTCATCACCGCTCGCGTCTTCGGCACCCGTGACGAGCGCCACCCCGGGGTGCAGACCTTTCGCGGGCTCGGCCGCTCTCTCGTCGCCGGCCCCGTCGAGGTCCTCGACCATAGTTACTTCGAGGAGGAGTTCCCGCACACCTTCCGCACTGCGGCCTCGATCCGGAAGGAGATCGCCGACCGGGGCTGGCGACGGGTGGTCGCCTTCCAGACCCGCAACCCCATGCACCGGGCGCACGAGGAGCTGTGCAAGATGGCCAGGGACGCCACCGCTGCGGACGGGGTGCTGATCCACATGCTGCTGGGCCGGCTCAAGGAGGGGGACATTCCGGCTTCCGTGCGCGAGACCGCGATTCGACGCATGGTCGAGCTCTACTTTCCGCCCAATTCGGTGATGGTCGCGGGCTACGGCTTCGACATGCTCTACGCGGGGCCCCGTGAGGCGGTGCTGCACGCCATCTTCCGCCAGAACGCGGGCTGCACCCATCTCATCGTCGGCCGGGACCACGCCGGCGTCGGGGACTACTACGGTCCCTTCGACGCCCAGAGCATTTTCGACGAGGACGTTCCCCCCGGCGCCCTCGAGATAGAGATCTACCGGGGCGACCACACCGCCTGGTCCCGCAAGCTGGAGCGGGTCGTGGCGATGGGCTCGGTGGAAGACCATGCGCCCGAGGATTTCATCCTCCTGTCCGGGACGCGAGTCCGGGAAATGCTGAGCCAGGGCATCGCGCCGCCCCCGGAGTTCACGCGGCCCGAGATCGCCTCCATCCTCATCGAGCACTACCGGCAGGCCGGCTGAAGGACCGACCGGCTAGCGAAGCGAGGGCGCGGGAGCCGAGCGGACGCCGGCTCATGGTGCGGGAGGCGCAAGCGAGACCAAGGGCGTTCCCGATAGCCGCTCGGTGAAGCACTGCGGCCGAGTGCACCGCGGCGGCTCGGCGCCGCGGGCGGCGACACGGAGAACGAGGGCAGGCCGGCGACACCGGCGCCGACACCGCCGAAGAGACACGACCTTCGAATCCACCCCCCGTCTCGTCCGTCTCCTGCGGGAGCCGTCTCCCTTTATGCGCATAATGTATATTATGTAAAGTAAGTGCAATAGGAATGGAGATTCGGCCGGCAGGAATCACGCGCATCCATCCTCCGAGACCGGCTACAGTCCCGGCGACGCCGGCCATCGTTCCGGCCTCCCCGCTGGCCACCGGGCCGGCAGTCTCCATCCTGGAGCTTTCTGCATCACTGTGGAGCACGCTCGCGCAGCGCATCGCGCGTTGAGAGTCCCTTCGGCGCACTCCGGTGAGATGAATGGTGGCGGCGGGTCCGGCGGCCGGCATCCGCCACAGCATCGCGATACCGGACGCGCGATAGCCAGTCCACGAACGAGAGTGCCCGGAGCCGGGATCGAACCGGCACGGCCTTTCGGCCAGCGGATTTTACGTACCACTATAGCTTTCGCTACTGCGCCGAGGCTGCCGCCGGGCGCATTTGTGGTCTGGACTATCCCTTTGCCATACGCGCTTCGCGCACTTAGGCAGGGGCCGTCTAGTCTCTACACTTTCCTCGGGCGGCTGCCGCGGCGACCGCCTCGAGGCTTAGCTCGGGATTACCAGCAGCCGGGCTGTTGAGGCTTCCCCGAATTTGACCCCTTTTCACCGGCAGGTTTCCCCGCCGGGGACCCAAAAGAGTCCGCTGCGTCTACCTGTTCCGCCATCCGGGCCTGAAGGCGAGCATAGTGACCGGATCCCGGGAAGTAAACGGCACGGAAGCGGTCGATCGTGGCGCAAGCCGCGCCCACGGGCGCCGTGGCGAGCGCCCCTTCCCGACGCGACAGGTGGAGGCTGGGGTCGGAATCGAACCGGCGTCCACGGCTTTGCAGGCCGCTGCATGACCACTCTGCCACCCAGCCCGCGAGAAAGGCCAATCAGGGCGACCAAACGAGTTATCTGGAGCGGGAAACGAGACTCGAACTCGCGACCCCAACCTTGGCAAGGTTGTGCTCTACCAACTGAGCTATTCCCGCCGACTCGCGCGTCACTCTCCCCTGTTCGGGGCGTTTTGTATTCTAGTAGGCGCCTTTGGGGTGTCAAGCGAGGTGGCAAAGGGCGCCAGCAGCGGCCACGCGGCGCGCAGGTAGATGAGCATCGACCACAGGGTCAGCACCACCGCGAGATAGAGCAGCGCCAGCCCGGACTGGTACACCGGAATCCCGACGACGGGGTCGCGGTAGAGCATGAGAACGAGGGCCACCATCTGTGCGATGGTCTTCACCTTCCCCAGCGTGGCCACCGCCACCGTGGTGCGCTGGCCGATCTCGGCCATGAACTCGCGCAGAGCGGACACCGCGAGCTCCCGGCCGATGATCACCAGCGCCGGCACCGCGAGCAGGACGCGCGGGTCGGCCTGCACCAGGAGCACGAGGACGGTGCAGACCATCAGCTTGTCGGCCACCGGATCCAGAAAGGCGCCGAACCTCGAGGTCTGATTGAGGCGCCGCGCCAGGTACCCGTCGAGCCAGTCGGTGCAGGCGGCCGCGCCGAAGAGGAGAGCGGCGGCGGCGCGGGCCCCTTCCGCGGGCAGAAAGAACACCACCACGAACACCGGGATCAGCAGAATCCTCGCCAGGGTCAGTGCGTTGGGGAGGTTCACGGCCCGTCCCGGAATGCGTCGTAGATCGCCCGGGCGAGCGTGCGGCTGATGCCGTTCACCCGGGCCAGGTCCTCGACCCCCGCGCGCGACAGCGCCCGCAAGCCCCCGAACTCGCTCAGGAGGCGCTGGCGTCGCTTCGCCCCGATGCCCGATATCTGCTCCAGGACCGAAGTGTTGCGCTTCCTGCCGCGCCGGGCCCGGTGGCCGGCTATGGCGAAACGGTGTGCCTCATCGCGGATCTGCTGGATGAGGTGCAATTCGGGGGAGGAATCGGGCAGCGCGAGCGGGCGCCCTCTTCCTCCGAGGTGGATGCTCTCCAGCCCCGCCTTGCGCGCGCTGCCCTTGGCCACCGCGAGGATGGGAACCTCATCGAGCTGCAGCTCTTCCAGCACCTCCTGCGCCACCGCGAGCTGACCTCTTCCTCCGTCGATCATGATCAGGTCCGGCACCCTCCCCTCCTCGCGCTGCACTCTCGTGTATCGGCGACGGACGGCGTCCTTGAGCGCCGCGTAGTCGTCTCCGGGCTCGACGTCGCTGATGTTGAACCTCCGGTACTCCGCCTTGAGCGCGCCGGTAGGCGCGAACACCACGCAGGACGCCACCGCCGCTTCCCCCGCAGTATGGCTGATGTCGAAGCACTCGATGCGGCCCGGCACTTCGTCGAACTCGAGGAAGTCCTGCAGCGCCTCGAATCGGCCGCGCAGGCTCGCCTCTTCGGCCAGGCGCTGCGCCACCGCGAGCTCGGCGTTCTGCCGGGTCATTTCGATCCAGCGGGCGCGCTCGCCCCGAAGCGGGTGGCGAAGGCTCACCCGCCGCCCCGCCCGCTCGCTCAGCGCGCCGGCAAGCAGGTCCAGCGAGTCGACGGGCTCGCTCACCAGGATCTGGGGAGGAATGCCCTGCCGGCCCGCCCGGGACAGGTAGTACTGGGACAGAAAGGCATCCAGCACCTCACGCTCCGAGGCGTTCGCCGCCTGGCGGGGCAGCAGGGTCCGGCTTCCCAGGCTCTGGCCGTTGCGAATGAGGGTCAACTGCACCACCGCGACACCGTCACGCACGCAGGACGCGACGACGTCGGCATCGCCCCGGGCGCCGATGACGTGCTGGCGCGCCTGCACTCTGCGCAGACTCGCGATCTGGTCCCGGTAGCGGCTCGCGAGCTCGAACTCGAGGCGGCCCGAAGCCGCCTCCATCCGCCCGACCAGCTCCTCGATCATCTCCTCGCTCTTGCCCTCGAGGAACATGATGACGTGGCGGACGTCCTCCTGGTAGCGCTCCGCATCCACCAGCCCCACGCAGGGGGCGGTGCAGCGCTTGATCTGATACTGAAGACAGGGGCGGGAGCGATTGCGGTAGAAGGTGTCCTCGCACTGCCGGACCTGAAACAGCTTCTGCAGCAGGTTCAGGGTGTCGCGGGTCGCACCGGCGCTCGCGAAGGGTCCGAAGAAGCGCCCGGCCCGGTTGCGCGCTCCCCGGTGAAAGGCCAGGCGGGGGAAGGACTGCTCGGTCGAGATGTGGATGTAGGGAAAGCTCTTGTCGTCGCGCAGCAGGATGTTGTAGCGCGGCTGGTGCTCCTTTATCAGGCTGTTCTCGAGCAGCAGCGCCTCGCCCTCGGTGTGGGTCGCGGTGATCTCGACCGAGGCGACCTGGGACATCAGCACCCGAGTCTTGGGCTCGAGCTGCGCCGCGGAGCGGAAGTAGCTGGCGACACGCTTGCTCAGGCTGCGCGCCTTGCCGACATAGAGCACCCGCCGCTCGCCGTCCAGCATCCGGTATACCCCGGGACCTCCCGTGAGTGTGGACAGGAATGCCTGAGGGTCGAATTCGGACGAAGTCTCCACGCCCGCAAAGGGTTGGCGGCGGCACCGGCGGCACGATACCAGAAGCCCGGGCGCACAATCGAGCGCACGGGCTCAGGCCCGGTCGAGACGAGATGCCCGACACCCTGCACGCACGGCAAGAGCTACTCGAATTACTTCCTGGCAATCAGGAACTTGATGGAGTTCGTGAGGCGTTCTCCTCCTGACGATGGAATCAATACGCACCGGACATTACAAGTTACTTAATATAAGGACCTTATCCAACTGTTTTATTTATATTTCATGCCATCAACGGCTCAATGAGGCCATAGCGCAGAGAGATGTGCGTCAACTCCACGTCGGACTGCGCTCCCAGCTTTCTCAGCAGACGGGTGCGATAGGTGCTCACTGTCTTCGGGCTCAGCGCCAGCACGCTCGATATCTGGCCCCGGGTCTGCCCCTGACTCACCATGACCATCACCGCGAGCTCCCGGGGAGTGAGGCGGGACATCGGCGTGGGCGCGTCCCGCAGCTTGTTCAACACCAGGTTCTGCGCGACGTCGCCGCCCACGTAGTACGCACCGCGGGCGACCTGCCGGATCGCGGACACCAGCTCCTCTCGCCGGCAGGTCTTCGGCAGGTAGCCTCGCGCGCCCACCTCCAGCAGACAGGTCGGAAAGGGGCCATCGATCTGCACGCCGAGCGCGATGATCTTCGGAGCCGGCTTCAGGCGACTCAAGCGCCTCGTGGTTTCCAGCGCCCCCATTCCGGGAAGCTCGGCGTTGATCACGACCACATCCGGATTGGCTTCACGGGCCGCGGCGACCGCACGGTCCGGGTGGGCGCTCTCGCTTACGACTTCGATGCCGCGCTCCTGGGAGAGCAGCGCCTTGAGTCCCGTCCGAACGAGCCGATGGTGATCGATGAGCATGATTCGGATCATTTATGTGCACCTCCTGTTTGTGTCCTTTCGATCCAACCAGTCGCGTCACAGCCACCGGGAAGTCTATGGCCGAGTGCCGCTCGCGTGATGAACACGAGGCAGGATGTAAGTCAGATGTAAGCCGGAGGTAAGCGCGGGGAAAGGCGCCGCGCGCGTGGCATATCGCCGGGAACGGGCTGCCTCGCGCGACTACTGGATTCAACCCGAGGCATCGCGGGCAGGCAGGAAGAGTGCGCCCGACCGAATCCGGTGCGGGGTCGTGCTCCGGTCCGCCCGGCGGGTGCCGGGGGCCTACAACCCGGGTCGCGTCAGTTGAGGTCCACCGCGAAGGTGCGCAGGATTTCCATGGGCACGTGCTCCAGGGCCCGGAGGTGAGTGCGTCTCAGGTAGACCCGGGGGGCCGCATCGTGGTGGTAGGCCTCGGCCCACCGGGGCGCGCACAGGCACCACCGATCACCGGGACGCAAGCCCGGAAATCCGAACTCCGGCACCGGGGAAGAGAGGTCGTTCCCCCTCCCCTTCGAGAACTCGAGGAACTCCGCGGTGACCTGGACGCAGACGGTGTGCGATCCCGCGTCCTGTCCACTCGTGTTGCAGCAGCCGTCGCGGAAGAAGCCGGTTACCGGATCCTCGCTGCACAGCTCGAGCGCCTCACCGAAGACGTTCTGCGATTCATCCATCACGAGTCCTCCCGGAAGACCAGCCTGTGACCGGCGACGCCCTCCGGCGCCGACCCCGCGCGCCGCGATGATGACAGCATCGGCACCGCCCGGGAACCATCGCCCGGAAGTCTCCGCACTTCGCGGCCGGGCCGCCCCACCGATTCCGCCCCCCAACACTAACTTGGAGGACCCACCGCACTCCCAAACTGAGCAACACTCGATTACCAAAGATGCGCAGTTTTCGGTTGCCATTGACACGGCGCCCTCGGGAGCCCGGATGCGCTTCGCTTCCGAACCGGCCTGCCACGAAAGCGATACACTCCGGACGGCGATGATCGATTGGAGAGAGATTGGGCTTTCGCCCCTCAGGCCAAAGCCGGCGCGAGGCATCGACCCGGGGGACGCCGCACCCTCGCACCGGGCGAGCACAAGGGACCATCGCTGCCCCTCGGCCGAACGCTGTCCCCGAAAGCCCTGGCTTCCTCGACTGCTGCTCTGCTTCGCCGTGTTGGGGACGCCGGCCGCGTTCTGCGCGCCCGAAATGACCGGACCCGCCGACGTACTCTCCGGCGACACCCTCGAGATCGGAGGGGAACGGGTGCGTCTGCACGGGGTCGATGCGCCCGGCCTCGCCCAGCGCTGCCGCCGCGATGCGGGCATCGAGTGGCGCTGCGGCTTCCTCGCGCGGACGGAGCTCGCGCGGCACATCAACGACCGGCCCGTCGCCTGCGAGGACGAGGGGCAAGACGCATTCGGGCAACGGCTGGCGACCTGTCACGTGGAAGCATCCTCGCTCGGCGCGTGGCTCGTGGAACGGGGATGGGCGCTCGCCGCCGACACCACCTACGCGGAGACCGAGGCCGTGGCCCGCGAGGCGGGACGCGGCCTCTGGCACGATGGCTTCGAGCCATCCGCGGACTGGCGCCTCGAGGCGGAGTTCCCGTATCGCGCCGAGGACGAAAACGCGCTCAGCGCCTGCGCCTGCACCGACCGGCGCAAGAGCATGCTTCGCAACCGCCAGCCCTGAGCCCGGCTCGCCAGCCGGAAGTCAGAGTTGAGGGACAGAACCGCAGCGGCCCTTGGCGTGCCAACCAAGTCCATCTGTGGTCTGCGCGCAGATTTCTTGGGACCTCGTCAGTCATCGAAACGCCTGTACTTTGAGGTGCAGACCCTCGCGTTGCTGAAGGCAGCTGATGATATCGAATAGATTGCGCGCCTTCGGATTGCCGTTCGGACTGAGCATGCGCATCAGACTCTTGGGCGACTTCGCGGTCAGCCCACTGAGTTCCTGAAACCCGATTGTCGCGTTGACATAGTCGCGCAGGATCGATTTGCCGACATCGAACTCGCCGGCAAGAAGGCACTGCACACCTTCTTCGAGCAGTGCCTCCCGGAAGCCCGAATCGCGCTCGAGCCGCTCCCGGATCGTCACTCGGAAATCGCGCGTCAATGGCATAGTCTCAACCCTCCTGCCGCTTTCTCCGCCTGTACTCGCGCCACAACACCACTGCAGCTTCGATGTCGCGCTGCTGGCGCACTTTCGTTCCACCGCCGAGGAGAATGATCAACGCATCGCCGTCCCGCCCGAAGTAGAGCCGGTAGCCTGGGCCGAAGTCGATCCGGTACTCCAACACCCCGCCTCCGACACCCTTCGCATTGGACAGGTTCCCCATCTCCATCCGGTACAGGGCGGTCGCCACGCGCGCAGCAGCGTGACGATCAAGCCGGCCGATCCAGCGACCGAAGGGGCTGCATTAGCTGAGAACGCCGTGCGTCTGTGTCGCCGCGGATTAGCGAGTACCCGGGCCAACCAACCGTTTCGTGGTTCAAGAAGCAGTATCCGTTGGGACGTGTCTCTTGTAACCCACTGATAACTGACAAACCAACCGACTTTGTGGCGGAGAGGGGGGGATTCGAACCCCCGGACCCTTGCGGGTCAACGGTTTTCAAGACCGCCGCTTTCGGCCACTCAGCCACCTCTCCGGCATGCGGGCGAGCATATCGGATTACGTATCGCGCCGCGAAAGGCGGGCCCGTCGCCGACGGCCGGCCGGGAAGCGGGGCGCGGGAGGCGCGGGAAGGCCCGCTCGCATGGACCGAACCCCGGTCCGGAGCGAGCCGGCCGCTCCCCGCCTGGCCCATTAAACCTCTGTAAGCGCTATTGAATTGCCCGATGCGAGGGGTAAGATCCCCGTTGTTCCCTTGAACATGTCGATGGAGGCCCCATTTCGGGGTCGAGATCAGGAGGTAATCCATCCGATGACTGCAGAGCCGACTCTGATTCGGGCACGTCCCGCCGCCAGCGTGCTGGCGACGAACAAGCTGATTCGAAACACCTATGTGCTGCTCTCGCTCACCCTGCTCTTCAGCGCGCTCACCGCAAGTGCGGCGGTGGCGGTCAGGGTTTCTCCCGGCGCCGGTCTCCTCTGCTTCGTCGGCGCGCTGCTGATGCTCTGGTTCGTGCTTCCGCGCTTCGCCAACTCCTTCCACGGCCTGTGGATGACCTTCGTCATCACCGGCCTGCTGGGCTTCGGTCTTGGCCCCTCGCTCATGTACTACCTCGCCGCCCCGAACGGTCCGCAGGTGGTCGCGACCGCGCTGGGGGGCACCGGCATCATCTTCCTCGCCCTGTCCGGCTACGCCCTGACCACCCGCAAGGACTTCAGCTTCATGGGCGGGTTCCTCATCTGCGGCCTGCTCGTGGTGCTGGGCGCGATGCTCATCAACCTCTTCGTCGCCATTCCCGCCCTCTCGCTCGCCATCGCCGCGATCGGCATGCTGATCTTCAGCGGCCTCATCCTCTACAACACGAGCCAGATGGTGCACGGAGGCGAGACGAACTACATCTTCGCGACCATCAGCCTGTACATCTCCATTCTCAACATCTTCCAGTTCCTGCTGATGTTCCTGGGGATGTCGTCGGACGAATGAAGGCCGCCCTCCAAGGGTAGAACCGAAATGCCCCGGCACCCCCGGGGCATTTCGTTTGCGGGTCTCAATCGATGGACTGGCTGACCATCGGCTCGGCAATCCTCGTCGCCTTCATGCTGGTGATGCTGCTGCCGCATGCCCGCAGGATGCTCAAGGAAGGCCGCGAGGGGACCTTCTCGGACTGGGTGGGGGTCCTGATTCCCCTCGGCGCGGTGGTGCTCTTCGTGATCTTCCTGATGGCCCTGGTCTGAATCGCGGGGACCAGGCGATTCACCCGGTGTCCCGACCCGCGGGCCGAGGGGACCCTCAGGCGCGGTCGATGACCTCGCGCTCCATCGCGTCCTGCAGCACTTCCGGGACGTCGATCGAGCCGTCGGCGCGCTGGTAGTTCTCGATCACCGCGATCAGCGCCCTTCCCACCGCCACCCCCGAGCCGTTCAGCGTGTGCACCAGCTCGGGCCGACCCAGCTCCGGGTTGCGCCACCTCGCCTTCAGCCGCCGGGCCTGGAAATCCTCGCAGTTGCTGCAGGAGGAGATCTCCCGGTAGCGCTGCTGTCCCGGCAGCCACACTTCCAGGTCGTAGGTCTTGGCGGCGCCGAAGCCGATGTCGCCGGTGCACAGGGTCACCACCCGGTACGGTAGCCCGAGGAGCTGCAGCACTTTCTCGGCGTGCCCGGTGAGCTCCTCCAGGGTCCGGTAGGAGTCCTGCGGTCGCACCACGTGCACCAGCTCCACCTTGTCGAACTGGTGCTGTCGCAGCATTCCCCGCACGTCCTTGCCGTAGGAGCCGGCTTCGCTGCGAAAGCAGGGCGTGTGCGCGACGTACCTCTGCGGCAGCTCGTGCGCTTCGAGGATGCGGTCCTGCGCCAGGGCGGTGAGCGGCACCTCCGCGGTCGGAATCAGGTAGTAGTCCTGCTTCTCGATGTGGAACTGCTCTTCCCTGAACTTGGGGAGCTGGCCGGTTCCGGTCAGCGTCTCCGGGCTGACGAGATAGGGGACGTACATCTCGGTGTAGCCGTGCTCGCGCGTATGCAGCTCGAGCATGAACTGGGTCAGGGCGCGATGCAGGCGGGCGATGCTTCCGGACAGGGTCACGAAGCGGCTTCCGGCGAGCTTGCCCGCGAGCTCGAAATCCACGCCTGCGAGCCGGGTCCCGAGATCGACGTGGTCGAGGGGCTCGAAGTCGAAGCGGCGCGGCTCGCCCCAGCGCCGCTCCTCGCGGTTGTCGTCCTCGCTCGTGCCGACGGGCACGCTCTCGTGGGTCAGATTCGGCACCCCGAGGGAGATCTCGCGCAGCTCGGCCTGAATGCCCGAGAGGCTCTCCTGGAGGTCCTTCAGCCGATCACCGAGGGCGGAGAGGCCTGCGCGCAGGGGCTCGATGTCCTCCCCCGCCGCCCGGGCCGCCCCCATCGCCTTCGAGCGCGCGTTGCGCTGCGCCTGGAGCTCCTGGGTCTCGGTCTGGACCCGGCGGCGCTCTTCCTCGAGCGCCGCGATCCGGTCCGCCTCGAGCACGAAGCCGCGCCGCGCGAGGCGCGTCGCGGTGTTCGCGAGGTCTTTGCGAAGAAGGGCCGGGTCCAGCATGCTCACTCTCCGTCGCGATCGCTCGATTTCGCATCGTGCCGGTCGCGGAACTGCCGATCGAGCTCGCGCAGTCGTGAGAGTCTCTCCGCAATCCGCACCTCGAGCCCGCGGCCGGCGGGCGAATAATAGCGCCTCGCCTCGACACCGTCAGGGAAGTATTGCTCGCCGGCGGCATAGGCGTCCGGCTCGTCGTGGGCATAGCGGTAGCGCCGCGCGTAGCCGAGCTTCTTCATCAGCGCGGTGGGGGCGTTGCGCAGGTGCAGGGGCACCTCCTGCGACCCGAGCTCGGAAGCATCCCGCATCGCGGCGCCGAAGGCCTTGTAGACCGCGTTGCTCTTGGGCGCGCAGGCGAGGTAGACGGCGGCCTGGGCGATGGCGAGCTCTCCCTCCGGGCTGCCGAGGCGGGTCTGCACGTCCCACGCATCGACCGCGATCGCGAGCGCCCTCGGGTCCGCGTTGCCGATGTCCTCCGAAGCCGCCCGCACGAGGCGCCGGGCGATGTAGAGCGGATCGCAGCCCCCGTCCAGCATGCGGGCCAGCCAGTACAGGGAGGCGTCGGGGTCCGAACCCCGGATCGACTTGTGCAGCGCGGATATCTGGTCGTAGAAGGCGTCTCCGCCCTTGTCGAAGCGCCGGGCGCCGCCACCGCTCAGCACCCGTTCCAGCAGCTCTTCGTTCGCCTCCGCGCGGCCCTCGGCTCCGGCCAGCTCCAGGAGGAGCTCGAGCGTGTTGAGCGCGCGCCGCGCGTCGCCGTCCGCGGCCGCCGCCACCTGGTCCCGGATCGTCTCGGGAACCTCGATCCCCCGTCCCGCGTCGTCCGCACGGAGCGCGCGGTCGATGATGATCCGGATCTCGGCGGGCGCGAGCGCGGTGAGGACGTAGACGCGCGCACGCGACAGCAGGGCGTTGTTGAGCTCGAAGGAAGGGTTCTCGGTGGTCGCCCCGATGAACACGAGCGTCCCGTCCTCGACGAAGGGCAGGAAGGCGTCCTGCTGGGCCTTGTTGAAGCGGTGGGCCTCGTCCACGAACAGGATCGTGTCGGCGCCGGCCCGGGCGCGGTGGCGGCGCGCATCGTCGACCGCGTTGCGAATGTCCCTGACGCCCGCCATCACCGCGGAAAGGGCCAGGAACTGCGCTTCGCAATGGGCCGCGATCAGGCGCGCCAGCGTGGTCTTGCCGGTCCCGGGAGGCCCCCAGAACACCATCGAGTACGCGCGACCGGACTCGATCATCCGGCGCAGGGGACGATCCGGTCCCAGCAGGTGACCCTGCCCGACGAAGTCCGACAGGTTGCGCGGGCGGACCCGGGCCGCGAGCGGTCCCGTGGGCGCCGGGTCGCCGCGAGAGGACTCGCTCTCGAAGAGTCCGGCCTGGCTCAAAGCGTCTTCCCCCCTGCAGATCCCCGAAGCCGTCTCGCTTGCGCGGCGCCCTCCCCGCCCGGCGCCCATTGTGCCGCGCGTGGCGCGCGAACGCTTCCCGAGCGCGCGGGCCTTCGCTTCAGCGACGGAAGACGTCGACCCCGGCGGGCGGGACGAAGCGGAAGTGGCCTTCGTCGAAGCGCACGTCGAGCTCCAGTCTCTCGAAGGCGATCCGGATGTGCTGATCGAAGGCGTCGCCGAGCTCCATCACCCGCGGACCCTCCGGGCCGAGGCCGATCCGGATAAAGGTGAAGGTCGACTCCTCGGCGCGGGGCAGCAGCTCCGCCCAATGCAGGGGGCCCTCCTCCCCGAGCGACTTCACGTCGAAGGACTCCTCCAGTGCGCGATCGGAGTAGAGCAGCAGCGCCGGTGTCGCGCCGAGCCCCGCTTCCATGTCGCCGACCGTCGCCTGGTCCAGATCAACGTCGTAGACCCAGACCTCCGTTCCGTCGCCGATGACCTGCTGCTGGTAGGGTTCGCGGTACTCCCAGCGGAACTTCCCCGGACGGGAGAGAGAGACCACTCCTTCCGACTCTTCGATCAGGTGTCCGGACGCATCGTGTATCTCCTGCCGGAACTCCGCCTGCAGGCTGCGCGTCTGCGCAAGGAACTCCTGGAGGCGCTCCGCCGCGCCGTTCTGCGCCGCGCCCCCGAAGGGCAGAAGCGCCAGCAGGACGCCCCCTGCCCACGCCGCCGCAATCCGGGGGCTCCCGGCCGTCCGCTCAGGTTCGCCCGTACCCTTGCGCGCCGGGAAGCGCAGAGACCACATCAAGGCTCGGGGGGCGGCGGGGCATGGACCTCCCGGCTGCCGTTCGCCTGGAGCGGCCCGACGATGCCCGCCTCCTCCATCTGCTCCAGCATGCGCGCCGCCCGGTTGTAGCCGATCTTGAGACGGCGCTGCACTCCGGAGATCGAGGCGCGCCGCGTCTCGGTGACGATCCGCACCGCCTGGTCATAGTAGGGGTCGCTCTCCGGGTCGCTCGTGAGCCCGGGTATCGCGACCGGGTCCGATCCTGCGCTCTCGAACCCGCCGCCTTCCAGGATCTCCGGGACGTATTGCGGCTTGCCTTTCTTCTTCAACGATTTGACGACTCGATGGACCTCCTGGTCGCCGACGAAAGCGCCGTGCACCCGGCGCAGCGTGGACATGCCGGGAGTCATGTAGAGCATGTCCCCGTGCCCGAGCAGGTTCTCCGCCCCCATCTGGTCGATGATGGTGCGGGAGTCGACCTTTGACGACACCTGGAATGCGATCCGGCTCGGGATGTTGGCCTTGATTAGGCCGGTGATGACATCCACGGACGGCCGCTGGGTGGCGAGAATGAGGTGGATGCCCGATGCGCGCGCCTTCTGCGCGAGGCGTGCAATGAGCTCCTCCACCTTCTTGCCGGTCACCATCATGAGGTCCGCGAGCTCGTCGATGACCACCACGATCATGGGAAGGAGCTCGAGTTCGGGCACATCGCCGTCCTCTCCTTCCGCGTCGAACTCGTGGAGAGGATCCGGCACCCGCTCCCCTCTGGAGCGAGCCTCGTTGAGCTTTCGATTGAAGCCGCCGATGTTGCGCACCCCCATCGTGGACATCAGCCGGTAGCGGCGCTCCATCTCCACCACGCACCAGCGAAGCGCGTTCGCCGCCTGCTTCATGTCGGTCACCACCGGCGCGAGGAGGTGCGGAATGCCCTCGTAGACCGACAGCTCCAGCATCTTGGGATCGATCATGATCATGCGCACGTCGGCAGGGCTCGCCTTGTAGAGCAGGCTGAGGACCATCGCGTTGATCGCCACCGACTTGCCCGCACCGGTGGTGCCGGCAACGAGGAGATGCGGCATTCGGGCGAGGTCGACCACCATCGGCTCCCCCGCGATGTCCTTGCCCAGCGCAAGCGCCAGCGTCGCGTTCGCGCCTTCGTAGGCGGTGGAGCGCAGCACCTCGCTCAGACTGACCAGCTCCCGCTGCTCGTTGGGAATCTCGAGTCCGATCACCGACTTGCCCGGTATCACGTCCACCACGCGCACGCTCACGGTGGAGAGGGAGCGGGCGAGGTCCTTCGAAAGGCCCGACACCTTGCTCACCTTGACGCCGGGTGCGAGCTGAAGCTCGAAACGGGTCACCACGGGGCCCGGCAGCACCGCCACGACCTCGGCGTCCACGCCGAAGTCGGAGAGCTTGAGCTCCACCTGTCGCGAAATCGTCTCGAGCTCCGTCTTGGGGATCTCGTTGCCGGAGCGTTTCGGCTCGTCGAGCAGCGACAGCTCGGGAAGGGAACGCTCTTCCGGCGCCGGCTCGAAGAGCGGTTCCTGGCGTTCGCGGACTTCCCGCAGGCTCGGAGCGGGCTTGGGAGGAGGCGGCGCGATCCGCGGCGTCTTTCGGCGCATCTGCCGGGCCTTGTCCGCGCTGCGCTTGGCCGCTCTCCTGCGTTTCGCCCGTCGGCTGTCGATCGCAGCCACGACCCACCGGCCGGCCGCGGTCAGGGCGCTGAATGCGTCCAGCGTGAGCCGACCGGTCACGTCCATCACCGTGAGCCACGACAGCCCGGTCACGAGCGTGAACCCGGTCAGAAAGAGGGCGAGCAGGAAGACCGTTGCGCCGAGCGGGCTGAACGCGCCGGCGAGGCTCCCGCCCAGCAGGTCGCCCACGATCCCGCCGCCGGCCAGGGGAAGCTCGGTGTAGCCGTGGTAGTGCAGGGTCGCGAGCGCGCAACCGGCGCCGAGCGTGGCGACGCCCCCGGCCACCCGGGTAAGCCAGTGCATGCCGTCCGCCGCATCCCGGCGTTTGCCTCCGCTGCGAATCGCGATCCAGCCCCAGTGCGCGACCATGAACGGGAACAGGTAGGCGAGGAATCCGAACAGGTAGAGCAGGATGTCCGCGAGCCAGGCCCCGACGACCCCTCCCCGATTCGCGACGCTTTCCACGTGGCCGCTGTGCGACCAGCTCGGATCGCCGGGATGGTAGGTGAACAGCGACAGTCCCAGGTATAGGGCGAGAGCGGCGAAGAAGATGAGCACCCCTTCCCTGGAGCCTCGCCCCAGGGGGCCGCGAGGCCATGGCACCCAGTCCGTCCACCTCTGCGAAACCTGAGCCATCCTATTAATCCTGTTTGGCAGATCCTGGTGTTAACCACTTAATTATTAAGGAAGATGCCTCGCATTGCCAGTGCTTGAGACCGTGTTCCCGGCCTTCCCACCTCCTCCACCTTCTCTCCCCGTCCGTGCAGGCGGACATCCAAACACAACGAAATCAAGAGCTTGCGCTCTCGCCCGGGCCCTCTTCTGGCGTGTCCCCGGGGATTGGATAGAATGTCGTGCCGCAACGTCAGGGGCCGGATCCCGTCCCGCGCGGAAGACCAGGGACGCGCGTGCTGTGTAGGGACCCGGCTTCCGCCCGCCCTCCACGCCGTGGAGACGAACGCAACCAGAGAGCGAGCGATGCGCGAAAGGAAGCACTCCAGACTGTTGATCCTCGGCTCGGGCCCGGCGGGCTACACCGCCGCGGTGTACGCGGCTCGCGCCAATCTCTCTCCGCTGCTGGTGACCGGACTCGAGGTCGGCGGCCAGATGACCACCACCACCGACGTGGACAACTGGCCGGGCGACGACGCCGGGGTGCTGGGGCCGGACCTGATGGATCGCATGCGCCGGCACGCCGAGCGATTCGACACCGAGATCGTCACCGACACCATCCACGAAGCGGAGACCGGCGAACGCCCCTTCGTTCTCCGCGGCGATCGGGGAACCTATACCTGCGACGCGCTGATCGTGGCGACCGGCGCCTCGGCGCGATACCTCGGGCTGCCCTCGGAGGAGGCATACAAGGGGCGCGGCGTGTCAGCCTGCGCCACCTGCGACGGCTTCTTCTTCAGGAATCAGCCGGTTGCGGTCATCGGGGGAGGCAACACCGCGGTGGAGGAAGCGCTCTATCTCTCCAACATCGCCTCCCACGTCACCGTAGTGCATCGACGGGACAGGTTCCGCGCCGAGAAGATCATGGCGAACCAGCTCATCGAGAAGTCCCGACGCGCGAACGTCACCATAGAATGGGATCACGTGCTCGATGAAGTGCTGGGCGACGATGCCGGCGTGACCGGCATGCGCATCCGCCATGTCGCCGAGGGAAGTGCCCGCGAGATTGGCCTGAGCGGCGTGTTCATCGCCATCGGTCACGACCCCAACACCGGCGTGTTCTCCGGACAGCTCGACATGGAAGGCGGCTACATCAAGGTGCGCAGCGGGCTTGAAGGCGCCGCGACCGCCACCAGCGTGGAAGGCGTGTTCGCCGCCGGCGACGTCGCCGATCACATCTATCGGCAGGCGGTGACCTCGGCGGGGAGTGGCTGCATGGCGGCGCTGGACGCCGAGAAGTACCTGGACGGCCTCGAGGGCCGGTGATGCGGCCGGCGCCGGGGAACCTGCCTGCCCTTCACTCCGGTCGAAGGCCCCCTCCGGCCGGGCACCGCGGATGCCGGGCCTTCCGGCGCCGGGGCCGGGGCCGGCCCTAGAACGGTGGGCGAAGCACCCCGCCCCCGCTATCGCTCGGAGATCGTCGGCAGCCTGGAATCCGTCGACGCCGCCGCGTGGAATCGCATCGCGGGCGAACGCAACCCCTTCGTCCGGCACGAGTTTCTCTCCGCCCTGGAAACGCACGGCTGTGCCTGCGACGAGACCGGGTGGTCCCCCTGCCACGTCCTGCTCTACGAGGATGAGCAACTGCTCGGCGCGGTGCCGATGTACGCGAAGTCTCACTCCTACGGAGAGTTCGTGTTCGACTGGGGCTGGGCGGACGCCTACGCCCGGGCCGGCCTGGAGTACTACCCCAAGCTGGTGGTGTCGATCCCCTTCACGCCGGCCGCGGGCCCCCGGCTCCTCTACGAGCGCTCGCGCCCGGACTCCCTCGCGCCGGACCTGCTGGTGGAGACGGCGGTCGCCTTTGCCCGGGAGGCGGACATCGCGACCCTGCACTGGCTCTTCACCGACGACGACGACAGCGAGAGGCTGTCGCGGCGGGGCCACCTGATCCGGAGCGGTTGTCAGTTCCACTGGCGCAACCCCGGATTCCGCGATTTCCAGGACTATCTCGACGCCTTCACGTCGAAGCGCCGCAAGGCGATCCGGCGGGAGCGCCGGGAGGCCCGGGCCGCGCCGGTCGAGGTCGAAGTGCGCCACGGCACCGAGATGCAAGAGGAGCACTGGGCCGCCTACCACGCCCTTTACGCTTCGACCTACGAGCGCAAGTACGGATACCCCTTCCTGACCCGGGAGTTCTTCTCCGCGGTCGGCGGGTCTATGGGCGACGGCGTGATCGTCATGCTCGCGCGACGGGGCTCGCGCTACATCGCCGGCGCCCACCTCTTCCGGGACGCATCCATGCTCTACGGCCGGAACTGGGGCTGCTTCGAGTTCCACCCTTCCCTGCACTTCGAGATGTGCTACTACCGGGCGATCGAATACTGCATCGACCAGGGGCTCGACGGCTTCGAGGCAGGGGCGCAGGGCGAGCACAAGATCCTGCGCGGATTCATGCCGGTGCTCACGCGCTCTGCCCACTGGGTGCGCCACGATGCATTTCGAGAGGCGATCGAGCAGTTCCTGGTCCGGGAAGAGCGCGGCGTGCGAGCCTACATCCAGGAGATGAAGCGCCACGCCCCCTTCAGGAGCGGCGCGCGCGAGCCTTTCTCGACCCCCATGCCCGCCCGCCGGACGCCGGGAGCGCCGCCGCGAGCGGTCGACCCGTGATCCTGCGGTTGCTCGAGATGAGCGAGCGGAGCCCGCCGGATGCCTTTCCCGACGTGGAGGAGGCGCTCCGCGAGCCGAACGGCCTGCTCGCCATCGGCGGCGACCTGAGCGCCGAACGCCTGCTCTGCGCTTACCGGCGGGGCATCTTTCCCTGGTTCAGCGAAGGACAGCCGGTCCTGTGGTGGGCCCCGGACCCGCGCGCGGCGTTGCTCCCGGAAAACCTGCATGTCTCCCGAAGCCTGCGCAAGACGCTCCGTCGAGGCCGCATCACCCTCAGCGCCGACATCGCGTTCTCCCGGGTCATCCGGCAATGCGCGATGCCGCGCGCCGCCTCGCGCGAGACCTGGATAACCGGAACCATGATCGAGGCCTACCGGCGCCTGCACGCCCTCGGCTTCGCCAAGTCGATCGAGGCGTGGCAGGACGGAGAGCTGGTCGGCGGCCTGTACGGAGTGACTCTGGGCCGGGTGTTCTTCGGAGAATCGATGTTCTCCCTCGTCCCCGATGCCTCCAAGGCCGCGCTCGTGGGGCTCGCGGGGCTCGGCTACGAGCTCATCGACTGCCAGATTCCGAGCTCGCATCTCACGACGCTCGGGGCCGTGGACATGCCTCGCCGCGTGTTCAACGCACACCTCGAACGCTGGTGCGTCTCGGACTTCCGCGCGCCGAGTGGCGTTCTTCCGCCCTTCGCGACCTGAGCGGCCGTTCCGTGTCCTTCCGCCTGCCGCTCTTCGTGACCCCCGCGCACGAGTGCGGGTACCTGCCGGAGCGAAGCGCCCGCTCCGCCTTCGTCGACCCTTCGGCGCCCAAGAGTCCCGAGCTGCTGAGCATTCTCTCCCGGCACGGGTTCCGGCGCAGCGGAGCACACATCTACCGGCCCGAGTGTCCGCAGTGCCGGGCCTGCGTGGCGCTGCGCGTTCCGGTTCGCGAGTTCCGCCGGCGGCGCTGTCAGCGGCGAACATGGCGGCACAACCAGGACCTCAGGGTGGTGGAGTGCGACGACCGGTTCCGGGAGGAGCACTACCGGCTCTATCGCCGTTACATCTCGGAGCGACACCCCGGCGGCAACATGGACGGTGCGACGCCCGGAGACTACCGGAGCTTCCTCGGCGGCGCGTGGTCGGAGACCGTCTTCTTCGAGTTCCGCCTCGGCCCGCATCTGCTCGCTATCGCGGTCTCGGATCGGCTCTCCGACGCGCTCTCCGCCGTCTACACCTTCTACGACCCCGATTTCGAGGGGCGCAGCCTCGGTACCTACTGCATCCTGTGGCAGATTGAAGCGGCGAAGCATGCCGGCCACGAATGGCTCTATCTCGGATACTGGATCGAGGAGTGCCGCAAGATGCGTTACAAGGAGGACTTCCGCCCGCACGAGAGATACATCGATGGCGCGTGGACGCGCTTCGGGGCGACTCCGGGCGAGATGCGAACGAGCTGATCGGAACGACGCGGCTTTACCCGCGCCCGGCGTTCTTGCAAACTGATCGAGAGCCTGACCGCGCTGAGGGAGAACTTTGCCGAAGGAAGATCACATCGAGATGGAAGGCACGGTGGTGGAAACGCTGCCGAACACCATGTTCCGGGTCGAACTGGATAACGGACACATAGTGACCGCCCACATCTCGGGAAAGATGCGCAAGCACTACATCCGCATCCTCACGGGCGACAAGGTCACGGTACAGCTCACTCCCTACGATCTCAGCAAGGGACGCATCACCTACCGCGCGCGCTGATCGGCGGCCCCCCGGCGCCCGGGGCGCGGCGATTTCCGCTACTCAAGGCCGGCGCGCGGTCTCGACGGCGTACTCCCGGTGACGCTCGGGGTGGATCTCGACCATCGTCAGGCGCGCCTCCGGATGCCCGCTTCGCGCGTACACCGCACCGGTATCGATGTAGTAGACGTTGTCGCGCCGGACCGTGCCGCGCACCGGAGTGTGCCCGCAGTAGACCCGGTCCACTCCGCCCGAGACCGGCATGCACAGCCGGACGTCGCTGAGCCGCTGTCGCGACCAGAGCGCGCAGGAGACCGCATCCGCGTTGCCCCTTCGCAGGCGCTCCATGAAGACGTCCCACGCCAGGAAAGGAGGCACGTCGGCGTGAACGACGCCGACCAGGCCGGTCCGGGTCTCGATCTCCAGCGCGAGCGGCATCCGGGCGAATGCCCGGAGAAAGTGCGCCTGGCGCTGTGGATCGATGTCCAGCCACCAATGTCCCCCCATGTTTCGACTCACCCAGAACGCGAGCTGCTCCGGGTCCGGGGAATCGATCGCGCACTGTTCGTGGTTGCCGCGGCAGGCCCGGAACCACGGGCGATCGAGCCACTCCAGGGCACGGGGGGACTCGGGTCCCCGGTCGATGAGATCGCCCACCGAGAAGAGACGGTCCCGGGTCTCGTCGAACGCCACCTCGTCCAGGAGAAGACCCAGGTACGTGAACATGCCGTGAATGTCGCCGACCACGAAGTCGCGACCGAGGCGGTTGCGCTCGAAGCGCTCCACCGCGCGGGTGTCATCCTCCGCGGCCGCCGGCGGGCTGCCGCCCGGCGCCTTCATCGGCAAAGCCCGCCGCGGCGACGGCGCGCGCACCGGCCCCGGCGTCGCGCGGGAAGCCCGACCCGGGAGGAGTCGGGCTTCAGCTCCGCGCCCTCCGGCCGGCCGTCCCTCACCGCAGCGCTCCTCCCCGCCGCGCGGCCGATTCGCCTTCCCCGCCGACCAGCGCCCTCACCCGCGCCAGGTCTCCGGCGGTGTCCACGCTCGGGCCGGGGCTGCCCTGAGCCCTCGTCACGTGGATTCGGGCACCGTGGTAGAGCGCGCGCAGTTGCTCCAGCGCCTCGAGCGCCTCGATTTCCGGCGCGTCCTGGCCGACGTAGGTGCGCAGGTAGCCCACCCGGTAGGCATACAGGCCGATGTGCCGGCTGACCGCGGACCCGGGGGGCAGCGCTCCGGACTCGAAGTGCCCGCGGTGCCAGGGGATGGGCGCGCGACTGAAGTAGAGCGCGTAGCCCTCGCGATCCGTGACCACCTTCACGTTCGCGGAGTCGAAGACCTCGGCCTCCCGGGCCATCGGCTCGAGAAGAGTGGCCACCTGCGCGCGGGGATGGGCCACGAGGTCTTCGGCGACCTGGGATATCAGGGATGCCGGAATCAGGGGCTCGTCGCCCTGGACGTTCACCACCACGTCATCGTTGCCGAGCGCGAGTCGCTCGACGGCCTCCGCCACGCGCTCGGTGCCCGAGCGGTGCCGGGCCGCGGTCATGACGACGAAGGCGCCGAAGCCGCGCGCGACCTCGGCCACGCGCTCGTCGTCAGTCGCGATCACCACCTCCCCCGCCCCGCTGCTCGCCGCGCGCTCCCATACGTGCTGAATCATCGGGCGCCCCGCGATCGACATGAGCACCTTGCCCGGCAGGCGCGTCGAGGCGAAGCGCGCCGGAATCACCACCGTGGCCGCGGCGCTCATTCCGAGTGATCGGCGGAACCACCGAGCAGCATCCCCAGGCGAAGCGCAAAGGACTCGTCGAGCTCCGCGCGCACCGGGACGTACCAGTGCTCCTCGCCCGCGATTTGACGGCACTTCACCGCGTCCTTCTCCGTCATCAGGACCGGAAGACCATCCCCGAAAGCGATGTCGTCCCGCGAGAACACGTAGTGGTCGGGAAAGACATGCGGCACGATCTCCAGCCGGGCGGCACGCAGCATGTCGAGGAATCGGGCGGGGTTGCCGATCGCGCAGAGCGCATGAACCGGCGTGCCGGCAAAGGCGCTCAACTCGCGCGGCGCTTCGTGTCCCTGCAGGTTGATCGCCTTCCAGGGACTCACCCGCATCCGGAACTCACCCCGCGCCGCCTCACCGTTGGCGACCACGATATCCACGCTCTTCAGCCGCGAGGGGGGCTCGCGGAGGGGACCCGCGGGAAGACAGCGTCCGTTGCCGTGCCTTCGGTCGCCGTCCACCACCGCGATCTCGATGTCGCGCGCCAGCGACAGGTGCTGCAGACCATCGTCGCTCAGGATCAGGTTGCACTCCTCGTGCTCGATCAGCGCCCTCGCGGACGCCGCCCGATCCGGGCCCGCCGCCACCGGACACCCGCAGCGTGTCGCAAGCAGCACCGCCTCATCCCCCACCGTCGCGGGATCGCTGTCCGCACGGACCTTCTGGGGCCAGGTCCGGGACCGGCCGCCGTAGCCGCGGCAGACCACTCCCGGGCGGAAATCCCGTGCGAGGTACCGGGAGAGCCAGATCACGAGTGGCGTCTTGCCGGTGCCGCCAACCGAGATGTTGCCTACCACGATCACCGTGGCCTCCACCCGCCTGATCTGCCGAAGCTGAAGTCTGAAGGCGAGCCGGCGAAGGCCTGCCGCGAGACGGTACAGCCACCCCAGCGGCGCCAGCACGAAACCGAGGGGGTGACGGCCATACCAGATCGCTTCGAGCAGGGCATTCAATTCGGAACCCACGCCCGACGAAGATTCCCGGGCGGGGCGGGAAGAGCGTCGTGATTTCCTTGCGCGCATCGCTTACGGGAGTTCTCGCGACGGATCGCCCGAATCAGAGCCCGCCGAAGCTCGGGCGTGGAACATGAAGCCTCGACCGAAGAGACATCCGGCGCCTATTCCGAAGGAGTCCGTACCGGAAGGGAGAGATTGACGAACCCGGCCCGGCTCGCCGCATCCATGGCCGTGATCACCGCCTGGTAGGGCGTTGCCGCGTCAGCGTTGATGACCAGGGCCGGACGGGGACCGGCGGGCGCGAGCGCCTCGAGCGCGCTGCCCAGATCTCCTGCCCCGGTGGCGGGAATCCTCCTTCCCTCGATGAAGAAGCGCCCGACGGCGTCTATCCAGACTTCGATCGCCTCGGCCTCGGGGTTCGACGCCTTCGCATCCGCTTCGGGCAGCTCGATGGCGATCTCGGCCCCTCTCTCGAATGTCGTCGAAACCATGAAGAAGATGAGCAGCAGAAAGACTACGTCGATGAGCGGCGTAAGGGTGATCTGCACATCTTCGCGCTCGCTTCGTCCCAGTTTCATCGGCTCTGGTCCGGAGGGAGGGCATGCAGCGCCTCGACCATCTTCAGCGCCTCCGCCTCCATGGTAACCACGAGCCCATCGATCCGTCCGCGAAAGTAGCGATGGAACATCAGGGCGGGGATGGCCACCGTGAGTCCCGCCGCGGTGGTGAGAAGCGCCTCCGAGATACCGCTCGCGAGCACGCCGGGATCGCCGACCCCCTGCGAGGTAATGACCGCGAAGACCTTGATCATGCCGATGACGGTCCCCAGCAGCCCGAGCAGAGGAGTGATGGCGGCAATGGTGCCGAGAGCGTTGAGGTAGCGTTCCAGGTCGTGGACGACGTGCCGGCCGATGTTCTCGATGCTCTCCTTCATGACCTCCCGGCTGCGGTCGCGGGCGCTCAGTCCCGCGGCGAGCACGCGCCCCAGCGAGGACCTCCGGCTCATCGCCCGAAGGCGTTCCTCGCTCAGCTCACCGCTGCGGGCCCACTGCCTCACCTGGGCG
Organism: Gammaproteobacteria bacterium; assembly: GCA_022824305.1. GTDB lineage: Bacteria > Pseudomonadota > Gammaproteobacteria > HK1 > HK1 > JAJEAD01. Next base: position 139,161 of record JAJEAD010000089.1, on the reverse strand, counting down.
ACCAGGTTCTCCGGCGCGATGCGGTCCCGGCGCAATGCCCAGAAGCGCTCCACGACGATCGCCATCGCGATTACCGAGCAGAGCAGGATGGGCACCATCAGCCAGCCACCCGCTTTCACCAGCTCCAGCATGGCAGACCCCGAAGTCGGAAGAACGGCACGCCCGACCGTGCCCTCGCCGGCACGGCAGAGTCGGCCCCAATCAGAAAGGAATGATGTTATCGCACGACAGGAGCGACCGGATCCCTGCCCCGTCGATTGCGCGGTGCGGCGGGAGCGGCACCGCCTAGTCTCCGGCCCACCCGTGCCAGTAGCGCCGCCCTTCCGGACGGAAGCGCCGCGGGGTACCGAGAGTGCCGTCGGCGTGCAGGTCGATCTCGACGGCGCCTTCGCGCGCGGTAGCCAGCACGGGGATCCCTCTCGCGCGATAGCGGGCGACGACATCGGGGTCGGGCAGACCGAAGCGGTTCCGATAGCCGTAGCTCACCACGGCGAGACGAGGCTCCACGGCGTCGAGGAAATCCGGGCTCGAAGAGGTTCCGCTGCCGTGGTGAGGCACCAGCAGCACGTCGGATTGCAGAGCCCACCGATCGTGCAGCTCGCGCTCGCTCGGCTCCCCGATGTCTCCGGTGAGAAGCACCGATGTCCTGCCCATCGTCGCCCGAATCACGCAGGAATCCTCGTTTCCGGCATCGTGCCGATCCGCGGGCGGATGCAGCACCGCGAAGCGGGCGCCGTTCCACTGCCACTCCCGGCCGGCCCGGCAGGGCGCCGCCCGCCCCGCCCACGACGGCGCGTTCGTCAGGACCTGCCCGACGCTCACGAGCCGCACCACGCTCTCGGCGCCCCCCAGGTGGTCCTGGTGGCGGTGGCTCAGCACCAGCATGTCGATCTCGCGTTTGCCGACGTGGCGCAGGTAGGGCACGACCACCGCGGCCCCGGTGTCGAATTGCTCGCTGAAACGCGGCCCGGTGTCATAGACGAGGGTGTGGTCCCGGGTGCGCAACACCACCGAGAGCCCCTGCCCGACGTCGAGCACGGTGACGCGAAGCACGCCCTCGGGCACCGGCGGCGGGGGCGCGAAGAGCAGCGGCGCGATCCACAGCCCTCCGAGCCAGCGTGCCGGCACGCCCCGGGGAGCAAAGAGCAGGAGGGCGCCCGTCACCGCCGCCAGCATCTGCCAGTGAGGCCCGGCCGGGCCGGCCGGCAGCACGGGGATGTGAAGCGCGAGCCACTCGAGCGCGGTCCAGAGCCAGGACAGCGCCCCGTGCCCCACTTCCAGAAAGGGCGCGCCCAGATCGGGCGCAAAGGCACAGACGAGTGTCCCCGCCAGCACCGGAGGCACGACCAGGGCGGAGACCCAGGGCACCGCGAATGCGTTGGCCAGCGGCGCGGAGACGGGAAACTCGCCGAAGAACCAGAACCCGAGCGGCAGCAGCGCGAGCCCGAGCAGGCACTGAATCCGGCCGAATCGCCACCAGAGCGCGCGCCCGGTAGAGCGCCGCAGGGCGAGGCGGCCCGAGACGCCGTAGAGGATGAAGGCGACCGCGGAGAAGGAGAGCCAGAACCCCGTCTCGTTCACCGCGAAGGGATCGAGAAGCAGCACCGCGATCAAGGCCCGGCCGAGCAGCACGGAGAGCGCGACCGGCCGCCGGCATAGCATGGCGCACATCAGGCAGACCACCATCACCGCGGCCCGTTGCGTCGGGATCGAGAAACCGGCGAGCGCCGCGTAGGCGAGAGCGGCGGCGATCGCCGACATCGCGCCGACGCGCCTCGCGTCCACCCGCAGCACGCTCGTGCCGGCCATGCGCCACGCGAAGGCGAAGAGGCCAAAAGCGAGACCGGACACGAGCCCCACGTGGAGGCCGGAGATCGCCATCAGGTGCGCGGTGCCGGTCTTGCGCAGCACATCCCACTGGGCCTTCGACATCTCCTCGCGGCTCCCGAGCGCGAGCGCCTTGACCAGCGGCCGCAGGGGAGCAGGGCCGAGCGCCGCGTCGATGCGCTCGGAGAGGGCCTGGCGGACGCGGGCCAGGTTCCCCGTGCCCGGCGACAGGAGCCGGTTGTCGCCGGAACGGACGTAACCGGTCGCGGTGATGCCCCGGCGAAAGAGCCAGCCCTCGTAGTCGAAGCCGCCCGGATTGGCGAATCCGCGCGGTCGCTTGAGACGGACCTTGAGGCGCCACCCTTCTCCGGCGCGCAGCGACGGCGCGTCGTAGTACCAGTTGAGGCGCACCCGCCACGGAAGATCGACGGACGTCCCGCCCTCCGGGCTCCGCTCGATGCGATGGATGTCGAACTCGAACCTCGTCCGCTTCGCGCTCGCTTGCGGCAACCCGACGATCTTGCCTTCGACCTCCAGGTCCTTCGACTCCCAGGCCGAGGGCAGCGGATCCGGAGCCAGGACGTGGGCTCGAAGGAGCGCGTAGAGAAACCCGGCCGCGACGGCGCCGGCCCAGCCCGCCCTGCCGGCGCGCATCCACGCGAGCAGCGCCGCCGGAAGCAGCGCGAGGTAGCCCGGGTCCGGCAGGCCGGAACAGTGCTGAAACGCGAAGACGCCGCCGAGGAAGCACAACGTCCCGATGTGCATGGAGTTCTCCCTTCCCTGGGAATCGCCGGTGACCCGGACCGACTAGAATTCAACCCTCCCTGATCGATCCGTCCTCCAGGGTGACAACACGGTCCATCGACGCCGCGACCCCCGAGTCGTGGGTGACCACGACCAGGCTGGCGCCGCTTGCGCGGTTGAGCTCGAGCATGAGGCCGAGCACCTGCTCCGCGCTGTGGCGGTCCAGGTTGCCGGTCGGCTCGTCGGCGAGGACACAGCGTGGCCTGGTGACCAGCGCCCGGGCGATGGCGGCGCGCTGCCGCTCTCCTCCCGACAGCTCCGAGGGCTTGTGCGGGAGGCGCGCAGCGAGGCCGACCCGGGACAGCATCTCGGTCGCCGCCGCCTCCGCGTCGCCCGTCGGCACTCCCCGGATGAGCAGCGGCATCGCCACGTTCTCGAGCGCACTGAACTCCGGGAGGAGGTGGTGAAACTGGTAGACGAAGCCCAGCGCCTCGTTGCGCAGGCGGGAGCGCTCGGCTTCGCCGAGCTCCGAGATTCGCCGTCCACCGACCCACACCTCGCCCCGGGTCGGCGTATCGAGCCCTCCGAGCAGGTGCAGCAGGGTGCTCTTTCCCGAGCCGGACACCCCCACGATCGCGAGGCGCTCTCCATTCGCCACCGCGAGGTTCACCGCCTCCAGCACCTTCACCGACAGACCGCCCTCGCGGAAGGTGCGACCGAGGTCGCGGCAGGCGATGGCGCCTCGATCACTCATGCCGCAGCGCCTCCGCGGGCTGAACCCGTGAGGCCCGCCACGCCGGGTACAACGTCGCCAGCACGCTCATCACGCAGGCCACGAGCGCGATCACCACCACGTTCTCGCGGCGAAGCTCGGAGGGCACTTCGGCGATGTAGTAGATCTCCTCGGAGAGGAACTTCGTTTCGAAGAAACGCTCGATCGCGGGCACGAGGGTCTCGACGTTGACGGCGAGAGCGATGCCGCCCAACACCCCCACGAGCGTTCCGATCACGCCGATCACCGATCCCTGGACGACGAATATCCGCATCACGGTGCGCGGCGTAGCCCCGAGGGTGCGGAGAATGGCGATGTCCGACTGCTTGTCGGTGACCACCATGATGAGCGTGGAGACGATGTTGAACGCGGCCACCGCCACGATCAGCGACAGGATCACGAACATGACCATCCGCTCGGTCTGTAGCGCCCGGAAGAAGTTCCGGTGGTGGCGTGTCCAGTCGCTGACCCAGAACGCCCCCTCGAGCGCGCTCGCGATCTCGCGGCTGATTCGAGGCGCCCGGGAGATGTCGTCCACCTTGATGCGCAGGCCGGTGACCCCGGGGTCGAGGCGAAAGAGGCGAGCCGCATCGGACAGGTGGATGACCGCGATGCCGGTGTCGTACTGGTAGTGGTTGACCTCGAAGATCCCCGCCACGGTGAAGCGCCGCATCCGGGGCACGATTCCGGCCGGCGAAACGGTGGTCTGCGGGGCGATGACCGTGATCCGGGAGCCCACCGAGGCGCCGAGCGCGCGGGCCAGTCCCCGGCCGAGCAGCACCGCGTACGCGCCGTCCTTCAGGTCGTCCAGGCTGCCTTCGACGAGGTAACGGCCGATCTCCGACACCTGTTCCTCGCGTGAAGGCAGGACTCCCCTTACCGCGACGCCGCGCACCGCTCCCCCGTGGCTCAGCATCGCCTCTCCCTGCACGTAGGGCGCCACTCCGAGCACCCCGGCATGCCCGGCCGCCGACGCGGCGAGCGGAGCCCAGTCGGTCAGCGCGCCGCCCAGCGGGCGGATGGTCGCGTGGGAGGCCATGCCGAGAATCTGCGCGCGCAGCTCCCGCTCGAAGCCGTTCATCACCGAGAGCACCGTGATGAGGGCGGCGACGCCCAGCGCGAAGCCCAGCATCGAGATGAACGTGATGAAGGAGATGAAGTGGTTGCGCCGCTTCGCCCGCACGTAGCGCAATCCGATGAAGGTCGAGAGCGAACGCTTCATGAAGGCTCCGAACGAGGCGCCGCGCCCGCCTTCGTCTCCGGCCGCCGGGTGACGCGGTCGCGGAGGTAGACCGGGCGCGCAAGCTCGGGCGCGCAGGCGCGGCCGGCCCGAAGCTCGCCCACGGCGAGCGCCGCCACCTCCATCGCGCCCGGCCGGGCCTTCGTATCGACGGCGTCGACCAGCCCCTTCAGGCGGGCCAGCAGCACGTCCCCGTGCACGGACCAGCCCTCCCCCGCTCCCAGCCAGCCCCCGCGCGGTGGCAACGGGACGCAGGCGGGCGCAACGACGCGCTCTTCGCCGTCGGGAATCGCCGCCGCGGGGTCGCGGGTATCGAAGGCTCCCCAGTAGACCTCGTCCATGCGGGCGTCGAAGGCCGCGAGCACCGCGCCGCCGCCTCCGCGCCTCGCCGCCGCGAGGGCGAGTGCCGCGAGCGACGACACCGGCACCAGGGGAAGGTCGGCAGCCAGCCCCAGCCCCTGCGCGACCGCGGTCGCGATGCGCACCCCCGTGAACGAACCCGGACCGCGACCGAAGGCGATGGCGTCCAGGGCGGAGAGCGGCACGCCCGCGAGGTCGAGGAGCTCCGAGGCCATGCCCAGCACCAACCCGGAATGGCGGCGCGGGGCGACCTCGAAGCGCTGTTCCCGTTCCTCTCCCAGCACCAGGGCGCAGGAGCAGGCGTCGGTGGCGGTCTCGATCGCGAGCAGCTTCAAGGGACTTGCCGAAGACGGGGGAAGGCGGGCTCTACCCCGGCCCGCCGGCGGCCTCGTCCCGCCCGAAGAAGCGCCGCACGTCGCCGCGATCCCGTGTCGTCGGCATGGACGGAAGGCTGTTCAGAAAGACCCGCCCGTAACCCTTCTGCAGCACGCGCGGGTCGCAGAGAACGACCACCCCGCGGTCCTCCGGATCCCGGATGAGCCGTCCGAAACCCTGCTTGAGCGCCAGCACCGCCTGAGGGAGCTGGTAGCTCATGAAGGGATCCTGTCCGAGGTCGCGCAGGAAACGGATTCTGGCCCGCAGGACCGGGTCGTCGGGCGCCGCGAAGGGAAGCTTGTCGATGACGACGCAGGAAAGCGCCTCCCCTCTCACGTCCACCCCTTCCCAGAAGCTGTAGGTGCCGAGGAGCACCGCGCCGGCGTGGCGACGGAAGCGCTCGAGCAGCTCGCGCCGGGGGGCGCTGCCCTGGAGAAGGACCGGGTACGGGATGCGTGCCGGCAGCTCCTGCCATACCGCCTCCATCGACCGATAGCTGGTGAACAGCACGAACGCACGGCCCCGCGTCGCATCCAGCAAGGGCACCAGCTCTTCGAGCAGCGCGGCGCTGTAATGCGGTGAGCGCGGCTCGGGGAGTCCGGCCGGGAGATAGCACAGCGCCTGGCTCTGGAACTCGAAGGGGCTGGCCCACACCCGGGCGAGCGGCTCGTCCAGTCCCATGCGCTCGGCGAAGTGCGACAGGCTGCCTTCGACCGCGAGAGTCGCCGAAGTGAACACCCAGGCGCAGGGGGCGGCGTAGACGCGCTCGGCCATCATGGGCGCGACGTCGAGGGGGCTCGCGTGAAGCGTAAACCCCAACCGGTGGGTCTCGACCCAGCGGACCGGGTCCTGCTCTTCCTCCTCCCGCGTAAGGAAATCGAATCGGGAGCGGGCGAGCGCGGCGCGCTGCGCGCAGTTCTGCAGTCCCGTTCCGCGCTCCGCCATCGGCTCGAGCACCTCGCACAGCGAGCGCAGCGCAGCATCGAGGCGCTGCGCCGCCCGGGCGACCTCGGACGAGGACAGCGCCTCGCTCCAGGTGAAGCGGCGCCCGCTCTCGCCCAGAGACCGGCGAAACTCCGCCAGCGCGTCTTCGCACTCCTCCACCAGGGCGGAGAGCGCCGGCTGATCGCCCGCCTCGTCGCGGTGCACGCGCAGCGAGTCTCTCAGCAGCTCCGCGGTCTGGGCGCTGCTGTGGGTGGTCCCGAAGAAGCGGGTGGCGGTATCCGCGAGCTGATGCGCCTCGTCGAGCACGACCGTCTCGGCGCCCGGCAGCAGCTCGCCGAATCCTTCCTCGCGCAACACCATGTCCGCAAAGAAGAGGTGGTGGTTGACGACCAGGACATCGGCCTCGATCGCCTTGCGCCGCGCCCGGAGCACGTGACACGAGGAGTACGACGGACACTCCTGCCCCAGGCAGTTGTCGGCGGTGGACGTCGCGTGTCGCCACGCGGGCGCGCTCTCGGGGATCTCCGTCACCTCCGCGATGTCGCCCTCCACGGTATGGCGGGCCCATTCACCGATTGCCGCGAGGTCGAGGTCGAGCGCGGGGTCGAGGTGCCGGCCGAACGCGGTGCTCCGCGCAAGTCGCTCCCGGCACAGGTAGTTGGAACGTCCCTTGAGCAGGGCGCAGCGCGCGCTCGCGCCGACCGCCTCGCGGGCGAGCGGGAGGTCGCGGGAGAAGAGCTGATCCTGAAGGTTGCGGGTGCCGGTGGAAACGATGGTGCGGCGGCCCGAGAGGAGCGCCGGCACCAGGTAGGCCAGGGTCTTCCCGGTACCGGTACCGGCCTCGCACACGAGCACGTCCCGGGTCTCGATGGCGGACGCGACGGCGCTCGCCATCTCGATCTGGATGTCCCTCGGCCGATAGGCATCCATGCTCGCGGCCAGAGTGCCCTCGCTCGCGAACACTCTCACCACCGCATCGTCGGTACGGAGATCCGGAGCCCGCAAACGCGGCGCGGCGTCGCTCATGAAGGCTCCGTCTCCGCCTTCATTCCCCGCCCCGCGGAGTCCGGCCCTCCCCGTGCGCCAGTCGTCATCTTCGGTGTGAGCACGTCCGTTCGCACATGCGAGCCCGCATGCGGGGATCTTAACCCGCATCGGCGCGCCGCGGACGCGGCGGCCGGCGCCTGAGCGCCCCGCGAACCCGCGCCATCGCGAAGGCCCGGAGCGCGACAAGGGCGCCTGCCCTGCGGGCGGCGGCCCATTCCGCGCTCGCGTGCATCTCCGTCCGGCGCAACGCCACGCGCAGTCTCCTCGCCTCCCCGGGGGCGAGCGCTCCCCTGGGGAAGAGCACGTCCACGCGTCCTCTCGGGGTGGACCAGGAGACGACGCTCAAGGCGGGATGAACGAAAGCGCCGATGACCTCGCAGCTCCCGAGACTCTCCCCCCGCGCGGTGGCGAGCCACCAGCCCCCGGATGCCGAGTATCCCACCGCGACGATCGCGCCGGCTCCGCGGCGAAAGGCATGGCGGGCGAGAGCGCGCCACGCGCCGAGCGCGAGCACCGCGCACGCGACGGAAGTGCTCCACGGAGCGCCGGGCAGGGCGAAGGCCCCGGCGGCGGCGCCGGCATGCGCCACCCCGAGTACCCACCCGGTGACGGGAGAGGGACCGAGGTCGACGCGCAGCGTGGAGCCGAGTGAACTTTCCATGCTCTCGTCCTAGACTTCTCGTCCCTTCCGGACCCACGTTCCTCGTCACCTCGTCCGGCGAACGCCTTCCGATCCCCGCTCGTCCGACGCCCGGAAGCCGGACGCCGCTGGAGGGTCTTACTCACTAACGTGTACGGAGAGACGCCGCAATGCCGCAAAGGTGCCCGCCGACCCGAAAGGATGGGGAACAATCCCCCGCGCTTCCTGCGACCGGAGCCGACGACCCCGTCGGCCGGCGGCCCGCCAAGGCGCCGTTCCCACCCCTGCCGCCGGAGATCGGCGGCCCGCCCGGCCCGGAGCCCACCCGTTACGGCGACTGGGAACACAAGGGCCGGTGCACGGACTTTTAGCCGCAACATTTCACCGATTTCCTACTGCGGACGCCAATCTGCTCGCGCTAGCGGGCCGTACTCCCTCGAGCCACTTCGACGTAGTGTCGGCTACGCCTTCAGTGTCTCTCGGTCCGTGCGACCCGCTATCACGGCATCTTGGCGCCCTCGCTACGAAAATCGGTGAAACGTTGCGGCCGACTACCCGCCGACTGACGCGAATCAGTGCGCGGGTGCGGATTCGATCCTAGAATTCAGGGTCCCTGAGATAAGGAGGCCCTGTCGATGAAGTCGAAGAAAGAAGCTCTCGATCGCCGTAGTTTTCTGAAAGCCTCGACCGCCTCGGGCGCCGCCGCGTTTGGTGCATTCGCGCTCGCCGGAAACCAGAGCGCCATGGCCGCCACGCAATCGGCCGACAGCAGCTCCATGACGGCCATGGCGTCGCTGAGCGAAGAAGAGATAGCGGCGCTTCCGCGCGTAAAGCAGGAGCTCGTCGCGCCGCCCTTCGTGCCGGAACACGAGCAGGTGGCGAGCGGCGGCCCGAAGGTCGTGGAAATCACCATGACCTGCATAGACAAGCCCTGGGCCGTCGACGACACGGGCGCCGAAGTATGGGCCATGACCTACAACGGCTCGGTGCCCGGACCCCTCGTCGTCTGCCACCAGGATGACTACGTCGAGCTCACGTTGAAGAACCCCTCGACGAACACGATGGAGCACAACATCGACTTCCACGCTTCGACCGGCGCCCTCGGCGGAGGAGCGCTGACCCACGTCGCGCCGGGCCAGGAGACGGTGTTGCGATTCCGGGCGACGAAGGCGGGCGTCTACATCTATCACTGCGCCCCGGGCGGACCGATGATTCCCTACCACGTCGTGCACGGAATGAACGGCGCCATCATGGTGCTGCCGCGCGACGGTCTGAGCGACGGCAAGGGCAATCCGCTCCGGTACGACCGCGCGTACTACATCGGAGAGCAGGACTTCTACGTTCCCCGGGACGAGAACGGCGACTGGAAGAAGTACGACGGGCCGGCGCACAACTTCGCGGACGTATTTCCGATCATGCGCACGCTCATACCGACGCACATCGTGTTCAACGGCAAGGTGGGCGCGCTAACCGGCGACGCGGCCATGAAGGCCAAGGTCGGTGAGTCGGTGCTGTTCATCCACTCCCAGGCCAACCGCGATTCGCGCCCGCACCTGATCGGAGGCCACGGCGACTACGTCTGGGAGGCGGGCTCCTTCGCCGACGTGCCGGAGACCGGGCTCGAGACCTGGTTCATCCGCGGCGGCTCCGCCGGCGCGGCCCTGTACACCTTCCATCAGCCGGGCGTGTACGTCTATCTCAACCACAACCTCATCGAAGCGGTCGAGCTCGGCGCCGCCTCGCACGTCGTCGTGGAGGGCGAGTGGAACGACGATCTCATGAAGCAGGTCAAGAAGCCGACGCAGATGACTTGATGCCCGGTCGTCGCCGTCGCCACGCGGAGAAGGGTTCGGCTTTGCCCCCGGCGCGATGAAGGCGACGACGTTCATTGGCTGCGCGCTTCTCGCCGGCGCCCTGGCGTTCGGGGTCGGCTCGGCCGCTTCATGGCTGCTGAGCCGACCCGCCTCCGCATCCGGCGAGGGCGTCGACGTCGACGAGCCCTTGCTGCCGGACCTGGTGGCGGTGACGCTGGAGGCGCCTTCGCCAGCCTCGCCGGACGAAGCGCCCGCCATTCTCGTCGGCAGGCACGAGGTGACGATCGCGGAGTGGGAGCGGTGCGTCGCGGCGGGGGGATGCGCGCATCGTCCACGGGTGCGGAACTACCAGGGTCCCGATCACCCCGTGACCAACGTCAACTGGCGGGATGCCCGGCAGTACGTGCGGTGGCTGTCGAGGGTAACGGGCCAGGGCTATCGTCTCCCGCGGGCGAGCGAGTGGGACTACCTGGCAAAGGACGTCGTGAAAGAACAGACCAGGAAGCTCTGGGACGATCCTCGTCTGGCATGGGCGGCCGACTATGCCAACTACGCATTGCGCGGCTCGAAGGCCACCCGGCCCGTGGGCCACTTCAGCGAGAACCGGCAGGGGATCTTCGACCTCGACGGGAACGTCTGGGAGTGGACCGACACCTGCTGGCTGAACGAAGACTCGAACGCACGCGGCGAAGCCACCGAGGACTGCGGCGGCTCGAGAATCCTGGCCGGCGCGCACAAGACCTACCAGTCCGAGTTCGTACGTCGAGTGCCCGTGGGAGGATGCTCGATCGGCGTTCCTCCCGCGAACATCGGGTTCCGGCTGGTTCTCGACCAGGAACGGGGAGGAGGCGTACGGGGCACACTTCGCGCACTGCACGAATCCCTGCGACTCGCCCTGGGCTGACCCTGGCCGGTAGCCCTGACCTCTGCGCTGTTGGAGACGTTACGCCCGTGGCCATCGCGCGGACGCGTCAGGCGGCCCTGACGTCGAGAGCGATGCGCCGACCGAGGGCGCGGAGCGCCTTGCCGATCCGATCCGGGGAGGTGCCGTGGCGGGGGTCGAGCAGCCGGCGCACGGCCTTTTCGTCCACTCCAAGCGACTTGGCGAACGCGACGCGCGTGAGCCCGCTGTCGCGGAAGGCAATCGCGAGCGCCGTCTTCGCCGCCATGCCGGGCGGCACCGGCACCTCGTGCTCACCGGATTCCGCCTGGGTCGGCTCGGGGATGAGCTCGCCGTCGTCAATGCGCCCGGCCAGCGCCTCGGAGAGGGCGTCGGCGGCGGCGGCGAGGGCCGCGTCGGCGTCCGCGCCCGACGTCAGGCACTCCGGGAGGTCACGGAACGAGACGACGAGCTCGCGAGGGCCGGTGCGGGTCAGGACGGCTGGATAGACGAATTGCATTGCGTTCTCCCTGGGGTCTAGCGCAGGTCGCCGGGGCGTAGTCCGAGCTGGCGAGCCATGGCAGCCAGCAGGCCGGGGCCGATGTCCTTGCGCCGGTCCTTGACCACCGTTTTGCGGTCGCCGTAGTACAGCGTGACGTGGCTGCCCTTGCCATTCCCCAACAAAGTGCCGACCCGTCTCCCCCGCCTCACTTCTTTCCGGATGCTGCCTTGCCGATCGGAGCTTTGCGGCGAATGTGGATGGCGCTTCCCGATCCCTTGCGGATGTCGAACCCGCCCGACTTCGTGACCAGCGTGCTCAGGTTGGGGCAGCCGTAGGTTCTCGGATCGAAGTCCGGAGTCGCGGCTTGGATCCGGCTGCCGACGGCACCCAGATGCGCCCACCCGTCGTCGTCACCGTCCTCGACCGCCTTGGCGATGATGCTCACCGCCTTCTTCGGCGACTCCTTCTTCTCCGGCGGTGCACCAGCGGCGGCGTTCGACTTTTCCGCGCCGGGGCCGATCAGATTCTCCGCATAGATGAACCGGTTGCAGGCGTTGCGGAACGCCTCCGGCGTCTTGCGCTCGCCGAAGCCGTAGACCACGAGCCCGTCTTCGCGCAGCCGCTGCGCGAGCCGCGTGAAGTCACTGTCCGAGCTCACCAGGCAAACGCCGTCGAGCTTGCCCTTGTGCATCAGGTCCATCGCGTCGATGACCAGCGCGATGTCGGCCGCGTTCTTGCCCGTGGTGTTGCTGCGCTGCTGGTGCTGCAGGATCGCAAGCGACTGAATCGCACGGTCCCAGCTGTTGAGGCGGTTACCGGAAAAGTCGCCGTAGATGCGCCGCACGTTGGCCTCGCCAAGCTTGACGATCTCCTCGAAGATCGCCCACGCATAGCGTGCGCTGGTGTTGTCGGCGTCGATCAGCACCGCGAGGCTCGGCGCCTGTCCGCTTGTCGCCATGACTGTCCGCTCTTGGCAGAGCGGCCATTCTGACAGCCTCGTAACGTCCACACCATGACTCTCCCGCCGTATAGCTGGGGTGCTCGTGACGTGCGTCTCCGTGCCACCGGGAAGCCGCGGTGAGACCCAGACCGGGCAAAGGCTTATGAACGAGAGCACTCGTGCCGGCAGACCGTCGACCGGGTCTCACGGGCATCTGAACCAAGTGCGGCAGGAACCCGCCGAGTCCGGCCACCGCATATGCGGTCCTTACCAGGCGGAGAGGTGCGAGGCCGAACGAATTCCATGCCGAAAGGCCAAGGATGCCGGGCTCGAGTACGGAGGCAAATCGGTAGCAGTCAAACGCAAGGCGGCCCGTATCGCAAGCCGGAAGCGGCAGCTAACCACGTGGACTTGGCCAACTGTCCTCACGGCGCAGGAGGGCAAGCTCCGCAAGTCCCGCTTGGTCCCGCTCCACCCAACCGTAGCCCAGGCGCCCACCCACTACGTCGCCTGCCGCAATGCGTGTCGCAGCGTGCCCCGGTCGGAGTGCTGGAGCTGCCCCGACTATGCAAAGCTCCGCATAGGCGCGCCACTTCACCGCAGCCCGGGCATGTTCCGAGACCAACCGGGCGCGCAGGCGCCGGCGGAGGCGCCCTTGCGCGAGCCCGATGATCTCAGTACGTTTCCGGGCGGCATGAAGCACTCGACGCGGCCACTTTCTCCCCATCTGCAGATCTACCGGCCGCAGCTCACTTCGGTGCTCTCCATCGCGCACCGGGGCACCGGAATCCTGCTGGCGGCGGGCGCGCTGTTCCTCGTGTACTGGCTGAACGCGCTCGCGTCCGGACCGGACGCCTTCAACTTCCTCCGGAGTCTCGCGGGCACGTGGTACGGACAGGGCGTGCTGCTGGGATTCTGCTTCTCCCTGTTCTATCACCTGTGCAACGGGATCCGGCACCTGTTCTGGGACGCGGGCGTAGGATTCGAGCTGAGCACCGCCTACCGGAGCGGAAGGGCGGTCGTAGCGGCATCCCTGGTCCTGACCGCGGCCACGTGGGTCGCGGCCGCCCTCATGGGAGGAGGCGCTTGAGCTTCCGCACCCCCCTTTCCCGCGCCCGGGGTCTCGGCGCGGCGGGACACGGCACCGCCCACTTCTGGGCGCAGCGCGTCAGCGCGGTTGCCCTGATTCCGCTCAGCCTGTGGTTCGTGTACTCGATCGTGGCAATCGCCGACGCGCGCTACGAGGCGGTGCGCGCCTGGGCCTCGCAGCCGGCCTCGGCCCTCCTGCTCGCGGTCTTCGTCGTCGGGGTGTTCTACCACGCGCACTTGGGCATTCAGGTCGTGATCGAGGACTACGTCCACACGCCGTGGCTGCGGGTGGCGAGCCTCGTGCTGCTCAGGATGCTGGTGTTCCTGCTCGCGGCGGCGGCGCTCTTCGCCGTGCTGCGCATCGCGCTGGGAAGCTGATGGCGGCCTACGATCTCGTCGATCACCACTACGACGCGGTGGTCGTGGGGGCCGGCGGCGCGGGATTGCGGGCCACCTTCGGGATGGCGGCGGAAGGCCTGAGCACCGCCTGCATCTCCAAGCTCTTCCCACCCGAAGCCACACCGTCGCCGCCCAGGGCGGGATGAGCGCGGCGCTCGGCAACATGGGCGAGGACCACTGGACCTGGCACATGTACGACACGGTGAAGGGTTCCGACTGGCTCGGAGACCAGGACGCGATCGAGTACATGTGCCGCGAGGCAATCCCCGCGGTGGTGGAGCTCGAACACTACGGCGTGCCCTTCTCCCGCACCGAGGACGGAAAGATCTACCAGCGCCCCTTCGGCGGGATGACGACCCGTTTCGGAGAAGGCATCGCCCAGCGCACCTGCGCCGCCGCCGATCGAACCGGTCACGCCATCCTGCACACCCTGTACCAGCAGAGCCTCAAGCACGACGCCGAGTTCTTTATCGAGTACTTTGCCATCGATCTCCTCGTCGACGAGGAGGGGACCTGCCGCGGGGTGCTCGCGTGGAACCTCGAGGACGGCACCCTGCATCGCTTTCGCGCCCACATGACGGTGCTCGCGACCGGGGGATACGGACGGACCTACCTCTCCTGCACTTCCGCGCACACCTGCACCGGCGACGGCAGCGCCATGGTGCTGGGGGCGGGCTATCCGCTTCAGGACATGGAGTTCGTGCAGTTCCATCCCACCGGGATCTACGGCGCCGGCTGCCTGATCACCGAAGGGGCCCGGGGAGAAGGCGGGTACCTCACCAACTCCGACGGCGAGCGCTTCATGGAGCGCTACGCGCCGAGCGCGAAGGACCTCGCGTCGCGAGACGTGGTGAGCCGGGCGATGACCGCCGAGATTCGGGAAGGGCGCGGAGTCGGCCCCGAGCGGGACCACCTGCACCTTCACCTCGAGCACCTCGGCCCGGAGGTGATCGACGAGCGCCTGCCCGGAATAGCCGAGACCGCCCGGATCTTTGCCGGCATCGACGTAACCCGGGAGGCGATTCCGGTTCTGCCCACCGTCCACTACAACATGGGCGGAGTTCCCACCAACTACCACGGTGAGGTGGTCACCCTCCGCGACGGTGACCCGGACCGGGTGGTTCCGGGACTGATGGCGATCGGGGAAGCGGCCTGCGTCTCGGTGCACGGAGCGAACCGCCTGGGCTCGAACTCGCTCCTCGACCTGGTCGTGTTCGGACGCGCCGCGGCGAAACGCTGCGCCGCGGTGGTGGAGGCGGGCTCGTCGCACGCCCCCCTGCCGGGCGCCGCCACCGAGGCCGGCCTCGATCGATTCGACCGCCTGCGCCACGCCGAGGGAAGCGAGCCCACCGCCGCGATCCGGTTGCGCATGCAGCGCATCATGCAGAGCCACGCGGCGGTGTTCCGGAGCGCGGAGACGCTCGACGAGGGCTGCGACCTCATCGGCGAGGTCTGGAGGTCCTTCGAACGGGTCCGCGTATCCGATCGGAGCCTGGTCTGGAACTCGGATCTCGTGGAAACCCTGGAGCTCGAAAACCTGCTCCGCCAGGCCGTGGTGACGATGCACGCGGCGCGAAACCGCACCGAAAGCCGCGGCGCCCACGCCCGTGAGGATTTCAGCGAGCGCGACGACGAGAACTGGCTCAAGCACACCCTGGTATGGTTCGACGGTGATCGGAGCGAGCCAATCATCGACTACCGGCCCGTGCACATGTTCACCCTCACCAACGAGGCGAAGGTGATCCCGCCCACCCGCAGGGTCTACTGAGGCCGCCGCGATGGCCGAGTTCAGGCTGCCCGCGCGCTCGAAGGTCAGGAAGGGCCGCACGCATCCCGCGTCCGGATCGGACGCGCGCGTTCAGCGCTTCGAGGTGTACCGATTCGATCCGGATCGGGGAGAGAACCCGAGCGTCGACACCTACGAAGTGGACCTCGACGCATGCGGGCCGATGGTTCTCGACGCCCTCATCAAGATCAAGAACGAGATCGATGCGACGCTGACCTTCCGGCGCTCCTGCCGGGAGGGCATCTGCGGCTCCTGCGCGATGAACATCAACGGCACGAACTCCCTCGCCTGCACCCGTGCGATCGACGCGGGCCGCCGGCCGGTGAAGATCTTCCCCCTTCCGCACATGCCGGTGATCAAGGACCTGGTGCCGGATCTCCGGCACTTCTACGCCCAGTACACGTCGATCAAGCCGTGGATGCGCACCCGCACCCCGCCCCCGCCGGACCGCGAACGCACGCAGTCGAAGGAAGATCGCGCCCGCCTCGACGGTCTCTACGAGTGCATTCTCTGCGCCTGCTGCTCGACCGGCTGTCCGAGCTACTGGTGGAACTCCGAGCGATTTCTCGGACCGGCGATTCTTCTCCAGGCCTACCGCTGGATCGTGGACTCCCGCGACGAAGAGACCGGCGAGCGCCTCGACGACCTCGAAGACCCCTTCCGGCTCTACCGCTGCCACACCATCATGAACTGCACGCGCACTTGTCCCAAGGGACTCAATCCCGCGCGGGCAATCGCCGAAGTGAAGAAGCTGCTGCTTTCTCGCACTCTCTAGGGAATGGACTCGCCCGGGCCTTCGCATCGGGACGGGGACGCTCGCCGGCGCGCGAGGCTGCGCTGGCGCTGCCGAAGGGGCATGAAGGAGCTGGACCTGCTGCTCGAGCGATTCCTGGAACAGGGATTCGAGAACCTGAGCGCGGACCAGCTCACCCGCTTCGAGGCTCTCCTCGCGAGCCCGGACCAGGATCTCGTCGACTGGATTGGAGGCGGTACCCGACCGCCGAGCGCGGATCTCGCGGACATCGTGCGCTGCATTCGCCTGAACGTCGGACTTGCAGCCGGGGAAACTCCTTCGCACGACCCTGCCCCGACGCCCGGCCGCATCCGAATCCCGGTGCGCAACTGCGATTCGCGATGAGGCCCGGGTCCGGCCGTGCCGGAAGGGGAAGGGGCGTGCACGTCCGAATCCGGGATTACAATCAGACTCGAGGGCGCCGCGCCCGCGCCCGGCCGAAGCCCCTTTCCCAGGAGGTATCCCCATGAGCGAGCATCGAATCCCGCGCCTCGACGCGAGCGCAAGCGACGAGCAGATCCGCCATCACCTCGAGCGCGAAGGATGCGTGATCCTGGAAGAGGTCATCGACCACGAGACGATCGACCGGATGCTCTCCGAGCTGCGCCCCTACATGGAACGCAAGCCCACCGGGAACGGCGACTTCTCCGGCTTCCACACCAAGCGCCTGCATTCCCTCTTCACCAAGAGCAGCGTGCTGCCCGAGTTCATACTGCATCCCAACGTGAAGCAGGCGGTGGACGTCGCGCTGCTGCCCTACTGCGACAACTACCAGCTCAACTCCAACTCCATCACCGCCATCGGACCCGCCGAGACGGTGCAGCCCCTTCACCGGGACGATCTCCTCTATCCCCTCTCCCATCCCAGCGAACGCAATGCCTGCTGCACCGCGTTCTGGGCGCTCACCGACTTCACCGAAGAGAACGGGGCCACCCGCATCATCCCCGGCAGCCACCACTGGGATGACCTGCGCGTGCCCGAAGAGTCGGAGACGGTGCAGGCGGTGATGCCGAAGGGATCGGTGTGCTTCTTCGTCGGCGGCGTCTACCACGGCGGCGGAGCGAACCGCACCGCCGACGAATGGCGCATCGGCATGTTCCAGGGCTACTGCCTGGGCTGGCTGCGCCAGGAGCAGAACTTCTATCTCTCGGTTCCGCCCGACGAGGCCCGCAAGATGCCCGAGGAGCTCGCCCGGTTGCTCGGCTACAGCGTCCACCGCCCCTACCTTGGCTGGGTGTTCGACCTCCAGGACCCCTGGCAAGTCATCAACGGCTACGAGGAGCTCTCCCGGGGAGGCGGCCGGGACATGCTCGCCCGGGGAGAGGAGCGGATGGAGCAGGGCAGGTCGGTACGGCGCGGCGAGACCCCGACCGCCCGGACGCCAGCCGCCGTCAACGGCGGCGCCCGCGCGAACGCCATACCTGCCGTCGATGCGAACACGGACCCGGCGGAAATGCAGGGCCTGCTCGCGGAGGCGGGATGCCTCATCGTGCGCAACGTCGTGGAGGCCGACACGATCGATGCGCTGATCTCCGATCTCCAACCCTGGCTCGAGCGCAAGCCCAAGGGGGAGACCGAGTTCATCGGCTTCGAGACCAAGCGCCTGTTCTCCCTGTTGCCGAAGACCCGGCGGGTCATCGACTTCATCGGCCATCGCACGGTCCTGGACCTGGTCGACTCGGCGCTCGGACCCTTCTGCGATCACTTCCAGTTGTCCACGAACTCCATCACCGCGATCGGGCCGGGCGAGACCGCACAGTCCCTGCACCGGGGCGACGCCCTCTACCCCCTGCCCCATCCGAGCGAGCGCAACCTGAGCTGCACCGCGGTGTGGGCGCTCGGCGACTTCAGCGCCGAGAACGGAGCTACCCTGATTGTCCCGGGGAGCCACCGATGGGACGACACCCGCAAGCCGAAGGAGAGCGAGGCCGTGCCCGCGGCAATGCCGAAGGGTTCGGTGTGCCTGTTCCTCGGGGGCACCTACCACGGCGGCGGGGCCAACCGCAGCGCGCACCAGTGGCGCATCGGCATGTTCCAGGGCTACTGCCTGGGCTGGCTGCGCCAGGAGCAGAACTTCTACCTCACCGTCCCCCCCGAGCTGGCGAGGGAGATGCCGGAGCACATCGGCCGGCTGCTCGGCTACACCCTGCACCGCCCCTTCCTCGGCTGGGTTCAGGACTTCCAGGATCCCTGGGACGCGATCAACGGCTACGAGGAGCTCTCCTCCGGCGGCAGCGACCTCTTCGCATCGGGAGCGTCGCGACCGATCCAGGGCGAAAGCGTGCGCGTGGTCTGAAGATCGGACCCGGCGCCGCGCCGCCCGGCGCACGGGGATATACTCGCGGCCATCGAAGCGGCGGCGGGGACGAAGATGCTGGCGGCGTGGCGCGAACACCTGCGAAGCGACGGCACGGACGCGGCGCCGGAGGCGGGTCCGACGCCGGAGGCCGCCGCTGCCCAGGCCGATGCGGCTCTCCACGGCGACGTCATCGCCGACCTCTCCCATCACGGGGTGCTCTCGGTCTCCGGTCCCGATGCCCGATCCCTGCTCCAGGGGCAGCTCACCAACGACATCGACGAAGTCGACGAAGCCCACACGCAGCTCAGCGCCTGGTGCAGCATCAAGGGTCGCGTCCTCGTCCTGTTCCGCATCTGGCTCCGGGGAGAGGCCTATTGCCTCGAGCTGCCGGCCGGGCTGCGCGACCCCATCATCACGCGCCTGCGCATGTACGTGCTGCGGGCCCGGGTCACCATCGCGGACGACTCGGAGGGTTCGATTCGTTTCGGCGTCTCGGGTCCGAAGGCCGCCGAAGCCCTCGCGGCCAGGGTGGGGACCCTCCCCGCACAGCCCGACGAGGCCTGCCGCTCGCGCCACGGTACCGTGATCCGGCTGCGCGGAGAGCGGCCGAGGTTCCAGGTCATCGCCCCATTGGAGGAAGCGCTCGACCTGTGGACGCAGTGCCGGGCGCACGCCGCTCCGGTGGCGGGACCGGCCTGGAGTCTCCTCGACATCCGGGCGGGCGTCGCGAGCCTCCCACCCCTCCTGAGCGACCGCTTCCTGCCCCAGATGCTCAATCTCCAGAGCGTCAACGGCATGAGCTTCGAGAAGGGCTGCTATGCCGGACAGGAGATCGTGGCCCGGACCCAGTATCTCGGCCGCCTCAAGCGCCGCCTCCACCGAGCGGTGCTGGATAGCCCGGAGCCGGCGGCTCCCGGCGATTCGTTGTACCGGCGAGACGCGGACCGGGACGGATCGGTCGGTCAGGTAGTTGCGGCCGCTCCCTCCCCGCGCCGGGAGCGTTTCGAAGCGCTCGCCGTCGTTGCCGACGAGGCGGCGTCGGAGGGAAACCTGGCGCTGGGCGCCCCGGAGGGCCCTGCCCTCGAGTTGCTGCCTCTGCCCTGTCGCTCCGAGTACGAAGCCGCTTGAGTCCACCCGTGCCCGGGTCGCAGGCCATGAGGATCGAGCCCGCGCCCGCGGGCGAGGTAACGACACGAGCGCACGAGCCATCGCGTTGCGGGCGGCGCGTCGAGAGCGGGTTTCGCGCCGCGTGGTGGCTCTCCTCTCCCCACCTCCAGACCGTCTGGCCCACCTTCTTTCGACCTGCCCCGAAGGTGGCCGTGCGTCGCGAACGCCTGGAGCTCGACGACGGCGACTTCATCGATCTCGATTCGACCACCCGGCGGGAGGGGCCGCGCCTGCTCGTGCTCCACGGGCTGGAAGGCTGCAGCGGCTCTCACTACGTGCGAGGACTCCTCGCCGCGATGCACGCCCGGGGGTGGAGGGCGACGGCGATGCACTTCCGGGGCTGCAGCGGCGAGCCCAACCGCCTTTCCCGCACCTACCATTCCGGGGAGACCGGGGACCTCTCACGGGTGGTGCGGGAGCTGCGCCGGCGCGAACCCCGCACCCCGCTCTGCCTCGCCGGCTACTCCCTGGGCGGGAACGTGGTGCTCAAGTGGCTCGGCGAAGAGGGCGCGCAGGCCGAGGTCGACGCCGCGATTGCGGTGTCCGTGCCCTTTCTGCTCGATGTCGCGGCCGCACGGCTGACTCGGGGCGTGTCCCGGGTGTACCAGTGGTACCTGCTGCGCCTGCTGCGGAGACGGATCGTCGAGAAATTCCGGCGCTGGGAGCGTGCGCCCGTCGACGTGTCGAAACACCGGTCCTGGCGCTCCATGAGCGCCTTCGACGATGCCGTGACCGCCCCCCTGCACGGCTTTCGAGACGCCGGCGATTACTACCGCCGCTCGAGCGCGCGCCGCTATCTCGGCACCATCGAGCGCCCCACCCTCATCCTGCATGCCCGCGACGATCCCTTCATGAGCGAAGCGGTTATCCCGAGCGCAGCCGAGCTGTCCGAGTCCACGACGCTGGAACTGAGCGACGCCGGAGGCCACGTCGGGTTCATCGGCGGCTCGAGCCCCGCCGAGGCGCACTACTGGCTCGAACGGCGAATCCCGGAGTTCCTCGCCGCCCGGGTGCGGGCCTGACTTCCGATTCCGGAGCACCGCCTCCGGCATTGCGCGACCGGGGCCGGGGCGTGAATCAGCCGCGATACGTCAGCAGTTCTCGGTGGCTTCGCGCGTCGAGGCGCCTCGGTGACGTGCAGCGATCAGGCCACCGCCTTCATGCTCAGCCGGATCCGGCCCTGCTTGTCGACCTCGAGCACCTTGACCTTGACCATGTCGCCCTCGCGCAGCTTGTCGCTGACCTTTTCCACCCGCTCGGTCGATATCTGCGAGATGTGCACGAGCCCGTCCTTCCCGGGCAGGATGTTGACGAAAGCGCCGAAATCCATCAGTCGGGCCACCCGCCCGGCGTAGATCTTCCCGACCTCCACGTCGGCGGTAATCTCCTCGATGCGCCGCCGGGCTTCCTCGCCCGCCGCCTTGTCGACCGAGGCGATGCTCACGGTGCCGTCGTCCTCGATGTCGATGGTGGTTCCCGTTTCCTCGGTGATGGAACGGATGGTGACCCCGCCCTTCCCGATGACGTCCCGAATCTTGTCGGGGTGGATCCGGAACGAGATGATCCGCGGCGCGTACTCGGACATCTCCTCGCGCGGCCGGTCGATGACCTTCGCCATCTCGTCGAGGATGTGAATGCGCCCGTCCTTCGCCTGGTCGAGGGCGCTCGCCATGATCTCGCGGGTGATGCCGTCAATCTTGATGTCCATCTGGAGCGCGGTGACCCCGTCCCGCGTCCCCGCGACCTTGAAATCCATGTCGCCGAGGTGGTCCTCGTCCCCGAGGATGTCGGAGAGCACCACGCAGTCGTCGCCCTCCTTGATCAGTCCCATCGCGATGCCGGCGACGGGAGCCTTCACCGGCACTCCGGCATCCATCATGGAGAGGCTGCTGCCGCACACCGTGGCCATGGAGCTCGAGCCGTTGGACTCCGTCACTTCCGAGACGACGCGCACCACGTAGGGAAACTCCTCCATGTTCGGCATCACCGCCTGCACACCGCGCTTCGCGAGTCTTCCGTGCCCTATCTCCCGGCGCTTGGGGGAGCCCACGCGCCGCGCTTCTCCCACCGAGAACGGGGGGAAGTTGTAGTGAAGCATGAAGGGCTCCCGGCGTTCGCCCTCGATCGCGTCCACGAGCTGGGCATCCCGCGCGGTCCCGAGCGTGGTCACCACCAGCGCCTGGGTCTCGCCCCGGGTGAAGAGCGCCGAGCCGTGGGTACGGGGCAGGACTCCGGTTCGAATGCTGATGTCACGCACGGTGCGGGCGTCACGGCCGTCTATCCGGGACTCCCCGCTGATGACCCGCGCACGCACGATGGCTTTCTCGAGCTTTCCGAACGCACCGGCGACGTCCCGGTCCGTCCAGCTCGAGTCCTCCGCGTCCGAGAGTTGATTCATGATCCCGCTCCGGACCTCCGAGATGCGGTCCCGCCGCTCCATCTTGTCCCGCAACAGGTAGGCTTCGGCGAGCGCGCTCTCGCATGCTCCGCGCACCGATTCGAAGAGGGCCTCGTCCTCGGGGGTGGCCTGCCAGTCCCAGGCCGGGGATCCCGCCTCCTGCGCGAGTTCGCTGATGACATCGATTACCGGCTGGATCCGCTCGTGGCCGAAGAGGACCGCATCGAGCATCACCGATTCGGGCAGCTCGTCGGCCTCGGACTCGACCATCAGCACCGCGGTCTCGGTCCCCGCCACCACCAGGTCGAGCCTCGAGCGCTCGAGCTGGCTCAGGGTCGGATTGAGCACATACTCGCCGTCGACGTACCCCACCCGGACCCCGGCTATCGGCCCGTTGAAGGGGATGCCGGAAAGGCTTATCGCCGCCGACGCTCCCACCAGCGCCGGGATGTCGGGATCCACCTCCGGATCGAGCGAGAGCACCGTGGCGATTACCTGCACTTCGTGCCGGAATCCGCTCGGGAAGGTGGGCCGCAGGGGACGATCGATCAGCCGGCAGGTCAGGGTGGCCTTCTCGCTGGGACGCCCTTCCCGCTTGAAGAATCCCCCGGGTATCTTGCCGGCGGAGTAGGTTCTCTCTTCGTAGTCCACGGTCAAGGGGAAGAAATCCCGCTCCGTGCCGGAACCCTTGTCCCCCACGACGGTGACCAGCACCGTCGTATCCCCCAGGCTTGCCATCACCGCGCCCGAAGCCTGTCGGGCGACCTCGCCCGTCTCGAGCACCAGCATGCGCTCGCCAAAGGAAACACTCTTCTTTATGGGGGCCATCGAATATCCTGGAATTGGTGGTAGAGATCGGGCGGCGGGCGCGCCGCCCCCGAATCCGGAGCGACGCTCGAACTCACGCCGGAGAACGGAAGGTAAAGCGAGGGCCAGGCCGGGATCACACTGCGGCCTGGGAACATGCGGGCATCAGAGGCGATAGCGGCAACGCTCGCCCGCGGAGACCCATGTCATCGGCGCAATCCAAGCCGCGATACGATGTTCCGGTAGCGCTCGACATCCTTGCGCCGCAGGTAGTCGAGCAGCTTGCGGCGCTGGCTCACCATCTTCAGCAAGCCCTGCCGGGAATGGTGGTCGTGGATGTGGGTCTTGAAGTGCTGGGTGAGCTGGCCGATTCGAGCGGACAACAAGGCCACCTGGACTTCGGGCGAGCCGGTATCGGCGTCGCCGCGCTGGTAGGACTTCATGATTTCGGCCTTCTCGGCCGCCTGTAGCGCCATCGGACTCGTGGGACCCTCGGGTTGGCCGGCGGCGTATTCTACATACCGCTCCGACGCCGAACAACGGCCGGGTCGGCGCCCCCGGAGGGGCTGCGCAGCAGGCGCCGGGGTGCGATGCGTCCATCGTCCTGCACCTCTCCGACGCCGAGGAAGCCTCCCGACTTCGAGTAGATGCGAACGAACCCGTCGGTCGGGGCGTGCGGCACCAGGACCGGCTGTCCCTGCTCGAGGTAGTAGGCCACCCGCTGCGGAATGTGCACTTCCGGCCAGTCGGAAAGGCCCGCCTCGGCCGGAAGGAGCATCGCGTCGAGGGCTTCGAGCCCTTCTCTCGAGCGCTCTCTCACCGTGTCCAGCGACGTCGACGCATCGATGTCGAATGGGCCGGCCTCCAGCCTTCTCAGGGCCTCGACATGGGCGCCGCACCCGAGACGTTCACCGATGTCCTCGGCCAGCGTCCTGATGTAGGTGCCCTTGGAGCACTTCACGTCCACAAAGAGCCGATTGGCCTGCTGGTCGAGCAGGTCGAGGTGGTGAATCCGGACCTGGCGCGCCTTGCGCTCGACCTCGATGCCCTGGTGGGCGAGCTTGTAGAGTCGCTGCCCCTGGTGCTTGATCGCGGAGTGCATCGGCGGGATTTGCTCGATCAGGCCGACGAATTCCGAGAGCACCTCGTCGACCCGCGATCGGGAGTACCTGGGGACGGCCCGATTCTCGATCACTTCCCCTTCCGCGTCTCCGGTCCGGGTACGCACTCCCAAGCGCACGCAGGTTTCGTAGCGCTTGTCGGCATTGAGGAGGTAACCCGAGATCTTGGTGGCCTCTCCCATGCAGATCGGCAGCAGTCCGCTCGCGAGTCGGTCGAGGCTGCCGGTGTGGCCCGCCTTCCTCGCTCGAAAGAGGCGCTTGACGACCTGCAGGGACTCGTTGGACCCCATGCCGACCGGCTTGTCGAGCACCAGGATTCCGTCTATCGGCCGTCCTCTCGGCCGGAATCGCTTTCGTCCCATCGTCACCTCGCAGTTCCCGACCGCTCGGTCCGCCGCCATGACCGCGCGTTCGCCACCCGCGCTCCGGTCACTTCCCGGGTCACGACTTCGATGGTCGCGACGGCATTGCGGAATCGTTTCACTTCAGCACCTGCCGGCAGATTCGGCGGCGAGAGAGCGGTGGCCAATCGCCGTCGGAGCCACTTC
Organism: Gammaproteobacteria bacterium; assembly: GCA_022824305.1. Lineage (GTDB taxonomy): Bacteria > Pseudomonadota > Gammaproteobacteria > HK1 > HK1 > JAJEAD01. Next base: position 114,668 of record JAJEAD010000089.1, on the reverse strand, counting down.
AACTTTCATGCGGCAAACCTTCCTCGCCCGGATTCGCCCTCTCCTCGTCGCGGCTTCTCGCTTCCTCGAGCAGCGCACTGATGCGTTGGGCTTCGTCCAGGGTGGGGTCGTACACGAAGCGCAAGCGCGGCAGCACCTTGAGGTGGATCCGGGCGCCGAGGCGCTTTCGCAGGAAGCCTGCCGCGCGGTTCAGGGCGCGGAGCGTGCTCTGCCCGTTGCTGTTCCTGGCCGGTGTGACATAGACCTTCGCCTGACGAAAGTCAGGTGACAGATCGACGCCGGACAGGGTGGCCGGTCCGACCGCGGGATCGGCCAGGTCCCGAATGACGATGGCCGCAAGCTCGCGCTGGATCTGGTCTCCTACCCGCACGGCCCGCTTGGTGGCCCTGCCTCTCATGGTAGGGGTTCACGCAAATCGTTCGACCTGCACCCTCTCGAACACTTCGATCTGATCGCCGGCGCGCACGTCGTTGTAGTGGCGCACGCCGATGCCGCACTCGGTCCCGGACTTGACCTCCGCGACGTCGTCCTTGAATCGCCGCAGAGACTCGAGCTCGCCCTCGTAGATGACGACGTTGTCGCGCAACACCCGAATCGGATTGCTGCGCCTCACCGCGCCCTCCCTGACCATGCAACCCGCAATGTCTCCGAAGCGCTTCGAACGGAAGACCTCGCGGACTTCGGCGATGCCGACGATCTGCTCGCGGATCTCCGGTTTGAGCATGCCGCTGATCGCCTGCTTAACGACATCGATCACCTCGTAGATGATGCTGAAGTAGTGCACGTCAACCGATTCCAGCTCGATCAGCCGCCGCGCGGAAGCATCGGCGCGGACATTGAATCCGACAATGATCGCCTGGGATGCGACGGCCAGATTGACGTCCGTCTCACTGATGCCGCCGGTGGCGCTCGACACCACCTTGACCTGCACCTCGTCTCCCGACAGCCCGGTGAGGGCGTCGCGCAGGGCCTCCGCGGAACCCTGCACGTCCGCCTTGACCACGACGTTGAGGGTCGCGGTCTCGCCTTCGGTCATCTGCTCGAACACGTTGTCCAGAGAGGCGCTACGTTGCTGGGCGAGGCGGATCTCCCGGTGCTTGCCGTGGCGATAGCTCGCGACCTCGCGAGCCTGACGCTCATTCGGCACCACCACCGCTTCGTCGCCCGCGTTGGGCGGCGCGGACAGCCCGAGCACCTCCACCGAGGTCGAGGGACCGGCCTCCGCCACCTCCGCGCCAGTGTGATCGTAGAGCATCCGGACACGCCCGAACTCCTCCCCGGCAAGCAGAATGTCGCCCTTGGACAGGTGTCCGGATCGCACCAGCACGGTCGCCACCGCCCCGCGCCCGCGGTCGATGCGCGACTCGATGACGACTCCCTTCGCGGGCCCCTCGGCCGGGGCGGCAAGCTCGAGCAGCTCCGCCTGGAGGCTGATCGCTTCGAGAAGGTTGTCGACCCCTTGACCGGTAATCGCCGAAACGTCGACGAACATCGTGTCGCCGCCCCATTCCTCCGGGATGACCTCGTGGTTCGCGAGCTCCTGTCGGATGCGCTCGGGTTGCGTTTCCGGGCGGTCGATCTTGTTCACGGCCACCACGATGGGCACTCCGGCCGCTTTCGCATGGGTGACCGCCTCGACGGTCTGGGGCATGACGCCGTCGTCCGCCGCGACCACGAGTATCACTATGTCGGTGGCCTGGACTCCCCGCGCCCGCATTGCGGTGAACGCGGCGTGGCCGGGAGTGTCGAGGAAGGTGATGTCTCCTCGAGGCGTCGACGCACGGTACGCGCCGATGTGCTGGGTGATGCCCCCGATCTCGCCCGCGGCAACCCTGGTGCGCCGGATGTAGTCGAGCAGGGAGGTCTTGCCATGGTCTACGTGCCCCATGACGGTGACCACCGGAGGACGGGGCTCCGACACGGCATCCACATCCTCGCCCAGGAACAGCTCGTCCTCTACCGACTCCTCCTTGAGCAGCTTTACCCGGTGGCCGAGCTCCTCGACGATGATGGCGGCGGTCTCCTGGTCGAGAACCTGGTTGATGGTGGCCATGGTTCCCATGTTCATCATCGCCTTGATGAGCTCGCCGGCCTTGATGCTCATGCGCTGGGCCAGCTCGCCGACCGTGATCGTCTCCCCGATCGCCACATCGCGCACCACTGGCGCGGTGGGCATCTCGAACCCGTGCTTGGGACTCGAGGGACGGATGACGGGACGGACCTTGGCCTTTTTCCGGCGACGGCCGCTCTTGTCGGAGGCGACGTGAAGCTCGGTCCGTCGTGACTTGGAACGCTCCCTCTCCGAACGCTTGGTCCGTTCCGACTTGCGCCCGTCGCTGCGGCGCGCCGCCGCGGCCTGGTCGGCGGCGACCTTCTGCGCGATCTCGCTCTGGGTGCCGCCTTCCTCGCCCTTCGCGACCGGCGCCGGCTCCGCGCTCTGCGATTCGGCGGCCCTTCGTTCGGCGGCCTCGGCTTCCGCGGCCGATGCGATTTCCGCCTCCGCCGCCGCCTGCGCCGCGGCCAGGGCTTCCGCTGCCGCCCGTTCCGCGTTCGCGCGTCGATTCGCCTCTTCCTGCTCCCGACGCTGGCGCTCCTGTCCCTCGCGGAGGAGATCTTCCGCTCTCAGCGCTTCGTCGAGCTCCTGCTGCCGCCGCTTGGCCTCCTCCTGCAGCGCCCGCTTCGCCGCGGCCATGCGTTCGGCCTCGGTCTCTACCTCGCCGACTCCCGCCGGTGCATCATTCCCCGCCCCTGGCCCGGGCGCGTGGGTGAACGTACGGCGCCTGCGCACCTCGACGGTTACCGTCTTGCGCCGACCCTGGGGAGAGGAGATCTTGAGCTCGCGGACCGAACGCCGCTTCAGGCTGATCTTCTTCGGCGCCGCCGCCTCGCCTTCCCCCTTCCCATGCAGGCGGCGAAGATGCGAGAGCAACTGCTCCTTGTCCGCGTCGTTGATGTGCTGGTCGGCCCGCTCATGCGGGAGACCCGACTCGGTCATCCGGCCCAGCAGCCGGTCGACGGGAATGCCGAACACCTCCGCCAGCTCTCGAACCGTCGTCTCAGCCATCGGTGCCTCCCCTCGCGACCGTATCGCGACCGCTTTCCCTCTCCCCGGGGCGCCGGCGCGAATGCGCCGGGGCTCGGAGTCTCCACTCCCTCAGCTCTGCACGCGGCGAAGGGGCCACCATCCCTCTACGCCTCGCTGTCCTCGTTCTCGAACCACGCCGCCCGGGCCTCCATGATGAGCTCTCCCGCCCGCGACGACTCGAGATCGGTGATGTCAAGGAGATCATCTATCGCCTGTTCAGCGAGGTCTTCCCGGGTGACGACGCCGTGGCGCGCGAGAACGAAGGCGAGAGCAGGGTCCATGCCCTCGAGCGCGAGCAGGTCCTCGGCCGGGTCCGCGTCGCTCAATCCCTCTTCGATGGCGATCTCGCGGGTGAGCAGTACGTCCCGTGCGCGCGAGCGCAGCTCGTTGACGATCTCCTGGTCGAACTCCTCGATGGCGAGCATTTCGGCCTCGGGGACGTACGCCACCTCCTCGAGATTCGTGAAGCCTTCCTGGCTCAGGATCGTCGCGACCTCCTCGTCGACGTCGAGCTGCTCCATGAACAGCCCCAGGATGCGTCCCGCTTCCTCTTCGTTCTTCTCGTCGGCCTGGCTCTCGGTCATGACGTTGAGCTCCCAGCCCGTCAACTGGCTCGCCAGGCGCACGTTCTGGCCGCCGCGGCCGATCGCCTGCGAGAGCTGCTCCTCGTGAACGGCGACATCCATGGCCTGCGATTCCTCGTCGACCACGATGGACACGACCTCCGCGGGAGACATCGCATTGATCACGTACTGCGCGGGGTTCTCGTCCCAGGGAATGATGTCCACCCGCTCACCCGCCAGCTCGTTGGACACGGCCTGCACTCGTGAGCCCCGCATGCCCACGCAGGCTCCGACCGGGTCGATCCGCGGCACCCTGGACCGTACGCCGAGCTTCGCGCGGGAACCGGGATCCCGGGCGCAGCCCATAATCTGGATGAGGCCCTCCCCTATCTCCGGCACTTCGAGAGTGAAGAGCGCCCTCATCAGCTCCGGGCAATTGCGGCTCACGAAGAGCTGAGGCCCTCTCACCTCCGCGCTGACCTCCTTGAGGTAGCCGCGAATCCGGTCGCCGGGCCTGGTGATCTCCCGGGGAATGAGCTCCTCGCGGGGAATCAGGGCCTCGGCGTTGGCTCCCAGGTCGATCACCACTCCCCCGCGATCGTTGCGCTTGACGACTCCGGATACCAGCTCGCCGACGCGGCCTTCGTAGGCCTCGATGACCTGAGCGCGCTCGGCCTCGCGCACCTTCTGCACGATGACCTGCTTGGCGGCCTGGGCCGCGATTCGCCCGAACACCGCCGATTCCATGGCTTCCTCGATGTAGTCCCCGGCCGCTATCCCCGGCCGCTGGGAGCGCGCGTCGTCGAACAGAATCTCGCGTTCCGGAGCGAAGAGGTGCGGACCGGCGTCCTCCGCCGCCTCGTCCTCGAGTTCTTCGTCACTCTCTTCCACTTCCGGAAGGAGGGACGCGTCGAAGACCACCTCCTCCTCGGTGACCACTCTCCAGCGCCGAAATGTCTCGTAGGAGCCGCTCCGGCGGTCGATGGAGACCCGCACGTCGAGGTCCTCACCGTGGCGCTTGCGGGTCGCGCTCGCGAGAGCGGATTCGATGGCCTCGAAAATGATCTCGGGAGCGACGCCCTTCTCGTTCGACATCGCTTCCACCATCATGAGAATCTCTTTGCTCATCGGGTTCTCGAACCTCGAAAGGAATGGTCCCGGTGCCTTCAGGCGTCGGGCACGAGGCGGGCGACCCCGACTCGACTCAAGGGCAGCACGTGGTCCGTGCCGTCCACCTTGATGAAGATGTTGCCGTCCCGGCAGCCTTCGAGGACGCCACGGAAGTTCCTGCGACCGTCGATGGGCAGGTTGAGACGAATCTTCACCCGGGCGCCGCGGTGGCGTGCGAAATGGGCCGGTTCGAAGAGAGGTCGATCCGCTCCCGGCGACGACACCTCGAGGTCGTAGGCGCCGGCAATGGGATCTTCGACGTCGAGAATGCCGCTCACCTGGTAGCTGACCCGCTCGCAGTCATGCACGCCGATTCCGGATTCGGAATCGATGTAGACGCGCAGCAGGGAGCGCTTCGGAGCCACATGGTGCTCGACTCCGAGCAGCTCGTAGCCGAGCGCCTGCACGGCCGGCCCGATCAACTCCTTCACTTTGCGCTCACTCTCGTTCACTGGCCTTGGTTGATGCAAAAAAAATGGGCGCGTGGCCCACTTTCCCTGATGGCTCCATCCCGGATACCCGTTGACCCGGCTGCGGAACCGCCACAAAAAACCCCCTGCCGGGGGTCGAAACTCTTGACACGAAGCGGGGGCAGGGATCCGACCTGCACTCACCCGGCGAACGCGAAGTTTAACGAATCAGGGCCGCTTTCTTCAACGCCCGGGGCCTGGGAGCGCGTTCCGGCGGCGGGACGACAACCCCCTGTGCGCACAGACCCTTCACCCGGAAGACGTGCGTCGCGCGCACCCCTGTCCGGAGCCCTCCCGCACCGCTCCGGGTGGCATGGAGCGGCGTCGAAGACCGGGCCGTCATCTCATCGCGCGGCAGCGCGGCCGGCCGCGGACTCCGCCTCCTCCCGCTCCGAGAGCGCACGCATGACGGTGCCGCGATCGATCTCACCCACGATCCGGTCCTCCGAATCCACTACCGGCAACGCAGCATCCGTGTCCGCGATCCGGTCCATGAGGCGGTCCAGCTTCGTGCCCTCGCTCACCCGGAGGCCCTCACGGAATCGCTTCCTCGCCTCCGGTGACACCCGGGACCGCATCACCTTGCCCGCGCTCAACACCTTGTGCCGCGGGACGTCTTCGGTGAACTCGCGAACATAGTCGTCGGCCGGCGCGACCACGATCTCCTCCGGCGTGCCGATCTGCCGAACCTCGCCGTCCTTCATCACGGCTATGTGATCTCCCATCTTGATCGCTTCGAGAAAGTCATGGGTGATGAAGACCATGGTTTTCTTCATGGACGCCTGCAGACCGAGCAGCTCGTCCTGCATCTCGCGTCGAATGAGCGGATCGAGCGCCGAGAAGGGCTCGTCGAAGACCAGGATCTCGGGATCCACCGCCATCGCCCTCGCCAGCCCCACGCGTTGCTGCATCCCCCCCGAGAGCTCCTGGGGGTAGTTGCTCTCCCACCCGGAGAGGCCCACCAGCTCGAGCACCTCCATCGCCTTGACCGTGCGCTGTGCCCGGCCGGTTCCCCGCACCTCCAGCCCGAATGTGACGTTGTCCAGAACCGTTCGATGCGAGAAGAGGCCGAAGTGCTGGAACACCATGCTCATCCGGTGGCGTCTCATCTCCGTCAACTCCGCCTCGGTCATTGCGACGACGTCGCGGCCATCGATCCGCACCTCGCCGCTCGTCGGCTCGATCAGCCGCGAGATGCAGCGCACCAGAGTCGACTTGCCGGAACCGGAAAGCCCCATGACGACGAAGGTCTCGCCCTCGTTGACCTGGAAAGTAACGTCCCTGACCGCAATCACGTGGCCGGTGCGCTCCTGGACCTCGTCCCGGTTCGCGGAGGCATCGAGATTCGCTCGCAAGCGTTCCGGGTGGGGCCCGAAGATCTTCCACACGTTCCGGCACACGATCTTGGCGCTTTCGCGATTGCCCGTTCCGTTCATGCTCCAAAGTCCTCCGAAGGCGGACTCCATGATCGGGAAGGAGACGGGAGAGAATCAAGGCGGGAACGAGCGTGCCGCGAAGCGCTCGACCCCGAATCGGGCGCTGGCGACCGCAAAGGGGACGTGGAATACTCCGAGCGGAGCGGCTGCCCCTGATGGTCGTCGAGCGCCACCCATTGCCTGCCGTGATCTGCGCCCCCTCACCCTCCCAGCAAGGAAGTCCGCTCGCCAGGTTCGCGGATCCGTGTTCCCGCTCTCGCGGGCATGCGGGAATGACGGAGGCGGGATCGAGAGCTTCTCCCGGTCGCTTCCGCTCCGAACGGCCGGATTCGGTGGCCGCACGACTCTCCGGGAGAGCGGACTGGAGCCCCCGTCCTCGACCGGCCGTCGTGCGAGCGGGAGAAGTGAGACAACGAGGAACGCGGACCGAGCGTTCGCACCGGGCCGGAAGGGAGCGATGGCGAGGCATGCACCGCGTGTGAGCGCGATTCCCCGCCTGATGCTCGGGGGGCGGGACTGGACCCTTGCGGCGCTGCTCCTGGCCGGGGTCGCGATCTCGCTCCTGGTCATGAAGGCGAGCGGCGGTGCGCACCCCTTCCCCGAGGATGTCGTTCGCGCCTTTCCCATGGTCGAGTGGGTCAACCAGGCGGAGAAGTGGCTTCAGGAGCACTTCCGATGGTTCACCCGCGGAATCAGCGAGGCGGTAGGCTGGGCGCTCGAGAGCCTGGAGCTCTTCCTGCTGCTTCAGCCGTGGCCGGTCCTCGTCATCGTGCTCGTGCTCCCGGCGCTCGCCTACGGAGGATTGCGCCTCGGGCTCTTCACCTCTTTCGGGGTGATGTTCTGGGGCGCGGTGGACATGTGGGACGTGGCGATCTCGACCCTGAGTCTGATGGGCGTATCGGTGCTGCTCTGCGTCGCGACCGGGACCGTGCTGGGCATCGTGTGCTCGCAGAACGACCGCTTCGAGGCGATGCTGCGTCCCGTCCTCGACGCGATGCAGGTCATGCCCGCATTCGTCTACCTGGTGCCCGCGATATTCTTCTTCGGCCTGGGCGGCCCTTCCGCGGCGATGGCGATCATCATCTACGCCCTCCCCCCGATGATCCGGCTGACCAACCTCGGCATACGACAGGTCTCCCCGCAGATGATCGAGGCGGCGCGCGCCTTCGGCGCCACCCCGATGCAGATGCTCACGAAGGTGCAGATTCCGCAGGCGATGCCTTCGATCCGGCTCGGCGTGAACCAGACGATCATGATGGCGCTGGCGCTGGCGGTGCTCGCCACCTTCATCGGCGCGGAAGGGCTCGGCGCCGAAGTGTGGCGCGCGATCACCCGCCTGAAGGTCGGTCACTCCTTCGAGGGCGGGCTGTGCATCGTCATCATGGCGGTCATCTTCGATCGAATGAGCGCGGCGATGAACCGGGACCGTACGCGAGCACTCCCGGCCGGCTTTCTGGAGTTCCGCCTGCTCCCGCAGAAATGGGACTCGCACCCCGCCGCCCGAGTCGTCGAAATCGGCATCGACCGGGCCTGGAACACGGTCGGGGGAGCGTGCACCGCGACCGCGCGTGGCGTCGGGCGGCTGCTCGGCGCGCTTGCCGCACTCGTCGATCGCTCCATGCAGATCCGTGTCTCCGCCTGGTGCGCGCGCCGGGGCTTCCTCGTAACCGGGCTCATTCTCATCGCGGCCGTGCTCGTGATCGATGCCCACCTCCTGCGTATCGGCGACTTTCCGCGGGAGTGGGAAATCTCCATCCGCGAGCCCATCGACAAGGTGGTCGCGGATCTCACCGTCTATCCCCCCTTCATCGCGGTCACCCAGTGGATTCGCGCCGCCGTCTACCTCTACCTGCTTGCGCCGCTCGACCGCTTCCTCGTCGAGCTGCCGTGGTTCTACGTGGCGGGCCTCGTGGGGCTCATCGTCTGGCGTTCCGTAGGCCTCGGATTCGCGATCGTCACCACTGTCGCGCTGTTCTTCGTGGGCGCCGCGGACCTCTGGACAATCACCATGTACACCCTGGCCGGGACGACGGTGTCGGTCGTGATCTGCATGGTGATCGGCATTCCGCTCGGCATCGCGGCCGCCCACTCCAGGGTCTGGGATGCGATTCAGCGTCCGGTGCTCGACACCATGCAGACCATGCCGGCATTCGTGTACCTGATTCCGGTGCTCTTCTTCTTCGGCGGCAACCCGACCACCGCCATCATCGCCACGGTGATCTACGCGCTGCCGCCGATGATCCGGTTGACCACCCTGGGAATCGGCCAGATTCCGCTGGAGATCGACGAGGTCGCCCGTTCGTTCGGTTCTCGAACCCTGCAGACGCTGACCAAGGTGAAGTTTCCGCTCGCGATTCCTTCGATCATGCTCGGGGTGAACCAGACCGTGATCATGGCACTCGCGATGCAGGCCATCACCCCGCTCGTCGCCGGACTCGGCCTCGGCAAGGAGGTCTACGATGCGATGAACACCGCCAACACCGGGCGGGGCCTCATGGCGGGGATCGGCATCACTCTGCTCGCGATCGTGCTGGACAGACTGACCCAGTCCTGGACCCGCCAGCAGCGCGCGGCGCTGGGTCTCTCCTGAGAACCTCCGCGCAGCGCCCTTCCCACCGCTTGCCCATATCGACATCCCCTCGATGTCGCGGTAGCTTCTGTGTCGTTTCGTGCCGCACGACATGAGACGCATCGCCCGCAGGGGCGTCAAAACGATCACGGAGAACACAATGAAAGCACTCAATCGAACAGGGTTGCTCGCCTCGGCCGGCGCAGCATTGATTGCCCTTGGTTCGACTCCGGCCGCCGCGGACCTCTTCAAGTCTCCCGTCGCCGACTGGACCGGCGGCGCCGTAACCTGCGAGATCATTCACCAGATCCTCGAACGGGAGATGGGGCACAGGGTGAAGCGCATCACCATGCCCTCCGGTCCGGCGGTCTCGGAAGGACTTCGCGCCGGCGACCTGGACTACGCCTGCGAAACCTGGCCGTCCTATTCCACCACCAAGGAAAAGTACGTCACGGAGTTCGGGGGAGACGGCTCGATCCGGTACTACGCGCCCGTCGGCGTCATCGGACAGTCCGGCTACTACGTGCCTCGCTATCTCGTCGAGGGCGAGGGCGCGCTGGCCCCCGATCTCAAGACCTGGGAAGACCTCAACCGGTACAAGGATCTCTTCAAGACCCTCGAGTCCGGAGACAAGGGCCGTCTGATCGCCTGCCCGGTCTCGGCCTGGGAGTGCAAGGACCACGATCGCGCCGCGGGCCTCGACCTCGAGTACGAGCTCGTCGAGCTCGGCTCGGAGACGGCGCACTGGGCGGAGCTCAAGGGACTCTACGCCCGCAAGGAGCCCTTCGTGGCCTACGCCTGGGAACCGCACTGGATCCACGCGACCCTCGATCTCGTCGAGGTCGAGCTGCCCCCGTACTCCGAAGAAGCCTGGCCGGTGAGCGACTGGCCCGAGGACGTCACCTACAACTACGGGACTCCGAGCTTCGAGGAAGAGCACCCCGACGTGGTCGCCCTCATCCGCAACTTCCGGATGTCCAACTCCGAGCAGGCCGAGCTGATCCTCGCCATCGACGTGGACGGAAGGGACCTCGACGAGGTGGTCGAGGAGTGGCTCGAAAACAACGAGGAAGTGTGGCGTCCCTGGGTCCCGGATCAGGGCTGACAGGAGCTCTCTTCTCCAACTCCGAGCGCCGTGCGCCCCCCGGTTCTCGCCGGGGCGGCGCGCGGCGCTACGCGCAGGCGGCGTCGGCCGCGTTCACCAACCCCACCGGGAGGGAGCACCATGATGAGCGAAGCGTCATGGTGGCGGCCTGCGCGTCATGCGGTCACATGGTCCCGATACGAGCCTCGAGGCGGGGGAACCGGGCTCGGACAAGAAAAAGCCGGCGCACCATGGGGGTGCGCCGGCCCTGATTGGTAGCGGGGGCAGGATTTGAACCTGCGACCTTCGGGTTATGAGCCCGACGAGCTGCCAGACTGCTCCACCCCGCACCTGGTTGCGAAGATCCTACAAGAAGCCAGGCGCCGCCTTCAACTCGGTGCGGGCGGGGCCGGTCCCTCGATGCGCACCGGCCGGCGCCGCCCGCCTCAGTCGAGCACGCGGGAGGCGCGCGCCGCCGCATCGGCCGCCCCCGACGCGTCTCCGAGCCTCCGGCGGACCTTGGCGATGAGGCGCCAGTTCTGTGCCTGCAGGTTCTCGTCTCCGGCGGCGAGGCTGTTGGACTTTGCCGCGAGCGCCTCCGCGAGGTCGGGCTTGCCCTGATCGAAACGGACCCGCGCCAGGCGGTGCCACAATCCGGGATCGGCCGGCTCGATCTTGAGAGCACGCTCCAGCGCCGCCGCGGCCCCGTCGTGGCGCCCCGCGGCGCTGTGCGCGCTGGCGGCGTTGAGCAGGTCGATGATTGCGGGATTGAGCGCCGCCAGCCGTGTGACCGTGCTCTCGGTCTCGGGTGTGGCATCACCCGCCGCTTGCGCCTCGGGAGGCGGCGCCTCGGGAGCGGCTTCCACGGCGCCGGACGCAGTTTCGGATGCGGCGGAGTCGGAAACGGCAAGCTCGGACGTCGGGGTCCTGGCAGGCAACTGGGGCGCCTCGGGCACGTCGACGCGGCTCTCCACCGGCGCCGGAGTCCGGCCCGCGCAGGCGCCGAGAGCGAGCATGACCACGACGACTCCGCCATGCCGCGCCCCGATCCGAAGTGCGCGCCGCACGGCGCCGGGAAGGTCGGACTCTCGCGCGGCGGCGCCGACCTGTTGATGCGCTCTCATCGTCGTCTCCTCAACTCGTGGCACGCTCATTCAGCGCGGCTCTCGTCGTGCATCGCCCGGGAGAGGGCTCGGACCCGGTGATGAAGGGGAATCGCCGGGCGTCGGGGCAGCCGGGTGAGGTGCGGTGTCCCGACTGCACGTCGACCCAGTGCCATTCGATCCCCGGTGGAGGCTGCAGCTCGAGCGGCGTCGGATCGATGCGGCGCATGAGTTCCGTCCATACCGCGAGCGCGCCCGTCGCACCCGTCAGTCCGGCGGGAGAGTTGTCGTCGTGACCCAGCCAGACCACCGCGAGGCGGTCGCTGCCGAATCCCGCGAACCAGCTATCCCGAAGATCGTCGGTGGTTCCGGTCTTCCCCGCGCTGACGAAGCCCTCGGGCAGGCGCCGGGAAGCCGATCGGCCGGTACCCTCGCGCATCACCGATTCGAGCGCGTTGACCATGAGGAAGTTGAGCTCGGGAGCTACCCCGGGGGATACCGCGACTCCGTAGCGCGAGAGCTTTCGCCCCCTTGCGTCCGTCACCTCCCGGATAGAGCGCAGCGGCACCCGAAATCCGCCCGAAGCCAGCGTGTGATACATCTGCACCACCTCCAACGGGGAGAGCTCGAAGGCTCCCAGCATCATCGCCGGATAGACGTCGATACGGCGCTGCACCCCGAGTCGATGCAGGTAATCGGCAACCGCGTCGACCCCGATGTCGAGGCCGATGCGCACCGTGGCCTGGTTGTAGGACCGGGCGAGGGCTTCGTAGAGCGGAACCTCTCCGTGGGAGCGTCCGTCGTAGTTCGCCGGGGTCCACGCCTTGCCCGTCCTGCCTTCGACGCGCACCGGTGCGTCCGACACCGGGCTCGCCAGCGTGTACCGGTCCGGGTGCGCGAGCGCGGCGAGGTACACCGCGGGCTTGGCAAGCGATCCTATCGGGCGGACCGCGTCCAGCGCGCGATTGAAGCCGAAATCGTCGGGATCCCGGCTCCCGACTACCGCCAGGACCTCCCCGGTACCGGTCGCGGTCACCGCAAGCGCGCCCTGGAGCGGGGCAGCGCGCGCGCCCCTCGACGCTTCGAGCTTCGCAATCTGCCCCGACATGGCCTGCTCGGCCGACGCCTGCACGCTCGGGTCCAGGGTAGTGAAGATCCGCAACCCCTCGGTGCGAAGGCTCTCGATATCGTAGTCGCGTCGCACTTGCCGGCGGACGAGGTCGACGAAGGCCGGGTAGGAGGAACGCGCCACTCCACCGGCTCTACCGACTCCGAGCCCACGCTCGCGGGCCGCCTTCCCCTCGGCCGCCGGGATCACGCCCTGCTCCACCATGACTCTCAGCACCGTGTCCCGCCGGGCCCGCGCCCGCTCGGGGTGGCGGTGAGGGTTGTAGAAGGAGGGGCCCTTCACCAGCCCGATGAGGAGAGCGAGCTCCTCGCTGCGCAGCTCCTGGAGCGGCCGGCGGTAGTAGTACCAGGCGGCAAGCCCGAATCCGTGGATGGCCCGGCGGCCGCGCTGACCGAGAAAGACCTCGTTCAAATACGCCTCGAGGATCTCCGACTTCTCGTAGCGCGCCTCGAGAAGCACGGCGAGCAGCGCTTCGTTCGCCTTGCGCCACAGACTGCGCTCGGGCGTCAGAAAGAAGTTCTTCGCCAATTGCTGCGTCAGCGTGCTGCCGCCCTGCACTGCGCCGCCGGCCCGGAGATTGGCGAAGGCTGCCCGTGCGATCCCTCGCAGCGAGATCCCGTGGTGGGAAAGGAATTCCCGGTCCTCGACCGCCAGCAGGCCCTTCACGAGGAGCGGAGGCACCTCCTCGAGCGAGACGAGAATGCGGTCCTCGCGGTGGGCGGGATAAATCTGGGCAATTTCCGCGGGATCGAGCCTCGCGAGCGAAACCTTCCGACTCCCTTCCGAGAGAGAGACGAGCCGGCCGCGCTCGAAGTCCAGTTCCAGAGTGCGCTCGGGCTCATGGCCGTCCCAGAAGCGAAACTCGCGCGCGATCAATCGGAAACGGGAATCCTCGCGACGATAGCTGCCGGGCCTGCGGGGCTCCGGGCTCCGGTGGTAGCCCGCCAATGCGAGCTCGCGCTCGAACTCGTCCGGCGCGAGCCTCGCCCCGGCGTAGAGATCCAGTGGTCGAGCGTAGATCCGAGCGGGCAGCGACCATCGCTTGCCCTCGAACTTGGCCCGCATGTCGAGATCGAGCCAGGCGACCCAGCCCAGGGCGAGAACGGCGACCATCACGGTCGCCCGCATGGCAAGCGAGCGCAGCCGCGTCGAGGCTCGCCCGCGCTTGCCGCGCCGGCGGGAACGCCGCGGGGACGTTCGGCGTCTGCCACCTGCGCCTCGGGTATTGCGGATGCGCGCTCGTGCCATCGACTCTCAGGTGCTCGTCACCTCGTGGGAGCTTAGCCCCGACTTGCCTCGAATTCAATAAAATAGATTATGAAAGGAATCTATCTTATTGTTTTATATTACCTTCCATTCTGAATTCGAATCCCTGACCTTCCCTTCCCCGACTCAGACGCCCGCATCCGAATGCCCGTCGCGCCCGGCTCGCCCGCGCGCAGGGGGCTCTCCCGACGACGAGAGGAGATCCTTCACGTGGACGAGGTCGCCGGGACGGTCGACGTCGGGTCTCGAGGCGAGCTCTTCCCAGCGCCAGCCGAGGCGCTTCAGGCGACGGCGTGTGACTTCCAGCACCCTCTCTCCTCCCCAGGGGACACCTTCGAAGAGCGACTCGTCGACTTCGCGCAAGGCGATGAGGTAGTAGCCGCCGTCGCAGGCGGGCCCGATCACCGCCCGGCTGCTTCCTTCGAGGAGCAGGGAGCGCGTCCTGCGAAGGTCTTCGGCCGAAAGGAAGGGACAGTCGCTTCCGACCAGAACCGCCGCGGGATGTCCCTCGAGCGCCCAGCGCAGTGCATGGTGCATGCGACTGCCCAGGTCCCCGCCCGGTTGTGTTCGGAGTCCGGCGCCGAACTCCTCGGCGAGGGCGCGCAGGAATGCGTCGGGGCCCGGGGCACACCAGAGCGTGAGCGGTCCCAGGTCGGCCTCCGCCGCGCGCTCGAGAGTCAGGCGGGTCATCCGCGCCGCCAGTTCGGCGGCCCGCCGCGCTCCGAGGACCGGAATCAGGCGCGTCTTGGTCCGCCCGGGCACCGGCGCGCGGGCGAAGACACTGACCGGCACGGACGGCAGCGGGAGCGCACGGAGCGACAAGTCCGTTCTCAACTCCGGTAGTAGACGCGGTGGAGAAGCCCCGGGTCCGCGCCCAGCGCGTATGCGAGACGTAAGCACCACATCAGCAGAACGGTCCTCAGTATCCCGTCGCGCTGCCAACGGCGGCTCGAAGTCACGACGCGCTCACGCAGGCAGACCGGCCTTGCCAGGCGGCGCAGCTTCCGGCTGAGCGCGACATCCTCCATGAGGGGGATGAGGGGAAATCCCCCCGCCCTCTCGAACGCGACCTTGCGCACGAAGATCGCCTGGTCCCCGGTAGCGATGCCGGTGAGCCGCGATCGCCAGTTCATCGCCCCTTCGATCACCCGGAACATCCAGTGCTCGCCGGAAAGGCGCACGTCAAAACGGCCCCAGAGCGCGTTCGAGTCCGCCAGCGCCTGCGCCAGCCGACGTGGCGCGCCTTTCGGGAGGCGCGTATCCGCGTGCAGGAAGACGAGCACGTCCCCGCTCGCTCTCCTCGCTCCTTCGTTCATCTGCCGCGAGCGTCCCTGGCCGGTCGAGAAGCACTTGCGGGTGAGAGTGCGGGAGATCTCGAAGCTGTCGTCGGTGCTGCCCCCGTCCACGATGATCACCTCGTGGACCGCGCCTCCCAGGGCCCGCAGCTCGTCGCTCCGATCCCGCAGCGCCGCCGCATCATCGAGGACGGGAACGACGATGGAGAGTCGCAGCGCCCCCTGCGAACGATGGATCTCCGCGCTCAGGCGAGGGCGCCGCCGCAACTGCTGCCCTGCCCCGCGGTGCAGCCGTAGCAGTGAGCGCGCACCGCGATTCGATGTCCCGGCAAGTCCTCGTCGAAGAGATCGGAGAGATGGGTCCGCAGCGACCCGTTCATCCTCAGCGGGAGCCCCAGCATCTGGTTGAAGTCGCAGTCGTAGACGTAGCCCTGCCAATCGATGCTGATGAGGGTACGGCACATCACCGACTCGAGGTTGGAATGCCGGTGCGCGGACTTGAGCTGGTGCAGGTAGTCGTGGAACTCCTTCCTGGAGATGAGCACGCTGCCGAAACGGCCGACCGGCATGTTGGCAAGCGTCAACAGGTCATTGAATCGGATGCCGTAGCGATCCCACAGAACCTGCTTGTACCTGGCTTCCATCTCCCGCTGGTCCGGCGGGAGACTGGTGCCTTGGGGGTTGAACACAAGATCGAGACTGAGCTCCCCGTCTTCCTTTCCGTAGCCGAGATCGTTCAGGCGCCGGATGGCGCGGATACTGGCGTCGAACACGCCGCCGCCACGCTGCCTCGCGACGTTCTCTTCCTCGTAGCATGGGAGGGAAGCGACGACCCGGACCCCGTGCGAAGCGAGAAACGCCGCCAGGTCTTCATGGCCGGGCTCCTCGAGGATGGTGAGATTGCAGCGGTCGATCACCTGCCGCCCGAGCTCCCGCGCCCGTCTCACCATTGCCCGAAAGTGGGGATTGAGCTCCGGCGCGCCACCGGTCAGATCCAGGGTATGCGCGGAAGACAGCTCGAGGTAGCGCAACACCTGCTCCGCCGTCGCGCCGTCCATTTCCTCGGTGCGGTTGGGGCCGGCCGAGACATGGCAATGGACGCAACTCAGGTTGCACCGATAGCCCAGATTGACCTGGACGGTTTCGAGTGCTGCGCGGCGCAGAGGAGGAAAGTCCGAAGGAGTGAGCAGCGGCAGCGGATCATGCATGGTGGTGGGCCCGGAGCGGGCTCTCGATGGTATCCGCGCGACCCGGTGCCAGCAACAAGAACGGGGGGGTGAGTACCCGTCGAGATGACACTCCGCACTGCCCCGGGGTAACATTGAATCTGCATCGAATCAGTCACCGGGGCCGTAGCTCAGCCGGGAGAGCGTCGCGTTCGCAATGCGAAGGTCGGGAGTTCGATCCTCCTCGGCTCCACCAATTCACCCGAAGCTCCTGCTGCAGGCGGCAGGGGCTTCGACCGGAGGGATTCCCTCCGACCGCGGCAATCCGTGGCGCGGGCGCTGACATGCGAGGCCCCGGTGAGGACGAAGGCATGACGGCGATGACCGTGCCCTCGTGATGCTCCAGCATCTCTACCCGCAACGCTTGCTGGGCGCGCTGATGTACCGCGCAACCCGCATCCGCTTTCGGCCCTGGAAGAACTGGCAAATCCGCTGGTTCGTCCGTCGATACGGCGTGGATTTGTCCGAAGCGCTGCTCCCCCATCCCGCGCAGTACCCGGACTTCAACACCTTCTTCACCCGACCCTTGCGTCCTGGCGCCAGGCCCTTCGACGCCGCCGGGGACAGCGTGGCCTCCCCCGCCGACGGCCGCCTGGGGCAGCTCGGACGGATACGTGATGACTCACTGATCCAGGCAAAGGGAATCAGGTATTCGCTCCGCCGCCTTCTTGGCGGCTCGGAGCTCCGAAGCGCCCGATTCGAGGGAGGCAGCTTTCTGACCATCTACCTCGCGCCCGGCAACTATCACCGGGTGCACATGCCGCTCTCGGGCACGCTTTGCGAGACGGTGCACGTCCCTGGCCGTCTCTTCAGTGTAGGGACGGAAAACACCCGCCGCGTCCCGAATCTCTTCACGCGCAACGAGAGGGTCGCCTCGCTCTTCGAGGGAGAGCTCGGCTCCTTTGCCGTGATCATGGTCGGCGCTCTGTTCGTGGGAGGCATCGAGCAGGCCTGGTGCGGACCGATGACTCCGCCGCGAGGGCACGGCACGGAAGTTCGCGACTACCGCTCCCACGCCTCCCCGCCGGCTCTCGGGAAGTGCGGCGAGATGGGCCGCTTCAACATGGGGTCGACGGTGATCGCGTTGTTCGGTCCCGAGCTCGGGGTCGAATGGGAATCCGGGCTCGCGCCCGGTCGCGCGATCAGGGTCGGTGAGCGCGTTGCGCGCCTCGGCCCTGGCGGCACCTTCGCAACGCCGCTTCGCGGATCGGCAGGAGAAAAGGGCTAACCGAGCGCGGTGACGCACAGTGCGAGCAGGGCGCTCGGGTACACTCCGAGCGCGAGGATCGCCAGCGCGTTGGTGCTGATCATGACCTTGACGTCGGTGCCGCAGACGAGAGGGGCAGCCTCCTGCCCCTCCTCGAAGTAGACGAGACGCACGACGCGCAGGTAGTAGAACAGCCCGATCACGGCGAGCACCACCGCCACCGTGGCGAGCCACACCTGGTCCGCCGCCACGACTTCGCGCAGCACCGACCACTTCGCCCAGAAGCCGACGAAGGGCGGCACTCCCGCCATCGAGAGCATGAGCACCAGGACCAGGAAAGCGAGCCACGGACTGCGCTCGTTCAGTCCGCGGAAGTCGTCCAGCCGGTCGGACTCGAAGCCCTTGCTTCCGAGCACGATGATCATGCCGAAGGCCCCCAGGCCCATCAGCGCGTAGACGATCACGTAGAACATCGAAGCCGCGTAACCGGCGCGGGTACCGGCAATGATCCCGAGAAGCAGGAAGCCCACGTGCGCGATCGTGGAGTAGGCGAGCATTCGCTTCAGGTTGGTCTGCGCGATCGCGATGATGTTGCCGACCGCCATCGACAGGACCGAGAGGATCGTCAACATCTCGATCCAGTCGCCCTGCACGCCGGCAAGCCCATCCACCAGCAGACGCATCAGCATGCCGAACGCGGCGATCTTGGGAGCGGTGCCGACGAACAGGGTCACCGAGGTGGGCGCGCCTTCGTAGACGTCCGGAACCCACATGTGGAAGGGCGCCGCCCCGAGCTTGAACGCGACGCCCACGACGATGAACACCAGCCCGAGCACCAGGATGATGTCGATCTCCCCTCCCACGGACTGGTACTCGCGGATTCGATCGAGCTCCAGGGACCCCGTCACGCCGTAGAGAAGCGACATGCCGTAGAGCAGCGTGCCCGAGGCGAGCGCGCCGAGCACGAAGTACTTCATCGCCGCTTCGGAAGCCATCGACGACTCCCGGTTCAGCGCCACCAGGGCGTAGAGACACAGGGCCATCAGCTCGAGGCCGAGATACAGGGTCAGCAGGCTGGCGGCGGAGACCAGGATCATCATCCCGAGCACCGCGAAGAGCGAGAGCACGAAGTACTCGCCCTTGAAGAGGTCCCGCACGTCGAGATAGAACTTGGAATAGAAGAGAACGAAGTAGGTGACGAGGATCATGAAGACCTTGAGCACCGCACTCATTCCGTCGCTCCTGAAGGTGCCGTTGAAGGTCGTTGTCGGCTCTTCGGGATAGAGCGCGATGCACAGCAGCGCGCACAGCACGAGGGAGGCCTGGGCGAGCAGAAACACCCAGGACGGGTGCCGGCGACCGAAGTAGAGATCCACGAGGAGGACCAGGCACGCCATGACCGCGAGCAGGATCTCCGGAAGAGCGGGAAGGAACTCGGGCGTGACGAAGGGCATGATCCCTTTCCCCTAGAGACCCGGACCGAGCTTCGATTGCCCGACGTGCTCGACGAGATGGCGGACCGTCGGTTCCATCAGGTCGAGAAGAGGCGCCGGCCAGATTCCGAAGACGAGCACCGCGATGGCAAGCGCGCCCAGAATGGCGAACTCGCGCCGGTTCAGATCGCTGAGCGACGCAACCCCTTCGTTGGCGACCGGCCCGTAGATCACGCGCTTGTACATCCACAACGAGTAGGCCGCCCCCAGAACGAGAGTGGTCGCCGCGAGGAAGGCTATCCAGAAGTTCGCCTTGAAGCTGCTCAGAATGACGAGGAACTCGCCGACGAAACCCGACGTCCCCGGCAGGCCGGAATTCGCCAGCGCGAAGAGCATCATGAAGGCGGCGAAGACGGGCATGGTGTTCACCACCCCGCCGTAGTCTCCGATCTCCCTGCTGTGCAGGCGGTCGTACATCACGCCCACGCACAGAAAGAGCGCCCCGGAGATGAAGCCGTGGGAGATCATCTGGATCATGCCTCCCTGCACTCCGAGCATCGCACCCTGCACGTCACCGGCATCGAGGAGCCGGAACACGAGAAAGAAGCCGAGCGTCGCGAATCCCATGTGGGCGACGGAGGAATAGGCGATGAGCTTCTTCATGTCGGGCTGCACGATCGCCACGAAGCCGATGTAGACCACGGCAATCAGCGAGAGCGCGATGAGCAGCCAGTCGAGCTCGCTGCTCGCATCGGGGGCGATCGGCAGGCTGAAACGCAGGAATCCGTAGCCGCCCAGCTTCAGCATGATGGCCGCCAGGATGACCGACCCCCCGGTAGGCGCCTCGACGTGGGCGTCCGGCAGCCAGGTATGCACCGGCCACATGGGCACCTTGACCGCGAAGGCGAGCAGGAACGCGATGAACACGAGGATCTGGGGGGTCAGTCCGAGGCGCAGGTGATGGAGATCGAGGATCGCGAAGGAGCCGGCTTCCCGGTAGAGGTAGAGCAGCGCGACGAGCATCAGCACCGAACCGAGGAAGGTGTAGAGAAAGAACTTGATGGTGGCGTAGATGCGGCGCGGTCCGCCCCAGACTCCGATGATGATGAACATCGGTATGAGCTGCGCTTCCCAGAACACGTAGAACAGGATCGAGTCCAGGGACGCGAAGGCGCCGATCATGAACCCTTCCTGGAAGAGCAGCGCCGCCATGTACTGGGCCTGGCGGCGGGTGATGACATCCCACCCCGCGAGCACCACGAGCACGGTGGTGAAAGTGGTCAGGAGGATGAGCGGCAACGAGATGCCGTCGACGCCGAGGTGATAGTGAATCCGGTAGGCGTCGATCCAGGTCGCGTACTCCTCGAACTGCATCTCGTGGGTGTCGGTCTCGAAGCCCGTGTAGAGCGGAATGGACACCAGCAACGTGACCAGCGCGACCGCGAACGCGATCGATCGCGCCGCGCCTCCGCGCTCTCCCGCGATCAGAACCCAGCATGCCCCGGCGATGGGCAGCCAGATCAGCAGGCTCAACAACGGGAGTTCGGGCATTGTCGGCGCCGTTCCGGGAAAACCGGATTCAGGAATGACCCTGCATGCGGAGGAAGACGAAAAGGCTCATCAAGGCCACCAGGCCGATGATCATGGCGAACGCGTAGGTGTACAGAAATCCCGTCTGGAGTTGGCGAATCAGGCTGGAGAACCATCCGACGACCCGGGCGGAACCGTTGACGAGCATCCCGTCGATGAGAATCCGGTCGCCGATCCGCCAGAAGAGGCTGCCCAGGCCCCGGCCGATTCGCGCCAACACCTCTTCGTAGAGCAGGTCGAAGCCGTACTTGTGCACGAGCACCGAATGGACCGGGGCAAGTCGCCTCGCGCAGAGCGCAGGCAAATCCGGGCGCACCATGTAGAAGTACCATGCGCAGGCGACTCCGGCGAGGGCCAGGTAGAGCGGCGGCGTCGCGAACGCATGCCCGATGAAAGCCGCCTCTCCGCGGTAGCTGTCGCCGAGCCGGGCGAGTACGTCGTGCTCGGAAAGCACGAACAGGCTGTCACCGAAATGGTCGCCGAAGAGCATCGGCTCGATGCCTATCCAGCCGATCAGCACCGACGGAATCGCGAGCAGCACCAGCGGCACGGTGACCACCCAGGGCGACTCGTGAAGGTGCTCGCGGGCGTGTTCGTCCATCCGTTCCTTTCCGTGGAACACGAGAAAGTAGAGTCGGAAGCTGTACAGTGCGGTGACGAACACTCCGATCACCACGCACCAGTAGGCGAAGTCATGCCCCGGCACCTCGGAGAGGTGCACCGCTTCGATGATCGCGTCCTTGGAGAAGAACCCCGCAAAGCCCGGGAACCCGATGAGCGCGAGTGACCCGAGCAGAGAGGTGATCCACGTCACGGGCATGTACTTGCGCAGGCCCCCCATGCTGCGCATGTCCTGGTTGTGATGGAGAGCGATGATCACGGAGCCGGCGGCAAGGAAGAGCAGAGCCTTGAAGAAGGCATGGGTGACGAGATGGAAGATCGCGGCCGCGTAGGCCGAGGCGCCCAGCGCCACCGCCATGTAGCCGAGCTGCGAGAGAGTCGAGTAGGCGACGACCCGCTTGATGTCGTTCTGGACCAGGCCCAGGAGCCCCATGAACAGCGCAGTGATTGCGCCGACGACGAGCACCACGCTGAGCGCGGTCTCCGACTGCTCGAAAAGAGGAGACATGCGCGCCACCATGAATATTCCCGCGGTGACCATGGTGGCGGCGTGGATCAGCGCGGAGATGGGCGTCGGCCCCTCCATGGAATCGGGAAGCCAGACGTGCAGGGGAAACTGGGCGGACTTTCCCATCGCTCCCATGAAGAGCAGGATGCATATCAGGCTGGCGACGGACCAGTCCGCACCGGGAAAGATGCTCAACGTCGCCCCCTGAAGCGAGGGCGCCAGCTCGAATACCTCGGAGTAGCGCAGAGTGCCGAAGTAGAACAGCACCGCCGCGACCCCGAGCAGGAAGCCGAGATCCCCGATCCGGTTCACGAGAAACGCCTTCAGGTTGGCGCGTATGGCGGACTCGCGCTGGAACCAGAAGCCGATGAGGAGGTAGGAGACGACGCCGACCGCTTCCCACCCGAAGAAGAGCTGCAGGAAGTTGTTCGACATGCACAGCATGAGCATCGCGAAGGTGAACAGGGCGATGTAGCTGAAGAATCGCTGGTAGCCCGGATCGTCGCGCATGTATCCGATGGTGTAGATGTGCACCATGAGCGAAACGAAGGACACCACGAACATCATGGTCGCGCTCAACGGGTCGACGAGGAACCCGATCTCCAGGGTCAGGTCTCCGACCCTGCCCCAGTGGTAGAGGGTGCTCTCAAAGGCGGCTCCCCCTTCGAGCACGATATGGCCGAAGGCGGCGCCCGAGATGAGCGTCGAGACGCCCACTCCGAGGATGCAGGCCCAGTGCGCCCCCGCCCTTCCTATGGACTTTCCGAACACGCCGGCAATGACCGAGCCGATCAGCGGAGCCAGCACCACCCAGACGTAGAGATCCGTCAATTCCACCGCCTAGCCCTTCATGGTGTTCAGATCGTCGACGTTGATGGTCTGGCGGCTGCGAAACAGGACCACCAGGATTGCGAGTCCGATCGCTGCCTCGGCCGCCGCGACGGTCAGGATGAAGAACACGAAGATCTGGCCGGCCAGGTCACCGTGGAAGTGGGAGAAGGCGATGAAGTTCATGTTGACCGACAGCAGCAGGAGCTCGATGGCCATGAGCAGAATGATGACGTTCTTCCGGTTGAGGAAGATTCCGGCCACGCTCAGGCAGAACAGGATGGCTCCGAGCCCGAGAAAGTGCGGGAGTGAAAGCATGAGCCTCTCCCGCCCTAGCGCCTGCTTTCCGAGCGCATCTTGACCAGGCGCACGCGGTCCGAACGACGCACCGCGACCTGCTCGGCCGGATTCTGCGCCTTGATTCCGGGACGCCGGCGCATGGTGAGCGATATTGCCGCGATGATCGCCACCAGCAGCACCACCGCCGCGATCTCGAAGGGATAGGCGTACACGGTATAGAGCAGCACCCCGAGCTCCTCGGTGTTGCTGTAGTCCGCAGCTCGGCGCACCGGGGCGCCCACCCTCTCCAGTCCGAAGCGATCGGAGCCGAGCACGAGAAGAAGCTGCGCCACGATGAGCACCGCCACTGCCGCCCCCAGTCCGAGATAGCGGGTGAACCCTTCCCGCAGCGGAGCGAGATTGATATCCAGCATCATCACCACGAAGAGGAAGAGCACCATGACCGCGCCCACGTAGACGAGCACCAGCACGATGGCGAGGAACTCCGCCTCCAGCAGGATCCAGACGCAGGCGCTCGAGAAGAAGGCGAGCACGAGAAAGAGCGCCGCATGCACCGGGTTTCTCACCGTGATCACCCGAAACGCCGCGAACACGAGTATCGCGGCGAAGCAGTAGAAGACGACGAGCTCGGCCATCAGCGGTAGAGCGCGTCCTGCATGCGGTCACTCGCGATCTGCGCTTCGTAGCGGTCCCCGATCGCGAGCAGCTTGTCCTTGGTCATGATCTGCTCGCCGCGCTTCTCGAAGTGATACTCGTAGATGCGGGTCTCGACAATGGAGTCCACCGGGCAGGCCTCTTCACAGAATCCGCAGAAGATGCACTTGAAGAGGTCGATGTCGTACCGGCTGGTGCGACGGGTGCCGTCTTTCCTGGGCTCGGAATCGATGGTGATCGCCAGGGCCGGGCACACCGCCTCGCACAGCTTGCACGCGATGCAGCGCTCTTCGCCGTTCGGGTAGCGCCGCAGGGCGTGAAGCCCGCGAAATCGAGGCGACTGCGGCGCCTTCTCCTCCGGATAGCGCACCGTGAACTTGCCCGAGAACATGTAGCGAATCGTCAGCATCAACCCCCGGAAGAGCTCCACCAGGAGGAAGCTCTTCAGCCAGCCACGTGTCTTGCTCATCGAATCTTCCTCCCCGTCAGGCCCCGTCGAACCAGGGCGGGACGTCGAGCACGATCGCGACCCCCACCACCACTATCCAGACGATCGTCAAGGGGATGAACACCTTCCAGCCCAGACGCATGATCTGATCGTAACGATAGCGCGGGAACGTCGCCCGCAACCACAGATAGAGGAACATGAAGAACAGGGTCTTCAGCAATAGCCAGTGCGGGCCCGGTCCGAGGGGAAAGCCCTCGGTGAACCGATCCGGAAAGATGCCCTGAAAGGGCGAGAGCCAGCCGCCCAGGAACATGATGCTGATCAGGAGGCTGATCAGGATCATGTTCGCGTACTCGGCGAGGAAGAACACCAGGAAGGACATCCCCGAGTACTCGACGTGGAAGCCGGCCACGATCTCGGATTCGCCCTCCGCCACGTCGAAGGGCGCACGGTTGGTCTCCGCGATGCCGGCGATGATGTACACCACGAACATCGGCAGCAGCGGCAGCCAGAACCAGTTCAGGATGCTCCCGTCCTGCGCGTTGACGATCTCCCCCAGGTTCAGGCTTCCCGCCGCCATCAACACCACCACCAGCGCGAATCCCATCGCGATCTCGTACGCGACGATCTGCGCCGCGGAACGCATTGCCCCGAGCAGCGCATACTTCGAGTTGGAGGCCCAGCCCGCGATGATCACCCCGTACACCCCGACCGAGGTCATCGCCAGGATGTAGAGCAGGCCGGCATTGATGTCGGCGAGCACCAGTCCCTCTCCGAAGGGCACTACCGCCCACGCGGCAAGCGCGGCGCCCAGCGCGATCACCGGCGCAAGGACGAAGAGAAAGCGGTTGGCCCCGGCGGGAATGATCACCTCCTTCAGCACGAGCTTGATCCCGTCCGCGATCGGCTGCAGCCAGCCGCGTGGACCCACCCGGTTCGGTCCCATGCGCACCTGGATGTAGCCGACCACCTTGCGCTCGGCGAAGGTGTACCAGGCCACGGCGAGGACGAGCGGGACGAGGATCGCCAGCACTTTGGCCACCGTCCACGCCAGGCTGACGAGCGAGTCGATCATCCCCCGGTCCGGAATCCCCGCTCAGGCCGGCGTGACGTGCATCGGCCCGATGTCCGGGCCGAGCGCCGCCGCCTGCGGCACGCCGGCGGGGAGGCAGGCGCATCCGTCGGGCAGTCGATCGTCGATGAAGACGGGGAGCCTTATGCAGGCATCGCCCTGGCGAACCGTCGCCCGGGCGCCGTCTTCGAGACCGAGGCGGGCCGCCGCGGCGGAGTTCAGCGACACGCCGGCAAATGCCGCGTCCCGAGTCTGTTGCAGAGCCGGCGCCCGCCGGACGATCGCGTCCGCGGCGTACAGGGGAACGCTTCCCAGGCGGCACAGGGCCTCCCGCGGCCACGGTGTCCGTTCTCCGGAACGCCATGCGGCGCGAATGGGCGCAGCCTGTTCCACCAGGCTCTCGACCTCGCCCCTGACCTCCTCCGCGCTCAGGTAGTCGAAGCCCTCGAGGTCGAGGACGTTTCCCATGACCCGCAACACCTTCCATCCCGGACGAGCCTCGCCCGGAGGCCGCACCGCCGCCTCGAAGCTCTGCCATCGGCCTTCGAGGTTGACGAAGGTGCCCGAGTTCTCCGCGTAGGGCGCGATCGGCAGCATCACGTCGGCGTACCGGGACATGGCCTCGCTCCGGTAGGCGGTGAAGACCGCGACGAAATCCGCGCCCCGCATCGCGCTCAACGCCAGGGCGGGGTCGCCGCAGTCGAGCTCGGGCTCGATGCCGAAGAGCAGATACCCCGGACGCGCGTCGCGCAGCATGGATCGGGCGTCACGCCCGGGACGCTCCAGGCTCCGACCTCCGGGCCCCCGGTGAGGAAGCGCGCCGGCAAGCCACGCGCCCGCGGCGTTCGCGCCTTCGGTGAGCTGGCCCAGGGACGCGCCCGTCGCCGACGCGAGGGCGCGGGCGAGCGCGCGCAGCAGGGCCCCCTCCGGATGCCTGGCCACCATCGGCCCGAGGAGCAGCGACGCGTGATCCGCGTCCGCGAGCGTGCTCGCGATCGCCGCGGCATCTTCGGAGTGCGACGCTCCATCCACCACTTCCCGCACTCCGGGGCAGAGCTCGGCCGGGGCGGCAGATCCCGACAGCACGCTCGCGAGGGCGTCGACCATCGCGTCCGGGGAAACCACGATGCGCCCGTCCACCCGGAAATTGAACTCGTAGTCCGCCGGATTCAGAACCATGACCCGTGCCCCGGCGAGGCTCGCCTTCCGCAGCCGGTGGTTCAGGATGGGCACTTCCTTGCGCGGCCAGGCGCCGACGAGGAGCACGGCGTCGCGCGTCTCGACCTCGGCGAGCGAACAGCCGAGCGAGGGGCAGAGCGGCGCCTGCTCCTGATCGGAGAAGTCGGCGTCGCGCAGTCGATGATCGATGTCGGAGACACCGAGACCACGCACCATCTTCTGCAGCAGGTAGGCCTCTTCCACGCTGGCGTTCGGCGATACCAGCGTGCCGAAGGCGTCCGCGCCGTGGCGGGAGACGAGTGATCGCAGTCCCCGCGAGGCGAAGGCGAGCGCCTCTTCCCACCCGCAGGCGGACCACTCGCCGTTGCGCCTGATCATCGGCTCGAGTAGCCGCTCCTCGTCGTACAGGCCTTCGTAGCTGAAACGGTCCCGATCCGAAATCCATACCTCGTTGACGGCTTCGTTCTCCCGTGGGACCACCCGCTTCACGCGTCCCCCCATGACGTGAACGTGCACGTTCGACCCCACCGCATCGTGGGGCGCCACCGTGTCCCGGCTGCCCATCTCCCAGGCCCTCGCCTGAAAGCGGAAGGGCTTCGAGGTCAGAGCGCCCACCGGGCAGACATCGATGACGTTCCCGGACATCTCCGAATCGACCGCCTGCTCCACGAAGGTCCCGATCTCCATGTGCTCGCCGCGTCCGGTGGCCCCAAGCTCCGGCATGCCCGCGATCTCCTCTCCGAAGCGCACGCAGCGCGTGCAATGGATGCAGCGTGTCATGTCGGTGGCGATGAGCGGCCCGAGGTTCTTGTCCGCCACCACCCGCTTGCGTTCGGAGAAGCGCGAGACGCCGCGCCCGTAGCCCATCGCGACGTCCTGCAGCTCACATTCGCCGCCCTGATCGCAGATCGGACAATCGAGGGGATGATTGATGAGCAGGAACTCCATCACCGCCTTCTGGGCTCCCGCCGCAAGGGCGGAGGCAGTGCGCACCTTCATCCCGTCCATTACCGGCGTGGCGCAGGCGGGCAAAGGCTTGGGCGCCTTTTCGACCTCGACCAGGCACATGCGGCAGTTCGCGGCAATGGACAGCTTGCGGTGGTAGCAGAAGCGCGGAATGTGGATGCCGTGCCGGTCGGCGACCTCGATGATCATCGCCCCTCTCGGCGCTTCCAGGGTCCGGCCGTCGATCTCGATGCTCGCGGTGTCGCTCATGGTCCTCTTGTCATTCCGAGCCGTAGCGGGTCGGTCAGGCCGCGGCCTTGAACGGCACGACTCCCGGGGGAAAGGCCTTGTGACGAATGTGGTACTCGAACTCTTCCCGGAAGTGACGCAGAAAGCCCTGCACCGGCCATGCCGCCGCGTCACCGAAGGCGCAGATCGTGCGGCCCTCGATGTTTCCCGCGATGTCGAGCAGGGTGTCGAGATCTTCTTCCCTCCCCTCGCCCGCTTCGATGCGGCAGAGCATCCGGTACATCCAACCCGTGCCCTCGCGGCACGGCGTGCACTGCCCGCAGGACTCCGCGTAGTAGAAGCGCGCGATACGCCGGCACATGCTCACCATGGACGTGGTCTCGTCCATGACCACCACCGCCCCGGAGCCCAGCATCGAGCCGGCCCGGGCGAGGGAGTCGAAATCCATGTTGGTCTGCATCATGATCTCGGCGGGAAGGACCGGCATGGAGCATCCTCCCGGGATCACGCCCTTCAGCCGGTTGCCGTTGCGCACCCCGCCGGCATGCTCGAGCAGCTCGGGGAAGGGGATTCCGAGGGACACCTCGTAGTTTCCGGGCCGGCCCACGTGCCCGGACACCGAGAAGCACTTGGTGCCGCCGCTCTTCTCCACGCCCAGGGCCGCGAACCACTCCGCTCCCTTCCGGATGATGGACGGCACCGATGCGTAGGTCTCGGTGTTGTTGACGGTGCTCGGCTGCCCGTAGACCCCCGCCTGGGCGGGAAAGGGCGGCTTGAAGCGGGGCAACCCCTTCTTGCCTTCGAGGGATTCGAGCAACGCCATCTCCTCACCGCAGATGTAGGCGCCCGCCCCAAGGTGGGAGTGGAGCTCGAAGTCGACTCCCGATCCCAGAATGTCGCATCCGAGCAGTCCGGCTTCGCGGGCTTCCCCGAGCGCCGCCTCGAAGCGGAGATAGGGCTCGTCCATGAACTCGCCCCGAATGTAGTTGTAGCCGACGGTGGCGCCCATCGCGTACCCGGCGATCGCCATTCCCTCGATCACGGAGTGGGGGTTGAAACGCAGAATGTCCCGGTCCTTGCAGGTGCCGGGCTCGCTCTCGTCGGAGTTGCAGACCACGTAGACCTGACCGGGATAGTCCCTGGGAACGAAGCTCCACTTGAGTCCGGTCGGAAATCCCGCGCCCCCGCGGCCGCGCAGTCCCGATCGCTTGACCTGGTCGATCACGTCGGCGGGATCGGGACGTTCCTCGAGGACCTTCTTCCAGGCCTCGTAGCCGCCGACCTTCACATAGTTCTCGAAGCTCCAGGGCTCGTCGAAGCTCAGGGTCGAGTAGCAGACTTCGTTCAGCGACATGCCCTACTCCAGCGCGTCCAGGATCTCGTCCACCCTTTCCGGGGTCAGGTGCTCGTGGTAGACGTGATCCACCATCATCATCGGCGCGCCGCAGCAGGCGGCAAGGCATTCCTCCTCCTGCTTGAGGTAGATGCGCCCGTCGGCGGTGCTCTCGCCCGTCACGATGCCGAGCTTCTTCTCGATGTACTCGACGATGGACTCCGCCCCGCAGAGCATGCACGAGATGTTCGTGCACACCGAAACGCTGTGGCGCCCCACCGGCCGAAGCTCGAACATGGAGTAGAAGCTCGCCGCTTCGTACACGTAGATCGGGGGAAGGTTCAGATACGCCGCCACCGCATCCATGAGCGCTTCGTTGAGGTGGCCGCCGTTCTGATGCTGCGCGGCGCGCAGCGCGGCGACTACCGCGGAACGCCGGCGAGCGGCGGGATACTTGGCCGCCCAGTGGTCGATCTCCTCGCGCGTGTGCGGGGTGAGCAGGCCTTCGGCCTCGACTCTGCTCATCGGCATCCGAATGTCGAGCGAGGCAATGGGAGCATCGTAGGGCATCAGCGATCGACCTCTCCGAACACGATGTCCTGAGTGCCGATCACCGCGACGACGTCCGCGAGCATGTGCCCTCTCACCATCTCGTCCATCGCGGAAAGATGGACGAAGCCGGGCGCACGGATCTTCAGTCGGTAGGGCTTGTTGGCGCCGTCCGAGACCAGGTAGATGCCGAACTCCCCCTTCGGCGCTTCCACCGCGGCGTAGGTCTCGCCCTCCGGGATGCAGAAGCCTTCCGTGAACAGCTTGAAGTGGTGGATCATCGCTTCCATGTCGCCCTTCATCTCCTCGCGGCTCGGGGGCGACAGCTTGTAATCGGCGGTCATGACCGGACCCGGATTGCGGCGCAGCCAGTCGACGCACTGGGAGACGATCCAGTTCGACTGCCGCAGCTCCTCGATGCGTACCAGGTACCGGTCGTAGCAGTCTCCGTTCACGCCGACCGGTATGTCGAAATCCACATCCGGATAGACCTCGTAGGGCTGCTTCCTGCGAAGGTCCCATTCGACTCCCGAACCGCGCAGCATCGGGCCGGAAAAACCGAGACTGATCGCCCGCTCGGGCTCCACCACCCCGATGCCGACGGTGCGCTGCTTCCAGATCCGGTTGTCGGTGAGCAGCGTCTCGTACTCGTCCACGCGCTGCGGAAAGCGCTGCGTGAACGATTCGATGAAATCGAGCAGGGAACCGGCGCGCGCCTCGTTCAGGCGCGAGAGATCGGCATCGCTGCGCCACTCCGAAGACTGGTAGCGGGGCATCTGGCCGGGCAGGTCGCGGTAGACCCCTCCGGGCCGGTAGTAGGTCGCATGCATCCGGGCGCCGGAAACCGCCTCGTAGCAGTCCAGGAGATCTTCCCGCTCCCTGAACGCGTAGAGGAAGACCGTCATCGCCCCGATATCCAGCGCGTGGGCCCCCAGCCACATAAGGTGATTGAGGATGCGGGTGATCTCGTCGAACATCACCCGGATGTACTGGGCCCGGATCGGCGCTTCCAGCCCCAGCAGTTTCTCCATCGCGAGCACATAGGCGTGCTCGTTGCACATCATGGATACGTAGTCGAGGCGATCCATGTATCCGATGCTCTGGTTGTAGGGCTTGCTCTCCGCCAGCTTCTCGGTCGCACGGTGCAGCAGCCCGATGTGCGGGTCGGCGCGTTCGATCACTTCCCCGTCCATCTCGAGCACGAGGCGCAGCACGCCGTGAGCGGCCGGGTGCTGGGGACCGAAGTTCAGGGTGAAGTTCTGAATTTCGGGCAAGGCTCAGTCCTCAAGCACCATTGTCGTCCCCGGGCGCGAGCGGCCGGCCCGTCTCACGACGGATCACCCGGGGCACCAGGGTGCGCGCTTCGATGCTGACCGGCTCGTACACGACCCGCCGCTTCTCGGGGTCGTAGCGCATCTCCACTTCTCCGGAAAGGGGAAAGTCCTTGCGGAAGGGATGCCCGATGAAGCCGTAGTCGGTGAGTATCCGTCGCAGATCCGGATGGCCTTCGAACAGCACCCCGAAGAGATCGAACGCTTCGCGCTCGAACCAGTTGGCATTCGGCCACACGTCCACGACCGAAGGAATGCGCGGAGGATCCCCCACGGCGAATGAGCGAAGGCGCATCCTCCGGTTGTGCTCATGGGACAGAAGCTGGTAGACGAGGGCGAATCTCCGAGCGGTCTGCGCTTCCCCATGCGGCCGGCGCTCTCGGACCCCGCGGGAAAATCCCGCGCCCGATGCGCTCTCGCTCGTTTCCCAGTCGGCCTCGCCGTAACCCAGGTAGTCCACCGCGCAGAGATCCACGAGTTGCGCAAAGCGAAGACGGGCATCGTCGCGAAGGATGCGGCAGGCCTCGACGAGCCGCTCGGTCCCCACTTCCACCGTCAACTGACCGGCATGCGTCCGGCAGGCTTCCGGATCGCAGCCGATGCTTTCGGTCACCAGATCGGCGAGGACCACGCTATCCGCCGCCATCAGGAGCCCGCACGCCGGAACGGCATGAGTTGAGGGTCAGGTGACATGCCGGCAGCTAGCGTGCGATCGTGTTGGTACGTCGAATCTTGTTGTGCAGCTGCAGAATGCCGTAGAGAAGGGCCTCCGCCGTAGGTGGACACCCCGGCACGTACACGTCCACCGGCACGATCCGATCGCAGCCGCGCACCACCGAGTAGGAGTAGTGGTAGTAGCCGCCGCCGTTTGCGCAGGATCCCATCGAGATGACCCACCTGGGCTCGGACATCTGGTCGTAGACCTTGCGCAACGCCGGCGCCATCTTGTTGACCAGGGTGCCCGCCACGATCATCACGTCCGACTGTCGCGGACTCGGGCGGAAGATGATTCCGAATCGGTCGAGATCGTAGCGCGACGCACCTGCGTGCATCATTTCGACCGCGCAACAGGCGAGTCCGAAGGTCATCGGCCACATCGAGCCGGTCCGCGCCCAGTTGATGAGCCGGTCCGCGCTCGTGGTAATGAAACCCGGTCCGATATGACCTTCTATTCCCATTCGAGCGCTCCCTTCTTCCACTCGTATATGAAGCCGATCACCAGCACCGCGAGGAATGCCATCATCGCGAGGAACCCGAAGGTTCCGATCTCGTCGAGCACCACTGCCCACGGGAAGAGAAACGCGATTTCGAGGTCGAAGATGATGAAGAGAATGGCGACGAGGTAGTAGCGCACGTCGAACTTCATGCGCGAATCCTCGAAGGCCTCGAATCCGCACTCGTAGGGCGAGAGCTTCTCGGCGTCGGGGCGGCGGGGTCCGATGATGGAGCCGGCCAGGATCATGACCGTGCCCATGCCGAGCGCAATGACGATGAACACGAGGATGGGCAGGTAGTTCTGCAGCATGGCCACCGCGACCGCAGCACCCCGGGAACCGGGACCGCCGGACTTTAGGACAGGGGCAGTCCGGGTGTCAATCGGAAAATGGTCCCGACTGACACAAATCTTCCCAATAAACAAATAGTTAGGAACTCTCTCGCTGTCTCCGCCCCCTTCTTCGGCCCGAGATTCGAGAATCCGCGGGCCGGGGCGGCTTCCGTCGCGCTTCCACCGCGTCGCAGGTCGCTGAGTACTCGGCCGCCCCCGCGGCGGCCGTCCCGTGCCGGCCGTCGCGAGGGCAGCTCGAAGTCTTGGTGCCGAAGGCCGGATTCGAACCGGCACACCCGAAGGCACTACCCCCTCAAGATAGCGTGTCTACCAATTCCACCACTTCGGCATGCTTTGCGTGATCTGGCGGGCGGCGCCCGATCCTGCGCTCAAGAGCCGCCATCCTCAACCGTGCCCGGCAGCGCGGGGACATCCACAGCACCGCTTCCCGGCTCTTCGGTCGGCAGAACGTCAAAGCCTTCGCCGGCCGGCGCGCCCTGCTCCATCTCCTGGTAGCGCTCCACCACGCTCTTCCCCTCCATGGAGGCCTCTCGGGCAAGGTAGGCCAGCCCGATGCTGTTCACGAAAAAGACGGCGGCGAGAATCGCCGTCATGCGGGTGAGCAGCGTCGCCGGACCGCGCGACCCGAAGACCGACCCTGCGCCCCCACTGCCGAACGCGGCGCCCGCATCGGCGCCCTTGCCTTGTTGCAGCAGAACGAGGCCGATCACGCCCACCGCGATCAGGACCTGGACAACCAACAGAATCTGGTGCATGTCGAAGAGTCAGCCCGAGAGCGCGCAGATTCTAATGAATTCATCCGCGTCTAGCGATGCCCCTCCGATCAGGCCGCCGTCCACGTCCGGCATCGAGAAGAGCCGCTCCGCATTGCCCGCCTTGACGCTTCCCCCGTAGAGAATGCGCACTCCCGAAGCCAGCTCGCCCCATCGCGCACTGAGCAGCGAACGGATGAAGGCATGCACGTCCTGCGCCTGCTCCGGGGTGGCGGTCCGGCCGGTTCCGATCGCCCACACCGGCTCGTAGGCGACGACCCCGCTCCGGAACGCTTCCTCCCCGCAGTGCTCGGCCACCGCCGTCAACTGGCGCTCGACCACACGGCGGGTGCTGCCCGCCTCGCGTTCCCCGAGCGACTCGCCCAGACACAGGATGGGAGTCAGCCCGGCCTGACGGGCTCTCAGGTACTTCCTCGCCACGACGTCGTCGGTCTCGCCGTAGAGACTCCGGCGCTCCGAATGACCCACGATCACGAAAGCGCATCCCGCGTCCACCAGCATTTCCGCCGACACCTCTCCGGTGTGGGCCCCGTCCTCGCGTTCGCAGACATCCTGTGCGCCCAGCCGCACCCGGCCGCCTTCCAGCCGATCCGCCGCGACCGGAAGGTGCGGGAAAGGAGGACACAGGACCACCTCCGCCCCGCATTCGGCCGGCAGCCCGTCCCGGACTCCCGCGGCAAGCCGGGCCGCGTTCGAGGAACGTCCGTGCATCTTCCAGTTTCCCGCAACCAGGCTCCGTCGCATGATCATCTCCCGTACTTCGCGGGGTCGGTCGGAAGCTCGGGCATGGGCATCGCCGCGCCGCGCGACGAGGGCTGGCCGGCAAGCCCGGCGCGGACCTTGCCGGCCAGCTCCCTTGCCATCCGCCTGACCCGCACCCCGTCCCGGCCCTCGACCATCACGCGCACCATGGGCTCGGTTCCGGAACGCCGCAGGAGCACCCGCCCTCCCGGACCCAGCTCGCTGCGGGTGACATCGACCGCATCGCGGATGCCCGGAACCTCCAGGGGGTCCTGCGCCCCCGGGGCCTCGACGTTGACCACTTCCTGCGGGTACTTCTCCATTCCTTCGCGCAGCGCACGCAGGGGGACGTCTCGTGCCCGCATTGCGCGCAGCACCTGGAGAGCGGCGACGATCCCGTCGCCGGTGGTGACCCGATCCAGGCATATGATGTGTCCAGACGCCTCGCCCCCGAGCCGACACCCCCGCCTTTTCATCAGCTCCAGCACATGCCGGTCCCCGACCCTCGCGCGGTGAAGCGCGAGGCCGAGCCTCGACAGGGCCTCCTCGAGACCCCGGTTGCTCATCACCGTCCCGACCACCGCCCGGTCCGTGTCGCCGAGCTCCCGCCGAGCACGGGCGATCATGAACAGGATCTCGTCGCCGTCCAGAACTTCGCCGGAGCCGTCCACCATCACCACCCGATCGCCGTCACCATCGAGCGCAATGCCGAGATCGGCCTCTCTCTCCCGCACCACCGACTGCAGGAGACCGGGAGAGAGCGCGCCCACGCCATCGTTTATGTTGAGCCCGTTGGGCTCGACTCCGATGGCAACGACCTCCGCTCCCAGCTCCCCGAGCACGTTCGGAGCGATGTGATACGCGGCGCCGTGCGCGCAATCGACGACGATTCTCAAGCCCTTGAGGTCGAGATCGGGGGGAAGGGTGCTCTTGCAGAACTCGATGTAGCGTCCCGCCGCGTCCAGAACCCTCTCCGCCTTTCCGAGCCTCTTCGAGCTCACGGTCTCCATGGTCGCCCCGAGTCTGGATTCGATCTCCAGCTCCACCGCATCGGGCAGCTTGTTCCCGTCCGAATCGAAGAACTTCACGCCGTTGTCGGCATAAGGGTTGTGAGAGGCGCTGATCACGATGCCCGCCCGGGCATGAAAGGTGCGGGTGAGATAGGCGACCGCCGGGGTGGGCATCGGCCCGAGCAGACGGACGTCGACTCCTCCTGCGATCAGGCCCGCCTGGAGGGCCGACTCGAACATGTACCCCGAGATGCGCGTGTCCTTGCCGATGAGCACCTGCCCGCGTTCGTCCGCGCACAGGGCCCGACCGGCCGCCCACCCGAGCTTGAGCATGAAGTCGGCGGTGACGGGATGACGGCCGACCGTCCCGCGGATGCCGTCGGTCCCGAACAGGCGCGCTCCGTCGCTCATGGGAGAAGCAGGGCCGGGCGAGTCGAGGGCGCGGTGCAAGCCTCTCCTCTCACCGCACGGGCACCGCGACCGCGCCTCGAGGAGCGCTCTCTCAGTGCAGGCTGGCCGGACCGCCGATCCCGCCCGGGCCCGACGAAGAGCTCTCCGGCTCCTCCTGGACGATGCCGGCATCCCCATCCGCCGGCGTGTCGTCCCCCCAGTCCTGGGGCGGGCGCGGCTCCTTGTCGTCCATGATGTCGCCGATCTGATCCGAGTCCAGAGTTTCGTACTTCAGCAGCGCCCCGGCCATCACGTGCAGCCTGGACACGTTGTCGTTCAGCAGGTGCTCGGCGCGCTGGTAGTTGCGATCGATGATGTTGCGTACTTCCTCGTCGATGAGGTGCGCGGTCTCGTCGGACACGAGCTTGTGCTTCGTCACACTGTGGCCGAGGAAGACTTCCCCTTCCTCCTCGGTGTAAGTGAGCGGGCCGAGCCTCTCGGACAACCCCCAGCGCGTCACCATGTTTCTCGCGATCTCGGTCGCGTACTTGATGTCGCTGCTCGCACCGGTGGTCACATGCTCCGCCCCGAAGATCAGCTCTTCCGCGATGCGACCGCCGAACATGCTCGAAATGCGGCTCTCCAGGCGTTCCTTGCTGTCGCTGTAGCGATCCTCCTCGGGCAGAAACATGGTAAGACCGAGCGCCCGGCCCCTCGGGATGATCGTCACCTTGTGAACCGGATCGTGGGAAGGAACGAGCAGGCCCACGATGGCATGGCCGGCCTCGTGGTAGGCGGTGAGCTTCTTCTCGTCGTCGCTCATGACCATGGACTTGCGCTCGGCGCCCATCATTATCTTGTCCTTGGCCTTCTCGAAGTGCTCCATCTCGACCGTTCGGCGATTGCCCCGGGCCGCGAACAGCGCTGCTTCGTTGACGAGGTTGGCCAGGTCCGCGCCCGAGAATCCCGGCGTTCCGCGCGCGATCACGTTCGGCTCCACCGCCTTGTCCAGAGGAACCTTGCGCATGTGCACCTTGAGAATCTGCTCGCGTCCCCGAATGTCCGGCAGGGGAACGACCACCTGGCGATCGAAACGCCCGGGACGCAGCAGAGCGGGGTCGAGCACGTCCGGTCGGTTGGTGGCGGCGATGACGATGACGCCCTCGTTGCCGTCGAACCCGTCCATCTCCACCAGGAGCTGGTTCAGAGTCTGCTCCCGCTCGTCGTGTCCGCCCCCGAGGCCCGCCCCTCGATGTCGGCCTACCGCATCGATCTCATCGATGAAAATGATGCACGGCGCATGCTTCTTGGCCTGCTCGAACATGTCCCGGACGCGCGAAGCGCCCACGCCCACGAACATCTCGACAAAATCGGATCCCGAGATGGTGAAGAAAGGCACCTTGGCCTCTCCCGCGATGGCGCGCGCGAGCAGCGTCTTGCCCGTGCCCGGGGACCCCACCATCAGCACCCCCCGGGGAATCTTGCCGCCCAGTTTCTGGAACTTGGTCGGATCCCGCAGAAAGTCCACGAGCTCGGAGACTTCCTCCTTCGCCTCGTCCACTCCCGCGACGTCGGCGAAGGTCACCTTGACCTGGTCCTCTCCGAGCAGGCGCGCCCGGCTCTTGCCGAAGGAAAGCGCTCCCCGACCACCGCCGCCGCCCTGCATCTGGCGCATGAAGAAAATCCACACGCCGATGAGCAGGAGCATCGGGAACCAGGAGATGAAGATCTGCATGAGCACCGACTGCTGTTCGGGAGGACGGGCATCGATCACGACGCCGTACTCGAGCAGATCGGAGATGAGCGCGGTATTGTCCATCTCCGGAATGTAGGTCTGGAAACGCTCGCCGGTCTGATAGATGCCCTCTATGTTGCGGCCTTCGACCACCACCTTCTGTACCCGGCTGTGCTTGGCGTCTTCGAAGAACCGGGAAAACTCCACCTGCTGCGGAGACGCGCGGCGCGGTCCGAAGTTGTTGAACACGGACATCAGCACCAGGGCGATCACCACCCAGAGAATGAGATTCTTGGCCATGTCGGTCAGTCGAAGCCTTTTGCACCCGTTTCGATCAATGGAGTCATGATACCGGAAGCCCCTTTCAGACTATAGCCCAAAGCCCTTGGCCATCAGGTAGATCTCCGACGAGCGTGCCCGGGACGCCTCCGGCTTGCGGACCCGCACCGACACGAAGGCCTGCGTCATGCTTCTTCGCAAGGTAGAGACTTCCGGCCCTTCGAAAACCTTGACCAACAGCGCGCCGCCCGGTGCGAGCCACTCCGCCGCCGCCTCGAACACGCTCGTGGCGATCGACAGGCTCATGGCGGCATCGGCGCTCCTGACACCCTCCAAGTTGGGCGCCATGTCGGACAAAATCAAGTCCGCCCTTCCTCCATCGAGCGCTTCGCGCAGCCTGCTCCGGGTACCGGCATCGCGGAAGTCGCCCTGCACGATGAGCACCCCGGGGATGGGGTCCATGGGAAGCAGATCCACCGCGACCACCCTGCCCCGCGGCGCGACCCGCGACGCGGCGACCTGCGACCACCCGCCGGGCGCGGCCCCGAGGTCGAGCACGAGCTGCCCGCTTCGCAGAAGGCGCTCGCGCAGGGAGATCTCCTGCAGCTTGTAAGCCGCACGCGAACGATAGCCCTGCTCTCTCGCCTTGCGGACGAAGGGGTCGCCCCGATGATCTTCGATCCACCGGCGGGAGCGGCGCCGAGTCAACGGCGCCCTCCGGCGCTGGGCGAAGCGCATCCTCGCAGGTGCCGGGGGACATTCCCGCGCTCTCGCATCGGGAACCCGGTGACCACGCTCCGTCCGCTTCCGGTCGATTCTCCGGGCGCCGGGGAAGCGCCACGACCCGAAGCACCGAGTGCCGCTTCCTCACGCGTAGGCAACTTCGAGGATCTCGTACTCGATTTCGCCGGCCGGCGCCTGCACCACCGCGACGTCTCCCTCGCGCTTGCCGATGAGAGCCCTTGCGAGCGGGGAAGTGATCGAGACAAGCCCCTCGTCGATGTCCGCTTCCATCTCCCCCACGATCTGGAAGCGAACCTCTTCGTCAGTCTCCAGGTTGCACAGGTCAACGGTGGCGCCGAACACCACCTTGCCCTGGGGCTTGAGCGTAGCGGTGTCGATCA
The DNA here is from genome assembly GCA_022824305.1 of Gammaproteobacteria bacterium. GTDB lineage: Bacteria > Pseudomonadota > Gammaproteobacteria > HK1 > HK1 > JAJEAD01. Next base: position 76,406 of record JAJEAD010000089.1, on the reverse strand, counting down.
CTTCCGCCCGCGACAGGAATGCCTGGATCTCGGCGATTCGACCTTCCGTGAAACTCTGCTCCTCCTTGGCCGCGTGATACTCCGCGTTCTCTTTCAGGTCGCCGTGCGCGCGCGCCTCGGCAATCGCCTTGATGATGCGCGGACGCTCGATGGTCTTCAGGCGCTGCACCTCGTCCTTGAGTCTCTGCGCTCCTCGAACGGTCATCGGCGAGCGTTTCATGCGCCTTCCTCGTGAAGGTCCTGAAGCCGGCTCACATCGGTGACGTGCAGCTCTCGAATGGCCAGCACCGTGGCCTTCGCGCCCGCAATGGTGGTGGTGTAGGCGACACCGTGCTGGAGCGCGCTCCGTCGAATCGTGTACGAATCGGCAATCGCGCGCTTTCCCTCCGTCGTGTTGACGATAAAGGCGATCTCGCCGTTCTTCAACAGATCGACGACGTGCGGCCGGCCCTCCGCCACCTTGTTGACGACCGCGCACTTCACCCCCGCTTCGCGAAGCGCCCCCGCGGTTCCGCGGGTTGCGACGATTCCGAAGCCGAGCGCCTGGAGATCGCTCGCCACTTCCACCGCATCGTGCTTGTCCCGATCGCGCACGCTCACGAAGGCACGCCCCTTGAAGGGCAGGTCCGCCCCCGCGGCCAGCGCGGCCTTCGCGAAGGCCTGACCGAAGCGCCTGCCCACCCCCATCACCTCGCCGGTGGATTTCATTTCAGGTCCGAGCAGGGTATCGACCCCGGGAAACTTCACGAAGGGGAACACCGCTTCCTTCACGGAGTAGTAACGAGGATCCGAACGCTCCGAAACTCCCTGATCGGAGAGCGTCCTGCCCACCATGCACATCGCGCCGATGCGCGCGAGCGGCACTCCGGTCGCCTTCGAAACGAAGGGCACCGTTCGGGAAGCCCGGGGGTTCACTTCGAGAATGAAGAGATCGTCGTCGCTCACCGCGTACTGCACGTTCATCAGCCCGATCACGCCAAGCGCCTCGCCCAGGCGTCGGGTCTGCTCCCGAATCCGTTCCTGCGTCCGCGCGCTCAGCGTGCACGGCGGAAGCGAGCAGGCGGAGTCTCCGGAGTGGACTCCGGCCTGCTCGATGTGCTCCATGATTCCGCCGACCACGATCTCCCTCCCGTCGGAAACCGCGTCCACGTCGACCTCGATCGCGTCTTCGAGGAAGCGGTCCAGGAGAACCGGCGACGATTCCGAGACGTCGACTGCCTGCCTCATGTAGCCCTCGAGCTCCTCATCGCGGTACACGATCTTCATCGCCCTGCCGCCGAGCACATAGGACGGGCGCACCATGAGCGGATAGCCGATCTGCGCGGCCATGACGCCCGCTTCCTCGGGCGTTCGCGCGGTGCGGTTTTCCGGCTGCCTCATCCCGAGGCGCCGGATGAGTCCCTGAAAGCGCTCCCGGTCTTCCGCGAGGTCGATCGAATCCGGCGAGGTGCCGATGATGGGAGCGCCGGCCGCCTCGAGCGCGCGCGCGAGCTTGAGCGGGGTCTGGCCTCCGTACTGGACGATGATGCCGCGGGGCTTTTCCTTGTCGACGATCTCGAGCAGGTCTTCGAGAGTCAGGGGCTCGAAGTAGAGCCGATCCGAGACGTCGTAATCCGTGGATACCGTCTCCGGGTTGCAGTTCACCATGATCGACTCGAAGCCGGCGTCCCGAACCGCGAGCGCCGCCTGCACGCAGCAGTAGTCGAACTCGATTCCCTGGCCGATCCGGTTCGGCCCTCCGCCGAGCACCATGATCTTTTCCCGCTCCGTCGGGGCCGACTCGCACTCCTCCTCGTAGGTGGAGTAGAGATATGCGGTCGAGGCCCGAAACTCCGCCGCGCAGGAGTCCACTCGCTTGAAGACCGGGCGCACCCCGAAGGCGTGGCGGCGGGAGCGCAGGTCGCCTTCCTCCGTCCCGAGCAGCGAAGCGAGGCGGCGATCCGAGAAACCCTTGCGCTTGAGGCGAAGGAGCTCCCCGGCATCGAGGCGCTCCACGCCCCTGCGCCGCACTTCGGCCTCGGTCTCCACCAGCTCCGCGATCTGTCCCGCGAACCAGGGATCGATCCCGGACAGCGCATGCACCTCCGCCACCGTGAATCCGCGCCGAAAGGAGTCGGCGACGTAGCGAATCCGGTCCGGTCCTGGCGTGCGAAGCTCGCCGCGCAGAAGCTCGGACGCGTCCCTCTCGTCGCCGGAAACGATCTCGTCGAGTCCGTCGAGTCCCGTCTCCAGGCTGCGCAACGCCTTCTGCAGCGACTCCTGGAAGTTCCGCCCGATCGCCATCGCCTCTCCCACCGAGCGCATCTGGGTGGTGAGCCGGGGCCTCGCCTCCGGGAACTTGTCGAAGTTGAATCGCGGCACCTTGGTGACCACGTAGTCGATGCTCGGCTCGAAGGAGGCGGGGGTGGCGCCGCCGGTGATCTGGTTGTCGAGCTCGTCCAGGGTGTAGCCGACCGCGAGCTTCGCCGCCACGTGCGCGATGGGAAACCCGGTCGCCTTGGACGCCAGCGCGGACGATCTCGATACCCGCGGGTTCATCTCGATGACCACGAGGCGGCCGTTCTCCGGATGCACGGCGAACTGCACGTTGGAGCCGCCGGTATCGACGCCGACCTTTCTGAGCACCGCGATCGATGCGTTGCGCATCATCTGGTACTCCTTGTCGGTGAGGGTCTGGGCGGGGGCGACGGTGATGGAATCTCCCGTGTGCACGCCCATCGCATCGACGTTCTCGATGGAGCAGACGATGATGCAGTTGTCCTTCCGGTCGCGCACCACCTCCATTTCGAACTCTTTCCACCCGAGGACCGACTCCTCGAGGAGAATCTCCCGGGTGGGCGACGCGTCGAGCCCGCGCTCGCAGATATCGGCGAACTCCTCGCGGTTGTAGGCGATGCCCCCGCCGCTTCCTCCGAGCGTGAAGGAAGGGCGGATGATGATGGGAAAGCCCATCCCGTCCTGAATCCGCCGGGCGTCGTCCATGGAGTGCGCCAACTCGGAGTGCGGCACTTCCAGGCCTATCGAGCGCATCGCCTCCCGAAAGCGTTTGCGATCCTCGGCGGTATCGATCGCCTCGCGGGTCGCGCCGATCATCTCCACCCCGAACGCGTCCAGCACCCCGTGGCGATGCAGGTCGAGCGCGGTGTTGAGGGCGGTCTGACCGCCCATCGTGGGCAGCAGGGCGCCGGGCCGCTCGCGCTCGATGATGCGCGCGAGGGTCCGCCACTGGATGGGCTCGATGTAGGTCGCATCGGCCATCGCGGGATCGGTCATGATGGTGGCCGGATTGGAATTGGCGAGCACCACCCGGTAGCCCTCTTCGCGGAGCGCCTTGCAGGCCTGCGCACCGGAGTAGTCGAACTCGCAGGCCTGGCCGATCACGATCGGTCCCGCGCCGATGATGAGAACGGACTCGAAGTCGCTTCGCCTCGGCATCACATGGACTCCGCCTGTCGCCCGGCGCCGAATGCCGGATTCACTTCACGTGGTCTCCGTCGTTGCGGCGGGCGCGGGCATCGCGCATCAGGGCCACGAAGCGGTCGAAGAGCGCGCGGATGTCGTGGGGCCCCGGACTCGCTTCCGGGTGCCCCTGGAAGCCGAAGGCGGGTCGGTCGGCGAAGCGGATTCCCTGCAGGGAGGAGTCGAAGAGGGAGCGATGGGTCGCCCTGATGTGGTCGGGAAGGCTCTCCTCGTCCACGGCGAAGCCGTGGTTCTGGCTCGTGATCAGGACCTCTCCCGTGTCCAGCACCTGGACCGGGTGGTTGGCGCCGTGATGGCCGAACTTCATCTTTCGGGTCCGGCCGCCCCCCGCGATGGCGAGGAGCTGATGGCCGAGACAGATGCCGAAGATCGGCACGCCCCGGTCGAGCAGCGTGCGTATCGCATCGATCGCATAGGAGCAGGCTTCCGGATCCCCCGGGCCGTTGGAGAGAAAGACACCGTCCGGCTCGAGTCCGAGGACCTCCGCCGCCGGCGCTTGCGCCGGCACCACCGTCACCTCGCAGCCGCTCGCGACGAGCTGGCGCAGGATGTTGCGCTTTATGCCGTAATCGTAGGCCACCACCCGGAACTCGGGGGAGGGAGGAGCCGAGGCGGCGAAGCGCGCGCGATCCGGATCCCACTCCCACTCGCCTTCGGAAAAGCCGTACGCCGATCCGGTGCTCACTTCCCGGGCGAGGTCCATGCCTTCGAGCCCCGGAAAGGCCCGCGCGGCGGCGATGGCTGCGTCGGCATCGACGTCCTCTCCGGCGACGATGCACCCCGCCTGCGCCCCCTTCTCACGCAGTATGCGGGTAAGGCGCCGGGAGTCGATACCCGCGATGGCGACCACCGAGCGCCGTTCGAGGTAGGCCTCGAGCCCCTCTTCCGCTCGCCAACTGCTCGGACGGGTCGGCACTTCGCGAATGACCAGCCCCGCCGCAAACACCTGCCCGGATTCCTCGTCGTCCCGGTTGGCGCCGACGTTGCCGATGTGCGGGCAGGTCAGGGTGACGATCTGCCGGCAGTAGGAAGGGTCGGTCAGTATCTCCTGGTAGCCGGTCATGGAGGTGTTGAATACCACCTCTCCCACCGAGGAGCCGCGCGGGCCGAGCGAGACGCCCCGGAACAGGCTGCCGTCCTCGAGGGCGAGGAGGGCGGGGTCAGCGTGCATGTCGCACCGGCCGGTCGGATGGCGCCGGCGCCGCGACGGATCGCGTTCGCCTCCCGCTACCGGAGGCCCGAGCCGCCCGCGGTGACGGCATGGCTCCGTCCCTGCGTCGGGTCATCGGCTTCAGGGTACCCGGTACGCAGCAGCGAGAGCGCGCTCCACGCCCGCGCGCCGTCACAACCCGAGCACGTCGAGCATGTCATGCATCCCGGCGGAGCGCCCGTGCACCCAGCGCGCCGCGCGCAGCGCCCCGGACGCGTAGTTCATGCGGCTCGAGGAGCGATGGGTTATCTCGATGCGCTCCCCTGCTCCGGCGAAGAGCACGGTGTGCTCACCCACGATGTCCCCGCCGCGTATCGTCTCGAAGCCGATGGTTGCGCGCTCCCTCGCTCCGGTGCGTCCCTCGCGACCGTATATGGCGCACTCCCGCAGGTCCCGGCCCAGCGCCTCCGCGACCACCTCCCCCATGCGCAGCGCGGTGCCGGAAGGTGCGTCGACCTTGTTGCGATGGTGGGCCTCGATGATCTCGATATCCACGTCGTCGCCGAGCGCCCTGGCCGCGCTCTCGATCAGGCGCAGGCAAAGATTGACGCCAACGCTCATGTTCGGCGCGAGCACCACCGGCACCCGCTGCGCGAGCGCCCGCAGGGCGTCTCGCTGGGTGACGTCGAACCCGGTAGCGCCGATCACCGCCGCACGCCCCCGGCGCGCGCACTCCTCGAGGTGGGCGAGCACGCCCGCCGGGTGGCTGAAGTCGACGAGCACGTCGAAGGACTCGAGATCCGCGGGGTCATCGACGATGCGTAACTGGCGTTCCCCCACGCCCGCGACGACGCCGGCGTCGGCGCCGGTGAGCGGATGACCCGACCTTTCGAGGGCGCCGCCGAGCTCGAGGTCGTCGGCCTCGGCAAGCGCCTGGATCACGGTGCGCCCCATGCGGCCTGCCGCGCCGGCAACGGCGATCTCGAGATTGCTCATCCTGCGATACCTTCGAAGAAGCGCTTCACCGAGTCGAGCCACGACGTGGCCTTGGGATCATGGGTGCTCCGGCTGCCGCGAAGGGACTCGTCGAACTCGCGCAGCAGTTCCTTCTGCCGGTCGCCGAGCGCGACCGGGGTCTCCACTTCGACCTTGCAGACGAGATCGCCGACGCTCTGCCCGCGTACCGACTTGACGCCCTTTCCCCGAAGGCGGAAAAGGCGTCCCGTCTGCGTCTCCGGCGGCACCTTGAGGTTCACCCGCCCGTTCAGGGTCGGAATCTCGAGGTTCCCACCCAACGCGGCGGTGGCGAAGCTGATGGGAACCGCACAGTAGAGGTTGGAGCCGTCACGCACGAAGATGTCGTGCTCCCGCACCACGACCTCGACATAGAGGTCTCCCGGCGCTCCCCCGCGCTCTCCGGGTTCGCCTTCTCCGGCGAGCCGAATCCGGTCGCCGGTGTCGACGCCGGCGGGGATCTTCACCGAGAGCGTCTTGGTCTCGCGTACCCAGCCCTCGCCCCGGCAGGCTCGGCAGGGATCCAGGATCACCTGTCCCCGTCCGCGGCAACGCGGACAGGTCTGCTGGATGGAGAAGAATCCCTGCTGTACCCGAACCTGCCCCGCTCCCTCGCAGGTGCTGCAGGTGACCGGGGACTTGCCCGCCGCCACCCCGGTGCCCGAACACTGCTCACAACGGACGCGGGAAGGCACTCTGAGGGTGGCGGTGGTGCCGGCCACCGCGTCCTCGAGATCCAGCTCGAGCGGATGGCGCAGATCCACGCCTCGGTTGGAGCGGGCGGCGCCCGCACGGGCGCCGAAGATGTCGCCGAAGACGTCATCGAAGATGTCGCGGAAGCCGGCGCCGCCGAATCCCCCGCCCGCCGCGGCCCCCTCGAGGCCGGCGTGACCGAACTGGTCGTAAGCCGCGCGCTTCTTGGCATCCGAAAGGACGTCGTGGGCCTCCTTGGCCTCCTTGAAACGCTCTTCCGCGCCAGCGTCGTTGGCGTTGCGGTCCGGGTGGTACTTCATCGCCAGGCGCCGATACGCCTTCTTCAGGTCCGCGTCGCCGCAGTCCCGCGATACGCCCAGCACCTCGTAGTAGTCCCGCTTGGCCATTGCTCGTTCAGGTCAATCGCTTCGTCTCGTCATTCCACCCGAACGCCAATCGGGACCGGTGAAGAACCGGGGCGCTCGAAGCGCGCGCCCGGGAGACCGGGAACCGGGACCGGCCTCCTGCATCCACGCCTCAGGGTACTACTTCCGGTTCTCGTCCACCTCCTCGAACTCGGCGTCCACCACGTCGTCACCGGGCCCCGCCGCGCCTTCCTCGGCCGCCCCGGAGGCCCCTTTCTCGCTCTGCTGCCGGTAGACCCGCTCCGCAAACTTGCCGGAGATCTCGGCGAGCGCCGCCGACTTGGCCGTAATGTCCTCCTTGTCGTCTCCCTTCATCGCTTCCTGCAGGGCCTCGATCTTCGACTCCACTTCGCTGCGCTCCTGCTCCTCCACCTGGTCGCCGAGGTCCTTGAGCGCCTTGTTCGTGGAGTGAATCAGGCCGTCGGCCTGGTTGCGGGCATCGACGAGCTCGTGGAACTTGCGATCCTCCTCCGCGTGCGCTTCCGCGTCCCTGACCATCTTGTCGATCTCGTCGTCGGAGAGTCCGCTCGAGGCGCGAATGACGATGGACTGCTCCTTGCCGGTCGCCTTGTCCTTGGCCGACACGTTGAGGATGCCGTTCGCGTCGATGTCGAAGGCCACTTCGATCTGCGGCACACCGCGCGGCGCGGGAGGAATGTCGGCGAGGTCGAAGCGGCCGAGCGACTTGTTTCCGGCCGCGACGTCGCGCTCGCCCTGCAGCACGTGCACCGTGACCGCGGTCTGTCCGTCCTCCGCGGTCGAGAATACCTGCTGAGCCTTGGTGGGGATGGTGGTGTTCTTCTCGATCAGCTTGGTCATCACGCCGCCGAGGGTCTCGATTCCGAGCGAGAGCGGGGTCACGTCGAGCAGCAGCACGTCCTTGACGTCGCCCGCGAGCACGCCGGCCTGGATCGCCGCGCCCATCGCCACCGCCTCGTCCGGGTTGACGTCCTTGCGGGGCTCCTGACCGAAGATCTCCTGCACCATCTCCTGGACCTTGGGCATGCGCGTCTGCCCTCCGACGAGAATCACGTCGGAGATGTCCGAAGGACTGAGATTGGCGTCGGCAAGGGCCGTCTTGCAGGGCCCCATGGTGCGCGCGATCAGGTCTTCGACCAGGGATTCCAGCTTTGCCCGGGTCAGCTTGATGTTGAGGTGCTTCGGACCGCTGGCATCGGCGGTGAGGTAGGGCAGGTTGATCTCGGTCTGCTGGCTCGAGGAGAGCTCGATCTTGGCCTTCTCCGCCGCCTCCTTCAGCCGCTGCAGGGCCAGCGGATCATTGTGGAGGTCGATCCCGGACTCTCTTTTGAACTCGTCGGACAGGTAGTCGATGATGCGCAGATCGAAGTCCTCGCCGCCGAGGAAGGTGTCGCCGTTCGTCGAGAGCACTTCGAACTGGTGCTCCCCGTCGACCTCCGCGATCTCGATCACCGATATGTCGAAGGTGCCCCCGCCGAGATCGTAGACCGCGATCCTCGTGTCGCCCCGATTCTTGTCCATGCCGTAGGCGAGGGAGGCGGCGGTCGGCTCGTTGATGATCCGCTTGACCTCCAGGCCCGCGATACGCCCGGCATCCTTCGTCGCCTGGCGCTGCGAGTCGTTGAAGTAGGCGGGCACCGTGATGACCGCCTCGTTCACGGGCTCGCCGAGGTAGTCCTCGGCGGTCTTCTTCATCTTCATCAGGACCCGCGCCGAGATTTCGGGAGGCGCCATCTTCTTTCCGCCGCCCATGATCCACGCGTCGCCGTTGTCGGCCTTGACGATCCGGTAGGGGACCATCTCGACGTCGCGCTGCACCACCTTGTCGTTGAAACGCCGGCCAATCAGGCGCTTTATCGCGAACAGGGTGTTCTCGGGATTGGTGACGGCCTGGCGCTTGGCGGACTGGCCGACCAGCACCTCGTCATCCTTGCCGAAGGCGACTATGGACGGCGTGGTCCGATCCCCTTCGCTGTTTTCGGTGACCCTCGGCTTCTCGCCGTCCATGACGGCCACGCACGAGTTCGTCGTGCCGAGGTCAATTCCGATGATCTTGCCCATTTCGCATTCTCCATCGAGTGTCGCCGAAGCTGCCGTTCCCGTTATGCCGGGCCCCGGCGCTCCTGAATGCGTTCGATATTTGGGTACGCCTCCGTCAATTCAAGCCTGAGCGGACGGCACCCTACTTCGCCACCACCACCAGAGCCGGACGCACGAGTCGCTCGTTGAGCCGGTACCCCTTCTGGACCACGGTGAGCACGGTTCCGGGCTCCCTTCCCTCCCCGTCCTGCATGGACATTGCCTGGTGCAGTTCGGGATCGAAGGGCTGTCCCGCCGGGTCCACCTCCTCGATGCCGAGCTTCTCGAAGGCGCTCGTCATGAGCTTCAGGGTGAGCTCCATGCCCTCCCGGACCCGCGCCGCATCGGCATCGTCTCCTGCCGCCGACACCCCCAGCTCGAGGCTGTCACGAACGGGAAGGAACTCGTTCACCAATCGCTCGAGGCCGTAGCGGTGTGCGTTGGCCACGTCCCGTTCGGCCCGCCGGCGCACGTTCTCCAGCTCCGCCCTCGCCCGCAGGCTCGTGTCGCGATGGGTCTGCGCTTCGACACGGGCCTCCTCGAGGGCCCGCTCGAGCTCTTCGATGGACGGAGCGCCGGCCTGCGCCGATGCATCGGGGTCATCCCCGGATTCCGGGGCGTCCCAGGCTTCCGGAGCGTCCCCGGCTTCCTCGCTTCCCGCGCCCTCTTCCGTCCCGCCCGGGTGCGACCCGGGCGCGGCGGCATCTCCCTCGGGCGCGCATGCGTCCGTTGTCTCTTTAGCGGCCGGATCCGCTTCCGTTCCCCCGGAATCGGACGCCTGGAGCTCTTCTCTGCTCATCGCCTTCGAATTCCCCTCGTGTCCTTCACCGTGGCATCGCCAGCACCGACTCGAGCGCCGGCCCCCCAGTACCTGGCGTCGCGTGCCGGTATATTGGGGATCAGTGTTCCCGGTTCAAGGTGGCGCTAACGAGGCGAGCGGTGACGTCCACGACGGGAACCACTTTCTCGTACGCCATGCGCGTCGGCCCGATCACCCCCAGAACGCCGATCACCCGCCCTTCTTCCTCGTAGGGCGATACGACGACACTGAACTCGTCGAGCACCTCGTAGCCGCACTCCTCTCCTATGAAGATGTGCACTCCCTCGGTGCGCAGACACTGATCGAGGAGATGCAGGATGTCGCGCTTCTGGTTGAAAGCCTCGAAGAGCTGACGCAGCTTCTGCATGTCCGCGAGGTCGTCGTACTCCATCAGGTGGGTGTGCCCCGCGACCACGAAATCTCCTTCCGACGACTCCGGCACCTTGAACGCCTTCTCCGCCATCTCCACCGCCGCCGCGGTCATCCGGTTCATGCTCTCCCGGTAGCGGCGCAGTTCATCGACGATGCGTTCGCGGATCAGCGACAGGCTCCGCCCCGCGCAGATGTCGTTGAGGTAGTTGGCCGCCTCCTGGAGCTCAGCGGGCGAGTAGCGACGCTTCGTCCTGATGATGCGGTTCTGCACCGCATGCTCGTTGATGACCAGGATGACCAGCACTCTCTTGTCCGAGAGCGAGAGGAACTCCACGTGCCGCAGAATGACCTTCTCCTGCCGGGGAAGCATGACGATGCCGGCGAGGTGGGTGATCTCGGAGAGCAGAGCGGAAGTCGTCTCCGCCAGGGTGTCCTCCCGATCCGCCGCGTGCACTTTCTCCTCCAGGTTCCGCACCTCGTCGGACGCCAGAGGCTGAGTGTGAAGCATGGTGTCGACGAAGAGACGGTAGCCCTGCACGGTGGGCACCCTTCCCGCGGAGATGTGCGGCGCCGACAGGAGACCGAGCTCTTCCAGGTCCGCCATGACATTGCGCACCGTGGCGGGACTCATGGCGCGGCCCGAGTCCCTCGCCAGGGTACGCGACCCTACCGGTCGTCCCTCCCGGATGTAGCGGTGAACGAGCAGCTTGAAGAGGTCTTCGGCCCTTCCGCTCAGCACGCCGCGCCGCGCCGGTCGCTCCGTCATTCTCCGTTCTCCCGGCCGACGCCCGCCAACGCGCCACTCATCCGACCGCCGGCGAGCGCCGCTCCGCTCTCTCCCCCACCCGGATCATGCTCGGCCTCGTCGCCGCCCTCCTCGCCGTCAATCCCGCCTCCCCGCCGGACGCCCTTGCACGCGCTGCGTCAAGGGATGGACGGGAAGAATGTATCACTGCGCCCGAAGCAGTATAAGTCTCCCCCGGCGCCACCCCGTGGCGCCCCTCGAGCCGGCGCGGCACCGTAATATATGTGTCGAGGGAAGAGCCGTGGTGACGGCGATTCCGCTCCGGGCGCCGTGTCCCCCTGCTACCCCAGGAGAACCCACCCCTGTCGGGACTCGCCATGTTCGAGCGCATCGGCCTGATCAGCAAGCCCGGCGACGCGGCGGTCGCCGACACTCTGACGCGCCTCATCGAGTTCCTCCGGCGGCGAAGGGCGGGTGTGGTGCTCGACGGGACCAGCGCCGCCTACCTCCCCGGTGGGGGAGAAAGCGTGGCGACGCGCGAGGAGCTCGGAGACCGCTGCGACCTTGCGATCGTCATCGGGGGAGACGGCACCTTCCTGAGCGCGGCACGCTCCCTGGCCGGCTTCGAGGTTGCGCTGCTCGGCATCAACCTCGGACGCCTTGGCTTTCTCGCCGACGTAATGCCCGACGAGATTGTCGATCGGGTCGGGGAGATTCTCCGCGGGCGCTTCGACGAAGAGCGGCGGCTGATGATCGAAGCCGACGTGGAGCGCGGGGAAGGGGTGGTGGCGAGCTTCGACGCCCTGAACGAGGTGACCGTGCACAAGGCGGAGCTCGCCCGCCTGCTCGAGTTCGAGACCTACATCGAGGGGCGCCTCGTCTACCGCCAGCGCTCCGACGGCCTGATCGTGTCCACCCCGACCGGCTCGACCGCCTACGCGCTCTCCGGGGGCGGCCCGATCCTGCACCCCGAGCTCGATGCCATCGTGCTCGTGCCGATCTGCCCCCATGCCCTCGGCAGCCGCCCCCTCGTCGTGAACGCCGCAAGCGAGATCGAGATCCGCATGGAACCCGCTCCCAATCCCCTGGCCCACCTCACCTGCGACGGTCAGAGCTCCATGGAGCTCGCCCCCGGCGACCGGATCCGGGTCCGCCGGAAATCCTCTTCGGTGCGACTGATCCATCCGCCGGGACACGACCACTACGCCACCCTTCGCGCCAAGCTTCACTGGGAGCACAAGCCCTGAACGCCGCCCGGCGCCTCGAAAGCCTCCACCCGGGCGCACTGCAATGCTGACCCACCTGCACCTGCGCAACTTCGCGATCGTCGATCGCCTCGATCTCGAGCTCGGCGCCGGACTGACCGTCCTCACCGGGGAGACCGGCGCCGGCAAGTCGATTCTCATCGATGCGCTGAACCTCGCCCTCGGCGACCGCGCCAGCCAGGCATTGCTGCGACCCGGAACATCCCGGACGGAAGTGGGAGCCCAGTTCGTACCGGAGAGCGGCTCCCGTGCCGACGCCTGGCTGAAGGAAAACGAGCTCGACGAGACCACCGGGGAGTGCCTCCTGCGGCGCACCATCGGGCAGGACGGCCGCTCGCGGGCGTACATCAACGGAAGGCCGGTCCCGGTTCAGATGCTGCGCCACCTCGCGGAGCGCCTCGTCGACATACACGGCCAGCATGCGCACCAGTCCCTGCTGCGCCGCGACGCGCAGCGCGAGATCCTGGACGCACGGACCGGTGACATCGAGGGCATCGAGGGGGTGGAGGGAAGCTGCCGCCGCTACCGGAGCCTCACCGCGGAGCTCGAAGGCGAGGCGGGCGACGAGGGAGAGCGCAAGGATCGCATGGAGTTCCTGTCCTGGCAGATTCGCGAGCTGGAGGCGGTGAATCCCTCCGTCGAGGAGTTCGACGAACTGCTCGCCGCCCACAAGGTGCTGGGCCACGGCGCGGAGCTGCTCGAGGCGGGCGGCCGGGCCCTAGATGCGCTGGACGCCGACGACGCGCCGTCGGCCATCGATCTTGCGGCCTCCGCGGTGAGCGAGGTCTCGCGCATGGCGCCCTATCTCCCGGAAACGAACGAGATCCGGGAGCTCGTCGAAGGCGCGCTCATCCAGCTCGAGGAAGCGAGCGCCACCCTGCGACGCACCCGGGACCGAATCGACGTCGACCCGGACCGGCTCGCGCAGCTCGATGCGCGACTCGCGGAGCTGCATGCGAGCGCGCGCCGGCATCGCGCCGAGCCTCGGGAGCTCGCCGACGTGCTCCATCGCCTGCGCGAAGAACGCGAAGGCCTCGCCCGCAGCGAGACCCGCCGCGTGGAGCTCGGCGCCCTCATCGAAGCCGCGGTCGAGGACTATCGCCGAGCCGCGAAACGGGTCTCCGAGGGCCGCAGCGCGGCGGCCGCTGCGCTCGGAACCGAGATCCAGGCGAGCCTGCGTCAGCTCGGCATGCAGAACGCCCGCTTCAGGATCGACGTGGTGCCGGAGCCCGAGGGGCCGCCCGCTCCGCACGGCAACGACCGCATAGACTTCCTGGTCAGCGCGAACCCCGGTCAGCCGCTGCGCTCCATCTCACGGGTCGCCTCCGGAGGCGAGCTCTCGCGGATCAGTCTCGCGGTACAGGCATCGGCCAGCCACCGGGCGGGCGTCGCGACCCTGATCTTCGACGAGGTGGACGCGGGAATAGGAGGACGTGTCGCGGGCATCGTCGGCAGACGCCTTCGAGCCCTCTCCGATGCACGTCAGGTGCTCTGCGTTACCCATCTGCCTCAGATCGCTTCCCAGGCCCACCATCACATCTCGGTGGAGAAGCGCGCGACCGGAAACGAGACCACGGCGGTCACCAGCCCGCTCAGCGGCGAGTTGCGGGTACGCGAGCTCGCGCGGATGCTCGCGGGAGCCGAGCCAACGTCGCAGAGCCTGGCCCATGCCCGCGAGATGCTCGAACGGCGCCGCGCTGCCGGGCCACTATAATGCGCTCAGGATCCCGGAGACCGTCGATGTCCTGCCCCTCGCGACTCTTCCGCACCGCCCTCCTCACGGTGGCGCTGCTCGGGACGGCCTGCTCCAACGCGCCGATCGGCGTCTACCGGATCGACGTCCAACAGGGCAACGTGCTGACCGAGGAAATGCTGGCGCAGCTCACGCCGGGAATGGACAAGCGCAAGGTGCGTTTCCTGCTCGGGACGCCGATGCTGGTGGACACCTTCAACCAGGATCGCTGGGATTACATCTACACTCTTGCCAGAGGCGGGGGGACCCTCGAACAGCGCCAGGTCACCCTCTTTTTCGAGGACGAGCGGCTCGCGCGCATCGAAGGCGACGTGCATCGCGGCGACGGCTCCCGCAAGGCCATGCCCGGGGAGACACTGGTGCTGGTACCGGAAGAACCGCGTTCGAAGGGGTTCCTGGACACGTGGCGGCCGCGCCTGGACTTTCTCGACTTCGGCGACGACGCGGAACCCGCTGCTCCGGAGCCGGCTTCCGCCGCGGTGGAGACGGGCGGAGAAACGAGCGAGGACGTGAGCCGGACGGCGGAACCGGCCGTGGCGACACCGAGCGCGGAAGAGGAAGAGATCGAGACCGGCAGCGGCGCTTCCGATTCCGAAGCCCCGACAGCGACCCTCGTCGCGGGAGAAGACGACGAAGGCTGGTTCAGGAACGTCCTCCAGTACCTCGATGACGCGGTGTCGACGCCTCGGGCGGACGGCGCCGCTTCGTCCTCCCTCCCCGATTCCGAGCCGGACCGGTAGCGACGACCCCGGAGCGTCGTCCGGAGCTCACTCCCCGGCGCCGTGGTCGAACCGGACCGCCCCTCACGCGGGCCCGCGACTCCGTGTCACCGGCGCGTGGCCGCGAGTGAAGCTCTCCCGGCACCTGCGCGCCCGGACCTCGCGACCGGGTCGGGCCAGGCGGCGACAATCGGAGCGCCACCCGCAGATTGCGGATGACCGGGCGCTATCGCCTGCTCCCCCGTCTTCGCGCCGACTGCATCCGGGCCCGGATCCGACGGAGCTCCTTCGGATTGGCCTGCAAGGGGCGATAGATCTCCACCCGGTCGCCCGGCTGCGCCTCGGTGTCCGGGTCCAGTCGTCGCCCGAACACGCCGATATCGAGCGTCTCGCCTCTCGACCCGGCCATCTCCGCCTCCAGCCCCGCGGCCCTCACCACTTCGCGCAGCGTCGTCCCCGAGGGGACCGATACGCGCCTCAGGACCTGTCGCGAAGGCTCCGCCCACGCGACCTCCACTTCGATGGTACCAGCGCCCACCTTCACCCGAACTCAGCCGTACCGCTGCCGGGCGCGACGGCAGAAGGAGTCCACGAGGGTATCCGCGATCCGGCTGAACACGGGATTGAGCAGCGTGTGCATGGCGCGGCTGGAGAACGCGAACTCGAGCCGAAGCGATACCCGACAGCCCTGCTCGGCGAGCGTGTCGAAACGCCACCGCCCGTCGAGCCGCTCGAAGGGGCCGGAGACGAGAGTCATCTCGATGAGGTTGCAGGGATGCATGGTGTTGCGGGTGCGGAAGGACTTGTGCACCGGGCCTCGCGCAATCTCCAGGCTCGCCTCCACCTCGCCTCCCTCTCGGCGGTGGACGGTCGCGCTCCTGCACCAGGGGAGGAATTCCGGATAACCCTCGATGTCAGCGACCAGGGCGTACATGTCGGCGGCGCGATGCGGAACGAGGGCGCTGCGGTTGACGACGGGCACGGGGAGCGGCGATTCGGGGAATGGAGTGAAACGGCGCGCTCGATTGTATCGGCGAAAGCCACTGTGGAAGAATGCCGGCCCCCCGCCGGTCACGAACGCCACATGCGATGGGCAAGGGCAAACGGAAGCAGGCCGCGGAGTCGAACGTCATTGCGACCAACCGCAAGGCCCGGCACGACTACCGGATAGAAGAGACCCTGGAAGCCGGCCTGGTCCTGGAAGGCTGGGAAGTGAAGAGCCTGCGGCAGGGACGCGCTCAGCTCCGCGACAGCTACGTGCACCTCCAGAACGGGGAAGCGTGGCTCGAAGGTTCCCACATCAGTCCGCTTCCCAGCGCCTCCACCCACGTCGACCCCCAGCCCGGCCGCGCCCGAAAGCTCCTCCTGCACCGCAGGGAGCTGAACCGCCTCATCGGCGCGATCGAGCGGCGGGGCTACACCGCCATCGCCCTGAAGCTCTACTGGATGCGAGGGCGGGCCAAGGCGCTGATCGGTACCGCGCAAGGGAAGCGCCAGCACGACAAGCGCGCCGCCGAGCGGGACCGGGACTGGCAGCGCCAGCGCCAGAGGTGGATCAAGAACGCCGGATGAAGCCGGCCCCGGGTTGGGGTACACTCGCTGCCGTCCAGATTGGGGGCGACAAGGTTTCGACGCGGGTAGCAAAACCCCAGGTGCATGCCGAGGCGCAGCACACCTCGCAAATCCAGCTGCAAACAACATAGTTGCCAACGACGACAACTACGCTCTGGCTGCTTGATGCGGCCAGCCTCTGACCGGCGCGTTCTCGTGCGCACGGAGCCAGGGGTCAAATCTTCACGAGATCGTGGTGAAGGCCGCCCCGACCTGAATCACTAAACCCCAGGGGCTGGCCGGCCCGGATCCCTGCCCGTCGGGTGCCGGATCGGCAAGACCCCAGTAGACGCGGCTAAGCATGTAGAGCCGAAGGCGGAGTGCTTGCGGACGCGGGTTCGATTCCCGCCGCCTCCACCAACAAGCTACGTGTCGCGCTACGACGACGACGCCGGCACCGCGTGGGGCGCCAGATTCACGGGCGCCTCGAAGCGGGCGCTGGGCTGGACGCGGGGCGCCCACGGCATGCGACGCAGCTACGCCCGGGAAAGGATGCGGGAGCTGTAGCGGATTCTCCCCCGCGCCGATGCGCCGGAGGTCGTCAGCCGGGAGCTCGGCCATTTTCGCCGGGACATGACGCTGGCCTGCCTGAGATGAAGAGCCGGCTGACGCTGCACCTGACGCCGCGACAGTCGGACACCCTCGACCGACTCGTGGCGCGCAAGGGCATCCGGCACGAGGACCGCCACGCACGCGACGTCATCGTTGAACTGCTCCTCGACTAAATGCGCGACAATGTGATGCACGATATGAGACATTTGTGTATCATTACGTGGCGTGAAGTCGAAGCCGATTCGAAGGATTGCCATGCACGCCAAAGGCCGCAACGGCATCAAGCGAGCCCGTTACCCGGGCAATTCACGGTCCTCGGACCACGATGCCCGCAATTCATGCACGAATGGCCTGGCATGAACGTGTCGGCCGCAGAATCGGGTCCACTGGCCTTCGACCCGGAGCGTGCGCTGCCCGCCGCCGCTTACAGGGAACCAGAGTGGCTCGCGGCGGAGAAGGACCGCATCTGGCATCGCGACTGGGTATTCGCCACCACCGAGGACGCCCTGGAGACACCAGGGGACCAGGTCCCCGTAATGATCGGCGATCAGCCCGTCCTTCTCCTGCGCAACCAGGCGCGCGAGCTGGTGGCCCTGTCGAACCTGTGCGCCCACCGGGGAACGCTGCTGGTCGAGCAGCCGGCCAACGCAAAGCGCATCCAGTGCCCCTACCATGCCTGGACATATGACGAGGACGGACGACTGGTCGGCGTGCCGTTCGCGCCAAGTGGCGCCGTCGACAGGTCGGCCCACCGTCTCCCCTCGTATCGTGTCGAGTCCTGGCACGGCCTCGTGTTTGTCAGCCTCGAACAAGGCGTGGAGCCGCTTGCCCGGCGTTTCACCCTGATCGAACGCCATGTGTCCGCTGCCGGCATCGATGCCCTGCAGCACCAGTCAGACCTGCAATTGTCGGAAACGTGGGCCTGCAACTGGAAGGTCGCGATCATCAATGCCATGGAGAGCTATCACCTCTTCAAGGTCCATCCCGAGACTCTTGAGCCCTACACCCCCACCAAGGATGCGTACTACGTCGCGGGTTCCGCCCGGGCGACTGCCACCGGCGGCACCTTCAAAGGTCAAGACGATTATCTACTGGTGAGCCTGCCGCCGAGCTTCGTCGGGGTGCTCACTCGGAACAGCTTCGTCTGGCAGGCCGTGCGCCCGGTGAACGCCGGACGTTGCGCTATCCGCACCGGGGGAGCCTTTGAGTCGTACCGACGTGCCGGCCCCTTCGGACAGATCGCCAATTGGCTGACCCGGGCCGCTGCAGCTGCGTACCCACAGGCTGACTTCCTGCAGGAGGACAAGGCCATCTGCGAGCGCGTGCAGCGGGGTGTCACCGGTGACTTCCTTCCGGGCAGCCTGGTACCCATCGAGCGGGTCGTGCGCGATTTCGGGGACTCTCTCACCTGGCGACTCAATGACGTCGAGCCGCCCCGGGCTCGCGACTGATCCGAATCTCCTGGAACCGGTCGGCACTCCACCGCAAAGTCGGTTCCGACCTTGGACCACCTGGGTTGCGCTGGCGACGATCTGGTGTGCCGCACTCCTGGATCAGCTTTGGGTGTTGTCGCTCCTGCTGATGGCGTGGGCCCTCTACGACATCCGCACGGGGGAGAGCCTCTTCATACAGCGCATCACCCGACGACACCAGCCGGTGACGTACTGGATCATCGTGGCGACCTGGATCTCGTTCGGTGTACTCGGGATCCTGTATCGGTGAAGGCCACCAGCCCCGGCCAGGCAGGCATTCCGAGGCAGTCAGGGCGGGCGACAGATTCACGGGGTCGGGCCGGCAATTTCGGGAACCGGAACGGGCGGCGAAGCGCAGCGTTGGCCTCGAAAAGCCCCTGCAACAATCCCTATCTCAGCCCCTCAGTCAGAGTGCGCAAGGCCAGTTCAGTCGCTTCATCGGCGCTGAGGTAGCCTGCCGCAATGGCGTTCCACGCCGTCCAGACAAGTTGATCAATTTGCGCGGCGACCCATGGCGAGGGTACGTCCCTGTCGACATCTCCCTGTTCCTTCAGGTCTTCCACCAATGCCATGACCCATTGCAGTTGCATCCCATAGCCCTCGCGAACCCTCGGGTCGTCCGTGCAATTGGTACCGAGGAAGCTGTATCGGTCGCCGAGCGGAATGACCGCTCGGAACATGCTTCGCAGGCGGTCCACGGCGCTTTGGCCTGCCGTGGCCTCCGCCCGGACCGCCGCGTTCATGTCCTCGATGCAGCGGATGCCGATGGCGCTGACAAGGTCGTCCCGAGTGTGGAAATGACGATGCAGCGTCGCCCGACCGACACCGGCCTGGGCGGCGACCTCGCTCATGGTCGCGCCGGCATTGGCGTTCAGAACGCGAATCGCGGCTTCGACGATCGCTTCGAGCGTCGCCGGGCGAATGACGTGTCTTCGTGCGCTCATGTCTCAGCCCTCGCCGATTCGGATCGCGCCGCGCCACGGAGAAGCGCCTGTTGACCCACCCATCCACATTTGCGACATCAATGTCTCATATGGAGAACCAGCGGACGAGCCATGACCAGCAGATTCCAGCCACGAACATCGACGCCGCCACCGCTTGGACAATCCGGCGGCATTCCGTCGTCCGCGGGCCTGAGGCGCGCCAACATTCTCAGTCACCGTACTGCCATGCCCAAATGCTGCGCCCACGCCTCCATCAGCTTCCGCCGCTTCTCGAACAGGCCGCTGCATGCGTAGGCGCATTCCACTTTGTTTCTTATGGTATGAGCCAGCGTCTTGCGGAGATACGCTGCTTGACGCGACGTGCTGTCTCCGCTTGTCGCTCCAGTCCCTGCATGCGCGCTCTATCCGCACCCGCATCGCAGCGTTGGCGATGTGCCGGAAGTTCCACGTCACCAAGTACTCGACGCCGTTTGTCACGGCGATGGCGATGTGCGCGGCATCCGCCGCAGCTTCGCGCGGAACCGCCCCGGGATCAAGCAGACGGCGCGCCAGATCCTCCGCGTCGGGGGACGCGTCCACCAGAGCGACGCCCTCCAGCGCTTTCAGTCTGGCGTGGGCAGCGCTCCGGTCGCCCGCCCGGCATTCCGCCAGCACGAGCTTCGACGCCACGAAGTGGAACCTGGCGGCGGCGGCGCGCCACCTCTCGCGGGTCACTTCCTGGTACGCCGCGACCACGACATCCTGCGACGGGCGCGCCGAGAGTTGGCGCACGACCGAAGTCTCGATGTGGGCGGTCGGGTTCATCGGCGCGGGTCGTCCAGTGACCACGTTCCGCACCGCTTGTCGCCCAACGTCGCGCGGTGGAATTCGTCACCACATTGGGAGCTCAGCCGTGACCACGAAGAGCGGTTGCTGCCACGTATCCGGCCATTGCACATGGCAGAGCTGCTCGGAACGGGATCCAATATCGTGCTATCGGGCAGATTTGTCTGCTGATCAGTGGGTATGCCCTATGGACAGGACGCAGTCACAATGACCGAATCGGAACGAATTCAGGAATTCGAAGAATTCCTGGCGCGGTACAACAGAGCGTTCTACGACCGTGACCTGGTCGCTCTGCGAGCGCTCTACGTGCCTGATGTGGAGGTCCCTTACTTCGACAATCACGCCGACGGCGATTCCACCGAACTCGAGACGCACCTTGAGAAGGTCGCGACGTTCTTCGAGACAGGTGACATCACGCCGCTGTTGGTCGAGAACGTGCGGGCATTCGTCCATGGCGATGCCGCGTGCGTGGTCGCCACGGTCCGCTACTCCGCGGAACCGGTACCTGGCGTTCGGGCTTCGTTCTTCCTGGAACGTCATGCGACGGCATGGAGGATTCGCCATATCCACTTCTCGCAGGACCCCAACGAATCAAGCCCGTAGCACCTGCATCGAATTCGCCCTCCAGGCGGGCCGGCATTCGTGATTGTCAGAAGGTCAAAAGACTCTTGGAGCTATCCTGCGAGTCCCTGCAACTGACGAGGGAGGCCATGGCACCGGATCGAGCCACCGCGCTGTTTTTCGAGCTGTTCACGGGGTTGCCCCGGCAGGGACCGGGGTCCACGGAGAGCACGCTTCGGGCCCTTGGGCTCGTGCCGGACGTCGGGCCGCGGACCCGCGTGCTCGACATCGGCTGCGGGACCGGAGCCCAGACCCTGGTGCTGGCGCAGGGCTCGCGGGCGCGCATCGTCGCCGTCGACACCCATCCCCCCTTCGTCGACGCGCTGAACCGCGAGGCGCGCCGGCTGGGCATCACGGACCGGCTGGAAGCGCGCGTGGCGGACATGCGCAGTCTCGACTTTCCGGACGGCTCCTTCGACCTGATCTGGTGCGAAGGCGCCATCTACAACGTGGGCGTCGAAGCGGGCCTGCGCGACTGGCGCAGGCTGCTGCGGCGCGACGGCCATGTCGCGCTCACCGAAGCGTGCTGGCGGAAGCCCGAGCCGCCCGCCGAGTGCGCCGCGTTCTGGCGGCGGGAGTACCCGGCGATCCGCCCCACCTCCGCGCTCCTGGAAGCGGTCGGGGCGTGCGGATACGAGACCGTGGGGCACTTTCCGCTCCCCGCCTCGGCGTGGTGGGACGACTACTATCTGCCGCTGCAGGACAACCTGAATGCGTTCCGGGCGCGTCACCTCGACGAAGCGGACGCTCAGGAGCTGGCCGACCAGTGCCAGCAGGAGATCGACATCTGGCACGCCTTCTCGGAGTTCTACGGCTACGAGTTCCTCGTGCTGCGCGCACATTGAAGGCCGCCTCGGCCGGGGTATTGCGGAGGCGGACGTCCGCCGGAGGCGCGCGCCGATCGAGGAGTCCGGGCAGGCCTGCCCGAGGGGGACCAGGGTCCGGGCGGATTGTGAGAGTGTGACCGGACCACGGGCATGCCTGCCCGCGAGGCGCCGGGTTACGAGGAGCGGGCGCCGGCCCGGGCGCTGGAGACGCGGGAGGCGGCGGGTCGGCCGAGCGCCCGCGAGATGAAGTGGCCCGCGTCGACCAGGAGATCGAGGTCCACGCCCGTCTCCACTCCGCACCCGTGCAGCATGTACAGGACATCCTCCGTCGCCACGTTGCCGGTGGCGCCCCGGGCGTAGGGACAGCCGCCGAGACCGGCCACCGCCGAGTCGACGACGGAGATTCCCTGCTCGAGACACGCAAGGATGTTCGCCAGCGCCTGGCCGTAGGTGTCGTGGAAGTGGACCGCGAGCCGTTCGACCGGCACGGACTCCGCGACCCGCTCCACCAGGGCGCGCGCCGCCACCGGAGTTCCCACCCCGATGGTGTCGCCGAGCGACACCTCGTGGCAGCCCACCCGGTACAGCCGCTCGGCGACCCGGATCACGTCGCGGGAATCGATCTCGCCTTCGTAGGGACAGCCGAGCACGCAGGAGACGTAGCCCCGTACGCGCATACCGAAGGACTGCGCTGCGGCGGCGACCTCCGCCGCACGCTCCAGGCTCTCTTCGATCGAGCAGTTCGTGTTCCTGGCGCTGAAGGACTCCGATGCGGCGCTGAACACCGCGACATCCCGGGCCCCGGCCTGCCGGGCCCGCTCCAGACCCTTCAGGTTGGGCGTGAGCACCGGGTAGGAGACTTCCGGCGCCCGGCGAATGGAGGCCAGTACTTCCGCGCTGTCCGCCATCTGCGGCACCCATCGCGGAGAGACGAAACTGCCGGCCTCGATCACGGGGAGGCCGGTTGCGGACAGCCGATCGATGAGGGCGATCTTCGTCTTCAGGGGGACGCCTTCCGATTCGTTCTGAAGGCCGTCCCGCGGTCCTACTTCGACCACCTTGACCGCCGCCGGCAGGTTCATCGGCTCGGGCCTCCCGCTTGCCCGACCGGGCGCCGGGGGCGCGTGCCGGGCGGCGTCGGCGCCGCCGCGCGAGGACGACGCGACCGAAGGGTCCGGGTTGGCGGGCTCACCGCCCCGCCCTCTCGAACACCAGGAGCTCGGCGCCCTCCATGACCTGCTCGCCCTCGGCGTAGCAGAGCCGCTCGACGACGCCCTCCCTCGGAGCGCTGATGGCGTGCTCCATCTTCATCGCTTCCAGCACCATCACGACCTGGCCCGCGCGCACGGAGTCTCCGACTTCCACGTTCACCGAGCGCAGCTTTCCGGGCATCGGAGCGACGAGACGTTCCGTGGTGCGCCGCGCTCCGGCGTCGCCGAGGCTCGCGTCCTTCCGCCGCAAGCGGCAGGTCCTGCCATCCACGATGACCCACCTGTCCCCGCCGCACACGACCACCGTCGCGCGCAACTCTTCTCCATCCACGCTCGCATCGATGCGGCCCTTCGGTCCCAGCGCGCCGCGGGCGAAGCACGAGCCTCCCGCCACGCACAGGCGATACCCGCCCTCCTCGAACGCCACCGACACCTCGATCTCCTCCTCGCCGTCCACGAACCCGAGAGCATCGAGGCCTGCGCCACCGAGGCGCCAGGCATCGCTTCGATGCCAGGGCGACCAGGGATCCGAAGAGACGCCCGCCCTGGCGGTCGCGGCGGCCTTCCGTTCGAGGAGTTCGAAGAGGCAGGCGAGGAGGTAGATCCTCGGAGGGCATGGCCCCGGCGCCGGCAGCAGCGCGTCCGCTTCGGCGCCGATGAACTCCGTGTCGACCGCTCCGGCACGAAATCGGCGATGGTCCGCCACGGCGGCGAGAAAGTCCCGATTGGTCGCCACTCCGCCCGTTTCGGTGCCGGCGAGCGCAGCGCGAAGCTTGCCGAGCGCGGCCTCCCGGTCGTCACCCCGCACCGCGATCTTGGCGATCATCGGATCGTAGTCCACGCCGACGCTGTCGCCTTCGCGCACTCCGACGTCTATCCGCAGCTCCGGGTCCTCGTCGGGCAGAACGAGGTGATGCAGGGTTCCCGCCGCCGGCAGGAATCCTCGTGAAGGGTCTTCGGCGTAGAGGCGCGCCTCGAAGGCGTGTCCGGAGCAGCGGATTCCGTCCTGGCCAAGGGGAAGGGGCTCCCCGTCGGCGACCCGCAGTTGCCACTCGACGAGGTCGATTCCGGTAATCAGCTCGGTGACCGGGTGCTCGACCTGCAAGCGCGTGTTCATCTCGAGGAAGAAGAAGCGGAGAGCCGCGCCGGAGGGGTCGCACTCCACGATGAACTCGACGGTCCCCGCGCCCTCGTAGCCGACCGCGCGCGCCGCCGCCACCGCCGCATCGGCGATCGCGTCCCGCAGCCCCGGATCGAGACCCGGCGCGGGGGCTTCTTCGATGACCTTCTGGTGCCGCCGCTGCACGGAGCAGTCCCGCTCGAAGAGGTGGACGACCTGTCCCCGGGAGTCGGCGAAGACCTGCACCTCGATGTGACGAGGGCGCGCGATGGCCTTCTCCACGAGCACCCGATCGTCGCCGAAAGCGCCGAGTGCTTCGCGTCGTGCGCTCTCGAGGCTCGCCGCGAGTTCGGATGGATTCCGCACGAGACGCATCCCCCGGCCGCCGCCTCCGAGATGAGCCTTGAGCATGACCGGGTAGCCCAGTGCGTCGGCTTCCCGGGAGAGGGTTGCCGCATCCTGCACCGCTCCCTCGTATCCCGGCACGACCGGGACCCCGGCCCGGCGCATGATCGCCTTCGCTTCGGCCTTCGAGCCCATCGCGCGAATCACGGCCGGGGGCGGACCGACGAAGCAAAGCCCCGCCGCGCCGCAGGCTTCGGCAAACTCCGCGTTCTCGGCGAGAAATCCGTATCCCGGGTGCACGGCCGCGGCACCGCTCGCCGAGGCGGCCGCGAGCACTGCGCGCTGGTCGAGATAACTCTGCCGCGGCGGTGCGGGCCCCAGCCGCAGCGCGGCGTCGGCCGCCGCGACGTGGAGCGCGTCCCGGTCCGCGTCCGAGTAGACGGCGATGGTGCGGAGCCCAAGGCGCTTCGCGGTGCGCATGATGCGGCAGGCGATCTCGCCCCGGTTGGCGACGATCAGGGAGTCGAACATCTCAGCGCCCGGAAACCGCCATCACCTGTCACATGCGGAAGAGGCCGAAGCGGGTGGCCTCGATGGGCGCGTTCAAGGCGGCGGAAATCGCCAGGCCCAGCACCATGCGGGTGTCCACCGGATCGATGATGCCGTCGTCCCAGAGTCGGGCGGTGGCATAGTAGGGATGGCCCTGCAGCTCGTACTGCGCCCGAATCGACGCCTTGAAGGCATTCTCGTCGCTGCTCTTCCACGATTCGCCCGCACGTTCGATGCTCCCGCGCCTGACTTCGGCAAGAACACTGGCCGCCTGCTCTCCCCCCATGACGGAGATCCTCGCGTTCGGCCACATCCACAGAAATCGGGGAGAGTAGGCCCGCCCGCACATTCCGTAGTTTCCCGCGCCGAACGAGCCGCCAATGATCACCGTGAACTTGGGCACCCTCGAGGTGGCGACCGCGGTGACCAGCTTGGCTCCGTCCTTCGCGATTCCGCCGTGCTCGTACCTGGCGCCGACCATGAAACCCGTGATGTTCTGAAGAAATACGAGGGGCACTTCGCGTTGCGAGCAAAGCTCGATGAAGTGCGCCCCCTTCAGCGCGCTTTCGGAGAAGAGAATGCCGTTGTTGGCGAGAATGCCGACCGGGTAGCCGTGGATGTGGGCGAAGCCGCACACCAGGGTCGTACCGTACAGGGCCTTGAACTCGTCGAACTTGGATCCGTCCGCCACGCGGGCGATGACCTCCCGAACTTCGTAGGACTTCCCTCCCTCGACCGGAACGATTCCGTAGAGGTCCGCCGCGTCGTGCAGCGGCTCACGGGGTTGCCGGGTGGCGAGGCGGACCTCCTTGCGGTGATTCAGGGTGGCCACGATCCTGCGGGCGAGGACGAGGGCGTGCGCATCATTGCGCGCATAGTGATCCGTTACGCCGGAAACCCGGCAGTGCACGTCGGCGCCGCCCAGCTCCTGCGCGCTCACCTCCTCTCCCGTTGCCGCGCGAACCAGCGGCGGCCCTCCCAGGAAAACGGTTCCCTGGTCCTGCACGATGATGGATTCATCCGACATTGCCGGCACGTAGGCGCCGCCGGCGGTGCAATTGCCCATCACCACCGCGATCTGCGCGATGCCGAGCGCCGACATGTTGGCCTGGTTGAAGAAGATGCGGCCGAAGTGGTCGCGATCCGGGAACACTTCGTCCTGATTCGGCAGATTGGCGCCCCCCGAATCGACGAGGTACAGACACGGCAGGCGATTTTGCTGCGCGATCTCCTGGGCGCGAAGGTGCTTCTTCACCGTCATCGGAAAGTAGGTGCCGCCCTTTACCGTCGCGTCGTTGGCGACAACCATGCATTCCACGCCGGACACGCGGCCGATGCCGGTGATGATCCCGGCCGAAGCGATTTCTCCGCCGTAGAGACCGTGTGCGGCGAGCGGACTCAGCTCGAGAAAGGGAGAACCCGGGTCGAGCAGCGCATGCACACGATCGCGCGGCAGCAGCTTCCCCCGGGAAAGATGCCGCCGGCGAAGCTCTTCGCCGCCGCCCTTTGCCGCCGCCAGCATCTTCTCGCGCAGGTCATCGACGAGCGCCCGCATCACCGCGGCATTGGCCGCAAATGAGGAATCCGCGCGATCGACGTCGCTCCCGAGCGCGCTCATGCTTCACCCGGGTTCGGAGTTCGCGCCCATCCTGCTGCGACGCGCGCGGGAAACCGCACCCTCACGCCGTCTCCGCGAACAGCGATCTGCCGATCAGGATCCGGCGAATCTCCGACGTGCCGGCCCCAATCTCGTAGAGCTTTGCGTCCCGCAAGAGCCGTCCGGTCGGAAAGTCGTTCATGTAGCCGTTGGCGCCCAGGATCTGAACGGCATCCAGGGCAACCCGAGTCGCGCTCTCCGCGGCGTAGAGGATTGCCCCCGCGGCGTCCTTGCGGGTGGTCTCGCCCCGGTCGCACGCCTTCGCCACCGCGTACACGTAGGCCCTCGCCGCGTTCATGGTGGTATAGATGTCGGCCACCTTCGCCTGGATCAACTGGAACTCACCTATCGGCCGGCCGAACTGCCGACGCTCGCGAATGTAGGGCATGACCGCATCGAAGCATGCCTGCATGATGCCCAACGGGCCTCCTGCGAGCACGATTCGCTCGTAGTCCAGGCCGCTCATCAACACCCGCACCCCTTCGTCGACCTTTCCGAGCACATTCTCCTCGGGCACTTCGCACCCGTCGAAGATGAGCTCTCCGGTATCCGATCCGCGCATCCCGAGCTTGTCGAGCTTGCCGGAAGTGGAGAATCCCCTGAACCCGCGCTCCACCAGAAAGGCGGAGATGCCGTGCTTGCCGGCTTCGGGTCGAGTCTTGGCGTAGACCACCAGCACGTCGGCCTGAGGGCCGTTGGTGATCCACGTCTTGCTGCCGGTCAGGACGTAGCGATCCCCGCGCAGGTCCGCACGCAGGCGCATCGATACCACGTCCGATCCCGCCCCCGATTCGGACATCGCCAGCGCGCCCAGGTGCTCGCCGGAAATGAGCTTCGGCAGGTAGCGGCGTTTCTGCTCGCCGCTTCCGTGGCGTCGGATCTGATTGACGCAGAGATTCGAATGGGCTCCGTAGGAGAGGCCGACACTGCCGGATGCGCGACTGATCTCCTCCATCGCGACAGCGTGCTCGAGGTAGCCCATTCCCGCGCCGCCATGCTCCTCGTCGACCGTTATGCCCAGCAGCCCGAGGTCTCCCATGCGAGGCCACAGGTCGCGCGGGAAGACGTTCGTCTCGTCGATTTCGGCCGCCCGCGGGGCGACATGCGCGGAAGCGAACGCGGCAACGCTCTCCCGAAGCATCCGGACGGACTCTCCCAGGTCGAAGTCCAGAGCTCGATTGGCCGCTTCGTTCGGGATCATTCAGGGTAGACGGCAGGAATCCGTTATCGCCGGGAAGGGTCCGCGCCTGTGGAGGGCAAATGCGCACCCCCGCAATCGCGGCCCTTCGGCCGAATCCAGCGCGTCTTCCTCTCGATCATGCAGAGTCGGGAGTATCGGATCAGGGAATGGCCCGGGACGAGACGTGATTGAGCTCGAGCAAGGGCGCCAGCTCCTTCAGGGCGCGGCGATACACGTGGCGCTTGAAGAAAATCACTTCCCGGCTCGGACGCCAGTAGTTCACCCACTTCCAGTGATCGAACTCGGGCTTCTCGCTCAAGTCGAGCCGCACCGAGCTGTCGTTCCCGAGCAGGCGCAGGAGGAACCAGATCTGCTTCTGCCCGATACAGACCGGATTGCTCCGCCTGCGCATGTAGCGCCTGGGCAGCGTGTACCTCAACCATCCCCGGGTGGAGCCGATGACTTCCACGTGCTCGCTTCGCAGGCCAAGCTCTTCGAAGAGCTCCCTGAACATCGCCTCTTCAGGGGTCTCATGAACCTTGATGCCGCCTTGCGGGAACTGCCACGCTTCCTGTCCGGCGCGGCGCGCCCACAGCACCTCGGTCCGTTGATTGGACAGGATTATCCCCACATTCGGCCTGAACCCGTCCGAGTCAATCAAGTGGCCGACCTCCTGCAGGGTCCGGCACGCCCGAGCGCCGAACTTTCGCCCGGCTTGCAAAGCGGGAGCACGCAGGCGCCGTCAGCGGACCAGGTGGCGGATTGGCGTACCGCATGGGTGATGAGTCTGCGCTCCGAGCCCGCCGCCCTCGTCGATGACAATCCGGCCATTCTCCATCGAGCCCCGTACCGGGAGGAGCGAGAACCGAAAACCGGCGGCACCTCTCGCATTCTACACTCCGCGAATGCCGCGCGCCGATCCGTGGCATCCCGAGGCGCCCGCATCCCGCCCGGATTCCGACTCGGGATCGGGGCGCGGCCTCGGGGGACGCCACCCTTCGTGGCGTTGGACCGCGACGCGGCGGGAAACCACTGAACGGGCGACGAAAGTCATGACAGCAGACGTTTGCGGGAACGGAGAGGGTATCGCGACGAAAGGGACCAGGGCTGCCTTCTTCGATCTGGACAACACCCTCCTGGCCGGCGACAGCGATTACCTCTGGGGCGAGCACCTCGCCAGCCTCGGAGTGGTACCGGCGGCCCTGCACCGGCGACGCAACCGGGAGTTCATGAAAGCCTACGAGCAGGGCACGCTCGACGTGGAGGAGTTCCTCGCCTTTCAGCTCGCTCCGTTGAGTCGCCACGAGATGCACGATCTCGAGAGATGGCGACGCGACTTCATCGAAACCACCATCGCGCCGCTGGTGCTTCCCAAGGCGCTGGAGTTGCTCGATCGCCATCGCCGCCGTGGCGAGACACTCGTCATCGCCACGTCCACCAATCGCTTCGTCACGGAGCCGATTGCCCGCCTGCTCGAAGTGGATCATCTGCTCGCCACCGAGCCGGAAGTGCACGGCGGACGCTACACCGGCCGGGTCTCCGGTGCGCCCTGCTCCGGGCATGGAAAGGTCGCCCATGTCCGGCGATGGGCCGCTTCGCACGCCGCTCTTCTCCGCGAAGCCTGCTTCTATTCCGATTCCATTGCCGACCTGCCCCTCCTGGAGGCGATCGGCCACCCTTTCGTGGTCGATCCCGACGAGCGCCTGCGCGTGGTTGCGGAAGGTCGCGGCTGGCCTGTCATATCGCTTCGCTGAAGCGACGCGCCCGTGTGAGGCCGGCGGTCGACCCGGACCGCCTACCCCTGGGGAAACAGGCGATGGTCCCAGGCCGCGCTCCGTTTCCGCCGATGCTCCCCGCCCGGCGCCGGATGCGAATCCGGCGCCACGCCCGCCCACGCCGAGCTTGCGCTCAGCCCGCCTTTCTGGAGACCTTGCGTCTGCCGTTGGCGGCCTTCTTGCGACCGTTGGCAGTCTTCTTCCGCCTCCCGTTGGCCGCTTTCTTGCGGCCGTTGGCGACCTTCTTCCGCCTGCCGTTGGCGGCCTTCTTGCGGCTCGTCGCGACCTTCTTTCGAGCGCCGGCGACCTTCTTCCGCCTTCCGTTGGCGGCCTTCTTGCGGGCGCCTGTCGCCTTCTTTCGACCGGCCGCAGCCTTCTTCCGTCTGCCGTTGGCGGCCTTCTTGCGGCCTGATGTCGCCTTCTTTCGAGCGCCGGCGGCTTTCTTCTTCCGCCTCCCGTTGGCGGCCTTCTTGCGCCTGCCGTTCGCCGCTTTCTTGCGGGCGCCTGCCGCTTTCTTTCGACCGGCCGCAGTCTTCTTCCGCCTGCCGTTGGCAGCCTTCTTCTTCCGCCTGCCGTTGGCGGCCTTCTTCTTCGCAGTCCCTTTCTTCGCGACCTTGCGAAGCGCCTTCTTCCTGGCTGTCTTCTTCGTCGTGGCCTTCTTCGTGGTCGCCTTCTTCCTGGTTGTCTTCTTCGTGGTGGCCTTCTTCTTGGTGGCCTTCTTCTTGGTGATCGTCTTCTTGGCGGCCTTCTTCTTCGTCTTTCTCACGCCAGCCTTTTTCTTCGCCACCCGCTTGGCGGCTTTCTTGCGAGGACCCGGGCTCGTCTTCGTTGTCCGCTTATTCGCGGCTTTCTTGGTGCCTGCTCTCCCCACCTTCCCCTTGGTTTTCGCCTTTGCTTTGCGCTTCGCCGCTTTCTTGGCTGCCATTTGCAATTTCCCCCGTGGATTGGTCCTCAAAATCACTTCCGGCAGTGTGAAGCTCGCGCATTCTTACGGAAAATGGCACCCGAATACAAGCCAGCAGGCGCCATACATTCCATTCACCACCCCTTCCTCCTGTCGCCGAAGCGTTTGCGGAAAGCGGGCAGTCTCGAGAAGTGTCGTCTACGAACTCGAAGATGTCGCTCGCAAAGACGGGACCACTTGATCCAGTGCTTCGAGAACGGCGCTGCGCACGCTGTCCAGCGTGGACATTCCATCAATCCGCACATAATGGGGCGCGTCCCGATCGCCCGAGCGTTCCCATGCGGAGTAGTAATCGATCAATGGTCGGGTCTGGTCATGATAGACCTTCAATCGTTCGCGAACGGTCGCTTCCCCGTCGTCCTCCCGCTGTACCAACTCCTCACCGGTCAGATCGTCCTTGCCCTGAAGCGCGGGCGGATTGAACTCGACGTGGTAGGTACGCCCGGACGCGGGGTGGATACGCCGTCCGCTCATGCGGCGGACGATCTCGGAGTCGTCGACCGCGATCTCGACCACCACATCCACCGTGATGCCACGATTGCGCAGTGCTTCCGCCTGAGGGATGTTTCGTGGAAAACCGTCGAAGAGAAATCCCCTGCCGCAGTCGGGCCGACTCAATCTCTCTTCCACCAGCCCCAGGATGATCTCGTCGGGCACCAGCGCACCGACGTCCATAATCTCTTTCGCCCTCCGGCCGAGCTCGGAACCCGAGTCAGCCGCCGCCCGCAGCATGTCGCCGGTGGCGATCTTGGGCACCCCGTATCGTTCACACACAAAATCAGCCTGGGTGCCTTTGCCCGCGCCCGGCGCTCCCAACACTATCGCTCGCAAGTGGCTCTCCTTCTCTCGGGCAAGCCGACGTACGTATTATTGCCCAATCGTCTCGATTCTCCATCGGGCAAGCCCAGCCATGAAGCTCACTTCCGATTCGAACCCGAACACGAACCTCGTCCGTTCCTACGGAAAGGGTTTCTTCGTCGTCAACGACGAACGACTTGCTACCTCCATCATCCTCTCTCCCGACCGCCTTTGCCCCTGTGAAGGCGTGCAATGCCTTGCCGACATCGACTCCGGGGTCATTGACCGAGTCTCGGAACTCGACCCTGAGATACTCCTGATCGGAACCGGCGCGACGCACCACCTGCCGGAAGCGGAAATCATGATTCGCCTTTCTCGCCTCGGCGCCGGCGTGGAGGTGATGCGCACCGATGCCGCCTGCCGCACCTTCAACGTCCTGGTCTCGGAAGGCCGTCGGGTGACGGCGCTCCTGATGCTGATCCTGGACGAATGACGACGCTCCGGGTCTGAGACGCCAGACATCCGGGTGTTCCCGTTCGGAGTCCGGAGTTGCTTCATGCACGATCCGGGTCGGCTACCCTGCCCAAAATACCAATCCATTTCAAAAGGATAGTCAGGGCTTCGGCACGTCGGGCGGAATCTCCCGACGCTCGAGAAGCGCCCCTGGCCTGCCGGCCGACGTGGCGCGTGCGCCGGGCGGAACGAATCAGCCCGTGCGCCGGGGAAGGTAGCGCAACGGATCGACCGGCTTGCCGTCCCGCCTTATCTCGAAGTGAAGCTTGACCTTGTCGCTTCCGGAACTCCCCATCAGGGCGATTCGCTGTCCTCCCTGCACGACCTCGCCCTCTTTCACGAGGATCCTGGAGTTGTGCGCGTACGCACTGAAAAAGCTCTTGTTGTGCTTGAGAACGATGAGCCGCCCATATCCGACCAGCCCGGTACCGCTGTAGACCACTCGTCCGTCCGCGGCCGCCACCACCGGTTGCTCGTATCCTCCCGATATCTGTATGCCCTTCTCTCCCGCCCTTCCGAAGGAGCCGATCACCTTGCCCTTCGTGGGCCAATGCCACATACCGACCGGGACGGCGCCATCGAACACGTCGGGCGCAGGCACGTTGGCCTTTGAAAGATCCGTTCCGGATCCGGCATCCGAGACCGACTCCGCCGCCGCCGTGTCCCCGGAGGTCGTGGTAGCAGGGGAATCGGCGGCCGCAACCCCGTCTGCGCTTTCGACGACGCGCCCGCTGATTGTCGACGGCTCGGGAAGGGCCGCGATCGAGACCTCCGCGTTCGCCACTGCGCCATCTGCCTTGCGCGGCGATCCCCGAAGGGCGAGCACCTGCCCCGGGTAGATCACGAATGGATGCTCGACACCGTTCCACGCGGCGAGATCCCGAAAGTCCAGATCGTATTCCCAGGCGATGGCGTATAGCGTATCCCCCTTGCGCACGGTGTGCTCGTCCGGCTTGCCGGTGGCGACCGGATCGACGCGCGAAACCGGAGCGAGACGCTCTCCGCTCGCACATCCGCCAAGGAGCAATGCGATCGTGAACAGGGTGAACGCTACTGCGCGTTGTGGGCGCACTCAGCCCGTACCTCCAATCAACGGAACGAAGCGTACCGATTCCAGCTCGCGCCGCTCGAACCCCTGCTCCGTCCGCTGCACCGAGATGAGGGTCTGATTCTGTCCACTTCCCAGCGGCATGATCAGGCGCCCATCGGAAGCGAGTTGTTCGAGCAGACACCCGGGCACTTCCTCGGAGGCGGCCGAGATGATGATGCCGTCGTAAGGGGCGTGCTCCGGCCAGCCCAGGGCGCCATCGCCGTGACGAATGCGCACGTTGTCGACTCCGAGGCGATGAAGGTGCTCACGGGCTCGGTACACGAGGGAAGAGATCCGCTCCACCGCATACACCATCGACACCAGCACGGAGAGAATGGCCGCTTGATAACCGCTGCCGCAACCGACCTCGAGCACGCGCTCGAGTCGCTCTCCCCCGAGGAGCGCGTCCGTCGCGCGCGCGACGATGTATGGTTGCGAAATTGTCTGGCCCGCTCCGATCGGCAGGGCGGTGTCTTCGTACGCACGGCTGGCGAGCGCTTCGTCCACGAAGAGGTGACGAGGCGTGTCTCGTATCGCCGCGAGCACGGAGGGATTGGATATGCCCCCTGTCCGCAATCGCTCCACGAGACGCTCCCGGGTGCGCCGCGAGGTCATCCCGACACCCAGTGACTCCTCCTTCACACGACTCACCGCAACATCAACTTCCGGTCCGACCCGGGAACCGGAACCCGAATCCACGATCACCGCTGTCGTCGAGGATTACGGGCGCCACGGCATCTGCCGCACGTCTC
Organism: Gammaproteobacteria bacterium; assembly: GCA_022824305.1. Taxonomy (GTDB): domain Bacteria; phylum Pseudomonadota; class Gammaproteobacteria; order HK1; family HK1; genus JAJEAD01. Next base: position 43,106 of record JAJEAD010000089.1, on the reverse strand, counting down.
TCCTCGCGGGCACGCTCGCCCACAGATTTCGAACGGACTTCATTTCCCCTGCGGCGGAGTGAAGTCGGTGACGCCCCGAAGGGTTGCCGATCGAGATGCGCGGGAAGACGAAGACCGGAAACGAAGCGGCTGTCGTCGACGTCAACCGCCCCTCGCATCGGGAGCGCGGCATCCCGCCGGCACCTCACGATCAGGCGTCCGAGTCCTCGCCGCGCAGAAGGAACTCCAGGAGAGCCTTCTGAGTGTGCAGCCGATTCTCGACCTCGTCCCAGACCACGCTCTGCAGCCCATCGAGCACTTCAGCGCTGATCTCTTCACCCCGATGGGCGGGCAGGCAATGCATCACGAGCGCATCCGGACTGCATGTATCCAACAGCCTCTGGTCGACTCGATAGTTGCTGAATGTCTCCGCGCGGGCCTGCTGCTCTTCTTCCTGCCCCATGCTCGCCCACACGTCGGTGACTATCAGGTCGGCGCCGTCGGAGGCATCTCGCGGCGCCGTCGTTACGCTCACCCTCTCGCCGCCCTCGGCAAGCACCTGGGGATGTGGAGCGTGTCCGGGCGGACTCGCGATCCGCAGGAAAAAGCCGAAGCACCGTGCGGCGTGGATGAAGGAGTTGCACACGTTGTTGCCGTCGCCGATCCAGGCGACCGTACGTCCTTCAATGCTGCCGCGATGCTCGATGTAGGTCACCACATCCGCCAGGAGCTGGCAGGGGTGGTGAGTGTCACTGAGCGCATTGATGACGGGAACGCTCGAGTGGCGCGCGAATCGCTCCAGTCCTTCATGGGAATAGGTGCGTACGACCACGGCGTCGACCATGCGGGAGAGCACACGGGCCGTGTCCTCGATCGGCTCGCCTCGTCCTATCTGCAGGTCGCGCGAAGAAAGGAAGATCGCGTGCCCGCCGAGCTGGACCATTCCCGCCTCGAAAGCCACTCGAGTCCGCGTCGAGGACTTTTCGAAGAGCAGTCCGATCACGCGACCCGGAAGCGATTCGTGACGAAGCGCTTCCTTTCGCAACGCCTTCAGTTGCCGCGCCCGGTCGAGGATGCCGTGAAGCTCCTCCGGGGAGAAGTCGAGCAGTGTCAGAAAGTCGCGATTCGTGGAGCTCATCGCTCAGGCGTTCCATTCCCGAACGAGTTCCGCGAGCGTCTGCGCAATCCGTTCGACGTGCTCGTCTTCCAGTATCAGTGGAGGAAGCAGGCGAATCACGCGCTCCGCCGTCACGTTGATCAGGAGCCCCCTGGCCAGCGCCATACCCACCATTTCGCCGCAGCTCCGATTCATCTCTATCGCGACCATCAGGCCCTGGCCCCGGACCTCGACCACGCAGTTCTGCCCGGCCAACGCTTCTTCGAGGCGCTTCCTGAGATGTCTGCCCTTGACCGCCGCCGCCTCGACCAGTCCATCACGTTCCATGGTTTCGACCACGGCGAGCGCTGCGCTGCACGCGAGCGGATTGCCTCCGAAGGTCGAGCCGTGGCTGCCCGGCTGCAGGGCCTCGGCAGCTTCTCCCCGGGCAAGACAGGCCCCGATCGGCACCCCGTTGCCCAGCGCCTTGGCGATGCTCATGACGTCGGGTCGCACGCCGTCGTGCTGGCACGCGAACCACTGCCCGGTTCGACCCATTCCGGTCTGCACCTCATCGAGCATGAGCAACCATCCCCGTGCGTCGCAGATTTCACGAAGGCGCCGCAGGAAGCCGGGCTGCGGCATGGTCACCCCCCCTTCTCCGAGAATGGGCTCGACCAGCACCGCACAGGTATCGGGATGCCGGTCTCCCGCCGACTCGAACGCTTCCGCATCGCCGAAGGGCGCCTGCACGAAGCCCTCGACTATCGGCCCGAATCCGGCTTTGACCTTCGGGTTGCCGGTCGCGCTCAACGCGCCCAGCGTGCGCCCGTGGAAGCTGCCTTCGGCGACCAGGATCGCGGGCGCCTCGACGCCGCGCCGGCTGCCGTGGGCGCGGGCAATCTTGATCGCGGCCTCGTTGGCCTCGGCGCCCGAGTTGCAGAAGAAGGCGCGCTCCATCCCGGCCACCGCGCAAAGCCGTTCCGCCAATCGTTCCTGCACGCCGATTCGATACAGATTGGACGTGTGCACGAGCGCCCTTGCCTGTTCGCTCACGGCGTCGGCCACCGCCGGGTGTGCATGTCCCAATCCGCATACCGCGATGCCGGAGAGCGCATCGAGGTACTGCCGGCCCTCCTCGTCCCACAGCCACACGCCCTCGCCGCGCCGGAAGGTCACGTCCAGTCGGGCGTAGTTCTTGATCAGGGCATCGCTCATGTTCACCCCCAGTGGGTCCGGCCAAATGAAAAACCCGGCCGGGGCCGGGTTTCCACGAGATCGCTCCAGGACTGTCTAGAAGAGATGGGAGTGCGACGCCATTCCCATGAACAGCAACATCGGAATCGACAATGCCGTGTTGGTCCGCGATGCGAGAGTGGCGACACGCCGTGCCTTGGCCTTTTCCTCATCGGAGGCCTGCACCATGCCGAGCACCTTCTTCTGATTCGGCCAGATCAGCACCCAGACGTTGAAGAGCATGATGGTGCCGAGCCACCCGCCAACGCCGATCGTCTGGCTGGCGCCCCGAAGCATCACCGCATCGACAAAGTCCAGATGGGGCGCGCTGACGAGGTACGCGGCGCCGGACAGCCAGGTCACCACCGCCGCCCATCGGAACCACAGGAGCGCGCGGGGGGCGACATACTTGCCGATTGCGGCCGGTCCGGGCCCGTCCTTGTCGGCGGCGGCCTCGGCCATGGCCGGAACCTGCACGAAGTTGAAGTAGTAGAGCAGCCCAATCCACGTTATGCCGGACAGAAAGTGAATCCAGCGTTCCAGAGCGAGTACGAAATCCATGAAATCTCCCCTATCCAGGTCAACCCCAGTACGTTGTCAGCATGCATCTCGCCATCAGAAGATGGCGGCAAGGATCAGAGCCAGTACGACTCCGGTGACGATGGTTCCGGTAATGCTGTCCAATGGATTCATGGCTCCCAACCTCCCATATTTCGAGCCTCGAATGCGGCTCGCCGCGGGCGAGCCATGTTACCCCCTCACCGCGGGCGGAGACAACCGGAGGCCCCGCCGTTTCCGGCGCGCTACGCGCAGAATCGCCCTGCCCGCCGGGCTCGTTCATGCCCCCTGAACGGATGACCCGAAGGGCGGCGTGCGCTGTGCTGCCCTGCGTTCCTCGCCAGCGGCGAGGGAGGGCGCCGGCCTGGCCCCGCGCGCACCTTGCGACCAGTCCTCTCGAGGGGAATCGGAGGCGCGGCCCCGCCGCCTTTCGGCTTCAGGGAGCCTCCGACCCGGAGTCCGGGGTCTCCAGGCGCCGCCACAGGCAGGTCCCGCCGCTCTCGTCATCGATTGCGAGCAGCCGGCGGCGGTGTGCTTCGCGCTCCGCTGCGGAGGCCCGAATGACGCGCAGAGGAGCCCGGCTTCGGCCCGCGCTCGACTCGCCCCGCGTCGGCCCCGGCGATGCCGCGGCACCGAGGGCCAGCGCCACCTGGCCGCCCGTCATCGCGAGGTAGACTTCGGCCAGCAGCTCCGCGTCCAGCAACGCACTGTGGAGGTTGCGTCTCGAGTTGTCGACGCGATAGCGCTTGCAGAGCGCATCGAGGTTGTTTCGCTGCCCCGGATGCAACTTCCTCGCAAGGGCGAGGGTGTCGAGCACGGAGCAGGCGTCGGCGATGCGGCGGTGAGCAAGCGCATCGCCGAGCAGGCTGAGCTCATGATCGAGAAAGGCGATGTCGAATTCCGCGTTGTGAATCACGAGCTCGGCTCCCTCGATGAAGTGGAGGAGCTCGTCCGCGATCTCCGCGAATCGGGGCTTGTCTTCGAGCTTCGCTTCGGTGATGCCGTGCACCTCGAATGCGCCCGCATCGATTGCCCGGTCGGGTTGCAGGAGATGATGAAAGTGCCGGCCGCTCATGCGCCGGTCGATCAGCTCCACCGCTCCGATCTCGATTACCCGATGCCCCTCGCCGGGGTCCAGTCCGGTCGACTCGGTGTCGAGCACTACCTGCCGCAATGGTCTCGGTCCTTCGGCGGAACCCGATCGATGGCGGACCGGGCGAGAGCGTCCGCGCGCTCGTTGCCCGGATTGCCGGAATGACCCCTCGTCCAGACCCACTCCACGTCGTGACGCGAGGCAATCCGGTCCAGGCGGCGCCACAGGTCCGAGTTCTTGACCGGCTGTCGGGCGGCAGTCTTCCAGCCACGGCGCTTCCACATGTCCATCCAGCGGGTCACGCCGTTCATGACGTACTGTGAGTCCGTGGTCACCCTTACCCGGCATGCGCGGGTCAGTGCTTCCAACCCCTGTATTGCCGCCATGAGTTCCATGCGGTTGTTGGTCGTTGTCTCCTCACCCCCTGAGAGCAGCTTCTCGCGCCCACGGTAAGCGAGCACCACCCCCCAGCCGCCGGGACCGGGATTTCCCCGACAGGCGCCGTCGGTGAACATCTCGACAGTCTCAGGCACCGAATCGGCGCCGCGCTACGTTGCTCGCGCTCGGACCGGCGAGGCCGACCACCGCCAGCCGGCGCCCGGGCCGCCAGCGCGGGCGCACCCGGGTCAGAGTGGTGACGCGCTTTCGCGCCAGGGCCACGTAGGCTGCACCGACCACGGACGACAACGGCATCGCGTCGTGCTCCAGAAACCGGAATCGGTTGAGCAGGCGCTGACTGCGCAGCGGCGGCCGGCGGAAGTGCGAACCCATCTCCAGCAGGTCGAACCCGAGCAACGCGAACCAGTCCTTGAGTCGGCTCGGTGATATGAGCTGCCCGCACCAGGGCGCGGACCCTCGGGAATGCAGAGCGGCACGCCATACGCCGAACAGGCTCCAGGGATTGAAACCGGTAATGACGAGATGCCCTTCCGGCACCAGCACTCGGGAAGCCTCGCGGACCGCCTCGTGCGGCTCGGATTCGAACTCGAGCACGTGGGGCATGACGACGACATCGACGCCATCGGACTCGAGCGGAAGCGCGGAGGCCCGCCCCTGGACGACCGGATGGCGGAACGGGCCCGGATCGGCGTCCACTTCGATCACGGTCTGTCCGAGGATCCGGCTCCTGGCGAGCAGATTGGCATCTGCGAGTCGTCCGACCTGCACCAGGTGATAGCCGAACAGGTCGGGCAGCATGCGGTCGAGGTGAGCGCGCTCCGCATCGAGGATCAGGCTGCCCGGGCGCCGGGTCAGCCATTCGTGGAAGTCTCGTCGCAACGCACGGCGCCCTGGCTCGGAGACGCTCCTTCCGGCGAACGTGCTCATGTCGATGCTGGCCTCCCCTGCCGAACCCGAACCAGTATTCCCGCCCCCCCTTTCGGTAGCAAGCGCCGGGATGCGAGAATCCACCCGAAGCTGCCCCGGCGAGCGACCCGACCCAGGACGGATGGGAAGACTTCGGCGCGCCCCGCCGCCCGGGCGAGATGACGGATGGAAGGACCGACGAATGCCGCCGACCTGTCGCCCGCTTCCCTGACCCGGATTCGTTCCCTACCCGGTACCCTCGCACGGTGATCATGATCGATTGCAAATCAATCGCTTGGACTTCGTCGTGGTCTTGTCTGCTTCGCGTGCACCGGTCAATTTCACTGTGCAAAGGTGCTAGCATGCGCGCGCGCCGCGGCGGGCGGTGTATGGAAACACCTGATTGAAACCTGTAGGACGCATCTCGCATCGCCAGAGGCGACGGCCGCGGGCCGCCGTGACGCTGCCCCTGGTCATCGGGGCGCTCGCGTTGCTCCCGGCCTGCGTTCCGGCCGGCCTCGTGGGCACTCATCTGCACGCTTTGCCCGAAGAAGGGGGGCGCTCCGCGTTCACAGCCGCTCAGGAAGCGGTGCGCCTCGAGCCGGGACCGCCTCCGCAGCCACTCCCGGCGATCCGCCCGCCGGAAGAGGGGGAAGCCCGCGACGCGCGTGAGCCGGAAGCGGTAGCGAGCGCGTCCCCTGCGCTTGCCCGTCCCCAGCCCGACATCTGGGAGCGGATGAGACGCCAGTTCACCATTCCGAGACCTCCCCTGGCCCGCGTTCAGCACCAGGCCGACTGGTTCCGGCGGAATCCGGACTACTTTGACCGTGTCGCGGAACGTTCCCGGGACTATCTTCCCTACATCGTCCACGAAGCGGAGCGGCGCGGCATTCCGGTCGAGCTCGCCCTGCTGCCGGTGATCGAGAGCGCGTTTCAGCCCTTTGCCTACTCCCCGGCACGGGCATCGGGACTGTGGCAGTTCATTCCCTCCACCGCGCGTCTGTACGGTCTTCGGATCAACTGGTGGTACGACGGCCGGCGAGACCTGGTGGCATCCACTTCGGCTGCATTCGAGTACCTGGAAAAGCTCCATCGCGACTTCGGCGGGGACTGGCTGCTCGCGGTCGCCGCGTACAACTGGGGAGAAGGCAACCTGAGGCGGGCGATCGCACGCAACCGAAAGCGCGGCAAGCCGATCGACTTCTGGTCGCTCAAGGTACCGGCGGAGACGCGGACCTATGTGCCACGCTGGCTTGCGGTATGCGACATCGTCGCGCAACCCGACCACTACGGCATGACGCTCCGGCGCGTCCCGGACGAGGTGACCTTCCGCGTCGTCGAGGTGGACGGACAGATCGACCTTGCGCGCGCGGCGGAGCTCGCGAACATCAGTCTCGACCGCCTCTACCGGCTCAATGCCGGATACCGTCGATGGGCGACCGAGCCCAAGGGCCCCCAGCGGCTTCTCGTTCCGGCCCCCAGCGCGGAGGCCTTTGCCAGAAGGGTTGCGCTTCTCTCACCGGAACACTCATCCGACTGGGGTCATCATGTCGTCGTAGCCGGGGACACCCTGAGCGAGATCGCCGTACGCTACGGCACGAGCGTGGCTGCTCTTGCCCACCAGAACCGGTTGAAGGGCAGTCTCATCAGGGTAGGCGAGCGCCTGCTCATCCCGGGCAAACCCGCCGAGCCGGGCTCCCCTCCGTCCGGCTCCGAGACGAGCAGAAGGCTCGCGTCGACGGAGGTCGAGATACCGGGGCACGAGTCGGCGAGCCGCCATCGCGTGCGGAAGGGTGAGAACCTGTGGCTGATCGCGCGCCGTTACGGAATTCCGATTGCAAACCTGGTCGCCTGGAACCGGCTGGACCCGGAAGCCTGGCTCATGCCGGGACAGATGCTCCACTTGCGCGCGTCCACGAGCGAGCCCATGTCCATCGCGACCCGCGACGAGGAGACGGAGCGTTACGTCGTTCGCAACGGCGACAACCTCTGGCTGATCGCACGCCGGCATGGGGTGTCCATCGTCGACCTCAGGACATGGAATGCGCTGTCGCCGGACGAGTGGCTGATGCCCGGTCAGATCCTCGCTCTCAGCAGCAGCGCCGAGCGCACTCCGCCCGCGCCCTCCACCGCCTCCCGCAGCCAGGGCAGCCGGAACCGATATGTCGTTCGCGACGGAGACAGTCTCTGGGTCATCGCACGTCGTCGCGGAGTCAGCGTCGAAGATCTCAGGGCCTGGAACGGTCCCGATCTCGACGACCGGCTGATGCCCGGCCAGATTCTCAAGCTCGACGGACCGGCTGCTCCCTCCGCTTCCAGCGCCGCCCCCGGCGGCACCTACCAGAGCTATCTCGTTCGAAACGGAGACAACCTCTGGCTGATCGCGCGTCGGATCGGGGTCTCGGTCGACGACCTGAGGGCGTGGAACGGACTCGAGCCCGCCGAGTGGCTCATGCCCGGCCAGACTCTCCTGCTTCGCGATCCCTCCGCAGCTCCAGCATCCAACCTGTCCGGCGGAGAGGCGGATGACGAGCACCGCTATGTGGTGCGCAGCGGCGACAGCCTCTGGCTGATCGCGCGCCGGCATTCGATATCGACCGAGCAGCTCGCGTCATGGAACGAGCTGTCGATAAACGGCGTCCTTCAACCCGGACAGACTCTGCAGGTGGCGCCGCCCGCTCCCGATACGGGCGACGCCCCGGCCACCAATTCCCTGTAACCGGAGCCACGGCCCGCAAATGGGTTTTCTCGCCGGCAAGCGGGCACTGGTCAGCGGAGTGGCGAGCCAGCGCTCCATCGCCTGGGGAATAGCCCGGGCAATGCATCGGGAAGGGGCGGAGCTCGCGTTCCTGTTCCAGAACCAGCGTCTCGAAGCGCGGGTTCGCAGCCTTGCCGCCTCGCTTGACAGTGATCTCTGCTACGAGTGCGATGTCGCCTCCGACGAGTCACTGGAAGCGGCCTTCTCGTCCCTGGCCCAGTCCTGGAACGGCCTCGACATCTGCGTGCATGCGGTTGCGTTCGCACCTCGTGAGGAGCTTCGCGGCGACTTTGTCGAGGCTACCACCCGTGAGGGATTCCGCCTCGCCCACGATGTGAGCGCCTACAGTTTCACCGCAATGGCGAAGTGCGCTCGCCCCATGATGCAGGGACGGCCGGGGGCCCTCCTGACCCTGACCTACCTCGGCTCGAGCCGGGTGGTGCCCAACTACAACGTGATGGGCTTGGCGAAGGCCAGCCTGGAAGCAAACGTGCGCTATCTGGCCGGCGCGCTGGGGCGGCAGGGAGTCCGCGTCAACGCTATTTCCGCCGGCCCGATAAAGACGCTGGCGGCGGCGGGAATCACGGACTTCCGTCGTTTCCTCGAACACGCCGAGCGCAATGCTCCGCTCGGGCGGAACGTGAGCCTGGATGACGTGGGCAACGCCGCCGCCTTCCTGTGCTCCGATCTCGCTTCCGGCATCACCGGAGAGATCCTGCATGTGGACGCCGGCTACAACATCATGGGAATGGTGGAGTCCGGGCCGGACTGAAACACCGATTTCTTGAGTTTCAACAGTGTTCGTGCACAATGGCCGCGCCCGCCAATCCGCGCCCGTGAACCGTCCATGCCGACCCTCAACCCGGATGCCGGCGAAGCCCGCCGCCCCCTGATCCTGCGCCTCGACGTCACCGGACAACCGGTTCGATGGATTCCATGGCGCATGGCGGTGGTGCTCGAATCCCGCGACATGATCGCGTGGCATGCCGGTGAGCACTCTTTCACCATTTGCGGCGGCCTGAACCGGGTTTCGGGGCGTCGTTCCCGGGTTACCGTCAATTCGATCATCGCGACGAAGGGACGCCTTCGCCAGCATGCCTCGGACTCCCTCATCCCGCCGCTGTCCAATCGGGAGCTGTTCCTGCGCGACGGCCATCTCTGCCTCTATTGCGGGAAGCAGTATTCCGAGCGCATGCTCACTCGTGACCACATCCTTCCGCTGTCTCGCGGAGGCGAGGACTGCTGGAGCAACGTGGTGACGGCATGCAAGCCGTGCAACCACGCCAAGGGAGCACGCCGCCCCGAGGAGGCGGGCTTGAGCCTTCTCGCCGTGCCCTACGTTCCCAACCGCGCCGAGTATCTCGTATTGTCCAATCGGCGAATCCTCGCCGATCAGATTGACTTCCTCAGGAAGCGCTTTCGCAACGAAGGGCGACTGATGATCTGAGAGTCCCTCCCGCGCTCGGGCGCCCTCCGTTGCGCACTGGCTACTGCAGGTTCTCTTCGTTCACCACGATGTCGGCGTCGGCACGAAAGCTGGCAACGGTTGCCGCGAGCTCCGCCCGGCCGAGTTCGCTCGCCAGGCGCTCACGCAACATGGATTCCTCGTCCGCGTCATCCCCGTCTCCCGAATCCACCGCGCGGAGCGCCACCACCACGAAATCGCCGTTGTCCTCCGCCAGTCCGTCGTAGCTCGAGGCGCCGTCGGCCTCGGGCTTGGGCATTCTGAACACCAGGCCCGACAAGCCGGGAGATGGTGTCGGCTCGGCCCTGCGAAGGCTGCTTTCAGGCGACCACGCGAGGCCGCTCTCCGACGCGATCGCATCCTCCGCTTCGCGTCCCCGAAGCCGATCGATGATGGCCTCCCCCGCTTCGCGCGCGCGTTCGGCGCTGCGCACCGCCACGAACTCGGTTCTCGCTTCCTCGCGGACCGAGTCGAAGTCCTGCTCGCGGGCGGGGCGATGCTCCCTTACTCGGAGGACCGCCACCAGCGCGCCTTCGAACTCCAGCAACTCGGAGTTGTTGCCCTCATCGAGCACCTCGGGACTAAACGCGGCGTCGAGGAAGCGGGGCTCCGCGGCGAGGCCCTGCGACTCATCGGCGTTGCGCGAGAGGAAACCCGTCTCGCGCAGCGGCACGTCCAGCGCTTCGGCGGCAACCTCCAGGGTATCGGGATGCTCGAAGGCCAGGTTGGCAAGCTGCTCGACCTGCTCGAAATAGCGCTGCTCTGCCACTTCGAGCTGGTAGTCCTCCCGCAGGCGATCTCTCACCTCCTCGAACTCCGCCACGCCGGCCTCGCGGCGACCGGTCACTTCTATCAGGTGAAGGCCGAAGGGAGTGCGCACCGCATCGCTTCGCTCGCCCTCGCCCAGCGCGAACGCCGCGTCCTCGAAGGCAGGGTCCATCACGCCGCTCGAGAACCATCCGAGCGAGCCGCCCCTGCGCGAAGAGCCGGGGTCATCGGAGTACTCCCGCGCCGCCGCCTCGAAGGACATTCCGCCGGCCAGCCGGCGCGCGACCTCCTCGATTCGTTCATGGGCCGCCGCCTCGCTCGCCGCATCCGCGTCAGCCGCGAGCTCGACGAGAATGTGCCTCGCCTCGCGCTGTGCGGGCTGCGTGTAATCTGCCTTCCGTTCCTCGTAGAGACTGCGCAGCTCCGATTCCTCGACCAGGACCGTTCCGGCGATGTCGTCCCGGGAAAGCTCCACGTACTCCACATTGACCTGTTCGGGACTCGAGAAGCGTCGCCGATTCGAATCGAAGTACTCGCGAACCTCGCTCTCATCGACCTCGGCCGGTCGAAAGCTGCGGGCCGGAAGTCGCAGCGTCGCGTACTCTCGTTGCTGGGTGGCGAGGCGCCGCGTTTCGCGGTACTCGTGCTCGCTCACGTTGACGGCGCGAGCAAGCGCCGAGATCACTTCTTCGACGAGAAGGTTCCTGCGCACTTCGAACTCGAAGCCCAGGGGACCAAGTCCCTGGTTGCGCAGGTAGACATCGTACAGTTCCTGGGAAAAGCCGCTCTCGCCCTGAAACTGAGGCAACGAGGAGATCGTTTCCGCCAGCCTGCGATCAGCGACGCGAAGGCGGTCTTCCAGGCCGACCTGCACCACCAGCTCGTCGTCGATCACTTGTTCGAGCGCCTGCTCCCGCAATCTCGCGTCGTCGATCATGGCGGCAGGCGCGCGGTCGCCGAGCAAGGTGAGCAGCCGATAGCGCTGTTGCTGGTAGAGCCGCGTGAAGCGTCGGGCGTCCACCTCCACCCCGTTCACCGTCGCAATCGCCACTCCCTGGCTGGGCGTCATGTAGTCGTAGACGCCCCACAACGCGAAGGGGATGCAGATCAGAATGACAATCGTCCACGCGACCCATCCCGTCGCGCGGTCACGAATGGACTGGAGCATCAGACTCTGGGGATTTGGCGGAGCGGACGGGACTCGAACCCGCGACCTCCGGCGTGACAGGCCGGCATTCTAACCAACTGAACTACCGCTCCGTTTTCGGGTGGTGGGTGCTGAGGGGATCGAACCCCCGACCTTCGCCTTGTAAGGGCGACGCTCTCCCCGCTGAGCTAAGCACCCAGAAAGGAGGCGCGCCAGTCTACGATTTCCCGGATTGGGTTGCCATATCCCGGGCCGTGTCGGCGTTCAGTGCGTGGTCAGAGGCTCCCTCACTTCCGCGCTCTCAGCCGTCTGCTCCGCATCGACCACGTCCTGTTCACCGGGAGCGGGATCCGGCATGCGCTGCAATGCCACCTCCAGCACCTGGTCTATCCACTTGACCGCCCGGATGTCCAGGTTCTGCTTGATGTTGGCGGGGATCTCGCTCAGCTCGCGCTGATTCTCTTCCGGGATCATTACCGTCTCGATTCCTCCCCGAAGGGCGGCCAGGAGCTTCTCCTTGAGGCCTCCAATCGGGAGCACCGCACCCCGCAGGGTAATCTCGCCGGTCATCGCGACACTCGACCGAACCGGCACGCCGGACAGCGCCGAGACCAGTGCGGTGCACATCCCCACCCCCGCGCTGGGTCCGTCTTTCGGCGTTGCCCCTTCCGGCACGTGAATGTGGATGTCGTTCTTCTGGTAGAAGTCGGGAGATATCCCGAGGGCCTGCGCGCGGGTCCGGACGACGGTCAGCGCAGCCTGAATGGACTCCTGCATGACATCGCCGAGCTGACCGGTATAGGTCGACTTGCCCTTTCCCGACATTACCGCCGCTTCGATGGTGAGGAGGTCGCCGCCGACCTCGGTCCAGGCGAGTCCGGTGGCCTGACCGATGCGGTCCTTGCTCTCGGTGCGCCCGTGCCGGAAGCGCTTCACGCCCAGATACTTCTCGAGGCTTCTCGGTCCGACGCGCACCCTGCCCTGCGAGTTGGACGACACTTGCCGCTTGACCACCTTGCGACAGAGCTTCGCCACTTCCCGTTCCACGTTCCGCACCCCGGCCTCCCGGGTCCAGTAGCGGACGATGTCGCGGATAGCCTGCTCGGAGATTCGGAGCTCTCCGTCGTTCAGGCCATTGTTCTTCATCTGCTTGGGGACCAGGTAACGCTGCGCGATCGCCACCTTCTCGTCTTCCGTATACCCCGCGAGGCGAATCACCTCCATCCGGTCCAGCAGCGCAGGAGGTATGTTCAGGGTGTTGGCGGTGGCCACGAACATGACGTCGGAGAGATCGTAATCGACCTCCAGGTAGTGATCGTTGAACGTGTGATTCTGCTCCGGATCGAGCACTTCGAGCAGCGCCGAGGAGGGGTCGCCCCGGAAGTCCATCGACATCTTGTCGACCTCGTCGAGGAGAAAGAGCGGGTTTCGCACTCCTACCTTGGCGAGGTTCTGGACAATCTTGCCGGGAAGCGCGCCGATATAGGTACGCCGGTGCCCCCGGATCTCGGCTTCATCGCGCACTCCGCCGAGCGACATGCGCACGAACTTGCGATGGGTGGCCCGGGCGATCGACTGTCCCAGCGACGTCTTGCCCACTCCCGGCGGACCCACCAGGCACAGGATCGGCCCCTTCAGCTTGCGCACGCGATGCTGAACCGCGAGGTACTCGACGATGCGCTCCTTTACCCGGTCGAGTCCGTAGTGGTCCGCTTCGAGAACGGCTTCCGCCTCGGCGAGATCGTGCCGGGTGCGGGTCCGCTTCTTCCACGGCACGCTGACCAGCCAGTCGATGTAGTTGCGCACCACCGTCGCCTCGGCCGACATCGACGACATCATGCGCAGCTTGTTGAGCTCGGCGACCGCCTTGCCCTTGGCCTCCTTGGTCATGCCGGCCTTTTCGACCTTGCGCGAGAGCTCCTCAATCTCGTTGGGAGCATCGTCCATGTCCCCGAGCTCTTTCTGAATCGCCTTCATCTGCTCGTTCAGGTAGTACTCGCGCTGGCTCTTCTCCATCTGCCGCTTCACGCGCCCGCGGATGCGCTTCTCCACCTGGAGCAGGTCGATCTCCTCTTCGAGCAGACCGACAATGTGCTCGAGGCGCCCGGAAACGCTGGCAATCTCCAGAATTTCCTGCTTCTGCTCGATCTTCACCGACAGATGGGCCGCCACGGTATCCGCCAGACGCCCCGGCTCGTCGATGTTGGACAGCGAGGCGAGAATCTCCGGCGGCACCTTCTTGTTGAGCTTGACGTACTGCTCGAACTGCGCGAGCAGCGAGCGCGAGAGGGCCTCGGTCTCGCGCTCGTCGCTCTCGTCGCTTTCGAGGGACTCGACCTCCGAGGCGAGGTACTCGTCCGACTCGGCGATCTTCTCGATGCGAACACGCTGTCCACCTTCCACCAGCACCTTCACCGTTCCGTCGGGCAGCTTGAGAAGCTGCAGAATGGTCGAGACGGTGCCGACCCGATAGATGTCCTCGGGTCCCGGCTCATCCTGAGCGGCATCCTTCTGCGCTACCAGGAGAATGCGCTTGTCCACTTCCATGGCGCGGTCGAGGGCCCGGATTGACTTGTGCCGTCCCACGAAGAGAGGGATGACCATGTGCGGATACACGACGACATCGCGCAGCGGCAGAACCGGAAGAACGACATACATGATTGGTACTACCCTAGCTCGCTGAATTCTCTATCGAATTGATGGATGTGCGGCGTCCCGCCACGTCCGGACCCGGTGACCCTGATGTGGAGGCGGCGAATACCGAACTCAACCCCCGGGACGGCCTCCGCCCGCCGGCGGCGCCACCGCAATGCGCCCCCCCACGAGCGCAAGCGTCCCGGAGCCGGGCGGCCCGGCGGCGCCCGCGGTCCGCTCCGCTCCACTCCCGGGACGACCGGCGCGCCCTTCGGAGCCCCGGCGCCCGCGCCAGCCGCAACTCCGGGCTCAGTCGGAGGCCACACGTTGCCGATCGCCTTCGTAGATGAAGAGCGGCTTCGAGTCGCCTCCAATGACGCTGCCGTCTATGACCACCTTCGATACGCTGTCCATGGACGGCAAGTCGTACATGGTATCGAGAAGCGTGCCTTCGACGATGGACCGCAACCCACGGGCTCCCGTCTTTCGTTCCATCGCCTTCTTGGCGACCGCCCGCAATGCCTCGTCGCGGAACTCGACCTCGCAGCTCTCCATCGCGAAGAGGCGCTTGTACTGCTTGACCAGCGCGTTCTTCGGCTCCGTCAGAATCTGCATGAGCTGACCCTCGTCCAGCTCGTCGAGAGTGGCGAGTATCGGAAGACGACCGACGAACTCCGGGATCAGCCCGTACTGAATCAAGTCCTCGGGCTCCACTTCCCGAAGTACTTCACCCACCTGCTTGCTGTCGTCCTTGCTCTTGACGTCGGCTCCGAATCCGATTCCCCCCTTCTTCGAGGAACGGTTCTCGATGATCCGGGCGAGACCGTCGAATGCACCCCCGCAGATGAACAGGATGTTCGCGGTATTGACCTGCAGAAACTCCTGTTGGGGATGCTTGCGGCCACCCTGCGGCGGGACCGATGCCACCGTACCCTCTATGAGCTTGAGCAGCGCCTGCTGCACCCCCTCCCCCGATACGTCGCGGGTTATCGAGGGGTTGTCGGACTTTCTGGAAATCTTGTCTATTTCATCGATGTACACGATGCCCGTCTGCGCCTTCTCGACATCGTAGTCACACTTCTGGAGGAGCTTCTGAATGATGTTCTCCACGTCCTCGCCGACGTAGCCCGCTTCCGTCAGAGTGGTTGCATCCGCGATGGTGAAAGGCACGTTGAGCAGGCGGGCGAGCGTCTCGGCGAGCAGGGTCTTGCCGCATCCGGTAGGCCCGATGAGCAGCACGTTGCTCTTCGAAAGCTCGACTTCGTCTACTTTCAACCCGGAATCGAGGCGCTTGTAGTGGTTGTACACCGCAACCGACAGCACTTTCTTCGCGTGGGGCTGTCCGACCACGTAGTCGTTCAGGATCTGGTTGATCTCGCGAGGCGTGGGCAGCTTGCTCCCGGTCGCGCTGCTCGACTTCTCCTGAATCTCTTCTCGAATGATGTCATTGCAGAGCTCGACGCACTCGTCGCAAATGAACACCGAAGGGCCCGCGATGAGCTTTCGGACTTCATGCTGGCTCTTTCCGCAGAACGAGCAGTACAGCAATCGGTCGCCGTCGCCGCCCCGGCCGTGGGTTTCGTTGGCCATCATTCGATCCCGTTACTTTGTTCCGCCGGTTCCGCGTGCCTGCAACACTTCGTCCACCAGACCGTAGGCAACCGCTTCCTCGCCGCTCATGAAGCGGTCGCGGTCGGTGTCGCTGGCAATCCGATCGATGGGTTGACCGGTATGCTTCGCCAGAACCTCGTTGAGACGTTCGCGCGTGCGAAGGATTTCCCGGGCATGTATGTCGATGTCGGTCGCCTGCCCCTGAAAGCCTCCCAGCGGCTGGTGAATCAACATGCGGGAGTGGGGAAGGCAGAATCGCTTTCCCGCGGCCCCCCCTGCGAGCAACAGCGCGCCCATGCTCGCCGCCTGCCCCACGCACATAGTGCTGATGGCCGGCTTGATGAACTGCATGGTGTCATAGATCGCGAGACCTGCCGACACCAGCCCTCCTGGGGAGTTTATGTAGAGATGGACATCCTTGTCGGGATTTTCGGACTCCAGGAACAGAAGCTGGGCGACCACGACATTGGCCATGATGTCGTCGATGGGGCCGCAGACGAAGACCACTCTCTCCTTGAGCAGGCGCGAATAGATGTCGTACGAGCGCTCGCCCCGGGCCGACTGCTCCACGACTATGGGCACGAGGTTCAGGGCGCGGGTGGACTGCGCGCCTCCCGCGCCGAAACTATCCGACTCGGTCATGGGTAAAGCCTTCCTCCGCCACGCTCCGCTTCCGGAAGCGTTTTCGAGCCTGCTTCATGCTACCCCGAAGCGTCAAGGGGAGATTGCCGCCCCGCGACCGAAGAGTCACGAGGGCGACGCCGGGTCGGGTCGCCCTGGATTCAGGACCTGGTCGAAGGACATGGGCTCCTCCTCGACCTTCGCCCTTTCGAGTATCCACTCGACGACCTGGTCCTCGAGCACCGTGGACTCGATGTAGGACAGGCGCTCGGGGTCCGAATAGTAGTAGTTCATGACCTCGCCATCGTCCTCGTAGGTGGAGGCGATGGTCTGGATTCTCTGGCGCACCCGGTCCGGGTCGACCTGTATATCGTGGACCTTGACCGTTTCCGCCATGAGCAGACCCAGCGTCACCCTGCGTCTGGCCCCCTCCTCGAACATCGAGGGCTGCAGCGCGAGGCGTTCCGGATCCACGCCCGAGTGCCTCAGCTCGGCGCGCTGTCGTTCCATCGCCCGCCCAATCTCTTCATCCACCATACCCGACGGCAGCTCGATCTCCTGCCCCTCCAGCAACGCCTCGAGCACCCGCTGCTTGGTCATCGCCCGCACTCCGTCCTCGAGCTCGCGCTGCATGTTGCCCCGCAACTCCGCGCGAAAGGCGTCGATACCGCCTTCCCTGACTCCGAAGCCGGTGACGAACTCGTCATCCAGGTCCGGCAGCACCGCTTCCTCGATCCGGTGCACCTTCACCGTGAACTCGACCTCCTTCCCCGCGACTTCGGCCTGCGCGTAGTTTTCGGGAAAGGTGAGCTGAAGCACCTTCTCGTCACCGGCGCCGGAGCCGATCAGTCCGTCTTCGAATCCCGGAATCATGCTGCCGGAGCCGATTTCGATCGGCACTTCTTCGCCGCGACCGTGCGGAAGCTCCTCTTCGCCTACCCGGCCCAGGTAGTCGATGACCGCCCGGTCGCCGCTCTGCGCCTTGCGCTCGGCGGTCTCCCAACGTCGCCGCTGCCGGCGAAGGGTCTCGATCATGCGCTCGATATCGGAATCCTCGACCTCCGCGCGGGGTTTGCGAATTTCGATCGCGTCGAGGGGCTGAAGGGACACCGAGGGATACACGTCGAAGGTGACGGTGTAGTCGACTCCTTCTCCCGGGTTGTTGAGCAGCGGATCAATAGTGGGCGGGCTGGCGGGCCGAAGCTGTTCCTGGGCAAGCGCATCGTCCAGGCTGGAACGCACGAGTTCTCCCACCACCTCATCTCTGACCTGCCGGCCGAATCTTCGGCGGATGACCTTCACCGGAGCCCGTCCGGGCCTGAAACCCGGAAGAGAAGCGGATCGGGCCAGGTCGCCCAGGCGCTTGTCGACTTCCCCCACTACCCGCTCTTCCGGGATCTGCACCCGTACCCGGCGCTCGAGCGCGGTCGTGCTCTCCACCTTCACCTGCATCTGTCCTTCCTCGAGTCCTTTCGTTCGCGTGCGCGACGGCCCATCGCTGCCACCTTTCGTACTCCGATGCCCGTTCGGGCGCGAATTCCGATTCCGGTCGATGCTAACTGCAATGGGGGCGGTAGTCAGTAGCCCGGAGCGGACCACCGCCGCGCATCCGAGCGCCGTGAGCGAAGCGGGAACGTTGGTGCGAAAGGGGGGACTCGAACCCCCATGGGTTGCCCCACTGGCACCTAAAGCCAGCGCGTCTACCAATTCCGCCACTTTCGCCGGGGCCCGGGCCCGCTCCGACGATTATAGCCGGAGGCCGCCGGGCACCACGCGGTGACGCGGGATTCGCCGCGGCACGTGCCTGGGCCCGGACCTGCAAAATCCCCGTGGAAGGAGCGGAATGCTGTGCTAGGCTGTGCGCCGGCCGACCGCGAACCCGCCCTCATGCACACATCGCCGCTCGTCGACTACCGTCCGCCGGCCCTGCCCCCGATTGAGAACGGCATTGCCCATGGACTGCCCCGCGAAGCCTATACCGCGGAGGCGCAGCTCGCGCTGGAGTACCGGAAAGTGTTCGCCCGGCATTGGACCTTCGTCGGCTTTGCCCATGACGCACAGGAGCCGGGGGACGCCTACCCGACTCAGGTGGCGGGACAGCCCATTCTCGTAGCACGGGGGCACGATGGTGTTCTGCGGGCCTTCCACAACGTGTGTCGCCATCGCGGACACGTGCTGCTGCGGGATGCCTGTCGGGGCGCGCGCGCAATCGTGTGCCCGTACCACGGATGGACCTACGCGATGGACGGCCGGCTTCGCCGCGCGCCCCACTTCGGCGGTTACGCAAGAGTTCCCGAGGACTTCACACCCGAGCGCTTCGGTCTGAAAGAGCTGCGTTGCGAGGTGTGGCACGACTGGGTTTTCGTGAATCCGGACGCGAATGCGAGCGCTCTCGACGCGTACGTTGGAGCGCTTCGCCCCTACATCGACGGCGTGGACCTCTCCCGGGCCCAGGTCGTGTCGAAGCTGGACTTCGGAGTGGTCCGGGCAAACTGGAAGCTGCTGATCGAGAACTTCGTGGAGCCCTATCACGTACCGGTGGTGCACCGGGAGTCGGCGGGAGGGCAGCCGCTTCGCGGTCACTACATGATCGTGGACGGGCACTGCTTCGGGTGCGGGGTGGACGTCTCGGACGCTCCGGACGCGGAACGCGGCGAGCGGCTCGACATGAGCACGCGCTACCTCACCCTGTTTCCGAACTTCGTCTTCGCCTGGTATCAGCCCGATCAGCTCGGGGTCCATCTCAACGTTCCCCTCGCTCCGGATCGCACCCGTCAGTGGCGGGTCATATACCAGATCGGGAAAGAAGACTGGGATCCGGAGTACGCGGAGCGCCTGTGCTCGCTGTGGCGGCAGGTGCATCTCGAAGATCACGGCATCGTCGAGGAGCTGCAGTCGGGACGGGCATCCTGCGTCATGGACGACGGGGGCCTGCTCTCGCCGCACTGGGAGACGAGCGTCCGGCGCTTCCACGAGCTGCTCGTCGACACCCTCGTTTGAAGGTGACAGGTTCTGGTAGGGTTCCGCCCCGCCCGGACCATGCACCGGGTATTCATCCACCCAAGTGACCATACGCCAGGAGCGATCATGAGCGACATTTATCCCACGAGCATCGAAGAGGCGCTGCCCAGCGACGACAAGGTCGCCGAGGCGCGCGAGCGGCTCGAGGCGGCGGGCGTCAAGTACGTGCTGTCCTGCTGGATCGACATGCACGGGTTGCCCAAGACCAAGCCGGTGCCCCTTTCGCAGTGGGAGACGATCTGTCGCGGGAAGGGACCCCAGTTCGCGGTGCATTCCATCTCGTTCGTACCGGAGCTCGGCCCCGCCGACCCCGATCAGGTCCCCATTCCCGATGTCGACGCGCTGTACCTGTGCCCCTGGGACCGGGAGATCGCGTTCGTGTTTGCGGACCTGTACATGCCATCGGGTCCCTACGCCCTCTGCCCGCGCCTGGCCTTGAAGCGCCAGGTGGAGGCCGCCGCCACGGCGGGCTATCGCTTCTTCGCGGGCGTGGAGCCCGAGTTCATGGTCATGCGTTACGACGAGGACGGAGAGCCGCAGAAGGCCTTCGACGACGACCCCGATCCCGGCCGGGGCATGCGCCCGCGGCGCCAGGCATTCGGCTACGACGTGGAGTACTCGCTCGACTCCATGCCCTACGTGGGGGCCTTGATCGACCACCTGGAGGAGCTGGGGTGGGATCTGCGAGACACGGTGGCCGAAGGCGCCTACTCGCAGATCGAGCTCGATTTCGGCTACACGGACATGCTGGGCATGGCGGACCGCCTCACCTTCCTCCGAATCATGCTCAAGGAAGTGGCGAAGCAACAGGGCATGTTCGTGACCTTCATGCCCAAGCCGACCACCGGAGACTGGCGCAGCGGCGCGCACATAAACACCAGCGTGCAGGCGGTGGATCGCCCCGGCGTCAACCTCTTCGAGGGTGAGAACGGCGAATGGAGCGACCTCGTCTACCCGGTCGTGGGCGGAATGCTCCGGCACGGCGCCGCCCTCACCGCTGTCGCCGCGCCCACCGTCAACTCCTACAAGGGACTGGTGGAACGGGTCGGAGGCTTCGAAGGCGGCACCGTGACCTGGGCGCCGACCTACATCACCTACGGCTACAACAACCGCTCCGCCATGCTGCGCCTGCCGCAGGCGCGTTTCGCCATCGAGAACCGCGCCACCGACATGACGATGAACGCTTACCTGAGCTTCGCGATGACGGTCGCCGCTTCGCTCGAAGGGATCCGGGAGGGAACCGACCCCGGTCCTCCCACCGACGTCTCCCTCTACGACACCGCGCCCGAGGAGCTCGCCAAGGCGGGACGCGCTCGCCTTCCGCGCACCCTCATCGAAGCGATCGACGCATTCGATGCCGATCCTCTCGCAAGCGAGGTGTTCGGCCCGGTGATGCACCGGAGCTTCAGCCGCTACAAGCACGACGAGTGGCACCGGTACAGCGAGCAGATCACGCGCTGGGAGCAGGAGGAGTACCTGCGCCTGTACTGAGACGGCGCCATCCCCACTACACCGGCACGGAGAAACGAGATGTCATCGCAGTCCGGATTCCGCCTTGCCCACACCATGATCCGGGTGGTCGATCTCGACCGGACCCTCGACTTCTACACCCGTCTGCTCGGCATGCACGTGCTGCGCCAGAAGGAGTATCCGGGGGGCCGATTCACCAACACCTTCGTCGGGTACGACGAGGAAGACTCGAGCACGGTCATCGAGCTCACCTGCAACTGGGACCAGGACGAGCCCTATGACCTCGGAAACGGCTGGGGCCACCTCGCCCTCGAAGTGCCGGACGTCTACGCATGCTGCGAAAAGCTCTCGTCGGAGGGGGTGCGGATAACCCGGCCCCCCGGCCCGATGAAGCACGGCACGAGGGTCATTGCATTCATCGAGGATCCGGACGGCTACAAGATCGAACTGATCGAGCCGCTCTGAGCGGATTTCCCGGTCCGGGAGGCACCGGCGGCCGGGCGCGCGAGCGCGCGGCGGGTCGGAGCGGGCAGCTCGCTCGAACGTACTCGTCATCGGACGGGAGCACGACAAGGTGAAACGCGGGAATGGCGGGAGGCGTGACCCCGGAGGGCTGCCCGCACGCGAATGCGTCGCGGCCGGCCCGGGGCGCTTCACGAATCAGGAGCTGGTCGCGTGGCGAAAACCGATCTGCCGATGATCGAGCAGCGGCGCATCGAAGCCGCCATCATCAAGCCCATCTACGAGGAGCTGAAGGCGGAGCTCGGCGAACGCGAGGCCCAGCGCATCGTCGGCGCCGCGATACGCAAGGACGCCATCGCCCAGGGAAAGGCCTACGCGGGCTCCTCGGAGACTTCGCTGGCCGGATTTCACGCCCTCTTTCCCCAGTGGACCGCCAACGGCGCCCTCGAAGTGGAGATCCACGAGGAGTCCGAAAGCGACCTTCGCTATGACGTGACCCGCTGCCGCTACGCGGAGATGTACCGGGAGATGGGGCTCGCGGAGATCGGACACCTTCTCTCCTGCGGCCGTGACGGCACTTTCTGCACCGGCTACGACCCCCGAATCCGGCTCACGCGAACCAGGACCATCATGCAGGGCGCGAGCCGCTGCGACTTCCACTACCGGTGGGTGGAGGACGGACCGGAATCCCCGCCCGGCACCGCCCGGGATGCCGGCCGCAGCGCGCCCGCGGATCCGGCCGGCGGAAGCGGCTAGCCGCTGCGAGGCGATACGGGCGCGGGCGCCTCGCCACTCGAGCCCCGGCGTCCGCGATCCGCGCCGGTCTCGAGTCCCTGAGCCCGCCGGAGTGTCCCCGGCGAAGCCCGCCTACCCGCCGAAACGGCGGATCACCGCCACGCGCAACAGGCCGAGCGAGTTCTCGACTCGATAGGGACAGGCGATCCGGAGGCCCCCGGGGCCGCAACGAGCGTCGCCGGCCTCGTTCACGAAGTAGGTGCTTCGCCCGAAGTCCAGGTATGACCCCTCGAGGCGAAGAATCCACTCCTCGGCGACGGAAGTCTCCAGACCGGCGCCGATCACCCATCCGAAGCGGATCGATTCGTTCCGGAAGGAGTCATCGGGATCCATCTGCGCAGGTCGACCGGAAACAAAGTCGATGTCCGTGACGGAGTTCCTGATCCGCGCCGCCGCGAGGCCCGCGCTCGCGAACAGGGTGACCCCGCCCAGCTCGTCCTCGACACCGCCGCGCGCCGTCGCCACCCACTGGTAGTCCGCGACCGCCGTCTCGTCGAGGCCGACGGGGTCGAGCCGGTCGGTCTTCGCCGAGATGTTGCCGAGCGTCGCATCCAGCTCGAGGCGCAGCGGGAGGCCACCCAGGCGCAAGCGCGTTCCCGCCAGCGCACCACCGACGAAATCCTCGTCGTCGTAGTCCGTGACCGAGCCGGGATTGCCCCAGTTCGCGAAACCGTCGACGTCCAGGATACGATTGCCCGTCAATCCGGTCCCCACGAACAGGCCCGCGTAGGTCCTTCCCCAATCGAAGCCGCCACCGACATCCCCGGCGTCGGCGCGGCCGGTCGCGAGCAGGCACAGGCTCGCCAGAAGCGCCGGGAGGCATCGCCGGAGGATGCCGGAATCCGCGAAGGAGCAGAAAGTCACTGTCATCGCCGTCTCTCTCCCTCGCTCGCGCAACCGGTTGGTGCAAGTGGGGGAAATGTACCCGAATCCACGTCCCGGCTCTCCGTGGGAGCGTCCGGCCGACGGAGCATGGAGTCAGATACGGACGTTGCCCCGGGCCGGCCGCACCCGACGTGCGTCGAAACCGGATGCATTGTCGCATCCGCCCTCTGTCATTGGTGGGCCGTCAGGGATTCGAACCCCGGACCCGCTGATTAAGAGTCAGCTGCTCTGCCAACTGAGCTAACGGCCCTTCGAAAGGAATCTTCGGCGATCTCTTCGCTACGACACAAGTCGGACCAGGGAGGTGGGGTGAGCGATGGGATTCGAACCCACGACCACCGGAGCCACAATCCGGGGCTCTACCAACTGAGCTACGCCCACCAACGATTCGCGCGACTGGCACGCCCGGCAGGACTCGAACCTGCGACCCGCGGCTTAGAAGGCCGCTGCTCTATCCGGCTGAGCTACGGGCGCCTGATGAGAAGCTGGTCGGGGTAGAGGGATTTGAACCCCCGACCCCCTGCTCCCAAAGCAGGTGCGCTACCAAACTGCGCCATACCCCGAGTCGTTCGGTCAAGTGATCCGCCAGACCCTACCGGCCTAGCCGGATGATGGTAAGTGCCCGGCGCTCGAGCGTCAATGAAACCGCCGCGGCGCGCCGGCGTGCTCATCCGCCTCCGGGACCGTGCGCGGCGAGCGTGGCGCAACGCGAAACCCGGGACGGCGGAATCCGACGCGAGCACCCCGCCCCGCCGGGCGTTCTGTCGGCATTGGGCACGAGGAGCGCGACCCGCTATGATGCCGCGCGAAGTGAGACAACCCGCGGAGACAACGGTGCGCAATCGCTTTCTCGCCGCCCTGCTCGTTCTACTGCTCGGCGCGATGAGCGCACAGGGAGCCGAACCCTCGATGGTACTGCTGAAAACGACCTACGGTGACATCAAGCTGGAGCTCGACACCGAGCTTGCGCCCGAGACGAGCGCGAACTTCCTGCGCTACGTCGAGGACGGCTTCTACGACGGCACCATCTTCCACCGGGTGATTCACGGATTCATGATCCAGGGCGGTGGTTTCGAATCGGGAATGAGGCACAAGGCCACCCGAGCGCCTGTCCGCAACGAGGCCAACAACACCCTGACCAACCGGGCGGGAGCCATCGCGATGGCGCGCACGCCGGATCCGCATTCGGCCACCGCTCAGTTCTTCATCAACACCAGTGACAACCACTTCCTCGACTTCAAGGCGGAGACGCGGGAAGGGTGGGGATACTGCGTGTTCGGGCGTGTGATCGAGGGCATGGACGTCGTCACTCGAATCGAAGAGTCGCCCACCGGCAGCCGCTCGGGCCATCGCGACGTTCCCGAGCAGGACATCGTCATCGAGTCCGCGCGCCTCGTCGACGCCTGAGCCTCACCGGGCGGGGTTGCGCGGCAGGCGCCCCGTCCGGCGAAGCTGCCGCAACCCGCTGCCGACGGCCGCGCTGCCATGACCGCGCTCTTCGTATCCGACATTCACCTGAGCCGGGAGCGGCCGGACATCGTCGAGCGATTCATCGCGTTCCTCGACTTCGAGGCGCGGGCCGCGAGCGCGCTCTACATACTGGGCGATCTCTTCGACCTGTGGCTCGGCGACGACGACGGGCGCGAGCCCCACCCGAGGATCGTCGCCGCCCTGCGACGCTTCCGCGACGCGGGTCCCCGGCTCCTGGTCATGCACGGGAACCATGACTTCCTGCTCGGTTCCCGTTTCGAGCGCGAGACGGGCTGCCGGCTCCTGCCCGAACCCTGCCGCATCGAAGTGCCGGGCACTTCCGCGCTCGTCCTGCACGGCGACCTCCTCTGCACGCGCGACGAGGACTACCAGGCATTCCGCCGCGCGGCGCGCGACCCCGAGCGCCAGGCGGAGTTTCTCCGCCTGCCCCTGCCGAGCCGCCTCGACCACGCGGCGGGGCTGCGCCACCGGTCCCGCGAGGCCACTCGCCTCAAGCCCGCCGACATCATGGACGTCACGCCGGAGGCGGTGACGGACATGATGCGGGAGAACGGCGTGCGATGCATGATCCACGGCCACACGCACCGCCCGGCGGTGCATGAGATCGAGTGGGACGGGCTTCCCGCGACCCGGATCGTCCTCGGGGACTGGTACGAGCAGGGCAGCGTGCTCGTGTGGAACGAGTCGGGCTTTCGCAACGAGCCCCTCGACGAGCGCATCGAGGTCCGCCGCTGACGCGCGAAAGGCGGCGCGCTCCTGAGCTACTGCCGGCAGACTGGTCGACTCGACCATCTGCAGGCGCACTGCCGGCCTAAGTCACTGAATGGCAAGACTTCGGCGACGCAAGGGCGAAACGGGGCTGCCGCGAACCGTCCGCCCCCTCGCGACCGCCGCCGCCCCGTTCCGGGCGGCCCCGTTCTACTCGCCGGGAATCGGCCCGCCGAAACGGTCGCGCAGCTCCCGCCGCACCACCTTGCCGATGTTGCTCTTCGGAAGCTCGTCGGCAAAGACCACGCTGCGGGGCCGCTTGTAGCCGGCGAGCTGCGCCTCGCAGTGGGCGCGCAGCGACTCCTCGCTCAAGCCCGGATCCTTCTTCACCACCACCAGGCGCACCGCCTCCCCGGAACGCTCGTCCGGCACGCCGATGACGCCCGCCTCGAGCACGCCCGGGTGAGACACGGCCACCTGCTCGACCTCGTTCGGATACACGTTGAATCCCGAGACCAGGATCATGTCCTTCTTGCGATCGAGGATGCTCACGAATCCTCGAGCGTCCATGGCGGCGATGTCCCCGGTAGCCAGCCAGCCCTCCTCGTCCAGGCACTCGGAAGTCGCTTCGGGTCGATTCCAGTAGCCGCGCATCACCTGAGGCCCGCGCACGCAGAGCTCTCCCGGCTCCCCGGCCGCCACCGCTGCGCCGTCCGGTCCCCGGATGCAGACCTCGGTGGACGGGATCGGCAGGCCGATGCTTCCGGTGTAGCTCTCCGAATCCAGGGGATTGATGCACACCGCGGGGGAGGCCTCGGTCAATCCGTAGGCCTCGAGCAGCGGGCAACCGGTGACCTTCTGCCAGCGCTCCGCCACCGCATGCTGCACCGACATGCCCCCGCCGAGCGAGAGCTTGAGGCGCGAGAAATCGATGGCGTCGAAGCCCGGCGTGTTGAGCAGCCCGTTGAAGAGCGTGTTCACCCCGGGCAGGGCGCTGAAATCGAGACGGGAAAGCTCGCGAACGAAGGCGGGCAGATCCCGGGGATTGGTGATCAGGTGGTTGGTCCCCCCAATGCACATGAAGGTCAGGCAGTTCGCCGTCAACGCGAAGATGTGGTAGAGCGGCAGGGCGGTGATGATCGCCTCGCTGTCGCCCGTGAAGAAGGAGCCTATCCAGGCCTTCGACTGCTCGACGTTCGCCACCATGTTGCCGTGCGTGAGCATCGCCCCCTTCGAAACGCCGGTCGTGCCGCCGGTGTACTGGAGAAAGGCGAGATCGTCGCGTTCCAGCTCGACCGCGCGCAGAGGCTTCGCTCCTCTTGCCAGCGCCTGCCGGAAGGGAATGCTCTGCGGCAGCCGGTAGCGGGGCACCGCCTTCTTCACATGGCGAACCACGAAGTTGACGAGCCACGACTTGGGCGCCGGCAGCATGTCGCCGACCGAGCTCACCACGATCGATTCCACCGCGCTGTTCTCGATCGAGTCCTGCAGAACCTTCGCGAAGTTCTCCAGCACCACGATGGCCCGCGCGCCGGAGTCCTCGAGCTGGTGCGTGAGCTCCCGGGGCGTGTACAGGGGGTTGGTGTTGACCACCACCGCGCCCGCACGCAGCGCCCCGAACAGGGCAACGGGGTACTGGAGAAGGTTGGGCATCATGATGGCCACGCGGTCGCCCTTCTCGATGCCCGCCTCGTGCTGGAGCCAGGAAGCGAAGCGCCGGCTCATGGCCTCCAGCTCCCCGAAGCTGAGGCTCGCACCCATGTTCGTGAACGCGGGCCGATCGGGGTAGCGCCCGACCGCGTCCTCGACCATCGCCCACACCGAGGAGAACGCGCACGGGTCTATGTCGTGAGGCACTCCGTCGGGATAACTCTCGAGCCAGACGCGTTTCATAGCCGCATCCTCGCAGAGACCGCCGGTCATTATAGCGATCGCGCCCGGCGACAGGCCCTCAGCGATCCCGAATGGCGTGCAGAACGAGGAGAAGGGCGCCGACGCAAATCGCCGAATCGGCCACGTTGAAGGCGGGCCAGTGAAAGCGGCCGTGGTAGATGTCGATGAAGTCCACGACGACGCCGAGATACAGACGGTCCACGACATTGCCCAGCGCGCCGCCGAGCACCAGCGCGTATCCCGCCGCAAGCCCCTTCGGCGCCCCGCTCGCCGACCGAAGCAGCAACCCGAGCACGACACTCACCACGATGCCGACAACGCTGAGAAACCATCGCTGCCAGCCGCTCGCATCGCCGAGGAAGCTGAACGCCGCCCCGGGGTTGTAGACGAGAGTGAGGTTGAAGCCGGGCAGGAGATTGTGGGTTTCGCGCTCCGCGAGCAGGCGCACCGCGCCGAGCTTCGTCGCCTGATCGAGCGCCAGCACCAGGCCCGAGAGCCACAGCCAGCGCAGGCCTCCGGCCCGCGGATCGGCCGCGCCGGCACTTGCCGCTTCGCTCACGCCGCCTTCAGCACCGCCCGGGCGGCCTCCGCGTCCCGGTCCATCTGCCGGCGGAGCGCATCGAGCCCGTCGTAGCACTCCTCGTCGCGCAGCTTGGCCACGAACTCCACCGTGACCAGGCGTCCGTAGAGGTCGCGCCGGAAGTCGAACACGTGCACCTCGAGCAGCGTCACCCGCCCCCCCACGGTCGGCCGGTGGCCGATGCTCGCCATGCCGGGAAGCGGATGCTCCCCGACCCCGAGCAGGCGTACGGCGAACACCCCGCGCATCGGGGGAGCGACGCGCCGGAGGTGGATGTTGGCGGTCGCATAGCCGAGCGTGCGCCCGATCCGGTCGCCGTGGGCCACGCGGCCGCACATCGTGTAGGGCCGGCCCAGAAGGCGTCGGGCCAGGGCGAAGTCTCCGTGCGCGAGCGCATCGCGGACCCAGGTGCTGCTGACCCGGTGTCCGTCCAGCAGGTAGGTGTCGTGACAGAGCACGTCGAAGCCGTGCGTCTTCCCTTCCTCGCGCATCAGGTCGAAATTGCCCTCCGCGCGGTGACCGAAACGAAAGTCCTCTCCCATGACCACCACCTTGCTCCCCAGCCGCTCCACCAGCACCCGCTCTATGAACGACGAGGGGGCCATGGAAGAGAGCGCTTCGTCGAAGCGCAGCACCACCAGCCGATCGAGCGAGCTCCGGGCGAGCTCCATCACCTTCTCGCGCAGGCGCGTGAGGCGGGGAGGAGCGTGTTGCGCGGAGAAGTACTCCCTCGGATGCGGCTCGAAGGTGATGAGGGTCGTCGGGAGCCCGCGCTCCGCGCCGAGGCGTCCAAGCTGTGCGAGAACCGCCCGGTGGCCGAGATGAATGCCGTCGAAGTTGCCCACGCTGACCACGCTTCCCCGATGTCCGGGAAGCAGGCCGTGAACTCCGCGAATGATCTCCACCTCGTGCGTCGATCTCCCTTGTGAGCGCCGTCCCTTGCGCTGGCGACGGGAGATTATACGGGGGCGCGGATCTCAGCGCCCACCGGGCTCGCGCAGGTGCCGGGGACGCAGTCCGAGAGCGAGGAGGCTGAGGGCGTAGACGAGGGCACCGCCCGCCACCGCCGCCACGAGTTGCGCCGCACGCTGCCAGACCCCGGCGTCGAGCCAGCTCCGGTCCGGGGGCACCAACCACCACAGCAGCGCCGCCATCGCCAGGGTCGCGGCGAGGGTCCTCGCCCAGGTTGCCCCCCATCCCGGTCCCGGACGATAGATGCCATCGCGGCGCAGCCAGCGATAGAGCAGCAGGGCGTTCACGTATGCCGCGAGCGACGTGGCCAGCGCCAGTCCCGCGTGGCGGAGGGGCAGGACGAGGAGCAGGTTGAGGACGACGTTCGCGATCAGCGCCACGACCGCCGCCCGCACCGGAGTCCTCGTGTCCTGACGGGCGAAGAAGCCCGGAGCCAGCACCTTCACGAGGATGAAGCCCACGAGTCCGGTGGAGTAGGCCACCAGGCTGGTGCTCGACATCGCCACGTCTCGCTCGTCGAACATCCCGTAGTGAAAGAGCGTCGTGAGAATCGGCGCCGACAGCATCGAGAGTCCGACCGCTCCGGGAACCCCGATCAGCACCACCCAGCGCAGCGCCCAGTCCAGGGTGCGCGAGAACGCCTCGGGTTCCTCCCGGGCATGGCGGGCCGAGAGCCCGGGAAGGATCGCGGTCGCGAGCGCGATGCCGAAGA
Source organism: Gammaproteobacteria bacterium (assembly GCA_022824305.1). Taxonomy (GTDB): domain Bacteria; phylum Pseudomonadota; class Gammaproteobacteria; order HK1; family HK1; genus JAJEAD01. Next base: position 13,846 of record JAJEAD010000089.1, on the reverse strand, counting down.
CCCCGAGCGGAAACTCCACCACGCGGTCGGAGAAGTAGAGCCAGGAGATGCTGCCACTGACGAGGAAAGAGGCGATCAGGGTGTCGATCTGGATGTTTATCTGGGCGACCGACGCGCCGAAGACCGCGGGCAGAATCAATCGTGCGATGCGCCGCACTCCTTCGTGCGCCCGGCGCAGCCGGGGCACGACGAGCAGCCGCAACGCCGCCAGGAAGGGGAGCAGGAAGACGAGCTGCGCCACCCCGGCCACGAGCACCCCTGCGGCGAGGGCGAAGACCGGCTGCTCCATGTGCGGCGCGAGCAGGAGAGTGGCTCCGATGAGGGAAACGTTGAGCAGCGCGGGTGTGAACGCGGGCACTCCGAATCGGCCGTAAGTGTTCAGCACGCTCGCCGCGAGCGCGGTCAGCGATATGAAGAAGAGATAGGGGAACGTGACGCGCAGCAACTGGACCGAGAGCATGTACTGATCGCCCTCCCCCATGAAGCCGGGAGCGAAGACGACGATCAGGACGGGCGCCGCGAGCACCCCGAGCGCGCTCACCAGCAGCAGAATCGCCCCGAGGACACCCGACACGCAGGCGACGAGCTCACGCACCTCGTCATGCTGGCGCTTCTCCCGGTACTCGGAGAGCACCGGCACGAAGGCCTGCGAAAAGGCCCCTTCCGCGAAGAGGCGCCGCAGCAGATTGGAGAGCCGAAAGGCGACGAAGAACGCATCGGTCTCCCCCGACGCGCCGAAGGTGCGCGCGATGACGACGTCGCGCACGAAGCCGAGGACCCGCGAAGCCAGGGTGCCGCCTCCGGCCCTCGCCGCCGAACCGAGCAGAGCGCCGTCTACCCTGCCCTTTCCATTGAATTCATCGCGGTCGCGCTTCATACTTTTCCGGTTTACCCATCTGCAACGCGACGGGAAATCCATTGGCAAATTCCGCCCAAGCACGCAAGCGCGCCAGGCAGGCAAGCCGGCATCGCGCCCACAACGTGCCGCTTCGCTCCCGGGCGCGCACCGCGGTCAAGACGACCCTCAAGGCAATCCATCAGGGTGACGGGGCTGCTGCGCGGGCCGCTTTCCGGGAAGCGGTCCCGGTGATCGACCGCATGGCCGACAAGGGCCTGATGCACAAGAACAAGGCGGCCCGCCACAAGAGCCGCTTGAACGCGCGGATCAAGGCGCTCGGCTGAGGCGAAGGCCTCCGATCGGCGTCCGGTTCGGGGGCGGGCGCGCCGACGCTCACTCTCCCATCAGCACCAGATTGTCGCGGTGGATGAGCTCCGGCTCGTCCACGTAGCCGAGAAGGGAAGCGATGCGGTGACTGGCGTGCCCCATGATCTTCTCGGTCTCGGCTGAGCTGTAGTTCACCAGTCCGCGAGCGGTCTCGCGTCCCTCGGGGTCGTAGCAGGCCACGAAGGCGCCGCGCTCGAAACTGCCCCGGACCGCGCGCACGCCCACCGCGAGGAGGCTGCTGCCGGAGTCGCGGAGCACCCGGGCCGCTCCCGCGTCCAGGTCCAGCCGGCCGCCCACCTTGAGCTGTCCGGCCAGCCACTGCTTGCGCGCGGCGAGCCGGGCCGCGCGCGGATTGATGAGGGTGCCGATCTCCTCTCCCACCGCGACTCGGGCCAGCACCTGCGGCTCGCGGCCGCTCGCAATCCGGGTCGGGGTGCCGGAGCGCGAAGCGAGGCGGGCCGCGTTCAGCTTGGTGTGCATTCCACCCCGACCGAGCGCGCCACCCTCCCCCGCCATCGCATCCAGCACGGGGTCGCCGGCGAGAGCCTCTCGCACCAGGGTGGCCCCGGAGTCCCGGCGCGGGTCCGCCGTGTAGAGCCCCTCCTGATCGGTGAGGATCAGGAGGAGATCGGCCTCGACGAGGTTGGTCACCAGGCCGGCGAGCGTGTCGTTGTCTCCGAGGCGGATGTCGTCGGTCGAGACCGTGTCGTTCTCGTTGATCACGGGAACCACGCCGTAGCGGAGCAGACTGCGCAGCGTGCTGCGCGCATTCAGGTACCGGGTACGGTCCGCGACGTCCTCCTGGGTGAGAAGGATCTGCGCGCTGTGCATGCCGTGGGCCTGGAAGCAGGATTCGAAGATCTGGGTCAGCCCCATCTGGCCCACCGCGGCGAGCGCCTGAAGCTCGTAGAGCGCCTCCGGACGCCGCCCGATCCCGAGCCGGCTCATGCCCTCCGCTATGGAGCCCGACGAGACGAGGACGGTCGCGATGTCCTGGCGCCGCAGCTCCGCGATCTGATCGACCCACCCCCGTACCTGTTCGCGGTCGACGCCCCGTCCTTCGTCGGTCACCAGCGCGCTGCCGATCTTGACCACCCAGAGCCGGGCCGCGCGCACGTTCAGGCCTCCAGCGCCGCCATCAGCGCGAGGCAGAGGGCTTCGCAGCCCCGCCCGTCGAGCGCCGAGACGGAGAAGCTCGGTCCTTCCCATTCCAGATCCGCCAGCACTTCCTCGACCAGGGGGCCGCACTGCCCTTCGGGCACCTGGTCGATCTTGTTGAACACCAGCCAGCGCGGCGTGGCGGCGAGCCCGGGGATCGAGCCTTCGAGCTCGGCCGCGATACCGCGGATGTCGGCGGCGGCGCTCCGCGCATTCGCGGGTGGCGCGATGTCGACAAGGTGGAGGTGAAAGCGCGTGCGGCTCAAGTGCCGGAGGAAACGCACCCCGAGGCCGGCGCCTCCCGCGGCGCCCTCGATGAGGCCCGGCACGTCGGCCACGACGAAGCTCCGGTCCACTCCGACGCGCACCACGCCGAGGTTCGGATGCCGGGTGGTGAAAGGATAGTCGGCGACCTTCGGCCTCGCGGCCGAAACCGCCCGAATGAAGGTGGACTTGCCCGCGTTCGGCCTCCCCACCAGCCCCACATCGGCGAGCAGGCGCAGCTCCAGGCGCAGCCTGCGCTGCTCGCCGGGCGTTCCCGGCGTCGTCCTTCTCGGCGCCCGGTTGGTGCTGCTCTTGAAGCGCTGGTTGCCGAGTCCGCGGCGTCCCCCGCGGGCGACAAGCAGGCGCTCGCCCGCTTCGAGCAGCTCGCCGAGGCGCTCACCGGACTCCGCCTCGAAGGCAATCGTGCCGATGGGCGCTCGTATCGCCATGTCGCTGCCACCGCGTCCGGACTGCGTGCGGCCCCTTCCGTCACCCCCGCGCTCGGCGCGAAAGCGACGGTGGTAGCGGAAGTCCACGAGCGTATTGAGGCTCTCGTCCCCGACCAGGTAGACGCTTCCGCCATCCCCGCCGTCTCCCCCGTCCGGACCGCCCCGGGGCACGTACTTCTCGCGGCGAAAGCTGAGCGAGCCGTCTCCGCCCTTGCCGGCCTCCACCAGGATGGTGGCTTCGTCGATGAACTTCATCTCGGGAGCGACATGAAAAACCCCGTCGGCGAACGGGGTTTCCGGCGAATTTCGTGATGGTCCGGCCGACCGGGGAAGCCCCTGAGCCGCGATGAGCCGGTCACGGCAATCGCCCGCCCGGCCGCCGGCCTCCGCTCGCGCCGCGTCCGGCCGGAAGGAGATGGCCTAGCCCGCTGTGATGCTCACCGTGCGTCGATTCTGCGGGCCCTTGCGCTCGAACCTGACCATGCCGTCCGCCTTGGCGAACAGCGTGTGGTCGCGCCCGCAGCCGACATTGACGCCGGGGTGGAAGCGTGTGCCGCGCTGGCGCAGGATGATGTTCCCGGCCCGCGCCGCCTCACCGCCGAAGAGCTTGATGCCGAGTCGCTTGGACTCGGAATCTCTGCCGTTCTTGCTGCTGCCGCCCGCCTTCTTGTGTGCCATTGCTCGCTCCTCGTCCACGGCCGACGAGGCCGTGTCCTCGCTCAGCCCACCGCGATAGCGTTGATCGTGACTTCGCTAAAGCTCTGCCGGTGACCCATGCGTCGCAGGTAGTTCTTGCGCCGCTTGAACTTGATGACGTCGATCTTGTCGCCGCGTCCGTGCGCGCTGACGGTCGCGGATACCCGCCCCCCTTCAAGGTAGGGATTTCCCACCTTGACTCCGTCGTCACCGGACACCATCAGCACCCGGTCGAACTCGACCGTGTCTCCCGGCGGGGCCGTCAGTTTCTCGATGCGCAGCCTGTCGCCCTCGCGCACCTTGTACTGCTTGCCACCGGTCGCGATGACCGCATACATTTTCTCGTCCCGTCTGCCGTCCGGACCAGGGCTCGCCCCCGGGGAGCGCGGATTGTAGGCATTAGGCTCCGAGGCGACAAGGTGGCGCACGCAACAATTCGGATGCCGGGCACGGACGCGCAGTCTTCGCTCGGAGCGCTTCGAGCTCGGATCGAGCAGCTTGCCACCGAGCACCTGAGAGCGGTCGACGAGGTGATCGAGACCCGCCTCAGGTCCGACGTTCCCGCCATCAACCACGTCTCCCGGCACATAGTCAATTCCGGCGGCAAGCGCCTTCGCCCGCTTCTGGTGGTGCTGAGCGCGCGCGCCCTCGGCGAGCGGGCGGAACGCTGCAACGACATTGCCGCGGTGGTCGAGCTCATACACACCGCGACGCTGCTCCACGACGACGTGGTGGACGAGTCCGAGCTGCGCCGCGGCCAGGCCACCGCCAACGCCCTGTTCGGCAACGGCACCAGCGTGTTGGTGGGTGACTTTCTCTACTCGCGGGCCATACAGATCGCGGTCGAGGTCGGGTCGCTGCCGATCATGAAGATCATGGCCGACACCACCAACGTCATCACCGAGGGCGAAGTGCTGCAGCTCTTCAACTGCAACGATCCGGACACCACCGAAGAACGCTACCTGCGCGTCATCCGCGCCAAGACCGCCAAGCTCTTCGAAGGCGCCGCCCGGGCCGGCGCCGTCGTGGCCGGAGCCTCCCCCGGCGTGGAGGAAGCGATGGCGCGCTTCGGCCACCACCTCGGCACCGCCTACCAGCTCGTCGACGACGTCCTCGACTACCGCGGCTCCGCCGACGAGATCGGCAAGAACTTGGGCGACGACCTCGCGGAAGGCAAGCCCACGCTGCCTCTCATCCATGCCATGCGCCATGGCAGCCCCGATCAGGTCACACTGCTTCGCAACGCCATCCTTCAAGGCGGGCGAGACGACATCGGCGACGTCGTGCGCGCCGTTGAATCGACCGGGGGCATAACCTACACTGCGCGCGCCGCCGAGGCCGAGGCGGCGCAGGCCTGTCGGGCGCTGTCGAGCATCCCGGATTCGCACTTCCGCGAGGCGCTCGAGACGCTCGTGGAGTTCTCCGTCAGCCGCAAGCACTGAAGGGCCTGGGCCGCGACCGGCGCCGGCCATGAAGCGGAGGCGCACCTTCGGCGGGATGCGCCGGAGTCGGGCCAGCGAATCGTCGGGGTGTAGCTCAGCTTGGTAGAGCACTGCCTTCGGGAGGCAGGGGCCGGAGGTTCAAATCCTCTCACCCCGACCAACTCCCGGCTCGAAGCGGATCGCGTTTCGATCCTGAACCGCTGGCGCTAAGCCGGTCCGGATGCGCGACCATTCGGATTCGGTAGACTAGCGCGCCTCTTCGGGCCTCCCCCAGGGCACGGCTCCCGATCGGCTGCGCTGCGATGTAGTCGACATCGGGTCGGGCCGGAGGGGCCCGCCGCGCCAAGGAGAGGACCCGTGACCACTCATCCCGTACCGGCGGCCCGCCCGCGCCGCAGCTTCATCTTCTCGCCCGCGCTGCGCCCCGACCGCTTCCCGAAGGCGCTCGCCTCGGGAGCGGACATCGTCTGCGTGGAGCTCGAGGACGGCGTCGCGCCCAAGGACAAGGACGAGGCCCGCCGCAACGCGCTCGCCCTCTTCGCCGCTCCCCAGGCCGAGGACGGCGTCGAGCGCGTCGTGCGCATCAACAGTCCGAGGAGCGCGGTGGGGCTCGCCGACGTGCAGGCGATTCTCACCGCGGATTCGCCCCCGCCCGCGCTCATGCTCCCGAAAGTGATGACCCCGGACGAGGTCGCATGGCTCGACGACCTCCTCGGCGAGCGAGGCCACGACGTCCGGCTCCAGGTGATCATCGAGACCAACGCCGGTCTCGAAGCCGCCGGCGACATCGCGCGAGCCAGTCCCCGCATCGACGCGCTCCTCTTCGGCGGCGTGGACATGGCGGCGGAGCTTCGCTGCAAGGTCGCCTGGGAGCCCCTCCTCTACGCCCGCTCCCGCGTGGTGCATGCCGCCGCCGCGGCCGGGATCGACGCCATCGACGTGCCCTGGCTGGATCTGCAGGACCCCGAAGGCATGCGCCGCGAAGCCCTGCTCGCACGCGACCTCGGCTTCAGCGGAAAGGGTGCGATTCATCCCCGGCAGATTCCCATCGTCAACGAAGTGTTCACCCCGGACCAGGCCGCGATTGCCCATGCACGAAGGATCATCGAGGCCTTCGAGGAGGCCGACACGGGGCTCGTCGTCGTCGACGGCAAGCTCATCGAGAAGCCGGTGCTTCGCGAGATGCAGCGCATCCTGTCCATCGCGGAGCGCGTCTCGCCTTGAGCGCGCTCCCGGAGTCGGGTCCCGCTTTCTCCAGCCGCCCCGAGGACGCGCCCCGACCATGAACTCCGCTCGTGATGATTTCCGGCTCCTCCAGGAGTTCGTGAAGAGCGCCCGGGCAACACTCCCGGAGGGGGTCTGGAACTACGTGATCGGCGGTGCGGACTCCGAGACCACGCTGCGCAGGAATCGACAGGGTCTCGATTCCCTCGCCTTTCGCCCCCGGGTCCTGCGCGACGTGTCGGAAATCGACTGCTCCACCGCCGTGCTCGGTGTCGATGTCCGCCTTCCCGTGCTCCTCGCGCCGATCGGGTCGCTCCAGGACCTCCACCCCGGCGGCGGGGCCACCGCGGCCCGCGCCGCGGGGCAGTTCGGAGTGCTCCACATGCAAAGCTCCGCGAGCGCTCCCGGCCTCGAAGCCACCGCAAGGGCCGGCCCCGGCCCCAAGATCTTCCAGCTCTACGTGCGCGGCGACGAGGGCTGGGTCAGCGACCACCTCCAGCGCGCCGCCGCGAGCGGCTACCACGCACTGTGCATCACCGTGGACCTCGCTCTCTACAGCCGTCGCGAGCGCGACATCGCCAAGCGACACCTCACGACCGCCCGCCGGCACACCCGACGCGAAGACGAGATCTTCCTGGCCCGACTGAGCTGGAGTGACATCGAGCGAATCCGCCGCGAGTGGACGGCGCCCCTGATCCTCAAGGGCATCGCCACCGCCGAGGACGCCGCCATCGCGTGCGAGCTCGGGGTCGACGCAATCTACGTATCCAACCACGGAGGGCGCCAGCTCGATCACGGCCGGGCCACCATCGACATCTTGCCCGAGGTGGTGGAGACGGTGGCGGGGCGGGCCGAGATCATGGTGGATGGCGGCTTCAATCGCGGCAGCGACATCGCGAAGGCGATCGCGCGCGGCGCATCTTGCGTCGGAGTCGGCAGACTGCTCGCCTTCGCGCTCGCCGCCGCCGGACAGGACGGCGTAGTGCGCATGCTCGAGATACTGGAAACGGAGCTTCGGGTATGCCTGGGTCTCCTCGGGGTGACCCGTCTCGAGCAACTGAACGAGTCCTGTCTCCACGCGGCGGCGCCGGTCGCTCCGGCTCACGCGCTCAGCGCCTTCCCCCTCCTCGAAGAGGGGTACTGACCGCGATACCACGATGGACGGGCGCCGCGCCCGAGTCGGGCGCCACGCGCGGCACTCCCTCAGGTCACCCTTGATTCGGAACTTCCGAAGCAAGACTGCCGCGAACGCGCCTTCAACCGAAAGCCGGCCCACCTTATTCTTGGCCGCGAAGCGCGGGTGCCGGCATCCACGTCCTTCCGCTCGAGACGTCCCCCCGGCACCCCGGCCCACCCGTGCATGCGAGGAGCAGCCAACGATGATCAGGACGGGAGAAGAGTATCGCGAGTCGCTACGTGACGGTCGCGAGGTCTACATGGACGGTGTCCGGGTCGATGACGTCACCACGCACCCGATGTTCAAGCCTCTCGTGGACATCCGGGCGCGCATCTACGACATGCAGCACGAGCCGGCGACGCGCGACATCATGACGGTGGAGGAGGACGGAGAGCGCAACGCCATCGGCAACGCCCTCCCCCGCACTCAGGACGACTGGTGGGCCAAGCGCCGCGCCACCGATGCCGTGTGCGAAGAGGTCGGTGGGATCGTGACCCGGGTCGGAGACGAGACGGTCGGCGAAATGTGGTCGCTCTTCGACGGCCGGGACGTGCTCAGCGAGATCGACCCCCGCTTCGCGGAGAACATCGAACGGCACATCGACCTGGTGCTGGGGAGGGATCCCTTCCACGTCTCGGCGAACACCGATCCCAAGGGCGACCGCTCCAAGCCACCCCAGGAGCAGGACCCCGACATGCTGCTGCACGTGGTGAAGGAAACGGACGCCGGCATCGTGGTGCGCGGCGCGAAGTACGAGACCGCCGCCGCCTACGCCAACCAGGCCTTCACCAAGCCGACCATCGCGAACTGGGGCAACCAGGCGCTCTCGGACTACGCCGTGGGCTTCATCTGCGACCTGGGGTCGGCCGGGCTCAAGTTCATCTGCCGCTCGGGCTTTGCGGGCGCGCGCGGAGGCTGCCCGCGCGCCGACCACCGCGACTACCCGCTCGCGAACCGCTTCGACGAGGTCGACTCCCTCGTCATCTTCGACAACGTGCTCGTTCCCTGGGAGAACGTGCTCTTCTACCGGCACACCCGGGCCGCGGCCTTCATCCGGGCCACCCTCCACCGCTACTCGGCGTTCTCCTTCGTGCAGCGCACCCTCAAGACCGCGGACATGATGATCGGCGCGGCGCTCTTCAACGCCCGCCAGACCGGACTGGAGAAGCAGCCGGCGGTGCAGGAGAAGCTCTCGACCCTGGCCGTGTGGCGCGAGGGCATCAACGCCCATCTGAGCGCCGCCATCGCGCTGGCGGAGCGGTCGCCGGGAAACCTCATGATGCCCAACCAGTCCCTGCTCTACACCGGCCGGGTGCACGCCATGTCCAACCTCCCGGCGATGATGCACATCGCGCGGGAGCTCTGCGGCGGTCAAATCTGCGTGACCCCGAACGTCGCCTCCTTCGAGTCGCCCGAGACCCGGCCCTGGATGGAGAAGTACTACACAATCAACGAGGACTGGGTGGCGGAAGATCGCCGCAAGCTGCTCGCCTTCGCCCGCGACCTGCTGAACTCGGACTACGCGGGACACCGCCTCACTTTCCAGCTCTTTGCGCAGTCACCGCCCTTTGCCCACCTCGCCGCCGTCTATCGCAACTTCGACTGGGACGGCCCGCTCTCCTTCGTGCGCAAGTCGGCCGGGCTCTCGGACGCGGTGATGCAGGGCATAGCGCCTCGCGACGGGGACTCCGCCGTCGCTCAGTGGTACTCGCGGAACGGGGCCGGGGCCGGCGCCGCCGATGCCGATCCGGCTCGCTGCCATTCGCGGAGCCCGCTCGAGCAGGATGCGCGGCGATAGGGCATCATCGACCGGTTCGGAGTCGAATGCGGGGGTCCATTGATGACCCGGCCCGCGCGCTCCGGCGCTGACGAATGCCCCGCCGCGAGGGAACCCGAAGCATGAAGTTCTACGACTGCGCTCCCGCTCCCAGCCCCCGCCGCGTGCGCATCTTCATCGCCGAGAAAGGAATGGAGATTCCCACCGTCGAGGTCGACCTGCGCGCCCACGAGCAGCACGGCGACGCCTTCGCCACGATCAACCCTCACCGCACGGTCCCCGTGCTGGAGCTGGACGACGGACGCCGCATCACCAACACCGCCGGAATCTGCGCCTACCTGGAATCGTTCCAGGCCCGGCCCGCGCTGCTCGGGGAGACGCCGCTCGAGAAGGCGCGCATCGCCGAGATGGAGTGGCGCATGGAGACGCAAGGAATGATGGCGGTGGGCGAGGCCCTGCGCAATCGGGCCAGGGGCTTCAGGGGGCGCGCGCTCACGGGCGCGGCCGGATTCGAGCAGATACCCGAGCTCGCCGAGCGCGGCCTGCGTCGCATCGATCTCTACTTCGAGGAGCTCGATTCGATCCTGGCGGATCGCCCCTTCGTGGCCGGCGAGCGCTTTTCCATCGCCGACATCACCGCGCTCGTCAGCGTCGATTTCGCGGGATGGGTCAAGAAGCGCCTGCCCGAGCAGGCCGTCCACGCCCGTCGCTGGTACGAGAGCGTGAACGCACGCCCGAGCGCCCGGCTCTGAGCCCGCCACGTGGGCGTGGCCTCCTCCCCGAGCTGCGCCCGGGACGCCCCGCGGACCTCGAGACGACCCCGTGGGTGAGGTCCCCGCCCCCGCAACACCCCGAGCGCAGCGCACGCAGCGCTTGCGCCGCCCCGGGATGTCCGCCGGTGGGGGCGACGGCCGGGGGACGAAGGGCAGGCAGGAGACGGGAGGGGAGGTAAGATAGTGCGAATGAATGCGGCGAAGCCGGGACCATGTTCGAGTTGAGCTCCGACCAACGGACGCTGCGGGCGCAGGCCGCCGAGCTGGCCCGCTCGCACATCGCCGGACGCGCGGCGCGGGTGGACGAATCGGAGCAGTATCCCTTCGACAACGTCGAGGATCTGCGCGATGCGGGGTTCATGGGAATGACGATTCCCGTGGCCCTCGGAGGCCGCGGCCTCTCCTTCCTGGACACCGTTCTGGTCGTCGAGGAAATGGCCAAGGTCTGCGGAGTGACCGCGCGCATCGTGGTCGAAGCGAACATGGGCGGCATCTCCGCGGTCATGCACTACGGCACCGGGAAGCAGAAACGCCTCGGGGCGGACCTCGTGCTCGGTGGCGACAAGCCCGCCATCTGCATCACCGAACCGGAAGCGGGCAGCGCCGCCACCGACATGCGCACCCGCGCCGACAAGCGGGGCGAGACCTACGTGCTGAACGGCCGGAAGCACTGGATTACCGGCGGCGGCGTATCGAGGCTGCACGTGATCTTCGCCCGGACCTTCGACGAGCGGGGACGCGAGCAGGGCATCGGGGCCTTTCTCGCCGTCCGCGGGGAGAGCGAGGGGCTCGTGGTGGGCCGGCGCTCCCTGGCGATGGGCCTGCGCGGCATCCCCGAAACGGAGATTCTGCTCGAAGACCTCGAAGTGCCGGCGGACATGATGTTGCTGCCCCCGGAGGGACTGCGGCGGGGCTTCGCCCGTCTCATGGACGCCTACAACAGTCAGCGCGTCGGCGCCGCCACGGTGGCGCTCGGGCTCGGCCAGGGCGCCTACGAACTCGCGCTCGAACGGGTCAAGACACGCGAGCAGTTCGGACGCCCCATCTACGAGTTCCAGGGCCTGCAGTGGATGCTCGCCGACATGTCGACCACGCTCCGTGCCGCGCGCCTCATGATCCACCACGCGGCGGCCAGCGCGGGCGCCGGCTTCCCGGACCGGCTGGCGGCGGCGCAGGCGAAGATCTTCGCTTCCGAGTGCGCCCAGAAGGTCACCAGCGACGCGCTCCAGGTGTTCGGGGCGGAGGGTTACGGCCGCGACCTCCCGCTCGAGCGGATGATGCGCGACGCCCGCATGTTCACGATTGGCGGAGGCACCGCGCAGGTTCTGCGCAACCTCGTCGCGAGCGCAATCCTCGATCGCAAGCTGCCGCAGACCCGGGGCGCCCATCTCCCGGAGACGAGTGCGCGGCGCGCGCATGCGGCCTGAGAAGAGGCGCGAGCACATGTCCCGCGACGCCCGGGGTCTCTCCTGCACCACGCAGGACCCGCGTGCGGTCGCCGCATTCGACGACGCGCTGGTCGCCTTCTTCGAATTCCGTCTCTCGACCGCGGACCAGGTCAAGGCGTCCCTCGATTTCGACCCCGATTTCGTGATGGGCCTGTGCTTCCGCGCCTGCCTCCTCATGCAGTTCGGCTCCCGGCACATCTTCCCCAAGGTCGACCCGGTGCTCGAGCGGCTGCACGCGCTGGCGCAGCACGCGAACGCGCGGGAGCGGGCGCACATCGCCGCCCTCGATCATTGGCGGGAGGGGCGCATCGGGGATGCCTGCCGGCTCTGGGAGAGCATTTTTATCGCAACCCCGACGGACCTGCTGGCGCTGCGCCTGCATCACGGGATGAGCTTCTGGCTCGGAAACCGGGAGGCCTTGCGCAACGCTCCGGCGGCGGTGCTCGGCCGAATCGACGAGAGCACCCCGGGATACGGGGCGGTGCTCGGCATGTTCGCCTTCGGGCTCGAGGAGTGCGGAGACTACGTGCAGGCCGAGGAGTTCGGACGCCGCGCCCAGAGGCTGAACCCGAACGACCTGTGGGCGCTGCACGCGGTAGCGCACGTGATGGAGATGCAGTGCCGCCACGAAGAGGGATGCGAGTGGCTGAACCGGCCCTTCGACGCGTGGGCGGACCGCAACCCGTTCAAGGATCATGTCTGGTGGCATGCCTCGCTCTTCGCGCTCGAAGAAGGGGACGACGATCGGGTGTTCGACATCTACGAGCAGCAGGTGCGCATCGATGACCTGGGCTTCTACCTGGACGTTCAGAATGCGGCCTCGCTGCTGATGCGCCTCACCCTGCTCGGAAGGGATGTCGGCAGGCGCTGGGAGGAGCTCGCGGAACTCGCCGAATCGCGCATCGGCGATCACGTCCTTCCCTTCACCGACCTGCACTTCATGATGTCCCTGACCGGAGCCGGACGATTCGACGCCGCCGCGCGCTACCTCGAGTCCCTCGAGGCCTTCTCGAGAGAAGAAGTCCCCGACGCGTCGGCGGTCACCGCCTCGCTCGGCCTTCCCGTCGCGCAGGCCCTGCTCGCGCATGCGAAGGGTGAGTTCGGGAGATGCGCCGATCTGCTCTTCCCGCTCCGGCACGCGCTCTCCCCGCTGGGAGGCAGCCACGCCCAACAGGACGTCTTTCACCAGATTCTCATCGACGCCGCCATCCGGGACGGACGGCGCGATCTCGCCCGAAGCCTGCTCGCCGAACGCGCCTCGCTGCGGCCCGGCGGGCGCTGGACACGGGAACGCCTGGGCAGCATTCACTAGAGGGCCCCTGACCATGAATGAGGACACCTTCAACCTGCAGGTCCGCAAGTTCCTGAAGAAGGTCGGGATCTCGTCTCAGCGAGAGATCGAGCGGGCGGTGCGCGAGGGCGTGGACAGCGGCGCCCTGAAGGGCGACGAAAAGCTCCACGCCACCGTGCGCCTCTCCATCCCCGAGCTCGACGTCAGCCTGGATATCGAAGACCGCATCGCCCTCGAGTAGCGGGCGCCGCCGGATTCGGAATCGGGGAGTCCGGGATGAGCGCCGAGGTGCTGGCTCTGGCCGGCTTTCGCATCGTCGCGACGGCCTTCGCGGCCTTCGCCCTGGTGCAGGCGCTGTGCAACGTGCTGGAGACGCTCGGCGATTTCGATGCCGCCCACCTCGGCTACTACCTGCGCAGCCGGCTGCTGCGTCCCGGAGTCACGTTGCTGGTGTCCGTCATCCTCTGGGTCCTTGCCCCCGCCCTCGCCATCCTCGCCTCGTCGGGAGCCTGACGCGCATCCTCGACGCCACCGCCGGGCGCTGGCCGGGGCAGGGAGCGGCAGGCGCAATTCAGCCCCTCGCGCGCCCGGGCGACACGCTGCCGGTCTCTTCACGTTCCGGGCCGGAAACGAGGCTCGGCGCCCGCAGCCCGCACCCGGCGGGCCGCACGACACCGCGGCTCGAAGACCAACCCGAAATCGGTCCGCAAAGGCGACCAGGCACCACAAGGAGAATCCGGGAGACCGGAGAAGCGATCATTTACATGAGAAAACGTGCTTAGTTAACCCATGTTTACCACCACAGGCCGCGATTGGGCGAAGATTTGGCCCGATTTCACCGATTTTCGCACGTAACTCACTGATATTTCGTCGTACTGCCTGATGTAGTGCCATAAAATATATTCGATGTATTGCGCCAGGC
>JAJEAD010000096.1 GCA_022824305.1 Gammaproteobacteria bacterium | reverse complement strand
TCCGTTGCTCGTGTAGCCGCAGGAAATCGAGAGAAACCGGGGTTGCTGACACAATCGACCCCGAAAAAAGCCTTGGCAGCGTAGAGTCAGAGCGACTCCCGAGGACAATCCGCTCTCAGCATCAATAGATCAGACCTTCCTTAACTCTCCAAACTGCTTCTTGTAGTTCATTGGGTCGAGTGGCAGCTCTCCCTTCTCCTTGTAGTTTTCTCCGTCTTCTAGCAGTAGCGTGTCACTCTCGCCCTCTGACCATGGTCCGAATGCCGGGTGTCGTCGTACTCCAGTGTCGATGTGCGCGACCTGGATATCATGCCAGGCGACAATGTTCGAGCCAGGGAGTTTTGGTAGGAGGTCGAAGGCCTCCTCTGCTCTTACGGCACGGAGGTTCCATTGATTAGTAGTCGACATTTGTCTTTCCTTCATAAAGTGCTGTGAGTCCAGGGGGCATTAGGTGCATTCGTGTGCACGTCGTCCTGGGTCTTGCGTTCGGAGCCCGAGATAGTCGAGACTCGCAGACTGCTTGCTGGTCATGCCAGGGATTGGCCTACTAGTCATGGCGACGGCCATTCCCACGATTGGCGGTATGGTGGAGCGGTTCGAGTGCATTCGGGGGCGTGAGCGATTTTCGGTCGGGTGGTAGCCCCGCCATGAGTGAACCAACGCCTCCGGTGTTGAGGCAACTCGGCAGGCAGGTACGTCCAGGATGGAGCTGCCACCAGGCAACGGAGAAGCACTACCGTCCCGTTTCTGGTTTCAAAGAGACTGACTTGATTGCGGACACGTCCGACCCAGTCCCATCCAATGGCTTCCACATCACGAAACCGCGGACCACGGAATTCCGAGTCGGTGACCACGATGGGGTGACACCGCTCGGGCAGCACCGAGCCCAACCGCCTCAGAAAACACCTGTTAGTCTTGGCGCTGTTGTAGCGGTGCATGGGATGGGCTTCTTCGTAGATTGAAACCACGCGCCCCTTTACCGACACCACCGCTTTCGGGATGAGCTGATTGTGCGTGAGCACGCGGTCGGCCTAGTCGACGAGAATCACAGAACGCTCAATACATTCGAGCACGGTCTTCGCCAACGCCGCGTAGATCGTGTGTCGTTCCGGGTGCAGGAGAGGAATTCCCAGCAGTCGATCCACAGCCTTGATGTGGTGCTTCACGAACGCCTCCCCCGCGGTGTCGGCCAACGTGAGTCTGGGCGAGCTTGCCCCCGTCGAGCAGTGCGCCGACCACTCGCACCAGCGCATGAACTCTGGCTCGATTGCCGATGACGGCGTTGCGCTCCAACCATTTTTCCAACAGACTCATCGCGTGCACGCTGTCCTGTCTGTATCCGATGGCAGTATTCCGCAACCACCATTGGTTCAGATGGCAGCATGCACGTCGATCTCCTATCCAACTGTATTTTCAATAGCTCCTCTCGAAGTTCGTGAGGATTTTTCAGCCGCGGGTGACGCAATTCCATCTGAGGGACAACCAGAGGAAGTGGAATCGGGTAAACCCTGATACCTAGCTCGCGTTGCCAGTTGTCCCTACTGGAGCCCATGGCCTGCAGCGAAGCGTAGCGCTCCCCATGCCTCTTGGGGCAACTGCCGGGCGTCGGGGACGGTCGGCCAGTCCAGTCTTTCGACTTGAGTGGAGGTTCGCTCACCGACTCGCCCGTTCTTCTGGGTGTGCACGGTACGTTGGGAGTCGTGAGGCTATGGTCGTCACTTCCCCTTGGACGTGACCGCAGGGCTGACCTTGGCGGCACCTGAGCCGGTGGAGAGCTCCGGTGTCGGGTGGTGGGCGACTGCGCCCCCATGATGGGCAGGAACCAATGTCGCATGGTTGTCAGTGCGTGCCCGTGGTCCACTGAATTCAGAGACCTGATAGTGAGCATTGAGGCATAAGTGGAAACTAAGATCAATACACAAAATGATTAACTGGATTCGAATAAAGGGAGGTATCATTTGGCGGTTTGAGGTCCCTGTGTTGTGGCACGCCTCCGACTCCAGTAAGGCGGTTTGGTTCGGAATCGCGGGCTGAGCAGTGGCTGGGCGAGGTGGCCATGAGAATCAGGGGCGGGGACTGGGGACTCGCAGTCCGGGACGCGGACGTGCCGGTGCCTCGGGTGGGATGCGTCGGTGGACGCAGTTGGGGATGGCGTGCGCGGGAGGGCGAGGTGAGCCTGACTTGGCGGGTGCGTGGTCCTTAAGGGAGCACGACATTCAGAGTGGGTCTGGCTCGGAACCGGGTGTGGTCAGGAGAATGCGGGCTAAACTCTGCATAAACAACGAGTTATGTGGAGTTTCAGGGTGGCGGGTTGCAAGTTGGTCGGCTGCCGCCCAACCTTGGGGGCTGTCGATAACAGCCTGGATTGAACACCCGGAGCCCCGACCGGTAGCAGGTACGCGCCATGCCCGCTGACACAAGCGGCAGTCACTTCGAGCGTGCGCTCCGGCGCCTGATGCAGGCGTGGCGCCGCACGACCCGCAAGCGTCCCGTTAATTCGATCCAGGACCTTGCGCCGGACCTGCCGGAGGGCGATCTGGAACGGGTGCGGAAGCAGATCGAGTCCTGCCTCGCGGGGCGCGGGGGCGAGGTGTCCGCGCGGAGGCGGGCGGCGGAGCTGGGGCACAGCTACGGACTCTTGAGCGAGGCCGGCCGCGAGCGCTTCCTGCGCCTGCTGGCAAGCGACTACGGCATCGATCAGGGTGCGGTGCGGCGCCTCGCCGCGGCGGTGGTGGAGGCCGAGGAAGGGGAAGCTCTGGACGCGGCCGAAAATGAGATGCGCCGGGCGCTGGTGGCGCCGCGCGTGCGGCTCTTCACGCAGTTCAACGCGTTGCCCGAGGGTGTGAAGTTCCTGGTCGACATGCGGGCCGACCTGATGCGGCTCGGCGCGCGCGACCGTGGCCTCGCGGGGGTGGAGCGCGATCTCAAGGACCTGCTGGTCTCATGGTTCGACATCGGCTTCCTGGAGCTCCGCCGCATGACCTGGGAAGCGCCCGCCCACCTCCTGGAGAAGCTCATCGCCTACGAAGCGGTCCACGAGATCCGCTCCTGGGACGATCTCAAGAACCGCCTGGACTCCGACCGCCGCTGCTACGCGTTCTTCCACCCGCGCATGCCCGACGAGCCGCTGATCTTCATCGAGGTGGCGCTGGTCAACGGCATGGCCGACAACATCGAGGCGCTGCTCGACGAGGACGCGCCGGCGGAAGATCCGATGGCCGCGGACACCGCCGTCTTCTACTCCATCTCGAACGCGCAGCGCGGGCTCGCCGGCGTCAGCTTCGGCGAGTTCCTCATCAAGCGGGTGGTGGACGACATCGCTCGCGACCTGCCGAACATCAGGACTTTCGCCACGCTCTCGCCGGTTCCGGGCTTCCGAGCCTGGCTCGACCGTCACCTCGACGCGGGCGAAGCGCCGCTCCGCGACAGCGAGCGGAGGTTGCTTGCGGCCGCGATGCAGGTCGACGACGCCGATTTCCGCACCGCTCTCGATCGCCATGCCGCCGGGAGCGAAGACCAGACTCTGCTGGATGCGCTCCGACCGCCAATCTTTCGGCTCTGCGCGCACTATCTGCTGGAAGAGAAGCGCGGCCGCCGGGCACGCGACCGGGTGGCGCACTTCCACCTCGCCAACGGCGCGCGCCTGGAACGGCTCAACTGGCTGGCCAACCCCGGCGCGGAGGGTTTGCGCCGCTCCTACGGGATCATGGTCAACTACGTCTACGCGCCCGACGACATCGAAGCGAATCACGAGGCATACCGGGATTCCGGCGCCGTCGTTGCCTCGGACGCCGTGAAGACACTGATCGAAGTCCGTTAGGCCACCGCTGCTACCAGGAGCGTGATCCCGGTCGCCCCCGACTGCCGGGCGACCCGGCCTACCCGGGACGCAGCAGGGGGAAGCTCTCGCAGGTGATGGGACCTCCTTCCACCAGGCCCTCGCCCCGATCCGGCGGGTCCGATTCGCCCGGCATGTCGAAGTAGGTCACGTCGTCGCCCGTGAAGTTGAGCGAGAGCGCCGCGCGGCGGCGGTCGAGGTGGTTGCCCGGCGCGGAATGGAAGGTGCGCGCATTCCAGACCAGCGCGTCGCCCCGGTCCATGGCGCAGGTCACGATGTCGGCCTCGCCGTCGCGGTCGAAGTCGGGCGGCAGGCGCCGCTCCTCCATCGGCCCTTCGTAGGCCCGGTCGGGGTCGAAGTGAACCGACCGGAAGACCTCGCCCGACCGGTGCGAACCCCGGATGAATCGCAGGGCGGTGTCGACCGGAATGTCGTCGAGCGCGATCCAGCAGTTGATGATCTGGGTGCCGTGGAGCGCGTAGTAGGACATGTCCTGGTGCCACGGCGTCGAGGCGCTGCGGCAGCCCGGATGCTTGATGAGGAGGAAGTCGTAGAAGAAGTTGAGCCGGCGCGTCTCGAGCACGCTGCCGAAGAGATCGGGGGCGTGCGATTCGAAGACCACCCGGCGGAAGAGCGGGTTGTGCCTCCACATCATCGTGGAGTACTGGAAGGCGCCGTCGTCGCCGTCGCCCCGGATGATCACGTTGCGCTCGTCGCCCTCGACCTGCTCGGGCCGGAACAGATCGATGGCATCCGCGATGACGGAGAGCCAGTCGTCCCCCATCGCGCCGCGCAGGCAGATCACCCCGTCCCGCCGGTAGGCCTCGATCGCCGCCGGGCCGACGTCTTCGCGCGACTCGGGCACGAAGGCCCGGACCGCGCCCATGGTCTCGGTCGTGCGCGCGTCAAGCGATGCCATGGCGATTCTCCGGCAGCTCGTCGACCTGAGATTCTATCCGCAATGTTTCACCGCCACCTCAAGCCGGAAGTTCTCGAGCCATGAGGGCGTCCTGCGATCCTCCCGGGATCGACAACGCGGCCGGGCTCAGCCTCCGACCGGGTAGAAGCACCGGAAGGCGTGCCCGCGCTCCATGCCCTCGATGCCGGGATGCGACTCGCGGCAGCGCGCCTGCACGAAGGGGCAGCGGGGATGGAACTCGCAGCCCGACGGGCGCTCCATCGGGCTCGGGATCTCGCCCGACAGCTCGAGCCGGTCCGCGACCGCGTCGGGGTCGGGATGCGGGTTGGCCGAGAGCAGCGCCAGCGTGTAGGGATGCCGCGGCTCTTCGAAAATCGCGTCGGTGGGCCCCTGCTCGACGAGACGGCCCAGGTACATCACCCCGAGGCGATCGGTGATGTGGCGCACCACGTTCAGGTTGTGGCTGATCGCGAGGATGCTGATGCCGAGCTCCTGCTGGAGGCGGTGCAGCAGGTTCAGCACCTCGCCCTGCACCGAGACGTCGAGACCGGCGGTCGGCTCGTCGGCGATCACCAGCTTCGGCCCGAGGGCGAGCGCCCGCGCCACCCCGATCCGCCGCGCCTGCCCCCCGCTGAGCTGGTGGGGATAGCGGCTCGCGAACTCGTCGCTCAGCCCCACCATGCGCAGCAGGCGGCGCACCTCGCCCTGCAGGTCGCGCTCCCGGAGCCCGTGGATCCGGAAGGGCTCGGAGAGCAGCGAGCGCACCGTGAGCCGCGGGCTCAGGGACCCGACCGGGTCCTGGAACATCGCCCCCACCTCGCGCCGGAAGGCCTTGAGCGCGCGCGGCCCGATGCCGACGAGCTCCCGGCCCCGGAATCGGATGCTGCCCTCGCGAGGCCGCAGCAGCCCCATGATGCTCCGGGCGAGCGTCGTCTTGCCCGACCCGCTCTCCCCCACCAGGCCGAAGGTCTCGCCCTCCCCGATCGTCAGGGAGACGCCGGCGACCGCGTCGATGAAGGCCTCCGAGCCGCCTTCGAGCAGCGCCCGCAACGCCGGCTTGACGCGATAGCGGACCCGGACCCCCTCCACTTCCAGGATCGCGCTCACGCCGGCGCGCCTCCGGACGCGGTCCTCGTTCCCGCCCCGGCTCCTTCTCCGGCTCCGCTTTCGGCCGCGGTCCCGCTTGCCGCTCCGGCCCCCGCTCGGGGACCCGCTCCGCTCGCGGCGCCGCCTTCGAAGCCGCTTGCCGCTCCACCCCCGGCCTTCGCCGCCAGGTGGCACTTCGCCTCATGCCCTTCCTCGAGCCACACGTCGGGCGGCGCGTCGCGGCCGCACACGTCGACCGCCTTCGCGCAGCGCGGCGCGAATACGCAGCCCCGCGGCAGCGCCACCAGGTCGGGGACGTCCCCCGGGATCGTCGGCAGGTCGCGGCTGCGGTCCGCGATCCGGGCGGGGTCGCACTCCAGCAGCTTCTCGGTGTAGGGGTGGCCCGGACGGTGGAAGATGTCGCGCACCGTGCCCCGCTCCACCACCTCGCCGCCGTACATCACGACCACGTAGTCGCAGAGCTCCGCGATCACCCCGAGGTGATGGGAGATGAACAGGATCGCGCAGCCCTCGCTCCGCTGCAGGTCCTTCAGCCGGTGGATGATCTGCACTTCCAGCGTCGCGTCGAGGGCGGTGGTCGGCTCGTCCGCGATCAGCAGCGCGGGCTCGGTCTCGAGCGCCATCGCGATCGCTACCCGCTGGCGCATCCCCCCCGAGAACTGGTGGGGATAGTGGGCCATGCGCCGCTCCGCGTCCGGGATCCCGACCCGCCGCAGCATCTCCACCGCGCGGGCGTTCTTCTCCTCCCGGCTCCGGTCCCGGCGGTACTGGATGTCCACCATCTGGGTGCCGATGCTGAGCACCGGGTTGAGCGAGGTCATGGGGTCCTGGAACACCATCGAGATCCGCTCGCCGCGGATGGCGCGCATCTCCGCGTTCGACGCGCGCAGCAGGTCCCTCCCCTCGAAGCGCACCTCGCCGGCGGTGATCCGGGTGTTCTCGGCGAGGAGGCGCATCACCGCGCCCGCGAGCGTCGACTTGCCCGAGCCGCTCTCGCCCACCACCCCCACCACCGACCCCGCCGGCACGTCGAGGTCCACGTTGCGCAGCGCCTTCAGCGGCCCGCGCGCGGTGGAGAACTCGACGCTCAGGGCCCGCACCTCGAGCACCGCGCCTTTCGCTCCCCTTCGCATGCCGCCGGCCGGGCTCACACGTCTTTCCGGAGCTTCGGGTCGAAGACGTCGCGCAGGCTCTCGCCGAGGAAGGTGAAGCCCAGCGTGGTGATGATGACCGGCAGGCCCCCCGCAATCGCCGGCCAGGGGGTGTTGTAGAGAAAGGAGTAGCCGTCGTTGAGGATGGTGCCCCAGCTCGGGGTCGGGGGCCTCACTCCCATGCCGAGAAAGGAGAGGCCCGCCTCGATGGTGATCACGAAGGGAATGTCCATGCTCGCGAGGATGAGCAGGGGGCCGATCACGTTCGGCAGGATGTGCACGGCCAGGATCCGGAAGAAGCCCGCTCCCATCACCCGTTCGGCCATGATGAACTCGGCGCTGCGCAGCGCCAGGGTCTGGGTGCGCACCATGCGCGCGTAGATCGGGATCTGCGTGACCACCACGACGACCACCACCGTCTCCAGGCTCGGCCCGAGCAGCGTGATCAGCGCGAGCGCGAACATCACCGTCGGGAAGGAGCGCACGGTGTCGAAGAGCAGGACCAGGCCGTGGTCGAGCCAGCGCGGGCCGAAGCCGGCGATGAGGCCCAGCACGAGTCCCACCGCGAGCGCCGCCCCGATCGCGACCAGCGAGACCTTGAGCGCGATCTGCCCGCCGACGAGGACTCGCGAGAAGATGTCGCGGCCGAGTTGATCGGTGCCGAGCAGGTGCTCGACGCTCGGGGGCTCGAGCTTGGCCCGGATGTCGATCTTGTTGGGATCGAAGGGGGCGAGCCAGTCCGCCCCGATCGCGCTGCCCACGATCAGCACCACCATGAAGAGCCCGAGCGCGCCGAGGGGCTCGCGCACCACCCGCCCGATCGAGCGCCGGAACGCGGTCCACGCGCCGAGATTCTCGAGCGCAGGCGTCGCCGCCGCCGTCGTCGTCACCGCCACTCCCTCACTCCTCGCTGCGCAGGCGCGGGTCGACGAGCGCGTTGATCAGGTCGCTCAGGGTGGTGCTGACCACGAAGAGCACGGTGGTGATCAGCACCGCCCCCATCACCACCGGGTAGTTGCGGGTGCTCACGGCGTCGAAGATGAGCCGTCCCACCCCGGGCCGGGCGAACACGATCTCCGCGAAGACCGCGCTGGAAATGAGGATCCCGATCCCCATCCCGAGCAGGGTGATCGTCGGCAGGATCGCGAGGCGCAGCACGTACTTGAGCACGATGGTGCGCTCGGGCAGCCCGAAGGCCCGGGCGGTGCGCACGTGGGCCTCGCCGAGGATCTCGAGCATCGAGGCGCGCACCAGCCGCGCGAGGTAGCCGACCCAGCTCAGCCCCACCGCGAAGGCGGGGAGCACCAGGTGCCAGGCCTGGCTGGCGAGGTTGCCCCGCTCCCCCGCTCCGATTGCGGGCAGCCACTTGAGCGTCACCGCGAAGAGCATCACCGCGTAGATCGCGACCACGAAGGAAGGGATGGCGATGCAGCTCACCGACAGCACCCCCGCGATGCGGTCGAGCACGCTGTTGCGGTGGATGGCCGACGCGCAGCCGAGCGGAATGCCGAGCAGCATCGCCCAGCCGATGCCGGTCACCACCAGCACCACGGTGTGCGGCAACTGCTCGAGCACGATGTCCGCAACGGGCCGGTTCTTGAACACGTCTACGCCGAGGTCGCCGGTCGCGACGTTGCCGAGGAAGTTCAGAATCTGCACCGGCAGGGGATCGTTCAGCCCGAGCTTCTCGTGGATGGCGGCCTGGAGCTCGGGACTCGCCCGCGGCCCGAGCACGATCTTCACCGGGTCGCCGGGCACGAGATGGATCATGCTGTAGAGCAGCGACACCGCGACCACGACGATGACCGCTCCGAGCACGACGCGCTTGCACAGGTAGAGCCACATGGGCTTTGCCGGCCTTCCCTTCGGGTCGAGGCGCCCCGGCGCGAAGTCGCAGGACGCGGCGCGCCAGTCTATCGCACCCCCGCCGCCGCCAAGGCGCTTCGGCGCCCGGCGCCGGCGCCATGGACTCCCGCGCATGAAGGGAACGACGCCGGACGGCGTATCGGGCGGGACCCGTCATCCGCGATGCGTCACCCCGGGCCCGAAGCGGCGCCACCGCGTCCCGCGACGCCGCTGGAGGCCACCGCCTCGCTTTCACTCTCCCGAATCGTTGGGATACCCTTGCGCCGCCTTTCCCTGGAGGAGAAAGAACATTGAACAGATTCGCTCCGATCTCCCGTCGCCGCTTCCTGGGCACCACCGCGGCGGCCCTCGCCGCGTCGGGCACCGGCCCCGCCGTGCTCGCGAGCGGACACGGAGACACGCTGCGCGTGCGCACGCCCACCGACATCGTGAACCTCGATCCGGGCTTCTGGCAGAACACCGCCGACCTCTGGACCATGGACGCGACGCTTCCGAAGCTCATCAACTTCAAGCCCGGCGACAAGTGGGAATGGGAGCTCTACTGCGCGGAGTCGATCGAGGCGGTCGACGCGAAGACCATCAACTTCAAGGTCCGCCCCGGCTTCGAGTGGAGCGACGGCTACGGCGAGCTGACGGCGGAGGACGTCAAGTTCTCCTTCGAGCGCTACCTCGACACCGAGCTCGCCGCCCCCAACGGCGGGAACTGGGCGCTCCTCAGCCACGTCGACGCCCACGATCGCTACAACGGCACCATCGTCTTCAACGAGCCCTTCTCCGCCGTGTGGTGGTTCGTGCTGCCCTACGCGACCGGCTCCATCGTCTGCAAGAAGGCGGTGGAGGACGCGGGAGGCACCTACTCGCTCGAGCCGCCGGCCCAGGGCGGGCCCTACCGGATGGTGGAGCACGTCCCGAGCCAGCTCATCGTGCTCGAAGCCCACTCCGGCTGGCAGGGACCGCAGCCCCACTTCAAGCGGGTCGAGTTCTACCCCATCACGGACTCAAAGGCGGCGGAGAACGCCATCCAGGCCGGTCAGCTCGACGTCGCCCGGGTCAGCCTGAGCATCGTGCCCCACCTCATGGAGAACATGCCGGAGGGCCTGAAGATGAAGCTCAAGTCGAGCCCGGACAACGTCTGGCTGGGCATGAACATGGCGCACCCGAAGCTCTCCGACATCCGGGTCCGGCAGGCCATCCTCAAGGCGATCGACGTCGAGGCGATCCTCGAAGGGGCCTACTTCGGCGTCGCCGAGCGCGCCCACGGCCCGGCCGGCAAGGGGCTGCTCGGGTACATCGACGAGCCCCCGCCCCCGCGCGACGTGGAAGGCGCGCGGGCGCTGCTCGCGGAAGCGGGCGTCGGCAGCCTCGACCTCGTGCTCGATACCCTCGCCGACACCGACTTCGTGACCGCGGGCCAGATCGTCCAGGCCAACCTCGCCGAGGTCGGCCTGAACCTCGAGATCGCCACCCACGAGGGCGGAACCTACTGGTCGCTCCCCGAGACCAAGGGCAAGGAGGGGCTGGAGATCCAGTTCCACCGCTGGCTCGCGCCGCCCGACCTCAACTGGACCACCCAGTGGCTGCTTCCGGAGCAGGCCGGAATCTGGAACTGGCAGTGGTACGACAGCAAGGAGTTCGAGAGGCTGCACTTCGCGTCGATGGCGGAGACCGACGACGCGAAGCGCCACCGGCTCCTGGTGGAGCTGCAGAAGGAGATGGACTCGAGCGGCGCCTACCTGTGGATCACCCAGCCGCCGCGACCCATCGTGTGGAGGGATCACGTCGTCCCGGCGATGAAGCCGAACGGCGACCCGCGCCTGGAGCTCTTCGCAGAGGCCTGATCCCCGTCGCCACCCCGGCCGTGCCCCCGAGGCCGGCCCGAGCAGCGGGCCGGCCCGACGGGCAGCGCGGCCGGCGGACTTCCGTCCCCATTGGCCGGGGACGGGAGTTCTGGAACGAAGGCCGACTTAGGCGATATGCTTCCCCGGGGGGAGCAATCACCGGAGGGCGGCAGCGAATTCTCACGCGCCTCCCGGAAGTCCGCGACGGCGCGGCGGCGCGCGCGGCGATATCGGATCGGAGCCTGCCCGACCTCGGGAAGGTCCCGGCGTGGAGGCGCGACGGCAGCCCATGAAGATCACCGCGATCGAAGCCCTGCGCTACTCTCCCCCCGAACCCGCGGGAGCGCATCCGGCGCCGAGCCGCCCCTCCTGGCAGGGCCGGCAGGACGTCTCCCACCCGCTCGCGCGCTACCGCGGGCGCCGGGTGGACTTCAACTCCCTCATGCCCTGGGGCGACCTCTGGGTGCGGGTGCGGGCCGAGAACGGCACGAGCGGGCTCGGGGCCACCCAGTTCGCGGGCCCGGTCGCGGCCCTGGTGCGCGATCACCTCGGCCCCGCCCTGGTCGGCGAGGACTGTCGCGCCACCGACCGCCTCGCGGATCTCATGTTCCGCCTCACCAAGCCCTACGGCTCGGCCGGAATCGCCTCCTGCGCGGTGAGCGCGATCGACCTCGCGCTGTGGGACCTGCGCGGGCGCATCGCGGGGGAGCCGGTGTACCGCCTGCTCGGCGGGGCGCCGCGCCGCGTGCCCTGCTACGCGACCACCAACGACGTGGACTGGGCGATGGAGCTCGGCTTCGAGGCATTCAAGGTCACGCTCGGGTACGGACCGGAAGCGGGATCGGAGGGCCTCGATCGCAACGAGGCGTTCATCGCGGAGTGCCGCGAGACGATCGGCGACGAGCCCGATCTGTACATCGACTGCTGGATGTCGCTCGACGTCGACTACGCGGTGCGCCTCGCCGAGCGCCTCTATCCCTACCAGCCCGGCTGGCTCGAGGAGTGCCTCCTGCCCGAAGACCTCGACGGACACGTGGCGCTGCGCCGGCGCCTGCCCGCCCAGACCCTCGCCACCGGCGAGCACTGGTACTCTCCCTTCCCCTTCCAGTGGGCGGCCGCGCGCCGCGTGGTGGACGTGCTGCAGCCCGACATCCAGTGGTGCGGCGGACTCTCCGCCGTCGCCCGCATCGCCGCCATCGCCGACTCGGCGGGGCTGGCGGTGATGCCCCACCTCGCCGGCACCACCGCGTTCGGCCAGCACGCGAGCGCAGGAATCTCCACCATTCACCGGGCGGAGTACCGCATCGGTTCCGCGCCCGGGGTCCCCCTCGAGCGGGTCCCGCAGGCGCCGGGCGCGGTGCTCCCGGTCAACGGAGAGATCGGTGCGAGCGACGCCCCGGGCTTCGGCATCGAGATCCCGGAGGCGCAGCTCTCGCCGTACTAGCGCTCCCCGCGGTCCTCAAGGATGAGCTCGATTGCGCTTGCCAGGCTTGCGCGCGCCTCGTCCTTCGTACGTCCCTGTCCGTTGGCTCCGGGGACTTCCGGAGACCAGGCGACGTACCACTCGCCGTCTCGTTCAACGACTGCCGTATGGATGTTGCTCATGGCCGGAACCACCCGCGCCGTTCACCGGTGGATGCGATGGTACATTTTCGCCGGGCAAGGGGGGCAGTCCGCGGGCGCGGCGCTTCGCCTTACAATCCCCGCGCGAATGCGAGCCGCCACGGAGACCCGCCCCCATGAGCATCGACGACACCGCCGCCTTTCTGTCGGACCTGCGCCTCGAGCACCGCCGGGCGGAGAAGCTCCCCGAGGCGCTGATGCCGCCGGACCTCGCCGCCGCGTACCGTGCACAGTCCGCGCTGGTGGATCGGCTCTGCGAGGCGTGGGGCGGCGAACGGGCCGGCTACAAGGTGGCGGTCACGAATCCGGCCGCGCAGCGCATGCTCGGGGTGCCCCACCCGGTGTTCGGGACCCTGCTGAGCGCGCGGGTGCACCGCGCCCCGGCGAGCCTGCGCGCCGCCGATTACAGCACCAGCCTGATCGAGGTGGAGATCGGATTCCGGATGGCCGAGGACGTGCCCGCGCGCGAGGGCGGCCATGACCGGGAGTCCGTCGCGCCCTACGTCGGCGATCTCTATCCCTCCATCGAGCTGGTCGAGGTCCACTTCGCCGGAATCGACCGGGTCACCCCGTGCTCGCTCGCCGCGGACAACGCCGTCCACGGGGCCTGGCTCCACGGCGAGGCGGTCCCGGACTGGCGCGGAATCGACCTCGCGGCCCAGCCCACCCGCCTCCTCGTCGACGGCGAGGAGAACATGACCGGATCGGGAGGCAACGTGCTCGGGCATCCGCTGGAGGTCGTGGCCTGGCTCGCGAACACGCTGCCGGAGCACGGGCGCCGCCTCTCGCGCGGCGACTTCGTGACCACCGGCGTCACCACCGACGGCATCTACCCGGCGAGCGCGGGCGAGCACATCGTCGCGGAGTTCCCCTCGCTGGGCCGGGTGGAGCTCACCCTGGACTGAGCCTTCGCGCCCGCAGGCGCCGCGCGCGCTCAGGCGCCCCAGCGCGCGACGAGCTGCTTCACTTCGGCCGCGAAGGCCTCCTCCTTGAACTCCTTGAATACCTTCCAGGAGCTGAAGGTGGTGGGGTCGCTCACCCGGTGGGGGAAGAGCACGCCGTCGAGGTGATCGAGCTCGTGCTGGTAGGTGCCGGCGGAGTAGCCGCGCACCGGAAAGCGCCGCGCCGCGCCGCCGCGGTCGTAGCCGCTCACTTCGATCTCCAGGTGCCGGGTGACCGTCCCGCGCAGATCGGGCACCGACAGGCACCCCTCGTTGTTCTCGAAAGTCTCCTCCGAGAGCGGCGTGATGACCGGATTGACGAGCACCGTCAGCGGGATCGGAGGCTTGTAGGGATAGCGCGGATTGCGCCCCTTCACCTCGGCGATGAATATGCGATGGGGAATGCCGATCTGGTTGGCGGCGATGCCGGAGCCGTTCGCGGCGTGCATGGTGTCGATGAGATCGTCGATGTAGCCCTGCACCCGCGCCGACGCGATGTCGCCGGGGTCTATCTCCCCGGCCCGCGCCGCGAGCACCGGGTGGCCGATCTCCAGGATCTCGCGCACCGCCATGGCTCAGCCTCCCCGTTCCGGCATGTCCGGCTCCACCCAGTCCTCGTCGTCACAGGGATCGTCCAGGTCGTCCGGACGATACGGGGGATCGGTGGCAAAGAATATGGAGCCGGTCACTCCGTCCACGTACTCGAAGCGCTGCATCGCGGCATAGTCGTCGTCGCTCTCCGGCCTCGGCATCTCCTCGAAGTGACCGAAGCGGTCCTCCCCCCGGACCAGTTGCGCGAAGTCCCGGACCCCGACGACCTGCCGCGTGGACGGCGTGATGTAGCGCAGCGCGAGTCCCACCCGCCAGTCGTTGCCCCGATTCATGCCCGAGGCGTGGAACAGGCGGCCGTGGTGCAGCGACATCTCGCCCGGCGCGAGGACGACGGACACCGTCTCCTCCTCGTCGACGGACACTTCGAGCTCCTGTCCCCGGCTGAGGAGGTTGTCCTCCTCGAAGGAGTCCCGGTGCGCGATCGGGCCCCGAAGGTGCGAGCCGGGCACGAAACGCATGCAGCCGTTGGCCTCGGTCGACGCGGAGAGCGCGAGCCAGGCGCTCACCTCTTCGGTGCTGTTGAGGCCCCAGTAGTTCAGATCCTGGTGCCACGAAACGTAGGACGAGCTGCCGGGCGCCTTGACGAAGCAGGTGCTCCCCCAGAGCAGGAGATCCGGACCCAGTATGCGCTCGACGCAATCCAGGATGGCCGGGGTCCGGGCGAGCCGGTCGATGAAGCGGTAGGCGAGATGGGCCTTGCTGCGCAGGAGGCGGCGGCGATCCTCTCCCCCCTTCTCCGCCCGGATCACCCGGTTGAGGTTGATGGCGGCATCCGTTTCGCTGATGACCGGGATGGGGAAGCAGAACCCGTCCGCCTCGAAGCGCGAGGCGATGGCATCGGGACTGACGGGAGCGCCGTCGTGCAGCACGGAGCGGAGCTCGGGAGCGACCCCGGGCGGGGATGCTCCGTCCTCGCCGAAAAGCGTGCCGCCGCACGCGGTGGACCCTTCCGGCGGCGTGCCCTCGTTTGCGTTCATCGAACACCGCCCGCGCACGCGGAACCCGTACCGCCCGCCACCTGCGTACCCCGCTCCCTCACTCGCGACATCGAACAAGCGCCACTACACTCGAGCGCGACTACTGTGAGTTAAGGAGCAGCCGCAATGCAATACGCCGATCCCGAAATGCTGAAAGGCAAGGTGGTCTGGGTCACCGCATCGGCCCGGGGCCTCGGGCGCGCGATCGCGGAGCGCCTCGCCTGGTGCGGCGCCTCCCTCGCGGTGCACGGCCGCTCGGAAGCCACCCCGAAGGAGTTCGACGAGGCGCCCTCCACCGCCCATGTCGCCGACGGGATCGCGAAGGCGGGCAACCCGGTCATCACCGTATACGGCGACCTCTCCGATCCCGCCGCGGTGGACGCGGCGGTCGAGCGCATCGAGAGCGAGCTCGGCCCCGTCGACCTGCTGGTGAACAACGCGGGCGGCGACATCGCCGCCGCCGGGGGCAAGCCCGCGGGCAACGACGCGTTCTCCTTCTCCGCCGAGGACTTCCACGCGGTCACCGACCGCAACCTCACCTCCACCGTGCTCTGCTGCTGCCGCGTGGTGCCCGGCATGATCGCGCGCGGCGGCGGGCGCATCGTCAACATCGGCTCGGTGGTGAGCTTCGAGGGCACCGACGAGGGCGTCATCTACGCCGCCGCGAAGGCCGGGCAGACCCACTACACCCGCTGCCTCGCCCGGCAGCTTCGTCCCCACGGCATCACCGTCAACATGGTCTCGCCGGGCGGAACCCTGAGCGCGCGCTTCATCGCCACCGGCCAGACCCGGCCGGAGTACATGGCCGCGATGGACGGCGACTCCCTGGTGCGCCATGCCCGCCCCGACGAGATCGCCCGCGCGGTGCAGTTCTTCGCCTCGCCGCTGGCCGACTTCGTGAGCGGGCAGGTGCTGCGCGTGGACGGCGCGAAGCAGGTGGTCGCGGCCTGAGGCGAACGCGCATTCGAGCGCACCGGGCGCAGAGGGAGGCGCTGCGCCCTGACGGCCGGCATCGAGACCAGGCGGCAGCGTTACCGGCGGCCCCCGGATGTTCTTGACGGCGCCGATTCCACCACCGACGATTCCGCCCGATTCCCGACGCCCGGACCGAGGACTTGCCGATGCACCGACGCGAGGTCGTTGAAGTCGAAGGCCGCCCCATGCCGGTGCTCGTCTTCGACGCGCCCGGAGCCGGGCCCCACCCCGGGCTGGTCATCGCCCAGCACCTGCCGAACGCGCACGCGGGCCTGGAGAAGGACCCCTTCCAGCTCGACGTGGGGGAACGCTACGCGCGCGCCGGCTTCACCTGCGTCATGCCCTGGGTGTTCCACTGGTGGCCGGCGGAGGCCCCGATGGAGACCAAGGTCGACGAGTTCCGGGACGAGCGCACGCTGGCCGACCTGCGCGCGGCCTTCGACCTCCTCGCCGCTTCGGGCGGCGTCGACGCGAAGCGCATCGGCATCGTCGGCCACTGCTGGGGCGGGCGCATCGCCTGGCTCGGGGCCGCCGGCGACTTGCGCTACCGCGCCTGCGCGGTGTTCTACGGCGGGCGCATCAAGGCGCCCTTCGGAGACGCGCCGGCGCCGATCGAGCACGCCTCCCGGATCCCCTGCCCGGTGCTCGGCATATTCGGCAACGACGACGCCTCGCCTTCACCGGAAGACGTGGACGACTACGAGGCGGCGCTGGGCGCGGCGGGCGTGCCCTGCGAGTTCCACCGCTACGACGGCGCGGGGCACGGCTTCCAGGACTTCAACATGCCGGAGCGCTACCGGGAGGCGCAGTCCGAGGACGCCTGGGGCAAGGCCATCGAGTTCTTCGGACGGCAGCTCCGCGCGTAGCGCAATTGCGCCGAGCCCGGCGAAGCGGGCCGATTCGGAATCCGCAGCGCTCTCGCGTCGCGGCCCGTCGCGCCAACGCGCGGGTGAGCGCATTCCCTCCACCGAGCTCACGGCGGCATTCCGGACCGGCGGACACGGCGGCACGGCCGCCACCCCTCACGCCCCCCGGCACGGGGTCAAGTCCCGGCCCGGCTACCAGCTCCTCTTCAGGTTCAGGAACAGGGTCCGGCCGCGGACCGAGTCGAAGGTCTCGTCGGGCCAGTAGGGATCCGCCGGATCGGCGGGGGGCTCGCGGTCCGCGACGTTGATGACTCCGCCGGTCAACTCGGCCCCGCCGATGCCGAACGCGTTCTCCCAGCGCATCGAGACATCGTGGCCGACCCATCCCGGGTAGCCGGAGCCCCAGGGGTTCGGCCGGCTCGACAGCCCGTATGCGCTCCACTGCGCCGTCAGGTCGCCCCGGCCGGCCCGCAGCCGGGCATGCGCCCGGTTGCGCGGAACTCGCGGCGCACTCTCGAAGAGCGGCGTCCGGTCGTGGTACCGGGTCATGTGGGACCACCAGACATCGAGATCGAAGTCGGCCCAGTCCGCATCCCACTCCGCCTGCGCCCGGAGAATGAGGCCCGAGACGTCGATCATGCCGTCGCCGCTGACCGGCTTGACGATCCGGGTGATGAACCCGGCGTCGTCCCGTACGATCTCCACTCCCGGCGGCAGCGTGCCCCCCAGCGCCTCGGCCCACACGAGCCCCTGCGCGGAGTAGATGGTCAGGAGCCGGGAAAGGCCCATCCGGTACCAGTCCGCGCTCAGGGTCACCGGGCCCATCTCGCTCACCACCCCGAGCCCGAGGCTGTCCGCCCGATCCTCTCCGAGCTCCGGGTTCCCGGAGTTGACGGCGACGGTCTCGTAGCGGAATCGCGTCAGCGGATCGAATATCCGGGGAAGGGTGACGACGCGAGCGGTGTGGAGCGCGCCGATGCCCCGCGCCTTCGCCGCCCGGCTGAAGGAGCCGCGAAGCGTCAGCCCCTCGCGCAGCCGGAAGCGCGTCGCGACCTGGTGCGCCGTGGTCGATTCCACGTCGTCGTGGTCGTCGTGCCGCCCGGCGAGCAGGACCTCCCAGCGCTCGTGAAGGGGTATCGAGAGCTCGCCGAACTTCGACACTCGCGCCCGGCTGCCGGTGAAGGAGATGTCGAAGGATCCGATGACGTCCGCCTGGTCGACCGCGTTGCCCGCGCCATCGCGGTACACCGGGTCGTGGGTGCGTTTCTCGTAGGCGTACTCCGCCCCCGCCGCCCAGCTCAAGGCCCTGCCCGCCACTTCCGGGCTCCGGCCGTCGAAGGCGATCCGCGCCACCCGGTGCTCGATGAAGCTGTTGCGGTAGCGCCGGAGGCTCGAGTCGCGGACCGCCTCGAGGTGGAGGGGGGCCGTGGACAGGGGATTGAGAAGGTCGTAGCGGGGGTCGGCGAGCACCCTCCGGTGCACATAGACGCCGGCGTCGAGGTCCTCGTCGTGCCGGTAGGAGCGCAGGTACGCGTCGTAGCCGATCCCGTAGGCGAGCCGTCCCTCCGCGCCGATCGTCAGGTCGTGCTCCTCGAGATCCGTGCGCGCGTCCCGGTGGCCGTGGCCCGCGAAGCGGTGCAGCAGGGTTGCGGGCGCGCCGGTGGTGGAAGGAAGCAGGTGGGCGGGAATCTGGAGGCCGGGAACCCGGGTGAGCGCCGGGGCCTGGCGCGGAGACATGAAGTCGCTGCGCACGAGGCGGGCGTCGAGGTACAGGGAATGGTCCTCGCCCACCGGGTGGTCGAAGCCGATGCTGAGGGCATCGCGGTCACGCTGCTCCCAGCTCCAGGCGATGTCCGCGAAGGCGTACCCGCACGCGTGGCCGGGCAGCCCGTAGGGGTTTGCGAGCGGACCGGTGAAGGCCCCGCCTTCGCAGTCTCCGAGCGCCGCCACGGCGGGCCGCGTCGGCCGGGGCCCGTCCGGGTTCGGGATGGAGTAGCGCGCGGTATTGCCGTACAGCGAGACGCCGTTCGCGTCGGCGAAGGCGCCGCCCGGCGTCCAGCGGGCCCGGCTGTAGCTGCGCTGCGACTCGCGGATCTCGTTGCGACGGAAGACGTCCACGCCGACGTTCAGGTGGCCGTCGCCGAGCGCCGTCCCCCAGAACGCGCCGAGGTGCGCGGTATCGCCGCCGCCGTTGACCGGGTTCTCGCCACCGGCCTGGAACTCGAAGCCCTCGAAGCGGTCCCGGAGCACGATGTTGACGGTGCCGGCGATGGCGCGGGCCCCGTACAGGGCGACGGCGCTGTCGGAGAGGACCTCGATGCGCTCCACCGCCGATACCGGCAGGGAGTCCAGGTCGAAGGTGGAATCGGAGATCGACCGGCCGTTGACGAGAATGGCGGCGCGGAACCCGCCGAGAACGAAGGGACGAGCGAGGCCGAAGCTGTGGTAGTCCAGGCGGGCGATGATGAAGTCCCAGAGGCTGCGCATCCCCGAGAGCTCGATCTCCTCGCGCCCGATGACGGTGACGGGCTGCAGATCGCTCACCGCACCGGTGGACATCAGGCTGCCCGTGGAGACGACCTGGCCCGACCCGGCACCGTCGCGCGCGGCTCCCGGCACGGGGACGGCCGACAGCGCGGCGAGCGCGCAGAGCGCGGCCGCCGCCGCGCCGGACCGAAATCGGCGGCGTGCCGAGGCGCACTTCACGCGTTGCCCGCGCCCCGCCTCCCGGGGCCGCCACGGGCTCGCGGGTCCACCGCCGCCGGGGCCAACCGGAAGGCCGTCCCCGCCGCGGCGAAAGCTCGCACCTCCACCCGAAACAGCTCGCCCGAAGACGGACGACACTCCTTGCTTACTCTTCACGTCCCTGCCGCGCCTTTTCGGGGCGACTGCCCACACGAGCCACTACACGATACTAACGCAGGAACACGTCCTTGCCCTTCCTCCATAGGCTCAATTCAAATGCTGGAGAAGCATTGACCGACCCAATACATGCACTCAGCCCCGTGACGCTTCCAGGCGCTCGCTGACCTCCATCCACTCGGTCTCCAGGCGGGAGAGGTCCGCCCGGAAGCGCTCGTGCCGGGTGATGAGCTCGCCGAGCTCCTCGCCGCTCAGGCGCCGGTAGGTGCCGGTATCCGCCAGCTCGTCGCCGAGGGCGCGCACCTCCGGCTCGAGTCCCGCGATGCGCCGCTCGATGTCGCGCAGCGCATCGCGAAGCGGTCGGACGGACTCCCGCTTGCGGGCGCCCGCGCGGCGTCGCGACGCGGGGTCCGGGCGCGCGCCGGATTCCGGCCGATTGCGCCGCGCGTCGTCGTCGCGCCGCAGCAGCCAGTCCCGGTACTCGTCCAGGGTCCCGTCCCAGGGCCGCACGCGCCCCTCCGCGACCAGCAGGAACTCGTCCACGCTGTTCTCGACGAGGCGCCGGTCGTGGGAAACGAGCACCAGCGCGCCCTCGAAGGCCTGCAGGGCGAGGGTCAGCGCGTGCCGCATCTCGAGGTCGAGGTGGTTCGTCGGCTCGTCGAGGAGCAGCAGCGCGGGCCGGCGCCACGCGACCACCGCGAGCGCGAGGCGCGCCTTCTCCCCGCCGGAGAGCGAGCGGCTGGGGTGGAAGGCCATGTCGCCGGGAAAGCCCCAGCCGCCGACGTAGGTGCGCATCGCCTGCTCGGTGGCCTCCGGGCGCAGCGCCGCCAGGTGCTGCATGGCGCTCCGCTCCGGACTCAGGGTCTCCACCGTGTGCTGGGCGAAGTAGCCGACGCCGGCGTAGCGGCCGCGCTCCTCCTCGCCCGCGAGCAGCGGCAGCTCGCCCGCGAGGCTGCGCAGCAGGGTCGACTTGCCCGCCCCGTTGCGCCCGAGCAGCCCCACCCGGTCCCCGGGCCCGATGCGCAGGCGCAGCGCCTCCACCACCGGCGCCGCGCCCGGGTAGCCGAGCGAAGCGTCCTCGAGCGCGAGCAGCGGGTTCGACATCTTCCCGGGCCCCGGAAAGGAGAAGCGGTAAGGCGACTCGGCGTGCGCGGGCGCGATCAGCGTCATGCGCTCGAGCTCCTTGAGGCGGCTCTGGGCCTGCCGGGCCTTGCTCGCCTTGTAGCGGAAGCGGTCGACGAAGGCGCGGATCTCGCGCACCCGCGCCTGCTGCTTCTCGTGCATCGAGCGGCGGAGCGCGAGGGTATCCGCCCGCTGCCGCTCGAAGGAGGCGTAGTTGCCACGGTAGCTGCGCGCCCCGCCCCCCTCGAGGTGGACCACGTCGGTGGCGACGCGGTCCAGGAAGTCGCGGTCGTGGGAGATGACGAGGGTGGTGCCCTCGCGCTGCGCCAGCCACTGCTCGAGCCACAGCGTGGCGTCGAGGTCGAGGTGGTTGGTGGGCTCGTCGAGCAGCAGCAGGTCCGCGCGGCACATCAGGGTCTGCGCGAGGTTGAGGCGGATCCGCCACCCGCCCGAGAACTCGCCCACCGGCCGCGAGAAGTCGGCGGCGGCGAAGCCGAGCCCGGAGAGGATCCGTCCCGCGCGCGCCTCCGCGGTGTAGGCGTCGATCGCCTCGAGCCCGGCGTAGAGCTCGGCGAGGCGGCGGTCGTCACCGCGCTCCTCCGCCCTCGCGATCGCGCGCTGCAGCTCGCGCAGGGGCCGGTCTCCGTCCATCGTCCACTCGAGCGCGCTGACCGGACGGGGCGCGACCTCCTGCTCGAGGTGCGCGATCACCCACCGGCGGGGCAGCTTGACGTCGCCCTCCTCGGGCAGCAGCCGCCCGAGGAGGAGCAGGAAGAGGCTCGACTTGCCGATGCCGTTGCGCCCCACCACGCCGACGCGGTGGCCGGCGTGCACCGCGAGGTCCATCCCATCGAAGATCACCCGCCCCCCGCGCTTGAGCAGGATGTTCTGGAGGTGGATCAAGGGCGCCTCAGCCCCGCTCGATGGGGAGGCTCTCGTCCTTCGCCCACTCGCCCATCGAGGCGTCGTAGAGCGACAGCGCGTCGTGGCCGAGCTGGTGGAGCAGGAAGAGGTCCACGGTCGCGGAGATCCCGCCTCCGCAGTAGGCGATCACCTCCCGGCTCCCGTCCACGCCCGCGGCGTCGAAGCGCTCGCGCGCGGCCTCGGGCGGCACGAAGGCCCGGGTGTCGGCGTCGAGCAGCGTCCCGGCGGGCACGCTCACGCTCCCCGGGATGCGTCCCCGCCGCCCGTAGCGGCTCGGGATCTCGCCGCGGAACCACTCCTCCGCCAGCGCGTTGACGAGCACCGTATCCTCGTCCCCGATCGCTTCGCGCACCGCGTGCCGGTCCACGAAGAGCCCGGGGCGCGGACGGGCCTCGAAGCGCGCGGGCGGATGGGAGACCGCTTCCCGGGAGAGGGGGCGACCCTCCTGCGCCCACTTGTCGAAGCCGCCGTCGAGCACCGCCGCCCCGAACCCGCACGCGCGCAGCATCCACCACACCCGGGTCGCCCACATGATGTTCTCGCGGCTGTAGAGCACCACCCGGAGGCCCGTGCCGATCCCGTTTCGCTCCATGGCCGCGGCGAAGCGCTCGGTCGACGGAAACATGAAGAAGAAGTCGGAATCGGGGTCGGACAGCTCGTCGATCAGGTCGAGGAAGGCGGCGCCGGGAATGTGGCCGCGCTGGTGGTCCGCGCGTCCCGACTCCGGCCGGTAGGGCTGGCCCGAATCGGGGGGCGCGGGGCGCAGGTACACGGTGCAGTCGAAGAGTCGCAGGTCCGCGTCTCCGAGATGGGCTTCGAGCCACTCGGTGCTCACGATGGCATCGGGGTCCCGGTACTGCATGGGCCGTCCTCCTCTGTCCGCGGGGCGCCCGATCCTGCCCCACCCGCCGGCCGCGCCTCAAGGAAGCGGCGCGACACGCGCCTCGGACCGGGGTGTGCCACACTTCCCTTCGACAGTGCGGCGTGACCTGCCCGGCTCCCTCGCCCGGCCGCGGGCGGGAAGCCCGGCGGCCGCTCTCACATCCATCTCACGGAGGATCCCGATGTACATACTCTATGGCGGCGGATACACCCGGGCGATCATCGTGGAAATGGTGCTCGCGGAAGGAGGGATCCCCTACGAGCTCCGAAACGTCGACATCGTGGCGCACGAGCACCGCAGGCCGGAGTACCTCGCGA
Organism: Gammaproteobacteria bacterium; assembly: GCA_022824305.1. Classification (GTDB taxonomy): domain Bacteria; phylum Pseudomonadota; class Gammaproteobacteria; order HK1; family HK1; genus JAJEAD01. The sequence goes on along the minus strand of JAJEAD010000096.1, from coordinate 7,585 downwards.
TCAATCCGTCGGGCTGGGTGCCGGCGCTGGTCACCCCCGAGGGCGACACCCTGTACGAGACCCCCGCGATCAACCTCTACCTCGCGGAGCGCCACCGCCTCACGCACCTCGCCCCCACCGCCGACGACCCGGACCGGGGCCTCTTCCTGAGCGGCCTGTTCAGCCTTGCCGGGGACCTCGAGCCGATTCTCAAGCGCTGCTTCTACCCCCACCGCTACGTGATGCGCGAGGAGGACACCGCGGCGATGGAGGAGAAGTCGCTCGCCGAGGCGCTCGAGCGCCTGCGGGTCATGGAGGGACGCCTGAACGCCAGGGGACCCTACCACCTCGGAGAGCGCTTCAGCCTCGTGGACCTCACCCTGTGTCACTGGACGGCGCCGCTGCGAGACGACGGGGAGCTGGAGTCGATGCCCGCGCTGCGGGCCTGCCTGGACCTCGTCAGCGCGAGGCCCGCGCTTCGCCCGCACTTCGCGCAGCAGCGGGCGTGGGGGGAGGAGTACGCCGGGATGCAGGCGCGCGGAGAAGGCGTCAGGTAGGCGCGGCGTCGCGTCCATTGCCGGTTCAACCGGGTGTCCGCCGCCGACGCCCGCACCCGGGACAGCCCCCTGGGCCCTTCTCCGGATTCGGGGTCCCGAGAATCGAAGCGCGCGGCCACGTGGGCATCCGGGGAAGGCTCCAATCGCGCCCCGTATCCGGCCGGCCAGCGACAATCGCATTTGCATTTCCCGCCACCGGGCAGTGCAATGTCGGGGCGTTCGTCACCTCGAGGGCGGCAGACCATGGCAACGAAGAAGGGCGACGCGGCAAGGGAAGGAGACGCGCGGCGCGGGACGAAGAAGCGGTCCCGGACTCACAGCGGAAGCGGCGGCGGCAGGCCGGTGCCGGAGGGGCCGGGAGGCGCCGGGAGCGCAAAGCGCCGGCCGGCCGCGGACGGCAAGGGCGGGAAGAGCCCGGGAAAGCGCGCGAAGGACGGCGCCGCCAGGGAACGCCGGAGGGCGAAGCAGAAGTTCAACGCCCGCTACGAGCGCGAGCTCGCCCGCCAGCACATCGAGCTCGTCAAGCTCCAGGAGTGGATCAAGCACCAGGGCCTCAAGATCGTCGTCATCTTCGAAGGCCGGGACGCCGCGGGCAAGGGCGGCGTCATCAAGCGCATCACCCAGTGCCTCAACCCCCGGGTGTGCCGCGTGGTGGCGCTCGGCACCCCGACCGAGCGCGAGAAGACCCAGTGGTACTTCCAGCGCTACGTCCCCCACCTGCCGGCGGCGGGCGAGATGGTGCTCTTCGACCGGAGCTGGTACAACCGCGCCGGCGTGGAGCGGGTGATGGAGTTCTGCACCGAGACCGAGTACCGCGAGTTCCTGCGTTCCTGCCCGGAGTTCGAGCGGATGCTGGTGCGCGCCGGCATCCAGGTCATCAAGTACTGGTTCTCGGTGAGCGACGAGGAGCAGGAGAAGCGATTCCGCGCGCGGATCGTCGACCCCACCAAGCGGTGGAAGCTGAGCCCGATGGACCTCCAGTCCCGCGCCCGCTGGATGGAGTACTCCCGGGCCAAGGACGAGATGTTCGCCCACACCGACATCAAGCAGGCGCCGTGGTACGTGGTCAACGCCGACAACAAGAAGGTGGCGCGGCTGAACTGCATCGGCCACCTGCTCAGCATGGTCGCCTACGAGGATCTCACGCCCGAGCCGATCGAGCTGCCGCCGCGCCAGGAGGCGATCGGCTACGTGCGCCCTCCCGTCAGCGACCAGACCTTCGTGCCGGATACCTTCGAGGCGCCGTAGCCGCCTCCGGGGTCAACGACGGAGACCGTACTCCAGCGTGAACCCGCCGCTTCCCTGAAGTACGCCGGCGCCTGGCGCCGGAGGCCGGCATTGCAGCGTCACGCGACCCGGAGAAAACGCGGCCTCTTCAGGAAGACCTGGAGCCGATCCGTTTCCTCGCAGTAAAGTGCCGGGGAAGGGCGCTTCCCGCGCCGTGCGAGGAGAGCATCGTCCATGCAATCTCACGCGAGAGTGGTCGTGGTGGGCGGGGGCTGCGTCGGCGTCAACATCCTCCACGAGCTCGCCCGCCGGGGCTGGAACGACGCGCTGCTGATCGAGCGCCGCCAGCTCACCTCCGGCTCCACCTGGCACGCGGCCGGCCTCATCCCCATCTACAGCTTCAGCTACAGCTTCGGGCGCCTCATCGCGAAGTCCATCGAGATCTACGAGGCCCTGGAGGCGGAGACCGGGCACCCCGTCGGCTGGCACAAGTGCGGGCAGTTGCGCGTCGCGAACAGCCGCGAGCGCATGGACGAGTACCTGAACTACGCGAGCATCGCGGAGACCCAGGGGGTGCGCGCCGAGATCCTCGGCCCGGCGGAGGTGCGCGAGCTGTGGCCGCTCTTCGAGGGCCACCGCGACCTCCTCGGCGGGGTCTACAACCCCGACGACGGCCACATCGCGCCCGCCGACGTCACCCAGGCCGCGGCCGCGGGGGCGCGCGACAAGGGCGCGAAGATCCACCAGGAGACCCGCGTCACCGCCATCGAGGCCGAGCCCGGCGGCGAGTGGAGGGTGCGCACCGATCACGGCGACATCGTCTGCGAGCACGTGGTGCTCGCCACCGGCAGCTACGCGCGCGAGACCGGGGCGATGGTGGGCCTCGACATTCCCGCCGTGCCCGTCCTGCACCAGTACTGGGTGACGGAGACGGTGCCGGAGCTCGTGCGGCGCCACGCCGAGGGCCGGCCCGAGATGCCGGTGCTGCGCGACGAGAGCATCAACGGCTACGTGCGCGAGGAGGGCGACTGCCTGATGTTCGGTCCCTACGAGCCCCCGGAGAAGCTCGAGCACTTCGCGCTGGACGGAGTGCCCGAGTGGTTCGGCGCCGACCTCCTGCCCGAGGACATGGAAGCGGTCGAGGCCCACTGGGAAACCGCGACCGAGCTGGTGCCCGCGCTCGGCCGGGCCGGCATCAGGCGCAACGTGCGCGGCCCGATCTGCACCACCCCGGACAACCTGCCGCTCGTCGGCCCCGCGTGGGGCCTTCGCAACCTCTGGCTGGCGCAGGGCTGCTCCGGCGGCATCCTGATGGGGGGCGGGATCGGCCACTACCTGAGCGAGTGGATGATCGACGGCGAGCCCGGCATCGACCTCTCGGAGATCGACTGCCGGCGCTTCGGGGCCTACGCGAACAAGCGCTGGACCGCGGTCAAGGCCCGCGAGGCGTTCGGCCACAACTTCGGCATCCACTACCCCGGCTACGAGTGGCCGGCCGGCCGCCCCAACCGCAGCGCCCCCTCCCACGGGCGCCTGAGCGAGCGGGGCGCGGTGTGGGGCGCGGTCTACGGCTGGGAGGTCCCGAACTGGTTCGCCCCGTCCGGAGTCGAGGCGCGCGACGTCTACAGCTACCGCAGCTTCAACTACTTCCCCCACGTCGGGGAGGAGGTGCGCGCGGTCCGCCACGCGGCCGGGCTGCTCGAGATGACCCCGATGGCGAAGTTCGAGGCGAGCGGCCCGGGGGCGGAGGACTGGCTCGAGCGCATCCTCGCGAACCGCCCGCCCCGGGAGGTTGGCCGCATCGCGCTCTGCCACCTTCTCACCGGAAAGGGCACGGTGCGCTGCGAGTTCACGGTGACCCGGCTCGCCGAAGACCTCTTCTACCTCGTCGGCACCCCTCGCGGCGAGCGCCACGACTTCGACACGCTGTGGCGCGCCCTGCCCCGCGACGGCAGCGTCGTGTTGCGCAACGCGAGCGGCGAGCGGGGCTGCTTCACGGTGGTGGGCCCGCGGGCGCGCGAGGTGCTGCAGCCCCTCGCCGACGGCGACCTCGGCAACGATGCCCTGCCCTGGCTGCGCGCCCGCACCATGCCGGTGGGCTTCGCAAGCGACGTGCGGGTGCTGCGCATCGACTACGAAGGGGAGCTCGGCTACGAGCTCTACCACCCCATCGGCCACCAGCTCCCCCTCCTCGACACCCTCCTCGAGGCGGGCGAGGGGCACGGGCTTCGCCTCGCCGGCTACCGCGCGATCGAGTCGCTGCGCCTGGACAAGTCCTACCGCGCCATGTACCGGGACCTCGACGTGGAGCACAGCGCGCTCGAGGCGGGGCTCGAGCGCTTCGTGAAGCTCGACGGCAACCGGGACTTCGTCGGGCGCGCCGCGCTCGAGCGCCAGCGCGCGGAGGGCCTGGAGCGGCGCATGGTCACGCTCAAGGTCGACACGGCGGATGCGGACGCCTACATGAACGAAGGCGTCTATGCGAGCGGCGGCGGCCCGCCGGTGGGGCGGGTGACCTCGGGGGCCTGGTCCCACACCCTGGGGCACAGCATCTCCATGGCCTACGTCGGCACGGAGCACAGCCGGCCCGGCACCGAGCTCGAGATTCCGCTGCTGGGCGAGCGCCGGCCCGCGACGGTGATCGAGGACTCCCCCTACGATCCCGCCAACCGGCGCCCGCGGATGTAGTCCGACACCGCGAAACTTGCGGGATTCCGGACTACAGTCGACCGGACGCGCAGGCCCCCAGAACGGGGCGCGGCGGTGTTATCATCGAGATCGCAGGAAACGCCGAGAGAAGATATGGAAGTCATCTTCGCCGCCGGTACCGTCATCGCCTCCGTGGTGGGAGTGGGAGTGGCGCTCGCCACCATGATCCGCGGCCTGCGCGGCGACATCGACCGACGTATCGACGGGCTGGAACGCCGAATCGACGCACTGGAGCGCCGCATCGACGCACTCGATCACCGCATGGACGAGCTCGAAGCGCGCATGCGCACCCTCGAAGCCGCTCAGAACCGGCTCTCCGGCCTCCTGGAGGGACTGGGCCTTGCGGGACAGCTCGGCGCCGAGCGAAAGCCGGCCTCCTGATTCTGCCGGGGGCGGCCCGGCGTGACGGGAGCGCGCCGCCGCCGGGGACGCGACGCGCGACGCGCCGCGCGGCTCCACGGCCCCATCGTCCACCTGCCCACCCTGCGGCGCCGGGTGCCGGTCTTCGAGGTCGCGAACGCGGAGGGAGTGGAGCTCATCCACGACCTCGCGATGCGCATGGTCGAGGAGGTCGGGGTCGAGTTCCGCGACCCGGAGTCGCTCGCGCTGTGGCGCGGGGCGGGCGCGGAGGTCGAGGGAGAGCGGGTGCGCATCGGCCGCGAGGCCCTGCTCGCCCTCGTCGCGCACGCACCGGCCGAGTACGTGCAGCACGCCCGCAACCCCGAGCGCACGGTACGCGTGGGCGGCGAGCACATGGTGATCTCGCCCTCCTACGGGCCGCCCTACATCCTGGACCTCGAGGGCCGGCGGCGCCTCGCGACGCTCGAGGACCTCGACAACCTCCAGAAGCTCAACCACATGGCCGCCTCGGTGCACATCGCGGGAGGGCCGATCGTCGAGCCGGTGGACGTGCCGGTGCCCCACCGGCACCTGCACATGGCCTTGAGCGCGCTCACCCTCTCCGACAAGCCGATCATCGGCAACGTGACCGCGCGCGAGCGCGCCGAGGACACCGTCGAGATGCTGAAGCTCGCCTTCGGGGAGGAGCGCGCGACCCGGGACACCTTCGCCACCTCCCTCATCAACAGCAACTCGCCGCTGGTGTGGGACCAGACCATGCTCGACGCGCTCAAGGTCTACGCTGCCGCCAACCAGGCCGTGATGTGCTCGCCCTTCTGCATGGCCGGGGCGAGCACCCCGGCGAGCAACACCGGCACCATGGCGATGGTCACCGCGGAGGCCCTGACGGCGGCCGCGCTCGCCCAGATCGTGCGCCCCGGCGCACCGGTGCTCTTCGGGGTGCCCGCGATGACGGTGGCGCTCAACACCGGGGCGCCGGTGCACGGCAGCCCGGATTCCGCCATCGTGCAGTTCCTCGCCGGCGCGATGGCCCGCCGCTACCGCCTTCCCCACCGCTCGATCGCGAACTGCGCGACCTCCAAGACCCCCGACATGCAGGCGGGCTACGACTCGATGTGGGGCCTCTTCCCGTCCTTCATGTCCGGCGCGCACTGGATCACCATGGCCGGCGGCATGATCGAAGGCACCCTCGGCCTCTCCTACGCGAAGACCGTCATCGACTTCGAGCAGGTGGACGCCTTCTACCACTTCATGCAGGGCATCGCCTTCGACGACCCCGAAGAACTGCTCGACACCGTGCGGGAGGTGGGCCCCGGCGGGCACTTCCTCGGCGCCGCCCACACCCGCCGCAGCAACCTCTTCATCTTCCCCTCCCAGGCCAACGTCACCTACGAGCAGTGGAGCGAGGAAGGGGCCAGGGACTCCGCCGCGGCGGGAATCGAGAAGGCGAAGCGCTGGCTCGCGCGCTACGAGGCACCCCCCATCGACCCCGCGACCGACGCGGCGCTACGCGACTTCGTGGCCCGGCGGGAACGCGAGATCCCGGCCACGCTCGCCTGAAGCGGCGCTCCCGGGGCGATCAGCGCAAATCAGACTCCGGCCGAGTTTGAGCGTGGTCTTCATGTTCGCTCCGCCCCGGTCCCGGCGGACGGAGCGGGTGACTGAACTTCGACCGGCTGCCCCGACTCCGGGTCCAATCGCTCGAGGGAGGGGCCCTGGTAGGTGCCCGTCAGCAGCGCGAGCGCCGCCTCCCCGTATCGGTCGAACCACAGCTCCCCCATCGTCCGGAGCATCGCGATGTTCCCTTCGTCCACGTCATCCATGGCGTCATCGGGGGGCTCGGGCAGCCAGGTCTGCGGGCTCATCCCGGAGTTCACGCGGATGTAGTTGCCCGGACCGAGCAGGTTCCGGGCCTGGTACGAGACGATCCGCTCGTCGGTCAGGATGTCGAGAATGTGACCCTGCGCGAACCAGCCCACGCTTCCCCACGTCCGCGAGGCCGGGCCGTTGATCTTTCGCGTCATGCTGCCGGTGCCGACGGAGAGCACGCGGACCTCTTCCAGAGCGGTTCCCGGCCACGCCCGGGGCGCCTCGACGACCGCGCACATCGCGGGATTGTTGACGACCACGCCGCCGTCGATCAGCCAGCGCTTGCTTTCGGGCTCGTCGGACATCATCACTGCGGCGGTAGGAAAGTAGGTGGGCGCGGCGCTCGAGGCGTCCGCGACCTGCCAGGCGAGCAGGTGCGCGTGGGCGGGATCGGTGGACTTGAACACCACGGGCACGCGCTTCTCGATGGCGTAGGTGACGACGAGCACGTGCCGGCCATTCTCGCCCCCGCCTATCGTCGTGTCCTCGCCGAGCGCTTCCTTCAGCACGAGCGCCTTGCCTTCCGCCACGTACTTCGGGGCGTTGACTCCGTCGAGCGCGAACAGGCCCCCGTTCTCGGCGAAGATCCTTCGCGCGTTCTCGACGCTGTAGAGCGCGTCGATGCGCTCCATCGGGAGCCCGGTCCTCGCGAGCGCGAGCGCGATGATGCTGCCGGTGCTGGTGCCGGCGAAGAGGTCCACGCAGTCGCGGATCGTCCTGCCGTGGGACTGCTGCAACGCCTCGTCGAGGCGGGCGAGAAACGCGGTCGTCGCCGCGCCGCGAATGCCTCCTCCGTCGAGGGACAGGATGACCGCTGGAGGGGTGTTTTGGGGGGTTTCAGGACAACCCGTGAAGTCCTTTAACTTTCTGATACACAAATACTT
>JAJEAD010000080.1 GCA_022824305.1 Gammaproteobacteria bacterium | reverse complement strand
AATCATGCCACTTGGCCTTTCAGTCGCTGCCGGCGCCCGGGCGAGCGCATGAGCGCGCCGGTCCGGGTGGGCGTCGAGGTCGGGGGGACCTTCACCGACCTGGTAGCGTTCGAGGACGGTGGCGTGCGCATCACCAAGGTGCCGAGCACGCCGGCGGAGCCCCACCGGGGGGCGATCGCGGCGCTCGATGCCTCGGGAGTCGCGCTCGCCGGCGCCGGGGATCTCGTGCACGGATCGACCGTTGCGACCAACGCGGTGCTCGAGCGCAAGGGGGCGAGGGTCGCATTCCTCGCGACCGAGGGGTTCCGGGACATCCTCGAGCTGCAGCGCCAGAGCCGTCGTTCCATCTACGACATTCACTACCGGAAGCCGGCGCCGGTGGTCGCGCGCCGCGACACCTTCGAGATTCCGGAACGCATGGGGCCGCACGGAGAGGTGGTCCGCGCGCTCGACGAGGCGGCGGCGAGGCATCGTGTGCACCGGGCGCTCGGCGGCGGCGCCTACGATTCCGTCGCGATCTGCTTCCTGAACAGTTACGCGAACCCCGACCACGAACGCCGCGTCGCGGCCATGGTATCCGAGGCCTTTCCCGGCATCGGGATCACGTGCTCCTGCGACGTGACCCGCGAGTTCCGCGAGTACGAACGGGCGTCGACCACCGCGCTCGCCGCGTACGTCCAGCCGGTGATCGATCGCTATCTCGACGAGTTCGAACGCGAGCTCTCCGAACGCGAGTTCCGTGGCCGCTTCAGCCTGATGCAGTCGAACGGAGGGAGGCTGCCCGCGAGCGGCATGGCCGGAAACGCCATTACCGCCCTGTTCTCCGGTCCGGCGGCGGGCGTGATGGGTGCGGTCCGGCAGGCGGAACGCTCCGGCTACCGTGACCTCATCACCTTCGACATGGGCGGCACGAGCACCGACGTGTGCCTGGTGCGCGACGGGGCGCCGGTGCTCACCAGCGACGCCGAGATCGACGGACTGCCCATCCGAACCCCGGTGCTCGACATCGTGACGGTGGGGGCGGGCGGCGGCTCCGTCGTGTGGCGGGACGATGGCGGCATGCTGCGCGTCGGGCCCCGTTCCGCCGGCGCCGAGCCCGGTCCCGCCTGCTACCGTCGCGGGGGCGTCGATCCGACGATCACCGACGCCCACCTCGTCCGGGGCACGGTGCAGAGCGACACGTTTCTCGGCGGGCGCATGAACGTCGACGCCGGGCTCGCCCGCGGGGCCTTCTCCGCGCTGTCCGGACAGCTTGGTCGAAGCGTGGAACAGGTCGCCGACGACGCGGTGCGGGTCGCCGAGCACAACATCGTGAGGGCCATCCAGCTCGTCTCCACCGAGCGCGGCCGCGACCCGCGCGACTACGTTCTCGTCCCCTTCGGCGGTGCTGGTCCGCTGCACGCGGCGCGGGTCGCCGAGGTGCTCGGCATCGCGAGCATCGTCATTCCGCCGGCCGCGGGGGTGCTCTCGGCCTTCGGTCTCGTCGCCTCCGACTTCGTGCGCTACGAGAGCCGCACGATGCGCTTCGCAATCGACGAGCCCGGGGCAGCGGAGCGCGTACGCGAGCAGTTCGCAGGGATGCGCGCCAGGGCCGAGGCGGCGTTCGCGGAGCTCGGGCTCACCGGTGGGCTGCGCCGTTCCTGCACCGTCGAGATGCGCTACGTCGGTCAGGCGTTCGAGGTTCCGGTGCCGCTCGGCGAAGACGAGATCGCGAGTCTCGACGCCTCCCTGTTGCGCGAGCGTTTCAACGAGGCGCACCATCGCATCTTCGAGTTCGACGATTCACGCACCAATCGGCCGGAGATCGTCTCCTTCCGCCTCGGCATCGCTTCACCGCCGCCCGCGATCCCCGCGCTCCTGCCCGCGGACGCCGCTCCGAGCTCCGAAAGCGTGACGCTCTTCGACGGCGGTGAACGGAAGCGGGCGCGCCGCTTCAATCGCGCCGCCCTCCTCGAGGCGGGCGGGTGCACGGGCCCCGCGCTCATCGGGGACGATACATCCACGACCTATGTCCCGCCGGGATGGCGCGCGCGGGTCGATGCGCATCACAATGTGATTCTGTCCCGCTGAGCGGGGGCTTCGGCGCCCGGTTCCGGCGGGGCCGGGACGCGGCGGAATGCAACCCGACACGGCACACCGTCAATCGGGAGGGAGGAGCCCATGGCACTCGATCAGGTCGACCAGGCAATCATTTCCCAGGCGCTGATCGCCGCCGCGAAGGAAATGGGAATCAAGCTGGTGCGCTCCGCGTACTCGCCCATCGTGCGCGAAGCGAACGACTGCTCCGCGGCCCTGCTCGACGTCGAGGGCAACGTGGTGAGCCAGGCGGAGCTCATCCCGATGCAGCTCGGCCCGATCGGCACCACGTTCCGGCCCTGCGCCGAGCTCCATCCTCCCGAGACGCTCGAGCCCGGCGACTTCTACATCAACAACGACCCCTTCCAGGGCGGCCAGCACGTCCCCGACGTGTTCATCTTCTCGCCCATTTTCTTCGGGCGCCGGCTGGTGGGCTTCAGCGCAACGGTGGCCCACCACCTCGATCTGGGCGGCGGCGCGCCGGGCCTCAACATGGCGGCGGGCGACGTGCACCAGGAGGGGCTCATCTTTCCGCCGAGCCGCTACAACCTGAGCCGGGACTGGAACGGCGGGCCCTTCGAGCGCCTCGTGCGTGCGAACGTCCGCGTTCCCGAGAAGACCATCGGGGACTGCAACGCGCAGTTCGCCGCCAACGCGGTCGGCGCGAGGCGGGTGGTGGAGCTCTGCGAGAAGTTCGGGGCGGATACGGTCATGGAAGCGATGGCGGCCCTGCTCGACTACTCCGAGCAGCGCATGCGAGCGGCCATCGCCGATGCCCCCGACGGCGTGTACCACGGGGAGGACCAGCTCGACGGGGACGGGGTGAACGGCGAGCCCCTCGTGGTGCGGGCGCGGGTGGAGATCGCCGGCGACGCCGTCTCGGTGGACTACGAGGGAACCTGCGGACAGGTCCGGACGAACGTCAACTGTCCCTTCGCCTCGACGATCGCGGCGGGCCTCTCCTGCGTCAAGTCGGTGCTCACCAGTCCCGACATCCCCTTCAACGAGGGCTCCAAGCGCCCCATCCACATCGCCGCACCTTACGGCTCACTGCTCAACCCCCGCCCGCCCGCGCCGGTGCGCGCACGCATGCTCTCCGCCTACCGCGCCTACAATGCGGTGATGAAGGCGCTGGCGAAGGCGGTGCCGGAACGGGTGATGGCGGCCGGATTCGACACCACCCACTCCACGTGCCTCTCGCATCTCGGCGACGGGGGATACGGCATCTACCTCGAGATATTCGGGGGCGGCTACGGCGCGAGCGCGCTCGGCGACGGCTGCGACGCCGTGGACAGCCCGCTCTCGAACTGCTCGAACATCCCCATCGAGGCGATCGACATGGAGCACGAGTACTTCCGGGTGACGGAGTACGCGCTCGTGCCGGGTTCCGGCGGCGGCGGTGAGTATCGCGGAGGGCTCGGGATGCGGCGGGTGTACGAAGTGCTCGCCGACGACGTCGAGTACCAGTCCTACTCGGATCGTTTCGCGATCCCGCCCGAAGGGCTCTTCGGCGGCGAGGAGGGCGGCGCGGCCTTCACCTGCGTGCTGCGCGGCAACGAGAAGATCATGCTCGATTCGAAGACGAGCTTCCGGCTGCTCAAGGGAGATCGGCTCGTGATGAGCACCGGCGGGGGCTCGGGCTACGGCGAGCCCGGCCGGCGCGCGCCGGAGCGGGTGGAGCGGGATCGCGCGGCCGGCGCGCTGTCCCCGGGCCGCTGAGCTCGGGGAGCAGGCGCGGTGTTGCCGGACAGAGTGTTCATCGCCGGCCTGCGGGTCGATACCGTGATCGGCGTCTACGACTGGGAGCGCGAGATTCGCCAGAGCGTGGTCATCGACCTGGAAATGCGCTGCGACTGCGCGCGTGCGGCGGAGAGCGACTCGGTTTCCGACACTCTCGATTACAAGGCGATCGGCAAGCGGATCATCGCTTTCGTCGAAGCGAGCGAGTTCCACCTCGTTGAGGCGCTGGCGCATCGACTCGCGGAGACGCTGGTAGCGGAGTTCGACATCGGCTGGCTCCGCCTGAAGGTGGACAAGGAGGGGGCCTTGCGTGGAGCCCGCGGAGTCGGGGTCATCGTGGAACGGGGGAAGTCCGCCGCAAGCGCCCGAGGCGGGTCGCGCCAGGGAGCAGCAGCGTAACCACCACGGTCGAGGGGCCGGAAGGGGTGTCGAGGTGGGCGGACCCGCGGAGGCCGCCCTGTCCCGGAGCGCCGAGACGGCCGGCCCCGCATCGTAGCGCCGGGGCTGGGCCGAGTCAGACCGTGAGCAGGGTGATGGACGGGGTATTGCGGGCGGGGTCGGCGCTGAACCAGCGCACGAGCAGGATGAAGTGGCCGGGTTCCGCGAGACCGAGCCAGCGCGTGACGGAGCGCGACAGGGAGACCGCGTCGGCGAGCTCGGCATCGTAGGCGTGCCAGGGAATGCTGCCCCACAGCAGCCCCATGCGCCGGCAGGTCGATTCGGAGGAAGACACGCACACCACGGGCGCGGCGGGGCGCGCCGCGCTCATGGTGGCGGCCGACATGCCGCTCTGCGAGATCACGACGATGGCCCGGACCCGCAGGTCGCGCGAGAGCTGGGCGGTGGAACGGGCCACCGCGTCCCCGAAGGGGATGGGCGGATCCAGAGCCGGCTCGTGGTGGAGCAGCTCGAAGCCGCCTTCCTCCCACAGGTAGCCCTCGGCCTGACGGGCGATGCGGTCCATCATCTCGACCGAGGGCACCGGGTGCCTGCCCGCCGCCGACTCTGCCGAGAGCAGCAGGGCATCTGCGCCGCTCATCACCGCATTGGAGACGTCGGAGACCTCCGCGCGGGTCGGACGCGGGTGCGTCACCATCGATTCGAGCATCTGGGTGGCGACGATCACCGGCTTGCCGTGGCGGCGCGCGCGGTCAATGAGCTGCCGCTGCACCGTCGGGACCTTTTCCGGTGGCAGCTCGACGCCGAGATCTCCCCTCGCGACCATGATTCCGTCCGCCGCCCGCAGTATGGCTTCGCAGTCCTCGAGCGCTTCCGGACGCTCGAACTTGGCGATGATGCCGGCGCCGCCGCCGCATTCCGAGACGAGGGTCCGCAGCGCCTCGCAGTCCGCGGCGCGGCGCACGAAGGACTGGCCGAGGAAGTCGACCCCGAGCCCGAGGACGAAGCGCACGTCGGCGCGGTCCTTGTCGGTGAGACAGGGAGTGGAGAGAGTGCTTTGCGGCAGGTTGATGCCCTTCCGGTTCTCGAGCAGGCCCCCGCGCACCACGCGGCATCGGATTTCCGTATCCTCGATCTGCCGCACTTCGAGCTCGATGACTCCGTCGGCGAGCAGCATGGGATCTCCGGGAGCGACGTCGCCCGCGAGTGCGGGGTACTGGGACGGAATCAGGCCCGCGCGACCGGCTACCTTGCGCGTGGTCACCGTCACCGTGGCGCCCTCCGTGAGCTCGATACCTCCCTGCTCGAAGTCTCCGACCCGGATCTTCGGACCCGCGAGATCGGCGAGCACGGGAACGGCGCGGCCCGCCGCCGCCGCCACCCTGCTCGCGCGGTCGAATGTCCGGCGATGGGTGTCGTGATCGCCGTGCGACATGTTCAGCCGGAACACGTCCGCACCCGCGTCGAGCAGCCGCCCGATGGTCCCCTCGTCGCTCGAGGACGGCCCCAGGGTGGCGACGATCTTGGTGCGGCGTCGGCTGAGGAGCTCAACATCGTGGTCGATGGCCATGGCCCTTCCCCGTCGCGCGCCCCTTCGAGCCCTGCCCCGATGATGGGCGCCGGGAAGAGGAATGCAAAGTCCGGCCCGCGAGTCGGAGCGGGCTTCGCTGCCGATCGGCCGCGCCTCCCGGGCGACGGATGGTCCGGTCGGGCCACCTGAGGCCTCCCCCGGCAGGTGCTTCTTCCGGGATGACGCCATGCGGCCGCGCCGGGCGGGAGACAGGCAGCACGTCAACCGAGCAACAGGATGAGGATTCCCGCGACGATGAGCAGGATTCCCGTGAGCTCCAGGCCGGTCGAGCGCTCACGGAAGAAGTACCAGGACGCGATGAAGGTGAACACGAGCTCGACCTGACCGAGCGCCCGCACGTAGGCGGCGTTCTCCAGGGTCATCGCGGTGAACCAGCCGGCCGAGCCGATCATGCCGCAAGCGCCGACAAGCGAAGCGACCCGCCAGCGCCGGATCACCCGTGTGAGCTCGCCCGGTTCCCGCAGCCGGATCCAGAGGGCCATGAGCACGGTCTGGAACACCAGCACGCAGGCCAGAGTGAACGCGGCCTGCATCAGGAATCCGCTTCCGCCGAGCGAGAGCGACGCGGCCCGGTAGGCCACCGCGCTCAGTCCAAACAGAGTGCCGGAGAAGATGCCGATGAAGGCGGCGCGGGCCGTCCATCCGAGGAGCAGGTTGCGCAGGGTGAGCCGGCTCCGGGCGAGCGAGATGGTCATGACGCCGGCGAGGCTGATCCCGATGGCGAGCGCGGCCGCGAAGCTCACCGCCTCCCCCAGGATCACCAATGCGAAGACCGCGGCCTGCACGGTCTCGGTCTTCGAATAGGTGGTGCCGACCGCGAAGTTGCGGAGCGAGAAGAGGTGGACGAGGAGGGCGGTCGCGGTGATCTGGGCGACTCCGCCCACCATTGCGAAGAATGCGAAGCGCGGATTCGGCGTGGGCCATGGGAGGCCGTAGCCCTCGCCGAGCAGGATCGCGTAGGCGAATGCGAAGGGCACCGCGTAGACGAAGCGGCAGTAGGTCGCGCCGGCGGTGCTCAGGCTCCCCTTGAGATGCTTCTGCAGGGCCGAGCGCAGGTTCTGCATGAACGCGGCGGCCAGCGTGATGGGCACCCAGAGCTCCATGACGATGCGTGCCCCTTCCCCTTGAGCCGCGGGAACGCGAAGCGAAGAGACCGGGTTCCTCGCCCGAGGTCAGGGCGGAGGGTGGGGGCCGCGCAGCCCGCGCCCGCCGTCGACGTCGATGACCTGACCGGTCACGAACGGGGCGTCGCGCAACAGGAAGAGCACCGTGGCGGCAACGTCTTCGGGACGGCCGAGCCGGCCGAGCAGGGTGTCGTCGATGATCCTCCGGCGGGCACCGGGATCCCCGCCGCCTTCCGGCCACAGGATGGCGCCCGGCGCCACCGCGTTCACCCGCACCCGGGGCGCGAGCGCTGCCGCGAGGGAGCGGGTGAGACTCAGCAATGCCGCCTTGGACGCGCAGTAGGCGCTGTGGGAAGGGAGGGGGCGGTGGGCATGGATGTCCCCGATGTTGACGATCGAGGCGCGCTCGGACCGCAGGTGCGGAGCCGCGGCCTGCGAGAGGAGCAGCGGGGCGAAGGTGTTGACGGCGAACAGCGCCTCGAGCCCGGCGGGCTCGATCTGCCCGAAGGGGCTCGGGAAGAACAGGGCGGCGTTGTTGACCACGGCATCCAGGCGCCCGAATGCCCGCAGGGCGGACGCGACCAGCTCGCCCGCGCTCTGCGCTCTCGCGAGGTCGGCGGGCAGCGCCCGAGCCGAATCCGCGCGCCGCGCGTTCAGCTCCTCGCAGAGCGCCTCCGCCTCGTCACGCGAGCGATGGTAGTGAATCCCCACCCGCATGCCGGCTTCGTGCAGGGCGCGCGCAATGGCCGCCCCGATGCGCCGGCTTCCCCCGCTGATCAGTACGACGTCCGGATCGGACAAGGCGCTTCCCGCCCTGATGCATAATCCCCGTCAGTCTACTGCGCCGGTGCGCGCCAGTACCTTTGCACAGTGATTGTGATCGATTGCAAATCAGTCGCCAGGGCTTCGCCGTGGTCTTGCCTGCGTCGCGTGAACCGGTCGGATTCACTGTGCAAAGGTACCAGCTAAGGAAGTATTGGGAACTCTCCAGGCCTGTGTGCTCGGATTGCTGCAGGGGCTGACCGAGTTCCTGCCCGTCTCGAGCTCGGCCCACCTCATTCTCCTGCCGGTGGTGGCCGGCTGGCCCGACCAGGGGCTGACCTTCGACGTCGCGGTGCACGTGGGTACCCTGGCGGCGGTGCTCGCCTACTTTCGCCGCGAGCTGCTCGGAATGGCGCGCTCCGGCCTTGTCGCGGCGCGCACCGGCAGAGTGGACGCGGACGCGCGCCTCGCCGGTCTCGTGGTGCTCGGGACGCTGCCGGTGGTGGCGACGGGGCTCGTGCTCGACGCCACCGGCAGCCTCGACGTGACGGCAACCGCAACCCTCTTCCGCGGGGCGGCGCTCATCGCCACGACCACCACCGGTTTCGCCCTGCTGCTGTGGTGGGCGGACCGCCGGGGCGCACGCAGTCGCGGCGAGCGCTCGCTCGGCTGGCGCGACGCCCTCATCGTCGGCGCCGCCCAGGTTCTCGCCCTGATTCCGGGAACATCGCGCTCCGGTATCACAATCACCGCGGCGCTGGCGCTGGGCTTCGATCGCAAGTCCGCCGCGCGCTTCTCCTTCCTGCTCTCCATCCCCGTCATCGCCGCCGCCGGCCTGCGCAGCGCAATGGCGATCGAAGCGCCGCAGTCCCCGGACTGGACGGCGCTCGCGGTGGGGACGGCGGTATCGGCGCTCTCCGCCTGGCTCACCATCCACTTCTTCCTCAGACTGGTGGAGCGGGTGAGCCTGCTCCCCTTCGTGCTCTACCGACTCGCGCTCGGCGCGCTGCTCTTCGTCTTCGTCGTCTGAGCGCGCAGTGCCCCGGCCGAGCGCCAAGGCGGTCCGGCCTTGCTCCCGGCTGGAGAAGATTAACGACGCCCTCGACGAGTCGCCGGCCCCCGCGCACGAATGGCGCGCCCTGCAGGGCGTGCTGGGACTGGACTTGCTGACCCGCCTTGTCGGTATCTCTCAGTCCAGTGCGCGGCGCTACATATCTGGCACCCGCTCTACGCCGGACGTGATCGCCGCCCGGCTCCACTTCCTGGCCTTTGTCGTCGGCGACCTTGCCGGCGCGTACAACGACATCGGAGTCCGGCGCTGGTTCGATCGCCCGCGCGAAGGGCTCGACGGCAACACGCCTGCCCAGACGCTCGGCGATGAATGGTCGCCGGCAGACGATGCACCGCGAAGGGTACGCGAACTCACTCGCGCGCTGGCGCCGTCCCCGCCAACGTGATCGCCTGCTGTCACGCCGATCCCCGATTTCCCTTTCCGTAGGAAGACGCATCGCTACCTGTCGGTCCGTGGAACGCTTCGGGTGAACTGACCTACTACTTCTGCGACACGCCGGACAGTGCCTGGGTGGGGTTCCTGCACCACGAGGAGATCTGCGACCTGCAGGATCTCTCCACGATCCGACGCGCTCCGGGCCGTCGACATCGGCGAGATTCCGTCTCATCGACCGGATCTGCCCAGGCAGATACTGATGGGCGGGACCAACACTTGGCCCGCATGCCAGCGTCGCTCAACAGTATCGGGAACGCGTGGACGGCATCACCGTGCCTTCGGCAGCGCTGAAACCGGGCGCGGCACGAGGATGGCGTGTCGACGGGGGTCTCCAACCCGGTCCCGATCGGGACGGGCAGGTGTTCGTGCTGTTTGGCCGACGCCCCGACGCCATCGGCTGGGCCGCAAGCGTCGACGGTCGCTCGAGCCCGGACCTGCTCCCAAAGTTCGGCATTTCCAACGGAATGAATCCGACCGTTAACGCTCACCCGGCGATGCGATATTTGGGAGATGTACGGCAAGAGAAGCCCTCTGGGTCGGATGCGGCTGGTCCGCACACTATCGTGGCGGACTCGTCGAGGAGAACTTCAGTCACCTCGTCGGCAAGGGCAAGGGCCTCGCATTGAATCCTCAACCGAGCAGGGATACGGACGTGAGCGGTCAAGAAGGCGACGAAGAAGCGCCTTAGGACTACGACGGCGTCGCTTATACTGACCTGGATGATGCGGGCGGTTGGAAGATGAGACTGATTCAGGAATTGAAGGACGCCGGATTCGACATCGACACGAACCGGATGTTTCGGACATGAACCCGCAACTGTCGGTCCCGATGACCGATCTGGCCGACTTCTGCCGGGCGCATGGCATTCAGCGGCTCTCCATTTTCGGCTCTGCGTTGCGAGGGGATTTCGGCCCCCAAAGCGACATCGACGTGCTGGTCGAGTTCGCGCCGGACTGCGCTCCCGGTCTGCTGGGCATCGCCGGAATGGAGATCGAGCTATCGGCGCTGTTCGATGGACGCAAGGTGGACCTGCGGACCCCAGAGGACCTGAGTCGCTATTTCCGCCAGGACATCCTCGAGACGGCAGAAGTCCAGTATGCGCAAGGATGACGCAATCCGGCTGCGGCACATGCTGGACGCTGCACGCGAGGCAATGTCTTTTGCGCAGGGCCGGACACGCGGCGATCTGGACAATGATCGCCAACTGGTTCTTGCGCTCGTCAAGGACATCGAGATCGTCGGCGAAGCGGCGACTCGGATCACAGAACCGACGCGGTTGATATTGCGGGAGATACCGTGGGATCGGATCACCGGACCGCTGGTCCATCGGTTTCGGAGGTTTGACGAACCTGGACCGCCGGCTCGTGATCGTTCCGGCCAGCCGAAAGTACCCTCCCGACCTGGTTGACCAGGAGGAACTGTCCGACCGCAATTGCGCGTGCCCGGGGAGACAGTTCGCGAGCCTCGGCGTCTGTCCACCTGGGAGGCTCAGCCCGACAGTCGGATGCCTACCGGGGGACGACCCGACCGATGCTCCGATGGAGCCTCCCGTCAGGCGCCGGCGGCAGCGCGAATCTCGGCCAGAAAGCGTTCTCCATATCGGTCCAGCTTCGCGGCTCCCACTCCGTGGCAGAGGGCAAGTTGTTCGAGACTCTGCGGCTTGCGGGCGGCCATGTCCTGGAGGCTGCGGTCGTGGAAGACGACGAAAGCCGGCACGCCCTCGGACTTTGCGATCTCCAGCCTCAATTGCTTGAGCCGCGCAAACAGCGCCGGGTCGGTGGTTCCCGTCGGGCGCTCCGCTGCCCGTCTGCGCTTCTCGGGCCGCCTCGCGGCCTCGCCGTGCAGCGCTACGCTCTCGGCGCCCTTGAGCACCGCCCGGCCTCGGCCGCCCAGTTGCAGGGCGCCGTACCCGCCGATGTCGATCTTGAGCACGTCCGCCGCCACGAGTTGGCGCAGATAGGAGCGCCAGAGCGGCTTTCCGACATCCGCCCCGACGCCGAAGGTCGGCAGCCGGTCGTGGCGGTGCTGGCGGACCTTCTCCGTCGCCTCGCCGCGCAGCACGGCGATCAGGTGCTCGGCGCCGAATCGCTGTCCGGTCCGCAGCGCCGCCGACAGCGCCTTTTGCGCGAGCACCGCGCCGTCGATGGTCTCGACCGGGTCGAGGCAACGGTCGCAGTTGCCGCACGGGTCGCAGGACTCGCCGAAATAGCCGAGCAGCGCCTGGCGCCGGCAGCCGGCCGTCTCGCACAATGCCAGCAGCGCGTTCAGCCGCTGATGCTCGACCCGCTTCGCTTCCTCCGGCCGCTCCGAGTCCTCGATCATCAGGCGGCGGAGACGGATATCGTCCATGCCGTAGAGCATCAGGGTTTCCGCCGGCAGTCCGTCCCGTCCGGCCCGACCGATCTCCTGGTAGTACGCCTCCACGGTCGACGGGACGTTGGCGTGGGCGACGAAGCGGACGTCCGGCTTGTCGATGCCCATGCCGAAGGCGATGGTGGCGACCACGATCACGCCGTCTTCGGTGAGGAAACGGTCCTGGTGCCGGTCGCGGACCGCGTGATCCATCCCGGCATGGTAGGGCAGCGCGGTGCGCCCGTTCGAGGACAGGCGCTGCGCCGTTCGCTCCGCTTCCTTGCGAGACAAGGTGTACACGATGCCTGAGCGCCCGGGGTGCCGGTCCAGCAGAGCGTCGATCTGCCGGGGTGCGGAACTTCGGGGCGCGATGCCGATCTGCAGGTTCGGACGGTCGAAGCCGGCGACGAAGACCCTTGCCCGACCGGCGAAGAGTCGGTCAACGATGTCTTTCCGCGTGACGGCGTCCGCGGTCGCCGTGAATGCGCTGAGGCGGGCGCCGGGGAAATGGCCCGGCAATTCGGCCAGACGACGGTAGTCCGGCCGGAAGTCGTGGCCCCACTGGGAGATGCAGTGCGCCTCGTCGATGGCGAATCGCGCCGGACCATGGCGGGAGAGGCCTTCCAGCATGTCCGGCTGCATGAGCCGTTCCGGCGAGATGTAGAGCAGGCGCAATCGACCCTCGCGAAGCCGGCGGTACGTCTCGGAGGCGTCGGACCGAGGCGTCGCCGAGTTGAGCGTGCCGGCGGCCACGCCGTTGAGGCGCAACGCGGCGACCTGGTCACGCATCAAGGCGATGAGCGGTGACACCACCACGGACAGGCTTGTCGTCGCGAGAGCCGGAAGCTGGTAGCACAGCGACTTGCCCGAGCCGGTGGGCATCACCGCCAGCACGTTCTCGCCCGCCAGCAGCGCCGCGACGATGTCCGCCTGCCCGGGCCGGAACCGGTCGTAGCCGAAGGTGCTCTTCAGGAGTGCGCGGGCAACGTCGAGAGTCGGCAATTCCATTGCTCCGATTGGCTTCGTCTCCGCAAAGCGCGAGAGCGGACGTTCAGCCGGCCTGAGCCGCTTCGGGAAGTGCGCGTGGTCGAAGTCGACTCACGCGAGAGCAGGAGTCGAGGCACGACGACCTCCCGGGTCGGGCCGCCCCTCGAGCGCGCGGCGCCGGAGCGCCGGGGCAGCCGGATATCCCGAGCGTTCTTGCGCGCCGTGGCAGGTCGCCCGGATACGATCACCGCCCGGCGGTGGCGCGAAAATCCCGGTAGCGCCCGGCCCGGTTGCGCACGCCGAGGTAGGTGGGAACGATCCGCTCGACCTCGGTGGGCACGATGCCGAGCGTCTCCAGGCCGTTGGGTCCCGTCAGCACCGAGTCGATCTGAAGGGAGAGGTAGTTGTCGATCGACAGAGGCGGACTGGGAAACAGGCCGAGGACACCGGCCTGGAGCCGCGAGAGTCCGTCGCCGAGGCCCACCACCCTCCGGCGCAATCCCGAGACCTCGGCCGTGTACTCGACGATCTGCCGAAGCGTGTAGACCTTCGGTCCCGCGAGCTCGAAGCGCTTTCCTGCCGTCGATTCGTCCTCGAGGCAGCGCACGAATGCCTCTACCACGTCGCCCACGTACACCGGGGCGAACTTCGAATGCGGACAGGCGAGCGGAATGAACCCGGGGCTCATCGCGAGCAGGGTGGAGAAGCGGTTGAAGAACGAATCGCCGGGGCCGAAAACCACCGAGGGCCTCAGGCTCGTGGCGCTCACCACATCGCCGGCGCCGCGCATCACCCGCGCTTCGCCCTCCGCCTTGGTGGCGAGGTACTCGCTCGGGCCGGCCCCGTTCGCCCGGAGCGCGCACATGTGCAGCAGCCGGGTCACGCCCTGCGCACGGCAGGCGTTCACCAACTTCTCCGCGAGCGTGACGTGGGCATCGTGGAAACTGCGGCCGCGGGCGTTCAGGATCCCGACGAGATTGATCGCGGCCTCGCAATCCGCCAGCCCCGCCGCAAGCGCCTCGTCGGAGAACACGTCCAGCTCGACGAGCTCGCACTCCGGTACCACCAGCAGGTGACGGTTGCGCTCGCGGCGCCTCGTGAAGACCCGGGTTCGATATCCGCGGTGGGTAAGGGCGGATACGAGGCAGCTTCCGATGAAGCCGGTGCCGCCGAGAATGGAGATGCGTCGCACCGGGGCCCTCGAAGGTCGATTCACAGTGATTGCCCGATCAAGTGTCGCGGGCGTTCCGGTGCGGGTCAAGGCGCCGTCCTCGGAAACGGAAGGCTCACTCGAGCCCCGGCGAGGGCCCGAAGGGGCTTCTCTGGCGATGCGCGGCGGGTCTTCCCGAGACCCGCGGTGGCGCGGCGGGAAGTCCGTCCCTCGACGGCGGTTGCCACCGGCCCGGCCTTCCGGACAGGGGCGTACATAGTTGCTGGCGGCGATTTCGGCTACATTGCGCCCATCATGCACGACGGTCCCGCCCCGGTGGAACCAGACGGAGAACACGAATGGGCATAAGCATCTGGCAACTCCTGATCGTCCTGGTCATCGTGATGTTGCTGTTCGGAACGAAGAAACTGCGCAATCTCGGCTCCGATCTCGGGGGAGCGGTGAAGGGTTTCCGCAGCGCGGTGAAGCAGGGTACCGACGAAGCGGACGAGGCTGCGAAGCTCGAGCAGGCCGACGAAGGCGTCATCGAGGGAGAAGTTGCAAACCGGGAGCAGGACCGCGCCTCGTCCTGAAGGCGCACCCGCCTTCCCGACGCCGGGCGCCGCAACCGGACTCCCTTCGCGGTCCGGGTTCGCCAATATGCGCTAGCGATGCATTCACCTCCGAGAACGCCTCACCGTGCCCGTAATCACGCTGTCAACCGCGGCACGGTCTGCGATTGAGCGTCGCCGCGCATGTTCGACATCGGCTTCACCGAGGTCACCCTCATCGCGGTCATCGGCCTGCTCGTCATCGGACCGGAGCGCCTGCCCCGGGTCGCGCGTGAAATCGGACTCTGGGTAGGGCGCCTGCGCCGCTACGTGGCCCAGGTCCGCGCCGACATCGAGCGGGAGGTCAGGGCGGACGAGATCCGTGAGCTCGTGAACAAGCCGGCTCAGGAGCTCAAGCAGGCAATCAAGGATACCGAGAAGACCATCAAGGAGGAGGAGAAGAAGCTCGAGAAGGACCTGAGCCCTGAATCCGGAACGGCGGACACCGCCCCGAAATCGTCGGGCGCCTCCGGGAAGGGGGACGCCGCGGCGGCGCCCGCCGACGCGCCCGCGACCCCTGCCGCCGGCGCCGCCGCGACGGAAGCGGGAAGCGCGGCTTCCGCAACGCCGGAATCCGCCGCGAAGGCCCCGGATCCCGGCCCCGACTCGGGCGCGGAAGCGGAGCGTCGCGAAGGGAACGAGCCGGATCCGGTGGAGGAGGCCGTCACCGCCCCGCAAGATGCGGCGGCGGAAGCGGGAGAGCGTGTCGAAGCGCCTTCGCAGACGGCCGACGATGAAACGAGGAGTGCTGCCGTGGCCCGGGAGACGGGCTGACGCAGCCGAACCGCGAGACGACACGACCCAACGGAATGAGCGACGAGGACCGGAAAAACGACGAGAGTCACATGACGGAGATGACCTTCGTCGAGCACCTCGTCGAGCTTCGGAACCGCCTGCTGCGGGTGGTCCTCACCATCCTGGTGTTCCTGCTCATCCTCTTCCCCTTCGCGAACGATCTCTACCACTTCCTCGCGACCCCGCTGCTCGCCCACCTGCCGGAGGGCACCAGCATGATCGCGACCCAGGTCGCGTCACCCTTTCTCACCCCCTTCAAGCTCGCGCTCGTGGTGGCGGTGTTCATCTCGATGCCGATGGCCCTGTACCACCTCTGGGCCTTCGTCGCGCCGGGCCTGTACAAGAAGGAGCAGCGCTTGGTCTTTCCCCTGATGGTCACGAGCAGCCTGCTCTTCTACCTGGGGATGGCGTTCGCGTATTACGTGGTCTTCCCCCTGATGTTCGCCTTCTTTCACATGGTCGCACCCGACGGGGTCGCGATCATGACCGACATCAGCGCCTACCTGGACTTCGTGCTAAAGATCTTCTTCGCGTTCGGACTCGCATTCGAGGTCCCGATCGCGACCATCCTTCTCGTCTGGACCGGCTTCACCAGCGTCAAGTCGCTGCGGTCCAAGCGCCCCTACGTGATCGTGGGCGCCTTCGTGTTCGGCATGCTCCTGACCCCGCCCGACATGATTTCCCAGACCCTCCTCGCCCTTCCGATGTGGGCGCTCTTCGAGCTCGGCCTGATTTTCGCCAAGGCCTACGTGCGCTCGGAAGACGACGAGGAGGAGGAAGTGGCCGGAACGAGCTGACGGCCCCGGCGGCTCCCGGACCGCCGGGAAGCGTTCCGGGCGCTACCGGGCCGGGCCCGGTCCACCGCGACGGCGCCCTTGCCGTTCAGATCCAAGGCGTCTTCGAAACAGCGGCAGCCGTGTCAAGGTCCGGGGCTGCCATGCCAGTCGGGAACTCTCAGCCTTCGTCACGGTACCTGTATTGGTTCCCGGCCTGCGAATGTCGAACCGGTCATGCATGCGGCCCTCAGGACAACGAGGCGCTGGAGAACACGAGCGCTCCCGGGATACCGAAGAACACGCAAAGAATGTATCCCACGGCCAGTCCTCTCCGCTCACTCCCGAGCCGTGCAATCCACTCGGCCCCGGCGATTGGAATCCTGCGCAACCAGGGAATGCCGTAGATCACGACCACACCCAGCAGATTGTAGAGAAAGTGGGCAATGGCAATCTGGTGCGCGACGGCGTGGGTGGGTCCCGTTATCGCAGTTGCCGCCAGAAGCGCCGTAATTGTCGTCCCGATGTTGGCACCGAGCGTGAACGGATAGACATGACGAAGCCCGATCACTCCACTCCCCGCCAGGGGTACCAGGATGCTCGTGGTGGTCGAGGACGACTGCACCAGCACAGTGACAACCGTGCCCGAAAATATGCCGGTCACCGGGCTCCTGCCCACAGCAGCCTGCAGGAAGTTCTGCGCCCTGCCGGCAAATGCGGCCCTCAGAGCCCTTCCAAGGTACATGATGGACAGCAGAATCAATGCGATCCCCGCCACGATCATGGCCGAACCCGCCCATATGTCGGGGAGCGGAGACGCAAGCGACTCGACGAAACGGACTCCTGAGCCGACGACTGTCTTGACGATACCCTTTCCGGAAGCGTCGACAGATCCAATGTCTTCTATGACGTGGGTGAGAGCAGCGCTCAGTTTCTCGAGAATGCCGAACGCGAGTTCCAGGGGCAGGAATATCAGGATGCTCAGAAGATTGAAAAAGTCGTGTACGGTAGCTGCCGCGAACGCGTTCTTGAACTCACCCGGTCGCTTCACATGGCCGAAACTGACGAGCGTGTTGGTTACCGTTGTCCCGACATTGGCTCCCATGACCATGGGTATCGCTGCGGCAATGGGCATCCCCCCCGCCACGAGGCCGACGACAATGGATGTCACGGTGCTGGAAGACTGAATCAGCGCGGTCGCCAGTATGCCAAGAACCAGACCGGCGAAGGGATTTGTCGCAAATTCGAACAGAGACTCGACGCCTTCTGTGCCTCCGAATGCGTGTTGAAAGCCCTTTCCAATCACGCCAACCGCTACGAGCAATACGTACGCGGCCACAATGACGATGAGCCACTGAGGCAGTCCTGAGCGCGCGGCGGCTGGTTCCTGCGCTGTCATGTCCGCAAGCCTTCTTGGGTGCGCCGACTATCCGATTGGCGTCGGGCTCCGTGACGACAGGTCGAGAAGCAGGGAAACGCTTAGAAGAAAAGCACCAACAGCGTAATTCCGGCAAGACCGCCCACGATGAAGGTCCCGGCGCTGACGATGCCGGTGAAAGTGCTCCAGTCGGCAAGACGCCAGGCCTGACCTTCGACGTTGAACATGACATGGGAACGGTCGCTGACGCCGTCGGCGAATTGCTTGAGGGCGGATTCGGCCCCGTGGGCTTCCTTGATGGAAACCATTGTGACGAGAATCATCGTCAGCGCGGAGGTCAACGTTCCGATGCCGAACACCAGCACCGTCGCCAGCGCGAACCAGTGGAAGGCGCCTTCGTTCTGACCGGCAGTGGTGCTCATGAAGCCGATGATGAGGGCTGCGCCTCCGGCGTTACCGAAGAGCAGCAGGCGAGTCGACTCGAGCAACATCCGAAACATGATGTTGCGGCGCATCGAGACGACCTTGTAGCCCTCCCGGAGCCACTCTTCACCGGTTTCCTCTCTGGCAAATTCGGCGAGCTTCTTCACTCGGCGGCCTCCTTCTTCGAATCGTAGCCGGCGAGGTTGATGAGCCTTACGTAGTCCGACCCGACGTTGCTGCCCTCATCGAAGGCGATCACCCAGTCGTCCAGGTGGGCGGCCCCCGGGGCAAGCGCGGACGCCAGGAACGCCTCCCGGGTCAACTCGGAAGGCATGCGTTCCAGCACGTCGATGACAAATCGACCTACGATGTAGCCTTCCAGCGCGAACAGATCGGACTCACGTTCGACCGCCTCCGGGTCCACATGCCGGTAGGCGGCAACGGCGCGGCGGAAGCGCCTCACCAGAACGCTGTCGTCGTCCGCAGGGTCCGGGGTGACCCTCGACAGGAGAATGTTCTCGTTCGGGTAGTCCAGCAGCGCTTCGAGGCGCGGAGTACTCACGAATGACAGGAGGCCCACGGAATAGTCGTGACCGAGAGATCGCCCCGTGTTGATCGCTTCGGCGGCCGCTCCGAGCGTGGTCGCGAGAAGCACGGCATCGAGGTCCGCCTTCTCCATGGTGAACACGCTCGAGTGAATGGCATGGGTGTGCCGCGAATAGGATGACTTGGCGAGTATCGGAAGATCCAATGTCGAGAGCACTGTTTCGTAGGCGGCCAGCACGGAGCGACCGAATGCGTCATCCTGATAGATGATTCCGAAGCGGCGCGCGTTCAGGTCGTTGAACATGTGGGTCACGAGCTGGCGCGTTTCCTCGGCGTAGCCGGTTCGTACGTTCACCACATTCGGAAAGCGACTGGCATTGCCGAGGAAGTCGGCCCCCGTGAGGTGGCCGACAAATGGCATCATCACCCTCTTGAAGATGGGCACCATGCGCTCCGCGGTCGGGGTACCGACACCGCCGATGACGGCGAACACCTCATTGGCGGCGACGAACCAGCGTGCATTGTCGGCCGCGAGGTCGGGGTCGTACTCGTCGTCTCGTGACACCAGGAGGAGCTTCCTGCCGTTGACGCCGCCCGTGAGATTGCGTTCGTGAAAGGCGCTCAGTATGCCGCCGCGGTACTGGAGACCCGCGTCGCGACAGGAGCCGGAAAAGCAACCGCTCTGGCCGAACGTGACAGCGTCCGCGCGCACCCCCGGCACCTCCGCCACGGCCCAACCGGCGAAGCCCAGGCCCAGAACGAGGACCGAGGCCGCCAGCCGGCTAACCATGGCTGTCATCTTCCTGATCGCCTCGTGCGTGGCCGCTCTCTTCGAGGGTGTCGTCTCCGTCGGCGGAGTCATCGTGGCCTTCTTCCTCTTTCTTCTTCTCGGCCTCCTTCTTTTCAGTCGTCTGCGTTTGCGTCCCTTCCGGAGACTCGTGCTTCCCTGACTGCAATGCTCCCGACACGCCCCGGGACCCCTGGACGGATTCGGTGATCGTCCTTTCCACCATGGGCATCTCGTTCTTTTCCGCCGCTGCGGCAACGGGGTTCGGGGCGACATGGCGATGACCGAAAATGGACAGGTCGTCGAAGATCAGGGAACGCAGGTTGGCGGTGTCCAGGTGGTGGCGCTCGCTGCCCGATGCGTGGAATCGCCCGTCGATGAGGAAGCGATCCGCTTCGACCCGCTCGAAGCCGTGCGTCCCCTTCTCGCTCATGGTGGTGAGGGGGGCTCGTGCACCGGCGAGATGCTCCGGAGGCGAGGCGACGGCGACCGCTGTGTCGGGCATCCTGCCGACCCCGGGGACGAAGCCCTCGATCATGTTGATGTCTATCACCGACGCATCGCCCGGACTTAGCGCGGATAGCGTGGCATCCCGGAAAATCTCGCGCATGCGCTGCCAGTATCGTGTAACGGTCACGGAGGAGGGCTGGCTTCGATAGGCGGCGAGCAGATCCGAAAATGCCTGCGCGTTGCTCGCGGCCTGCAAGCGGCGTTCCCTCGCCTTGGTCCTGGCGTTGATTACCACTGCTTCCGCCTGGCCCCTGCTGCGGGCCAGGAGCTTCTCCGTTCTGCGGTTGGCGTCGCTGACCGCCTGAATGCTCTCGGCGATTGCGTCGCTCACGTCCCGGAACGCGGCGACCGTTTCGTCGATGGGGCGCAGATCCACGATCTTCAGCGCGAGCAGATCGATGCCGATATCGTTGACCGCGAGGTAGTCCTTCGTTTCGTCGAACAGGTGGCGCTGGATGATGTCGCGATTCGTGGTAAAGATGAGATCGATGAAGCTGTTGCCCATGGCGTCAACCAGGCGCTCGCGCACGATGAGCGTCAGCACGGCATGGGGATCGACGCTGGTGTAGAGATAGTTCCTCAGGTTCCCGATCTTGTATTGCAGCGCCACATCCACTTCAAAGAGATTCGCGTCGCCGGAGAGGATGGAAAAGTAGACGTTGCCGTCGGCATCCCGGGTCGCCACGTTCCGCCTCGTAATTCGCATCACTTTGCGCACGTGGGCCCGTTCGATGATCGGAAACGCATAGTGGATGCCGGGCCCAACCTCCGCATCCACGACCTTGCCGAAGCGCGTGAGTACCGCCCGCTCTTCCTTCTTTACGATGTACACCCCGCTCGCAAGCCCCGCGAGCACGGCAAGAACCAGGAGCGACGTCACGATGCGCACCCTGCGTTCGCGCACGTAGTCGAAGGTCGCGTAGATGATGCGAGTGCTCGGTGCGAGCGGTTCGGTAGCGCTTCCCGGCATCGATTCGACTCGCTATTCCGGCGACGGCGCCGGGATCTCGTTGCCGTGGAGATACTTGAACAGCTCGTTGTCGGCGGGAAGCATCAACGTGGTGTTCTGATCGATGATGGAATCGTAGCTGTCCAGGGCCCGGATGAACTTGTAGAAGGCGGGGTCCTCGCTATACGCGACGGCCAGCGTGGCCATGGCTTCCGCTTCCGCCTGTCCGAGGATGGTGGTGGCCTCGGCATGGGCGGCGGCCATGAGCTTCTCGTGCTCGTGAATGGCGAATGCTTCGATGCCGATGGCCTTCTCTTCGCCTTCGCTGCGGTAGCGGGCGGCGATTCGGGCGCGTTCGGAGATCATCCGCTGAATCACGCTGGGGCGGTTTTCCGCGGGCAGGGTATATTCGACCAGTCCGGCCTTGATGACGTCGATGCCGTAGTCCGTGGCGGCGACGGGCTTGACCAGATCGAGTATCTCGCGCGTGACCAGCGTGATGTCCTGGTGCTTGAGCCCGAGGCTCACGAAGGCGTCCCGGGCCTTGTTGCTGACCACGATGCCGGTGCTCGAACGATACAGATCGCTCAGGCGCTGGACGGCATTGGCCTCCGTCCGGATCGATTCCACGTAGCGAATGGCGTCTGCAATCCGCCACAGCAGGTAGCCGTCCACCAGGACGTTCGTATGGTCTTCGGTGATCAGCTCCTGACTGAGTCCCGTCAGTGGACGAATGCGCCGGTCCACTTTGTAGACCATCGACACGGGCCGGGGGAACTTGAAGTGCAGGCCCGGATCCTTCACCGGTGGAGCAATCTTGCCGAAGTGGGTGAGGACGCCCTGCTCCGATTCATGGACGACGTAGAAGCTGTCGTAGGCGAGCAGGGCCAGCAACAGGACTGCGACGGTCATCGCGATGCGTTTGCCCATGGTCATGGCCGGCCTCCAGCGCTTCCGGTTTCGGGCGCGCGGGTTGGTTCAGTGGTGGGGCGACACGGGAGCAGCGCCGTTCGATGATTTCCACACCGCTACTTTGCTCAACGTATCTTCGGTCGGAACGATGATCTTGTTTCTGCCGGCGAGGGAAGTCTCGAGCTTTTCCCGCCAGAGCATGTTGTGAAGCACTTCCGGCGATTCCCGTACCGCACGGGCAACGACGCGAATGGCGTCGCTCTCGGCCACGGAGGTCATGGTCCTGCGCGTCGCTTCGCCCTTGGCCTGCTCGACCTCGTAGACGGCGTTGCCGTGCGCCCGGGGAATCAGCGAGACCACCAGGCGCTGGGCATTGACGATGATGCGCTCCCGGTCGTCCTGGGAGCTCGAAACCTCCCGAAACGCGTTCATGGCGGCATCCACGGGACTCACCGACAGCAGGCTCACCTTGACGAGCTCGATTGCGTCGAGCAACTCGCTGTCCCCGCCCGGGACGCGCTTCTCGAACACGTCCGCTATGTGGTTCTGCAATGCCCTGCGTTCCACGTTCAGCAAATCGTCCAATGTCCGCCCCGATGCGAACTTGCGCAGCTCCTTGCGGACATTGTCGGCAATCACCTGCTCGGGATTCGCGGTGCGATAGTGATAGACATAGGGGTCGCGGACGCGGTACTGCACGTTCATCGCGATCGACATGAGGTTGACGTCGCCGGTCAGGTACTCGTGCTGGTCGCCGCCAGTGACGGACTTCACCTCGCGTACCGGCCACTTGTCCACCAGGGCGAAGGGGCGGGGCGCGAGATAGTGCAGACCCGGCGGCAGATCTCGCCACACCACGGCGCCGAAGAGGCGACCGTATCCGACCTCGCCGGGACGCACGACGACGAAACCGCTCAGCAGGAAAGCGGCGATGAGGACCAGCCAGACGGTGATTCCGGCCGGGGTGCGCGGACGAATGACGCCTGCGACGGGTGCGTTGCGCGTCATGCGGCCCCACCACTTGCGGGCGGGCGCAGACCAGGGACGGAGATTGGAAAGCAGGTCATCGTATCCGCTCTTCAGCGCTCCCGCGCGGAAGCGCCAGACGATGAGGGCGATGAGGCCGAAAGCACCTCCCCACTGCACGGCCATCAGCGCCGGCGAGTCCGAGGCCTCCAGGTTGACGGACAGCGACAGGCCGAAGGCGATCAGGAGCAGGTCGACGACGATGCCGAGCGCGACCGTCACCGCGATCACGGAGCCGACGTACACGGTTGCAAATCGCGCGCCGAACTGGCTGACGATGATCGCTATGGTTCCGGTATTGGTGGCGGGTCCGGTCATCAGGAAGATGAGCGCCGCTCCCGGACTGAACCCCTTGGCGACCAGCGCCGCGGCGATAGGCGTGCTCGCGGAGGCGCAGATGTAGAGCGGAACGCCCACCAGGACCATTACGGGATAGGAGAGCCAGCGGGCGTACTCGTGGGCCATGAGGTCACTCGGAATCGCCAGGTACAGCACGCCGCCGAGCGCTACGCCGACGAGCAGGGCGAAGAGAATGTCGTCGGCGACGTCGACGAAGCCGTAACGCAGGATGTGCCGGCACACGATCCCGAACGTGAGGCCGCTCAGGTCGCGGTCCGCGGTGCCTTTCGAGAAGGCTGCAACCTGCCGAGGAGGAAGGAACTCCCGATAGAAATCCGGCTTAATCCAGGTCGTGGACCGGATTCGCCCGACACCCTCGCTCAAGCGGCGCACCCAGGAAAGGAAGAATCCCCGGAGCTCGCTCGGGCTCACGTAGCAGTCATCGGCTCCCGGAATGAGGGGACGGTGACTGTGATCATGATCGTGGCCGTGATGATGGTGGTGGTGGTGGTCTCCATCGTGGCCGTGTTGGTGATCATGGTCGTCATAATCCTCGGGGAAGGTGCCGCTGTCGGGCGCGTCGCGGCCGCGGATGAGCCCGATGCAGAAGATGCCGGCAACGACTCCGGTGATGAAGCTGATGACGGGACGCACCACCGCCGCCACCGGACCGAAGAACGCATGGGTGACCAGGATGGAGTCCGCTCCCGTCTCCGGTGCGGTTATCAGGAACGACATGCACGCTGAGCGCGACGCCCCCTTGCGCCGCATCTCCGCCACTACCGGAACCACCGAGCAACTGCAAAGCGGCATCGGAACGCCAATGGCGGCGCTGGACGACACGGACTTGAGACTGTCGTGGCGCAGCCACTTCAGAATGGCCTGTCGGGAGATGAACACATGTATCACTCCCGCCAGAAACAGGCCGAGAAGAAGCATCGGCGCAAGCAGGAGGAACGACGACCACAGGAAATCCAGAAATCGAACCAGCAGTTCCATGGCCCCGCGTTGCCCCTACCGCGAGGAACTACTGTTTACGATAGTTGGTGCGCTGTCAAATTCCTGTCGCTTCGGCCGGTGCTACAGTCGTCGTTGAGTCGATCCGGTCAGTTTCAATCAAGTCGCAATACTATAACGATACATTAGCTATAGGGTTTCAACGGCATCCGGATCAACCAGAAGAAACAAGGTGCGAATATCTGAACAAGATGGCAATACTATAACGATACATTAGTCACGGAATCATGAACGGAATCTGCATCAACCAAACGATACATGGCGCGAATATCTGAACAGACAAACGGAATTGCAATCAGGGCAGCAAGGGACAGGCATTCGGGCGCTGAGGTTCGGCAATCTTTGCATTCCGGTTCGGTCTATCCGGAAGGCAACGGGTACCCTGCCGACCTGCCTTGCGGCCATGGCACCGAAGCTCCATTGCGACCATGCTCTCGTACGAGTGCATGTTGCTTCTTGCCGGAATTCGGATGATTTCCGAAACTCTATGCTGATGCCTCCATAGGTGGCACAACCACATTCTTTGGGGTGCCCGGTGGCAGGCGAAGTCGATGTCGGACTGCCCGCAGCGATGCGGGCAGTCCGGGCGAGCGGAAGGCCGCGCCGGAGACGGCTTTCGGGCGTTCAGGCGTCTCCGAGGCAACCGGCGACGGCATCGCCAAGGCCGCGCATCATGTCAAACCAGGCGTCGGGGCCGGGTTCGACCGTAGCCCCGAGCGGGTCCAGTGGCGCGGTGCGCACCGTGCTTCCCTCGATCACGGTCTGGATGAGATCCGGCTCGAACTGCGGCTCTGTGAACACGCAGCGAACATCGTGCTCGGCGAGGGCGGCTCGCAGCTCGGCCAGTCGTTTCGCGCCGGGTGGGCGGGCCGGATCGACAGCGACAGCGCCCTTGCTGTTCAGATCGAAAGCGTGCTCGAAGTAGCTGTAGCCGTCGTGGAACACGATGAACGCCCGCTGACGTACCGGTGCGAGCTGCACTCCGAGCGAGGTTTCGAGCATGTCGATGCGCATGCGCATCGTATCGGCATTCCCGCGATAGGTTTCGGTGCGCCCGGGGTCGATTCGGATGAGCGTATCGGCGACAACGTCGACGATGCGACGGGCGTTGCCGGGATCGAGCCAGATGTGCAGGTCGAACTCTCCATGGTCGTGGCCGTGGTCGTCGTGCTCGTCGACGTGTACCTCCGGCTCCTCGTCGCTCCATATCCCGCCTTCGCGACTAGGCAGCAACTCCATCCCCGCCGATTCGTGCAGGGTCAGGATCTCGGCACTGGATCCGAGATTGGCGATGGGGCGGTCGAGAAAGGTCTCCATGTTCTCGCCGACCCATACGACGAGGTCCGCGTTGGCGAGCGCCTCCGCTTCCGACGGGCGCATCTGGTACGTGTGGGGCGAAGCGATGCCGGTGAGCATCAACCGGGGATTCCCGGTATTGCCCATCACGCCGGCGACGAGGGCATGAACCGGTTTGATGCTCACCACGACATCAATGGCACGCGCGTGAGGTGCAAGCATGGTGGCGAGTGCGCAGAGCGCGGCGCAAATCGTTGCCTTGTGCATGATTGATCTCCTGTCTGGTCGGGGATGGCTCCAGCGATCGTTCTCCCGGCAACACTCGTCGCCGAAACGTGAAAGCGACACTTGAGCAGTAATGTAATAATGTACGCATGGTTTCGAATGGAAATGTAATATCGTATCGATACGTCCGCAACGAGCTTTACACGAGAAACTCCGATAGTCGACACCACGCCCAGGCAACACCGTGAAATCCCATCCGCTCGTTGCGGCGCATGGGATGAGCCCCCGGACCGTGTCACCTGGCGCTACCCAAGGACCTCTCAGTGACCCGTGTACCGTCTGGCAGGCTCCCCGGCGCCTCGCCGCTCGTCGAAGCGCGTGGTGTAAGCGTTCGCTTCGGACGGCGGAGGGTGCTCGATTCAGTGGATATCGCCGTTCATCCCGGCGAGATTGTGACCCTGGTCGGGCTCAACGGCGCCGGCAAATCGACGTTGATCCGCGTGCTGCTCGGCATCGTCCGGCCGAACTT
Organism: Gammaproteobacteria bacterium; assembly: GCA_022824305.1. Lineage (GTDB taxonomy): Bacteria > Pseudomonadota > Gammaproteobacteria > HK1 > HK1 > JAJEAD01. Next base: position 47,139 of record JAJEAD010000080.1, on the reverse strand, counting down.
CGGCGAAGTGGTGCGCGTCCCCGGCCTTCGCGTCGGCTATTCGCCGCAGCATGTGCATCGGGATTCGATTCTGCCCATGACGGTTCGGCGCTTTCTGACCCTGGGCGCACCCGCACCGAAGGCGAGGCTCGAGGCGCTGCTCGAGGAGGTTGGCGCCGGCGCGATCCTCGCTCACCCCCTGGCCGAGATATCCGGGGGAGAGCTGCACCGCGTGCTGCTGGCACGGGCGCTTCTGCGCGAGCCGGGACTGCTCGTTCTCGACGAGCCGCTCGCGGGAGTCGACGTCACCAGCCAGAGCGAGCTCTACCAGTTGATTGCGACGATTCGGGATCGCCACGGTTGCGGGGTGCTGCTGGTTTCGCACGACCTGCACCTGGTCATGGCTGCGACGGACACCGTGGTGTGCCTCAACCGACACGTATGCTGCTCCGGCCATCCGGGGACAATCACGAGCCATCCCGAGTTCATCTCCCTGTTCGGCCGGTATGTGTCCAGCACGCTCGCGGTCTACCGGCACTCCCACGATCATCGCCACGACGCGCTCGGAGAACCGATGCCGCTCGACTCCGGGGCGTCTAGGACACCGAAGGCATCCGGCGGGCGCCCCTGATGGAGGACTTCTTTTTGCGGGCATTGGCCGGTGGCATCGGGGCGGCGATCGCGGCCGGTCCCGTAGGATGTTTCGTGGTGTGGAGGCGCATGGCCTACTTCGGCACCGCGCTCGCTCATGCAGTGCTTCTCGGAATTGCGCTGGGCTTCCTGCTCGAGGTGGAACCGATCCTTGCGGTCTTTGCGATGTGCCTCATGCTTGCGGGATGCCTGCTTCTGCTGGAGCGCCAACGGCTCGTCTCCCTCGACGCACTGCTCGGAGTGCTGGCTCATGCGGTGTTCGCGGCGGGTCTCGTCGTCATCGCGTTCATGGAGCGGTTGCGGGTCGATCTCATCGGCTACCTCTTCGGTGACATCCTCTCGGTGGGCGCCGTCGACCTGTGGCTCATCTTCGCGACCGCCGCGGGGGCCACCGCGGCGCTGGCCTGGCAGTGGCGCAACCTTCTCTCCGTGACCGTCAACAGGGATCTGGCCGCGGTGGAAGGGGTTCCGGTGGAACGGGTACGCCTCCTTCTCCTGTTCCTCCTCGCCGCGGTGATCGCGGTGGGAATGAAGATTGTCGGCATGCTGCTCGTCGTGGCGCTCGTGATCATTCCCGCCGCCGCCGCCCGCCGAATGTCGGCGACGCCCGAGCAGATGGCGGTAGCGTCCACGGTGATCGGGGTTCTGGCGGTCGTCGCCGGCTTGTTCGGCTCGCTCGAGTGGGACGTTCCGGCCGGGCCGGCCATCGTGCTGGTCGCGAGCGCAATGTTCGCCGCAAGCCTGCTCATCCCGGTCCGCGGGCAAGGCGGCCGCGACGAATGAGGTGAGCCGTTGCGCGCCGGCTCAGGCGCCGCCGGTCAGCATGCACTCCGGGCAACGCCCCATCACTTCCAGGGTATGGGTACGATGCTCGAAACCAAAGACGTCGGCGAGCTCGTGAATGGTGCGTCCGAGATCGGCTGCGCCCGGTTCGGCGACCATCCCGCATTGCTCGCACACCAGGAACACTGTGCCGTGCCCTTCTCCCGGCCCGCTGCATGCAACGTAGGCGTTGCGGCTGGCAATGCGGTGCACGAGTCCCATCGTCTCGAGGAAGGAGAGGGCGCGATAAATCTGAGCGGGCGCCGGCCGGCGTCCCTTCCAGTCAAATCGCGCGAGGATATCGTAGGCCCCCGCTGGCCGGTGCTCGGCGAGGAGAAGCTCGAGCACCTGGCGCCGGTTCTCGGTGAGACGCTCCTGGCGGCACCGGCAGGTCTCCTCGGCGCGGGCGAGGCCTTCCGTGATGCACGCCTCGTGATCGTGCCGCGGTGCGGGAAAGGGCGACGCCCCGGACCGCACCGAGGGTTTCGATGGAGTCGGAGCTGTGGGATCATTGCTGTCGAAGCGCTGCATGACTGCATTATGGCATTGTCGGGCGGACGATCTCCCGCTCCTGACCGGCAACCTTTCGTCGAAGAGTCGTGAGCGGGGCGCAGGCCCCGGGGAGCCGTGTTCATCCGACCGGGCCGGCGGCGACTCCCGCGACGCGACCGGAGTCCGACGATTCCGGATCCGCGCTCCCGGGGCGGGAAGTCGCACCCGCGGGTCTTTGGATCGGCGCTCCCGGATGGTCTGCATCCGCTTCTCGACCGCGCTCGGGAACGGCGCTGAAGCGCAACGCAATCGTCCGCGCCCCGGCCGGCGATCGGGTGGAGCGCACCGGCCGCGGGTGCTAGACTGCGCGCGCCGGCCGGCGCACCCGAGTCGGAACCTTCGCCGCTCTACCCGGGGGGAGCCGTGCTGACAGGACTGCTTGACATCTCGGTGTGGGGAATCGTCGCCTACACCCTCGCGGTCACGCACCTGACCATCATCTGCGTCACCGTCTTTCTGCATCGCCACAAGGCGCATCGGGCGCTCGATCTGCATCCTCTCGTCAGCCACCCGATGCGCTTCTGGCTCTGGCTCACCACCGGCATGGTCACGAAGCAGTGGATGGCGGTGCACCGCAAGCACCATGCCTGCGTGGAGTCGGAGCAGGACCCCCACAGTCCGCGCCAGGAAGGCATCGCCACGCTGCTGCTCGAGGGGACCGAGCTCTACCGCAAGGAGGCGGGCAACGAGGCGACGCTCCTGCGCTACGGGCATGGCGCGCCGGACGACTGGATCGAACGGAACCTCTACACGCGTTGGTCGAGCAAGGGCTACTACCTGATGCTCGGCATCGACGTTGCGCTCTTCGGGCCCATCGGCCTGACGGTGTGGGCGATCCAGATGCTCTGGATCCCGGTGCTCGCGGCCGGAGTCATAAACGGGATCGGTCACTGGTGGGGCTACCGAAACTTCGAAACCCCCGACATGTCCACCAATATCATCCCCTTCGGCCTGCTCATCGGAGGCGAAGAGCTGCACAACAATCACCACGCCTTCGCGAGCTCCGCCAAGCTCTCGGCGAAGTGGTGGGAGTTCGATGCCGGCTGGCTCTACATCCGGCTTCTGCAGGGTCTGGGCCTTGCCCGGGTGAAGAAGCTTCCCCCCAAGACGGTGCTGGTTCCCGGCAAGCTGCTGGATCGGGACGCGGTCGCCGCAATCATCGCGGGGCGACTTTCGGTCATGTCACGCTACGCGAAGATGGTCCTCTCGCAGGTGTGGGCGGAGGAGTTGCGGCGGGTGGACAACTCCAATCGCTCGCTGCTGCTTCCCGCGAAGTCCCTGCTGATGCGGGAGGAGTCCATGCTGAGTCGCGAGTCGGTCGAGCGGCTCAACCGAATCCTGGAGCACAGTCACGCGCTCGCCACGGTGTATCGCTACAAGCAGCGTCTCCAGGCGATCTGGCAGGAGAGAACCCTGAGCCAGGACGGCTTGCTGCGCGCACTCGAGGAGTGGTGCCGCGAGGCCGAAGAGAGCGGCATCCGCGCCCTGCGCGACTTCGCGCGAACGCTGCCCGCCTACTCCCTGGCGCGGGCCTGAGCGGCACTCAAGGCGGCCGAGCGCCGGGCCCGCAGCCGCCGTCCCGCACTCCGGGCGCCGGGGATACGACCCGAGGCGCGGGCCGCAGCCGAGCAATTCCGGCGGCGCACCTCTCCCGCCGGCGTGCCCGCCTACTTGATCTTGGCCTCCTTGTAGAGGACGTGGCGGCGCACTACCGGGTCGAACTTCTTCATCTCGAGCTTTTCCGGTGTGGTCCGCTTGTTCTTGTCGGTGGTGTAGAAGTGGCCGGTTCCGGCGCTCGACACCAGCTTGATCTTGTCGCGCATGAACTCTCTCCTCGCCAGCGCCGTCAACGGGTTCCCGTGGTCGCGGGAATGGCCTCAGATGCTGGTGTTTCCGGCCTCGATCTCCGCGAGCACGGCCTCGATGCCCTTCTTGTCGATGATGCGAAGTCCCTTCTTGGAGACCCGCAGCTTGACGAATCGCTGCTCGCTCGGGACCCAGAAGCGATGGGTGTGCAGGTTGGGCAGGAAGCGCCTGCGCGTCTTGTTGTTCGCGTGCGAGACGTTGTTGCCCGCGATGGGCCGCTTTCCGGTGACTTGACAGACCCTGCTCATCGTCGCGCCCGTCCGGTGCAGATTCGGGGGCGCAGGACTCTAACAGCCGCCCCCGTTTCCTACAACCATCCGCGCTCCGCGAAGGAGACCGTCTCTCCGTCGCCGACGACGATGTGATCGAGGAGGCGAAGCTCGACCAGCGCGCCGGCCTCGGCAAGGCGGCGCGTCACGATCCGGTCCGCATGGCTCGGTTCGGCCACTCCGGAAGGGTGGTTGTGGGCGACGATGAGGGCGGCGGCGTTGTGTTCCAGGCATCGCTTGATGACTTCGCGCGGATGCACGCTCGCTCCGTCGATGGTGCCCCGGAACATCTCCTCGAACGCGATCACGCGATGCCGGTTGTCGAGGAACAGGCAGGCGAAGACCTCGTAGGGAAAGCCCCGCAGTCGGGTGCTGACGTAGCGGCGGGTGTCCTCGGGGCTGCCGAGCATCGCGCCGCGCTTCACCGTGCGCGACAGATGCCGGTGGCCCATTTCCACCGCCGCGCGCAACGTCACGTAGGTCGCCTCGCCCACGCCCGGGTGTCCGCACAGTCTCGCCCTCGGCGCTTCGAGCAGGTGGCGCAGTCCGCCGAACGCGCTGAGCATGTGGCGGGCGAGGTCGACCGCGGTGTGTCCCGGAGACCCCGTGCGAATCAGGATCGACAGCAGCTCGGCGTCCGAGAGCGACCGCGCGCCACGTTCGAGCAGCTTCTCCCGCGGGCGTTCCGCCGCCGGCCAGTCCTTGATTCGCATTCCCTTGGCGTCCTCCGGGCGCCGACGCGCCTCCGGGTCCGGGCGGGCTATACTCGGGCCGCGTCGCTCGAAAGATCATCATGCACGACATGCCGGGTCATCAGATAGTGGTCGGGGTGAGCGGCGGCATCGCCGCCTACAAAAGTCCCGACCTAGTCCGACGCCTGCGTGAGCTGGGCCACTCGGTCCGGGTGGTGATGACCCCGGCGGCGAGCCACTTCATCACGCCGCTCACGCTTCAGGCGGTGTCCGGTCACCCGGTGCGCACGGATCTCTTCGATCCTTCGGCGGAAGCGGCGATGGGGCATATCGAGCTCGCGCGATGGGCGGACATGGTCCTCGTCGCTCCCGCCACCGCGCACTTCCTCGCCAGGCTCCGGCAGGGCATGGCCGACGACCTGCTCTCCACCCTGTGCCTCGCCACCGAGGCTCCGGTCGCGGCCGCGCCGGCGATGAACCGACAGATGTGGCTGCATCCGGCCACGCAGGACAACGTCTCGGCGCTCACCCGCCGCGGTGTCCTGCTCCTGGGTCCGGATGAGGGCGATCAGGCGTGTGGAGAGATCGGCCCGGGCAGAATGCTGGAGCCCGCACGCATTGCCGGGATGGTAACCGAACGCCTTCTGGCCAGAGGACTGCTCGAGGGGCTGGGGGTGCTCGTCACCGCCGGTCCCACGCGAGAGCCCCTCGACCCGGTGCGCTTCATCAGCAACCACAGCTCGGGTCGCATGGGGTATGCGCTGGCGGAAGCGGCGGCGGGGGCCGGGGCAAGGGTCACGCTGGTCAGCGGTCCGACTTCCCTCATCGCCCCGGCACGCGTCGAGCACGTGAGCGTCCTGACCGCATCCGAGATGCGCGACGCGGTCATGAGCAGAGTCGGCGGCGCGTCGATTCTGATTGCGGCCGCGGCGGTGGCCGACCATCGCCCCGCCGCGTACAGCGAGCGCAAGATCAAGAAGAACGGAGCCGGCGAGGCGATAGCCCTGGAGCGCACGCCGGACATCCTGGCGGAGGTGGCCGGTCTCTCCTCGCGTCCCTTCACCGTCGGATTTGCCGCGGAGACCGACGACATCGAGGCCAATGCCCGCTCGAAGCTCGAAGCGAAGGCGCTCGATCTCATCGCGGCAAACCGGGTGGACGGGCCGGGGACGGGGTTCGGCTCCGAAGACAATGCGCTCGACGTCTTCTGGGCGGATGGCGGCACGCACCTCGAGTACAAGCCGAAACGCGCGCTCGCCGGGGAGCTCGTGGCTCTGATCGCGCAACACTATCGTGCGGCGCATCCGGATTAAGGTCCTCGATCCCCGCATCGGACGCGAGTTTCCGATGCCCGAGTACGCCACCCCCGGAGCGGCGGGGATCGATCTTCGCGCCTGCCTCGACGAAGCGCTCCGCCTCGCTCCGGGTGACGCCCATCTCGTGCCTTCCGGCATCGCGGTGCACATCGAGGACCCCGGGCTCGCCGCCACCCTGCTCCCCCGATCCGGGCTCGGCCATCGACAGGGAATCGTGCTCGGAAACCTCGTGGGCCTGATCGATTCGGACTACCAGGGCGAAGTCATGATCTCCTGCTGGAATCGGGGTTCCGGCTCCTATACCATCCGGCCCGGCGAGCGCATCGCCCAGATGGTCTTCGTGCCGGTGGTGCGTGCGGAGTTCGAGGTGGTGGCCTCCTTCGACGCCAGCGAGCGGGGTCGCGGCGGATTCGGCCACTCCGGTCGATTCTGATGCCGAGTACACTCATGGCCTCGTCCGCGCTGGGACCCGACAAGCCTTGCCCGGCACCGGTTTCCCGTCGACGGGGTGGTGCGGAGGAAGGGGATGTTGCCGGACTCCCGCCCTCCATCTTTCGCGCCTACGATGTCCGCGGCGTGGTGGGGAAGACCCTGACTCCGGGCATCGTGCGCGCCATCGGCCGGGCGATCGGAAGCGAGGCGGCCGAACGCGGGCAGTCCGAGGTCGTGGTCGGCCGCGACGGACGGATCTCGAGTCCCGAGCTCGGCGCGGCTCTCGTGGACGGACTTCGGGCGGCGGGCCGGAACGTGATCGACGTCGGGGCGGTCCCCACTCCGGTGCTGTACTTCGCGGCGCTTCGCTTCGGAAGCGGAAGCGGGGTGATGGTCACCGGCAGCCACAATCCGGCCGACTACAACGGCCTGAAGATCATGCTCGCGGGAGAGACGCTCTTCGGAGCGGAGATCGAGGCTCTGCGTACCCGTGCGGAGGCCGGGCATCTGTGCGCCGGCGAAGGCGCCTGCCGCCGGGAAGAAGTGGTGGACGCGTACCTGGATCGTGTCGTCGAGGACGTCGCCTGCGCCCGGGGCCGCGCCTTCAAGGTGGCGGTTGACTGCGGCAACGGCATCGCGGGCGCGGTGGCGCCGGGGCTCGTGCGGGCGCTCGGACACGAGGTGGTTCCGCTCTACTGCGACTTGGACGGACGATTTCCGAACCACCATCCGGATCCCGGGGATCCCGAAAACCTGAATGCCCTGATCGAGGCCGTCCGAGAGCACGGGGCCGACCTGGGTCTTGCCTTTGACGGAGACGGCGACCGCCTCGGGGTCGTCGATGCCGCGGGCAACGTCATCTGGCCGGACCGGCAGCTGATGCTCTTTGCCGCCGACCTGCTCTCGCGCGAGGCGGGCGCCGAAATCGTGTTCGACGTGAAGTGCAGTCGCCGACTCGGCGAGCTGATCACGTCGCGGGGAGGCGTTCCGCTGATGTGGAAGACCGGCCACTCCTTCATCAAGAAGAAGCTCAAGGAGTCCGGCGCACCCCTTGCGGGCGAGATGAGCGGCCACATCTTCTTCGCGGATCGCTGGTACGGTTTCGACGATGCCCTGTACGCCGCCGCCCGTCTGCTGGAGATACTGCTCGGGGACGCGCGCTCTCCGGCCGAGGTGTTTGCGGAGCTTCCCGGCGGAGTGAGCACCCCGGAGCTCAAGATTCCCGTGCCGGAAGGGCGCCAGCACCAGTTCGTCGACGACCTGCTGCGGCACGGTCACCTGCCGGGCGGCGTCGTGACCAGCATCGACGGCCTGCGGGTGGACTATCCGGACGGGTGGGGCCTGGTGCGTGCTTCCAACACCACGCCGGCCCTCGTCCTGCGCTTCGAGGGGGACGACCCGGAAGCGCTGGACCGTATCCAGCGCGAGTTCGGGAAGATGCTGCGCTCCTTCGATGCCGACCTCGATCTCCCCTTCCCGGTGACGGAGCCGGACCCGCGAGGCTCTCGGGAAGCCGGGCGAGGCGGCGGCGACCCATCGGAGGCCGCCTGATGGCTCCGGGCACCGAGGGCGCCGTCGCGACCGCGAAGGTGCTCGCGGAGGCGCTTCCCTACATCCGCCGATTCCGCGGGCGGACGATGGTGTTGAAGTACGGAGGCGCCGCGATGACCGATGCCGCGCTCAAACAGGGCTTCGCGCGCGACGTGGTGCTCATGAAGCTGGTCGGCATGAATCCGGTGGTCGTGCACGGGGGCGGCCCCCGCATCAGGGAGCTGCTCGACCGGCTCGGCAAGACCAGCGAGTTCGTCGACGGCATGCGAGTGACCGACGGCGAGACCATGGACGTGGTCGAGATGGTGCTCGGCGGCCTGGTGAACAAGGAAATAGTCCACCTGCTCAACCGGCAGGGAGGGCGTGCGGTAGGCCTCACCGGCAAGGACGGGGGCCTCATCGACGCGCGCCGCCTCGCCATCACGCGCCATCTTCCCGAGCGGGAGGAGCCGGAAGTCATCGATATCGGTCAGGTCGGAGAGATCAGGAAGATAGACACCTCGGTGGTCGACATGCTGGTGGGGGCGGACTTCATTCCGGTCATCGCTCCCATCGGGTCCGGCGAGGACGGGCACTCCTACAACATCAATGCCGATGTCGTCGCGGGCCGCGTCGCGGAGGCGCTGCGGGCGGAGAAACTGATCATGCTCACCAACACGCCGGGGGTGCTGGACTCGCAGGGCAACCTGATCCCGGAGCTGGAAGTCGGCGAGGCGCAACGCCTGGTCGACGAGGGCGTCATTTCCGAAGGCATGCTGCCGAAGGTGCGCTGCGCGCTGGCGGCGGTTCAGGCGGGGGTGCGCACCGCCACGATCAGCGACGGACGGGTGGAGCACGCGGTGCTGCTGGAAGTGCTGACGGACGCCGGCGTCGGCACCCAGGTCCGCGGACCCGCCTGATGGCGAAGGCGGCGCGGGGCGAACGGCGCCAGGAGATCCTCGAGGCGCTCGCGCGCGAGCTCGAAGGCCGCCCCGGCGCCCGTATCACCACCGCCCGTCTCGCCGCGGTGCTCGGGATCTCGGAGGCGGCCCTGTATCGCCACTTTCCGAGCAAGGCCAGCATGTTCGAGGCGCTGCTCGACTTCGCCGAGCACACCGTCTTCTCCCGCAGCCGACGGGTGGCGGAGCAGGCGCTTTCCCTTTCCGAAGCGGTGCGCGCGATGGCCGAGCTGCTGCTGACTTTCTCCGACCGCAACCCCGGTATCACCCGAGTGCTGCTGGGGGAGGCGGTGATGGGGGAAAAGGCCGACGTTCGCGAGCGCGCGGGACGGTACTTCGAGCGTGCCGAGACCGAGTTGCGGCAGCTCTTCCGCGAGGCGGCGCTCGACCCGGAACGTGCCACCGCAGTTCCCGCCTCGGTGGCGGCGGGGCTGGTGCTCGCCTTCGTCGAAGCCCGCATGAGCCGCTTCAGCCGCAGCGGTTTCCGGCACTCGCCGCTGTCGGGGTGGGAGGATCAGTGGCGGGTCATCGAGTCCGGGCTCTTTGGTCGTCCGGGAGAGTGAGCACTTGGCCGGGGCGGTGAACGGGGGACGGGAAAGGCAGTGGCGCGGGCCCGGTGGACCGCACCCCGAGAGCCGGTGATCCACGTGGGGGAGAAGGGGACGAGCGCCACGCCGGCTATCGACCGAGCGCGCCGTAACGCTCCCGGTACTCCACGACGCGGCGAAGGGCCGCGGGCTCGTCGCCTCGTGCTTCGAGGTACTCGACGAGATGCTCGAGGCGGATGATGCTCACGACTTCGAGACCGAGCTCTCGACCCATTTCCTCGCTCGCGCGCAACGGTCCCCGTCCTCTCTCCCCGCGGTCCAGCGCGACGGCGAGCGCGGCGGGCCGGGCGCCTGCTTCCCGGATGATGGCCGCCGATTCCCGGGTGGAGGTGCCGGCGGACACCACGTCGTCGACGATGAGCACCCTGCCCCGGGGGCGGGCGCCCACCACCATGCCTCCCTCGCCGTGGTCCTTGGCCTCCTTGCGGTTGAAGCACCAGGGGACGTCGCTTCCGGTGCGCCGGCTCCACTCGACCGCGACCGCGGTGGCGAGGGGGATGCCCTTGTAGGCGGGGCCGTAGACGCTCTCGAAGGCGGTCCCCGCCGAGAGCAGCGCGTCCACGTAGAAGGCGGCCAGCCGCTGCAACCGGGCTCCGGAATCGAAGCGGCCGCTGTCGAAGAAGTACGGGCTCTCGCGTCCGGACTTCAGCACGAAGCGACCGAAGCGCAGGACCTCGCAATCGAGCGCGAAGTCGATGAAGTCCCGCTGGAAGGTTTCCACCGGCGCCCGACCCCGCGCTCAGCCGCGATGTGTCACCGACTCTCGGAAGCTGCGGACGCGAAGATGTCGGCAGGGGCGGGGCGAACGCGTCCGCGAGCGAGAAAGTCGGTGAAACACTGCGGCTACAGCCCGGCGAAGCTGCGCAACGGGCTCACCACCAGGATCTGGGCGAGCTGGAGCGCGATCAACACCGGGATCGGGGACAGGTCGAAGCCCGACATGGGAGGCAGGATCTGCCGGGCACGCTCCAGCAGGGGCTCGGTCAGACTGCCCACCAGGTGACTGACGGGGTTGCGTGCGCCGGGGCTCACCCAGCTCATCACGACCCGGATCACGATCGCCCAGAAGAACACGTTCAGCATGAGGCGCGCGATGTCGGCCACCGCCAGGATCAGCATCGTGGCGACGGGCGGAACATGGCCGTACACACCGGTCACGAGCAGGATCTTCACGAATCCGAGCACCAGCATCAGCAGCAGCGAGGCGAGGTCGACTCCCCGCGGGCTCGGGAGCACTTGTCGCAGCGGCCGTAGGGGGGCCTGGGTCGCCCGGACCACGAACTGCGAGATGGGATTGTAGAAGTCCGCGCGCATGAGCTGCAGGAGAAAGCGCAGCATCAACACGAAGACGTAGAGATCGCACAGCGTGCGGATCAGGAAGGTCGAGGCGTCGTCGAAGGGAGAGGAGCCCATCTATCCTCCTCCGGAGGCCTGTCCCAGCTCGACGGAGCGGTCCCGGGCGGCACGCAGCGCGGCCGCGAAGAGATCCTCGATGCCCCCCTCCGCAAGGCGCTGCAACGCCCGTTCGGTGGTGCCGCCCGCCGAGGTTACCCGTTCGCGCAGGGTCTGCGGCGCTTCTCCGCTTTCCTGCGCCACGCGCGCGGCGCCGAGCGCGGTCTGCAGGGTGAGGGCCCTCGCCGTTTCCCGATCGAGACCGAGTGCGACGCCGTTGCGTTCCATAAGCTCCATGAGGAGAAAGAAGTAGGCAGGCCCCGAACCCGAGAGCGCGGTGACCGCATCGAGCAGCGCCTCGTCGCCGACCCAGACCGTGCTCCCCACCGCGGCGAGAATCGCCTCGGCCCGCCCGCGGCCCTCCTCCGCGACGTGCTCGTTCGCGTAGAGGGCGGTGGCGCCTTCTCCCACCAGAGCCGGAGTGTTGGGCATGGTGCGCACGATCGCGGCCTCGGCTCCGAGCCACTCCCGGATGTCGCGAACCCGGACCCCGGCCGCGATGGAGATTACGAGGGGAGAGTGCCGCGCGCACGCCCCGGCGACCGACCGGGTCGCCTCTTCCATCTGCTGCGGCTTGACCGCGAGCACCACGACTCCGGCCCGGCTCGCGGCGAGCGCGTTGTCGGAGCTCGTGCGTACTCCGAATCGATTCCCGATCGCCTCGCGCTGCTCGGCGACACTGTCGGAGGTCCATATCGTGTCCGGAGCGGTGCCCCGGGCGACGAGGCCTCCGATCAGGCTGGTCGCCATGTTGCCGCTGCCGATGAAGGCGATGTCGGGCGATTGGGACATTCGCGAAGGATACGGTGCAGAGTCTGATAGTGCGTCGATTGGAATTATCCGCAATTCGCGGGAGTTTTTCTCAAGGCACGGCCCGTGTCCGGGACTCGAGGGCGCTCGATCCCTTCCGGGTGCGATCACCTGGGGGCTGTCGCGCATCGGCAGGGCGGGGCGCGTCGCTGGATCGCGGGAAGGCCGGCGCCGTTGCGCGTGCGACGACACGGCGTAGCGGGCCGGAGCCTGGTGCCCGGTCCCCGAACCGGCTCACCGCGCCCGGTCGCGAGGCCCGAATATGGCGGTGCCGATGCGCACCATGGTGGCGCCCTCCGCGACTGCGGCTTCGAGATCGTCGCTCATGCCGATGGACAGGGTATCCAGCGCGATGCCCTCCGCCGCGAGCGCGTCCATCAGCGCGCGCATCCGGCGGAAGGGGAGACGCTGCGCCTCCAGGCCCTTCTCCGGCCGCGGGATCGCCATCAGGCCGCGCAGTCGCAGCATCGGCAGGTCCAGGATTCGGCGGGCGAGCGCGGGCACGTCGTCGGGCGCAATGCCGGACTTCGACGACTCCGCGCTGACGTTGACCTGGATGCATACATCGAGGGGTGGCAGGTCGGGCGGCCGCTGATCGCTGAGGCGTTCCGCGATGCGCGCCCGATCGACGCTCTGCACGCACCGGAAGCGCGCCGCGATTTCCCGGGTCTTGTTGGATTGCACGTGGCCGATGAAGTGCCAGTTCAAGGGAAGGTCCGAGAGCGCGTCGAGCTTGCCGAGCGCGTCCTGGAGCTGGTTCTCCCCGAAGTCCCGCTGCCCCGACTCGAAGGCCTCCCGCACCATGGCGGCGCTCTTCGTCTTGCTCACCGCGAGAAGACGGACGCTGCCCTCGACGCGCCCGTAGCGGTGCTCGAGGGCGCGGATGCGTTCCCTGAGGGCGGCGAGGCGCGATGCGGTCCCGTAACTCATCCCGCTCTCCCCACGAGCACTCCGATGGAAGAACGGGCGCACTCCGCCCCCGACCGGGATGCGTTCGCCCGACGCCGGCCCTCCGGCATCGGTGGCCGTCGTGACACGGGACGCGAGCGAAGGACGGTACCGGAGTGTCGCAGCGAGCGGAGCACGGAGACTGGGTGCATGTCCTCTCAGCGAGGGATGAAGCCGGGGGCGGCAATCAGCGCGGTCCAGGGAGAGGAGCGGGGGGCCGGAGCGATTTGCGCGTCGCGCCCCTCCCACAGGTCGCGCGCGAGGCAGAGCGCGGCCTCGCGGTTGCAGTAGTAGCCGGGAACGCGACCCACCCGCCGGTAGCCCAGTCGGCGGTAGAAGGCGCGGCCGCCGTGGTTCGTCTCCCTCACTTCCAGGTGAACGACCGATGTCCCCGCGACTCGCGCGGAGTCTTCCAGCCAGCGCAGCATCGCCGCTCCCACTCCCCGGCGCTGCAGGCGCGAGTGAACCGCGAGAAGGTCCAGGTGCGCTTCTTCGACGCCGAAACGCATGATCGCGAATCCCGCGAACTCACCCCGCCAGCGTGACGTGATCACGGTCGATTCGTCGCGCTGCACGTGGCGGAGCACGCGCGGCGCCTGCCAGCTCCAGGGAAGGGAGTACTCGATGAGATCGCGCGACATCTGCGCAATCGCCGGCGCGTCCGCCGGCCTTGCGATCTCGATGCGGACCGGGTCCTTCATGGGTCAGATGCCTGCGGCGACACTTCCGCGGGCGCTGCATGCTTCCAAAGCGCCCGATGCGGCGCCTGCGAGTGTATCACCGGCACTCCAACGCGCGGCTCCGGCGTGGTCAGGGGAAGGGGCGCGAGGGCTCAGGATGGGGAGGCGTCCGCTCGGGGCCACACTACCCGGTGCGCATCGAATACGGGGCCATCCACGCACACCCGCCGCATCGCGGGACCGGAGGGGCCGTGGATTCGCACCGCGCATCCCGCGCATCCCCCCACCGCGCACGCCATGTATTCTTCCAGGCACACCTGCGCCGGCAGCGAGTACTCTTCGGCGAGGGCAGCGGCCGCCTCCAGCATGGCAACGGGTCCGCAGGCGTACAGGGCTACCTCCCGGCGTGCCTCCGGTGGAAGCCGCCGGAGCCAGTCGCGTGCGAGGTCGGTGACGTGACCCGGGTAGCAACCCTCGAGCCCGGCGCGACTGGCCAGCCGGCTCGCGACACCCAGGCGCTCCAGCGCCTCCATCCCCGTGTCCGCCCCCGCCGGGAGCTGCGGCCCCGCCGACGCCCTGCAGACGGTGAAGGGAAAGGGCACCTCGGAGCCCAGCAGCACCAGCGGAGAGAGCTGCGGATGCGACTCCCGCCAGTACCGGGCGAGGAACACCACGGGCGGCATTCCCACTCCGCCACCGAGGAGCAGGGGGCGCGAGGAGCCCGGCAGCGCCTCGAAGTGATTCCCGATCGGCCCGAGGAGACTGAGGCGCGCCCCGACCTCCTTTCGGGCGAGGAGGCGGGTGCCGGTGCCGACCTCCTTGAAGAGCAGATCCACCCAGCCCATTTCGCGCTCCGCTTCGAGGATCGACATGGGTCGGCGCATCGGGAGCAGGGCATCGCAGCGGACGTGAACGAAGGAGCCGGGCAGCGCGGTCCCGGCAATTCGGGGGCTTTGCATGCGCAGCCGGTGCTGGCCCGCCTCGAAGCGCTCGTGCTCGAGAATCCGGGCCTCTTCCTCGAAGATGGTTCCGCGCCGGGAAGCCGGGGTCGCGAGCTCTCGCCTCGAGTTCTGGGAGAACCAGTCCTCCAGGATCACCTGCGCCGCCACGGGATCGTCGTCCGCTCCGGCGCGCCCGCCCCGGGCAAGACGCTCGCGCGCCTCCCGCGTCGAGAGCCGTTCGTCCACGAGATGGACCGGTACCCCGAACCTCCTTTCGAGCTCGTTGCGAAAGCGCCGCGCGAGGCGGGTCGTGTCCTGCTCCGTGCCGTCCATGTTGAGCGGCAGGCCGACGACCATCGCCTGCGGCTGCCATCCTTCGACGAGTCGGGCGAGGGCGGCCCACTCCGGAACCGCGTCGCGGGCGCGAAGGGTCGCGAGCGGCGTGGCGGTTCGGGTAAGGGACTGGCCCACCGCGACGCCGATGTTCCGTCGCCCGTGGTCGAATGCGAGGATGGTCCGGGGGGAGGCGTCTCGCGCCGACGACCCGCGGGTCACGCGTGGCCCACCTGACCCGAGAGGCGTTCGGGGTCGACACCGAGCAATCGTGCCGCCGAAGCCCACCTTTCCTCGTAGGGCAGGTCGAAGAGTATCGTGTTGCTGATCGGGCCGCTCAGCCATGCATTGTCGAGCACTTCCTGCTCGAGCTGTCCGGCTCCCCATCCGGCGTAGCCGAGCGCGATCAGGGAGTGCTCCGGTCCCCGGCCTTCGGCTATCTCGGAGAGGATGTCGCGGGAGGTTGCGATTCCAATCTCGTCGCTCACGCGCAGGGTCGAATCCCACTCTCCGGCGGGCTGGTGGAGCACGAAGCCGCGTTCGCGGCACACCGGGCCGCCCTGCAGCACCGTGATGTCGCTCACCGTGTTGTCGGAGACCGGGATCGACATCTGATCGAGCACGTCCGCGAGCCTGAGCTCCGTCGGCCGGTTGATCACGATCCCCATCGCGCCTTCATCGCTGTGTGCGCACATGTAGGTCACTGTCCGATGGAAGTTCGGATCCGCCAGCGTGGGCATCGCGATGAGGAACTGATTGGTCAGATTCATGCATCGGATTATCCGCAATGGTGTGGGTCGAGGCCAGAGCGGAGCGCGTCTCAGCGGCTGCTGAACCCGTTTCGGGACGAGAACTGCCAGGTGCGCTCGATGTGGAGGACATCGATCTCGTCCCGCATGGCGGGCGGAAACGCGGCGAAAGGAGCCGCGAGCCGGACGATGCGCGCCGCCGCCTCGTCGAGCACCCTTTCGCCCGAAGAGCGCCGGAGGACGATGGCCACCACCGTGCCGTCCGCTTTCAGCGCGACATCCAGGGAGAGGCTCCCCGAGAGCCCGAGGCGCCGCGCCTCCTCCGGGTAGTGGAGGTTGCCGATTCGCTCCACCTTCCGGCGCCACTCCTCCATGTAGGAGGCATAGGCGTGCGCGCGCGTGCGCGTCGCGGTCCACTCTCGCCTCGGACGCTCCCGGAAATCCTGCAGCCGCCGGGCGATGTCCTCGCTCAGGTCCTCCATGGCCCGGGCGCGCAGGCGCGCCGCGCTCGCGGAACTGGCGCCCGCCTCGCCTCCGGACGCAACGGCGGCGGGCTCTGCGGAACGGGACCCCATCCGGGAATCCGGCTCCGGGACCCGCTCGGGCGCGACGTGGTCCCTCTGGAGCGTGGTCTGGGAGAGCGGGGAGGGGGGTGGTATCCGGGGGGTGTCGATCTCTTGCACGTTCTCTGCCGGCGGGATGCCGGCAGGCGGGAGTGTTGCCTCGAGGGGCGCCGGCACGCCGCTCGCGGGGTCGGGCGCGGGCGGGCTGCGCCCGGCGTGGCGCTTGGGCGCGATGTCCGCGCCGAGCTGGTCAGCCTCCGCGAAGTAGCGCGCCTCCCGAGGCGCGCTCGGGCTTCGCGCCTGCACCAGGATGACGTCGATGCTGCGTTGCTCCGCTTGCTCATGTTCCTCCGGCCCGAAGGTCACGCCGAGTATCAGCAGCGCGTGGATGACGGCCGCCAGAAAGACAGTGAGAGCCAGTCGGTCCGCGGCAGCCCCCGTGGCAGCGTCGGGGAGCGCCGGCCCGGGGCCGGCGAAGGCGCGCTCCGGCAGGAAGAGCATTCGTCTGAGAGCCTGAATCGTCAGTTGCGCTCCACTCGTCGACGGGACCGGGTCTCGGGACATTCCGGGTCTCTGGGTCGGACTCTATCCTCGTCCCACGCGGGTCTCGATCGCATCCATGAGCCGCCCCGCGATGTCGATGTCGCATTCGGCCTCTATCTCCCGGATGCAGGTGGGACTGGTCACGTTGACCTCGGTGAGGTAGTCCCCGATGACGTCGAGGCCCACGAACATCAGTCCCCTCTCGCGTGCCACCGGCCCGACCGCGCGCGCGATCTCGCGTTCGCGATCGCCGATTTCGATGGGCACCGCGCGTGCCCCCGCTGCGAGATTGCCTCGCGCGTCGTCGGCCGCGGGCACGCGAGCGAGCGCGAAGGGCATCGCTTCGCCTTCGATGAGCAGAACCCGCTTGTCGCCCTCCGCGATTTCTGGAACGAAGCGCTGCGCCATCGCGTAGCGCATTCCGCTATCGGTCAGCGTCTCGAAGATGACGTTCGTGTTGGGTTCACCGGACCTGACCCGGAAGATGGACATGCCGCCCATGCCGTCGAGGGGCTTGACGATGATGTCGGCATGTTCGGCGAGGAACTCGTGCAGCAAGGACAGGGATCGGGTCACGAGCGTCGGGGGGCAGCACGATGCAAACCACGCCGTGTACATCTTCTCGTTCGCGTCGCGCAGGCTCTGCGGCCGGTTGACCACCAGGGTCCCCTCCGCTTCCGCCCTCTCCAGGATGTACGTGCTGTACACGAACTCCATGTCGAAGGGCGGATCCTTGCGCATGAGGATCACGTCGAGCTCCCCGAGCGGACGCGTTCGCGGCGCATCGAGCTCGAACCAGCACCGGGGATCGTTGGCCACCCGCAGCTCGCGCATGCGGGCACGGCCCTCTCCGTCCCGGACGAAGAGATCTCCCATCTCCATGTAGCGGAGGCGGAAGCCGCGCTGCTGTGCCGAGAGCAGCATGGCGAGAGTGCTGTCCTTCTTGAAGTTGATGGACTCGATCGGGTCCATGACCACGCCGACTTCCAGGCTCATGGGTTCAGGTCCTCGTGAGAATGGGCCGGCTCCTCAGGGCCGGAGCCGGAGTTCCGCCAGGTCGCGCGCTGCGCTCTCCGGGGCGGCCTCCCGCCGTCGAAGGAGCGAAGCGTGTCATTTTGCACGAGACGCGGCCGGCGAAGGCAAGCGTGGACGCGGGAGCAGGGCTCCGATCGGGTCTCTCGTGGATTCGGGACGGCATTGGTTGATAATCGCCCGATGGAGAGCATTCGCATCGCGACCCGTGGCAGCCTGCTCGCGCTCTGGCAGGCCAGGCACGTCGCGGCTCGCCTCGAGGAGCTGCACGCGGGGCTTCGCGCGGACCTGGTCACCGTGAGGACGCAGGGTGACGTCTGGCTCTCCACACCGCTCGCCGAGGTCGGCGGCAAGGGCCTCTTCGTCGAGCGCCTCGAGCGCACGATGCAGGAAGGCGGGGCCGACGTCGCGGTGCACTCCATGAAGGACGTGCCGGTCGAGCTGGCCGAAGGCTTCGAACTTCCCGTCCTGTGTGCGAGAGAGGATCCCCGGGACGCGCTGGTGAGCGCGGATTCCGCCCGCCTCGATTCGCTTCCCCGGGGAGCGGTGGTGGGCACATCCAGCCTGCGGCGACGCTGCCAGATTCTCGCACTGCGCCCGGACCTCGTCGTCCGGGACCTGCGCGGCAACGTGGACACGCGCCTTCGCCGTCTCGATGCCGGCGATTTCGATGCCGTCGTCCTCGCCGTCGCCGGGCTCCTTCGCCTCGGGCGGGCGGATTGCATCGCCGAACGCCTGGACCCCGAACGCTTCGTTCCCGCCGGCGGTCAGGGGGTGATGGGCATCGAGTGCCGTTCCGGGGACGAGCGGGTCCGATCGATCATCGCCCCGCTGCACGACGGGAAGGCTGCCGCGGAGGTTGCCGCCGAACGGGCGATGAACCGGCGCCTGGGCGGTGGCTGCCAGATGCCGGTGGGCGCCTTTGCGCAGTGTGACGGGAGCGAGATCCGCATGGCGGGACTCGTGGCGCGGGCCGACGGAACTTGTGTTCTCCGCGAACGGCGCACCGGGCCGGCTTCCGCCCCCGAGTCGCTCGGAGTGGCGGTGGCCGAGGGATTGCTCGCCCAGGGAGCCGGAGACATCATCGCCGAAGTTTCCTCCGGTGCGTGATGCCGCGATGGCGGAGGCGCCCGGGACCCTGGACGGGCTGCGCGTGCTGGTCACGCGCCCGTCGCAACGGGCCGCCCCGCTCGCGGCCTCGCTCAGACGGCGGGGCGCGCTTCCCCTGAGCGTCCCGGCCATCGAGATCGCGGGGCCGGAGGATGCGGAAGCGGTGAGAGAGGTGATGGCCCGCCTGCACCGCTTCGACCTCGCGATCTTCGTGAGTCCGAGCGCGGTGGAGCACGCGATGGTGCTCGCGCCCCGGGGGGGCGCGCCTCGCAGCTTTCGGGCGGCCGCGATCGGACCGGGGACCCGCGTCGTGCTTCTGCGACACGGCATCGAGCCGGCCTTCGTGCCCGACGAACCCTACGACAGCGAATCGCTGCTTTGCCGTTCCGAACTCTCCACGGATCGGGTGGAGGGCATGCGGATCGCCATCTTCAAGGGCCAGGGTGGGCGGGAGCACCTCGCGGGCGTGCTCCGGCGCCGGGGCGCGCAGGTTCGGGAGGTCGAGACCTACCGGCGGCGGCGTCCGCGCGATCTTCCGCTCAACCTCCGCGCCATCCCCGACGTCGACGTGGTGATCCTGACGAGCGCGGAAGCGGCCCGGAACCTCCTCGGCGCCGCGGGTGACGCGGGGCGGCCGAGGCTCGCCGCCGCGCACTTCGTGGTCATCAGCGAGCGGGTGGCCGCGACTCTGCGGGAGCTGGGGGTGGAGGCTCCGCTCTCGGTCGCGTCCCGGGCGGGCGATGCCGGCCTCATCGAAGCCCTGGAATCATGGGCGGCAAAGCGGAGATGACCGGGCCCGCCCGGGCCCGCGCGAAGGAGAGGATAGTCAACCGGCTCGGCCTCCATGCGCGGGCCGCGGCCAAGCTGGTGCGCCTTGCCGGCCGCTTCGAGTCCGAGATCACGCTGCGACGGGACGGACGGGAGGCGGACGCAAAGAGCATCATGGCGGTGATGATGCTGGGGGCCACGACCGGAACGGAGCTCGAGCTGGAGGCGAGCGGCGAGGATGCGCAGCAGGCGCTCGAGAGCCTGCGCACGCTCATATCGGAACGATTCGGGGAAGACGAATGAGCCTTCGTCGCCTCCTTTCGCCTGCGTTCCCTCGCGTCCGGGAGTAGATTCATGGCCCTCACTCTGCACGGCATCAGCGCCTCCAACGGAATCGCCATCGGCAAGCTGCACGTTCTGCGCCGGGGCATGCTCGACGTGCCCGAGCGGCGCCTCTCCGGTCCCCAGGTGGGTGGCGAGATAGCGCGCTTCAAGGCGGCGCTCCGCACCGCGAGCCGGGAGCTCAAGGCCATAAAGGCCCGCATTCCCTCCGACACCAGGGCGGAGATCGCCGCCTTCATCGACACGCATCTCCTGATGCTCGAAGACACCGCGCTCACCACCGGAACCCTGCAGGCGATCCGCACGCATCGCTGCAACGCGGAACACGCGCTGAAGCTCCAGCGCGATGCGATCGTGAGCGTCTTCGACGCCATGGACGACGCTTACCTGCGCACCCGGCGCGACGATGTCGACCACGTGGTCAACCGGGTGCAGCGGATCCTCTCCGGAGGCCGCACCCCGGTCTTCGTGACCCGGCCGGACGACCCGCAGGTGATCTTCGCGGACGACCTCGCCCCGGCCGACACGGTGCTGATGCAGGACGGCGTTGCGGCCTTTCTCACCGAGTACGGCGGGCCGCTCTCGCACACCGCCATCCTCGCCCGCAGCCTCGGGGTGCCGGCCGTCGTCGGACTGCACGACGCGCGGGCCCACCTGCGCGACGACGAGCTGGTGATCGTGGACGGTCGCCAGGGCGTGGTGGTGGTCGCGCCGGACCCTGCGACATTGCGCCACTACCGGGCCCGGCAGAAGGACCTGATGCGGATCCGGGCCGCCCGCGCCTCGCTTCGCAAGACCCCGGCGGTGACCGCGGACGGCGAGCCGGTCACCCTTCAGGCCAACGTGGAGTTCGAGTCCGAGCTCGCGCTCGCCATTCGGGACGGCGCGGCCGGTGTCGGCCTCTACCGCACCGAGTACCTGTTCCTCAACCGGTCCTCTCCTCCTACGGAAGCGGAGCAGCAGGAGGTCTACGCCGGCGTCGTGCGCGCCGCGAAGGGCGGGCCGGTCACGATCCGCACGCTCGACCTCGGGGCCGACAAGCAGGTCGACGGCGCGCGCCCGGACGCTCCGATCTCGCAGAACCCGGCCCTGGGCCTGCGGGCGATTCGGCTCTGTCTCAAGGAACCCGGTCTCTTCAAGCCGCAGGTACGGGCCATCCTGCGCGCTTCCGCGCACGGTCCGGTGAGAATGATGATCCCGATGATCTCCAGTACCTCGGAGTTCGAGCAGGTGCTCGAGCTGGTGCGCGCCTGCAAGCGCGAACTCGCAGAGGACGGGGTTCCCTTCGATCCCGCCACCCCGCTCGGGGGCATGATCGAGGTCCCCGCCGCCGCGGTGTGCGCCGATCTCTTCGCCCGGGAAATGGATTTCCTTTCCATCGGCACCAACGATCTCATCCAGTACACGATCGCGGTCGACAGAGTCGACGACGAGGTGAGCTATCTGTACGATCCCCTGCATCCTGCGGTGCTGCGCCTGATCAGCACCATCATCAAGGCAGGCCGGCGGGCCGGAATTCCGGTCGCGCTATGCGGGGAGATGGCGGGTGATGCGCGCTATACGCGACTCCTCCTCGGCATGGGGCTGAAGGAGTTCAGCGTCCATCCCAACGCGCTGCTGGAGATCAAGCAGTCGATCCTCGAGGCCCATGCCGCGAAGAGCAGAACGCTCACGAAGCGCATCCTGAGCACGGCCCGGCGCACGCGACGGGAGGCGCTGCTCAACGAGTTGAACCAGTAGGCTTGACGGGCATCTGAAGACCATGGCCGAGCACTACGAGGAAAGCGGTCACGAGGAGAACCTGGGGCAGATCCTGGATGCCCTGGAACGCAGCGATTTCCACGGGTTGCGCGCTGTCCTCGAGGGAATGCACCCGGCCGACATCGCTCTGCTGCTGGAGTCGCTGCCCGCGGTGGAACGCGACGTGCTGTGGGAGGGGCTCGGCGACACGGTGCGCGCCGAGGTCTTCGCGGAAGCGGAAGACGCGGTGCGCACCCCGCGCATGCTGCAGATGGACTCGGTCACGCTCGCCGAGATCGCGCGAGAGGTGGACGACGACGATGCCGCCGACATTCTTCAGGACCTGCCGGAGCCGGTCCTCGAGGAGGTGCTCGATGCGCTCGACGCTCAGGAGCGCGATCGCCTCGAGTCGATCCTCGCCTACCCGGAGGACACCGCGGGCGGCCTCATGAATCTCGATGTGGTGACGGTGCGCGGGGACGTGAGCCTCGAGGCGGTCCATCGCTACCTGCGCCGTCGCGGGGAGATTCCCGAGAAGACCAACCGGCTCTTCGTGGTGGATCGGGAGAACCGGTACCGGGGCGAGATGCGACTCGCCGACCTCGTCATCGGTGCGCCCGAGCGCAAGGTGGCGGATCTGATGCTCACCGAGTTCGGGGGGATCGACGCGAGCACCCCCGCTCACGAAGTCGCACGCCTCTTCGAGCAGCGCAACCTGATCTCCGCCCCGGTGGTGGACACGGAGGGCCGCCTCCTCGGCCGCATCACCGTCGACGATGTCGTGGACGTGATTCGCGACGAGGGCGACCGCTCCTTCCTCGGCATGGCGGGTCTCCGCGAGGATGACGACCTCTTCGCTCCGGTGCTCGTCAGCACCCGCCGGCGCACCCTGTGGCTCGGCATCAACCTCGTCACCGCCCTGCTCGCGGCCTGGGTCATCGGCCTCTTCGAAGCGACCATTCAGCAGGTGGTGGCGCTGGCGGTCCTCATGCCGGTGGTGGCGAGCATGGGGGGCATCGCCGGCAGTCAGACCCTCACCGTCGTCATCCGCGGCATGGCGCTCGGGCAGGTCGCGCCGCGCAACGTCGGATGGCTGCTCGGCAAGGAGTTCGCGGTGGGCCTGCTCAACAGCCTGTGCTGGGCCCTGGTGGTCGCCGCGGTCGCCTGGTTCTGGTTCGGCGATCCCGCTCTCGGGGTGATCGTCGGTTGCGCGCTCGTCATCAACCTGGTGGTGGCGGCCCTCGCCGGGGCCAGCATCCCCCTGCTTTTGCGGCGCCTGCTCGTCGATCCGGCGCTTGCGGGCGGCGTTGTCCTCACCACGGTAACGGACGTGGTGGGCTTCATGACCTTCCTTGGGCTGGGCGCGCTCTTCCTGATCTGAGCCCCGGTGGAGGAGCCCGTGTTCGCGGGCAGGACCGGGCATTCCCGCATGCGTGCGAGGGC
The DNA here is from genome assembly GCA_022824305.1 of Gammaproteobacteria bacterium. Taxonomy (GTDB): domain Bacteria; phylum Pseudomonadota; class Gammaproteobacteria; order HK1; family HK1; genus JAJEAD01. The sequence goes on along the minus strand of JAJEAD010000080.1, from coordinate 24,009 downwards.
GCGTCCGACGCTGCCCGTTCCTGATCCCGCGAGAGAGGGAATCCCTCGGACTCGCCGAGGGCCGCGGCCCCTGAGCCCCTGGGCCGCGTGTGGACGGAGCCGCTCGGCCTCCGATTCGCTACCAGCTCGCGATGATCCAGTGCGCGAGCAGGCGCTCCTGCTCGTCCGAGACGCCGCTGCGCCGGTCCAGCCGGCCGTCGCCGTCGGTGTCGACGAGGTAGTAGGCGGGAATGTCGCTGTCGCCGAGCTCGACCTTGACCGCCCGCACGACGCCTTCGACAACGTACTGGGTGATCACCTTGTCGTCGGCGTGAATGATGCGAACCTCCGGTTCGAGGCTCTCCTGCAGAGACAGGTCCTCGGGCATCGGCGGCGGCTCGGGCAGCGGCTCGAGCCCGGGCTCCTCCGCCAGGGTCGCGGCGGGAACGGCGAGCAGCAGGCCCGCGCAGAGTGCCATCAGCGTGCTTCTCGTGCTCATCGGATCCGACCTCCGTCTATCCGCGTGCCCATCACCGGATCGAGACTGCAGGGATTTCCGGCCGAAGCGCCAAGTCCGGCGAGTCCTGCGCAAGCGCTACGCCGGCCCGAAAGGGCGTGGGAACGTGCTCCGGGACTCGCAGGAAGCGCGGGCCGGCAGCACCGCCGGACCGACTTCCCCGTGCGCCCGGCGCCGCCGTCCGGCGCGCCACGGCTCCGGCGAAGCTGTTGAATCGATCCGGATACGCTCCGGTGGAATGCATGCGGCAAGGCTACTGCGTTCTGCATGAGTCGACAAGCACTCGAGTCGCTTAGCGTCCAAATCTAAAGCAGAAGGTCAGGATTCGGGCCGGAGCGCGCTTTGCCGGGGAAAGCGCGTCGGCGCTATGCTCTGTGCCCGTCCCTTCGCTTCCGGCGGCGCGAGCGCGCCCGGTCGGAGGGACGCACCCCGGAGATCGAGGCTTCCTATGAATTCGACGAACTCGGAAGCGGCCGGGCACCTGGTACTCGTCGACGGGACCTACTACCTGTACCGGGCCTTCCACGCCATACCGCCCTTCAGCACCGCCCGGGGCGAGCCCACCGGAGCGCTCTACGGAGTCGGGAACATGCTTCGCCGCCTGCTCGCGGACACGCGGCCGGACTACGTGGCGGTGGTTTTCGATGCCCGCGGCAAGACCTTTCGGGACGAGCTCTACCCGCAGTACAAGGCCAACCGTCCGTCCATGCCGGAGGATCTCTCCCGGCAGGTCGAACCGGTGCACGCGCTCGTCGTCGCACTCGGCCTCTCGCGCCTGGTAGTGCCGGGAGTGGAGGCCGACGACGTCATCGGCACCCTGTCCACGCAGGCCGTCGCCCGGGGGATGCGGGTGACGATCTCGTCCGGCGACAAGGACATGGCGCAGCTCGTGAACGACCGGGTGACGATGGTGAATCCCATGGACGGCGCGGTTCTCGATCCGGAGGGGGTCGGCAAGAAGTTCGGCGTGGCGCCGGATCGGATCGTCGACTACCTCACACTCGTCGGCGACGCCGTGGACAACGTGCCGGGCGTGCCCAAGGTGGGAGCGAAGACGGCGCAGAAGTGGCTCGGCGCCTACGGCTCCCTCGACGCGTTGTTGGCGGGTGCGGACGACGTGAAGGGCAAGGTGGGAGAGAACCTCCGCGCAAGCCTGGATCATCTGCCGCTTTCCCGCCGTCTCGTCACGATAAAGTGCGACGTGGCGCTCGACGTCGGGGTGACGGACCTCGAACGCCGCGATCCGGACCGGGACGCCTTGCGGGAGATGTACTCGCGATTCGAGTTCAGGAGCTGGCTCTCCGAGCTCGAGACACCGGAGGAGGCATCCGAGGCGCCATCCGCCCCCTCCGCCGACTACGAGACGGTGCTCGAAGACGGACGTTTCGCCGAGTGGCTGGAGCGGCTTCGCGCCGCGCCGTACTTCGCGTTCGACACCGAGACCACCGGGCTGGACTACATGCAGGCGGAGGTGGTCGGGGTGTCCTTCGCGGTGGAGGAGGGCGAAGGCGCCTACGTTCCCTTCGCGCACGGTTACGACGGGGCTCCGGCCCAGCTCCCGCGCGAAGAGGTGCTCGGGAAGCTTCGGCCCCTGCTCGAGGATCCGCAGCGGCCCAAGGTCGGGCAGAACCTGAAGTACGACATGAGCGTGCTCGCAAACCACGGCATCGGGCTCCGCGGCGTGCGCTTCGACACCATGCTCGAGTCCTACGTGCTCGACAGCACCGGGACGCGCCACGACATGGATGCGCTCGCGCTCAAGTACCTCGACCACCGCACCATCCACTTCGAGGACATCGCGGGCAAGGGCGCCGCGCAACTGCGCTTCGACCAGATTCCGCTCGAGCAGGCCGGCCCCTACGCGGCGGAGGACGCCGAGGTGACGCTTCGTCTGCACCGTGCCCTGTGGCCCCGGCTCGAGCGCGAAGCCTCGTTGCGCACCCTCTTCGAGGACATCGAAGTCCCCCTCGTGCCCGTGCTCTCCAGGATTGAGCGCCGCGGCGTGCGTATCGACGTCCCGATGCTCGAACGCCAGAGCGAAGAGCTCGCTTCGCGCATGACGGAGGTCGAGAGCGCCGCGCACGAGGCGGCCGGCGCGCCCTTCAACCTCGGCTCGCCCAAGCAGATCCAGAAGATCCTCTACGAAGATCTCGGTATTCCGGTGCGCAGCCGAACCCCCAAGGGCCAGCCCTCCACCGCGGAGTCCGTGCTGCAGGAGCTCGCCCACGACCACGCGCTTCCGCGACTGATCCTCGAGCACCGCGCGCTCTCCAAGCTGCGCTCCACCTACACCATGGCTCTGCCCGCTTGCGTGAATCCGCAGACCGGCCGGGTCCACACCAGCTACCACCAGGCGGTGGCATCGACGGGGCGTCTCTCCTCGAGCGATCCCAATCTTCAGAACATCCCCATCCGCACCGCGGAAGGGCGCCGCGTGCGCCAGGCCTTCGTTCCTTCGGAGGGCTGGTGCATGGTGGCGGCCGACTACTCCCAGATCGAGCTGCGGATCATGGCGCACCTCTCGGGTGACGAGGGGCTGCAGTCGGCGTTCGCGTCGGGCGCGGACATTCACCAGGCGACCGCGGCGGAAGTCTTCGGTCTCGCTCCGGATGCCGTCGACCCCGAGCAGCGTCGCCGCGCCAAGGCGATCAACTTCGGCCTGATCTACGGCATGTCCGCCTTCGGGCTCGGCCGCCAGCTCGGTATCGGCCGCAACGAAGCGCAGGCCTACGTCGATCTCTACTTCGCCCGCTACCCCGGGGTCCGGCGCTTCATGGACGAGACGCGGGAGAGCGCCCGCGAGCGCGGCTTCGTGGAGACCGTGTTCGGGCGTCGCCTGCACCTGCCCGAGATCAATTCCCGCAACGTCCACCGCCGCCAGTACGCCGAGCGCACCGCGATCAACGCGCCCATGCAGGGTACCGCCGCCGACATCATCAAGCGGGCGATGGTGCGCATCGACCGGTGGCTCGAGGAGCACTCGCTCCACTCCCGCATGATCATGCAGGTCCACGACGAGCTGGTCCTGGAGGTGCCCGACGCCGAGCTCGAGGAAGTGCGCGCCGGAGTGCGCGAGCACATGGTGAACGCGGCGAACCTGTCCGTCCCGCTCGAGGTCGACATCGGGACCGGAACCAACTGGGACGAGGCGCACTGAGCGGCACGGCGTCGACGGAATCGAGCCGGCCGGCGCGGCGATGCCGCGGCGCGTCTCTCAGTAGAGCGTTTCGCGCACCTTCCTGCGGAGCCGCCGGTCGATCGCGTCGCCGTCCGGGAGGCCGGCGTGGTCGGCGATCATCCGCCCGAAGGAAGGCAGGGCGCTCTTGCGGTTGACGCGCGACTCGTCTTTCCAGAGGCGAGAACGCACCAGGGCCTTGGTGCACTGGAGGAGGACCTCCTCCACTTGGACAAGGAGGCCGCTCCTCGGGGCACGTCCCTTGACCGCGAGCGGCTCCAGGTGTGCGGGATCGGTGGTGAGAGTTGCCCGCCCGTTCAGCCGGAGCGTCTCGTTGACGCCGGGGATCATGAACAGCATGCCGACGTAGGGGTTCTCGAGGACGTTGGTGAGCGAATCCGTGCGGTTGTTGCCGCGCCGGTCCGGGAGCAGGACGGTCCGGTCGTCGAGGACGGCGACGAATCCCGCCGGATCGCCGCGCGGAGAGCAGTCCACGCGACCGTCCGCGCCGGCGGAAGCGAGGACCACGAAGGGAGACAGCGCGATGAAGCGCCGGCAATGCCCGTCGAGGCGATCGAGTGACTTCTTGAGCGACAGCTCGCTCGCCTCGCCGTAGGCGGTGCGGAGCTCCTCGACGGATTCGATCACGTGGTCCGGCATGCGCGCACTGCGTTCCCGTTCAGTCCCGGTCGCCGATGATGGGGAAGGGGCGCGCTCTGTTCAAGCGGTACCTGCCCGTAGTTTCCCGGTGCGGCAGTCGCACGGCCGTCACGCGCTCCTGTCCGCGCACGACCGTACAAGCACGGACCGCGTCGCTCAGGCGCGCTGCAGAACGCTGTGGGCCGGGTCGCGAGGGTCCAGGCGCACGTGGGCCACCTCGTCCGCGAGCCCCAGCTTCCGGAGCAGCTTGATCACGCCCCAGGACACGTCGAGCTCCCAGGCGCCCAGCCCCTGGCGCGCCGACGAGGGCCAGGCATGGTGGTTGTTGTGCCAGCCTTCCCCGAAGGCGAGTAGCGCCACCACCCAGTTGTTGGTGCCGGAAGCTTCGGGAAAGGTCCGGTAGCCCCACTTGTGGGCGGCGGAGTTCACCAGCCAGGTCGAGTGGTAGAGAAGCACCAGTCGGGCGCAGAAGCCCCAGAGAAAGAGCGGCAGTCCTCCCGCAAGGAGCAGGAGCGCTCCCACCGCGAGGCCGGGAACGTAGTGGTAGCGATCGAGCAGACGGAGGTAGGGGTCCCGTGCGAGGTCGCGGGTGTGGTGCAGGATGCGACGCTCGTCGTACTCGTCGGGAAACAGGTAGAAGAGCCAGCCCATGTGGGCGAAGAAGAACCCGCGCTCGATGTCGTGAGGGTCTCCCTCGGAATCGGAATGAAAGTGGTGGGTGCGGTGGTCGGCGGCCCAGCGCAGGGGCCCGCCCTGCATGGCGACGCTGCCCGCGGTGGCGATCACGTTGCGCACCGTGCGCGAAGTGCGAAAGCTGCGATGCGAGAGCAGCCGGTGATAGCCGACGGTGATCCCGAGCCCCGTCACGGCGTATAGCGCCAGCATCACCGCCAGGTTCGTCCACGTGAACCAGGCGAATGCGGCAACGGCGCCCGCGTGCACCGCCACCATGAACACGACGTGCACGACTGAAATCGCCTGAGCGGGCTGATCCACTGCCCCGGTGTTGCCCACCACGGGCGCGAACTCGCGCTGCATCGTCCCTCCCCTGCAACGTGGCGCGGATCCTAGTCGGGGATCCGGCTCCGCTCAAGTCGGGGGGAGGCGGACGCTCAGGGGAGCACTTCCAGGTTTCGGGTCGCGACCACTTCCTTCGCCGGGGTGCGGTCGCCGGTACGGCTGATGTGCCGGGGAGCGGAAAGGAAGCGCAGATTGAAGCCGAGGTCCCGGTACAGCTCGATGATGCGCGCGGTCGCCTGGTTGCTCAGCACCACCGGCCCCGGATGGAGGCGGAGCCAGCGGGCGAGGCGTTCCTGTTCGGTCCACTCGAAGCCGTCCTTGGCGTACTGGCGGAACTCCACGTCGTAGGGCGGATCGGCGTAGATGAAGTCGTCGGGTTCGAGGGGCACCGACTCGAAGTCGCCATGGCGGAAGCTCCAGGAGGAGAGCGCTTCCCGGTAGGGAGTGAAGTCGCGGCGGTAGTTGATGACGTTGTGGCGGCCGAAGGGGACGTTGAACTCTCCCTTGCGGTTGAAGCGGCACAGGCCGTTGTAGCCCGTGCGATTCAGGTAGTAGAAGAGCGAGGCGGCCTTGCGGGTCCACAGTCCCCGCCCCGTCACCAGCCGGTTGAACTCCGCACGGTGCCGGTAGTAGAGCTCGCGCTCGTTGCGCATCGGGATGCGGATGCGAAGCGAGCCCTGCAGGTGCCGGTAGAAGTTGATGGGGTGCGGGTTCACGTCACAGAGCAGCGCGCGTTCCGGCCGCAGGCCGAGCGCGACCGCGAGCCCGCCGCAGAAGGGCTCGACGAGGCGTCGCTGAGCGCGGCACTCCCACCACTGAAGCAGGTGAGGGACGAGCCATCGCTTGCCCCCCGCCCACTTGAGGGGCGGATCCAGGCCCGGAAGCCTCCCTTCGGAGCGCGTGCTCATCTCGCGCCGGCGCGCGACGGCGCGCCCCCCGACGCCTGCGCCATGGCCGCGGACTCGTAGATGCAGAGCAGGGCGGGCAGCGCGAGGAGGACGAGGAGAGTGGCGAATGCGAGCCCGAAGGATATCGAGGCCGCCATCGGGATGAGGAACTGCGCCTGCAAAGAGGTCTCGAACATCAGTGGGGTCAGCCCGCCGATGGTGGTGAGCGAGGTGAGCAGCACCGCGCGCAGCCGCAGGCAGGCGGCATCCACGATGGCCTGTCGCCAGGGGACGCCGCTCTCCTTGAGGTTCTTGTAGAAAATGACGAGCAGGATGGATCCGTTGACGACGATGCCGCTGAGCCCGAAGAGGCCGAAGAGCGAGAGGATCGTGAGATCGAGGTCGAGCGCCATGTGCCCGGCGATGGCTCCCACCAGCGCGAACGGTATCACCGCCATGACCAGCAGGGGCCAGCCGTAGGAGGCGAATACGAAGGCGAGCACGACGTAGATGAGGGCGAGGGCGAGGCCGGCGCCCCAGGCCATGTCCGTCAGGGTCTGGCGCTGGTCCGCCTGCCGGCCCTCGAAGCTGTAGCTGACGCCATGGCGTTGCGCCAGCTCCGGCAGGGGACCCTCGCGCAACGCGGCGATGATTCGGTTGCTGTTGCTGATCGCCGAGTCGACATCGCCCGACACCTCCACGCTCAGGCGGCCGTCGTAGCGGCGAAGCTCGTCGAAGCCGCGCCGTGGCGTGATGTCGACGACGCTGAACAGGGGAGCGGCGCCCCCTCCGGGAAGCGTGACGTTGAAGTCGGCGAGGGAGCCGAGATGGCTGCGCTCGTCTTCCGGAAGAATGACCCGAACCTCGATCTCCTCGCCTTCGTGCTGGAAGACCTGGGCGAGCCGGCCTTCGTAGGCGGCGCGGAGCTGGGAGCCGACCTCCTCGATGCGCAGCCCCAGCGCCTGGCCCTGGGCGGAGAGGCGGTAGACGAGCTGCTCCTTGCCGTAGGGCAGGTCGTCGCGCACGCCTCCCACACCCGGGATCGTGCGCAGAATTCCCGCGAGCTCCTGCGCGGCCGCCTTGAGGCGCGCGGGGTCGCCGCCCTTGAGGCGCACCGCGATGTCCCGGCCGGGCGGCCCGGGGCGGCGCTCGGCGATGGAGAAGGCCTCGAGCCCGGGCGGCCTCACGATGCGCTCCCGCCATGCGCGGATTAGCTCGGAGTTGCGCACCGTCCTCGAATCGGGCGCGACGAGCTCCACCGTCAGGGAACCCAGGTGGTCTCCCTCCGTCGCCGGCCGGTTGTCGGCGCTCGGTATCGCACCGAGGTGGGTCACCGACAGTCGCACCAGCTCCTCGCCGAACTCCGCCTCGGTGTCCTGAAGCGTCTGCTCGAGGTGGGTCACGAAGGCTTCGACCCGGCGCGCCGGAGTGCCGGCGACAAAGGTGGCGTCGGCGTTCAGCGTCGTGCTCTCGGGGGTGGGGAAGAAGGTGAACGCGATATGTCTGCCGGCGAGCAGTCCGACTGCGAGCAGCAGCACGCTGAGCGTCGTGCAGACCACCGTGAAGGGTTCACGCACCGCGTAGGTCACCACCGGCCGAAACACACGCTCGCGGAAGTACGTGAACGCGGTGTCGAGGCGCCTTCGCGCGCCGCTCGGCTTGTGGCGTCGGACGGTGGCGGCGAGGGCCTGGCGGAGGTGTCCGGGCAGGATGAGGAAGCACTCGACCAGCGACGCCCCTATGACGCAGGCGACCACGAGAGGAATGTCGAAGAGAATCCGGCCGATGATTCCGCTCACCAGCATGAGAGGGAGAAAGGCGGCAATGGTGGTGAGCGACGAGGCCAGGACCGGGGTGAGCATGCGCTCGGCGCCGCCCCTGGCCGCCGCGAGCGGGCCGGCGCCGGCCTGGTGCTGGGAGAGCGCGTCCTCGCCGACCACGATCGCGTCGTCCACGATGATCCCGATTGCCATGATCAGCGCGAAGAGGCTGACCATGTTGATGCTCCCTCCGAGGAGATGGATCAGGGCGAGGGTGCCCATGAACGACACCGGAATGCCGGCCGCGACCCAGAACGCCAGCCGGGCATTGAGAAAGACCAGCAGGATCGCCACGACCAGAACGAAGCCGCCGAGACCGTTCTCGAGCAGCAGGGTGATGCGTTCCCGCAGCAGGTGCCAGACCTGGTCGTAGAGAATGACCTCCACCCCGGGAGGCCATGCATCCTCGTGTTCTTCGAGCCACCGGCTCACGATGCGGGCCGACTCCAGGCTGTCGGCATCCGCACTGCGGCTCAGCAGGAGGCTGACCGCGGGACGGCCCTCGTAGCGCACGAGACGGCTTCCCGCGCGAGGCCGGCGCTCGATGAGCGCGACGTCCCCCAGCCGCAGCAGGCGCCCCTCGTCGTCGGAGAGCAGCGCCAGCTCCTCGAAGCCGGACTCGCGGCGTCTCTGCTCCAGGGCGCGCAGGCTGCGGGAGACATCGCGCTCCCCGATCTCTCCGGCCGGAAGGTCGCGGCTGGACATCGAAATCCGCCTCGCCACTTCTTCGAGCGACATGTCGAGCTCGTAGAGCACGGCCGAGGGGATCTGAATGGCGATCTCTTCTTCGGGCAGTCCCGTGATGTCGATCTTGGCGATACCGCGCTCGAGCAGCTCGCTCTCGATCTCCCGCACCAGGGGGCGAAGGTCCACGCCGTCGCGCCGCGCCGCTACCAGGAGGCGGGCCACCGCTTCGTAGTTGGCCACTCGGGCGATCTCCGGCTCTTCCGCCGTCGCGGGAAGGTCGCGGATCGACGCCACCCTCTCCTTCACCTCCTCGACCGCCTCGCCCATGTCGGTGCCTTCTTCGTACTCGAGCGCGATCCGGGCGGCGCCCTGGGAGGAGGTCGAGGTCATCTCGCGCAGATCGCCGAGTCCGCGAAGCTCGCGTTCCAGGGGGGCGGTGACCGCGGCGTCCACGTCTTCCGCCGCGGCGCCGGGCCAGCGTACCTGGATGCTCGCGAAGTCGAGGGAGAAGGTCGGGAAGAACTGGGTGCCGAGCCGGTGCAGCGCGAACGCGCCGGCCAGCAGCAGCACCACCATGATCAGGTTGCAGGCTACCCGGTGGGCGGCGAGCCGGGCCACGATCCCTGAGCGCCGCGTGTGCCTCGTCTCCCTTGCCATGGGGTATTCTCCCCAATCCGCGGAAACAGATCCTCGGGTTCGTTTCGATGGGCCCCGTGTCGGCCAGTCCGGATCCCCCCATGGTGCAACACGTCATCCCCTTCGATGCGCTCGGCATGGGTGACGTGGAGCGGGTCGGGGGGAAGAACGCCTCCCTCGGGGAGATGCACGTCAACCTGGGCGCGGCCGGCGTAAGAGTCCCCGGCGGCTTCGCCACGACCGCGTCCGCCTTTCGCGAGTTCTTCTCCCGCAACCGGCTCGACGAGCGCATCGCGCGGGAGCTCGAGGGCCTCGACGTCGAAGACGTGCATGCGCTCGCCTCGAGCGGAAACCGCATCCGGAGCTGGATCGAGGCCGCGGATCTCGGGCCCGATCTCGTCCGCGAGGTGGCCGGGGCGTACGCGGAGCTCGCCGGAGACGATGGCGGGTGCAGCGTTGCGGTGCGCTCCTCGGCGACCGCCGAGGATCTCCCCGAGGCCTCCTTCGCCGGCCAGCAGGAAACCCTGCTGAACGTGCGCGGCGAGGCCGGCGTGCTCTCGGCGCTCTCGAGGGTGTTCGCCTCGCTGTACAACGACCGCGCCATCGCCTACCGCGTCCACCATGGCTTCAACCACGCGGAAGTCGCGTTGTCGGCCGGCGTGCAGCGCATGGTGGACTGCGATCGGGGCGCGAGCGGGGTGATGTTCACCCTCGATACCGAGTCGGGCTTCCCCGAGGTGGTGCTGATCAACGCGACATGGGGCCTCGGTGAGCCTCTCGTTCAGGGAAGTGTCGATCCGGACGAGTTCTGCGTCTTCAAGCCCGCGCTCCGCGACGGACGTCCCGCCATTCTGAGACGCCGACTCGGCGGCAAGGCGGGGCGCATGGTGTTCGCCGGGAACGGAGTGCGAATGGAGGAGACTCCCTCCGGCCTTCGACGGCGCTTCTGCCTCCAGGACCGGGAAGTGGAGCAGCTCGCTCGTCTGGCCCTCGCCATCGAGGCGCACTACGGCCGTCCGATGGACATCGAGTGGGCGCGCGACGGCCGGGACGGCGCGCTGTACGTTCTGCAGGCGCGGCCGGAGACGGTGGCCAGCCGTGACCACGCGAACCGCCTCGAGCGATACCGCCTCCGGGAGAGGGGGCCGGTGCTGTTGGAAGGCCGCAGCGTCGGCGCGCGCATCGGCGCGGGAAGGGCCTGCCTCGTCCTCGATGCCGGCGAGATGCATCGGATCCGGGGCGGCGACGTGCTCGTGGCCGCGACGACGGACCCGGACTGGGAGCCGGTAATGAAGCGTGCCGCCGCAATCGTGACGGATCGGGGCGGCCGCACCTGTCACGCCGCCATCGTGGCGCGCGAGCTGGGCATTCCCGCCGTGGTGGGCACCGGGACGGGCACCCGCCGCATCGAGACCGGCCAGGAGCTCACCGTCTCCTGCGCCGAGGGAGCCACCGGCTACGTCTACGACGGCATGCTCGACTTCGAGGTGCGGCGGGTGGATGTCGGGGCCATGCCCGAGATCCCGGTCCGGATCGCGGTGAACGTGGGCAACCCGGAACGGGCCTTCCATCTCGCGCGCCTGCCGAGCGCCGGAGTGGGGCTCGCCCGGCTGGAGTTCATCGTCGGCAACGCGGTCGGGGTGCACCCCTGCGCGCTCCTCGACCACGAGAACCTTCCCGAAGATCTCCGGGCGGAGATCGACCTGCGCTGCGCCGGCTACGAGAACCCCGCGCACTTCTTCATGGCCAAGCTCGTCGAGGGGATCGCGACAATCGCGGCCGCGTTCTCGCCGCGACCCGTGACGCTTCGACTCTCGGACTTCAAGTCCGACGAGTATGCGAACCTCCTCGGAGGCGAGCGCTACGAGCCTCCGGAAGCGAACCCGATGCTCGGGTTCCGCGGCGTGTCGCGCTATCTGTCCCCCGAGTTCGGTCCCTGCTTCGAGCTCGAGTGCCGTGCGATCAAGCACGTGCGGGACGAAATGGGCCTGGTCAACGTGGAGGTGATGGTCCCCTTCGTGCGCACGCTGGACGAAGCCCGGCAGGTCGTGGCCCGTCTCTCCCGTCACGGGCTCGAGCGCGGTCGAAACGGCCTGCGCCTCATCATGATGTGCGAGGTGCCGTCGAATGCCGTGCTCGCCTCGCGCTTCCTCGAGCACTTCGACGGGTTTTCGATCGGATCGAACGACCTCACGCAGATGGTGCTCGGACTCGACCGCAACTCGAACCTCGTCGCGGATCTCTTCGATGAGCGTGATCCCGCGGTCAAGGCCTTGCTGCGGCAGGCCATCTCCGCGTGCCGGGAGGCGGGCAAGTACGTCGGAATCTGTGGCCAGGGGCCTTCCGACCACCCCGATTTCGCCCGCTGGCTGATCGGAGAGGGCATCGACGCCGTTTCCCTGAACCCCGATTCGGTGGTGTCGACCTGGCTCTACCTGGCCGGCGAGGAAACGGAGCAGGCATCCCCCCGCTCGGCCGATTCCGGATGCCGATGAGCACGAATCGGGTCGCGCTGGCTCAGATGACCTCGACCGCCGATGTGGCGGCGAACCTGTCCTGCGCCTTCTCGCTCCTTCGGGAAGCGGTCGACGGCGGCGCCCGGCTCCTCGCCTATCCGGAAGTCTTCGCCTGCATCGCGGGGCGCAAGGAGAAGCTCGCGGCGGCCGAGGCGCTGGACGGTCCCATCGTCTCGGCGTTTCGCGAGCACGCGGCCCGCCATGGACTCATGATCCTGCTCGGCAGCCTGCACGAGCGCATTCCCGGCGATTCTCAACGGGTGCACAACACTTCGGTGCTCATCGGAAGCGGCGGCGAGCTGCTCGCCCGCTACCGCAAGCGCAAGCTCTTCGACGTCGATCTTCCGGGGGTGCGGATTCGCGAGAGCGATACCATCGAGGCGGGACGGGAGGCGGCGCCGGTGGTCGAGACTGCGCTCGGCCGGATCGCGCTCACCATCTGCTTCGACCTGCGATTCTCCGAGATCTACCGCGATCTGCGCGCCGAGGAAGCGGAGATCGTCTGCGTGCCTTCGAACTTCACGGCGCCGACCGGCGCCGCGCACTGGGAGGTTCTCCTTCGTGCGCGGGCGATCGAGAGCCAGGTCTTCGTGCTCGCGCCGGCACAGGAAGGACAGCACAACCCCCGCTACCGGTCGTACGGGCACAGCATGGTCGTGGACCCCTGGGGACGGGTGCTCGCCGAGCGGGCCTCCGGAACCGGGCTCGTGTGGGCGGAGCTCGATACCGGGGTGCTCCGGGAGGTCCGCGCGACCATTCCCATGGGCTGAGCCGATTCGGAGACGACCGGCGGTCTCCGGGCGCCGCCGCGTTGCCGGCCGTCGGGAGCGCCGTTATGCTCTTTTCAAAACAAGGGGCAGGAGGCGCGCCATTTTCCCGTGCGCCTTCCGCGCCATCCGGTTCGCGGGGGGCATTGGAGAGGGCATGAGCTTGTCTGCGGCGCTCGGGGAGATGCTCGGGCTCGTCAATTGCGGCTACCGTTACAACCTGTCGAAGCCCGCGCTCTTTCACGAGGCGCTGGCCAACGACCGGGGACGACTGCGCCGCGGGGGCCCGGATGACGAGCCCAAGGCCTACGCCACCCGGCTCGGGGTGGAAGGTCCGCTGATGTTCTACACCGACCCGGACTGCACCGGGCGGCCCGTGGACGACACCTTCGGGGTCGCATGGCCGGAGATCGAGAGCGAGGTGTGGTGGAAGAGCAACTTCAAGGCGCTCGATCCCGACCGGTACCAGGCGCTGCTCGAGCGCGTGGTGGCTCATCTGAACCGGCGCGGAGGCACGCTCTACGTGCAGGACGTCTTCGTCGGCAGCGACTCCGCCTACTCGGTCCCCTACCGCTTCGTCGGCGAGTACGCGACGCACGCGATGTTCGCGTGCAACATGTTTCCCAAGGCCGACCCCGGGATCGCGGACCCGGAGGGCAAGCGCTGGACCATGCTCAACGTGCCGTCCTTCCGGTGCGAGCCGGAACGCGACGGCACGCGCTCCGACCGCGCGGCGATCATCGATTTCCGCAACCGCCTGTGCCTGGTCGCGGGCCGGGCCGACTACTGCGGGCTGGTCAAGAAGACCATCTTCACGGTGATGAACTTCCTGCTGCCGGAGCAAGGCTACCTCTCCATGCACTGCTCGGGAAACATCGGCGCGCGGGGCGACACCGCGATCCTGTTCGGACTGTCGGGCACCGGAAAGACCACCCTGTCGGCGGACCCCGATCGGCGCCTGATCGGCGACGACGAGACGGGATGGACGGAAGAGGGGGTGTCGAACCTCGAAGACGGCTGCTATGCGAAGCTGATCGACCTCGACAAGGAGGCCGAGCCCGTCATCGCGGCCGCCCTCTCGATGCCGGGCACGATCATCGAGAACGTGCCGGCCCTGCGCGGGCGGAGTCTCGCGGACACCGATCCCCGGGAGCTCGACCTGAGCGACCGATCCATCACCGAGAACACCCGCTTCTCCTATCCCCTTGCCTGCAACCCGAACGTCGCGCCGGGAGCGAGGGGAGGGCATCCGGAGACCATCGTGCTCCTCACCGCCGACGCGTTCGGCGTGCTGCCCCCGGTATCCATCCTCGATGGCGAGGGGGTCATGTACCACTTCGTGCAGGGCTTCACCTCGAGGCTGGCGGGCACTGAAATGGGAGTGACCGAGCCCCAGGCCACCTTCAGCGCCTGTTTCGGCGCTCCCTTCATGGCGCGACGACCCTCCGTGTACGCCAGGCTGCTCAAGGAGAAGATGGAACGGCACGAGGCCCGATGCGTGCTGCTGAACACGGGCTGGAGCGGGGGACCCGCGGGAGTGGCGGGCCGCATGCCCATAGGGGCGACGCGCGCTCTCCTTCGGGCCGCGTTCGCCGGTGAGCTGGAAAGGGAAGGCTCCCGGTTGCATCCCACCTTCGGCCTTCGGATCCCCGCGGGCGTCGACGGGGTCTCGCCCGACCTGCTCGATCCGCGGCGCGCCTGGAAAGGTTTGGAGCCCTACGACGACGCGGCCACGCGCCTTCGGGACATGTTCCGCTCGAATTTCGACGAGAACCGCTTCCGGAATTTCGGAATCCGTCCCGTCATGTAGCGCCCCTCTCCCGGGCCGGACTCGGGTGGGGCGTGCGGGTTCCCGTGTCGGCGGGCCGGCTCGGCTGGCCGGGGCCGGGGTGCGCTATCCGATCGAGCAGGTCCGCTCCCGCGCCTCCGGCGGTCCGGGTTCCGACGGCGCCGGCCGGGACCAGCCCGCGCCGGGTGCCTGGCCGAAGCTGATAGACTCAATCGAGTTCCCATTTTCGAGAGTCAACCCAGACATGTCCGCTAACGAGGGGCGGGTGCGCAGGCGGCGCCACCCGGGGTCGGGAAGAGGTCGAGGAGCGCGGAAGCCCAAGGGCCGCCAGGTGGAGCCCGGCGCGCAGGACGAGATCCGCGCGCTGCTCGGGGAGCGACCGCGCCGGCGCGACCTGCTCATCGAGTACCTCCACCTCGTCCAGGACCGCTACGGGTGCCTCTCGGCCGCCCATCTCGCCGCCCTGGCCGAGGAAATGCGCCTGCCGATGTCGGAGGTCTACGAGACCGCCACCTTCTATGCCCATTTCGACGTGGTCGACGAGGATGCACAGTCGCTCGCGCCGCTCACGGTCCGGGTCTGCGACAGCCTGACCTGCGAGCTGATGGGCGCCGGCGCTCTCCTGCGGGAGCTCGAAGCGCGCGCCGGCAAGGCGTTTCGGGTGCTGCGGGCCCCCTGCATGGGTCGCTGCCACACCGCTCCGACCGCGGAGGTCGGCCATCACCACGTCGACCACGCGAGCACCGCTACGGTGCTCGCCGCCATCGAAGAGGGCAGGGTGCATCCGGTGATTCCGCCCTATCGCGGCTTCGATGCGTACTGCGGGGAAGACGGTGGCTATTCTCTCCTGCGTGCCTGTGTCGCGGGAGAGCGGCGCATCGAAGACGTGATCGAGACTCTCGGTCAGTCGGGGTTGCGGGGCTTCGGCGGCGCCGGCTTTCCCACGGGTCGGAAGTGGTCGATCGTGCGCAGCTACCCCGGCCCCCGCCTCATGGCGGTGAACGCGGACGAAGGAGAGGTCGGCACCTTCAAGGACCGCCACTACCTCGAGCGGGAGCCCCACCGCTTTCTCGAGGGAATGCTCGTCGCGGCCTGGGCGGTGGAGGCGCAGACCGTCTACATCTACCTTCGCGACGAGTACCCGGCGGTGCGAGAGATCCTCCTCACCGAAATCCCCAGGCTCGAGGCGGCGGGCCTCACGCGGGGAATCGATGTCGTTCTGCGACGGGGCGCCGGCGCCTACATATGCGGCGAGGAGTCCTCGATGATCGAGTCGATCGAGGGCAAGCGAGGACTGCCCCGCCATCGGCCGCCCTACGTCGCGGAGGTCGGGCTCTTCGGTCGCCCCACGCTGGTGCAGAACGTGGAGACCCTCTACTGGGTGCGGGACATCCTGGAACAGGGTCCGGAATGGTTCGCGGGCCACGGGCGGAACGGGGGAAAGGGGCTGCGCAGCTTCTCGGTTTCGGGGCGGGTGAAGGAGCCGGGAGTGAAGCTCGCTCCCGCCGGCATCACGCTCCGGGAACTGGTGGACGAGCACTGCGGCGGGATGCAGGAAGGGCATACGCTCAAGGGCTATCTGCCGGGCGGCGCTTCCGGCGGCATCCTCCCCGCGAGCATGGCCGACCTGCCGCTCGAGTTCGGCCGGCTCGAGAAGCACGGCTGCTTCGTGGGCTCCCACGCGGTGGTGGTGATGAGCGATCGGGACGACGTCAAGGCGGCGGCCCTGAATCTGATGCGCTTCTTCGAGGACGAGAGCTGCGGTCAGTGCACCCCGTGCCGGGTGGGAACGGAGAAGGCGGTCGCACTCATGGCGCAGCGCAAGTGGGACGAATCGCTGCTCGAGGAGCTCGGCCGGACGATGACCGACGCCTCGATCTGCGGCCTGGGACAGGCGGCGGCGAATCCGCTAAATTCGGTCTTGAAGTACTTCCGCGAGGAACTGGAATGAGCGAGACGCTTCGCTTCCTGCTCGACGAGGTCGAGGTCGAGGCCCGGCCGGACGAGACGATCTGGCAGGTGGCGAAACGCTGCGGAACGCGGATACCCCATCTGTGCCACGCCGACGAGCCCGGCTATCGGGCGGACGGCAACTGCCGGGCGTGCATGGTGGAGATCGAGGGGGAGCGGGTCCTCGCCGCATCCTGCATCCGCACCCCGTCGCCGGGCATGAAGGTCAGCACCGGCAGCGGTCGCGCCCGCTCGGCGCGAAACCTGGTGATGGAGCTCCTGGTCGCGGATCAGCCGCCGAGGGAGGTGGCGCACGACCCCGCTTCGAAGCTCTGGAACTGGGCCGACGACATGGGAGTCACCACGAGCCGCTTCCCGATTCGGCGCCCGCCCGCCCCCGACTCGAGCCACGTCGCGATGCGGGTCAACCTCGACGCCTGCATCCACTGCAATCTCTGCGTGCGCGCCTGCCGCGAAGTACAGGTCAACGACGTGATCGGTCTCGCCTACCGCGGGCACGGCTCGAAGATCGTGTTCGATTTCGACGATCCGATGGGCGCGAGCACCTGCGTCGCGTGCGGGGAGTGCGTCCAGGCCTGTCCCACCGGCGCGCTCATGGAAGAGGCCCTTGTGGACGAGAACGGAGTGGGACGGAGCGTCCCTCTCCGGGAAGTGGACAGCGTCTGTCCCTACTGCGGGGTCGGCTGCCAGATTACCTACCAGGTCGACGACAACCACATCGTCGCGGTGCAGGGCCGCGACGGGCCTGCCAACCAGCAGCGCCTCTGCGTCAAGGGGCGCTTCGGCTTCGACTACGTGGCGCATCCTCATCGCCTGACCCGTCCCCTGATCCGCCGGGAGGATGCACCCAGGCACGCCGAGTGCGAAGTCGATCCCGCGAACCCCGGGACCCACTTCCGGGAGGCGTCCTGGGAGGAGGCGCTCGACGTCGCCGCGGCGGGTCTCCGCCGGGTGCGGGATCGGGACGGGGCGCGGGCGATGGCCGGATTCGGCTCCGCGAAGGGCTCGAACGAAGAGGCCTACCTGGTGCAGAAGCTGATTCGCACCGGTTTCGGCACCAACAACGTCGATCACTGCACTCGCCTGTGTCACGCCTCTTCGGTGGTGGCGCTCCTCGAGGGCATCGGCTCCGGGGCGGTGACCGCTCCCTTCACCGCCTGCGCGGACGCCGACGTGATCATCGTGACCGGCGCCAACCCCACCGAGAATCATCCGGTTGCCGCGACCTTCTTCAAGCAGGCCGCGCGCGCGGGCAAGACCCTGATCGTCATGGATCCCCGCGGTCAGGCCCTGCGCAAGTACGCGACCCACATGCTCCAGTTCACGCCGGGCTCCGATGTCGCCCTGCTGAACGCGCTCCTCAACGTGATCGTCAGCGAGGATCTCTACGACCGCCAGTACGTCGAGGCGAACACCGAGGGCTTCGAGAACCTGAAGCGCCACATCCGGGACTTCACGCCCGAGGCGATGGCCCCGGTATGCGGGATCGACGCGGAGACCCTGCGCGAGGTGGCGCGCTGCTATGCGGGCGCGGAGCGCGGCATCATCTTCTGGGGCATGGGGATCTCGCAGTCGGTGCACGGCACCGACAACGCACGCTGCCTCATCGCCCTTTCGATGGTGACCGGACACGTCGGCCGCCCCGGGACCGGGCTTCACCCGCTGCGCGGGCAGAACAACGTGCAGGGCGCCTCCGATGCGGGCCTCATCCCCATGGTGTACCCCGACTACCAGTCCGTGGAGTCGGAGGAGGTTCAGGCGCGCTTCCGCGACGCCTGGGGCACGCCGCTGGATCCCGAACGCGGCCTCACCGTGGTGGAGATCATGGATGCGGTGCACGACGGGGTGATCAAGGCGATGTACGTCATGGGCGAGAACCCCGCGATGTCGGACCCGGACGTGGAGCACGCGCGGGAGGGCCTGGCGAAGCTCGAGCACCTCGTGGTGCAGGACATCTTCCTCACCGAGACCGCGTTCCACGCCGATGTCGTGCTGCCCGCCTCCGCGTGGCCGGAGAAGGACGGCACCGTCACCAACACCAACCGACAGGTGCAGATGGGACGGATCGCGCTGGACACGCCGGGCGATGCGCGCCAGGACTGGTGGATCATCCAGGAGATTGCCCGGCGCATCGGTCTGGACTGGAGCTACCGGGGTCCGGCGGACGTCTTCGCCGAGATGAAGACGCTCATGCCCTCCCTCGACAACATCACCTGGGAACGGCTGCAGGCGGAGAGCGCCGTGACCTACCCTTGCGACGCGCCGGACCGCCCCGGTCACGACATCGTGTTCGGCGACGGATTTCCGACGCCGGACGGCCGCGCCAAGCTGGTGCCGGCCTCGATCGTGCCGCCGGACGAGCAGCCGGACGACGAGTACCCGATGATCCTGAGCACCGGGCGCATGCTGGAGCACTGGCACACCGGCGCAATCACCCGCCGCGCCGCCATGCTCGACGCGCTGGAGCCCGAGGCGGTGGCGAGCCTCGCCCCGCGTACGCTGGCGAAGCTCGGCGTCAGCGCCGGAGGGCGGGTGCGCATCACCACCCGCCGCGGCGCCATAGAGCTCCTTGCGCGGGCGGACCGGGCGGTGCCGGAGCAGATGGCGTTCATCCCCTTCTGCTTCGCGGAAGCCGCGGCCAACACGCTCACCAACCCCGCGCTGGATCCCTTCGGCAAGATCCCGGAGTTCAAGTTCTGCGCCGCCCGGGTGGAGCGCGCCGAGGAGAGCGCGGCGGCCTGACGCAGGCGCCGGCGGCCGCTTCGCCCGCCGCCGGCGTTCGAATCAGTCCACCGCCCGGCTCTCCCGGCCGGGGACGGGACCGGAAGCGGCGCCGTCGGCGACGCGCGCCGCTCGATCGCGCAGGAGGTTCTTCTGCACCTTGCCCATGGCGTTGCGCGGCAGCTCGTCCACGACGTGGAGCTCCTTCGGCACCTTGTAGCCGGCGAGCATGGTCTTCAGTTCCGCGATGATGGACGGTGGATGGAGCTCGCCGGCGCTTGCGGAGGGAACCACCATCGCGGTCACGCGCTCGCCGAGGTCGTCGTCGGGCATTCCGATCACGGCGGACTCCGCGATGCCCTCGTAGCGATCCAGGAGGGTTTCCACCTCCTTCGGGTAGACGTTGAGGCCGCCGCTGATGATCAGGTCCTTCTCTCGCCCCACCAGCGTGAGATAGCCGTCGCTGTCCATCACGCCGAGGTCTCCGGAACGAAAGAAGCCGTCGGCGCTGAAGTCCTCCGCGCGCCGTTCGGGCATCTTCCAGTAGCCCGAGAAGACATTCGGCCCACGGAACTCGACTGCTCCGGTCGAGCCGGGGGGAAGCGCGTTGCCCTTTCCGTCCACCACGCGCAACGCGACCCCGGCAAGAGGCGCTCCGACCGTGCCCACCTTGCGCGCTCCTTCCAGGGGGTTCGACGTCACCATTCCGCACTCGGTCATGCCGTAACGTTCCAGAATGCGGTGACCGGTGCGTTCGTGAAACGCCTCGAAGGTCTGCGGGAGCAAGGGAGCGGAGCCGGAGATGAAGAGGCGCACCGTCCTGGTTGCTGCCTCATCGAGCCCGGGGTGCTGCAGGAGCCGGACGTAGAAGGTGGGCACTCCCATGAATACGGTCGCCCTCGGCAGGAGGCGCAACACCCCGTCGACGTCGAATCTCGGCAGCAGCAGCATCGCCGCCCCCGCCGCCAGCACGCAGTGGCAGGCGACGAAGAGTCCATGGGTGTGGAACAGGGGCAGCGCATGGAGCAGCACGTCGTCGGGTGCGAAGCCCCAGGCGCGTTTCAGCACTTCGGCGTTCGAGGCGAGGTTGCGATGGCTCAATACCGCCCCCTTCGGCCTCCCGGTGGTCCCCGAGGTGTAGAGCAGCGCCGCGGGGTCCGCGGCGTCGCAGGCGGCGGTGTCCTCGAGCGGCGAAAGGGAGTCGGCCGCGTCGGCGAGACTGCCCTCGCCGGCGTCGTCCAGGTTCAGAAGCGCTGCGACACGGTGGCGCCTCGCGAGCGGCTCGAGCCCGGACTGCGACTTCGGCCGGCATACGAGCAGCGCGGGCTCGGCATCGCGGAGGAAGTAGTCGAGCTCCGCCTCGGGGTAGGCGGGGTTGAGGGGCAGGTAGACCAGCCCCTCGCGCAGACAGGCGAGGTAGAGAAAGAGCGCGCGCGGGGACTTCTCCACCTGCGCGGCCACGCGATCGCCCCGCCTGAGGCCAAGACTGCGCAGACAGGCGGCGATGCGGCCCGTTTCGTCCTCCAGCTCCGCGTAGCTCCAGCGCGTGCCGGATGCGGCTTCAACGAAGGTACGGGAGCGATCGGACGGGAAGCGCGCCCGAAACTGCTCGTAGAGATTCGCGTTCACGTCGTACCCCAGCGGCCCACGGTCGGCAGCTCGTCGCGGTCCAGCCTGGAGCCGGGAATCACGCCCGTTCCCGGGTGCGTCCGCGGGCGGGTCTCGCGGAAGGCTCCGAGATCGGGGAAGAGCGCCGCGAGCGCGGCGGCGGTATCGGGGTGCCGTCGGGCGGCGGTGAGCGCGGGCTCGTCGAGGACGAGCGTCCGGCCGTCCTCCGTTCGAAGGTAGACGCGCCCCCGGTGCGAGTCGGCGAACTCGACCCGTCGCAGGCGGGCAAGGCATTCGCGCAGAAATCCGACGTTCCACGCCGCGGCGAGTCGCGACGCGTCGGGGTAGACCGCATCGGGACTGCGGGCATCGACGTCGATCTTCCGAAAGCGCTCGATGTCCAGCATCGCCGGGATGTCGAGCACCACGAGGTCGCCGTTCGAGCCGAAGGCGATGGTGCGCGGCGCCTCGCCCCGGGGGACATCGTTGTCGAGGAACTCGTAGTGCACGTTTCTGGTCTCGTCCCGGGCCCAGGTGAAGAAGAGCTCCGGCATTCCGGTGTAGGCCTCGACGTTGTGATGAAGAAGGTCGTCGACGCTCTTGTAGCGGCCAACCCGCAATCCGCGCTCCCAGGCCCGCTCGACCGTGGCGTGCGGAGGAGTCACGAGGAAGAACAGGTAGATGTCCGAGCCGAAGCGGGTGAGGAGATTGCTGCCCGGCTCGTCGGAATGGGGAGCGAAGCTGTCGAAGCGAAAGCGATCGATCAGGAGATGGGGCATGCCTCCCCGGGCTGCCTTCTCCGCCATGTAGCGGTCGAGCTTCCGGTCGACGATGGCGAGCTCCTCGCCGGTCAGCATCCCGGCGTAGCGGTGTGCATCGCCGAGCGCCTCGTAGTCGAGCAGGTACTTGCGGAAGATGTCGGGACTCAGCACCGCGAAGTCCGCCCAGTCCACTCCGATGCGCCGGGCGAGCTCCCGTTGGCGGGGGCGCAGGCTGCTCTTTCCGGAAGCCGACGCGCCCTTGCAGTTCATCACCACGGGCCTTTGCTGGGCGGGGAGTCGGCGCAGCCCCTCCGCGCCGATGGCGGCTTCGATGCGGGCTTCTATCAGGTGCCCGACATCTTCGCTTCCAAGCCGGTTGCACACCCGGTCGGCGACGAGACGCGAGAGCAGGCCCGTATCGCCGACCACCCGGCCGTGGCGCGCACGCACCGCGTCCACCACCTGCGTCAGGGCGAGACGGAGAGCCTCTCCTACCCGATCCCCGGACCCGGAAGCGCCCTGCCACGCCGCCATCGCCCGGTCTTCCCGCTCTACACGGGAGAGCCGCTCCTCCGGACCAGGGGGTGAGCGAGAGATTCCGAGACGCGCCCGCCAGGTGTCCGGCGGTGGCGGAGCCGGTTCCGTGTCTTCGATGGCTGCGAGTGTGTCCTCGATGGCGGACTTCGCACGTTCCAGGATCCGGACTCGCAGTGCGTGGTAGGCGGCGTCGATCGCATCCCCGATCGGGTCGAGGTAGCGGGACTCGACGGTCCGGGCAACGCGCCGGAAGTTGACGCCGAGCGCGTCGGGATCGGTCTCGTCGGGGATGGATATGTTCGCCGCCACCCGGATGAGGAGCTCGTGCACCGCGAGCCGGCGGGGCCGAAAGGTGACCAGCTCGACCTCCGGCAGTCCCGTGAAGTCCGCGAGCTCCCGGATCTCGGCGGACGACGCAAATGCGTTCTCCGGCCGGTAGAGGGTGCACAGCGGCTGCACCGCCCGCGGCATCGGCGAGCGCAGGCCGGGATTCCACGGGCCGGGTACGGGCGGCGGCCCCTCGGCCACGTGGTTCAAGATGCCCTGCCGTAAATCGTCATGAACAATACAAGCAAATGCAATCAAAGGATTGGGCTCTCGTCCGAAGCCCCCCACTGAGGGGGCGGTGTTCGAGAGACTGGTCTCCGGTCACTTCTCCGTGGCGCACGGAAATGCCGGGCGAGCGTTCCTGGTGGTGGCCATTTCGAAGTCCGTTGTGGTATACCGCATATCGCATACCAACAACAACGAAACATTCAGCCGCACCTGCGGTTGTCGTCAACCACTCCGGCTGCGTCAGCCGCCGGGAACCAGCAAAACTCGGAAGCGGAGGAATCCTGGACATGAACTCCTTGAAGCGCACTTTCGCCATCTTCTTGACTGGCGTCATTGGCCTCGCAACGGGCCTGCTCGCAACCTCGGGTGCCGCACTCGCCTGGGAGCCGAAGAAACCGGTCGAGTTCATCATCATGGCCGGCACCGGTGGCGGGGCCGACCAGATCGCCCGACTCTTGCAGGGGCTCATCGAGAAGAAGGACCTGTCGCCCCGGCCCTTC
Source organism: Gammaproteobacteria bacterium (assembly GCA_022824305.1). Classification (GTDB taxonomy): domain Bacteria; phylum Pseudomonadota; class Gammaproteobacteria; order HK1; family HK1; genus JAJEAD01. The sequence goes on along the minus strand of JAJEAD010000080.1, from coordinate 903 downwards.
ATCCCCATAAACAAGCCCGGCGGCTCGGGCGCCGAAGCGCTGCGCTACCTGCAGGACAAGGCCGGTGACGATCACACGGTCCTGGTCACGCTGAACAGCTTCTACACGACTCCCATCATCCAGGAGGAGCTCGGAGTCGATGTGAGCCAGTTCACGCCGATCGGCCGCATGGCGCTCGATACCTTCCTGCTGTGGGTGCACACCGATCGGGCGGACATCACCGATCTGGACAGCTACGTCGCCGCCGTCAAGGCAGCCGGGAAGGAATGGAAGGTCGGCGGCACCGGCAGCGGCCAGGAGGACTCCATCCTGACCGCGATGATGGAAGCTGCGTTCGACTACGAGGTGACCTACATCCCCTTCCCCGGTGGGGGCACGGTGGCGAAGAACCTCGTGGGCCAGCACATCGACTCGACCGTCAACAACCCGGCGGAGCAGAACGAGTTCTACCGCGCCGGCAACACCAAGCCTCTCGTGCAGTTCACGGGCGAGCGCATGCAGGCCTATCCGGACATTCCGACCGCGAAGGAGCTCGGCGTGGACATCGAGTACTACATGCAGCGCTCGATCAACGGCCCTCCGGGAATGTCCGCCGAGGCGCGGGCCTGGTACATCGATCTCTTCGCGGCCCTCTACAACTCGGAGGAGTGGCAGCAGTTCTGCATCGATGACGGACTCGACTGCACCGAGTGGGTTGCGGGGGACGACCTCGGCAGCTTCCACGCGGCGCAGATCACCCGGCACCGGGAGCTGATCGAACAGGTCGGAGCGGCCGCCATCACTGGCGAATAATCTCCGTTCCATCTGGTCCCATGCCGGGCGGGGGGGGGGGGGGGATAACCCCCCCCCCCCCCCCCCCACCCCCCCCGGGGGGGGAACCCCCCCAACCCCCAGCCCCCCCGA
>JAJEAD010000069.1 GCA_022824305.1 Gammaproteobacteria bacterium | reverse complement strand
GAAAGGCCAAGTGGCATGATTCCCCCTCTCTCCTTCAGAGGCAGCGCTACTTACACGAGCGGGTCGGGGACCGCAAGGAATCGCTCGCTAAGGCAACGTCGGGCGCCGCGGGTTGCGCCGGCCGCAGGCGCCGGCGACGCTCCCTCGCCGCTCTGTCCGCGCCCTACTTGACCGGTTCGCACGGGACCGTTGCAATGATCAGATGCTCGAGCTCGTCGCAATGGCGCTCACCGGATACGTGCTGGGTTCGGTTTCCTGCGCGATATTCGTGTGCCGCGCCCTCGGACTGCCCGATCCGCGCGGGCAGGGCTCGGGCAACCCGGGCGCTACCAATGTGCTTCGCATCGCGGGCAAGCCTGCGGCGGCCCTCACTCTCGCCGGTGACGTGCTCAAGGGAGTGCTCCCGGTGCTGCTCGCGGCTGCGATCAGCGACTCCCCCGCGGTCGCCGCCGCCGCCGGTCTCGGCGCCTTCGCGGGACACCTCTACCCGGTGTTCTTTCGGTTTCGGGGGGGCAAGGGGATGGCCACCGGCTTCGGAGTGGCCTCGGCGCTCGCCTGGCCCGTCGTGCTCGGCATGGGCGCGGCGTGGCTGGTGGTGGCAGCGCTCTCCCGCTACGCGTCCCTCGCCTCGATCGCCGCCGCGCTCTGCGCCCCCTTGCTCGCCGCCTGGCTGGACGCGCCTCCCGCCATACTCGCGGCGTTCATCGCGATGTGCGTCATGCTGATCTCGCGCCACCGGGAGAACATCCGGCGCCTCTTTGCCGGAGAGGAAAGCAAGATCGGCGCCGGCCGCGCCTGACCCTCGAGTCACCCCGCCTGCGGCTGCTGCTCGCTTCCGGCAGCTCGGGGAGCCGGAGGGGAGAGCGAATCCAGGGGCCAGCGCGGCCTCACCGTGAAGTCGAGGTCGTGCGACTCGCCTGCGAGCAGACGCAGGCTCCCCGCGTACGCCACCATCGCCGCGTTGTCCGTGCAGAGCTCGATGCGGGGATAGGATACTTCCACCCCGAGCTCCCGACCGAGCTCACCGGCCGCGGCCCGCAGGCGGCGGTTGGCGCCCACGCCGCCGGTGACCACGAGGCGCGACAACCCGGTCTGCTGCAGCGCGCGGCGGCACTTCACGAGCAGCGTATCGACGACCGCCTCCTCGAAGGCCCGCGCGACGTCGGCGCGCGACGGTGCATCGTTCGCCTCGTTGCGCAGGGTGGTGAGCGCGAAGGTCTTCAGACCGCTGAAGCTCATGTCGAGACCCGGCCGGTCCGTCATCGGGCGGGGGAAACGAAAACGCGCCGGATCGCCTTCGAGCGCGAGCGCGGCGAGAGCGGGTCCCCCGGGATAGGGCAGGCCGAGCAGGGCCGCGGTCTTGTCGAAGGCCTCGCCCGCGGCATCGTCGAGGGACTCCCCCAGCACCTCGTACTCGCCGGGATCGCCCACGCGCACGAGCTGGGTATGGCCTCCGGAGACGAGCAGCGCGAGGAAGGGGAAGGCCGGGGGCCGGGGCTCGAGCATCGGCGCAAGCAGGTGGGCCTCGAGATGATGGACGCCCAGGGCCGGCACCCCCCAGGCGAAGGCCAGACTGCGGCCGGTTGCGGCTCCCACCAGCAGCGCTCCCGCGAGACCGGGGCCGACGGTGTAGGCCACGCCGTCGACCGAAGCGCCGCCCGCACCCGCCAGCGCTTCCCTGACGACGAGGGGGAGCTTCGCGACGTGATCGCGCGAGGCGAGCTCCGGCACCACCCCTCCGTACTCGCGGTGGAGCTCGGCCTGCGAGTGAAGGCAGTGCGAGAGCAGCCCGGCGTCGGTGTCGTACACCGCTGCCGCCGTCTCGTCGCATGAGGTCTCGATTCCGAGGACTCGCAATGCGTGAAGCTCCCGATCTCTCAGCGCGCCGGAAACCCGGGCCTCGCGCCGGCCCCGCTTCGCCGCACCGTCACGCTCCGGACGGACCGCTCGGATCTCGGGCATGTGCACTTCGCCACGTCCTGCCTCTCCATCCTGGTGCGGTGCCGCGCGCTACTGGTTGAGAAAGCAGGCAACCCGGTGTCCGCCCCCGACGTCCACCAGCGGCGGCTCGCGTTCGGAGCATACCGCCATTCGATGTGGGCAGCGCGTGTGGAAGCGGCACCCGCGGGGGGGATTGACGGCGCTCGGCACGTCACCCTCCAGACCGCGCAGCGACCCCCGCGATCGGGCCGTGGGGTCGAGGCTCGGAATGGCGTCGATGAGCGCCCGGGTGTAGGGATGCAGCGGTTCGCGGTAGAGCCTCTCGCTCTCGCAGAGCTCGACCAGCTTGCCCAGGTAGAGCACGGCAGTGCGCCGGCAGAAGCGCTTCACCACGCTGAGATCGTGCGATATGAACAGGTAAGTGAGGCTGAAGCGCTCCTGAAGGTCGAGCAGCAGCTTGAGGATCTGGGCGCGGATCGACACGTCGAGGGCCGATACCGGCTCATCGAGCACCACCAGCCGGGGCTGCAGGGTCAGCGCCCGTGCGATCGAGATCCGTTGGCATTGTCCGCCCGAGAACTCGTGCGGGTAGCGCTCGAGCACCTCGGGCCCCATGCCGACCACTTCGAGCAGCTCGACCGCGCGCTCCACGCGCTCCGTCCGCGTGCCGATGTCGTGGAAGCGCATCGGCTCGGTCACCGACACGCCCACCGTCATGCGGGGATTGAGCGAAGACAGCGGGTCCTGGAAAACGATCTGCATTTCGCGGCGCAGCCGGCGCAGCTCGCTCTTCGAGCAGTCCAGCATGTCCGTTCCGTCGAGGACGATCTCGCCGCGCGTCGGCTCAAGGAGACGCAGCACCAGGCGGGCCATGGTGGTCTTTCCGCAGCCGCTCTCGCCCACCACGCCCAGGGTTTCGCCCGCCGCGAGCTCGAAGCTGACGCCGTCGAGTGCGCGCAGCACCTCCGGGGCGTCGAAGATGCGGCGCCGCGCGAGCACGAAGTGCTTCTCCAGATCGCGCACGCGTAGAAGCGGGGGGCTCATGCGGCCGGACTCGCGGGCTGCGCGCTCGCCAGGTGGCAGGCCACCCGGCGCCGGCCGGCGCCTGGTAGCAGCGAGGGCACCTCGAGGCCGCAGATGTCCATCGCGTGGCGGCACCGCGGGCGGAAGCTGCAGCCGGGCGGCAGGTCGATCGGCACCGGCGGGTTTCCGGGAATGGGCCGGAGCTCGGAGTGCGGCGAATCGTCGAGTCGGATGAGGGAATCGAAGAGTCCCTGCGTGTAGGGATGCCGAGGGCGCTCGAAGACGTCCTGCGCACTTCCCTGTTCGACGGCACGCCCCGCGTACATCACCATGACGTCGTCGGCCATCGTCGCGATGACGCCGAGGTCGTGGGTAATCAGCACCATTGCGGTGCCGAAGCGGCGCTGCAGGTCGCCGAGCAGACCCAGGATCTGGGCCTGGATCGTGACGTCGAGGGCGGTGGTGGGTTCGTCGGCAATCAGGATGTCGGGCTGCGAGGCGATGGCGGCGGCGATGAGGACGCGCTGGCGCATGCCGCCGCTGAAGTGATGGGGGTAGTCGGAAAAGCGGTCCTCCGGGTGGGGAATCCCCACCAGACCCAGCAGCTCGATGGCCCGGCGCCGACTCTCTTCCCGGGTCGCGTTCTGATGGGCTTCCACGACCTCGGCGATCTGAACGCCCACCGGAAACACCGGGTTGAGCGAGGTCATGGGGTCCTGGAAGATCATGCCGATCCGGTCCCCGCGGATCTCCCGCTCCATCTCCGCTTCGCTGAGATCGAGCAGGTCGCGGCCACGGAAGCGGATGCGTCCGCCCTCGATCCGGCCGGGCGGATCCACGAGGCGCAGGATCGAGAGCGCGGTCACGCTCTTGCCCGAGCCCGACTCCCCCACGATGCCGAGGACGCGTCCCGGCTCGAGCGCGAAGGAGACGTCGTTCACGGCGCGCAGCACTCCACCCTCGAGGTGGAAGGAGGTCCGCAGCCCCTCGACGCAGAGCAGCGGCTCGCTCATCGGACCCGGTCCATCAACGGTGCCGCCGGCGCGGATCGAGGGCATCGCGCAGTCCGTCCCCGACAAACGCGAAGGACAGCGACACGAGGATGATCATCACCCCCGGAATGATGGTGACGTGCGGCGCCTTGCGCAGCACCGCGCGCCCGTCGGCCACCATCACCCCCCAGTCCGCGTCCGGGGGCTGGGTGCCGAGTCCAAGGAAGCTCAAGCCTGCTCCGACCACCATCATGAAGCCCATGAGGGTGGTGGCGTAGACGAGCGCGGGCGCGAGCACGTTGGGCAGGACGTAGCGGGTAACGATGGCAAGCTCGCCCGCGCCGGCAGCATGGGCCGCCTCGATGAAGGGCAGGCCCTTGACGGACTGCGTAGCGGTGCGCACCAGTCGGGTGATGTAGGGCGTGAGCGCCACCATGATCGCAACGGTCACGGTGAGGATACCGGGGCTCAGCATGCTCGCGATCACGATGGCGAGGAGCACGAGCGGAAAGGCGAACACCATGTCCAGGATCCGCATCGCGACGTGATCGGACCAGCGGCCGAAGTAGCCCGCCGCGATGCCGATAACGAGACTGAGGGCGAGCGCGAGCAGGGTGGGCAGGACGGCGACCATCAGCGATATCCGCCCGCCCCACAGCAGCCTCGACAGCACGTCCCTTCCGTCCCCGTCCGCACCGAGGACGAGGCCTTCGCTCATGGGCGCCGCATGCCGGAAGGTGACCGCATCGCTGGGATCGTGAGGCGCGATTGCCGGGGCGAGGAGCGAGGCGCCGGCGACCATGAGGAGGAAAACCAGCGCGATCAGCGAGGAGCGGTCGCGCCGGTAGGCGCGCCACGCTCCCGCGAGGCCGCGAAGCCCGCTCCGCGTGCCGCTCGTAACGCCGACACTCGCGCTTCCCCGCGCGTCAGCGGGGACGATGGCGCGATCCGGGGAATGCCCCTTCATCGCCCCCCCTGCCGCGCTGTGCTCACCCGGATCCGGGGATCCAGCCACGCGTTCAGCACGTCCACCGCGAGGTTGATCACCACGAAGCTGAGGGCGATGAGGAGCACCGCGGCCTGCACGGTGGGGATGTCATGAGCGATGATCGCGTAGTAGAGCGCGTTGCCGAGACCCGGCCACGCGAACACCACCTCGACGAAGAAGACGCCCGTCAACAGGAAGGCGAGCTCCAGACCGCACACCGTGGCGATCGGGGGCAGCGCGTTCCGGAAGGCGTGCTTGCGCAGGATCAGGTTGCGTCGCAGGCCCTTGGCTCGGGCCACCCTGATGTAGTTCTGTCCCAGGGTCTCGATCATGCAGGCGCGTGCGGTGCGCGAGATGATGGCGGCGGAGGGCATGGCCGCCGCCACCGCGGGCAGCACCAGGTGGCGCACGACATCCAGGAAGCCGCCTCCGCCGACGGGACTGGTCATGCCGGTCGCCGGGAACACTCGCCAGGTGAGGGCGAAGAGCAGGACCAGGATCAGTCCCAGCCAGAAGAGCGGGGTGCTGCCGACGACCATGGTGACGGCCATCGTCACCCGGTCGAAGAGGGAGTGGGCCTTGCTGGCCGCGAATATGCCGATGGTGATGCCGATCATGCAGGCGAGCAGGGCCCCCGAGACCGCCATCAGCGCGGTGTTGAAGAACTTCTCGAAGATGAACTCCGCGACCGGGCGCTTGTAGACGAGAGAGGTGCCGAAGTCGCCGTGGAGAAGATTGCCCAGCCACTTCAGGAACTGCACGGGAAGGGGGCGATTGAGGCCCAGCGATTCCCGGATCGCCTCCTTGATCGCTTCCGACGCCATCGGCCCCGCGAGCACCGATGCGACGTCCCCGGGCGCGAAGTGCAGCAGCGTGAACACCACCACCGACACTCCGAAGAGCACCGGAATGGCGGCGAGCAAGCGCCCGGCGATGAACCAGCCCACCTCAGTCCTCCCGGGCACCCGGCCGGGCCGGACTACCCTCGCGCGTGCGCGTACGTACGCAGTCTGGTGCCGGGACCCGCCTCGATTCCGGCGGGCCCCGGCGATGATCGGACGCTCACTCCTCGATCCAGACCGTGGACAGATCCCACCAGTTCGCGGTCGAGTTCACGAAACCCTTCACCGAAGGATGCAGCACCAGGGGATTGTAATAGTGATAGAGCGGGGCGAACGCCACGTCCTCTCCCATCACCACGTCATTGGCCTGCGCGTACAGTGCGGCCGATTCGGCTTCGTCGCCGGCCTGCAGGGCCTTCTTGAAGAACTCGTCCGCCTTCGGATTACAGTACCAGCCGACGTTGGAGCCGTCCCAGGGATGGCGGTCGCAGCGTGCGATGAGGCCCAGCCAGCCCGGAATCTGCTGACCCCAGCCGATCTCGTTCATCTCGAGCTCTTCCGGCATCCCGGCATTCCATTTGTCGAGATAGGCGAGCCACTCCATCTTGTTCAGGTTCAGGGTGATGCCGACCTTCTTGAGATCACGCTGGATCCACTTCTCGACCAGCTCCCCGTAGCCGTACTGGGGGATGTCGAAGTCGATCTCCAGCCCGTCGGGATAGCCCGCCTCCGCCAGCAACTGGCGAGCCCCCTCCGGATCGTAGCCGAGCCCCTGGTAGTCGGGATCGTGGGCATGGGTCCCCCGACTCAGCATCCCGTAGGCGGGGGTGGCGGTGTTGCGCGTGATCTCCCGTACGATCCCCTCGCGGTCGATGGCCATGTTGATGGCCTTGCGAACGCGCACGTCCTGCATGGTCGGGTTCTTGAAGTTGAAGATCAGGTACCACAGCCACGGGGGATTGCGGTTCTCCGAGTAGACGAAGCCTTCCTCCTGCAGCCCCTCGATCTCGTCCCAGGGCGGCTCCTGGATCAGGTTCGCCTCACCCGCGAGCAGGGCGTTGAGCCGGGTGGCGGGCTCCTCCAGGCGCCGGTAGATGACCTGGTCGAGCTTCGCCTTCCGGCCCCAGTAGTCGTCGTTGCGCTCGAGCACGATCTTCACGCCCTCCTCGCGCTCCACGAACTTGAAGGGGCCGGTCCCGACCGGGTGCAGCGGAATCGCGTCGTTGCCGAACTCCTCGATCGCGGCGGGGCTGACAAAGAAAAGCGTGGGGCAGTCCTCGAGCGTGCTCCGGATCCACTCATTGTTTCGCGCCTTCAGGGTAACCTCGAAGGTCATCGCATCGACGATCCGGTAGGACTCGATGTCCGCGGCGCCGCCCGCGAACATGAAGTAGGCCTGCGCCAGCTCGCTGAAGTGCGGTGCCTCCGTGTCCATGAAGCGATCGAAGTTGAACTTGACCGCCTCGGCATCGAAGGGGGTCCCGTCGTGGAAGCGAACGCCGCTGCGCAGGTTGAAGGTGTAGACCCGCCCGTCCTCGGAGATATCCCAGGACTCGGCGAGGCGCGGCACGAGCGGAGCCGGTGTCTCGTCGTGGAGCCGGGAGAGGTCCTGCTGCACGAAGCTCTCGAATACCTGCTGCGTCACCCCCCGGCTGAGCCAGCCACAGGTCACGTGCGGATCGAGCACGCTGGCGCCGGCGGGCAGAGCCCAGATGAGGGTTCCCTGCGCGTGCGCCGGGGAGCGGGCGGTACCGAGCAGGATGCCGGCCACCGCGAGCAGGCAGATGAGCGTCAAGCGCCTGAAGTTCGTGAATGCGTTACTCACTTCTCTGTCCTCCATTCCACCTCGTCCGAACCCGCCGCAGTCTGAGCGAATCCCCGGGGACTGGCAAGAAAGGCCGGAAGGCTGTCGCCTCCCATCGACGGGCGCCCGACCGTGCCGGGGACGGGCGATTTCCGGATGGTGGCGGTCGGGGTATCCGGTCGCCGGAGGGGGCGCATTGAGACCGCCCGTCCGAGGGGAGCCGGGCAGGCGGCAGCGGGCCGGGCGTCTATCCGGCCAGGGCGTGCGCGATGGCCTCGAAGGCCCGTACCGTGTCGTCGAAGTAAGCTTCGTCGGCAGGCCGAGGATGGCTGGAATGCTTCGCGATCACCACTCCCGCAACCGGGTCCACGAAGAGAAACTGCCCATGGATCCCCAGCCCGAGGCAGGGACGGTGCGGATCCCGTCGGTCCGTGTACCACTTGGAGCGGTAGTGAAAGCCCGGCAAGAACTCCGCGAAGCTGCCCCGGTCCCAGGCTTCGGCGTCGCCGTTCTCCCGAAAGTCGCGGATCCACTCCTCGGGAACGATGCGCCGGCCCTGCATCACCCCGTGCTGCAGGTGCAACAGGCCGAATCGGGCGAGGTCCCTCGTCGCGACGCACAGGCCTCCGTCGGTCTGGGGCGCTCCCAGCCGGTCCACCGTCACGTAGGCATCGAACTCGGCGCCCATCGACTGCCATATCTCCCGCGAGAGCAGCGTCGCGAAGTCCGTGCCGCTCACGCGCTCCAGAATCCAGCCGAGCAGGTCGGTGTTGGTGGAGACGTAGTGGAACGCGACCCCGTGCTCCCCCCCGGCCTTGCGCATGCTCGGGATGTAGTCGCGCAGATTGTCCGGCGCCCCTTCCCGCGCCGGCCTCCAGCCCGCCGCCACATCGAGCAGCGCGACGTCGCTCTGCGGATTCTCGTAGTCCTCGTCGTAGTCCATCGAGACGCTCATGTCGAGCACGTGGCGCACCCGCGCGCCGTCGTAGGCGGAACCCGTGACCTCGGGGACGATGTCCGTCACGAGGTCCTCCGGCGAGAGCAGGCCCCGGCCGGCGACGATGCCCGCGAGCGAGCCGGCGAAGGACTTCGTCACCGACATGAGCAGGTGCGGCTCGTGGGCTTCGACCCCCGCCGCGTAGCGCTCGCTCGCGATTGCGCCCTCGTGCAGCACCACGAACCCGTCGGTAAAGCCCTCGTCCAGCATTTCCCTGACGGTGCGCGTGCCGCCCGTGGCGCTCTCGAACTCCACGTCGTCGAGATGGACGGAGGCGACGGGCAGCTCCGCGCACTCCCCGTCTCCCCGCCACACGTTGGCGGTAGGCAGCAACCGGCGCATGTTGCGGAATGCCCAGCGGTTCCAGGGGCCATCCTGCATGTTGGCGATGGTGACCTGACTCCCGGCAGGCGGCGGGAAACCCCGCATGAGACCGACCGTGTCGAACATCTCACTCCCCTCCTTCGGCCTTGCACCAGTCGCACACGGCGCGAAAGGCGCAGAACATCTCGTCGAAGCGCTCGGCGTCCACCATGGCCGGATGGCAGCTAAGCTTCGCGATCACCGCTTCCGCCGCCGGGTCCACGTACACGCTCTGGCCGAAGGCGCCGAGGGTGAAGAAGGGACGGTGCGGATGCGCGCGATGCGTGTACCACTGGGAACGGTAGTGGTGACCGGGCAGATCCTGCGCGAACACGCCATCGTTCCACGCCTGCACATCGCCGTTCGCCCTCATGTCCTCGATCCACGCGGCCGGCACCACCCGGTGTCCTTCCCAATCCCCTCCTCGGCGGTGCAGCTCGCCGAAGCGCGCGAGATCGCGCAAGGTCACCGCGAGGCCCCCTTCGGTCTGCGACATCCCTCGCGAGTCGAGCACCACGTATGCGTCGAACTCCGCCCCCATGGGCTGCCAGACGCAGCGAGAGAGGAGCTCCGCGAATCGCTCGCCGGTCGCCGCCTCGAGCGCCCAGCCGAGAACGATCGAGTTGGCCGAGACGTAGTGGAAGGGGCCGCCGTGCGAGGAACCGGAGCGCACGGTACGCATGAATTCGAGCAGGGTGCGGGGACCGTCGGGACGAATCGGCGGACGCCAGCCCCCGGCTGCGTCCAGGGCGGCGAAGTCGCTCTGCGGATCGTCGTAGTCCTCCCGGTAGTCGAGACCCGCCCGCATGTCGAGGAGGTGGCGCAGGGTCGCGCCGTCGTAACCGGTCCCGCGCAGAGCCGGCAGCAGCTCCGTGACCCGTGCCCCGACGTCGAGCACTCCCCGTGCGGCGAGGATCCCGGCCAGCGTCCCGGTGAAGGACTTCGTCGTCGACATCAGGATATGCGGATCCTGCGGGCGCATGCCGTTGCCGTAGCTCTCGGCGACGACCGCACCGCGGTGCAGCACGATGAAGCCGTCGGTCGCGTTCGACTCGAGCATCTGCCCTACGTTCATGCGCCGTCCGGCAGCGCTCTCGAAGGCGATATCCGCAATCTCCCGCCGATCCTCGGGAAGGGGGGACGGCGCCCCCGCCCCTTTCCACACCTGCTCGGTGGGCAGGAACTGGCGCACGTGGTGGAATCCCCACGCCCGGTACGGGGAATCCTGAAAGCTCGTCGCGCTCACGGACCCGGGCGCAGCCGGCGGGTGACCGGCCGGAGACGCCATATCACTCACTGAATCTCTCCTTTACGCGTCCGGGCGAATTCCCTAGACTTTCGTGTTCCCCGGACCGCGGGATGCGGCCACCACAACGATCCAAGGTCAAGGCAATCACACTATGCCAAGCGTACGGGTAAAAGAAAACGAACCCTTCGACGTCGCGCTCCGCCGCTTCAAGCGCGCCTGCGAGAAAGCAGGCATCCTGACCGAAGTCAGGCGCCGGGAGTACTACGAGAAGCCGACCACCGTGCGCAAGCGCAAGAAGGCGGCCGCCGTCAAGCGGCACCTGAAGAAGATCGCCCGCGAGACGCAGAAGCGAATTCGCCTGCACTGACGCGGCGGTGCTCGGACGCCGCGCGGTCCGCGCCCACGGATTGGGTTGACGGGCTCTGCGTGGTCGGGCAGCTTTCGGAGTACCCTGCCCTTCGTCGCTCCGGCGCCGACCGGTTCAGCGGCCTGCGTGAGCCGACATCGCTCCAACCTCGCGCGGTCCGGCCAGCTCCGCGGCGCTGACAATCAGCGATCGAGTCCCGTGTCCGAAGACCTCAAGCAACGTATCCAGGACGACATCGAGTCGGCGATGCGGGCGCGCGACCGCCGGCGTCTCGGCGCGCTCCGACAGGTGAGCGCCGCGATCAAGCAGCGCGAGGTGGACGAGCGCATCACTCTCGACACGGCGGGGGTGATCGCGGTGCTCGAGAAGATGCTGAAGCAGCGCCGCGACTCCCTCACGCACTTCGAGTCCGCGGGCCGCGACGACCTCGCCGCGCAGGAATCCTTCGAGATATCCCTCATCGAAGCGTACATGCCCGCCCCCCTGAGCCCGCAGGACCTTCAGGACCTGATTGCCGCCGCGCTCGCGGAAACCGGCGCTGCTTCCTTGAAGGATATGGGCCGCGTCATGGCCTGGCTGAAACCCAGAGTACAGGGCCGGGCCGACATGAAGCAGCTCAGCGCATCGGTCCGGGAAAGGCTCGGAACCCCCTGATCCGCGGTCGCCCGCTCCGGGCCCGGGCGGGGAGCGGCGCGAGGGCATGCGTCCGGACGCGGCGGGGCCTGCGAGACGCGAAGGGATCGGCGGGCGAGCGATTACACTGTCGTCGGCGGGCAGCGCGGCGTGAGCTTCGAGGGCAGATGCCGGGACGCATTCCCAGGTCCTTCATCGACGATCTGCTGTCGAGGGTCGACATCGTCGAGGTGATCGACGAGTACGTGCCTCTCACGCGTGCCGGCCGGGACTACAAGGCCTGCTGTCCCTTCCACTCGGAAAAGACGCCCTCGTTCACGGTGAGCCGTGCCAAGCAGTTCTACCACTGCTTCGGGTGCCAGGCGAACGGTACCGCGATCACGTTCCTGATGGAGCACGCCCGGCTCGAGTTCGTCGAGGCGGTGGAGGAGCTGGCCCACCGGGTGGGAATCGAGGTACCGAGGGAGGTGCGCGCGGAGCCCAACCGGCCCTCCACCGAGCCGGTGTTCGCCGTCCTCGAGCGCGCGAGCCGCTTCTATCGCAAGCAGCTCAGGCAGCACCCTCACGCGTCCCGGGCGGTGGACTATCTCCGCGGCCGCGGGCTCAGTGGCGAGATCGCGGCCGCGTTCAACATTGGTTACGCCCCTCCGGGGTGGGACAACCTCGTGAAGGCCTTTCCCGCCGAGAGCAGGGAAGGCCTCCTGGTGCGGGCAGGGCTCGCGGCGCCGCGCGAAGGGGGCGGCTCGTACGACCGCCTCCGCGACCGCATCGTGTTTCCCATCCTCGACCGGCGCGCACGCACCATCGGATTCGGCGGGCGCAGCATCGGCGACGACACTCCCAAGTACCTGAACACGCCGGAAAGCGCCGTGTTCCACAAGGGCCGGGAGCTCTACGGACTGCCGCAGGCGCATGCCGCCAGGAGCTCACGGGTGGTGGTGGTGGAGGGATACATGGACGTCGTGGCCCTCGCCCAGCATGGAGTGGGCAACGCGGTGGCAACGCTCGGGACCGCGGTCACGCCCGAGCACCTCAAGCAGCTCTTCAGGCACTGGCCCGACGTGGTGTTCTGCTTCGACGGAGACGAGGCGGGGCAGCGCGCGGCGTGGCGTGCGCTCGAGACCTCGCTCCCCCTGCTGCGGGACGGGCGTCAGGCGCTGTTCATGTTTCTTCCCGAGGGCGACGATCCGGACACGCTGGTGCGGGCGAGGGGCCAGGCGCACTTCGAGGAGCGAATCGACGCCGCCCAGCCTCTCGGCACCTACCTGTTCGAAAAGCTGAAAGAGCAGATCAGCCTCGACTCCATCGACGGACGTGCCCGCCTCTTCGAGACGGCCCGCCCTCTCGTCGAAAAGCTGCCCGCCGGAGCCTTTCGGCACCTGGTGGTCCGTCGCCTCGAAGAGATCACCGGAATCGCCCCTGCCACCGGAGCGTCAGTTGGGGCACCGGCAGCGAGCCGCGCACGGACCCACGCCCGAAGATTCGCGACTTCGGGAAAGGCGGGAGGGGCGGTGATCTCACCCGTGCGCAAGGCGATCACCCTGCTCGTCCAGCACCCCGGTCTGGCGCGCGTTGCCGATTCTCCCGACCGCCTGCGCGACATGGATCTGCCGGGCGGCGCGCTGCTCGCCGAGCTCATTGAATTGCTCGTCGACAACCCCCACCTGAACACCGGCGCGCTCGTGGAGCGCTATCGCGACCACGAAGGCGGCGGCCGGCATCTCGCGAGCCTCGCGGCGGAACCTCTCGACCTGGAAACGGAAACGTCGAACCTCGAGGGGAGGCTCGAGCAGGAGTTCAGGGACTGCCTGCATCGCATCGTGGAGCGGGACCGAGAGCGCAGCGAGGACAGGAGACGCCGGGAACTGGAAGCGAAGGAGTTCAGCCAGCTCGACGAAGAAGAACGGGAAGAGTACGTGCGGCTTACGGTAAAGGCGCGCAAGTAAGGCCCGCCCTGCCGGACGCAGGTCGGGTTGATCCCGACCCGGCAACCGGGAATGTGAATGTCAAAGGCGGCGCAGGTATCAGGTGCGGTTATAATCAAGCGTTTGCGAAGCGGCGAACGGGGCGCATGCGGCCCGCGCGGAGCTTCGGACTTCGGGCAAGACGTCGGTGGTGACCCATGGACCTCGAGCAGCAGCAATCTCAACTCAAACTACTGATCGCCAAGGGTAAGGATCAGGGCTACCTGACCTACCACGAGGTCAATGACCACCTTCCCGAGGGCATCGTCGACCCCGAGCAGATCGAAGACATCATCAGCATGATCAACGACATGGGGATCGCGGTGCACGAAGTGCCCCCCGATGCCGACGCTCTGCTGCTGATGGACCAGGCCGTCAACGACGACGACACCGAGGAGGAAGCTGCGGCTGCGCTCGCCACCCTCGATGCCGAGTTCGGTCGCACCACCGACCCGGTGCGCATGTACATGCGCGAGATGGGCACCGTGGATCTGCTGACCCGGGAGGGCGAGATCAAGATTGCCAAGCGCATCGAGAAAGGGCTCAACCAGGCGGCCCGGGCGCTCGCCGAGTTTCCCCCCACCGTCGAGGCCCTGATCGCGGAGTACTCCCGGGTGGAAGCGGCGGAGATGAAGCTCACCGACATCATTGCGAACTTCGTCGACCCGACCCTGGTTGACAGGGACGAACCGATCCTGCCCGCCTCGAAGCGAAACCCCGAGGACGACAAAGACGGCGAAGATTCGGAGTATGTCGACCCGGGCCCCGATCCGGAGGAGGCGAGAATGCGCTTCCGGAAGCTCGCGGCTACCCTCGGCGAGCTCGGGGAAACGACCCGGGAGAAGGGTTCGAGCTCCCGCGAGGCGGCCCGGCTCCGCACCTCGCTCGCCGATCAGTTCCTCGAGCTGAAACTCACTCCCAAGCTGCTGGACCGTCTCACGCAGCAGCTGCGCGACACCATTGACCGCATCCGCACCAATGAGCGCGGCGTCATGAGCCTGGCGGTGAGGGAAGCGAAGATGCCGCGCAAGACCTTCATCACCACGTTCGCCGGCAACGAATCGAACCCCAACTGGATTCGTACTCACAGCCGCAAGAACTATCCCTATGGCATTGCGATGAAGGAGCATGTCAGGGACGTGAAGCGCCTGCAGGGGCGGCTCGCGCAGACCGAGAGGCACAGCCGGCTTCTCATCAGCGAGATCAAGGACATCAACCGCCGCATGTCCCTGGGCGAGGCCAAGGCGCGCCGGGCCAAGAAGGAGATGGTGGAGGCCAACCTGCGCCTCGTCATCTCCATCGCCAAGAAGTACACCAACCGGGGCCTGCAGTTCCTGGACCTGATCCAGGAGGGCAACATCGGGCTCATGAAGGCGGTGGACAAGTTCGAGTACCGGCGCGGCTACAAGTTCTCGACCTACGCCACGTGGTGGATCCGACAGGCGATCACGCGCTCGATTGCCGATCAGGCCCGGACGATCCGCATTCCCGTGCACATGATCGAGACCATCAACAAGCTCAACCGCGTATCGCGGCAGATCCTGCAGGAAAAGGGACGCGAACCGACGCCGGAGGAGCTGGCCGAGCGCATGGAGATGCCCGAAGACAAGGTGCGCAAGGTACTGAAGATCGCCAAGGAGCCGATCTCGATGGAAACGCCGATCGGTGACGACGAGGATTCGCACCTCGGCGACTTCATCGAGGACGTGAACATCGTCGCTCCCGGCGATTCCGCGACATTCGAAGGCCTGCGCGAATCCACCCAGAACATTCTCGCCAGCCTGACGCCGCGCGAGGCGAAAGTGCTGCGCATGCGCTTCGGCATCGAGATGAACACCGATCACACGCTCGAGGAAGTCGGCAAGCAGTTCGACGTGACGCGCGAACGCATCCGCCAGATCGAAGCGAAAGCGCTTCGAAAGCTTCGCCACCCGAGCCGATCGGATCAGCTGCGCAGCTTCCTCGACTAGGCGCTGCACTGCGCCCGCCCCTTCCGGAGGAGCGGGCGCGACGGCCGGCCGGCAACCGGCCCTACAGGCCCGCGGGGAGGTTGCGCGGTATGCGCCCTTCCTCTGAAGTGATGAACTCGAGGAGGGCCGGTCTGCCTTCCGCCGCGTGGGCGAGCCCCCGCGCGATCGCGGGCTTGACCTCGGCCGCCTTCTCCACCCTCTCGCCGTAGCCGCCGAGGGCCTTCGCGAGATCCGCGTAGTCGCCGCTCAGGGCCTCGATGCGGTACTTCTCGGAAGCGACCGGGTGATAGTCGGAGTAGCCGCCCATCACGCTGTTCTTGAGCACGAGGGTGAGGGTCCCGAGCTCGCAGCGCGCCGCGGTCTCGAGCTCCATGCCCACCATACCGATGGACGCGTCGCCCATGAAGTTGACCACCGTCGCGTCCGGGCGGGCGAGCTTCGCCCCCTGGGCGACGCCCAAGCCGGTGCCGAGCTGCGTGGTCTTGCCCCAGCCCACGTAGCTGTAGGGCACGATCGCCTGGTAGAAGGCGGTGCACTGGTCCCGCGGCGACCCCGCGTCGTGCGTGACCACGGTGTTCGTTCGGTCGACGCTGTGCATGAGGTCCCAGATGACCCGGTAGGGGTTGATGGGTTCCTCGTCGGAGATCATCAGGGGCATCCACTCGCGCATGAACGCCTCCCGCCGCTCGGCCACCTCGCCCGCCACGCCGTCGCGCTCCGTCCGCCCTTCGGCTCCGACCCGCTCTCGCACCTCTTCGTTCACCAGGGCGAGCGTGCCCTTCGCGTCGCCGATAACCCCGAAGTCGACCGGATAGTCCTTCGACAGGTCGCCATCCCAGTTGGTGAGCTGGACGAATGTCTTGCCCTTGATTGGAAAGGGCGTGATGTAGGCGGAGTGAGTGAAGCTCGTGCCGAGACCTACGATGAGATCCGCCTTCTCCAGGAAGTGGTTGACCGGGTCCGGACGTGAGTTGCCGGCACAGCCGAGCGCCAGGGCATGGTCTTCCGGAAAGCAGCTCTTGGCGTTCTGGGTCGACATGACCGGCGTGCGGGTCAGCTCGGCGAGCTCGCGCAACTCTTCGCAGGCACCCGAGTACAGGATCCCCTGGCCGGCGACGATCACCGGGGCACGCGCGGCGAGCAGCCTGTCCACCAGCCCGCACACGTCGTCGGCGTTCGCCACCGGGGCGGAGCGCCGCGTCACCCGGTAGGCATCGAGCAACGCGGGATCCACCTCCTCGCCGAAGATGTCGTCCGGCACTTCGAGCACCACCGGGCCGGGGCGTCCGTTTCGCAGTTGCGCGAACGCGCTCTGCATCAGTTGGGGAATGCGATCCGCCCGGTACACGAACTCGCACCACTTGGTGATTCCCTGCATGTGGCGCACTGCCATGAAGTTGGGCGACACCCCGAGCTCGGCACGCGCATAGCCTCCCGGGATGTGCAGCACGGGAACGTTGTCCGCAAAGCACTGCGCCACCGCCCCGAAGGCGTTCTCCGAGCCCGGCCCGTGCTGAACGGTGGTGGCGCAGATCCTGCGCCCCCCGTTGACCCGCGCGTAGCCGTCCGCCATGTGCAGGGCCTGGCGTTCCTGGCGCACGATGAGGGGACGAATGCCGACCTTGGCGGCGCTGTCGATGATGTCCGCGTGCGGGAAGGCGGGCAGGTGCTCGATACCTTCCTTGCGCAGGATGTGGGCGATTAGATCCGCACCGTTCATGGGCATCCTCCTCGATTCGGGGCCCGGCGTTCGCATCCGGGTCCCGGCGGCGTGTAATGGGTCGAGTTCATGTGAATCGAATTCCCGAGTTCGTGGGAATGGCGGAGACCGCCCGGATTGCGCTTCGCGCCCTTTCTCCGGAACGGCGCTTCCTAGAACGATCTCGGCATGCCGAGCACGTGCTGCCCCACGTAGGACAGAATGAGGTTGGTCGAGATGGGAGCGGTCGTGAACAGCCGGCACTCGCGCCACTTGCGCTCGATGTCGTACTCGCGGGCGAAACCGAAACCGCCGAAAGTCTGCATGGCGGCTTCCGCCGCGTTCCATGCCGCCTCGGAGGACATCAGCTTCGCGATGTTCGCCTCCGCCCCGCAATCGCGCCCGGCTTCGAACAACGCGGCCGCCTTGCGGTTGACCAGGTCCGCCGCCAGCGTCTCCGCGTAGGCGCGGGCGATGGGGAACTGAATGGCCTGGTTCCGGCCGATCGCTCTCCCGAAGATCTCGCGCTCACAGGCGTAGTCGCGGGCGCGGCGCGTGAAGTATCGCGCATCCCCGATCGCCTCTCCCGCGAGCAGGATGCGCTCGGCGTTCATGCCGTCGAGGATGTAGTAGAAGCCCCGGCCCTCCTCGCCGATGAGGCTCGAGGCGGGGATGCGCATGTCCTGGAAGAACACCTCGGTGGTGTTGTGGTTGATCATGGCGGGGAGGGGCCGGATCTCGCAGCCCCGGCCGCGTACCTCGCGCAGGTCGACGAGAAAGATGGAGAGCCCGAGAGTGCGCTTCTCCACTTGATCGATGGGGGCGGTCCGGGCAAGCAGCAGCATCAGGTCGGATTGGAGGGCGCGGCTCGTCCACACCTTCTGGCCGTTCACCACGTACTCGCCGCCACTGCGCACGGCGCGGGTCCTCAAGCTCGTGGTGTCCGTGCCGCTGCCGGGTTCGGTCACGCCGAATGCCTGCAGGCGCAGCGCTCCGCTCGCGATCTTCGGGAGGTAGTGGCGTTTCTGCTCCTCACTGCCGTGCCGCAGCAGCGCGCCCATGATGTACATCTGGGCGTGGCAGGCGCCGGCCGAGCAGCCGGTCTCGTGGATGGCCTCCAGGATCACCGCCGCGGCGCGAAGCGGCATGCCGGAGCCCCCGTACTCTTCGGGGATCAGGGCGGCCAGGTAGCCTGCTTCGGTCAGCGCGTTGACGAACTCGGTGGGATAGGCTCGCTCGTCCTCGAGGCCTCGCCAGTACTCCCCCGGATAGCCGGCGCAAATGCGCTGCACCGCCTCGCGAATCTCCGGGTAGTCCTCCCCCGCGTCGAAGCCGATACCGGCGTCCATGCGTCCCGACTCCCCTTCCCTCGTTCCGCTCCCGCGCGGGCGATCGCTCCGGTCAATCTCGATTCGTTCGCCTGCGCTCCGGGCTCAAGCGCCTCCCACTTCCTCCAGCGAAGGCTGGTGGGCGCGCAGCGCTTCCGCGACCAGGCTCTGGAAGTGGTGCACCAGATGCTCGCTGTTGTTGCCGCGCTCGGAGTCCACGAAGAGGCGTCCGCTGTCGTAGCCGAAGGAGCGAAGCCCCCTTTGCTGGCGCTCGTTCAGATCGATGTCCTCGGGCCCGAGATCGTAGGACATCCAGCGCATGCACTCCTTCGTGACCTCGCTCTCCGGTCGCTGCGGGCGATAGTAGGCAAAGCGCAGCAGAGTCTTCTCCGGCCCGAGGGGGAACTGGTTGAAGCTGCCGACGAAGTCGGTGAAGGGGAAGGTGTAGAGCGTGGTGTGGGGCCAGAAGCCGACGTTGACGAACCAGTCGGTCTGGTACTTCGCGTCGCCGATCTCCCGGCCGTACGCTTGGCTCTGCCCCGGCTCGGTCGGCCCCATGTAGGTCCACCACTTGCCATGCGGCGTCAGCCGGTAGTCGTCGAAGCGGATGAGCCCGGCAAGGTCCTTGTGCACCGGCCCCGACAGGCTGAAGTGATAGCCCTCGATCGCGTTCTCGGCCACCACCTTCCAGTTCGCCGCGACTTCGTAGTCGAGCTCTTCCACCAGTTCCATGTCCGGCAGGTCGGGGAAACAGCGCGCCATGAGGGGAGCCGACGCCCCGACGTCCTCCCGGAAGGGTGTGGCCTCCGGATCGAGATTGACGAACAGGAAGCTCGAGACCTCCTCGATGCGCACGGGCGCAAGCGAAACGCCGCCGGGATCGAATCCCCGCACCGAATCCGAGCGCGGAGCGCGGCGCAGGCGCCCGTCCAGCCGATAGGCCCAGGCGTGGTAGGGGCAGCGGATGACATGCTCGATCCGGCCGCGGCGCTCTTCGACGAGGCGGGTGCCGCGGTGCTGGCAGACGTTGTGGAAGGCGCGCGCCACGCCATCCTCTCCGCACACCACGAGCACGCTCTGATCGAGCACGTCCACCTTGATGAAATCTCCCGGCTCGCTCACCTCCGAACGGTGACCCGCGAAGTGCCAGGCGGGATAGAAGATCGCTTCGACCTCGCGCTGGAACACGCCGGCGTCGTAGTAGTAGCGGGAGGGGAAGGAATGGGCCTGCTCGGGATCCCCGGAGCGCCAATGCGCGAGCGGCTTCGACGGAATCATCTCGAACCTCCTCGGAACTCGGGGGACGACAAACCCCCTTGTCCTGCGATGTCCCCGCAGTCGGTTCACGAGATTGACACAAGCGACCGGGAAAGGCCACGCGCGCCCGGCGGCGGGGGCGCCGCACGAGAGGGCGGACGGGCCGCTGTGTCACCGGCCACTGCCTGTTCACTGACGGCGGCTGCGCCGCGGTGCAGCCGCCGCAGTCGGAGCAGGAGCCCCCGGAGGAACCCGACCTTCCCGGGTCAGCTCTGGCTGTGCTGCCGCCCGCCGAAGGATATCTCCCAGCTCTCCTTCGAGAACCCGTCCACGATGTCCTCGGTCTCCTCCATGTCCTTCGCCACCGCCGGCCGGGCCGCGATGACGTCGAACCAGCGCTTGACGTTCGGGAAGCTCTCGATGTCCTGACGCTGGCGGTACGCGAGCCGACACCAGGGAAAGATGGCCATGTCCGCGATGGTGTACTGGCCGGCGGCGACGTACTCGTGTTCCTCGAGGCGCTTGTCGAGCACTCCGTAGAGGCGCGCGGCCTCCTTTGTGTAGCGCTCCTGCGCGTAGGGGAGCACCACGGGTCCGTCCGGACGCATCGGTGCGTAGGCGTTGAAGTGGTGCGCCTGGCCCAGCATCGGCCCGAAACCGCCCATCTGCCACATGAGCCACTGCACCGTCTCCCAGCGTTCATGCGGCGCATCGGGCAGGAAACGCCCGGTCTTGTCCGCGAGGTAGAGCAGGATCGCTCCCGATTCGAAGAGCGCGATCTCCCGTCCTCCGGGTCCGTCGTGGTCCACCATGGCCGGGATCTTGTTGTTGGGGCTGATCGCGAGGAACTCCGGCTCGAACTGATCGCCGCGACTGATGTCCACCCATTTCGCCCGGTAAGCGAGGCCGCATTCCTCGAGCATGATGTGGATTTTCTGTCCGTTCGGGGTGGCAGCGGTGTAGAGATCGATCAAGTCCTGGTCCTCCTGCGTGAGCGGGTGCCGCGCTCGCTCGACGACCCGCGGGGGCGAAGTTCGACATCCTAAACCATCGGTTGATGGCTACCACTTTGTTGACCACGCCCACCTGGCAGGCACTTTGCGCATCGAGCACATCCGGAGAGCCCGATCCGCTGCGCCCCTACTCGGGCAGGGAATCACTCAGAATCTTGCGCAGGCCCTCGAGGTGCGCTTCCAGCACCGGGGCGCACTTCGGCCTCGCCGCCACCAGATCGTAGCAGCGTTTGACGGCCGGCAGACTCTTCAGGCTCGATTCCGGGTCCGGACTTCCGGCTCTCTCGTCTCCAGTCTGCAGCCAGGCCGCGGTGATCGAGAGATACAGGTCCACCAGAGAGAATCGCGACCCGAGGTGATAGGGGCCATTGGCGGCAAGATGCCGGTCGACAACTCTCCAGCGACCGAGCAACGCCTCTTTTGCCTTCGCCCTTATCCGGGGGATGTCGGCGGGGTCGGTCGAGTACCGGTTGGCATAGGCCTGGCGCTTGCCGGCCTCCTGCACTTCCCCGACGTGGTAGAAGAGCCAGTCGTGCAGCGCCCCCCGCCCCGCTTCGTCGGGAAGGGGCGCGAGCTCGGCCAGTCGGTGCCGGTCGGCGAGATACATCATGATGGCCGCGGTCTCGCTGACGACTTCACTTGAGTCCGTCACCAGGGTGGGAATGAGCCCACGCGGATTGACGGCAAGAAAACTCTCGCTTCGATGCTCGCCGGAGGTGATGTCGACGTGCCTCAGGTCGTACTCGAGACCGCCCTCTTCGAGCACCAGCAATGCGGCGCCGGAGCGCGTTCCGTCCTGGTGATACAACGTGTACACGTGGCTCCTCCTCGAGACTCGTCGTTCGAGAGCCAGACGATGTCCCGCATTCCGGGAGTGAGGAGTGTAGCGGCGGCCGCTGACGAATCGGGCGTCAATCCGGAGGAAAGCCTGAGTTCGACCCTGGCCGCGATGCGCTGCCCGCAGACGATGCGCTAGACAACGCCGTCCTCGCGGAGCGCTTCGATGGTGGCCGCACCGTAGCCCAACTCGCTCAGTACCTCGTCGGTGTGCTCGCCCAGGGTCGGCGCCCGGCGGTGAAACGTGCCGGCCGATACCGAAAGCTTGACCGGAAAACCCGGCACCAGCGCCGGCGTCTCCAGCTCGGGGTAATCGTGCGCCGCATAGAAGTCGAGCTGCCGTACGTGCGGATCCTCGAGCACCTCGGCCGGCGAGTACACCGGCCCGGCCGGCACCCGGGCGGCCTCCAGCGCCTCGAGCGCCGACGCATTGGTCTGCGTCTCGCACCAGGCGGCCATGCGCTCGCTCAGGACCTCGCCGTTGTCGCCACGGAGCCGGTCGTCGGCGAATCGAGGATCGTCCTGGAGATCCTCCGAACCGGTGAGCTCGCACCAGCGCCTGAACTGGTAGTCACCGAGCACCATGCACATGATCCAGCCGTCCCGGGTCGGAAAAACATCGGAAGGCCCCGCGTGCGGGTGGCGATTGAGAGTTGCCGGCCGGTCCAGTCCGAGCTGCTGCTGCTCGAGGATTGCCGGACTCATGAGCGTCAGGGCCGTCTTGAGCAACGCACCCTCGACGACCTGCCCCTTCCCGCTGCGGTCTCGGTGCATGAGCGCGGCCATCACCGACAGCGCCGACAACGACGCGGTCGCATAGTCCACGTAAGGGGCGAAGGCACGTGTCGGCACCCCGGGCTCGCCGGACAGGTACAGGTTCCCGCTCATCGCCTGGGCCAGTCCGTCGAATCCGATCTTCGCCCCCCAGGGCCCGTCCCCGAACGCATTGACCGTCGCGAGAATGATGTCGGGCCTGATGCGGCGGAGGCGTTCGTAGTCGAGGCCAAGCGCCCTCAACGCACGCTCCGGGTAGTTGGCGACGACCACATCCGCGCTCTCGATGAGCCGGTCGCTGACCTCTCGGCCTGCTTCGGTGGTGGGATTGAGCGTGATGCCGCGCTTGTTCCGATTGCATTGCAGATAGACCGCGCCGGCCCCGGCCCCGCCCACGGGAGAAATCCCCCGGTCCTCCGCGCCTTCGGTACGCTCCACCCGGATGACGTCGGCACCCAGATCCCCCAACAGCGCCGCGCAGAAGGGACCGGCAATGTAGCGGCCGAAATCGATCACTCGAACGCCTTCAAGCACCGACGACATCGTGTTCCTCCCGATCGCCCGGCGACCGAGGGTACTTCTTTCGGGCGAAGCTTGCCGGCGCAATCGCGGCGTATCCGTTGCGGGCAAGGAAGTTGATCCGGCATTTCGTGCCGGTCCAGATGCCCGCGCGGCCGTGCATGTAGATGACCGCAGGCCACACGCCCTTGGGTGCGGCACTGCGATCCCGCAGCTCCGCGGTGGTGGTGCTGACACAACCCCCACCGGACATCGGGATATTGCGTTTTCTCCCGAGCAATGGACACTGCGGCAAGCCCGCTGCGCTTCAACGACAACAAGTGATGGCCACGCAGGTTGGTCGGGGCGGGTGCCTCGACGCGACTGACAGATGAATGTGCATCCGGTACGGTCGGCGGACGCCGCCCCGGGACGAGGAACTCCGTTCCCGGCAGAGCGCGGCGGGGCTGCACGATCCGATCGTGCCGGCAGCGTTTCCGGACTCCATCCCTTCATCACCTCGGGACCCGAGGCCCGGACATCGTGAGAATCGTGACCTACAACATGCGCTTTGGAATGGGACTCGACGGGCGCATCGACCTTGGACGCATAGCGGACACGGTGCGTGGCGCGGACCTTATCGCGTTGCAGGAGGTGGAGCGCTTCTGGAAGCGAAGCGGGATGTGCGACCAGCCCGCGCTGTTGGCAGGGCACCTGCGCGAGTACTACTGGGTCTACTTCCCGGCTTTCGATGTCGATGCTTCGGAGAGAAGGCCCGACGGGGGGGTGCGCAACCGGCGCCGACACTTCGGAGTGATGACTTTCTCACGATTTCCCATCCGTTCTGCCCGCCGTCTCTCCTTGCCGAAGATCGCAGATGGCGACGATTTCAACATGGACACGGGGGCGCTCGAGTGCGTGATCGATGGAGAGGGAGGCCCGCTCAGGGCGTACAACCTGCACCTCGGGGTGTCGGAACGCGATCAGCGCATTCAGGTGCCTCGGCTGCTCGAGTTCCACCGCGAGGCGCGGGATGGCGGAGGCGCCTGGAGCGGGCATGACGATCGCCTGGAGGTGGAGCACCAGTGGAACAACGAAGAAGCTCCGCCGCCGATGCCCCGGGATGCTCTCGTGCTCGGAGACTTCAACTGCGAGCCGGGGAGCGAGGGATACCGGCTGATGGTGAACAGAGGCGGCTTCATCGATAGCTGGAATGTGTCTCGAGAACGAGGAGCCGCGCGCATCACGTGGGTGCCTCCCAGCCCCGCTCACGCTCCGGGACGAAACATGACCATCGACCATGTTTTCGTGAGCCCGGAACTCGAGGGGCGAGTCGCGAAGGCGTGGGTGGACAGCACCGCGCAGGGCTCCGACCACCGCCCCTACTGGATTGAGTTGACGGCGCCCGGCCGTTCACCCAAGCGCCGGGCGGGCGCGTAGAGCTTGCCCGGCAAAAGAGATCAACCGAAGCGTGCCGGGTGTTCCAATTTGCCCCAAGGAGTCAATTGCGGAAGGGGCGGAGAGACATCCTGTCGCCCGCCGCGGCTCGCGCGTTCCCATGCACCATTTCGAGGAGCGCCCCACGGGTCCGGAGTAGCGGGTACCGATTCAATGAGTGGCAACTCTGTCCGCGGCCCGATTGATCGTTTCAGATGGTGGGCCCGGAAGGACTCGAACCTTCGACCGACGGATTATGAGTCCGCTGCTCTAACCGACTGAGCTACGGGCCCGGCGCGGCGCAATGATAGCGCAAGGGCTCTGCTCTCTCCTGCATGCGGCGTCGCCGCCGGCCGGCGCCGGGTTGGCAATGCGCCTCAATCCTCCACTTCGCGCGTCACCGGGTCGCTGTCGCCTCCCCAGCCGCAGAGAATGCCCGACATCAGGCCGGCGGGACCGCCTGCGCGCACCGCCATGATGCCGCCCCGCCGGTATCGGCTGACGCCGCGCTCGGCCACCGCGGCTTCCAGCTCGGTCTCGATGCGCCCCCGCTCCCAGTGCGCATCACGAAAGATGCGGTGGTGCTCGGGCGAGAGCACCCCGCCAGCATTCGCTCGACCCGCTCGGGCGTGGGGGGCACCACGGGAAGGCCATCGGTCCATCCCCGTTCGAAGCAAAGCTCGTGCGGGTCGCGCAATTCAACGAACTCCGGATGGGAAGGCGACGAAGCACCCTCACCCGCGCTCAGTCCGTGCCGGTCAGTCTCAATGCGGCGAAGAGCAGCGCCTGGGTGGCGAGGAGCAGGCCGAAGAAGCGCCACGTCATGGCGCGGAACCCGCGCTCCATGCGGAGCTCGAGCCCCGCGATGTCACCCTTGACCTCGCTTCGGAGCCGCGCGGTATCGCCCTTGAGCTCGCTTCGGAGCTCCGCGATATCGCCCTTGAGTTCGGTCCGGAGTTGGGCGTTGTCGCCCTTCAGCTCGGCTCGAAGCTCCGCAATGTCCGTCTTGAGCTCGGTTCGAAGCTCCTCGATATCTCCCTTGACCTCGCTTCGGAGCTTCGCGATGTCGGTCTTGAACTCCGCCCGGAACTCCAGGATCTCGGCACGGAGCTCCGAAGTGGCCTCCGTAACGTCCGACTTCGTGGCTCCCTCCGGGGCGTATACCACGCCTTCCACCGCCTCCTTCGCGAGATCCTCGTTGGCACCGGCGTCGACCAGTGCCCGGTAGAGCGCTGTTGCAGTCATGTCTTCCTTCCCTGGGTTGTTCTCGTCGCGGCGCGATCCCGTGCCGCCGCCTTGGACGATAACATGAACGGATGCGGTAATCCGGTTCGAGCCGCGGCGGAATCGGTTATCGTTCCCGGCCGGTGATTCACCGCTACGAGGGCAACGCCGCGCGATGGGTCCGCTCGAGGGGGTGCGGGTAGTCGAGCTCGCGGGCATCGGACCCTGTCCGATGTGCGCGATGCTGCTCGCGGAGCTCGGCGCCGACGTGCTGAAGATCGACCGCGTGCTCCCCTCCGGGCTCGGAGTCGACCTTCCCGCCGAGCACCGGCTGCTCGAGCGCAGCCGCCGCTCCGCCGCGGTGGACCTCAAGCACCCCGACGGCGTGGCGCTGGTGCTCTCGCTCTGCGAGAGGGCGGACATCCTCATCGAGGGCTTCCGCCCCGGGGTGACCGAGCGCCTCGGCCTGGGACCACAGGAGTGCCAGGCCCGGAACCCGCGGCTGGTGTACGGGCGGGTCACCGGCTGGGGCCAGACGGGTCCACTCGCGGGCGCCGCCGGTCACGACCTCAACTACATCGCGCTCACCGGCGCGCTCGCCGCGATCGGCCGCGCCGGTCAGGCGCCCACCCCACCCCTCAACCTCGTCGGGGACTTCGGCGGCGGCGCCCTCTATCTCGCGCTCGGGGTGGTCGCCGCCCTCATCGAGGCGAGGCGCTCAGGGCAGGGGCAGGTGGTGGATGCGGCGATGGTGGACGGCGCCGCCTCGCTGATGACCGGCGCCTACGGTCTCGCCCGGGCCGCCTTCTCCGACGGGACGCGCGGCACGAACCTCCTCGACAGCGGCGCCCACTTCTACGAGGTTTACGAGACCCGCGACGCGAAGCACATCGCGCTCGCCCCCATCGAGCCCAAGTTCTATGCGGAGCTGCTCCAGCGCATCGGCGCCGACGCGCACGAGCTCCCGCACACGCTCGATCGCTCGGAGTGGCCCGCGCTGAAGGAGAAGATCGCCGCCATCGTCAGGACGCGCACGCGCGCACAGTGGACGGAGATCCTCGAAGGCAGCGACGCCTGCTTCGCGCCGGTGCTCGGCATGGACGAGGCCGCCCTCCACCCCCACAACCGAGCCCGCGACACCTTCATCGAGGCGAAGGGCCACTGGCAACCCAATGCCGCTCCGCGCTTCAGCCGGACTCCGAGCGCGGTGCGCGGCCTGCCCGCGGAGAGTGGAGCGCACACCCGAGACGCCCTTGGCGAGTGGGGCGTGGACTCCGCTACGATCGAGCGATTGCTCGGGTGCGGCGTGATCGTGCAGGCCCCGCCCCAGCCCGCCGCCGAGGAGAAAGCGTGAGGGATCTTGATACCGGTACCGCCCAGGTGCTCTGTCGAGTCGAAGACGGCGTCGCAACGATCACCATGAACCGTCCCGAAGCGCGCAACGCGCTCTCGCCGGAGATGGGGGCGGGACTGCGGGACACCATCGCGCGGCTCGGCGAGGAGAGCGGAATCGGATGCCTGGTGCTGACGGGCGCGGCGGGCGCATTCTGCGCGGGAGGCGACGTCAAGGCCATGCAGAAGCGCGCGAGCGAAGGCGGTAACCGGACCCAGGCCGACCTCCGCGCCCTCAAGGAGCGGCAGCGCACGCTCTCGGGCGCGCTGTACCGACATCCGCTGCCCGTAATCGCGGCAATCGCCGGCCCCGCCGTCGGAGCGGGCTTCGCGATCGCGCTCGCCTGCGACATGCGGATCGCGGCAAAGGGCGCCTTCATGTCCACCGGCTACGCCAGGGTGGGGCTGAGCGGCGACTACGGAATCTCCTGGTTCCTCAACCGCATGCTCGGACACGGTCGCGCCTGCGAACTGCTTTTCGCCCCGGAGCGAATCCCCGCGGAGGAAGCGGCCCGCCTGGGGCTCCTGAACCGCGTGGTTCCGGACGACACCCTGGAGCAGGAGGCGCACGCCCTCGCCCGGCGCATCGCTTCCGGCCCCCGGCGGGCGATCCGCCGGATGAAGGAGAACATTCGCCGCGCCCACGGGCAGGGGCTGGAGGAGTGCATGGACCGGGAGGCCGAGCGCATCATCGAGTCGATGCGCGACGCGGACCACCGGGAGGCGGTGCGCGCCTTCGTGGAGAAGCGCGCGCCCCGATTCGAAGGTTGACGAGGAGAAGAACCCGCGATGGCAAACGTACGCGACCGCATTCGCATGAGCGAGGACGAGGTCTGGCAGTTCTTCGAGGAGTCCCGACACCTCCAGGTGGCCACCATCGGCCGGGACGGCAGCCCCCACCTGATGACGCTGTGGTTTGCGGTGGCGGACGGCGCGCTCGTGTTCCCGAGCTACACCAAGTCGCAGAAAGTGGTGAACCTCGGCCGCGATCCGCGCATCGCGGTGCTCGCGGAGGCCGGCGAGACCTATGCGGAGCTTCGCGGCGTATCCATCAACGGCCGCGCGGAGCTCGTCGACACGGATCCGCGCCGCATCGATCTCTCGCAATGCATCTACCGCCGCTACTACCCGGAGAGGAGCGAAGGCGAGCTGCTCGAAATGGCGCAGAGCGGCAGCCGAAAGCGCACCATGGTGCTCGTGCATCCGGAGAAGATCCGGAGCTGGGATCATCGCAAGATCTAGGCGTGCCCGGACCACCTCTCGCCCGGCCGCGCCCACCATCGAGATCATCTCCCAGCCGCCGGACATCGCCGTATCCGTCAGCGGAGCTCGCCGGCATCCGAAGCATCGAGGAGGACCATGACCAGGTTCAGCATCATGACCGGAATCGATCCGGCGAAGCCGGCCACCGACATCATCGAGTACGCCAGGGCGACGGAACGCCACGGCTTCGACACGCTGACGTGCTGAAGGTCAAGGTCGACCGGATCCGCCGCGGCGCGGAAGCGGCGGGACGCGACCCGTCGGAGGTGAAGATCGTGCTCGGGATTACCTGCGACTACGCCGAGGACCCGTCCGGAATCGTGGACAAGTACAAGTCGCTCGCCATCCACTACATGCAGAGGACCGGCTACGAGGACGAGTACCCCGCCGACTACCGGGCCCTGCTCGATCGGATCCGGGAGGAGGTGCCGGAGATCGCCTATCCGGAATGGGAAGAGCCGAAGTGGCACCTCGTCCCGGACGACTTCGTGAAGTACCAGCTCACGGTGGGCACGGAGGCGGAGTGCATCGCCCGCATCGAGGAGCTGATGACGCTCGAGCCCGACGAGATCATGTTCAGCAGCGGCTTCGCGCATCTCGAACAGGTCACGAAGTACGCGGCCCTCGTGTCCAGGTTGAAGGCATGAGTTCGGGGAAGACGAAGACCGGCAGAGCGAGGGCGGTCGCTTCGCGCCGGGAAACCCGTTCCTCCCGGAGGAGCGGTGGATGGCGGTGAAGCCCATGCACCCGCAAGTCCCGCGGACCCGGGCGACGCCGCAAAGACGCGGATCACGATCGAAACAGGAGGTGGGAGGATCATGAGCGAGGCAATTCCCGCGGCACGGGAACGGTACATCGGCTACTCGGAGACCGCGGAGCGTCCGGAGAACGCCGAGCTCACCCACGTGCGCCCGGGAACGCCGGGCGGGGAGTACCTGCGGCGATTCTGGCACCCGGTCGCGCTCTGCTCCGAGGTGAGCGACGTCCCGCTGCTGGTGCGGGTGCTCGGCGAAGACCTCGTGCTCTTCTGCGATCTCGGGGGGCGCTACGGGCTGCTCCACCGGCACTGCGCGCACCGCCACGCGTCCCTCGAGTACGGAAAGTGCGAGGAGCGGGGCTTGCGCTGCTGTTACCACGGGTGGCGCTTCGACGTGGACGGCACCCTGCTCGAGGCGCCGGCGGAGCCCGCCAACTCGCCGCTCCTGACCAGGGTCCGCCAGCCTGCCTACCCGGTGGAGGTCCGCAACGGCCTGGTGTTCGCCTATCTCGGGCCGCCCGAGCACCGGCCTGCCTTTCCCGTCTACGACACCTTCGACATGGCCGACACCCGGCGCGTGCCCTACACCGCGGACTATCCCTGCAACTGGCTGCAGATTACCGAGAACGCGATGGACCCGGTGCACTCGGTGTTCCTCCACACCCGGGTGAACGGCCCCTCCTTCAACGAGGCGTGGGGCGAGATGAGCGTCCGGGAGTACTACGAGACGCCGTCCGGCTTCTACTACACCAACGGCCGGCGGGTGGGAGATCACGTCTGGGTGCGCGTGCACCACGTCGTCCTGCCCAACCTGACCCAGGCCGGCGCGGTGCGCTCGATGAGCGGCGACACGCCCCGCTACTTCGGCCGCCCGGTGTTCACCCGCTGGGTGGTGCCGGTGGACGACGAGAACACGCGGGTGATCGCGTGGGCGAACTTCGGGCCGCGCACCGACGAGGCGCGCGAGGAATGGATGTCGCCGATCGGCATCGAGATCATCGAGGGCGGGGAGCCGCGCACCCGGCCCGCCGCGGAGGCGATCCGCAAGCCCGGCGACTACGAGGCCTTCGTGAGCATGGGCCGCATCACCCGGCACGCCAAGGAGCACCTCGCGACCTCCGACAAGGGAGTGGCGATGTACAGGCGTCGCCTGCTCGCCGATATCCGCAAGGTCGCCGCGGGCGGCGCTCCCTACCAGGCTTCGGACGAGGTCGCGGCGCCCCTGCCCACCTACGCGGGCGACACGGTGCTGCGCATCTCCGCCCCGTCGGACGACGAGGCGTTCATCGCGGGAGTGTGCCGGCAGGTGGCGGAGACCCTGAGCGCGGCCGACCCGCTCAAGGGCGCCGATCGCGACGAGCAGGTGATCCGGGAGCTCCGCGCCATCGAGCGGCGCATGAACGGCGCCGCGGACTGAGCGGGCTCCCGCTGCTCCTTCAGCGCAGGTAGCGGTCCAGCCAGTCGAGCGTGTGACGGGCGAAGTCCGCGCGAGTGCCGTGCTCGATGTCCGGATAGACGACCACGGACTTCATGGTCGGGATCCGCTCGAACACCGGCATGATCGTGCGGTAGGGGTGGACCTCGTCGATCACCACCGCGTTCACGAGCACCGGGCAGGTGATGTTCCGGACCAGGTTGTAGGCGTCGAAGTACTCGAGATTCTCCATGATCGCGTCGCGCCGTTCGGGGTGCTCGCGCAGGTAGGCGCACAGCTCGCCGTACGGGGCGGTCTCGATCTCGGCCGAGACCCGGAAGTGGAGCGGCCACGCCACCTCCGACGAGGCGGCCCGAATGCGCCGGTCCAGCGAGGCGATGGCGAGCGCGAAGCCGCCGCCCTGGCTCATGCCCCAGGTGCCGATGCGCCCCTTGTCGACCTCCTCGCGGCTGCACAGGAAGTCCACCCCGCGCACCAGGTCGGCGAAGGCCCCGCGGTAGTAGTAGCGGTAGCGGTCCTCCAGGTGCCAGGTGACCTTGGTGCGCTCCTCGAGCTCCCACTCGGCGCTGCTCTCGCCCTGTCCCCGCGGGTAGACCGCGAGCACCGCATAGCCGTGACGCACGTAGTGCATGGAGAGAGACTGGATCCCGAAGTAGCCGGGAGCGGTGACGATAGCGGGCCAGCCGCCGGCCGGTGGGACGCCGATCGGCACCGTGTACCACGCCCGGATCGTCTTGCCTTCGAAGCTCCGGAAGCGCACGGCGTGGTTCTGGAAGGTCTTGACCGCCTCGTGCATGACGCCGCCCGGGTCGGAAAGCTCGACCTCGGCCTCCATCGGCACCGTGGCCAGCTCGTCGAGCGTCTCCTTCCAGAAAGCGTTGACTGCCTCCAGGTTCATCGCGCCCTTCCCTTCTCCGTGATCCCTGCCGGTATCATCGCAGACCTCCGGGCCGTGAAGGAATCGCGGCCCGCGGCACATCGGGGGTTCCATGAGCGAAGTCGACACCTGCGCCAGGCTCGGCATCGTCGATTTCCACGAACGCGAGATCGGCTTCTACTACACCAATGCCCGGAGGGTCGGGGACAACATCCGGCTGCGCATCCACGACATCCTGCTCCCGAACTTCACCCAGGCCGGCGCCTGCGAGAGCGGCGACGCGCTCGCCGGGAGCGAGCGGGACGCCCACATCCAGATGCGGCTCGCCGCCCTCTGAGCCCGCCGCCCTCCCGAGTCCGGGGTCCCGATGCGCAACGTGCCAGGCCCGGGCTATCGGCGCCTGCCCGACGCCAACGATCGGCTGGGCCTCTCGTTCTCCTTCGCCGGCTCGCTCGGCCTCGGGCTCGCGATGGTGCTGTCGCGCTTCGCCTACGAAGCGGGGGCGAACGGGCTCGCGCTCGGCACCGCGCGCGCGGTGTTCATCGTCCCCGCCCTCTTCGTTTTCTGCTACCTCACCCGTCGGAATCTGCGGCTGCCGCGCGCCGACTGGCTGCACTGCGCGGGCCTCGGATTCTTCACCGCGATGGGCTTCTACGGTCACATCGGCGCCATCGAGTACATCTCGGTCGGACTCGCCGCCGTCCTCTTCTTCACCTTTCCACCCATCATCGGAGTGTTGCACGCTACCGTGGCGCGGGAACCGCCGGGACTCGTGAAGACCGTTGCGTTCGCCGTCGCCTTCGGAGGGATCGCGCTCATGCTCGGAGTCTCCTTCGACTCCGCCGATCCGCGCGGCATCATTCTCGCGCTGGTCTCCGGCGCCTGCGTGGGCTGGAACACATTCTGGACCGCCCGGCGGGTGCCGCACGTCGACGGAGTCGTCGCGGTGTTCCACATGAGCACCGTCGCCTTCGTGGTGCTGGTAAGCGTCTCGGTGGTGAGCGGGAAGGGACTCCTGCCCGAAGGCGGCGTCGGCTGGACGGCCATGGCCGCGGTGGTCGCCCTGCAGGCCGTCTCGCTGCCGCTCTTCTACCTCGGCCTGCCGCGCATCGGCTCCCTGAAGGCGGGCATGATCGCCAATGTGCAGCCGCTGTTCAGCATCGTGCTCGCCTTCCTCATCCTCGGGGAGCTGATGACCCCGACCCAGCTCGGGGGCGCGGCGCTGGTCCTTGGCGGAATCTGGATGATGCAGCGGGCGGACGCGAGGCCGAAGGAGCGGGACCGGCGGCGCCGTTGATTCTCGAGCGCCGAATTCCGGAGCCGCAGACAGCGCACGTTCCCGCCCTTCGGCCAGTCCATGGGGCGAGTGCTTCCGACCTCCCGTCAGGCGGATCCGGCTCGCGGATCGATCGGGGTGAACTCCCCCGCCCGAACCTCGACGGCCGCAGCGGCATCGAAGCACAGCTTCTCTTGGCAGCGCGCCGAGATGATCTGGACGCCTTGCGGCAAACCTTCGACCACCTGCACCGGGACGGCCACGCTCGGGAGTCCGAGCAGGCTGCGGATCTCGGTGAGGGTCACGGAACGGAATCTCGCCAGGATCGCACCGTGGGACGGCCTCTCAATGCGTTAGCGGGAATGGCTGGCAGGTGCTTACCAGCCGGGACCCTCAGAACAGCGTGATCTACACTGGCAGGTCCCAACAAGAGGAGAGATCGCGATGCCGAAAATTCTACGACAGGCACTGATTTCCGCCACGGCGTTCTGCGCCCTGGCCTTCGCGGCTGCTTCCCACACCGCCGCCGACACCCTCATCCTGGGCCACTCGACCTGGGTGGGATACGGTCCCTTCTACATTGCGCAAGAAAAAGGCTTCTTCGCCGAGGAAGGTGTCGACATCGAGCTGCGCATCATGGAGAACACGCCGCTCAAGATGGGCGCGCTGATGGCTGGGCAAATCGATCTGGTGGCCTCTACGGCTGATGAGTTTCCGATCTACATGAAGCCGGACACGCCGGTCCGATACATCCTCGCGGTCGACAACTCGAACGGCGGCGACGGGGTCGTCGCCAACAAGGACATCACCACCATCGCCCAACTCGAGGACCGAACCGTCGCCTTCGAGGAGGGCTCGGTTTCGCAATTCTTCATCAACGCGCTCCTTCTGGATGCCGGACTTGCACAGGGCGACATCGAGGCGGTGAACATGACGGCGACCGATGCCGGCGTCGCGTTCGCGGCTGGCCGCGTCGATGCTGCAGTCACCTGGGAACCGCATCTGTCTCAGGGCGCGAACACCGAGCACGGGCACCGATTGATCGACAGCTCGCAGACGCCGGGACTCATCGTCGATGTCGTTGCGGTGACTGAGAAAACCGCAGCGGCTCACGCCGACGAGCTAAGGGCGTTCGTACGAGCCTGGCAACGGGCGCTCGACTTTCTTCAAACCAATCCGCCCGAAGGTTACAAAATCATGGCCGACGGCGTCGGCGGGTGGCTCAGCGACCCGGCGGAGTTCGAAGCCGTGGTCACCGGCATCGAATACCTCGACCTTGCCCGAAACCGCGAGATGTACGGTACGGCGGACAATCCCGGGCAACTGCACAAGACCCTGAGCGACGCCATCACCATCTGGTCGGGCTTCGGCAAGGTGCAGGTCTCGGGCTTGAAGGCGGCGGACGTGCTCGACGACTCATACCTCGACTGATTGCAGGCGTACCGCACCCGTGGCCGCGGGCCTGCTCAGCCGCCTCTTTACGCCGAAGAGGCCGATCGCGAAGAACATCGAGATCGGCATCGGCGTCACGGTGGCCATGAGCTTGTTCGTGGCCTGGTGCCTCCTGACCTATACCGGACTGGTCAGCGCGTCGTTCCTGCCTGCCCCGGACGCCGTCGGAGCCGCATTCGTGGAGAAGCTCTCCGACGGCTCCCTGCTGCGGCACACGCGAATCAGCCTCTACGAGATCTACACCGGGTTCTTTCTGTCCTCGCTGATCGCGGTCCCGCTCGGGATCTTCATGGGCAGCTTCCGGATTGTTGCCGCCACGATTGAGCCCATCGTCAACTTCATGCGCTACCTGCCGGTCACGGCCCTGATTCCTCTTCTGATCCTGTGGATCGGCATCGGCTTCGAGGAGAAGGTGGCCGTCATCTTCCTCGGCGTATTCTTTCAGCAGATCGTCCTGATTGCGGACGTGTCGGCGCAGGTGCACGAAGATCTGTTCAAGGCCTCCTACACCCTGGGTGCAACCCGTCGCCAGGTTGTCACGCGGGTGCTTGTGCCTGCGACCATGCCGGGCGTCATGGATACGCTACGGATCACCATGGGCTGGGCCTGGACCTTTCTCGTCGTCGCGGAGCTGGTGGCTTCTTCGTCCGGTCTCGGCTACATGATTCTCCAGGCCATGCGCGGCCTGCACCCCGCTACGATCTTCGTTGGAATACTCGTCATCGGATTTCTGGGCCTGGTTACCGATCTGGCCTTCAAGTACGCCAAGGCCCTGCTGCTGCCATGGACCACGGTGCGTTGAGCATCGGGAGGCGAGCATGGGCCGTGTGTCGATCGAACAAGTATCCCTCGAATTCAGGACCCGCCGCACGGGGACGATCGTTGCGCTCGACTCTCTGTCGTTCGAGGTTCCGGACAAGCAGTTCGCCGTCATCGTCGGACCTTCGGGCTGCGGGAAGTCGAGCCTGCTGACGCTGGTCGCGGGGCTGAACGAAACCACGTCCGGGTACTGCAAGGTCGACGGCAGAACGGTGAGTGGCCCCGGAGCCGATCGCGGCATGGTGTTTCAGAGCTACTCCCTGTTCCCCTGGCTGACGGTACGGAAGAACGTCGAGTTCGGCCCCTCGCTTCGAAACCTGTCGGCGCGGGAGCGGATTGAGCGTGCCCGACACTACGTCGACGCCGTGGGTCTTGGCGATTTCGAGGACGCCTATCCCGTGCAGCTCTCCGGGGGCATGCAGCAACGGGTGGCCCTCGCAAGGGTACTCGCCAACGACCCGGAGGTGCTGCTCATGGACGAGCCCTTCGGGGCCCTCGACAACCAGACCCGGACGCACATGCAGGGGCTTCTGCTGGGGATCTGGGAACGAGAGCAGAAGACGGTCCTGTTCGTGACCCACGACATCGACGAGGCTCTTTTTCTTGGCGATGTCGTCTACGTCATGTCGGCTCGACCGGGACGGATCATCGATACGATCGATGTCGGCCTTGCGCGGCCCCGGCGTTATGACATAGTGACCTCGGACAGCTTCGTCGACTACAAGCGACGAATCATGGCCAGGCTTCACTCCGAGGTCGAGAAAACCATGAACGTGATGCCGCTCTGATTCGCGCCGCTCGAGCCGCCCACTTCTCCCTGATGATCACGAGACGAGGCTAGCGAAGTCCAAGGTGATGAAGGCGGCGGTCCCCCAGCACCCTTGGCGACTTCCCTCTTCACCCTCTCCAGCGCCCCTTCAACTGACGGCGCTCACCTCGGGATTGACCGTCTCGATACGCTCGAGATGCAATCCCACTACCTCCTCGCTCGAGCACTCGCGGTTGCATATCGCCACCGCGAGTTCGCTCGCACTCCATCGCCACAACCGATGAGTCATCTCGTCTCCACTCTCGACGTCGACACCGAACATGCTTCACCCGACAGGCACATGAAGCAGAGTCCATTTCAATGGAGCTCGTGTTCAACCAGTCGTATGGTCTGGTCTGAACTCTCGATGGGAGAAGAGCAATGGAGCAGATTGGCTCCTATGAAGCCAAGACACACCTGCCACGTTTGCTCGATCGTGTCGCGCGCGGCGAGAGCTTGATCATCACGCGGCATGGCAGGCCGGTTGCACACCTGGTCCCCGCAGATACCTGGAGAAAGCGCGCTCGGGAAGCGGCCGCACGCGTTGTCGAACGGCGACGGCGTCTCAGGCGGGCACCACTGGCGGAACTGATGGCTTCGACTCACGAGGCCATCGCTATTGAAGCCCGTCATAGTCGACAACTCCGTGTTTCTTGCCTGGTGCCTGGGGGACGAGGAAGAGCCTGCCGCGACCAGCGCCATGGAGCAGGTGGCCGAATACGGTGGCATCGTCCCGCGCACCTGGTGGTACGAACTGCGCAACGCTCTGTTGATGAACGAACGCCGCAGTCGAATCACCCAGCAACAGGTGTCGGACACGCTCGCCGACAGTCTCGAAATGGAAATTTCCATCGACGAAGCACACGAGGAATCGCTGCTGCTCGACCTCGCACGTCGCGTCAATCTGAGCGTCTACGATGCAGCCTGTCTCGAAACAGCCCTCAGACGCGGCCTGCCCCTGGGCGACACTCGACCGCCGTCTGCGCGGTGCAGCGGAGGCGCTCGGAATTGCGCTCTTGCGCAGTCGAGACTGAACGCACCTGAACCCGATGCACGGGGCCAATGGTTGGCCATCCCCCCCGGCACATCGCTATGAATCTCCGTGCGGATCGTGGTACTCGTAGAGACCATGGTGCGGAGAACGCCGGAAGAAGCGCAGAGGCCCCGGCCGCTCCACTTCACGACTAAGGAGGTGGCGGAGCTGCTGCGCGTCAAGGAGCGCAAGGTGTACGACCTTGCGGCGGCGGGCGAGATTCCGCATCGGCGCATTACGGGAAAGCTGCTCTTCCCCAGCGCGGAGGTCCTGGCCTGGATCGAGGGTCGGAGCGGAGACGCCCCCTCGGAGCGGCCGCCGGTGCTGACCGGGTCGCACGACCCGCTGCTCGACTGGGCGGTGCGCGAATCCGGCTCGGGGCTTGCCACGCTCTTTGACGGGAGCCTCGATGGCCTCGACCGCTTCGCCGAAGGGCGTGCCGCGCTCGCGGGCCTGCACATTCCCGAGGAATCGGAGTGGAACGTGGGCACCGTCTCGGCGCGCGGCCTGCGGGGCACGGTGCTGATCGCGTGGGCGGCGCGCTCCCGGGGTCTGATCCTATCGGAGCGGGCGGGTCGTGAAGTGACCCGCTTCTCCGAACTCGCGGGCAAGCGTGTCGTCATGCGGCAGCCGGGCGCTGGCGCGGCGGCGCTCTTCGAGCAACTCGCATCGGAAGCGAAGCTCGCCGATGGGGACCTGATCCCGGCCCCGGGGTTCGCGCGGACCGAGAACGACGCGGCGGCGGCGGTCGCGGCGGGCGAGGCGGACGCGGCGCTCGGCATCGAGTCGATGGCCAGGCGCTTCGACCTGTCCTTTCTTCCCCTCGTCGAAGAGCGCTTCGACCTGCTCGTCGACCGCCGCGCCTACTTCACGGAGCCGGTGCAGGCGCTTCTGGGCTTCGCGCGGGAGGAGGCGCTGCGGCGCAAGGCGACGGCGATGGGCGGCTACGACCTGAGGGAGAGCGGAAGGGTCCGCTGGCTGTCGCCCTGACGCGGGCGCGACCGCACGCGTTCCGGCGCGCAGCCCGCGAGATTGCCCGGTCCGGACTCGGAGTCCGTGGCCGCAGGGTGGTGGTCGCGCTCCCCGGGCGTGGAAGTCCCGCGGTCACCGCTCGGACCGGGGACCCGGCACCCTCTCGTGCATCGCACACCGGGACCATGCCGGCGCGCGGGCTCCTTGGCCGCCTGCGCCTCCTCGACGCTCCTCAACTTCCCGCGTTGGGGAAGAAGAGCTGCTGGCCGTCGACGCGGAAGGAAGCGATTGCCTGCTGCCCTTCCTCGGAGAGGACCCACTCGACGAATCGCCGGGCGGGCCCGGCCTTCACGTGGGGATGGCGTTCCGGGTTCACCAGCACTATGCCGTACTGATTGAAGAGCCTCGGGTCACCCTCCACCGCGACCCGGTAGTCGCGCTTGTTGCCGAACGCGATCCAGGTCGCTCGGTCCGTCATCACGTAGGCGCCCATGCCGGTGCCGATGTTGAGCGTCGTCCCCATTCCGGAGCCGGTCTCGCGGTACCAGCCGCCCGAAGCCGCCTCGACGTCGACCCCGGTCTCCCGCCACAGGGCCATCTCGGCGCGATGGGTGCCGCTGTCGTCGCCGCGCGAGGCGAAGAGCGCTGCCGCCTCCGCGATCCGCAGAAGAGCGGCGACCGCGTCGCGCATTCCGGCCACCCCCGCGGGGTCCGAGGGCGGCCCGACGATCACGAAGTCGTTGTACATGACGTCGAAGCGCGCCTCTCCGTTGCCTTCCGCCACGAACTGCTCTTCCGCGTCCTTCGCATGCACGAGGAGAACGTCACCGTCTCCGTTCGCGGCATTGCGAATCGCCTGGCCGGTGCCCACCGCGACGACCCGGACCTCGATGCCGGTCTTTGCGGTGAACAGCGGAAGTACGTGCTCGAAGAGGCCCGAGTTCCGGGTCGACGTCGTCGACTGGACGAGGATGAACTCGTCCCGCGCCGCAGCCCCGCCAAAGGGCCCCATGGCCATCAGGGCCGCGATCGCGAAGCAGATGCACGCACGCGTCACGACGGGAGATCCGCCAGCATGGTCAGGAAGTACCGTGGCCCGGCGGCCCGAGATGCAGCCTGCCCTCGAGCCAGGCGCGAGTCGCCTCCGCGCGGGGCGCACCGAGCACGTCCGCGACGGGACCGGATTCGACCACCCGCCCGGCATGCAGGAAGATGAGGTCCTCGCCGAGACGCCGCGCCTGCCCGATGTCGTGCGTGATCAGGACAATGGTGACGCCACTGTCCTGCGCCTCCCGGACGAGCTCCTCGATTGCGTGGGTCGAGGCCGGATCGAGACTGGCCGTCGCTTCGTCCAGAAACAGCACCCGGGGCTCGCAGGCCAGTGCCCGGGCGACCGCGAGCCTCTGTTGCTCGCCACCGGACAGGACCCGCGCGGGCCGCTTCGCGAGGTCGCCGAGCCGCGCCCGCTCGATGGCCTTCGCCTCCCGGGTCGCGCGCTCCGGCCCGTCGACCCCGCGCACCGCCAGAGCAAAGCGCAGGTTGGCAAGCACCGAGCGCCGCAGCAGGACGGGGCGCTGAAACACCATCGACTGCTCGCGACGCCCCGCGCGGTCGAGAGGCCGCCCCTGCCAGAGCACCTCGCCCGCGGTCGGTCGGATCAGTCCGTGGAGCAGGCGGAGGAGCACGCTCTTGCCGGTGCCGTTGGCCCCCATGATCACGGTGCGTCGGTGCGCCCGGATTTCGGCGTCGATGCGGTCGATGAGCCGCCTGCCGCCGGCGTCGAAACAGAGCCTCCTCGCCTGGAGAAGCGGCGGCGCCACCGCCTCGGGCCGGGTCGCCGGCCCCGCCGCGTGCATGCCGGTCGACGCCTCAGACATAGGCCGCGCGCACCGCGGAGGCCCGAAGGGCCATCACTCCGGCATTGACCACCAGCGCCATCGCGAGCAACACGACTCCCAGCGCCAGGGCGAGCTGCAGATTGCCCTTCGAGGTCTCGAGCGCGATGGTCGTCGTCATCATCCGGGTCACGTGGTTGATGTTGCCTCCGACGATGATGACCGCCCCGACCTCCGCGACGGCACGGCCGAATCCGGCCAGCGCCACCGTGAGCAGGCTGTAGCGCGCGTCCCACAGCAAGGCGAGGACGCGGTCCAGGGGGCCCACCTGCAGCGATGAGAACTGCTCCGCGTACTCGCGGTGCAGATCCTCCACCACCTGCCGGGTGAGCGCCGCGACGATGGGAGTGACCAGCACGGTCTGCGCGATGATCATCGCGGTGGGGGTATAGAGCAGGCCGAGGGGCCCCAGCGGCCCGGCGGCCGACAGCATCAGGTAGACGATCAGACCGACCACCACGGGCGGCAGTCCCATCAGGGAGTTCAGGATGACCGCCGCCGCCGTCCGGCCGGGAAACGCGAAGGAGCCGACCGCCGCGCCGACGGGCAGGCCGATCGCGCACGCGATGGCGACCGCCGTCACCGTGACCCGCAGCGAGAGCCCGATGATCTCGATGAGATCGGCATCCCAGGCCAGAATCAGACTCATCGCATCAGCAAGGATCCCCCAGAAGCTCTCCATTTTCGTGATTTCTCCCGTTTTGCGGAAGAAAAGCACAATAACAGTCAAAAATCCACTTGATGAGCACAGAACACGATGGCGGAGCTTCGGCCGTCGCGCTCAAGGCTTCGAATCCGTCCTCCTCCGCGACCCGCGCGTGATCACCGACCATTGGTGATGGGCTCATTGCGGCCGATGCCGATCGCGAACTTCATGGGTTGCGACTCCTACTCGGGATAGTAGGGCGCAACCGCTTCCACGGCCGCCTTCAGCTCGTCGACGATCCCCGGGTCCGCATTCTGCTTGGCGCGCATCGCGGCCACGATCACCGCGTGGTGCTTCTGCAGGCGCTCCGCGTAGTCTTCCTGCGAAGCCTTTACCCGCTGGGTGAGAAAGTAGTCGCTGATGCTGTCGATGATGTTCTGGGCATGCTGCTCTTTGTTCATCACCCACCGCACGAGCTGGTTCTGCGACTGCGGATCGGTCTTCCCGGCGAGTTCCGCGATCAGATCCACCGACTTGTGGATGGTGGCCACGTCTTCGAGCATCGACGCCACCCGGGCGTGGTCGTCGTAGATCCCGCAGGGAATCTGGCAGTGGGCCACCGCACTTTGCGCAAGAATGGGCGACATGAGCACTGCGATCGTCGCTCCTGCGATTGTCCTGGCTATGCCTATCATGATGCTGTCCTCGATCGAAGGTGGAGGTGATGGCGAGAGCCCGGAATCCGAACCCTCGGATATCCAGGGAACTCCGACGGCGAAGCCGGCCGTCGAGGCATCGTACTCGTTGCCCCTGGAAGCCGTCGAGGCGCGACCAGCCGCCCCGGATTCGTCGGACCGGCCTTTCCGGGAGATGAGGCACCCTGAAAGACGGTACCCTGCGCCGGGAGCCCGATTTCCGCGGGTTCACGAAATGGTCTGTCCCCGAGCCCGCGATCCATGTTGGGAAGCACGGGGTTTCTTCGCGGGCGATTCGCCGCGCCGTCTCGACCCGGGCCGAAGCAAGTGCCGCGCAGTCTTGCCCCTCCCGGCGAATGCAGGAGAACGTGATGCCTCTACGATTCCAGGGAAACTTCACGCAGCAGTTGCCCATACCGGAGGCAGCGATCGAGCGGGCCGTTGCCGTGATGCGTTCGGGCCGGCTGCATCGGTACAACGTCGTCGACGGCGAAGTGCCGGAGACCGTCCAGCTCGAACGCGAGTTTGCGGCATACATGGGAGCGCGCTTCTGCCTCGCCTGTACGTCCGGCGGCTACGCGCTGCAGACGGCGCTGCGCGCATGGGGCGTCTCCCACGGCGAGCCCGTGCTCACCAACGGCTTCACCCTGTCGCCGGTGCCCGGCGCCATCGCGGCCGCGGGAGGCGAGTCGGTGCTGGTGGAGATCACCGATGACCTGGTCATCGACATCGACGATCTCGCGCGCAAGGCAAGGTGCAGCCAGGCGCGGGTGCTGATGCTCTCCCACATGCGCGGGCATATCGTCGACATGGGCGCGCTCATGGATGCCGCCGAATCGCTCGGAATCGCGGTCATCGAAGACTGCGCACACACGATGGGCGCGCGCTGGGGCAACACGAAGAGCGGCGCCCATGGCGTTGCGGCCTGTTTCAGCGCGCAGACCTACAAGCACATCAACTCCGGCGAAGGAGGGTTCATCACCTCCGACGACGAGGAGCTGATGGCGCGTGCGACGATCCTGTCGGGTTCGTACATGCTGTACGGCAGGCACGAAGCGGTTCCCTCCGATGAGGTGTTCGAGCGGGTCCGACTCGACACTCCGAACTGCTCGGGGCGCATGGACAACCTGAGGGCGGCGATTCTCCGCCCGCAACTGGCCGATCTGGACGGCCTCGTCCACGCGTGGAACGAGCGCTACCGGGCCATCGAAGCGATCCTGCGCCCGGCGCCCGGCGTGCATCTTCCGGAGCGCCCTGACGCCGAAATGTACGTTGGCAGCTCGATACAGTTCATGGTTCCCGACCTGGACGAAGCGGGGATCAGGAAGCTCGTGGCGGAGTGTCTCGCCCGCGGGGTGGACCTCAAGTGGTTCGGCGACGCCGAGCCGGTCGCGTACACGTCCCGCTACGATTCCTGGCGCTACCTCGAGCAGCAGTCCCTGCCGGAGACCGACCGGATCCTCGCGTCGCTGCTCGACATGAGGATTCCGCTCACGTTCAGCGTCGAGGACTGCCGGGTGATCGGTAGGATCATCGCCGACTGCCTGGCGGCTCTACGCGGCCCGGCCGCGCCCGCGGAAGCGTCTTCCGCCGCGACGGCGCCGCGATGACGCTCGCTCGTTGGCGGCTAGCCTGCGCGGGGAGACGTCTCGAAGTGGCACGCTTCCCAGTGACCGGGCGCCTTCTCCACCAGCTCCGGGACCTCCACGCGACAGCGATCCTGAGCGTAGGCGCAACGGGTGTGAAATCGGCACCCCGGAGGAATGTTGATCGGACTGGGGATATCCCCCTCCAGCCGGATGCGTTCCGTCCTGCGGGACGCGCGCCGGGCGGGCACCGCCGACAGCAGCGCCCGGGTGTACGGATGACGGGGACTGCGGAAGAGCGTGCGGCGGCTCGCCTTCTCCACCAGGACGCCCAGGTACATCACCGCAATCTCGTCGCAGATGTGCTGCACCACCGCCAGGTCGTGGGAAATGAACACGAAGGTCAGGTGCAGATCCTCCTGCAACTCGCCCAGCAGGTTCAGGATCTGGGCCTGAATCGCGACATCCAACGCCGATACGGGTTCGTCGCAGACGATGAGGTCCGGGTTCAGCGCCAGCGCACGCGCAATGCTGATCCGCTGCCGTTGCCCGCCCGAGAACTGGTGGGGGAACAGGTTCCGCTGGTTGGGCCGCAGTCCGACGAGCGAGAACAGCTCCGCGACCCGCTCCTCGCGTTCGCTGGGACTGCCCACCCGTTGCACATCGAGCGGGCTCCGGACGATGTCGCCGGCGTTCTGGCGCGGGTTCAGCGACGAGTAGGGATCCTGAAAGATGATCTGCATCCGCCTGCGTACGTCGAGCAACGCTTCCGCACCGAGTGAGCGCAGCTCCATACCGTCGAAGGTGACCGTGCCTCCGGTCGGCTCTACGAGGCGGAGCACCGCGAGCCCGAGCGTCGTCTTCCCGCAACCGCTCTCGCCCACCAGCCCCAGCGTGCGTCCGCGTTCGACGCTCAGGCTTACGCCGTCCACGGCGCGCAACGTGGGCCTCGCGCCGAACAGGTGGGGGCGCGCGAGCCGGTAGTGCACGTGCAGGTCGTCGACGGCGAGCAGGTGACGCTTTGTCATGATCCGACGCGGTCTCCGGTGCCCTCCGATGCGAGCCAGCACTTCACGGACCGGTGGTCGCCGAGGCGCGTGTAGCCCGGGCGATCGCGGCACTTCGGCATCGCCGACGGGCAGCGGGGCGCGAACGGACAGCCTTCCAGACCGCGCAGCAGGTCCGGAACCGTCCCCGGGATCTCCGGCAGGCGCTCCCGGATGTCGGCCGGGTCGTCGACAATCTCCGGCATGGAGCGCAGCAGGCCCTGCGTGTACGGATGGCGCGGCTCGCCGCTGATCTCGTCAAGGGTGCCCTCTTCGACCTTGTGCCCCGCGTACATGACCAGGACTCGGTCCGCCATCTCGGAGACCGCCCCGAAGTCATGGGTGATGAGCACGATGCACGTGCCGTGGACCTCCTGGATTTCCCGCAGCAGATCGAAGATCTGGGCCTGGACGGTCACGTCGAGGGCGGTCGTCGGCTCGTCGGCGAGCAGCACCGTCGGCTCGCAGGCGAGCGCCATGGCGATCATGACCCGCTGGCGCATGCCGCCCGAGAGATGGTGCGGGTACTCGTGCACGCGCCGCTCGGGCGCGGGGATGTGCACCATGTCCAGCAGGTCGACCGCCTCCTTCCATGCGGCGGCCCCGCTGATGCCCTTGTGACGGCGGATCGTCTCGGCGATCTGGTTGCCAATGGTGTAGACGGGGTTCAGCGACGTCATCGGCTCCTGGAAGACCATGGAGATCTCCCCGCCGCGAATGGCGCGTATCCGCTTCTCGGGCACCTGGATCAGGTCCTCGCCGTCGAGGAGCACGCGCCCCGCGGTGATGCGGCCGGGGGGCGACGGGATCATGCGCAGCAGCGCGAGCGCGGTCATGCTCTTGCCGCAGCCGCTCTCGCCGATGATGCCGAGCGTTTCGCCGCGCCCCACCGTGAAGCTGATGTCCGACAGC
Organism: Gammaproteobacteria bacterium; assembly: GCA_022824305.1. GTDB lineage: Bacteria > Pseudomonadota > Gammaproteobacteria > HK1 > HK1 > JAJEAD01. The sequence goes on along the minus strand of JAJEAD010000069.1, from coordinate 1,131 downwards.
ACCCGAACCTGCTTTCTGCGCACGGCGAAGTCGACGCACAGCCCGTCGACCTCCAGGACGGGGGGCTTTCCCGTGACGGCGGGCACGGCCGCGGTCCTCAACGCCCCCGCAGCCGGGGGTTGAGCGCATCGTTGAGACCGTCGCCGACCAACGCGATGCACAGGGTCGTGAACAGTATGGCCAGCCCCGGGAAGGTCACCGACCACCACGCCTCGAAGAAGAAATCGCGCGACAGGCCGATCATCCGGCCCCAGGTCATGATCTCCGGGTCGGTCAGCCCGAGGAAGCTGAGCGCGGCCTCGTAGATGATGGTGAAGCCGACCTGAAGGGTCACCGCGATGACCAGGGGCGGCAGCGCGTTGGGCAGCAGGACACCGACGATGAGCGGTCGGTTGCGCATCCCGATGGCGCGAGCCGCCATGACGAATTCGCGTTCCTTGATCTTCAGAACTTCCGCCCGGGTGAGGCGCGCCAGGTCGGTCCAGGTGGTCACGCCGATGGCCAGGATCACGATGACGAAGCTGGCGCCGAAGATGGCGACGATGACCATGGCGAACACCAGCGGCGGCAGAACCTGAAAAAACTCGGTGATTCGCATCAGGAGATTGTCGAGCCTGCCGCCGTAGAACCCGGCCAAGGCACCGATCGAGATACCGATCAAGACCGCGAAACCCGTCGCGGTGACCGCCATCATGAGGGTCGGCCGGGTGCCGTGGATCATTCCGGCAAGCACGTCCCGGCCCAAGTAGTCGGTTCCCATCGGCCTGGGCTCGCCCGGTCCGGTCAGCGGCGCGCCGACGATGTCGAAGGGGTCGGCCTGCAGGATGGCGGGTCCGAACAATCCCACCACCGCGATCACGGTGAAGCCGATGAGGCCCAGCACCGCCGCCTTGTTGGCGTAGAACATGCGGGCGGTCACCTGCCACGGGATATCGGGCGCTTCGGTCTCCTCCCGGAAAGGCAGCTCGGGCGGGGGATGCGTCCCGTTCACTAAATAGCTGATCTCAAATGTGCTACACCATGTCCGTTGCCGGGGAATGGCTGAGCGACTTCGAGGAATCGGGCGACAGACTGACAAAGTTCGTACATGGAGCGGCACCGATGATTACGAGTCACGGTGTCATGCATGGC
>JAJEAD010000019.1 GCA_022824305.1 Gammaproteobacteria bacterium | reverse complement strand
GCCATGCATGACACCGTGACTCGTAATCATCGGTGCCGCTCCATGTACGAACTTTGTCAGTCTGTCGCCCGATTCCTCGAAGTCGCTCAGCCATTCCCCGGCAACGGACATGGTGTAGCACATTTGAGATCAGCTATTTAGGCGGCGGACCAGAGAACGAGGAGTTCCGCCCCCCCTTCCCAGATCATGGTGGCGGCGACGTAGACGATCACCACCAGTCCGACATAGCCGATCCACGGTCGGGCGGCGAGCATGCGCGCCACGAGCGTCGCCGCCACCCCCATCAGCACCACCGAGAGCAGCAGGCCGAAGACCAGCACCCAGATGTACTCGCGGGCCACGCCGGCGACCGCGAGAACGTTATCGAGAGACATCGACAGATCGGCGATCACGATCTGCACGATGGCCTGGAACATCGTCTTGTCCTGCTTCTCCGGGGGCAGCTTGTCGACGGCCCGGGTCGCGGCGGCCCTGGCATGATCCACGTGGGTGCGCAACTCCTGCCACAGCTTCCAGCACACCCAGGCGAGCAGCAGTCCGCCCAGGAAGAGCACGCCGCTAATCTGCAGGAGCTGGACGGTGACGAGCGCAAACCCGATGCGCATCACCACCGCGAGAAAGATGCCGAGCGCGATGACCCGGGTGCGCTGGTGGGCCGGCAGCCCCGCCGCCGCCATGGCCACCACGATCGCGTTGTCCCCGGCGAGCACGAGATCGACGAGAATCACCTGCGCCAGGGCGCTCAGCGCGCCGAGCGAGACAAGCTCCTCCACTGCCGCTTATCCCGCGAAGTGCCTGAAATCCCGGAATCGAACGGCAGCCGGAACGCCGCCTGCGGCGCTCCTCACCCGGCTCCGCCCCGAAGCGTGCCCATGGGTGTCCGGTGTCCGGGAGGCGGGGAGCCGGGTGCGCGAGACGCGCCGCTCCGGACCGCTCGCCCCCGACGTCGCGAAGCCTGCCGCCCTTCCCTGCGCGCTCCCGTCCTGTCTCGTCCCATACCGCGTCCTCGGGCCCTCTCCGCCGCTCCGCCCATTATATAGGGGGCGGAGGAGCAACGAGGCCCCGCGCGCCGCAATCGGCGCATCATGATGGCGACATGGATCCGGCGGCTCTTGACCCCGCCCGCCAAAGGCATGAGATTCGCGCTCTCCCCCGAGGACATCCGTCGGTGAGCGCAGTGGAGGTCATGACGCCATCGGTGGCCGGGCTCGTCTACCCCGAGGATCCCGGCGAGTCGCGTCGGCACTTGCGCGCCTTCGTGGGCCCGGTCCCGGAGAAGGGGACGCCGCCTCGAGGAGAAGACGGGCCTCGACCCGGGCTGCTGGAGCCCGGCCCTCGAGGCCCATCGGTACACCGCAGATTCCTTCCGCTGGCTTGAGCGCGCCAGCCGCTCCGACGCCCCGGCGCGGGCCGGATCCGTCAGTGCCGGGTGCCGCTCGGCCCGTGGGGTTCGGCCGCCGCCATCGCAAGCAGGCCGTTCAGCAGGTCCGCCCTGGGGGCGCCCGCGTCGCACTCGAGCAGGGCCTGCTTGTCCTCCGCCGCGAGGGGAAGGTTCATGGTGAGGAAGTCGACCAGCGCGGAGCCGGGGAGCTTGCGGATGGTTTCCCACTTGACCTCCAGGCCCCGCGCCGCAAAGTAGTCGAGCGCCGTCTTCTCGAAGCGCTCGAACTCCAGCTCGACCTCCGGCGCCGGGCCCAGATCCGACGCGAAGCGCTTCCAGTCCGGCGAGATTCGCCGGTAGCCACGCCGGGTCTCGAGCTCTTTCGCCACTTCGAAACGGCACACCCCGGTGAGACTGATCACGAAACGGCCGTCCCGGGTCTCGTTGAAGGCGGTGATCCGGCCCAGGCAGCCGGCGCGGCAGAGCGGAGGCGCTTCCGAATCCTCCGTGCCGGGCCGCGGCTGAATCATGCCGATGTTGCGCCCCGTTCCCAGCGCGTCGGCCACCATGTTCAGGTAGCGCGGCTCGAAGATGTTGAGGGGCAGGTTCTGCCGCGGAAGCACCAGGGCGCCGGAGAGGGGAAAGATCGGCAGCACTTCGGGCAGTTCGTCGAAGCTCGGCGTGAAGGCGCTCTCGCTCATGGGGCGTCGATGGTATCGCATCCGCCGGCGCCGCACGGGTGGGTAGCGGGGTGCCCCGTGCGTCCCGATTGACTCCGATGAGCGTCTCCCGCCTGAGCCTCGATGCCCGGGGCCCCTTCGACTGGCAGGGCGCACTCGCCTGGTTCGCGCCCCGCGCGATCCCGGGCGTAGAGCAGGTGCGCGACGGTCGCTACCGTCGCCGCTTCGAGAACGACGGCGCCGAGGCGACGTTCAGCGTCGGCGCAATCGGTGACCGAGGCCTCCGGGTCAGTATCGAAGGCGCCCTTCCCCCGGCTGCGCTCGCCCCGCGCCTGCGCCGGATGTTCGACCTCGATGCCGACCTCCCGGCGATCACGAATCACCTGAAACGCGACCCGCGACTCGCCGGGAGCCTCGGGAATCGCTTCGCCCCGAGGGCGGCCGGGGCCTTCGATGCCTTCGAGCTCGCGGTGCGCGCCATTCTCGGCCAGCAGGTGAGCGTGGCCGCCGCGACCCTTCTTGCGGGGCGTCTCGTGGCGCGCTGCGCGCGCTGCCCGGCGCCATCGCGCGATGACGGGCTGGCCTTCCTCTTTCCCCGCCCCCGCGACATCCTGTCCGCCGATCTCTCCGACATGGGGATGCCGGGCGCAAGGGTCCGGAGCATCCTGCATCTCAGCGAAGCGGCCGGGGCGGACCCCGCGCTGCTCGCCCCGAGCGGCGACCACGGAGCGGACGTCGAGCGTCTCAAGGCCCTGCCCGGCATCGGAGAGTGGACCGCTCAGTACATCGCTCTGCGGGCGCTGGGGCACCGCGACGCCTTTCCCGCGAGCGACATCGGCCTGCTGCGGGCGATGAGCGTAGACGGAGTGCGGCCGAGCCCGGCCGAGCTCGAGGAGATTGCCGAGGCCTGGCGCCCCTACCGGGGCCATGCCGCGATGCTCCTGTGGAGCCTTCCCGCCGGCGCGGGCGATTCCGGTTCCGGGCGGAAGGCCACGCGGTCCGGGAGCAAGCGACGGCGCGGCGAAGCGGGAACGCCTTGAGGCATTGCCGCGATCTCTCCCTACCGGTACGGCGCGCAGTCGGAGACAATGCGCCGCTGCCGGCGACCCGTGCTCCCCGGCCGCCCCTCCCGGGCGCTCCGACATCCCTGCTCCGAAACTGTGATCGAGAATGAGTGACGAGGCGTTACGCCTTCACGGCAAGACCCGCGAGGATCCCTTCGCGTGGCTCAAGGACGAGAACTGGGCGCGGGTGATGCGGGATCCGGGAAGCCTGGAGCCGCGCATCCGTGACTGGCTGGAGGAACGAAACCGGTCTACGGCGCGGGCGATGGCGGGCACCGAAGCGCTTCAGGAGCTGCTCTTCTCGGAGTTCCGTGGACGCATCAAGGAGGACGACCGCTCGGTGCCCCTCCCGGACGGGCCCCACGAGTACTACCACCGCTACCGCCGCGGCGGGCAGCACCCGATCCACTGCCGCCGCCCCCGGGGCGGAGGCGAGGAGGAGGTCCTGCTCGACGGCGACCGCGAGGCCGAAGGGCTCGAGTACTTCAGGGTCGGCGCCTTCGCGCACGGCCCCGACCACCGCCACGCGGCCTACAGCGTGGACGTGAACGGCTCGGAGATCTACACCCTGCGGATTCGGGATCTGCAGAGCGGGACCGAGCTGCCGGAGGCCCTGCCGGACGCGGCCGGTCCGGTGGTGTGGTCGAAGGACGGCGTTCACCTGTTCTACACCGTGCTCGACGCGCACCATCGTCCGGTCCGGGTGCTGCGCCATCGTCTCGGCACCGCGGCGGCCGACGACGTGCTCGTCTACGAAGAGAGCGACCCGGGGTTCTTCGTCGGGGTCGGCGAGACCATGAGCGGACGCTTCGTGGTCGTCGATGCGCACGACCACACCACCTCCGAGGTGAGGCTGATCGACGCCGGGCGCCCCGATTCCCCGGCCCTGCTCATCGCGGAACGCGAGCGCGATGTCGAGTATCGCGTGGAACATCACTGCGAGCGCCTGCTGATCCTCACCAACGCGGATGGCGCCGAGGACTTCAAGATCGTCGAGGCGCCGCTCGCGCAGCCGCAGCGCCGACACTGGCGCGATGTCGTTCCCCACCGCTCGGGCCGGCTCATTCTCGACCTCGCGGTGTACCGCGACCACGCGGTGCGCATGGAACGCGAGGACGCCCTGCCCCGGATCGTCATCACCGATCTCTCCGGAGGAGCGGAGCACGCGATCGCGATCGAAGAGGAGGCATACCACCTCGGCCTGCTCCCCGGCTACGAGTTCGACACCCCGGCCATCCACTACTCCGCGAGCACACCGGCCGCCCCGGCGCGGACCTGGCGCTACGAGATGGGCAGCCGCGCGCGCCGTCTCGTCAAGGAACAGGAGGTGCCGAGCGGCCACGACCCGGACGCCTACGTCGCCCGCCGGCTCGCTGCGGAGTCCCACGATGGCGAAAGCGTGCCCGTCACCGTGCTCCACCGGCGCGACACGCCGATCGACGGCTCGGCTCCCCTGCTGCTCTACGGCTACGGCTCCTACGGCATCAGCATGCCCGCGAGCTTCCAGATCACGCCGCTCTCCCTCGTCGACCGCGGCTTCGTCTACGCGGTAGCCCACGTGCGGGGCGGAAAGGAGCGTGGCTACCGCTGGTACCGGGAGGGCAAGCTCGACCGCAAGACAAACACCTTCCGGGACTTCGTCGCGGCGGCGGAGCACCTCGTGGCGCAGGGCTATGCCCGACGGGGCGGCATCGCCTGCCACGGCGGGAGCGCGGGCGGCCTGCTGGTGGGGGCCGCCATCAACCTCCGCCCCGAGCTCTTCCGGGCGGCGGTGGCCGAGGTGCCCTTCGTGGACGTGCTCAACACGATGTGCGACGACACCCTGCCCCTCACCCCTCCCGAGTGGCCCGAGTGGGGCAATCCGATCGAAGACCCCGACGCGTACGAGTACATCGCGTCGTACTCGCCCTGCGACAACATCGAGGCCAGGGACTACCCCCACATCCTCGCCACCGCGGGGCTCACCGATCCCCGGGTGGGCTACTGGGAGCCGGCCAAGTGGGTCGCCCGCCTCGAAGCGACGAAGACCGACGAGCGCCTGCTGCTCCTCAAGACCAACATGGGCGCCGGCCACGGCGGCGCGGCGGGACGCTTCGAGCGCCTGAAGGAGAACGCCTTCGCCTTCGCCTTCGTGCTCCTTGCGTTCGGCCTCGCGGAGTGCGGCGCCCCCTCGCCCGGCAGGAAACCATGACCCCTTACTCCGCGCTCTTCACCCCTCTCGCTATCAAGCACCTCGAGATCCGCAACCGGCTGCTCAGCACCAGCCACTCCCCCGGCTACGCGGTCGGCGGACGCATCACCGAACGCTACCTGCGCTACCAGGAGGAGAAGGCGCGCGGCGGCGTGGGGCTCACCCAGTTCGGAGGCGCCACCGCGGTCTCCATCGAGAACTCCTTCCACTACGGGCAGGTCGACGGAGCGAGCGACGCGGTCATCCCCGAGTACCGCGCGATGGCCGAGCGCATTCACGAGCACGGGGCGGCGTGCACGGTGCAGCTCACCCACGGCGGGCGCCGGGAGCGATGGGACAGCGCCAACTGGCTGCCCGCCTACTCCGCGTCCTGCCGGCGCGAGCTGGTCCACCGCTCCTTTCCCGTGGAGATGGAGCCCCACGACATCGCGCGCACCCAGCTCGCCTACGCGCAGGCGGTGCGCCGGGCGCGGGAAGGCCGCCTCGACGGGGTCGAGATCTCCGCCCAGGCGGGCACCCTGATCGAGCAGTTCTGGTGCCCCGCCATCAACCACCGCGAGGACGACTACGGCGGCTCGCTCGAGAACCGGATGCGATTCGGGCTCGAGCTCATCGAAGCGGTGCGCCGCGAGGCGGGCTCCGACTACCTCGTGGGGATCCGCATGTCGGGAGACGAGATGCTCGAGGGCGGCCTGAGCCACGAGGACTGCATCGCGATCGCCCGCATCCACGCGGAGCACGGGGGCATCGACTTCATCAGCGTGGTCGGAGGGCAGGCTACCGACTACAAGGCGAGCGGAACGATCTGGCCGACGATGTGGCTGCCGTCGGCGCCCTTCCTGCACCTGGCGAGCGCGATCCGGGCGGCGGTGGACGTGCCGGTGTTCCACGCAACGCGGGTCACCGACGCCGCGACCGCGGCGCACGCGGTGGCCGAGGGGCACGTCGACATGATCGGAATGACCCGCGCCTTCATCGCCGATCCGCACTTCGCGAACAAGCTCGCCCGCGGCGAGGAGGTGGAGATCCGGCCCTGCGTGGGCGCCGGCTACTGCGTGGACCGGGTGCTCTCCGGCCAGGACGCGCTGTGCGTGCAGAACCCCGCCACCGGCCGCGAGGAGAGGCTTCCGCAGATCATCTCGCCGTCGGAGGGCCCGCGCCGGCGGGTGGTGGTGGTGGGCGGCGGCCCGGGAGGGCTGGAGGCGGCACGGGTGAGCGCGGAGCGCGGTCACGAGGTGGTGCTCTTCGAGGCCTCGGGCGAGCTCGGCGGCCAGGTCCTGCTCGCGGCGCGGGCGACGTGGCGCCGGGAGCTCGCGGGCATTGCCCACTGGCTCGAGGGCCGTATCGAACGCCTCGGGGTGGAGGTCCGGCGCAACACCCTCGCAGAGGCCGAAGACGTGCGGGCGGAAGATCCGGACGTGGTCGTCGTGGCGACCGGCGGCCTTCCCAACGTCGGCCACTTCGAGGGCCGGGAGCATGCCGCCACGGTGTGGGACGTGCTCGGCGCTCACGTCGAGGCGGGCGAGCAGGTCCTCGTGTTCGACGAGAACGGCTATCACCAGGGCCCCTCCTGCGCCGAGCACCTGGCGAGCCGCGGCTCGCAGGTCGAGGTCGTCACTCCGGACCGGGCGCTCTGCAACGAGATGGCCGATACCAACCAGGGCGCCCACCTGAGCGAGCTGTACCGCCGTGGAGTCACGATCCGGACGGACACCCGCCTCGCCGGGCTGCGCCGCGAGGGCAACCGTCTCGTCGCCACGCTCGCCAACATGTTCACCGGCGAGACCGAGAAGCAGAGCTTCGACCAGGTCGTCGGCGACCACGGCACCCTGCCGAACGACGCCCTCTACTTCGCGCTCAAGCCCGACTCGATCAACCTCGGCGAGGTCGACCTCCAGGCCATGGCCGACGCCCGGCCACAGACGCTCGTCACCAACCCCGAGGGCCGCTACCGGCTATTCCGGGTGGGCGACGCGTGGACGAGCCGCAACATCCACGCCGCAATGCTCGACTCCCTGCGCCTGTGCAAGGACCTGTGAGCGGCGCGCTCAGCCGAGAGCGATCGGGTGCTCGCCGATCCCGAGAGCGAAGTTGAGATACAGGAGCAGCGCGGTACCGGCGGCGAGGAGCAGGGAGGCAGCGTAGTCCGCGGGCCGAAAGCGGATGTCGTGGAGCACGCTGCGGCGCACACCGGGCGCGCCGAGGGCGCGCGCCTCGATCGCACGGCCGAGCTGCTCGCTCGCGCGCAGCGAGGTCACGATCATCGCGACGAAGATCGGCATCATGCGCCTGACGCGGGCGAATCCGGCGCCCCGGAGCTCGAGCCCGCGCGCGGCCTGGGCCTCCGATATGAGCATGTAGCTCCCCTGGAAGGTCGGGATGTAGCGCAGCGCGAGCGCGAGCACGAGCCCCCATTCGTAGGGTATGCCGACCTTGACGAGACTGCGAACGAGCGCGGCCTGATCCGTGGTGTAGAGCCAGGCGAAGACCGCGAAGGCCATGACCAGGATGCGCAAGCCCAGCGCCGCCCCCTGCGCGAGCGCGTGCAACGTGATCTCCACGATCCAGAAGACGGCGAGCGCTTCTCCCCGCGGGTAGAACAGCGTCCACAGCAGCGCCATCAGCAGCGCCACCGGAAGCAGGGTCTTCCATACGAATCGCAGCCGCGCCGCGGGCACCCGCGCGGAGAAGTGCAGCAGGTGCACCAGGACCAGTGCCGAGAGCATGAAGAAGAGGTTGTCGTAGACGAGCACCAGGACGATGAAGCAGGCGACGAAGAGCAGCTTGACGCGGGGGTCGAGCCGATGGGCCCAACTCCGGCCGGGCACGTAGAGGTCGGCGTTTATCGCCACGGGCCCGTCGCCCGGCAACGCGCACGGCGCGGAGCGCGCCGGCAGCCGCCGTGCCCGACCCGGGGGGACGTGGAGCGGCGTCTTCGCCGCTTCGATTCGGCGCGCCGGCGCATTGCCTTCGTCCGCACGGCGCTTTAGCGCCCGTCGAGCGCGGAAGAGCCGCTCCCGCCCGCCCGCAGGCGCGAGAAGTGGTCGCAGAAGGCGTCCACGCCGAAGACGTTTCCGGACATTCCCGTGGCGCGCAGCCGGCGGGCAAGGCGGGTCACCTGGGGGGTACCGAGGTGCGCGCGCTCGACGAGTGCCTGATCGCCAAGCACCTCGGCAGTGTCGCCTTCGGCGATCACGCGCCCTTCGTGCATCACCACGCAACGGGGCACGTGCTCCGCCACGAGTTGCATGTCGTGGGTGATGATCACGACGCTGTGGCCGCGCGCCCGGCGTTCTTCGATGCGCGCGAGAAGGCGCTGGACGTGGAGGGCGTCGAGCCCCGCGCTCGGCTCGTCGAGCACGAGAATCGGGGTGTCCATCGCGAACACCGCCGCCACCGCCACCGCCCGCCGCAGGGCGAAGCTCAGGGCCGCGGGCTGGCGATCGGCGCAATCCTCGAGCTCGAAGCGGACGAGCGATTCCTCCACGCGGCGCTCGACCTCGACCGCGCCCGCACCGAGGTTCCGCGGTCCCACCGCGATCTCCTCCCGCACACTGGCGTTGAAGATCTGGTGGTCGGGGTTCTGGAAGACGAAGCCGACATCCCGCGCGAGCGCCGAAACCGAAGCGTCCGCCACCACCCGTCCGGACACCAGCACCTGACCCGCGGTGGCGCGCAGAAGACCGATGAAGTGCTTGGCAAGCGTGGTCTTGCCGGACCCGTTCTGGCCGACGAGGGCGACGTAGCCTCCCTCGGGAAGCGCGAAGTCGACGCCGCGCAGAGCGTCCGGCGCATTGCCGTCGGAGGACGAGGGATAGCGGTAGCGGAGCTCCCGGGCGGCGAGCGCGGGCACGCTCACGGTCCCGCCGCCGCTTGGGACGCTTCGAGCTCACGGGCGAGAGAGCGCACTGCCTCCTCGAGACGGACGAAGCGATGGGCGCTGCCGTGCCGGCGGTTCAGCGCCATCGCGACCTCCGTCACCTGAGGCACCCGCACCCCCATCTCCACGAGCTCTCCGGGGCGGGAGAAGATCTCCGGGGGCGGCCCCACCCGCCTCACGCTTCCCTCGGCGAGCAGCGCAACCCGGTCGGAGAACTCGGCGATGCACTCCGCGTCCTGCTCCACCATCATGATGGTCATGCCCCGCTGCCGGCGCAGATCCCGCACCGTGGCGAAGACCTCCTGCCGGCCGCGGGGATCGAGACTGGTGGTGGGCTCGTCGAGGACCAGCACTTCCGGGGTCATCGCGAGCATTGCCGCGATCGCGACCCGCTGCTTCTGGCCGCCGGACAGCTCGAAGGGAGAGCGCCCGAGCAGCGACTCGACGCCGACGCTGCGCGCCGCCCACTCGATACGCTCCGCGATCTCTTCGGGCGCCACCCCCTTGCTCTCGAGCCCGAAGGCGATCTCCGCCTCCACGTTCATGTTGAAGAGCTGCGTCTCGGGATCCTGGAACACGAGACCGACCCGTCCCGCCAGGCTCGACACCGGCTCGGTCTTGGTGTCCAGACCCGAGACCCGCACCTCGCCCCGGATGAAACCGCCCGTGGACTGCGGCACGATGCCGACGAGGGCGAGGCACAGCGTGGTCTTGCCCGCTCCGGTCGGCCCCATGACGGACAGGAACTCTCCCCGCTCGACTTCGAGATCCACTCCATCGAGCACCCAGGGAGCCTCTTCGTGCGGCTCCATGGCGGGATAGGCATAGCCGAGGTCCCGCACTTCGATGATCGGGCTCGTCATCGGGGCCCTTCCCATCTACCAGCGATCCGCCCAACCCCGGCGGCGGGCGATGAGTTGGCCCGCCATCCCGTCACGCCGAGTCGCGGTCGCCGCGCGGCCCGGCGTCTCCACTTGCCGGCCCCGCCCGGGGCGCGATCCTGCTCTCCGCGGCCGCCCCCCAACCTGCGGGGAGGCGCTACTCTTTCGGCACTCTCGCGCCCCGCCGAGCGTGACCCACCGTAGGAGCCGGCGGGTTTCAGCTCTTCGAAACGTCGGTGAATCCCTTGCCTCCCGCGAGCTGTTCGATCTGCGGGTAGACGGCGCGGACGACGAAGAAGAGACCGAGCCCCAGCACGCCGAGCGCGACCTGGAAGAGATTGAAGGGGAGCTCGGCCGCCGCGCCGGCGACGCCGAGGCCGTACACCGTGGCCTGACCGATGAAGTACAGGGCGACGAGCGCGAAGCCGCCCGCAATCCAGCCCGCGAACATGCCGCCCTTGCCGCGTCCCCGGCTCAGCCACCCCGCAAGCAGCCCGAGGCTGCCGTGGGCGATGAGGGTGAGCGGAGCCCAGCTTCCGTATCCCAGGATGAGGTCGGCGAGCGCGGCGCCGACGCCGGCCGCGACCATGCCGATCACCGGCCCGAAGGCGACCGCGACGAAGATCTCGGCCACCGCGCCGGGATGCGTGAAGCCGCCGGTGGCGGGTATGGGGACCGGGACACTGGCGACCAGTACCGTAACGATCGCGATACTCACGGCGGTCAGCGCGATGGTGCGAGCATTCATAAGTCTTCTCTCCTGACTGCGATCCGCCCGGTACGGAGCATCGCCGAACGGACGTGTGACAAGGTTAGCGCGAATGCCGGGCGCGGTGCACCAGTCGCGGCGCCAGCGCCCGGAACCGAAGTGGAGGCGCGCGGGATGCGGGTTCGACAGCGGCTCCCGGTTTCGCGCCATGCATGCCCCTCGAGCGGACGAGCCGGCAACAAATCATGTCACGGGTCGTCGATCCATGCCGGAATGTACGTAGCGCCGCCCGCGGGGAAGCACCCGGAGCGCGCACCGTGCCGCGCCGGGCTTCAGGTCAGGATCTTCTCCATGATCAGGATGTCCACCCAGCGCCCGTCGACTCGGCCGTGCTCGCGGTAGGTGCCCACCTCGCGGAAACCCTGCCGCCGGTACAGCGCAATGCCCGCGCCGTTCGAGGACAGCATCGCGAGCACGAGCTTGTGAAACCCGAGTTCCGCCGCCAGGGTCTCGAGGTGGGCGAGAAGCGCGCCGCCGATCCCCCGGCCGCGGGAGCCCCGCTCGACGTATATGGAGAAATCCGCCACGTTGTCGTAGGCCTCGCGCGGGTTGAACGAGTTGAGGCTCGCCCATCCGCACACCCCGTGCTTCCCCTCGCACACCACGACCGGGTGGCGCGGTCCCCGTGCCTCGAGCCAGCTCCTCCTCTCCCCGGGCGTGCGCAGCGTCGTCTCCAGGGTCGCGACCCGGTCCACGATCCCCTGGTTGTAGATCTCGCTGATCGCCTCGGCATCGCCGGGCTCGGCGGGTCGTATCCGCATCGGGGCTCGGAGAAGTCGCGAGCCGGCCACGGCCCGGCGAGGCGTACTCCACGGCAACTTTCGGGCGGCGGATTTCACCACGGAAGCGCGCGCCGTTTCCACTTTCGGGGGCGCCTCCACTCTCCGCGGCCCCGGCCGCAGCCTCGCCACCGGCGGCAACGATTCAACGGAAAAGACACGACAAAAAACTCTCGGCCATGCTCCGATCCGCTCCGGCTGTGTTACCTTGATCAGCCTCGATCAAAGGGGCAGGCACCGGGCGGGGTTCATTACCTTCCACGTTTCCGTTCGAGTCGTTTCACGGGGACCTCCGCATAGCGGCGCCACCACACGAAGACTCAAGAGGACTGCTTCATGAAACGCATCTACCTTGCCGCCCTGGGCGCGGCGCTGCTCACCGGGTGCCAGACGATGAGCCAGAACGAGACGGCCGGCGCCCTGCTCGGCGGCGTGGCCGGCGCGGTGCTGGGCAACCAGTTCGGCAGCGGCGACGGGCGCGTGGCGATGACCGCGATCGGCGCCGTCATCGGCGCCACCGTCGGCGCCCAGATCGCGGAATCCCTGGACGCGGCATCGCAGCAACAAGCGAACGTGGCAACCCAGCAGGCCCTGAACACGGCGCCGGTCGGGGGTACGGTGACCTGGGACAACCCCGCCAACACCGCGGGCCCCGCTTCCGGCAGCACGGTCATCACCCGGGTCGGTGTGAACGATGCCGGGAGGACCTGCCGGGAGTTCAGGCAGACCATCACGGTAGGGGGGCAGCAGGAAACCGGAGTCGGAGTAGCCTGCCTGGCGGGCGACGGCAACTGGGACCTCATGTAGCGTCCGGGATCCCGCCTTCTCAGGAGAAGCGCAGCTTCGTTCCCGCCGCCGAGAGGTAGTCCGCCTCGTGGCCGAGCTCGGCCAGGGTGAGGGGGTGCGAGTCGAGCCAGCCGGGCGGGAACGCAAGACGCAGCGTTCCCGGGCCCGCCTGTGCGACGAAGCCCGGCGTGCCGGCGTCGGATCGGCCACGGTGCAGTACCACCGCGATTCGCAACACGATGGCGAGGTGCATCACGCGCTCCGCCGTCCGCTCGCCGAGGGAGCCGAAGGCGCCGGTCGGGAACTTCCTCCGGTGCGCACGCACCAGCACCGAGAGAGCCAGCTTGTCCTGGCGCGAGAATCCGGGCAGGTCGGCGTGCTCGAGCAGGTAGGCGCCGTGCTTGTGGTACTGGTTGTGAGCGATGTCCAGGCCCACCTCGTGCAGGCGCGCCGCCCAGCTCAACCAGTCGCGGTAGCGCGGCCGGCGCAGCCGCCAGTGCTTTGCCACCTGCTGCAGCACGTAGAGCGCGGTGCGCTCCACCCGCTCGGCCTGCGTGGTGTCGACCTGAAAGCGGCGCGACAGGTGGCGGATGGTGGTGTCGCGCACGTCGTGGTGCTGGAGGCGGCCGATCAGGTCGTAGAGCACGCCGTCGCGCAATGCGCTCTCCGTCGTCGCCATGCGGCGGATGCGCAACGCCTCGAAGACCGCGCTCAGGATCGCGACGCCGCCCGGGAAGACGGGGGCGCGGGCGGGCTCCACTCCGAGGCGGTCCAGCGCCTCCACGCGGCCCAGGTCCACCAGCGCGTCCCGTAGCCGGCGCAGCCCCTCGCGGGTGATGCCCTCGTCGCACCACCCCTGGGCGCGCAGCACGTCGTCGATCGTCCGGATCGTGCCCGAAGCCCCGACCGCGGCATCCCAGCCGACCGCGCGGTAGTGAGCCTGGATCGGCTCGAGCTCCTGGGTGGCATCGAGCTCCGCCGCGCGCAGGGTGGAGCGCCTGATTCGTCCGTCGGCGAAGTGCGCGAGGCTCGAGCTGACGCAGCCCATGTAGAGACTCTCGGTGTGCAGCGCGCTGAAGTGTCTGCCGATGATGAGCTCGGTGCTGCCACCGCCGATGTCCACCACGAGGCGTTGCCGCTCGTCCGCGGCGATGCCGTGCGACACCCCGAGGTAGATGAGGCGCGCCTCCTCCCGGCCGTCGATCACTTCGATGGGATGTCCCAGCGCGCTCTCCGCCGCGACGAGGAACTCCGCCCCGTCCCGCGCCAGGCGGAAGGTGTTGGTTCCGACCGCTCGCACGCTCCCCGGGGGCAGGCCGCGCAGGCGCTGGCCGAAGCGGGCGAGGCACGCGAGCGCCCGCTTCGCCGCCTCCTCGGTGATGTGCCGTGCAGCATCGAGTCCCGCCGCGAGGCGGACCATCTCCCGCAGCCGGTCCACGACCTGGAGGTCGCCGGCGACGACGCGGGCAATCTTCATGTGGAAGCTGTTCGAACCGAGGTCGACCGCGGCCACCAGCTCCGGCAGCGCCTCGTCCTCGGGCGGGGAAAGGTTGGCCGGGGCCGGCGCTTCAGCCATCGGTCCGCGGAATTCGGAGTCGCTCGCACACGGCGCGCTATTCTATGTAGACCTGAGGCGGGTTCCCACGCCGCCCGAGACCGGATCCATGTCCCGAGAACTCCTGGTGCTGCGGCACGGCAAGTCCGACTGGACGCCCGGCGTGCCGGACTTCGAGCGCCCCCTCGCGCCGCGCGGGCGCCGGGCGACCAAGCGCATCGGCCGCCTCCTGCGCGAGCAGGGGCTGCTGCCGGACCTCGTGGTCAGCTCGCCGGCGGCGCGGGCCCGGCAGAGCGCGGAACGCGTGTGCCGCTTTGCGGGAATGGACGCCCCCCGCATCGAATTGGAGTCGGCCATCTACGAAGCCGAGCTCGACACCCTGCTGGAAGTGCTCTCGCTCGTGCCGGAGCACATGGCGCGCGTGATGATCGTCGGACACAACCCGGGATTCGACGAGCTGGTACGCCACCTCGCCGGAGCCACCCTGGCCGAGTGGGACGCCGTCAACCTCATGCCGACCGCGGCCCTCGCGCACCTCGAGATGCCGGATACCTGGACCGCTCTCCCGCGCGGCGCGGCGCGTTGCGTCTCCCTCGTGCGGCCTCGCGACCTCGATTGAGGGAGGCTGCCCGAGGCTCACCCGCTCTCGATGCGGCGCAGCCGCCGGGCAAGCATCACCGCCAGCACGAAGGCGACGGTAGTGAGCGCACCGAAGACCGGCCAGGTACCGTCCCATGCCCCGGTGCTCTTCACGATCTGCGCGAGCAGTACCGGGCCGATGAGCACGCCCAGATTCCGTCCGGTCATGATGAACCCGAATGCGGCGGCGGTGCGGCCCGACGCCCCGGTTACCGCGCGAGGAGTGCCGAAGAGACAAGCGGGCACGATTCCGGCGCTGATGCCGTAGACGACCAGCACCGTCAGGCCCAGCCACCCCGCGCCCGCGATCGGAAGGCACCACCACGCCGCCGCCTGCGCGGCGACTCCCGCCGCCATCAGGGTCCCGAGCGGTACGCCGGCGCGCAACGCCGCACCCGTGGCGAGGTTGAAGACCATGACCAGGACCACCGGAACCACGTAGCCGGTGAGCGCGCTCGACACGCCGAGGCGGTGCACCTCTACCAGGAACTGCGGCATCCAGGTCATGAAGGCGAAGTACTGACCCGACCAGATGCCGAAGATCAGCGCGGCGATACCGAGCGCCCGGCGCTCGTCCGCACGGAGCGCCGACTCCCCGGGCGCGCGCCCCGCGGAGGCCGGCGCGAGGGCGGGCACGCCACGAATGCGCAGCGCCCAGGCCGTGAAGGCGACGCAACCCGCGGCGCCCGCCCACCACAGCAGGGTCCATCCGTGCGTTGCGAGCGCGAGCGGCGCGAGAGCGGTGGCGCTCAACTGCCCGACCGGTATCCACATCGCGGTGAGGCCGATCACGATGGGAAGCTGGCGCGGCGTCGCGCTCGCGTTGGCGACGACCGGCCCGCACACCGCAAGCACCGCAAACGCGATTCCCTCCAGTCCGCGCCCCAGCAGCATGAGCCAGCCGTGGGAGGGTGCGACCAGGGGCAGAAGGCTGCCGACGAGCATGAACGCCATCGCCGCGCACACCGGCGGCACCGCCCCCCGGCGCTCGAGGAGGCGTCCCGCGTAGACCGAGAGGAGCAGGCCCGCGAGCGCGTACACCGACATGCAGGCGCCGGCGAGAATGCGGTCGTAGCCATATCGCTCCAGCAGCACCGGCAGCGCCACCGGCAGCTTGAACTGCTGGTAGGCGGCGAAGCAGGCGAGCCCGACGCCGAACGCGATCCCGGTCCAGTGATTGCCGGATTTCAAGATCGCGTCTCCGCTCTGCCTTCCCTCTGCGGGTGGCGGAGCGAGTGCCCGATCTGCATCACGTATCCGGTTGACGCGGGCCGCGGGCGGCGCCGCGTCGGGCGAAGCGCGTCGATGCGCAGCACCCCGCCCGCCGGATGTCGCCGTTCCGAGGCCGGGCTCTCAGCTGCCCGCCTCAGCCGCACCCCGTTGCCGCGACCCGTCTCAATCGCCGCCCTCGGAGGCGATTTCCCGAGGACTCACCCGCAGGAAACCGTGTGCCGATCCACGAGGCGTTGGACCAGGGGCGCGAAGTGCCGGAATCCGGGGGTGCGGCGACCCGGAGTCTTGCCGGCGTCGTCGAGACGGCGGACCTGAAGCATCTTCTCGATGTGGGCAACTCGCTCGAATGCCGCCGCCTCCTCCTCGTTCATCGGCCCCCCCTGCAGGTTCAGCGAGTGAAGCGAAGCGCGCGAGAGACCCCTCAGGTACACGGGCTTCCTCGCGCACAGGTATCGCTTGGCGGCTACGTGATACCGGACGCAATCCACGACCACCGGCGGGAGGTATCCCTGCAGCGCCCTTGCCCCGGCCTCCTCGTGATGTCGATCCTCGGCGTCCTCCATGTAGCAAGCGCCGCGCTCCGTGACGAGGTGTCCGATGTCGTGGAGAAGCGCGGCGACGACGATCTCATCGTCCATTCCCCGCTCTTCAGCGAGAGTGGCCGCCTGCAGCATGTGCTCGGCCAGGGTCAGGGGTTCCCCCAGATAGGCTCGGGCGCCCTCGCTCTCGAAGGCTTCTGCAACCCGGGCCACGAAGTCGCCTCGGGTCAGCCCGGCGGGATCGAGCGAAATCATGGCGTGTCCTTCGAGTCTCCCGCCGACAGGGCGGCGAAGGTCGACAGGATACCGTCCTTGTCCGCGTAGCAGCCCTGCAGCCAGCGCCGACCCGCTCCCGAGTAGGCATGGCGCGCGTGCAGCACGCGGGTGTTGTCGATCACGAAGCACTCCCCCGGACTCAAGGAGAACTCGACCCCCAGTTGCGGATCCTCGGCGAGCTCGCCGAAACGCCGGTAGGCCGCGTAGTAGGCCTCCATTTCATCGTAGGGCACGTCGCGGATCGCAGCCATGGAGCGGTTGTTGAAGCGCACCGCGAGAAGCTCGCCGTCCGGAGCGAGCTCGATCATCGGGCGGCGTGAGCGCAGCACGACACCCGGCTGACCCGCGTACTCGAATCGCGCGCAATAGCGGCTCAGGAGGCCGAACCATTCGCGATTCTCGTCGCGCAGGCGCTCGGCCACCCGGAAACCGTCCACCACCCGGCTCTCCCCGCCCGCGGCCGAGCTTTCCAGGCAATAGAGCACCTGCACCGAGGGCACCGGATCCCGGTAGGGGTTGTCCGAGTGCGCCGGCAGGCCGAGTCCGGTGAAGGCGAGGTTGATCGGGTTCACTTCCGCGCGCACCTCGAAATGGCGCCCGTAGTTGGTCTCGCGCACGAAGCCGAAGAGGTCCACCACCTCCAGCAACGCTCCTACGCGAACCGGTCCCTCGCCCACCCTGCCGACACCGTAGCGGATGAGCCTCTCGAGCCACTCGCGCAGGGCGGCGGAATCTGCGCGCAGCGTTTCGAAGCGAGCGTACGGCAGCGCCGGCATCGAGTCGCGCTCCCAGGTCTCGATCTGCGGGCCGGTCCAGCCTTCCCGCACCGGAGGCGGCCGATCGTAGGCGTTGCCGAACAGCCAGGGAATCTCGTAGTCGAGCGTCCTGCCCTCCGGCGAGAAGGTGACGTGCAGGCGCCCGGACCGGATCTCGGCGGCGGAGACCGCGGTCGCGGCCGGGAGGTCCTGCACGGCGATCAGCCGCTGGCCGTTCTGCGGCGAGCGCGTCTCGCCATCCCGGGCATTGTCTCGCAGCCAGATCGCGTGAAAGCGGGCGCTCCTCTTGCCTGCGCGCAGGCGCAGCGACCGGCCTCCGTCGAGGATGGCGACCTCGGTCAATGCGGACTCCTCCCGGACGAGACGTTGGCGGCCACGAGATCCGCACGCGCCGTCGCGGCGGCGTCTGCCGCAATGGACTCCCGTGAGGAACGATGCGCCATGGCCTCTCCCACCGAAGGCCGGGAATGATACCCGCATCTCCCCTGCCGACTTCGCCTCGTCCTGCGTCGGGCTTCGGGAGCCGAACGATCGTGCCTTCGCTTCGGAATCCGTTCAGGCGGCTACGGTTACAATTTGCCGCGGGCACCCTTCATGCGGGGCACGGCGCGATGGGCGCCGAGCGCGGCCGCCGGGCTACCGGAGCGCCGCGCCATTCATCAGGGGAGGCGGACATGGACATGAAGGGCGCGATTCGCGCGGTGACCGAGGGGCGCGACCTCGCGCCGGAAGAGATGAGCGCGGTCATGCGCATCATCATGACCGGAGAGGCCACCGAGGCCCAGATCGGAGGCTTCCTCATCGGCCTGCGGATGAAGGGAGAGACGGTCGGTGAGATCGCGGCGGCGGCGGAGGTGATGCGCGACCTTTCCGCGAAGGTGGAAGTGGACTTCCGCGGACTGGTCGACGTCGTGGGCACCGGGGGCGACGCGGTGCACACCTTCAACATCTCGACCGCCTCCGCCCTCGTCGCCTCCGGCGCCGGCGCCAGGGTGGCCAAGCACGGCAACCGATCGGTCTCCAGCGCTTCGGGAGCGGCGGACCTGCTGGAGGCGGCGGGCGTCAACCTCGACCTCTCGCCGGCCGAGGTCGCGCAGTGCATCGAGGAGGTCGGCATCGGTTTCATGTTCGCGCCGCGGCACCACTCGGCCATGCGACACGCGATCGGACCCCGCCGGGAGATGGCGGTGCGCACCGTCTTCAACCTCCTGGGACCCCTCACCAACCCCGCGGGAGCGCCCAATCAGCTCGTGGGGGTGTTCGCGCCGGAGTGGGTGCGGCCGGTCGCGGAGGTGCTTCAACGCCTCGGCAGCGAGCACGTGCTCGTGGTGCACTCCGAGGACGGACTGGACGAGATGAGCATCGCGGCCCCCACGCGGATGGCGGAGCTGAAGGACGGCGTGATCACCACCCGCAGCGTGGCGCCCGAGGAATTCGGGCTTCCCCGAGCGGACCTGTCCAGGATCACCGTGAGCTCCACGGCCGAGAGCTTCACCCTCGTCGAGCAAGTGCTTTCGGGATGCGAAGGTCCCGCGCGCGACATCGTGTGCCTCAACGCGGGCGCCGCGATCTACGCGGCGGGCGTGGTCGACAGCCTCCCGGAGGGCGTGGAAGCCGCGAGCCGGGCGACGAAGGACGGCTCGGCCCGGGAGCGTCTCGACGCTCTCGTGGCGAAGACCCGTGGCTTCGCGGAGGCTCGCGCCTGAGGAGCCGGCGCCTCGTGGAGGAGAGAGGCCTACCCATGCCGGCCGGACGGGAGCAGCGCGGGGAACGGGCCGGCCGCATGCCGGACATCCTGCAGAAGATCCTCGAGCGCAAGCGCGAGGAGATCGCGGAGAAGAAGGCACGAGTCCCGGCGGCCGCGATTTCGGCGCAGGCGAGCGAGGCGCCGCCGCCCCGCCCCTTCGCCGGGGCATTGCGGGCCCGGACAGAGGCCGGGGGAGATGCGGTCATCGCGGAGATAAAGCGCGCTTCGCCGAGCAAGGGCCTGCTGCGGGAAGACTTCGAGCCGGCCGGAATCGCCTCGAGCTACGAGCAGGGCGGCGCCGCCGCGCTCTCGGTGCTCACCGATCGGGACTTCTTCCGCGGCGCGGACGAGTACATCGCACTCGTGAAGGACGCCTGCCGGCTGCCGGTGCTGCGCAAGGAGTTCATCATCGACCCCTGGCAGGTCCACGAATCGCGCGCGCTCGGGGCGGACTGCGTGCTGCTCATCGCGGCCGCGCTCGAAGCGGGCTCGATGCATGAGCTCGCGGCGCTCTCCCTCGACCTCGGCATGGACGTGCTGGTCGAGGTGCACGACGCCTCCGAGCTCGCGCGCGTGCCTCCCCTCGACGGCCTCGTCCTCGGCGTGAACAACCGGAACCTGCGCACCTTCGAGACCCGTCTCGACACCACGATCTCGCTCCTCGATCGCGTTCCGACCGGCGCGCTCCTGGTGACCGAGAGCGGCATCCACAATGTGGCGGACGTCGATCTGATGCGACGCCACGGAGTGCGCGCCTTTCTCGTCGGGGAGGCGTTCATGCGGGCTCCGGACCCGGGCGCCGCGCTCGCGAGGCTCTTCGCGCCTTCTTCCGTCAGCGCGCGAGACTGAGGGCCCGGCACCATTGCCCCCGACGCCCTTCGGCGCATCGGGATTCTCGCTGCCGGGCGGCAGCGCGCGGCCGGAAGTGACTCCAGCCGGAAAGGCGCCGGCAGGACCGCGCACGCAGCCCTGGCCCCAATGTCTCCCCGATTTCCTGCTGCGGACGCGAATCGGGGAAACACTGCGGCTAAGGCGCAGCGAAGCGCGTTCGAGAAGGCGTGCGCTTCGGTGGTCTCGCCGGAGGCCGTGTTCCGGTGAGAAGGCCGGTCGCGCGAAACCGGTCCCGAGAGTCCCTTAGCGGGAGGCGGATACCGTCGTTGCCCCCCGGGCGCTCCCTCGAGGGCGACGAGCACCGGCGAGACCGAGCGTTGTCCACCGGTTGCCGCACGGCATGATTGGTCCAGGCGCACCGTAGTAGTATGCCGCTCCGACATCGGCACCCGGGAGCGCCGGGGCTTCGGGGTGCCCTGATAATCAACCCGGATACACGAATCGGAGGAAAAACTCTATGAACAAGCGACTGCGCACATGGCTCGTCGCCGCGCTCGGCGGCATCGCAATGGCGACGGCAGGAACCATTCAGGCCGACGTGCCCGAGTCCGAGGACCCCATCATCATCGGCATCAACGAATGGACGGGACAGCACATTTCATCCTACGTCGCCGGCCACATCCTCGAGAAGATGGGCTACAACGTCGAGTACAAGACGGCGGCGGTGCTCCCGATGGGGACCGCGGTGGCGGACGGCAACATCACCCTCGGGCTCGAGCTCTGGGACAACAACATGGGCGAGTGGTGGCCGAGTCAGCTCGAGAGCGGCGAGGTCGAGGACATGGGCACGCTCGGTCTCGACGCGCGCGAGGGTTGGCTGTACCCCAAGCACGTCGAAGAGCTCTGCCCGGGTCTCCCCGACTGGGAAGCCTTTGTCGGCTGCGCAGAGGTATTCTCCACCGCCGAGACCTTTCCCGACGGCCGATTCATCGAGTACCCGGCCGACTGGAGCGACCGGGCCACCCAGCTCATCGCATCGGAGGGTCTGCCCTTCCAGGCGATTCCCGCCGGGAGCGAGGGTGCGCTCGTAGCGGAATTCAAGGCGGCAGTGGACAAGGATTCCGCTCTGGTCATGATGTTCTGGGCGCCCCACTGGCTGCTCTTCGAGCACGAGTACGGATGGGTCGACATGCCCGAGGACCTCGTGAACAAGGGCAGCATGCAGAAGCCGCGGGTCTTCAAGAGCGGATGGCCGGGCATGAAGGACAAGTGGCCGGTCGCCTACAAGTTCATCACCAGCTACCAGCTCGACAACAAGGTGCAGGAGTTCCTCATGGGCCGCATCGACCGCGACGGTGACGATGCGGTGAAGGCGACGCTGGAGTGGGTCGAGGCGAACCAGGACTACTGGCAGCCCATGGTCGACAAGGCGATGATGTAAGTCCGGGCTCGGACCGCGGACACCGTTGCGCGGGGAACACGCAGCCGGCGCCCCGACCCGGGGCGCCGGCTTTCCTGCTTCTACGGCATGGATTTCACGAGAGGCCGAGTGCCGCCTTCTTTCGTGCGCTCCAGGCCTGGGTGATGCGGTCGATGATGATTGCGATCAGCGCGATGCCGAGCCCGGCCACGATGCCCTTGCCGGTGTCCCCGGCGTTGAGCGCAACGTAGATCTGCTGGCCCAGTCCCCGGGTACCGACGAGGGCGGCGATCACGAGCATCGCGAGCCCGAACATGATGGTCTGGTTGAGTCCCAGCATGATCTCGGGGATCGCGAGAGGGAGCTTCACCTGCCAGAGAAGCTGGCTGCGGGTGCAGCCAACGGAGGTCGCGGCCTCGATGATCTCGGGCGGCACGCGGCGCAGCCCGTGCTCGGTGTAGCGAATGGCGGGCACGACCGCGTACATGATGATGGCCAGGTAGGCGGTGAACTCCCCGATCTGGAAGAACATCAGCACCGGGATGAGGAGCACGAAGAGCGGCATGGTCTGGAGCGTGTCGTTGATCGGGCGGACGAAGGCCGAGAGCCGGTCGCTGTGGGCCGCCCACACCCCGACCAGCCCGCCGATGACGAAGGAGGTCAGCACCGCGGCACCGCACAGGTAGATGGACTTCATCGCGAAGGGCCAGATTCCGGAAATTGCGATGAAGAGCAGCCCGAACGCGGCCAGTGCGCCTACCCGCAGGCCGCCGACCTGCACGGCGATGACCGTGACGATCAGCATGAGCGCGGGCCAGGGCACCTTCTCCACCCCGAAGTAGAGCCACATGCCCATGAGAAGCACGATCACGGAGGCCCGCCATCCCCACAGCCTCCATGCCCCCGCCGCGGCGAGCACGCACACCAGCGCGTACCCGGAGATCACCCCCGGCGTGAGCGAGAAGCCGAAGATGTGCGGGCGCACCGCGGTCTCGAAGCCGACCCGGAGCGGCAGCAGGAAGAAGAACAGGAAGGTGTTCTTGATGCCGTCCAGGATCTCGTGGTAGCTCCTGGTGATGTTGCTGACGCCTTCGTTCAGCTCCTTGGCGAGCCATCGGTAGGGGGACCACGCATCGGGAAACTCCCGCAGCGGGGGAACGAACCAGGCGATCAGCGTCAGCCCCGCCATCGCCGCGAGCGCGACCACGAGCGCCCGGTGACGCTCCCACACGGTGCTCCCGGTCGAGTGCAGGAGGCGCTGCTGATCGGTGAAGCCGCGGCTGATGCGGTCGAAGATCATGGCGATGAGCGCGATGACGATTCCGGCGAGCAGGCTCGGGCCGAAGGCGGCCTTGCGCATGGTGCTGACCACCTCCCAGCCGATGTCCGCGGAGCTGCCGATGAGGGCGGCGATGATGACCATGCTGAGCGCCGCCATCACGGTCTGATTGACCCCGATCATGATGGTGGGAAGCGCGCCCGGGACCTGCACCCACCACAGGAGCTGGCGCCTCGTCGCCCCCGACATCACCCCCGATTCCACCATGTCCCGCGGCACCCTCTGCAGTCCCAGCACCACGTTGCGCACCATCGGGGGGCAGGCGTAGATCGCGCTCGCGATGAGGCCCACCACCGGGCCGAAGCCGAAGAGCAGGAGGATGGGGATGAGGTAGGCGAAGGTGGGCACCGTCTGCATCAGGTCCAGGGTGGGCTGCACCACCATGTTCACCCGCTCGGACTTGAAGGCCGCGATGCCGACCGCGAGGCCCACCGACACCGCGATGGGAATGGACATGAACACCAGCGCCAGGGTGTTCATGCTCTCCGACCAGTAGCCGATGATCACCATGTAGAGCAGGGCGATCAGCGTGAAGACGGCGAGACGCACGCCGTGGGCGACATAGGCCAGAATCACGATGGCCGCGATCGTCGCCGGCCAGGGCAGCCACTGGAGCAGGTCCTGGATCCAGCCCATCGGATAGCTCAGCAGCGCGCTGATCCCCCGAAAAAAGGGCTGCGCCCCGGGCAGCGCCATGAACCAGTGCATGCCCGCGTTGATCCAGTCGGCGAGGGGGAGCTGCCAGTCGCTCGGGTACTTCACGAGCCAGCGATACTCCTTGTCCGTGCGCAGCGCGAAGCAGATCGCGACCACCGCCCCCACTACGATCCAGGTCGCGAGGTCGACGGAGGGGCGAAACGAGGACGCTGTCTTCCGGTTTTCTCCGGGCTCGCGCTGCATGGTCAAGGCTCGATTCGGGATTCAGGGTTCGAGGCGCACCACCGGCCCGGGCCGATCGGCGTCCGCCTTCCCCCAAGGGGCATTGTTGCATCGAATGCCGTCCATGATGCAAGCGCCACCGCACGCTGGTGTTCGGACGAGCCGGCCACGCTCAGGGGACCCGCCCGCGCTGTCGCGCACTGAACATCGAGTAAGTACGTGCGTTCGAGTCGCCTGCTCCCGTCATTCCCTTGATTCGAGGGATCCCACCGGCCAGGCGGCACATGTGAGCGTGGCTGAACGGCGGGGGGCGACCTACCCCGTCTTGTAGGGATCGGCGGCGTCGCGCAGGCCGTCCCCCATGAAGTTGAAGGCGAGGACGACCACGATCACCGGCACCACGGGAAGCATGAGCCAGGGATAGAGCGCCACGGCGTTGATGTTCTGGGCCTCGCTCAGCAGCACCCCCCAGCTCGTGACCGGGGGGCGAAGCCCGAGCCCGAGAAAGCTGAGCGCGGTCTCGCCGAGGATCATCGCGGGTATGGAGAGCGTCGCCGAGGCGATCAGGTGGCTCATGAAGTTCGGCAGCAGGTGGCGCGCGATGACCCGTCCCGGCCGCGCGCCCATCAGGATCGCCGCCGTGCAGAAGTCCTCCTCCCGCAGCGCGAGCAGCTTCGATCGCACCGCCCGCGCGAGTCCGGTCCAGTCGATGAGGCCGAGAATGATGGTGATGCCGAAGAACACGCCGATCGGGCTCCAGGTCACCGGCAGCGCCGCCGACAGCGCCATCCAGAGGGGAAGCTCCGGAAAGGAGCGGATGATCTCGATGAGCCACTGCACCGTGGCATCCACCCATCCCCCGTAGTAGCCCGCCAGCCCTCCGAGGACGAGCCCGATGAGGAAGCTCACCGCAATCCCGACCAGCCCCACCGTGAGGGAAATCCGGGCGCCGTAGATGATCCGTGAAAGGAGGTCCCGTCCCAGGCGGTCGGTACCGAGGAGGAACAGGGTGCCGTCGCGCGGCGGACACACCAGGTGGAAGTCGCCCTCGAAGAGCCCCCAGAACTCGTAGGCGTCACCACGGCAGAGGAATCGCACGCGCTGCACCCGGCTGGTGTCCTCGTGGTACTCCCGCTTGAAGGTGTCCATGTCGAGCTCGTAGCGCAGCGGATGGACGTAGGGACCGACGAAGCTCCCCTCGTGGAAGAGGCGCACCTCCTGCGGAGGCGCGTGAACGAAGTGGGAGTGCCGCGAGTGAAGGTCGTAGGGCGCGAGCAGCTCGCTCACCGCAATGGACAGGTACAGCGCCCCGAGCAGCAGCGCCGACCACAGGGCGAGGCGATGGCGGCAGAAGCGCCACCACATCATCCGCCACTGCGAGGCGGCGTAGTAGCGCTCCTGCTCGGGACTCAGCGCCTCGATCGAGTAGGGGTCGAAGGGCGCGTCGGAGACGAAGTGCGCGAGCGCGGCCGGGGCTTCCCCTCGCGCGCTCATCGCTGCACCCCTCCCTCCAGCCGGATGCGGGGATCGAGGGCGGCGAGCGCGACGTCGGAGAGGAACATGCCCACCACCGTCAGTGCCGAGAGGAACATCAGGAAGGAGCCGGCAAGGTAGGTGTCCTGGTTCTGCAGCGCCTGCAGGAGCATCGGACCGGTGGTCGGAAGCGACAGCACCACCGACACGATCGCCGCCCCCGAGACCACCTGCGGGAGCAGGTTGCCGATGTCCGCGATGAAGGGATTGAGCGCCATGCGCAGCGGGTACTTCAGCAGGAGGCGCGTCGGCGGGAGCCCCTTGGCGCGCGCCGTCACCACGTACTGCTTCTGGAGCTCGTCGAGCAGGTTGGCGCGCAGGCGCCGGATCATTCCCGCGGTGCCCGCGGTGCCGATGACCACGACCGGAATCCACAGGTGCTCCAGCACCGAGAGGAACTTCGCGAAGCTCATCGGCTGGTCGATGTACTGAGGATCCATGAGTCCGCCGATGGAGGTGCCGAAGAGGACGTTGGCGAAGTAGAGCAGCACCAGCGCGAGCAGGAAGTTAGGAGTCGCGAGGCCGAGAAACCCGATGAAGGTGAGCGAATGGTCCGCCACGCTGTACTGGTGGGTGGCGGAATAGACGCCGATGGGAAAGGCGACCACCCAGGTAAACAGAATGGTCGCGAAGGAGAGCAGGAAGGAAAGAAAGAGGCGGTCGCCGACCACCTCGGTGACCGGCAGGTTGTACTCGTAGGAAAACCCGAAGTCCCCCTGCAGCATGCCGAGAAGCCAGTGCAGGTACTGCTCCAGGGGAGTGCGGTCGAGCCCGTAGTGCCGGCGCAGGAACTCGATCTTCTCCGCGCTGACCCGCTCTCCCTGCGCTTCGAGCTCGGCGACGTGGGCGCTCAGGTAGTCGCCTTCCGGGAGTTGAATGATGACGAAGACCAGCGCGCTCACGATGAGCAGCGTGGGGATCATCACCAGCACCCGCCGCACGAAGTAGACGAGCATCGCTACCGCTTCCGGGTGTTCACTGCCCGCTCCTCAAGCCTCAGTCGTCGAACCAGAATGTGTCCGGGCGGTAGACGCCGAAGTAGGCGCCGGGCTCCCAGTTGTAGGCACCTCGCTCCGGCACGTTGCGCAGGCGCCGGTTCACGACGACCGGTTGCGGCACCGCGGCCACGATGCCGAGCGTGTAGACCTGGTCCGCGCGGATCCCGAGCATCTCGTGCCAGATCGCTTCCCGGCGCGCGCGCGCAGGCCCCGCCTCCCACTCCTCGTTCAGCGCGGCCAGGCGCTGCGCGTGCGGCAGATCCACCGGCTCTCCGACCTCGCCTCCGGACTCGACGTACTGACCCCACTTCGGCCACTGGAGCTGGATCTGGCTGGTCGGGGCGAGCTCCCGCGGACTCATGTCGGCGCCCGGCACCCCGTTCTCCAGGCCGCTCCACACGGACATCAGGGTCAGACCGGAGAATACGCGGTTGCGCAGCACTTCACGCTGGAGAGGCTTGGTGTACATCTTGACGCCGACTTCGGCCCAGGTCGTCTCCACGAGCTCGAGCACGTCCGTCTGTTCGCTGTCCTCGCCCGCGGTCTCCACGATGATCTCCATTCGCCGGCCGTCCGGGAGCAGCCGAATGCCGTCGGAGTCGCGCCGGTCGAGACCCATCTCGTCGAGCAGCGCGGCGGCCTCGGCGAGATCGTAGTCCGCCCACCGGTTCCGATACCGGGGCCGGTACAACGCAGAGCCCGGGAGGATCGAGTCGTTGCCGCCCGAAGCGAGGCCGTAGTAGATGACGTAGTTGATCTCCTCCCGGTCGATGGCCAGGGAGAGCGCGCGGCGAAAGCGCACGTCGCGCACCAGATTGCGCCAGACTGGATCCTGCACGTTGAGATTGGGGAGCAACGCGACGTGCGCCCCCTTGGTGGTGTCCCAGAGGCTCACGCGGTACCCCGAACGTTCCTCCGCCTGCTTGAGAAAGGGATAGTCTCCGAACGCGAGATGCCGGGCCTGCAGGTCCGACTCTCCCGCTCCGGCCTTGGCCGGAATCAGCTTGGCGTCGGCGATGTTGACGATTACGCGGTCGATGTAGGGAAGTTGCCGGCCTTCCTCGTCCACCCGGTGATAGAAGGGATTGCGCTCGAAGACATAGCGCTGGGACGGAGCGCGGGTGGTGTTGATCCAGGGCTGCAGGGTGGGAAGCTCGGGATTGGTGTTCTTGTAGGGGCGGAAGCGGTTGATGTGCACCGCGCCCCAGTTCCGCCGCCCCTCCTCCTCGGCGATCTCTTCGAGCTCCGCCTCGTCGGAGTAACGGGCATGAAAGCGACGGAGGTAGTGGGCGGGGGCGAGGATGGGCTCCGGCCGCGCCCGTGCCAGAGCCGGGAGGAAGAAGGGGTTGGGCTCGTCCCACGTGTAGCGAACCGTGTACTCGTCGAGGACCTCGAAGCGCGGCGGCCGGCCCTTGACCCGCAGGACGCGCGAGGGACCGAAGGGAGCCAGCGTCTCGTTGCCCGCGATGTCCTCCCAGAAGTAGCGAAAGTCCTCCGTGCTCACCGGGTGCCCGTCCGACCAGCGCAGGCCGCGACGCAGGCGCAGGGTGAAGATGCGCCCTCCCTCCACTTCATAGCTCTGAAGGAGGTCCGGGACCAGCTCGAAGTCCCGGTCGTAAGCGACCAGGCGCGCATATCCGTAGACCACCAGCATGCGCACGTCCTTCTCCCGGCCCATGAGCATCCGGAGCTCCCCGCCGTGGCGCCCGATCGCGTCTCCCTCCTGCTTCGCCTCGACGACGCTCGGTCTCTCGGGCAGGCGGCGGGCGACCGGCGGAAGCGCGCCCGCCGCCACCGCATCGAGAAGGTAGGGGGTCTCGACATAGTCGCCGGCGCTGCCGGGGACGGGCGCTCCGAGCAGCGCCGCGAGGCCGATGAGCGCGACGCGCTTCAGGACGCGGAACCGGGAGCGCACGAAGATCACCCTTGCGGCCCTCAGCTCAGGTGACCCGCAACCGCACGCACGAAATGCCCCTCGCCCAGGTCCTGCAGGTTCGGGCGGGCGTCTCCCGCGGCGCGGAAGGGAGGCGGCCACTGCGCCGGATCGGAAACCCTGCCCTCCATGAGTGCGGAGAGATCGAGTCGCTTCCGATGGTCGACGCGCGGCACCGCGGCCAGCAACGCGCGCGTGTAGGGATGCACCGGATTGCCGAACAGGACCTCGCGGGGGGCGACCTCGACCAGGCGCCCCGCGCACATGACCGCGATGCGATCCGCCATGTAGTCCACCACCGCGAGGTTGTGGGAGACGAAGAGATAGGTCAGTCCGAGCTCGCCCTGCAGATCCTTCAGGAGGTTGAGCACCTGCGCCTGCACCGATACGTCCAGGGCGGACACCGGCTCATCGCATATCAGCACTTCGGGATTCAGGGCGAGTGCGCGCGCGATTCCGATGCGCTGGCGTTGTCCGCCGGAGAAGCTGTGGGGATAGCGGGAGAGAAAGCGGGGATCGAGACCGACCAGGTACATGAGCTCCTTCGCGACCTCGACGCGATGGGAACGGTCTCCCACCCGGTGAATCACGAGCGGCTCGCTCACGATGTCGAACACCGTCATGCGGGGATTGAGCGCACTCATCGGGTCCTGAAACACGTACTGCATCTTGCGCCGGAACGCGACGAGGTCGCTGCCCGCGAGGTCCAGCAGCGAGACCTCGGAGTCTCCGTCGTCCCAGACGATCTCGCCGGAATCGGGCGTGAGCGCCCGCATCAGGATCTTGGAGAAGGTCGTCTTCCCGCAGCCGCTCTCCCCTACCAGGCCCAGGCACTCGCCCCGCGAGATCGACAGGCTGACCTCGTCCAGCGCGAGCAGGGCGCCGCGCCCTCCCCTTCCCGTAAGTCCCGAAGACCGGGCCGGATAGCGCTTGCTCAGACCGGTAGCGCGCAGGAGCGGGCCGCTTCCATCGGCGGCGCTCCGGACCGCGCGCTCCGCGTCGACGCGGCTGCCGGCCGGTCTCGACACCTCTCGCAGCGGCGTCAGGCGTTCTCCCGCCGACATTCCGATGCGCGGCACCGCCCGCATGAGGGCCTTGAGGTAGGGGTGCCGTGGCCCGTCGAAGATGTCGGAGAGCCGACCGCTCTCCATGACCCGGCCGTGGTAGACGACGACCACCTCGTCGGCCATGTTCGCCACCACGCCCAGATCGTGGGTGATGAGCAGCACCGCCATGCCGAACTCGGCCTTGAGGTCGCCGATCAGCTTGAGGATCTGGGCCTGAATCGTGACGTCGAGAGCCGTGGTGGGCTCGTCCGCGATCAACAGGGCGGGACGGCACACCAGGGCCATCGCGATCATCGCCCGCTGGCGCAGCCCCCCCGAGAGCTCGAAGGGATAGGTATCGAGCGCCCTCGCCGGATCGGGGAATCCCACGCGAGCAAGCATGTCCCGGGCGCGCTCCTTCGCGGCGTCGGCGCCGTCGGATCGGTGCAGGACGGCCGCCTCCGCGATCTGATTGCCCACCGTGTGCAGGGGCGAGAGCGATGTCATGGGCTCCTGGAAGATCATCGAGATGCGGCCGCCGCGAAGGCTTCGCATGGTGCGGCCCCCGGGGTCGAGAGCGGCGATGTCCACCTCGGAGGCGAGCGCATTCTCCGGCGCCCCCGGCGGCGCCGGGTCCCGAAAGAGGATCTGCCCGCCCGTGACCCGGGCGGGGCTCGGAAGGATCCCCATGATGGCCTGCGAGATGACCGACTTCCCGGACCCCGACTCCCCCACGAGCGCTACGGTGCCGCCGTCGGGCACCCGGAAGCTCACTCCGTCGACGGCGCGGAGACTGCCCTGGCGATCGAGGCGGAAGTCCACCACGAGATCGCGCACGGCGAGGAGGTCGTCACTCATCGTTGCCCGCGTCCGGCTCGGCCTCGTCACCGAGCCCCAGGCTCTGGAGATTGGCCAGGGTGGCCGGATCGAACTCGAGCTTCCGGTCGCGCGCCGCCGCCACCGCCCGCTGCGCCACGTCGTCGAAACCCTCCAGTCGCGAATCGATGCGTGCCCGCGCCCGGTCCGTCCTGAGGTCGAGCTCCATCCAGCCCTTGCTGCTCCCGCGGCGGACCGTGAACCAGGCGAGCCGGAGACGGGTCAGCGCGTCCCACTCGATCCGGGTGCCCCGGGGGCGAATGACCAGTGTCGTCTCGGTCATCTCGACGCGGCTTGCATGCTGGAGCAGGTTCTGCAGCCCGAATGCGGCGAAGAGCACCATAAGGGATACGAGCACGATGCGCACCACGCCCGGCACTTCCAGGGTCGCCAGCGGCAGGCCGACCGCCGCCAGCCCGAGGCCTGCCCGCAGGTAGTCGGGCATGAGCTTCCCGGCGGGATAGCGGTAGATCACTCGGGGCGCAGCTCCGCGGATCGGTCGGGGAAGAGGGCTCGAGCGCAGCGCCAGCTCGCCGAGGGGTGCGCCGAAACCCGCTCCAGGAGCTCCTCCACGAATGTCCATGCCCCTTCGTCGTGATCGAGGTGGTGAGTCAACACCCCGGTCGCCTCTTCCGCATCCACCCGGCCCTCCCGCCGCGCGCGCAAGTGCCCGGCCACCTCAGGGATCAGAACACGGCGCTCCCGGCCCCGGCGCCCGCCCCGCCAATCGATGACATCGACATGCGTGTTGACTTCGCGCAGCCCGGGTACCGGATCGGCCCGCTTCCGGGGAGCGAAGGTGGAGAGCCCCCGCAGACCGCAGCGCGGGAGGAATGGCAGCACACCCGCCGCGATCCGGTTCCACGGAGGCACGAGCACCGGCAGGAAGCGATCTCCGAAGGTCGATTGAAGTCGCTCGAAGCCGAGACGCATTTCATCGAGCACGTGCTCCCGCGGGCGGTGCGACCCGAGCTCCATCGACTTCTCACCGGCTCCCGCATGGTTGCGGTGCGCGAATCCATGCTGGAGCACGGCGACCTCGCGCCCTTCCTGCAGCAGGCGGGCGAGCGCCGGGTCGAGGCGCTCCGGGATCACCGCGAGCGAGAGCGGAACGCGGGTGCGGCTCTGGATGCGGAGCAGGCGTTCGAGCTCCGGACTCGGGCCGCGTGCATCGTCGTCCCGCCACCACAGGGTCGCCGCCTGACCCTCCTCCGACCAGGCATCGAGCTCGACCTCCAGTTCCCGCCACGAGAGATCAGCCATCGTAGCGCCCCTCCGCAATCCCCAGAAGCAGCGATGCCGCACGGCGGGCGCCGTCGAGGTCGACCTCTTCCGCAAGGGGTCGCGGCAGGGCCGCGGCGGCTTCGAGCGCGCAGGCCAGGCTCTCCGGACCGAGGGCGTCGGGCTCCACCACCACCGCGACGCCCCTGGCCGCAAGCAGATCCGCACGCAGAGACTGCTCGCGCTCTCCGGACTCCGCGTAGGGGACGAGCACCGCACGGGCGCCGGCGCGCAGGATGTCGGCCACCGTGTTGTAGCCGGCCTGCGAGATGGAGACGTGGCAACGCGAGAGCAGGTGGGGAAAGTCGGGCCGGTTCCGCTCGACCCGCACCTTCCGGGGAGCCTGGCGACGGAGCCCTTGCAACGTCGAATCCGGCAGGTCCGGCCCCACCAGGATTCGCCATCGTCGCCGTGCGTGGGCCGAAGTCGGATGAGCGCCGATCGCGGCCCGGAGCAGCTTCTCGCCGACCCGGCCGCCTCCCGCGGACACCACGATCTCGTCCCGACCGCACTCCGTCTCCATCGGCACGGGCGCCGGCGCCACGTAGCCCGTGTAGGCGAGCCGCTCTTCGATCTGCTTCGCCAGGGGGAAGCTCGCACCGAGGGGCACCACCGCCGGATCGGAGTGGACCAGCACCCGACAGTAGCGGGAGCGCACCAGGTCCAAGCTCTCCTGCTCCCGTTCAGGCCTGGATCGCCGTTCGAGGATGTCGCGCACCGACGAGACGAGCCGGGTGCGGGGATGCGCAAGCGCCAGCCGCTCGAGCAGGGGCAGCAGCTCGAAGCGCAGAAGCCGACGGCCGAAGGGAAAGGTCTCCGTGACCACCACCTCGGGACGGCACCGCTCGAGTGTCTGGAGCAGTCGCTCGCGACGGGTACGCCGCCACGCGTCGTCGACCGGCTGCAAGGCTTCGTTCACCAGCCCGCGGTAGCGGCCGTCCGAGGCCCGGGCCGGCGGAAGCTGCACGAGCTCGGCGTCTCCGACATCGAGCCCCGGCACGGGGAACCCGCCCGAGACGTAGGTCACCTGCGCTCCGGCCGCCGCGAGGGCGCGGGAGATGAGCGCGGCCCGGCTCTGGTGGCCGATTCCCATCAGGTGCTGCACGTGAATGAGAACCCGGGCGGTCATTCGAATCGACGGCGGACCGGCTCGGCTCCGATTTCGGACTTCGCATCGTGGTCCCGGTCCGACTCCGCCGCGCCGGCTTCCGGACCTCCCTGCCGGCCGGCGCAGCGCGCGTCAGTGTCGGATGCGCGCGCCCCGGGCCCGCGGGCATGGCGAGCGACGTGGTCCGGGTGCAGGGCGATGTTCACCTGCTCGATTTCCAGTCCTCCTTCCCGGATGGAGAAGAGGTGAGCGTGCTCCCAGTCGAGGCGGCACGGAGCGGAGCCACGAAGGTCCCAACCCGTGGCGAGCGCGAGAGCGGCCCGCAGGACGCCCTTGTGGGTCACCGCGACGACGCCCTGCCCCCCTGCGCGCACGTCCCGGAGCCAGCCCTCGAGGCGCCGCGTGAGCTCGCGCGGAGACTCCCCTCCCGGAGGACGAAAGTCGATGCCCCGGTCTTCCAGACGCCGCATGCGCTCCCCGAGCCTCGTCCGAAGGCCCGCGCGCGTCTCTCCCTCCCATTCGCCCCAGTGCATTTCCATCAGGCGGGCGTCCACGCTCGTCAGCGAAGCGCCGAGAAGGCGTGCGCTTTCCACCGCGCGCACGAGCGGGCTCGAATGCCACCGGAACCCCGCGAAAACACTCGGGATGCGCGACTCGCGAAGCCGTGCGCGCCCCTCCTCGCTCAGGGGAATGTCGGTATGGCCCTGGATTCGGCCCCGCTCGTTCCATTCGGTTCGCCCGTGACGCACCAGGAGCACGGGCGTCGCGTCCACCGCTCTCTCCGAGCTCACGGTGCGCCCTCGAGTCGGCGGCGCGAGGCGCGAAGCGCGGCCGCCGCGTCCAGCCAGGCGTCGAGGCGCGCGGAGGCGGCGTCCAGGGAGTGACGCTCCCCCACCAGGCAACGCGCGGTCCGGGCGAGCCGCTGCCGGCGGCGCTCGTCCCCGAGCAGCCCGTCCACCGCGCGGGCGAATCGGCCCGGAGTCGCTGACGAGACCAGGATGCCGCTGCGCTCATCGTGCACCACGTCAACCACCCCTCGTGTCGGAGTCGACACCACGGGCACCCCGAGAGCCTGCGCCTCCAGCATCGACATGCCCAGGGGCTCGTCGAGCGCGGGCCACACGAAGAGGTCGCAGGCCGCCACTGTGCGGACGAGGGCCGGTCGCGGCAGCGCCCCGGCAAAGCGCAGGCGCGATGAAGGCAGTTCCGAGAAGGCGCGCTCCACCGCCGCGCGACGCGCGCCGTCGCCGATGAGAAACAAGCGCCACGGCCGGTGCAGGAGCCGTGCCAGGGACCGAGCGAGGAAGCGGTAGGACCTCTCCTTGTTCCCCGCACGCATCATCGCCACCGCCACCAGCCAGGGCTCCCCGCCCGGCAACGCGTACTCGGCCGCGAGGTCCGCGCGCCGGCACGGCACCCGGCGCAGCCAGGCATCGTCGATGCAGGGCGCGAGCCGCACCAGCGGGGTCTCGCGATCGAGCACCGCGCGAAGACCGGGCAGGTCGCTCGAGTTGAGCGCGATGACGGTGTCGGCGCGGCCCAGGGCGTCGAGGGAAGCGCGGTATCCGATGTCCCAGGCCCCGCCCGCCTGCTTCGACGCGACCGAGGCCTCGGCGACGACGTAGGGCAGGTGCAGCGCTCTCGCGACCCGGGGGCCGAGCCAGTCGGGCGCCTTGTGATAGAGGTGGTAGGTGAACCAGCAGTCCGGAGCGCTCTGGCCGGAGCT
This sequence comes from Gammaproteobacteria bacterium, assembly GCA_022824305.1. Taxonomy (GTDB): domain Bacteria; phylum Pseudomonadota; class Gammaproteobacteria; order HK1; family HK1; genus JAJEAD01. The sequence goes on along the minus strand of JAJEAD010000019.1, from coordinate 27,400 downwards.
GCCGGCGCGGCGGATGATGCGCTCCGCGAGCCGCCGGCCCAGATCCCGGATCCGCCGCTGCCGCGCCTCGTCCCCCGTGCCGTCCCGGGAACGAAAGTTCGACACCAGTTGAACCTCGTGACCCGCCGCCTCGAGCGCCCGCACCAGGAGGCGCGCGATCAACCGGTCTCCCGACGGCACCGGGTGATTCGGCGCCTTGAGCGGAGCGTAGAAGGCGACCTTCAGGGTTCCGCGCTCCGCTGCGGCGGCGCACGGAAGCGCTCGACCAGGCGCTCGATGCCGGCGCGCATCCCGAAGTTCGCGAGAACCCTTTGCCGCCCCGCCCGACCCAGGGCCTCGCGAAGTCCGGCATCGACGATCAGGCGCTCGATGTGCGCGGCAAGCGCGGCGGGGTCGCGCTGCGGGCAGAGCAACCCGGTCACGCCGTCCTCGATGAGCTCCGGTATCGCGGACACACGCGTGGAAACACAGGGCAAGGCCTGGCTCTGCGCCTCCATCAGCACGTTGGGCAGGCCGTCGCGGTCCCCGTCCGCGGCAATGCGGCTCGCGAGCACGAAGATGTCGGCGTTCCGGTAGCGTTCGAGCACGTCTTCCTGGGTCAATGCGCCGAGCCAGCGCACGCGTGGGCCGAGGCCGAGCCGTCCCGCCGCCTCCTGCAGACGCCCGAGTGCCGGGCCCGTCCCCACGTGCTCGAAGCGCCACTCCAGGTGCTTCGGAAGTGCCGCGAGCGCCGCCAGGAGATCCCCATAGCCCTTCTTCTCCACCGCGCGGCCGACGGAGAGGATGACGACGGGATCGGAGGACTGCGAAGCGTCGCGGCTCCCCGGACGTGGGGCCGGCGCGTCGAAACGCTCGAGGTCGAGTCCGTGGTAGACACGCTCCACCCGATCCGGGGACGGCGCGAGCGCGAGCAGGTGGCGGCGATTCGCTTCGGTGCAGGTAACGAGCCACCGGCAGTCCGCGAGCTTTTCGCGCTTCTCCCACTCCGGAATCGTCCAGATGTCCTTGGCGTGCGCCGAACAGGTCCACGGCAGGCGGCGGATCAGGCTCGCATAGCGCGCCACCGAGCCCGGAGTGTGGATGAAATGGGCGTGCAGGTGTCCCACCTCGGGCCAGAGCTCCTCCGACAGCACCACCGCCTGGGCAAAGCGCCGCGCCCGGTTCGGGGTGGGGTCGCGTCTCAGGTCGGCAAGCCAGGCACGACGGGCGTCACGGTATCCGGGGCGCCGCCTCGCCCGGCGCCACGCGCGGACGACACGGGCCGGTTCGTCGCGCACGTACTCCGGCAGGTAGAGAATCGGGGCGCGAATCGCCCGGTGGACCGGATGGCGGCGCTCTTCGGTGGGGTGACGCAGGGACACGATGCGGATGTCGAGCCCCGCTTTCTCCAGCGCGTGGATCTCCTGGGCGATGAAGGTCTCGGAGAGCCGCGGATAGCCCTTGAGGACGAAAGCGAACGCGCCCGCCATCGCAGGCCGGGAAGCGGGCCTCAGGCGCTGCGGCGCGATGGCGCGCGCCCGAGTGAAAGCCACCCCTCGACCAGGTTGTGCACCCGGTCGAGCCCGTCGAGCAGGCCCGGCACGACGACGTCGGAGGGCCTGGGCTGGCTCGGCATCGCCCGCAGGGCCTCGGCCATCTCGCCGGGTTGACGCTTCCCGTCCCCACTGAGCATCCGCACCAGTCCGAGGGACTGGGCCCGTGAGGCCCGGATGAACTGCTCCATGCGGGGGCGTCGCCGGGGAACGATGATCGCCGGACGATCGAAGGTCAGGATTTCGCAGAAGGTGTTGTAGCCGCCCATCGCCACCACGCCCGCCGCGTTGGCCATCAACTGCTCGACGCGGGTCTCGAAGGTGAGGGCCTCCACTCTCTCGAGCTTGTCCACCCGGCTTCGAAATCGCGCGCGCCTCCTGGGGTGCATGAAGGGACCGAAGACGATGAGCGCGCCGTAGGGGAGGTTCGAGTCGTTCTCGTAGGCGGCGAGCACCCAGTCGATGAGCTCCTCGCCGTCCCCGCCGCCTCCCGGGGTGACGAGGACGTAGGGCTCGTTGAACAGGCGGACGGCGTCCGAGGGCGGCTGACCGGTCGGATAGCGGCTGCGCAGGTACCCGGTGTAGGTGACCTTGTCGATGATCTGGCGAGAGAGGTCCACGCCCGCCAGCGGATTGCAGATCTCGGGGAGGCCGTACACGAGGATGTCGTCGTAGAGGTCGCGCAGCGCCGGCACCGGGTTCTTGCGCCGCCATTCCGTAGCGAGCGCGGCGGGGTCGTCCATGACATCGCGCAGGCCGAGCACCAGGCGCGTGCCGCGAGGCTTCAGCACCCGCAGGGTGTCGTGTATCTCGCCGCGAAGGCCGAGCGGCTCCTTGTCGACGACGAAGACGTCCGGATCGAACACTTCCGCGGTGTGGCGCACGATCGAGGCGCGCATGTCGACCACCTCCGCGATGTCGAGAGCCAGGCTCGAGGAGGAGTACTCGCCGTTGCGAAGCTTGATCACTCCCGGCACGCGCACGAAATCGACGCGGCTCGCGAAGTCGAAGCTGCCGATGATCGGCGAGCCCGACAGGATGAGCACCGAGAGACGATTCGTTCGGGCGACGAGAGAGTGGGCAATGGTGCGACACCGACGCAGGTGCCCCAGCCCGAAAGTGTCGTGGCTGTAGATCAGCACTCTCGCATCCCCGGTGTTCCGACCCATCGAATGCAACCTCTGTGGCGACCGATCCCTTCGCCGAGCGCGGAACGAGCCCGCCTCCGCGTACCGGCCACGTCCGCGTCACGTGTTCATGAGACCCGGGATTGGGCCAAAGCCGGGGCGCGCAAGCCTAATCGAAGCCCCATCGGCCGACAACGGGCGTGGCTGGCGGCGGGCGGGGGAAGCGGATACGGTTGATTCATTCAGCTTCCGGGAGAGACGCACCATGGCGAATACGCCTCCCGCATCCAGGAAACCCGCGGCCGGGCACGTCACGGAGGCAGCGCTGCCGGCCCGGGTGCGCGACGCAATCCGGACGCAGCAGGAGTCGAGCGAAGTCCTCATCGGCTGGATTCAGCTCGCCATCGTGGTCACTTTCTCGGTGCTCTACTTCCTTTCGCCGAAGCCCCACGGCGACTCGGTGATGGTCTCTCCCGAACCGTGGTTCCTGGGGGCCTACATCGGGTTCACCGTGGTGCGACTCGGTCTCGCCTACCGCCGCCTGCTTCCGGCCTGGCTGCTGCACCTCTCGGTGGTCATCGACATGGCGCTGCTGCTCGTGCTCATCTGGAGCTTCCATCTCAAGTACGAGCAGCCCGCCTCCTTCTACCTCAAGGTGCCGACCCTCCTGTACGTGTTCATCTTCATCTCCCTGCGCGCGCTGCGCTTCGACACGCGCTACGTGCTGAGCGCGGGATTGGCGGCGGCGGCAGGCTGGCTGCTGATGGTCGCCTACGCGGTGCACATCGAGCCCGACGACCCGATGATCACCCGGGACTACGTGCAGTACATGACTTCCAACAGCGTGCTGCTCGGAGCGGAGTTCGACAAGGTGATCTCCATACTCATGGTGACGCTGGTCCTCGCGCTCGCGATCGCCCGCGCACGCGATCTGCTGGTGCGTGCGGTGGCCGATCACAGCGCCGCGGTCGAGCTCTCGCGCTTCGTGCCCGATCGCGTGGCGGAGCAGGTGCGCTCATCGGATGCGCCGGTGCGGGCGGGACAGGGGGAGGTCGGGGAGGCCACCATCCTGTTCACCGACATCGAGGGCTTCACCACGCTGAGCGAGCGGCTGGCGCCGGAGCAGCTCATCAACGTGCTGAACGAGTACTTCGCCGTGGTAAGCGAGCCCATCGTGCGCCACGGCGGGGTCATCAACCAGTTCCAGGGCGATGCGATCCTCGCCACTTTCAACATGCCGGAGTCCCTCGAGAATCATGCCGGGGAAGCGGTGCAGGCGGCCTGTGACATGCAGCGCGCGCTCCGGCGCCACCGATTCGGGAGCGAGGGCATGGAGCTGCGCTCGCGGATCGGCATAAACACCGGAAGGGTGGTGGGCGGCCTGGTCGGCACCGGCGACCGGCTCGGCTTCACCGTGCACGGGGACGAGGTCAACCTCGCCGCGCGCCTCGAGCAGCTCAACAAGGAGCATGGAACCCGCATCCTGGTATCCCGCCGCACCGCCGACCTCGCGGGCCGTGAGCGCTTCGCTTTCGCGCCCATCGGCAGCACCGCCGTGCGCGGAAGGCAGGCGAGCGTCGAGATCTACAGCCTGCAAGTGGAAGATCAGGACGAGCCCGGAAGCTGAATTCGTCGCCCTTCGGGCACCGGCGCCGACAGGCATCGGGATTCCGGCCTATACCTGTTCCCCTCACCCGATGCTACGCTTTTCCTCGTGTCCCGGGCCGGCCTCGTCCGCCCTCTTCGCACGGGTTCGGGGCCGGCCGGAGAGGGAACGCCCGACCGCCCGCCGAGTCGAGACCGCGCCCGGATTCTGAGAGAATTGCGACGAAGCGATTGCATTCGCCATGCCCATGCCCACCGCCGACCTGATCGCCATCATCGGTTCCGTACTCGGCGTGGGCCTTGCCCTGGGAATCATGACGATGCGAATCACGGCGCGCATCGACGCGGACCGCCGCGCCTTTCAGGCCGAGGCCGCGCAGGACCGTCGCGCCCTGCAGGCCTCGATGGACAGGTTCCAGGCGGGCATGGATGCCTACCGGGCGGACATGCAGCGCCTCGCCGAACGGCAGTCGGGCCTGGAGGCAAGGCAGGAAGCGCAGCAGCATCGTGCCCCCGGCGGGGCCGGGTGACGAGCGACCCCAGCCCTCAAGGGTCAGGCTTCCCGCGAACTCCCGTCTCGCGCAGCAGGCGCTCGATGTTGTCCCGCGCCCTCTTCTCGTAGCGCCCGGCGAAGAAGTCGGTCACGAAGAAGCGCTCCCGGCCGAGCAGCATCCTCAGAAAACGATGCTGCCTGGGAAAGAACTCCTCGTCGCCGAGGTGAGGAAACTCGTCCCGCACCGCCTGGCTGTCGCGTCGGAACTCCTCCCAGGGGAGTCCGAAGCTCGAGAGATCGATGTCGACCATGTAGCCCTCGTCCGCGGTGCGCGGCTCCGAGGGGTAGACCGTGACCATCACCAGCCGGTGGACGCTGTCGCGGAACTCGGGCGCGACGGCCCCGCCGAGACGGTCCACGAAGAGCTCCGCGCTCCGCCGCTCGTTGGACGCGGGCGCGGCCTGGGCCTCCCACACGACGTCATGGAACCACAACGCCATCTCGACCGCGTCGCGGTCTTCGAGGAGGTCGGCGGCGAGGTCGAGCTCGCGCAGGCAGTGCCGGATGTGCCGCGGCGAGTGGTAGCGGCGATGCGCTTCGTGATAGTGCCCGGAGACCTCGTCGAAGATCGCGCCGGCATCGACCCGCGCGGCAGGGGCGCAGCAACGATTCAGCAACGATTCGAAGCGCTCTCGATCCATTCTCCGCCCCACCTCGCGGCCGACCCAGCCGGGCGCTCGACTCACCCTCCCGCCTGGTGACGGGAGAGTTCCCGCTGCGCCTCCTCGTACTGGCGGTGCGAGCGCGTGAGCTTCAGGCTGAGCTGACGCATAACGTCCAGCGCCACATCCGAATTGTCCGCGAGCAGCTTGAGAAACATCTCGTCGCTGATGCGAAGCGCCTGCAGAGTGCCCCTGGCCCGCAGGGTCGCCGAGCGGGCCTCGTTGGCGATTACCCCGAGCTCCCCGAAGAGCTCGTTGGCGTGCAGGGTGGTGGCCACCACGATCCCGTCGTCGGTATCGGAGAGCACGTCCACCGCGCCCTCCATGATGACGTAGGCGCAATCGGCCGTATCGCCGCGATGGAAGAGCACCTCCCCGTCCTCGAAGGTCAGCGACTCGCTCGTGAACGCGAGAAGCTTGAGCTTCGAGGGCTCGAGCTTTGCGAACATGGGCACCCGGCGCAGGAGTTCGGCCTGTTCGTGGAGGTTGAGCGTCATTCCTCAAGCCCTGCTGTTTCGCCCGATGAGCCCCGAAGGCCCTCCGTCACCCGGCGCCGTCCGACTCCACGAGCTGGTGCACGAGGCTGCCGGGGCGCTTCAGGTCCGCGAATCTGCCCTGCTCGACCACGCGTCCGCCGTCCACTACCAGAGTGTGCTCGAACTCTTCCGCAAGGCTGGCATGGTGCACCGACCAGATCAAGGTTCGCCCCTCGAACTCCGCGAACAGGTTCTCCATCACCCTTCTCTGGGACGCCCGGTCGAGCGCGGCGGTGGCCTCGTCGATCACCAGCACGTCGGGGCGCTTCATCAGCGCACGCGCGATCGACACCTTCTGGCGCTGGGCGGGAGTGAGCCGCGCGCCGCCGATACCGGCCTGGTAGTCCAGACCGACCCCGGCGATGGCGTAGTACAGACCCAGCTCCTCCACCACCTCGCGGACCAGCTCTCCCACCGCGGCCGCGCTGCGCGCGCGGCCGTACACGAGGCGCCCGAAGAGAATGTTGTCCTGCACCGACACCCCGGCATTGAAGGCATTGCGGTCGAAGAAGTCGACCGGCGGAGAGCCGTCGCCGAAGCCCTCGGCGAATACCCGGCGGGCGCGCAGAAGGCTGTCACGGAACGAGTCGTCGACGAGTCCCAGTTGATGCCGGGCCGGGGTCAGCTTGAAGGGCAGGGACACCAGCAGGACGCGATCCTCGGCATCCAGCGAATCGAAGTCGCCGCCGGCGCAGCGCGTGAGGAGGCTTCGGAAGCGCGGAAGGTCCTCGGCGCGGATGAAGCTGAAGCGCTCGAACATCTCGCTGCCGGGCTCCACGTCGGCAAATATCTCGAGCATCAGCTCCGCCACCGTGGCGCCGATGGACAGGAAGCGCCCCATGAGGCCGGTTTCCTCGAGCACCTGTTGCACGTAGGGATTCTCGGCGAGCGAATCGATGGCGAAGGCCGGGTCACGGGGCGTACCGAAAACGAGGTTCTCGGCCACGCTCAGGTTGGCGTTGTAGGCGTCGCGATCGAAGAGCTCCACCAGCGAGCCGGCCTCCGAACGCCCGAGGCGCTCGTGAAGCGCGCTTCTCGCCTCGAGGATCCGTGCAGCGAAGGCGGGGGCGGCGTCCGGATCGACGTGCCCGCGAAGACCCAGATCGAGCACGTCCTCCTGCATGTCGACGACCTCCAGCACCTCGATCGCCCGAATCTGGATCTCCTCCGGGCGGCCGACGCCGGCGCCGGCGTAGTCCAGCCAGTCCGCGTCCGGATCGAGCTCGGAATTGCCCGAGAGCCGCGCCTCCCGTATCTCCTGCGCCCGCGACCCCGCGGAGGTGTCCGGCTCCAGGGCAGGACGGTGCTTCAGGCTGTAGAGCAGGTTGTCCCGCAGGGTGCCGGAAATCAGGTGCGTCTCCTGGCTCACGTAGGCGATGCGCCGGCCGGTCACCGCTTCCGCGCTCTGCAGGAGATCGAGGCCGGCCACCGTGATCGAGCCCCGATCGGGCCGGCGCAACGCGGCGAGCACCGGCCCGAGGCGGTCCCGTCCGCCGCCGCTCGGCCCGAGCACCGCGACCCGCCCGGGCAGGTTCAGCCGGAAGTTGAGGGTGCCGGCGAGGGCGCCCTCCCCTTCGTCCTCCTCGCGCAGGTCTACGCCGCTCGCGGCCAGCTCCCCGCGAAGCGCCGGCACCTGCTCCGGCTCGGAGGAGATGAGCGCTTCGGCGAGCAGGCCGGGAGGCTGGAAGGAATCGTAGAGCAGTCCGTACTTGATCCGGGCGTCCTCCTTGATCTGGTAGAAGTTGAGCAGCTCCTTCCAGGGAACGGAGAGATCCTTGTAGGCGGCGAGCACCGCGACCAGCGCGCCGAAGGTGAGGTCTCCCTTGATCACCAGCCACCCGCCGATCGAATAGAAGAAGAAGGGAGTGACCTGGGCGATGAAGTTGTTCACGAACTTGATGAAGAACTTGCCGAGGTAGATGCGGTATCGGATGTGGAAGATCTCTCCCACGCGCGAAGAGAACTCGGCCAGCTCGTACTGGGAGGTGTCGTGGGTGTGCACCTCCTTGATTCCGCCCACCACCTCACCGATGCGCTCGGAGAGCTTGCGCACCTTCCGGGTGCGCTCCGCCTTCAGCAGGTTCACCTTCTTCTGGAGCTTCGGGATCAGGTAGATCTGCACCGGATAGAGCGCGATCGCGGCGACACCGAGAGCCGGGTCCTGGACGAACATGAATGCGAGCAGGGTGAGCAGGGTGCCGCCCTGAAACGCGGGCAGCGCGACGGAGTCCCCGATGTAGCCGCCGAGGGGCTCGGTCTCCGCGGTAATCATCGACACGACCTCGCCCTGCGACATGCGCCGGAACCGGGGAAGGGGAAATCGCAGCACGTGCTGGTAGAGCTGGAAGCGCAGGCGGCGGAGCATGCGCTCCCCCACCGTCCCCCGGTAGACGTTGTTCACGAACTTGAACCCGCCGTTCAGCAGCACGATCAGGAGGAAGATCACGCAGAGCGCCATCAGGAACGGAATCTGCTCGAGCTCCCACCCGAACACGTTGCGGGGAAAGTCGGTGCCGTCGATCGCGTCGTTGATGATGATCTTGGGAAGCTCGAGCGACAGGTACAGAAAGGGGAAGGAGACGAGCGTCAACGCCAGGAGGAGGATCTGGGACCGGACGCTGTGACGAACGATGAACTTCCAGACGGTGGGTTCCATGACGCATACCGGGCGCGTGCCGCGCCGAGAGCAATGCGCGACAGGTTATCCCAAAATCGAAGCGGGGCCGTGGCGAAATCGCCGGCGCGGCGAGACGAGGCGTCGCGGGCGTCTCGTCCCCGGCCGGCCCGTCCGGCGCACCCCGAGCGCCGTGCGCCCCGTTCCCGAGCGCATCAACGCACCCACGCCCTTCGCGCGCCCGGAACCCGGCGGGTGGCTTCGCTCGGCAAAGGAAGGGCCTCGTCCTCGAACCAGCGCGCACAGGCCTCCGCCAGAGTATGCCCGCCGAAGCGGCGCACGCATCCGCTCGCGTCGCCGGCGAACGCGACCGCCCCGGCGTGCAGCAGAATGACGCGGTCGCACAGTCCAGGAAGGTCCTCGATCGCGTGGGTGCTGAAGACGATGGCGCCGCCGCCCGCGCGATGCCGATCGAGAAGACGACATGCGAGGCCCCGTGCCCTCGGGTCCAGGCCGCTCATCGGCTCGTCGAGCACGAGCAGGTCCCGCCCGCACAGGAGCGCGGCGGCGAGGCCGAGCTTCTGGGACATGCCCTTGGAGCAGTGACGGGCGGGACGCGCGAGCGCGCTCGGGTCGAGCTCGAGCTGCTCGCAGACCTCCCGTGCCCTGAGCTCCCGCCACCCGGCGCCCTGCAGCCGCACCATGTAGCGAAGGAAGTCCCTGCCGTTCAGGTACCAGGGCGGCAGGAAGCGCTCGGGAAGATAGGCGACCCGGGAACGCGCCCGGTGCTCGGTATGCGGAATCCCGAATATCTCGATGGTCCCGGAGTCTGTTTCGCAGAGGTCGAGCAGCGCCTTGATGCAGGTGGACTTGCCGGCGCCGTTGACGCCGACGAGCGCCAGAGCCTCTCCCGTCCCGACCGCGAGGCTCACGCCGTCCAGGATGGACCGACGCCCGATACGCCTCGAAACGCCCCGGAAACGCAGCGCCGCGCCCTCCCCGGGCGGAAGGGCTCTCTCTTCGCCGGCCCGGCCTGCGCGCTGCGTTCCGGTGCGTCGCGGCTCGGGAAAGGGCTCAGAACAGGTAGACGCCATTGCAGTCTCGCGCGCCGGCCGGCAGATCCCAGACCAGCGGCGTGCCGGAGACGCAGTCCGCCTCCATGGCCCCGTGAGCGGCATCGGGTCCGGGTGCGGTGAACACGGTGGCGTTCGCGGGCACGCCCCGCACCGCGCCGGTGTCCGGCACCCCGTCGTCGAGCTTGGAGTCGAGCTCGCGCATGATGCCCACGGGAACCCCGCGTCCCATCACCAGGTTCAGCCGCACGGGGTTGTCGCCCAGGTAGTCCGAGGTGCGCCCGATCACGATCACCTGGTGGAATGCGTTGAGCGGCGACACGTCCCCGGCGGGAGTGGGCGCTGCGCTGCCGCCACGGTAGGAACCCTGGAGGAAGCCCGCCTTGGAGAGCTGCTCCCACAGCGCGTTGTTCTCGGTGTAGTCGCCGGCCGGACTGTCGAGGCGCCCGTTGTCGTTCCCACCGGTGTTGATGGTCACTCCGATGGCGGTGGTCGCGTCGCTCGCGTTCCAGTCGCCGGGCACGCGACGATAGCGGTCGATGAATCCGAAGTAGGCGGCCTGGATGGTGCTGCTGGTATCGGCGAGGCTTCGCACCCTCGCGCTGTTGATGAGCTCCCGACCCTTGAGTATGCCGCCGAGAAGAAGACCCACGATGACCAGCACTACCGCGATCTCGACCAGCGTGAAGCCGCCCTGCCTTTCGGACATGTCCTTCCTCCTGTTGTTCACCGCGCCCCGGAAGCGTGAAACGCGTGAGGGAATTCGCGTTTCAGGTAGCGGACCTCGTGGGGCGCCGTCACGCGGCCGCTCTCGAGCAGACGCCGCGCCAACGCCGCTGCATCCCGCTCCTTTCCCGACTCCCGCAGCAGACCGAGGCTCATGTCCCGGGCCCAGGCCGCCACCATGGGGCCGGCGCCGTGTTCCGTGAGCGCGAGCGCGTACTTGAGCGCGAGTGGCCGGTCGCCCAGACGGTGACGGGCCAGGAGCGCAGCCACGGCAAGCCATCGCCAGCGGCGATTCGGATCCTCGAGGAACTTCGCGTGGACGAAGTCGAACATCGAGCGCACTCTCTCGTGCGAACGCACGTTCGCGTACACGAGCGCCGCCGCGCGCAGGGGATACTCGCTGCGTGGATCCAGGCCGAGTATTCGATCGAGCCACTCGACGAGCGTTCCGTAGTCGAGGTCGAGGAGGGCATGGCTGGCGCCGCCGCGGTAGTCGAAGGCCTGCAGCCAGAGCATCAGCCCGCGGGCGAGGGCCGCCGGCTCACCACCCGCCGCCACCCGCAACGCGGGACCCGCGGGAGGGGGATAGAGCACTGGCGCGGACGGAGCGGGCAGAGCGGTGCCGGCGCACACCGCGAGCTGCGCGGCGAGCGATCCTGCGAGCAAGGCGAGCGCTAACCGGGGCACGCGGGCGACGGGTCGGGACTTCACAGGTTGCGGCGATACAGGTCGAAGAGAGCCGCCCCGGAAACCAGCGCCACCCATATCGCGGCCTGCACGGCGAGCGACGGCGCTTCCGCGAAACCATCGGGGGGATACACGAGCCAGTCCGCGGATGCGTAGCGGCCGAGATCCGGAAGGAGGTAGTAGAGGAAGGTCACGAAGGCATCCACCGTGTATTCCATCCAGTCCGCCGACTCGGTCAGCGGGCTTTCGCTGAGGCGCCTGAGGGCGCCGATGCTGCGTCCGAGCACGTAGAAGGCGAGCACCGCGAGCAGGGCGGAGAGCGCGTGACGCAAGGTGAGGACGCAGAACAAGCCGGCGGCCGAGACCATCCACAGCTCGAGCGAGAGAGAAGCCGCCCACGGCGCCACCGCGCGCATCGGCGCGTGCACGAGCAGACAGAGTCCGCAGAGTCCGGCGAGAACGACGGCAAGCGCGGCGCACGCGGCGAGCTTGCCGAAGTAGTAGTCGGAACGTGGGCAAGCCTGCGAGAAGACCATTTCCACGACCCGGTCGTTTTCCTCGCGCACGACACTCGTCACGACGAAGAAAGCGAGCGTGAGCACCATGAACGCGCGAAGCATCGCGCCCAGCAGCAGGATCCGGGTGGAGAGCGCCTCGCCTGTCGCCATCGCTTCTCCGATTGCCGAAAGGGCGAAGGCCACGCCGAGAGACACCGCCACCAGAACCGGGAGACGGCCGCGCCACGCCTCCAGCAGAGTGTAGAAGGCGACGCAGCGCAGGACGCGACCACCCATGGACGCCGCGGGCGCCGCATCGCGGACTCGCCTTGCCCGCGGCCCGCGACCGACACCCTGCTCCCGACCCGAAGCCGGAAATCGTTGCGTTGCGTGCGGGTGCATTCCCATTTCCCTGCCCTTCACTTCCTTGCCGCCGGCCGGCCGGCCTTCGATCTCATCCCCGATCCGGGAAACCGGGTGGCCTCCGTACGGGACTTCGAAAAGCCTATGGCGTCGCGCGCCGCGCGCAATCGCTCCGGGCTGTTCCGACGTAGGCCCGAAGCGCCCGGGACCGTCGACCCGGAGCCCGCCGCGTCGAATCCTCAGGGCAACTTCATGGCCTGGACCATCCGGTTCTTGAGTACATGCGGAGACAGCCAGATCACCATGTCGTCGAACTCCTCCCCCTGCGCCCGGGTCGGCTCGTGGTAGATGTAGAGGTCGGGATCGCAAGGTTGTGGAGAGGTGCCGCTGCAATCGCTCCGATTCTCCAATTCGTCGGGTGACAGCGCCGCCTGAGGGTCTCCTTCGTTGAATCCCCGAGAGAACACGACGGCGGGGATGCCCCGAGCGACGATCACCGCCCCTCCGCGAGCACTGTCAGCAATGCGAATCCTGCCTTCCGAGCAGAGGGTGAAGGAGGCCCCGACCCTCGCGGGGCCACAGCCCGTACCGTCGACATCGTCGGCGAAGGCCGCGTCCACGCGGTACCGGTAGTCGTTCCCCCAGGGGTCGACGCGGGCGACCCCGAGATCGCCCGACGGCAACACGCCTTCCTCGGCCCGGCAGCTTCCGGACTCCCGATCCTCGGCTCCGTCTCCGGCGGTGTCCGGACAGGGCAAGCGTCCGTGCGTGAGGGCGAAGCCGTAGAGGGCTTCCTCGGCCTTGGCGAGATCGGCACGGGCCTGCCGGAGGCGGGTGAGCTCGTAGCGCGTGGAGAGCGTGGGCAACATCGCACCGAGCAGCAGGCCGATGATCCCGATCACGATCGCTGTTTCGATCAGCGTGAAGCCGCCGGCGGAGCTCCGTCTGGCGGGCGGACCTTCGGCCCCGGCAGCGGGTGCCGCGACCGGAGCGGCAACGCAAGTCCTTTTCAAGGGCCGAGAGCACCCGAGCGGTCACTGGACGGCAGTCCCGAAGCGGGCGCCAGGGTCTCATCCGTCTCATAGGCGTCGCGCACTGTCCCGGTCGCGAGATCCACGTGCTGCCCCGCCTTGAGCCGGACGGCGGCGCTGCCGTGGGGTAGCAGGATCTTCACCCGACCACCCGCCTCTCCGAGCACCCTGATGCCCTCGCGGGTCTGGCCGTCGCGACTCACCCACTCGCCGTTGATCCACACGGAACCGGGGCCATGTTCCCTCACCACCAGGCCGTCCACCCTTAGGCGGGCGGAATCCGGCGCCTGCTCCGCCTGCATTTCATCCCCGCCCGGCGGCCCGTGCTCCGCGCGTCGGCGCATGGCATCGAGGTGCGCCCGCTCCTGAGGGGTGCTGAAGAGTCGCCCCAGAGCGGCGGCATCCGGGGCTGCAACCAGCAGACACGAAGCGACGAGCGACAAGCCCACGTATCGGAGCCTGCGCTGAGCACGCCTCATGGGCCGGCTCCCGCGGGGCGCATCGTGAACCACTCGAGAACGCACGCTGCCCGAAGATTGAGCGCGCCGGGATGCTGAACGAAATCCTCTCCCGCTCGCCGGATGTGACAGCTCGAAACACTGAACAGACCTCGCGCTTCGACCTCGACCAGATCGACGAGTCGAAGCAGATCCTCTTCGTGCAACAGTCCGAGGTGAAGCTCCATGACCGAACGGTGGACCCCGAACATGGCGCTCTGCGCGGCTCGTTCCGCCGGGAGCTGCTCCTGAGTGCCCAGCGCGTAGCGAAGCTCGGGCAGGGCCAGGCGGCGGGACGCTGAGCGCAACGCTTCCACCCAGTCGAGACGCGACTCCGGCCCGACGATGCCGCCAGCCTCCAGAGCCCGGTAACGAGGCGTCAAAGCTGCAATCAGACGTTCCTCCTCGTCCATGAAGCGGAACCTGTCTCTGCTCTCGCGAAGAGCGAGCGTGCTGGCCTCGAGCCGAGCTTCCTCCGTGCCCTGATAGTGGCGAGCGCCTTCGAACATCGAGGCGCTCGCCCCGAGCGCAAGCACGAAGAGAGCGAGGGCAACGCGGAACCCCTTCCAATCGACGAGGTCCATTCCCTTCACCTGAGCATCATCCGGGGGGCGCCGCGCGACCCGGGATCGGCTTCTCGTCGCCGACGCGAGTCGTCGCATGGCCCATCGAGGTCGGACGGGGAGGACTCCACCGCAAGCGCAGCGCGAACGGCGCTTCCGTGGCGCCGGCCCTGGCTCCCGCATCACCCCGCAGACTCGCTCCGGAAGTGATGTCCAGCGGCAGGGAAAGCACGTCCACACCGGCTGAGCCGGGAAGGGAGCGCAGGGAGTCGGCGAGTGCGCCGACCTGCTCGAGAGCATGGCGGAAGTTGCCGTCGAAGGGCTCGATGCGGCCGTGAATCTCCGCGAGCTGATGGAGAGAAGGGCCGGATTCGAGTACTTCCCCTCCGGCCGGCGGCTGCGCCGCAAGGACATGATCCGCCCTCGCTCTCGATGCCGGTGGTCCGCCGTCCGGTTCCACTCCCCAGTCAATGCTCTCGATGCGTGATTCCGGGTGCCGGTCGAGGACTCGACTCAGCGCGAGCAGGGCCGGGCCCGGCAAGGTCCGGGCTTCGATAAGTCCCCTTGCGGTCTCGACCGCGAACTGCATGGCCGGCAGTTCGACCGGAGTCGCCGGCAGGCGTCGCCTCGCTTCATCGTAGCGTTGCCGGTAGAGCGCAGTCTGAAAGTCAAGGGATGCCGCGAGGCTTCCTGCGCCGAACCCGCCGGCGAGACCAGATGCGCTTCCGAAGAGTCCGGCAATGAACAGCAGGAGACTCATCCTCCTGAGCCCCCCGCGAACCCGATGCAGCAGGTAGTTCCGGACCAATCGTGCGGGAGCGTACTGGTGCCCGGGGATGTGCGAGGCCAGAGTCGCGACGAAGAGAGAGTCGCTCCAGACCAGACTCCGGGCATCTCCGATTCCCAGCCGGTGGCCCAGCCCGGACAGCGACACGAGGCGGTAGCGTACAGCGGCGCTTGCGGGAGCGTGGCGTTCGATCGCTTGCGAAAGAACCGGATTCGCCACGATGTACACCGGCAGCGGATCTTCCCTTTCGGCGGGACGGCGCCGTTCGAGATACCGGCGCAGCTTCTCGACCTCGCTCAGCACATACAGCGCCTGCTCGTCATCCTCCAGCGGCGGCGGCACTGCGAGCCGCGAGAGCTCAACCTTGCCGTCGACGATCAGCGTCTGACGAAGTCCCCCCGCGCTCTGCCAGGTCACAACGAGCGCAGGCGAAGCATCGACCGGAATCCGGCTCAGCAAGCGCTCCGTCAATAGAGGCAGCGAATGGACTCCCGCCAGCGGAACCCGATTCCGCGCAATCACATCCAGCCAGGGCGTGAGAATCTCCGGTCGAGTGAGCGCGGTGAACAGGATTCGGTCCTCCCGCGCTCCGTCCCGGATCCGCCCCCGGTGAAGCGAGCAACCCCAGGTGGGATCGCGGAAGAGGCGTTTGCGGCGGGCCTGAATGAGGGCCCGGCGCTCGGGACCGATCAGGCGGGGAAGCGAGTCCTCGCGGAACTCCTCCTCGACGAAGTCCACGAGTACATGGACCGGCTCGGTCGGCAGTTCCGCGACGTGCGCCGAGAAGCGCTCGAGCCCCTCCGCATTCGATTCGAAGCGAATCGGAGGTGCAGAGCTGCCCCGGCGCCAGTGATAGGCGGCGAGTGTCTCGCCGGACACCAGGAAGATCCTGCGGGCGCCTCGATCGGCTCTCCCCAATGCAGGAAAGAGGCGGAAGAGTCCGAATGCGCCGGCCTGCGCCCCGGAGCGCCTCGTCCCCGCGCGTCCAGGTTTGCCGAGGTCGATGGGCAGGAAGCGGCGGAATCCCTTGGACGCAGGATCGGGCGAGGGGACCTGGAACCGGTCACTCGAGGCGGCGGAGATCATCGGAACTCGCGGCACCCGATGCGAAGCGTCGAGTTTCTTCGGCGTTGGGTGGTTTCGGGCGCCAGGATGCCGTGGTCGTGGATCGTACGAAGCGAGAGACGCCGAAGTCGTAGCGGAAAGTGGCGCGAAGCGGCTCGAGGGAGCACCGCCCGATATCGCGAACGGATTGTCGTCCGCCAGCCAGGAAGTCGGCGAATCATTGCGGCTTCAGTACAACTCAGAACTCGATGCTCGTAATCGCGCCGTAGATCGGTCCGATCACGGAAACGATGATCCAGAAGAGCATGGTGCCGAGAACCAGGGTCAGGGCCGGACCGAGCACCGTCTGCAAGCGGTCGACGGCCGCTTGTACATCGCGTTCGTAGAAATAGCTCACGCTTCGAAGCGAACGGTCGAGCGCGCCGGTGCTCTCGCCCACCCGCAGCATGCGCAGGACGAGCGGGGGAAAGAGTCCCGAGGATTCGAAGCTCTCGCTTACTCCCGCTCCTTCTGCGATTCGGCGCCGGGCGCGACGGGTCGCCTTCGCGACGACCCGGTTGCCGACGATGCCTTCGCAGATGCGAATGCACTCGGGCACGTCGATGCCGGACGCGTACATCAAGGCGAAGTAGTTCGCGAAACGGGCAAGGATGACTTTCCTCAGAATCGGACCGGCTCCCCATGCCGCGAGCTTCAAGCCATCGATCGCGAAGCGAACGGCGGGACTCGTCCTCGCCAATATCACGCAAGCGCCGACGAGCGCCGGCGGCGCGAGGACCAGGATGTGCCAGTGGTGGACGCAGAACTCGGAGGTCGCGATCAGGATCCGGGTGTGAGCGGGAAGGTCGTGCCCCGTCATGGCGATGAACGAAACGAGCTGTGGGACCAGTGCGGTCATCAGGAAGATCATCACCGCCACGAGCACGCCTCCGGCGAAAACAGGATAGGCGAGCAGCTTTCGAATCTTCGCCGCCTGCTCGTCCTGCCACTTGAGGTTCTCGGTCAGATCGCGGAGGACGATTTCCACGTTTCCACTCGACTCACCCGCTTCGACCAGCCCGACGAACACCGCATCGAAGGTCCGCGGCATACCCCTCATCGCCTCGGAGAGCGTCCTGCCCGATTCGATCGACTCCGCAAGGCTGGCCACCAGGGCTCGAAGGGTCGCGTTGGCGGCGCTGTCCCTCAGATCGGCGAGAGCGTCGAGCACGGGCACCCCGGCGCGGAGGAGTTGCTCGAGAGCGAAGAAGAAGTGAATGAGCTCGCGGCGACCCGCCCGGACTCTCCGGGTGCCGTTTCTCCTTGGCGTCTCGATTGCATCGATGAGCTCCAGGTTCATGAGCGCGAGACGCCGCTCGAGGTGCTGGGGATCCTCGACTTCGATGCAGCCCCGGGATACCCGGCCGCGTGCATCCATTGCCCGATACCGCATCAGGGGCACCGGCAATCCCCCAGGTCGCTCACATCCAGCACCCGCGAGACCTCGTCCAGGCTGGTTTCGCCCGCGCGCACGCGCCTGATGGCGTCCTCCGCCATCGTCGAGAAGCCTCGTGCTCTTGCGGCCTCGAGCAGCTCGGGGCCGGTTGCGTGACGCGCCACGAGCTCGTCGAGGATCGCATCGAATCGCAGCACTTCGAGAACCGCCAGCCGCCCCCGGTAGCCGCTGTGGTCGCATGATTCGCACCCGGATGACCGGTACGAGGGCACGATTTCGCCGGAATCGTGCGAGCCGTCCCCTGGCCGCTCCGCCGGCAAGGGCTGATGGCGGCTCTTGCACAAGGCACAGAGCCGGCGCACCAGGCGCATTCCGAGCACTCCTATGACGTTGCCGGAGATGATTCCGGGCGCGATTCCGGCGTCCACCAGGCGCGGTATCGCCCCCACCGCCGAGTTCGTGTGCAGCGTCGCGAACACCTGGTGGCCGGTCATGGCCGCGCGAAAGGCCATCAGAGCGGTTTCGTGGTCCCGGATCTCTCCGACCAGGATGACGTCGGGGTCCTGCCGCATCATGCTGCGGATTCCGTCGGCGAAAGTGAGACGCACCGCTTCGTTGACCGAAGTCTGGCGGATCATCCGCATCGGATACTCGACCGGATCCTCGAGCGTCATGATGTTTCGCCGTTCGCAGTTGAGATGGCTGAGCATCGAATAGAGCATGGTGGTCTTGCCGCTTCCGGTCGGCCCCGTCACCAGCATGATCCCCTGCGGCCGAGCCAGCATCAGGCGGAGGGTGGCGAGCTGCCGAGGGGCGAATCCCATGCTCTCGAGGGAAACGATGCCCTTCTCACGGTCAAGCACCCGGAGCACGATGTTCTCTCCGTAGGTGGTCGGCAGAGAGGAAACCCGAAAGTCGATGCTCCGGCCCGAGACCGCGAGGGAGATTCGGCCGTCCTGAGGCGCCCGGGCCTCGGCGATGTTCATTCCCGCCATCACCTTCACTCTTACCGCGATCGCGGACCAGTAGCTGCGATGCAGGCTGCGAATCTGACGGAGCACTCCGTCGATTCGATAGCGCACGCGCAGGAAGTCACGCTCCGGCTCGAGGTGGATATCCGACGCCTCGCGCTTCACGGCATCGCACAGAAGCGCGTTGACGAGGCGTACGAGAGGCTGACGGAACTCGGGGTCGGCGTGGATCTGGAGAAAACGTTCATCGATTTCTCCGGTCTCCATCTCCCGAAGGATTCCATCGATCGACAGCTCGAATCCGTAGAAGCGATCGATGGCGGCGTCGAGCTCGGCGGCGCCCGCCAGTACCGGCCGGAGCTCGACGTCGGCTCCCGCGCAGGCCCGCACCTGGTCGAGGGCGATCACGTCGAAGGGATCCTCCATGGCCACGGTGAGAGCACTCGAGCCTCGGGAGAGCCCCAGGATCCTATGACGCCGTGCCAGGTGTTCCGGGATCACCGCCAGGATCTCGCTGTCGATGACCGCCTGTGCGAGATCGACACTGTCGCAGCCCAGGGCACCGCCGAGCACGTCGCGAATCAGCGCCTCGGTGACGAATCCGAGACGCACCAGGATGCGCCCGAGGGGCTCCCGGGGCCGCGCCCGCCGCTGCTCGGTGAGCGCGATTCGCACCTGGTCCTCGCTGACCGCTCCCCGTGCGACGAGCAACTCCCCAATCCGGCCACCCTTCGTGCCTTCGACTCTGGAATCCTCGCCGGGGATCGGGCGGACGGTCACTGCGGGAGCCGAGGACTCCTTCACGGAATCGCTCCGAACACCATGGGATCCGGCGGCGCCGGCAGCCGCCCACGCGGGTGCCCGCCGCCGGGCAGGAGATGGCGATAGTCTCGAAAGTCGGACTCGATGCTCGGGGCGCGAACGACCGTTGCCCGAAGGAAAATGATGAGCTCGGTCTTCGTGAGTTGCCGGTCCCGATATCCCAGGAGAGGGGCGAGGAAGCCCAACCGACGGATTCCCGGCACGCCGTCGTCCCGGCTCGACCGTCGCTCCTGCATCAACCCCCCGAGGACTGCGACCTGGCCGCTCTCGACCCGCATCATGGTCTCCGTCTCGCGCACCTGCACTACCGGCACCCGGTTGACGACGGCGGCGCCGGTTCCGGCGCCAAGGCGAGCGGCGGCGATCGCCACCCCCGGATCGTTCACGAATTCGCGAATCCGGGTGATGGTGGGTCGGATGTTCAGGGACACCGAATCGTCATCGCTCACATGGGGAGTGACGTTCATCACCAGTCCCACCGGCACCGTGTTCACGGTGCTCGTGACTTCCTGCGTGACGTCTCCGGTCTCCGCGTCCTTTTCTTCCTTGATGTCGACGCTGAAGTAGACCTCGTTGTCCACCACCTTGAGCACCGAGGTCTGGTTGTTGAGCGCCATGAGCTTGGGACTGGAGAGGACGCGGGTATGACCGAAGCTCTCGAGGAGACGCAGGACCACCGAGAGATCCATGCCGTCACTCTCCGTTGTGTAGTCGAGGAGAAGTCCGGTCACCCCTGCCGATGACGGCGCAATCGCGCCGCCGGTGGCGCTTCGGACGGAGACGCCGAGTCTCTCGACGAGGCTCCTCCAGTCGACTCCGGCCTGAAAGCGATCGCCGAGATTGACCTCGACGATGGAGGTCTCGATCAGCACTTGCCGTTGCAGGCCGGCCGCGACCGCATCGAGATAGGCCCGGACCTGATCGTGCTGCCGCGCCGTTGCGCGCACCATGATGACCCCGCTCTCCGGGCTGGCGACGACCGTCTCCCGCGAGTCGGACGCGGCCGGTCCGGCGGAGGGCTGAACGATTTCGCGAAGCGTCGAGGTAATGGTCGCCCACACGCTGCTGCTGGACACGTTGACTACCTCGGTGGCGGACGCGTTTTCCGAAGCGCCACCCGCGGGTGTCGCAACTGCGGTCGTGGTTCGCGTGCCACTCGTGGTGTCGCGCGCGACATTCACGTAGTCGAGCCGGTACGCGCGCAGGAAGGGACGGTCGGGAAGGATCAGCAGGCTGTCCCCCCTCATTTCGTGGCGCAGGCTCACCTGGTGGGAAATCCGGTCGAGGAGCTGGGGAAGCGTCTGGTCCACCGCATTCAGGGTGACCCGCCCGGAGATGTCGGGGTGCACGTCGACGTTGATCTCGGCGTCGCGAGCGAGGGCGAAGAGCAGCTCCTCGACGGGAACCTGGTCCACCACCACCGTATAGGTCTCCGGGGGCGATTCCGTTCGGGCCTCCGAATCGACGGGCGCGGGCGGCGGCGACCCCGTCACCGGACTCGTCGAGGCAGGCAGGGGAAGCCACTGCCCTTGCGAGATGTGTCCGGTGAGGGGCACTTCCCCGCTGTCCGGCGGCGGGACCTGGCACCCGGTGGAGAACGCGGCCGCGAAGGCGGTGGCCAGGAGCCGGCGGCGGGCGCATTCCGGCCGCAGGACGGAGCGACGCGCGCCGCGCTGCGGGAGCGTCGGCGAGAAACGACAATCGAGAACAGGGGCGGCTCCCACTCGATACCCTCTCCAGGAATTCGACTCCACGAATCCTAGTGAGGAGCGCGGCGGGAACCACGGCGAATCATGCGACCGGGAGCCTTCCGGCGCGCCGCCGCGGGCTCGCTCTTCATGCGGGGTGCGCCTACAGGGCGACGCCTCCCGCGTACAGCGCGGTGCCCCTCCGGCCGCCCGCGAGCCCCCGCACGCACCGCACCCGGCGTGGCCTCCCCGCGAGATGTCCCTTGCGAGGGCGGATAGCGCCCCCGGCGCCTCTCAGTAGCGGTAGTGCTCGGGCTTGAAGGGGCCCTCCACCGGCACTCCGATGTACTGCGCCTGGTCGGGGCGGAGCTCGGTCAGGGTCGCCCCCAGCTTGCCGAGGTGCAGCCGGGCCACCTTCTCGTCGAGGTGCTTGGGCAGGACGTAGACCTCGTTGCCGTAGCGCTCCGGATGCTGCCAGAGCTCGATCTGGGCGAGGACCTGGTTGGTGAAGGAGCAGGACATGACGAAGCTGGGGTGGCCGGTGGCGCAGCCGAGGTTGACGAGGCGCCCCTCCGCGAGCACCGTCAGGCGCTTGCCGTCGGGAAAGACGACCTGGTCCACCTGCGGCTTGACGTTCTCCCAGACGTGGTTGCGCAGGCCCACGATGTCGATCTCGGAGTCGAAGTGGCCGATGTTGCACACGATGGCTTCGTTCTTCATCGCCCGCATGTGCTCCAGCGTGATGACCTGGAGGTTGCCGGTCGCGGTGACGAAGATGTCGGCGACCGGCGCGGCCTCCTCCATGGTGACCACCCGGAAGCCTTCCATCGCCGCCTGCAGCGCGCAGATCGGGTCGACCTCGGTCACCCACACCGACGCGCCCAGCCCTCGCAGGGACTGCGCGCAGCCCTTGCCGACGTCGCCGTAGCCGCAGACCACCGCCGTCTTGCCGGCGATCATGACGTCCGTGGCCCGCTTGATGCCGTCCACGAGCGACTCGCGGCAGCCGTAGAGGTTGTCGAACTTCGACTTCGTCACGGAGTCGTTGACGTTGATCGCGGGAAAGGGCAGCTCCCCTGCCTTCGCCATCGCGTAGAGGCGGTGCACGCCGGTGGTGGTCTCCTCGCTCACCCCGCGGATTTCGGCGAGCGCGCGGGCGTACCACCCGGGCTCGGCGTCGAGGCGCGCGCCTATCGCCGCGAAGAGCGCCTCCTCCTCTTCGTTGCCCGGCGCCGCGATGCGCTCGCGCTCGCGCTCCGCCTGCGCCCCCAGCATCACGAGCAGGGTGGCGTCGCCGCCGTCGTCGAGGATCATGTTCGCGGTGCGGCCCTCGCCCCAGTCGAAGATGCGGTGGGCGAAGTCCCAGTACTCCTCGAGGCTCTCCCCCTTGTAGGCGAACACCGGGATGCCGCGGGCCGCGATCGCCGCCGCCGCGTGGTCCTGGGTCGAGAAGATGTTGCAGGAGGCCCAGCGCACTTCGGCGCCGAGCGCGGTCAGGGTCTCGATCAGCACCGCGGTCTGCACCGTCATGTGCAGCGATCCCGCGATGCGCGCGCCGGCGAGCGGCTGCGCCTGCGCGTACTCCTCGCGCACCGACATGAGGCCGGGCATCTCGTGCTCGGCGATGCGAATCTCCTTGCGTCCCCACTCGGCCTGGCCGAGGTCCGCCACGTAGTAGTCTGCGTTCACTGTGCTCCTCGCATGACCCGCTTCGCTCGAGGCGCGCGGGCCCGTGGTCCCTGCCTTGCGCTCACGCGCGTGGTGCGGCGCGGCGCGCATCGTACCCTCGCCGCCGCGCCGGGCTCTCTCGCCGGCTACCGGAGGCCGGCGTCCTCGCGCAACGCCTCCGCCTTGTCGGTGCGCTCCCACGGGAAGTCCTCGTCCTCCCGCCCGAAGTGCCCGTACACCGCGGTCTTGCGATACATGGGGCGCAGCAGGTCGAACATCCGGACGATGCCCGCGGGCTTCAGGTCGAAGTGGGCGCGCACCAGCTCGCCCAGCCGCCCGTCGCTCACCGCTCCGGTCCCGAAGGCCTCGATGCTCACCGAGGTGGGCTCCGCGACGCCGATCGCGTAGGAGACCTGGACCTCGCAACGCTTCGCGAGCCCCGCCGCCACCAGGTTCTTCGCGACGTAGCGGCACGCGTAGGCGGCGGAGCGGTCCACCTTCGAGGGGTCCTTGCCGGAGAAGGCGCCGCCGCCGTGCCGGCCGACTCCCCCGTAGGTGTCGACGATGATCTTGCGCCCGGTCAGGCCGCAGTCGCCGACCGGGCCACCGGTGACGACGCGCCCGGTCGGATTGATGTGGAAGAGGGTGTCCTGGCGCAGCCACGACTCCGGGAGCACGGGGCGGATGATCTCTTCCATCACCGCCTCCTTCAGGTCCTCGTACTCCACGTCCGGTGCGTGCTGGGTGGAGAGCACCACCGCATCGGCTCCGGTGGGCCGCCCGTCCTCGTAGCGGCAGCTCACCTGGCTCTTCGCGTCCGGGCGCAGCCAGGGCAGCTTCCCGCTCCTTCGCACTTCCGACTGCCGGCGCACGAGGCGGTGCGCGTAGGTGATGGGCGCGGGCATGAGCACGTCGGTCTCGTCCGTCGCGTAGCCGTACATCATGCCCTGGTCGCCCGCCCCCTGCTCGTGGTCGTCGCTCTCGTCGACGCCCTGGGCGATGTCGGGGGACTGCCGGCCGATGAGGTTCAGCACACCGCAGGTGCGGCCGTCGAATCCGACGTCGTGGTTGTCGTAGCCGATGCCGATGACGAGGTCGCGGACCAGGTCCTCGTAGTCGATGCCGGCGCTGGTCGTGATCTCGCCTGCGAGTATGACCATGCCCGTCTTGACCATCGTCTCGCACCCGACGCGGCCGCGCGCGTCCTGCTCGAGCACGGCGTCGAGAACGGCGTCCGAGATCTGGTCGCACATCTTGTCCGGATGACCCTCGGACACCGATTCCGAGGTGATGAGCCGTCCCGCTGCCATGGATTCCCCTCTAACGAGCTGCCCGGAAAAGCGCGCTAGTCTAGCAGGATGTCGGCGCCGTCCACCCTCGCTCGAGCCGCCCTGTTTCACCGATTTCCCACTGCGGACGCCGATCCGCTCGCGGTAGCGGGCCGTGCCCGCTCGAGGCCTTTCACGAAGGGGATGGGCGCCGGCCTTTACCCGGCCCGGGAGGCCGCTTAGGATCCGCGCTCCCGAAGCGCCGCCGTCTTTCTCCGGCTCTTGCCCGGCTGGCGTCCGGCCCGCGCGCCATTCGGGCGGCCTCGCGCCGGTGAGCGATTCGGCGAAGCGCGCCCGGGGCGCCGCGGCGCAGGCTCCGCCCCTCTTCCTCTTGCGCAAGTCCCCGATGTCCGATGCCTGAACGCAGACAACTCGCCAACGCAGTGCGCGCTCTGGCCATGGACGCCGTGCAGCGGGCGAAGTCGGGGCACCCGGGGATGCCGATGGGGATGGCCGACATCGCGGAAGTGCTGTGGAACGACTTCCTGGCGCACAACCCCGCCAACCCGGCCTGGCCGGACCGGGACCGTTTCGTGCTCTCCAACGGCCACGGTTCGATGCTGCACTACGCCCTGCTGCACCTCAGCGGCTACGCGCTGCCCATGGACGAGATCCGGAACTTCCGCCAGCTCCATTCGATGACCCCCGGGCATCCCGAGTTCGGCTACACCCCCGGAGTGGAGACCACCACCGGGCCGCTCGGGCAGGGCATCGCCAACGCGGTGGGCATGGCGCTCGCGGAACGCGCGCTCGCGGCGCATTTCAATCGGGAGGGCCACCGGGTCGTCGACCACTCCACCTACGTCTTCGCGGGTGACGGGTGCCTGATGGAAGGCATCTCCCACGAGGCCTGCTCGCTCGCGGGCACCCTCGGACTGGGCAAGCTCATCCTCGTGTACGACGACAACGGCATCTCCATCGACGGAGAGGTCGCGGGCTGGTTCACCGACGAGACGGCCATGCGCTTTCGCGCCTACGGCTGGCACGTGCAGGAGGGGGTGGACGGTCATGACTGGCGCGCGGTGCACGCGGCGCTCCGCGAGGCGCGCGAGAGCGGCGACCGCCCTTCCCTCGTCTGCTGCCGCACCGTGATCGGCTGGGGCGCCCCCACCCGGCAGGGGACCGCCGCCACCCACGGCGCCCCGCTCGGAGAGGAAGAGATCGCGGGCGCCCGGGAGGCCATCGGCTGGCCCCACGAGCCCTTCTTCGTTCCCGATGACATCTACTCGGGGTGGGATGCCCGCGAGCGGGGGCAGCGGGCCGAGGACGAGTGGCGTGCGCGCATCGAAGCCTACCGGGATGCGTTCCCGCAGCTCGCGTCCGAGCTCGAGCGCCGCATGCGGGGCGACTTGCCCGAGGACTGGGAGCGGATCTGCGAAACACTCGTCTCGAAGGTCTCACGGACCGCCCGAAGCATCGCGTCGCGCAACGCCTCCCGGGATGCCCTGGAGGGCATCGGACCGGCCCTGCCGGAGCTCATCGGCGGTTCCGCGGACCTCACGGGCTCGAACCTGACCAAGTGGTCCGGATCGCTGCCTCAGAGCCGCGAGGAGCCGGGCGGAAACTACATCTACTTCGGAGTGCGCGAGTTCGGCATGTCGGCGATCGCGAACGGCATCGCGCTGCACGGGGGCTTCATCCCCTATGCCGGCACCTTCCTGATGTTCTCGGAGTACGCGCGCAACGCGCTCCGAATGGCCGCCCTCATGAAGATACGTTGCGTCTTCGTGTACACGCACGATTCCATCGGGCTCGGCGAGGACGGCCCCACCCACCAGGCGGTGGAGCAGGCGGCCTGCCTGCGGCTCATGCCCAACATGTCGGTCTGGCGGCCCTGCGACGCGGTGGAGTCCACCGTCGCCTGGCGCCACGCGGTGGAACGCCGGGACGGGCCGACCAGCCTGCTCTTCTCCCGCCAGACCCTGCCGCACCAGGAGCGAAGCGCGGCCCGGATCGCGCAGATCGCGCGCGGAGGCTACGTGCTTCGCGACGCCGCCGGCTCCCTGGACGCCATCGTGATCGCGACCGGCTCCGAAGTGGACATCGCGATGCAGGCGGCCGCATCCCTCGAGGCGGACGGAGTGGGCTGCCGCGTCGTGTCGATGCCCTCGACCGACGTCTTCGACGCGCAGGATTCCGAATATCGGGAGGCGGTGCTGCCCTCCCGCGTCTCCGCGCGGGTGGCGGTGGAGGCGGGCGCCACCGGACTGTGGCACAAGTACGTCGGTCCGGCGGGACGCATCGTCGGCCTCGACACGTTCGGAGAGTCGGCCCCCTACGCAGACCTCTTCGAACATTTCGGATTCACCGCGCGCAACGTGGCGAGCGAGGTGCTGGCCGCGCTCGCGCAGACTCGCGGCGGCGAGGGCTCCGCTCCCGTGGCGCAATCGCCGGCGCTGGCAAGGAACGAGGAGGTGCCATGACCATCAAGGTTGCCATCAACGGCTTCGGACGCATCGGCCGCAACATCCTGCGCGCCCTGTACGAGAGCGGCCGCACCGGCGAGATCCGGGTGGTTGCGCTCAACGATCTCGGCGACGCGGAAACCAACGCCCACCTGCTCCGCTACGACTCGGTGCACGGCCGCTTCCCCGGTGAGGTGTCGGTCGAGGGCGGGAACATCGTCGTGAACGGCGACCGCATCGAAGTCTGCGCGGAGCGAAACCCGGCCCGCCTGCCCTGGCGGGAGCTGGGCGTCGACGTGGTGCACGAGTCCACCGGGCTCTTCACCAGCAAGGAGAAGGCGAGCGGCCATCTCGAGGCGGGCGCGGACAAGGTGATCATCTCCGCCCCCGGCGGCAGCGACGTCGACGCCACCATCGTGTACGGAGTCAACCACCACGTGCTCCGCGCCTCGCATCGCGTGATTTCCAATGCCTCGTGTACGACGAACTGCCTGGCGCCGCTGGTCGCTCCCCTGCACGACAAGATCGGCGTGCGCCAGGGCCTGATGACCACGGTGCACGCCTACACCAACGACCAGGTCCTCGCCGACGTGTACCACGGCGATCTCCGGCGGGCCCGTTCCGCCACCCAGTCGATGATTCCCACCACCACGGGCGCGGCCAAGGCGGTGGGGCTCGTGCTGCCCGAGCTCGCCGGACGCCTCGACGGTTACGCCATCCGGGTGCCGACCGCGAACGTGTCCCTCGTCGATCTCACCTTCAACGCGGAGCGCGACACCAGCCGCGAGGAAGTCGACGAAGTGCTCCTCGCCGCCTCGAAGGGGCCGCTCGCGGGCATCCTGAACTACAGCGACGCGCCCCTGGTCTCCATCGACTTCAACCACGATCCCGCTTCGTCCACCTACGAAGCCCCGCTCACCAAGGTGCTCGAGGGCCGGCTCGTCAAAGTGAGCGCCTGGTACGACAACGAGTGGGGCTTCTCCAACCGCATGCTCGACACCACGCTCGCGCTGGTCAACGCGCCCTGAAGCAGCTCGCAACCCAGCGCGCGCTCCCTCCCGGGACGCCGACCCGCACCCGCGGCGCACCGGCATGCTTCGCGGAGCCTCACCGGCATGGCCGCCGCCCGAGCCCTCGCCGCCGGCCGGCGCGGGCGCCGGCCGCC
>JAJEAD010000015.1 GCA_022824305.1 Gammaproteobacteria bacterium | reverse complement strand
GCAGCACCCACCAGCACGACTCGACGTACTCGTTCGAGTAGGTCACGTAGGCGTCGTCGGTGTCGATCCAGAAACCGATGCGCTCGGTCATGCGCTCCCAGTCGGAGACGTAACGGAATACGGACTCGCGGCACTGCGTGTTGAAGGCCGCGACGCCGTATGCCTCGATGTCGCGCTTGTCGCGCAGCCCGAGTTCGCGCTCGACCTCGAGCTCCACCGGCAGGCCGTGGGTATCCCAGCCCGCCTTGCGGGGGCAGTGGAAACCTCGCATGTGCTTGTAGCGGGGGAAGATGTCCTTGAAGGTCCTCGCCAGCACGTGATGGATGCCGGGGCGGCCGTTGGCGGTCGGAGGGCCGTCGTTCCAGACGAAGAGCGGCCGATCTCGCGACTCCTCCTGGCTGCGCTCGAAGATGTTCTGCTCGCGCCAGTACGCGAGCATTTCCCGCTCGAGACGAGGCCCGTCGTAGCGTCCGCTCACTTCGTCGAAATTCATGTGCAATCTCGTTCTCCGGTCCCGGGCCCTTCAGGCGAAGCGACTCGGGACCCGGGGAGCCGGCTTCGCGGGAAGCGTCCGGGGCGAATCGGGGAGCAGGGGCCTGGAGCGCCCTTCCGGATTCGCGGTACCACCCGGTATCGTCGACGGCTCGCGCCGTCGGCCTCTGCGAGTGACCCGCACCCGGAAGGAGGGAGTACGGCATCACTCCGGCCCGATAACGGGGGCCGGCCGGCTGAGCCTACTCGAACGCGAGGTTCTTTCGGTCAGCGGCTCGAGGGTGATTTTCGCCGGCCCGCCGGCTCGGGGCTCGCACCGTCCCCCGATCGCTCGCGGCCGCAGTCGACCGGCTACTCGTCCCTGTCATTGCCTTTGGCCCCAAGCGCGCGCCGGCGCTTGGGGCGGGGACGATCTTACGCGTCACGCTCCCCGATGCAACGGGCCTCGCTCCCACCCGCCGGTGCTGCCGGCCCGGCCGCGACGCATTGCAAGAAAATGCCGCTCGGAGTTGGCAATCCCAATGTTACCTGTCTTATGATTGGGATTGGGGGAGGAACGGCGCGACTCCACCGCCGTGCTTGCCAACGATCGACAAATCCAAGGAGGAGGGCGCAAATGCCGAAAGCCAGAGCGGGTGCGATCAGCGAACCACTGAACAAGACGCAGCTTCTGTCGCTGCTTGCGGCAGAGACGGGGATGACGAGACGGGAAGTGGGAGTGGTGATGGACGAGCTGAGCCGCATCGTCGGACGGCATCTCAGACGACGGGGTGGAGCCGGCCAGTTCACGCTGCCGGGATTGCTCAAGATCAAGACGGTTCGGAAGCCGGCAACGAGAGCGAGAAAGGGCAAGAATCCTTTCACGGGCGAAGAGATGACTTTCAAGGCGAAGCCGGCACGCACGATGGTGAAGATCCAGGCCCTCAAGGGACTCAAGGAGATGGCCAACTGAGACGCCGCCGCTGAAGGTTTGTCATCGGAGCCCCGCCGGCATGCGTTGCGCCGGCACTTTCCTTTCGGAACGGCCCGGAGCGCCCGTCAGGCGCTCCGCAGCAGTTCATTGATCCCCACCTTGGCGCGGGTGCGTGCGTCGACCTGCTTGACGATGACCGCGCAGTACAGGCTGTAGCGCCCGTCGTCCGATGGCAGGTTGCCGGATACCACCACCGATCCGGCCGGCACTCGACCGAATGTGACTTCCCCCGTCTCCCGGTTGTAGATGCGCGTGCTCTGTCCGATGTAGACGCCCATCGAGATGACGGCGCCCGCCTCGACCACGACTCCCTCCACGATTTCCGAGCGGGCTCCGATGAAGCAGTTGTCCTCGATGATGGTCGGACGCGCCTGCAGCGGCTCGAGGACGCCACCGATTCCCACTCCTCCGGAAAGGTGCACGTTCTTGCCGATTTGCGCGCATGAGCCGACCGTCGCCCAGGTGTCCACCATCGTTCCCCGGTCGACGTACGCGCCGAGGTTGATGTAGCTCGGCATCAGCACCACCCCGGGGGCGACGTGCGCACCGTGGCGCACGACCGCGGGCGGCACTACCCGCACCCCGCGTCGAAGCAGGGTATCCGAATCGTCGTCGATGAACTTCGTCGGGACCTTGTCGAAGTACTTGGCGAAGCCCCCGTCGATGACTCTCGTCTCGGTGATGATGAGGTAGAGAAGCACCGCTTTCTTGATCCACTCGTGCACCTGCCAGCCGGACCCGCAGGGTTCCGCCACGCGGATGTCTCCCCGGTCCAGCCGGTGCATGGTTTCTTCCACCGCGTGCCGGACCTCGTCCTCCACACGGTCGGGGCCGAGTTCTCCTCGCCGCTCGAAGGCCTCCGAAACCACCTTCTCGAGGTCATGCATCTTCGTCTCCTTTCTCGGGTCAGATTCGCGCGGGCCGTCGTGGCTCAGGCGCGGTGTCGTTCGAGCGCCCAGCGCACGTGCTCGCGAACCACGGCCGACGGGTGATTCCGCCGCGACCGGAGCGCTTCGAGCACCGCGTCGGTGGTGGGCGCATTCCCCAGCGCAACCGCGATGTTGCGCAGCCAGCCGACGTATCCCGCGCGCCGCAGCGCACTCCCGCGGGTCTCCTTGTCGAAAGTCGATTCGTCCCATCGGAACAGCTCGCACAGGCTGGCGTCGTCGAGCCGTCCCCGCACCCTGAAGTCCCCTTCGGCGCTGGGTGACGCGAAGCGGTTCCATGGGCACACGAGCTGGCAGTCGTCGCAGCCGAAGATTCGGTTCCCGATCGCGGGCCGGAGCTCCACCGGGATGCTGCCGCGCAGCTCGATGGTCAGATACGAGATGCATCGTCTGGCGTCGAGCTGGTAGGGACCGGTGATCGCCGCGCTCGGACAGGCGTCGATGCACGCGCGGCAGCTCCCGCAGTGCTCCGATGCGGGGC
Source organism: Gammaproteobacteria bacterium (assembly GCA_022824305.1). GTDB lineage: Bacteria > Pseudomonadota > Gammaproteobacteria > HK1 > HK1 > JAJEAD01. The sequence continues at coordinate 29,183 of JAJEAD010000015.1, read as the reverse complement.
GGTCCGCAGGCAGCGGCAGATCGGTGTAGAGCTCGCCGATGAAGAACCATGACCCCGATTCGCGGCAGAGCAGGTTGGTGTGCTTTCCGATCCATCCGAGGCCCGCGTTCCGGGCCAGCGCCTTTTCCAGCACCGGCGCGCTGTCCACGAAGGCGCGGTAGCCGAAATCCCCCACCACCGCCTCGATGCGCCCGGCGAGCGCGCGCAGCCGGCCCCGCAGCACCTTGTGGTAGTCCCGCCCCAGCGCGTAACGCGAAATGTAGGCGCGAGTGCCGTCCTCGAGGACCGACCGGGGCGGCGCCGCGTCCTCCGGCCAGTAGTCCATGCGGGCGGAGATCACGCAGAGCGTGCCCGGGCGAAGGGCTTCGGGGCGGCTGCGCCGGGTGCCGTGACGGCGCATGTAGCTCATCTCGCCGTGGCGGCCATCGTCGAGCCATGCGAGGAGACGCGCCTCGTCCTGCTCGAGGCGGGTGCCGGTAATCCCTACTCGTGCGAAGCCGAGCTCGCGTCCCCAGCGCTTTATGTCGGTGGCGAGTTTTCTGCGCTCGAGGCCACCCTCGTCGAGGTTCGTCGATTCCATGTCCGGGCAATGTTAACTCCACCCGGAGGGTGGGATCGTCCTTTGCAAGGTGACGGAACCCTGTCGCTTCCGATACCCTGCAGCGTTTTGTTTCGTCGCCGTGACGAGAGGAGGATGCAGTCCGTGGCGAAAGTGCTCGTTCTCCCCGGAGACGGGATCGGCCCCGAAGTCGTGGGCGAAGCGATACGGGTGCTCGAAGCGCTGCGCTCGAGCGGCGCGATCGATCTCGATCTCGAGTTCGCCGACATCGGCGGAGCCGCCGTGGACGCCCACGGGAATCCGCTTCCGGACGCGAGCCTTGCCGCGGCAATGTCGGCGGATGCGATTCTCCTCGGCGCGGTCGGCGGACCGAAGTGGGAGAACATCGATCGGCCCCTTCGACCCGAACAGGGCCTGCTGCGCCTGCGCTCGGAACTCGGGGTGTTCGCCAACCTCCGTCCCGCCGTGCTCTACCCCTCCCTCGCCGGCGCATCGACGCTTCGGCGCGAAGTCGTCGCAAACCTCGATCTTCTCATCGTGCGCGAGCTGACCGGCGGCATCTACTTCGGCCAGCCGCGCGGCATCCGCGAGCGCACGCAGGACGGTGAGAGGGAAGGATTCAATACCATGGTGTACCGCGAATCCGAGATCGAGAGAATCTGTCGAGTCGCTTTCGGAATCGCCTCGGGGCGCGCGCGGCGGGTCTGCTCGGTGGACAAGGCCAACGTGCTCGAGACGAGCGAGCTGTGGCGCGAGGTGGCGGAGAGGGTGTCCGGCGACTATCCCGATGTGACGCTCAGCCACCTGTACGTCGACAATGCCGCGATGCAGCTCGTGAGGGCGCCTTCCCAGTTCGATGTCGTGGTCACCGGCAACCTGTTCGGAGACATTCTCTCGGATCTGGCTTCCATGCTGACCGGCTCGATCGGGCTGCTGCCCTCGGCGTCCATGGACGAGTCGGGCAAGGGTCTCTACGAGCCCATTCACGGTGCCGCGCCCGACATCGCCGGGAAGGGTGTGGCGAACCCGCTCGCCGCCATCCTCTCCGTGGCGATGATGCTGCGCCACTCCCTCGGAAGGGAAGAGCTTGCGAGGCGCGTGGAGGAGGCGGTGGGCAGCGTCCTGAAGCGGGGCCTTCGGACTCCGGACATCGGTGGGGGAGAGGGCGAGACGGTCGGCACACGCCGAATGGGCGAGGCGGTGTGCGAGGCCCTGTAGCTCGGGGGACCTCGTCATCGAAGTTGAACAAGGCATCGAAGGGTAACGCGAAGTGAAGGACAACCGCATGAACGTGGCCGTGGTAGGGGCGACCGGCGCAGTGGGCGAGGTGATGATCTCGATCCTCGAGGAGCGCCGCTTTCCGCTCTCGTGCCTCTATCCGTTGGCGAGCCGGCGTTCGGCCGGCCGGGAAGTGGAGTTTCGGGGCCGCGCGCACCCCGTCACTCCCCTGGAGGATTTCGAGTTCTCCAAGGCGGACATCGCGCTGTTCTCGGCGGGGTCGGGGGTCGCCGGCGAGTACGCGCCTCGCGCGGCGGCGGCCGGCTGCGCGGTGGTCGACAACAGCTCGCGCTTCCGCTACGAGCCCGACATTCCGCTCGTGGTGCCGGAGGTCAATCCGCGGGCCCTCGCGGACTTCCGGGAACGGGGAATCGTCGCCAACCCGAACTGTTCGACCATCCAGATGGTGGTGGCGCTCAAGCCCCTGCACGACAGGTTCGGCATCGAGCGGATCAACGTCGCCACCTACCAGGCAGTTTCCGGCACCGGTCGCGAGGCCGTCGAGGAGCTCAACGCGCAGACCCTCGCGCGCATGGAGGGGCGATGCGTGGAGAGCAGCGTGTACCCGACCCCGATCGCTTTCAACGCGCTGCCTCACTGTGACGAGTTCCTCGCCAACGGCTACACCCGGGAGGAGATGAAGATCGTCTGGGAGACCCGCAAGATCCTCGGTGACGAGAGCATTCGCGTAAACGCCACCGCGGTGCGGGTTCCGGTATTCTTCGGCCATTCCGAAGCGGTCCACATAGAGACGCGTGAGAAGGCGAGCGCAGAGGAAACGAGACGCCTGCTCGAGGCGACGCCCGGAGTCGCGGTGGTCGACGAGCGCGAGGCGGGAGCCTATCCGACTCCGGTGACCCATGCCTGGGGTGCGGACGAAGTGTTCGTCGGTCGCATTCGCGAGGACATTTCCCATCCCCGGGGACTCGACCTCTGGGTGGTATCGGACAACCTGCGCAAGGGCGCGGCACTCAATACCGTGCAGATTGCGGAAATGTTGGTAAGGCAGTACCTCTGACGCTATAAGGACCGTGGACGGCATCAGAAAGGAATCTGCGTCATGAAGCGAGTAGCGGCGGTGCTCTTCTGCGGACTTTGGCTGCTCGCGGCCGCGTGCGCGTCGGCCCTGGAGTTCGGTGACATCGAGGTGGGCTCGTTGCGCGGAGAGCCGCTCCTGGCCCGTGTCTCCCTGTCCGACCTGCCCGAGAACGCGGAGCAGGATCTGGCGGTGGGGCTCGCCGCCGCAAGCGAATTCTCGAAGGCGGGCCTTGCGTATCTCTCTCATTTCGATTCGCTCGAGTTCAAGCTGGTCGCCGGAGGCGAGGAGCCCGCCCACGTCATGATCGCGGGTCGCGACCCGGTTGACGCCCCTTTCGTCTCCCTGCTGATCGAAGGCGCGTGGTCCGGGGGACGGGTAATCCGCGAGTACACCATCGTGCTCGACGTGATGCCGGCGCAAACCCTCGGCACCTACGGGCCGGTTCGCGCGGTGGATACCCTGTGGTCGCTCGCGAGCCGCTTCCGGCCCGAAGGCACCAGCGTGCAGCGCATGATGCTCGCGATGCTCGCGCTCAACCCGCACGCGTTCACCGTCGAGAACGTCAACGCGCTGCGCGCGGGGACGGTGCTCACGATCCCCACCTCCGGGCACATCGGCGTCGACGACAAGTCCTCCGCGATGGAGGAGGTGCGCCGCCAGAACGGCGCCTGGCAGGTGTATCTGCGCTCGCCCGTCGCCGGAGACGCGGTCGCCGAAAGTGCGAGCGGGGCCGCCGCCATCGCCGGGGAGACGGTGGCCGCCGTGCAGCCGGTCGCGGAGGAGCCGGCGGTACCGGCACCGCCGGCCGCGGGGGAGGAGGCAGCGCTCGCCGAGGCGAGCGAAGACGCGCCCGGGCCGGAGCTTCGGGTAGTCGCGCCCGGAAGCGAAGAGACGACGCGCACGGAAGAAGAGCGAAGGCTCCGGGCCGAGCTCGATCTCGCCCTCCAGGAAGTGGACTCCAGGCGCCGGCAGTTGAGCGACATGAATACCCGTCTCGACGAGGCGGAACGGCTCATCGCGGACCTTCAGCGCCTCGTGGAGCTCAAGGACGACGACATCGCCGATCTCCAGCGACGCCTCTTCGATGAAGCCGATGCGGCGGCCCGCGCACAGGCGGAAGCGCGGGCTCAGGCCGAGGCGGCCGATGCGGCGCGCCGACAGGCCGAGCTCGCGGTACAAGCCCGGGAAGAGGCGAGACCGCAGGCCGAGGCCGCCACGGAAACCCGCACGGAGCTCGAGGTGACGCAATCCGGGGCGTCGGCGGAAGGGCAGGGTCTCGACGGGCAGGAGGACGGCGAAGCGCTCACCACCGCGGCCGACGCCGGCATCGAGACCGCAGCGCCCGACGAGGAGGGAGAACCCGAAACCGTGGACGGGCCCGCTCCCTCCCTGCTGGTCACGCTGGAGGACATGCTCGGGTTCAGTCCGGTCGTGGGCGGAGTCGGCCTGGTCGGGCTCATCCTCATTCTGGGTGGTCTGATCGCGCTCATGCGCCGGCGTGGCTCGAGCCCCGAGGACGCGGCGGAGGACGACTTCGCGAGCCAGGACGCCGAGGATGCCGACCTTTGGGACGACGACTCGCCGCTCGATGACGAGAGCGCCGAGGCGCACGACGGCGACACTTCCGCCACGGACGACTCACGGGAGCCGAGGTCGGCACTGGGTCCGGCGGACGACGAGCTCGATGTCGATCACTTCGACATCGGAATCGACCTCGACGAGGAGCTGGCGCGCGCCCTGGACGAGGAGCCGGGCAGGGATCCGCCCCTGGCACGCGGGAGCCAGGATCGGGAAGGGGCGTTGCCTTCCCCCCGCGACAGCGATGGCAGCCGACCGCCGTCGGGCTCGGCGGTGGATTCCATGTTCGCGGCATCGCGGGATCGTGCGGCCGGACCGGGTGATGACGCATCCCTGGGATTCGAGGATCCTTCCCTCTCCGATCTCATCGAGCCGACGCCTGCGCTCGGTCCCGAGCGCGAGGCAGGCGATGAGAGTCGAGCCGGGCTCGGCGAAGGGGAGAGCCTGGCCGGCGACATCGACGAGCTGCAGACGAAGCTCGATCTCGCTCAGACCTACATCGACATGGAGGACTATGACGACGCCCGCGCCCTGTTGCGCGATGTGCAGGCCGAAGGCGACCTCGAGCAGCGGGCAATCGCCCGTTACCTTGCGGGCAAGATTCCCTAGCGTCAGGGGCGTCGCCGCCGGCGGGCTCCGGCCCCGGGCGTCCCCCGGCGGCGCTTGCCGCGAATCGTCCTGATGCGCGTCGCGCTCGGGGTGGAATACGACGGTACGCGCTTTTCCGGTTGGGCGAGACAGGTCGGCGCCCGTACCGTGGCCGAAGTGCTCGAGGATGCCCTGGAAGCGATTGCGCTGCACCCTGTTTCGGTGGTGTGCGCGGGGAGGACGGACGCCGGAGTGCATGCCATCGGGCAGGTGGTCCACTTCGATACCGGCGCCTCGAGGCCCGAACGGGCATGGACGCTCGGCGTGAACACCCGTCTGCCCGACGACGTCTCGGTGCGCTGGGCGTGCCGCCCGGGAGAGGAGTTTCATGCCCGCTTCTCGGCCCTTCGCCGCCACTACCGCTACGTGATCTACAACCACGAGACGCGTTCGCCCCTCCTTCACGCCCGGGCGGCCCTCTGTCACCGGAGACTCGATGTCGCCGCGATGCGCCGTGCCGCGAGCGACCTGGAAGGCGAGCATGACTTCAGCGCCTTCCGGGCCGCCGGCTGCCAGGCGCGGAACCCCGTGCGCACCGTGCATCGCCTCGCCGTCGAGCGCCACGGCGACTTCGTGCTCATCGAGGTCTGCGCGAACGCCTTCCTCAAGCGCATGGTGCGCAACATTGCCGGCGTGCTGCTGGCAATCGGTGGCGGCGACCGGGAGGGCGACTGGGCGGGCAGGGTGCTCGCGACGCGCTCCCGGGTGTGCGCCGGGGTCACCGCGCCGCCCGGGGGGCTGTACCTGCTCGGGGTGGAGTACCATTCGCGCTTCGCGCTGCCTTCGGTTTCCCCGCGCAGACCCCTTTGGTAGTCTCTCGGAGCCCCGCCGGGAGCGGCGCGGCCACGCCATGCGAACACGAGTCAAGATCTGCGGCGTCACGCGGCCCGAGGATGCCGTCATAGCGGCGGACGCGGGCGCCGACGCGGTCGGCCTCAACTTCTGGCCTCCGGGCTCGCGCTGCATAGATGCGGAAAGGGCGGCGGAGATCGTGTCGGTGCTGCCTCCGATGGTGACGCCGATAGGAGTCTTCGTGGACCCCGAGCCGAGCGAGGTCGAAAGGGTCTTGATGCGGGCCGGGCTCGCGGCACTGCAGTTTCACGGCGACGAGGTCCCCTCGGAATGCGAGCGTTACGGACTTCCCTACATTAAGGCGATCCGGGTACGAGGAGGCGAGGACTGGACGGATATCGAGGAACGCTACGCGCACGCGCGCGCGCTGCTCGTGGACAGCTACCGCAAGGGGCGTCCCGGCGGTACCGGAAGGGCATTCGACTGGTCGCTGGCGCCGGCCGGGTGCGCGAAGGCGCTGGTGCTCGCGGGCGGGCTGACGGCGGAGAACGTGGCGCGGGCGGTGCGGGCGGTCCGTCCCTTCGCGGTCGACGTCTGCGGCGGGGTGGAGGAAGCGCCCGGACGCAAGACGCCGGCGCTGGTGGGCGCTTTCATGAGGGAGGTACGCGATGCCGACGCTTGCGAACGAGCCGGCTGAAGGCCGGCTGATAGGCGCGTTCCCCGACGAGTCGGGTCACTTCGGCCGTTACGGCGGCACCTTCATCGCGGAGACCCTGATGGGACCGGTGAAGGAGCTCGGGGAAGCCTACGAGAGCTGCCGCCGGGACCCCGCCTTTCAGGCGGAGTTCGAAGCGGAGCTGCGTCACTACGTCGGCCGGCCGTCGCCGCTCTACTTCGCCCGGCGCTGGTCGGAGAAGATCGGCGGGGCCCGGGTGTACCTCAAGCGCGAGGACCTGAACCACACCGGCGCCCACAAGGTCAACAACACGGTGGGTCAGGCCCTGCTCGCGCAGCGCATGGGCAAGCGACGCATCATCGCCGAGACCGGCGCGGGGCAGCACGGAGTGGCCGCCGCCACGGTCGCGGCCCGCCTGGGGCTCGAGTGCGTGGTGTACATGGGGGAGGAGGACGTCGAGCGTCAGGCCCCCAACGTCTATCGCATGAAGCTGCTCGGGGCCTCCGTGGTGCCCGTCACTTCGGGCTCGAAGACGCTCAAGGACGCGCTCAACGAAGCGATGCGCGACTGGGTGACCAACGTCGACGACACCTACTACATCATCGGCACGGTGGCCGGCCCCCACCCCTATCCGAGCATGGTGCGGGACTTCAACTCGGTGATCGGACGCGAGGCGCGCACCCAGATCCTGGAACAGGCGGGGCGCCTCCCCGACGCGGTGGTGGCCTGCGTGGGCGGCGGATCGAACGCCATCGGCATGTTCCACCCCTTTCTCGACGACCCCGAGGTGCGGATGTACGGTGTCGAGGCGGGGGGCGACGGCGTGGAGACGGGCCGGCACGCGGCGCCGCTGAGCGCCGGCAGGGTCGGGGTGCTGCACGGCAATCGTACCTACCTCATGGCGGACCCGAACGGGCAGATCATCCCGACCCACTCCATTTCGGCGGGACTCGACTACCCCGGGGTGGGCCCCGAGCATGCCTGGCTCAAGGATAGCGGGCGAGCGAGCTACGTCTCGGTCACCGACCGCGAGGCCTTGTCCGCCTTTCATCGCCTGACTCGCTGGGAGGGGATCATTCCCGCGCTGGAGTCGAGCCACGCGCTCGCCTACGCGGAGCGGCTGGGGGTGGAGATGGGAGCCGACGACATCATCATCGTCAATCTCTCCGGACGCGGAGACAAGGACATTCCGACCATCGCCGCGCTCGAAGGAATCGAGGCGTGAGCCGCATCGAAGGGCGCTTCCGGGAACTGGCTCGGGACGGCCGCCGGGCGCTCATTCCCTTCGTCACCGCCGGAGACCCGAGCCCGGAAGTGAGCGTGGAGACCTTGCACGCGATGGTCTCGGCCGGCGCCGACATCGTGGAGGTCGGCATTCCCTTTTCCGATCCGATGGCGGACGGCCCCGCCGTTCAGCGCGCCTCGGAGCGTGCTCTCGCCGGAGGCATGACGCTGTCCGGAGCCCTCGAAATCGTCCGCCGTTTCCGCGTGCGAGACGATTCGACGCCGCTGGTGATGATGGGATACATGAACCCCATCGAGACCCGCGGCTGCGGGGCGTTTGCGGACGCTGCCGCCGAGGCGGGAGCGGACGGCGTGATTACGGTGGACTTGCCGCCGGAGGAGGACGCCGAGTTGTGCGATGCGTTGCGGCGACACGGGCTGGACCCCATCTACCTCGTGTCTCCCACCTCGAGCGACGAGCGCGTGCGGCTCATCTGCGAGCGGGCGAGCGGATTCGTGTACTACGTCTCGCTCAAGGGCGTCACCGGAGCGGGCCATCTCGATGTCGACGCGGTCCGGGGGAACGTCCGGCGGGTCAAGGCGGCGACCGAGCTGCCGGTCGGAGTCGGTTTCGGCGTGCGCGACGCGCGGTCCGCCGCCGCCATCGCCGAGGTGGCCGACGCGGTGGTGGTCGCCTCGGTGCTCCTGGAAGAATCGGAGAAGCTGGCCGACAGACCCGAGGCCATTCCGGGCCGGGTGGCCGAGCACGTTGCGGCCATGCGCCGGGCGATGGACGGCGCTTCGTGAGCTGGTTCCGCAAGCTCATTCCCTCCCGCATTCGCATCGAGGGACGAAGCAAGCGCAACGTTCCCGAGGGGCTCTGGACGAAGTGTCCGGTGTGTTCCGCGCTTCTGTACCAGGCCGAGGTCGAGCGCAACTACGACGTCTGCCCCAAGTGCGCCCACCACCGGCGGCAGCCGGCGCGCCGGCGCCTGGACCACTTTCTCGACCGGGAGCCGCGCATCGAGATCGGCGCCGCGCTCCAGCCCGTCGACGTGCTCGCCTTCGAGGGATCGAAGAAGTACCGGGAACAGATTGCGGAGAAGCAGCAACAGACGGGGGAGAGCGATGCGCTGGTCGCGATCCGGGGCCGGCTGAAGGGAGTGGAGCTGGTCGCCGCCGCATTCGAGTACGAGTTCTGCGGCGGTTCCATGGGCTCGGTGGTGGGGGAGCGATTCGTGCGCGCCGCCGATACCGCGGTTCATCACCGGATCCCGCTGCTCTGCTTCGTCTCCAGTGGCGGGGCGCGGATGCAGGAGGGACTCTTCGCGCTGATGCAGATGGCGAAGACGAGCGCGGCCCTGACCCGCCTCCGGCAGCACGGCCTGCCCTACGTGTCGGTCCTGAGCGATCCCACCACCGGAGGTGTTTCGGCCAGCCTCGCGATGCTGGGCGACCTGAACATCGCGGAGCCGAACGCGCTCATCGGCTTCACCGGCCCGCGGGTGATCGAGCAGACGATCAAGGAAAAGCTGCCGGAGGGCTTTCAGCGCAGCGAGTTCCTCCTGGAACACGGTGCGGTGGACATCATCATGGACCGGCGCGAGATGCGCGATCGGATAGCCTCCCTGCTTGCGATGCTCACCCGGCAACCCGCTCCCTAGGAGCGGCGCAGAGCGCAGATGACGGAGGGGCCGCCGGCCGCTACGGGCGCCACCGTGGAAGAGTGGCTCGCCTGGGGGCGGAGCCTTCACCCTCGGGACGTGGTGCTGGAACGGACCCGGTGCGCGGCCGTGGCACGGCGCCTGGGCTCGATCCCCCCGCCCTTTCTCGTGGTGAGCGTCGCCGGCACCAACGGAAAGGGCACCTGCGTCGCGCTCGTCGAAGCGATGCTGGCGGCGGCGGGCGTGCGGGTGGGGGCTTACTTCTCGCCGCCCCTGCTTCGATTCGCCGAGACGGTGCGCGTCGACGGGCGGGAGGTGGACGAGCGCGAGCTTTGTGCGGCCTTCGCCCGGGTGGAGGCGGCGCGCGACGGGGTTCCGCTTACCCCCTTCGAGTTTCAGAGCCTCGCCGCGGTGGAAGCGCTGCGCGAGGCCGAGCCGGAAGTCGCGGTGCTCGAAATCGGCATGGGCGGGCGCGACGATGCCGTGAACATCTTCGAGCCGGAGATCGCCGTCGTGACCAATGTGGGCATCGATCACGTGCGCTGGCTCGGAAGCACCCGGGAAGAGATCGCCACGCACAAGGCGGGCATCATCAGGCCCGGAAAGCCGGTCGTCTACGGCGAGCCGGATCCGCCGGCGGCCTTCCTCGAGAGGGTCGCCGCGCTCGGGGCGCCGCCCTATCGATTCGGAAAGGACTTCCTCGCCGAAATCGAAGGCGAGAGCTGGTCGTGGCGAAACGGTGACGTCGTATTTCGGGGCCTCCCGGCCCCGGCAATGCACGGGCCCTTCTGGTACCGCAACGCGGCCGCCGCGATCATGGCGATGAGGCTCCTGCCCGGAGCCCTTCAGGCCGGATGCCGCGAGGTGACCGGCGTGCTGGGCGCGGTAGCGTTGCCGGGCCGGCAGCAGGTACTGGCGGGAGAAGTGGAGAAGATCATCGATGTCGCCCACAATCACGATTCGGTGCGCGCGCTGCGAAGCGCCCTTCGGGTCCGGAACTCGCAAGGGAATACACTCTGTGTTTTCTCGATGCTGAAGGACAAGGACATCGAAGGCTCCACTGCCTGTCTTCGCGACGTGGTCGACAACTGGTTCGTGTCCGGATTGCCCGGGCCGCGGGGTCTCGATGCGGAGCGTCTCGTGGGGCGAATGGCGCCGGGGCTCGAGCCCAGCGTGCACCAGGACATCGCGGCCGCCTACCGCGCCGCCTGCCGGTCCGCCCGGCCGGGAGACCGCGTGGTGGTCTGGGGCTCCTTTCAGGCGGCGCGCGCGGCGCTCGAGATCGAGTCGGGCGGCTCGAGCGGGTAGGCGGTGGAGGAAGGCCTGAAGCAGCGACTGGTCGGGGCCGTGGTGCTGGTCCTTCTCGCGGTGGTCTTCGTTCCCATGCTGCTCGACTTCCCCCGCGAGGCGGAGGTGGCGGAGGCGGACCTTCCGGCCTCGCCCGAGGACGACTCGGGATTCAGCTCCCGGGTCGTTCCGCTAGAGGAGAGCGAAGACGTTCCGGAGCCTGCGCTCCCGAAAGGGGACGGCGAGCCGATCCCGGAGCCGGTCGCCGACGATACGGTGGAGCCGCCGAGCGTGGACGCTCCCCCCGACGCTTCACTCGCCGCCGAATCCGTGCCGGACCTGCCGGAAGGGGGAGACGGGGCGCCGCCGCCTGATGCGGAAGCGCCGGTCGCGGCGCCCGAGGAAGAGGAGCGCAGCGCTCCCGCGGGCTGGGCGGCGCAACTGGGCAGCTTCGCGGATCGCCGCAACGCCGTGGTGCTCCGCAACCGGTTGCGGGCCAAGGGGTACGCGGCGTTCACCGAGTCCGCGACGAGCGACCAGGGAGAGGTCACCCGCGTGCTGGTCGGCCCGGATTCGACCCGTGACGGGACGGTCTCGACCATCGAGTCGCTGCGGCGGGACACGGGGCTGGATGCGTTCGTGGTGCGCTACCCGCGAGGGTGAGGCCAGAGCACCGATGGGGGCACTCAACTGGGCCGACTTCCTGATCATCGCCATCATCGGAGTCTCGGGCTTTCTCAGCATTCTGCGCGGCTTCGTGCGCGAGGCCTTCGCCCTGTCCGGCTGGGTGGCCGGTGGCTGGCTCGCGCTCACCTTCGGCCCCGCGGGGGCCGGGCTTCTCACCGATCACGTTGCGGTGCCCTCGCTGCGCTACGCGATTGCCGGGCTCGTGCTCTTCTTCGCCGCGCTCGTCGTGGCCGGGTTGGTCGCCCACTTCTTCGGCGCCGTCGTGGAGCGGACCGGGCTCACGGGCACGGACCGCACCCTCGGGATGGTGTTCGGCGTGGCGAGAGGAGCGGTCATCGTCACCATCCTCGTCCTTCTCGCGCATCTCACCCCCCTGCCTCAGGACCCGTGGTGGAGTGAAGCGGCGCTCATCGAACCCTTCGAGCAGGCCGCGCGCGAGATCAGGCGCTTCCTGCCCCCCGAGCTGTTGGAGCGCTTTCAGTCCTGAGCTTGTGTCGCGTCCGCCTCACCGTATACTCGGTTCGCCGTGGCGGGAGCGCTGTCCGGCGCCGGCCACCGCCGCCTACCGGGCCGCGAGAGTGAACATGATTCCGAGCGCGTTCCTAGCCGCAACACCTCACCGATTTCCTGCTGCGGACGCCAATCTGCTCGCGGTAGCGGGCCGTACTCCCTCGAGTCGCTTCGACGTAGTGTTGGCTACGACTTCAGCGCCTCTCGGTCCGTGCGGCCCACTACCACGGCATCTTGGCGCCCTCGCAACGAAAATCGGTGAGACATTGCGGCTTGCACCGAATGCCTCCGGGGGGACGGGCGCCTGAGGCGGCCTTCGAACGCACATGTGCGCCATCGTGGGAATCGTTGCCCGGTCACCGGTCAATCAGGACCTCTACGACGCCCTGACCGTGATGCAACATCGGGGGCAGGACGCCGCGGGCATCGTCACCTGGGACGGCGAGCGCCTCCACCAGCGCAAGGACGCGGGTCTCGTTCGCGACGTCTTCCGCACGCGTCACATGCTCGCGCTGCAGGGCACGATGGGCATCGGGCACGTGCGCTATCCCACCGCGGGCATGGACTCCTCGGCCGAGGCGCAGCCCTTCTACGTCAATTCTCCCTACGGGATCACGCTCACCCACAACGGCAACCTGGTCAACGCGGACGCGCTCAAGCTGGAGGTGTTCCGCGACGACCGCCGCCATGTGAACACCGATTCCGATTCGGAGATCCTCCTCAACGTGTTCGCCCACGAGCTGAACCGGCAGGGGAGCCTGCGCATCGACGAGAACGACGTGTTCGCCGCGGTGGCCGGAGTGCACGCGCGCTGTCTCGGCGGCTATGCGGTCGTCGGCATGATCAACGGCTGCGGGGTCTTCGCGTTCCGCGACCCGTGGGCCATTCGCCCGGTGTGCTTCGGCGGGCGGGAGACGCCGGGAGGCCCGGAGTACATGGTGGCGTCGGAGAGCGTCGCGCTCGACGTGCTCGGGTTCGACCTGGTTCGGGACCTGGAGCCGGGGGAGGCCATATACATCGATGCGCTCGGAAACGTCTTCACCCGGCAATGCGCGGAGAGTCCGGACTACTCGCCGTGCATATTCGAGTACGTCTACCTCGCCCGGCCCGACTCCATCATCGACGACGTGTCGGTGTACAAGGCGAGGCTGCGTCTCGGGGAGCGGCTCGCCGACAAGATCATCAGGGAGTGGCCGGATCTGAACATCGACGTGGTCATCCCCATCCCCGACACCAGTCGCACCGCCTGCCTGCCGGTGCAGTACAAGCTGGGGATCAAGCACCGCGAAGGCTTCATCAAGAACCGCTACATCGGGCGCACCTTCATCATGCCGGGCCAGGAGCAGCGCGAGCGCTCGGTGAGGTACAAGCTCAACCCCATCGGGCTGGAGTTCGAAGGCAAGAACGTCCTGCTGGTGGACGACTCGATTGTCCGGGGCACCACTTCCGCCCAGATCATCCAGATGGCGCGGGATTCAGGGGCCAGGAAGGTCTACTTCGCTTCCGCGTCCCCCCCGGTGCGCTATCAGAACGTGTACGGCATCGACATGCCGGTTGCGGGCGAGCTGATTGCGCACCAGCGCAGCGTCGAGCAGGTGGCCGACCGGATCGGAGCGGATCGCCTCATTTACCAGGACCTTTCGGACCTCGTCGCTGCGGTGCGGAAGGGGAACCCCCGCATTCGCCGCTTCGATACGTCGATCTTCACGGGCGAGTACGTGACCGGAGCGGTGACCGATAGCTACCTGGAAGGGCTGGCGGACCGGCGACTGGACGCCGTGCGCACGGAGCGGGCGAGGGCCTCGGAAGAGACTCTGGAGGTCCATAATGCGAAGTAGCCGAGGGCACGGCACCCGACCGGTGGCGACTCGCCGGATCGGCGCCGCCGCGCTTCGGCGAAGGCCGCCGCCTCGAGACGCGGCGGGGTGAGAACTTAGATGCCGCCGTGACCGGCGGTGGTGGAGGAAGACAGGGGCGATGAAGGTCAACACGATGAAATCCGATCGGGAGTGGGCGCGGCAGCTCGAACCCGAGCAGTTCCGGGTGACCCGCCGCAAGGGGACCGAGCGCCCCTTCAGCGGCGCCTACCACGACTGCAAGCGGCCGGGCACATACCGGTGCGTGTGTTGCGGGGAAGCGTTGTTCTCTTCCGAGACCAAGTTCGATTCCGGCACCGGCTGGCCGAGCTTCTGGGAGCCGGTTCCCGGCGCGCACATCGAGGAGGAGGAAGATCGCTCCTTCTGGATGGTGCGTACCGAGGTGAGCTGCGGGCGCTGCGACGCCCACCTCGGCCACGTGTTTCCCGACGGCCCGCCCCCGACCGGTCAGCGCTACTGCATCAACTCCGCCGCCCTGGACCTCGAGGAGGAGACCGGCTGAGGTCGGGCCTGGTTCGGACTCAATCCCAGCGGTCGTCGCGGACCTGCACCCGCCCTTCGTGCACCCGCACCGGAAGGGTGGGGACCGCCTCGTAGGCCGGGGGGGTGAGCGCCTCGCCCGTCCTGATGTTGAAGCGGGCCGCGTGGCGCGGGCACACGATCTCGTCGCCTTCGATGCAGCCGCCCGTCAACTGGCCGTAGTCGTGGGTGCACACGTCCTCGATCGCGAAGTACTCGCCTTCGAGGTTGAACACCGCCACCGGCACTTCGTCCACGTCGACGAGCCGGTGCTCGCCGGGAGGGAATGCCTCGACGCCGGCCACGTCGACCCAGTCGGACACGAGCGGAAACCCGGGCTCAGAGCAGGCCGAGGTCGAGCTTTATCTCGTCGCTGAGCATGTCGGGGGTCCACGGAGGATCCCAGACCAGCTCCACCCGGGCCTCGCTCACTCCCTCCACTTCGCCGACCCGGGACTCGACCCAGCCGGGGAACATGTCGGCAACCGGACATCCGGGGGCGGTCAGGGTCATCTGGATGTCGACCGCGCTGTGGTCGTCTATCGAGATGGCGTAGATCAGGTTGAGATCGTAGATATTGACGGGGATCTCGGGGTCGTAGATCTCTCGCAACGCGTCGACGATGCGGCCCCTGAGCTCCTCTTCCCCGTCAGGGGGAGGTTCCGGCGCCTCGTTCAACCAGTCGGTGAGCTTGGAGATCGATTCCGGATCGCTTGACATGGGCTTGGACAGGCTCCGCCCCGGTCGGGGCAGTGCTGATTATGCACCAAAGTGCGCCGCCGTCCCGAACGCCGGATTCTCGAGGAGGACGGCGGTCGCAGCCGCCGGCTCGGAAACCCGGGCATTCGGGGGATCGGTCGCTTGCGGCACGATGCCGGTCGGCGTGAGGAAGCGGCCCGGTCCCGGGCGGCCGCTCCCTCAGGCGAAGAGCTCCTTCACCTTGCCGATCGCGCGCACCAGCGCGTCCGCATCCTCCTTCGTGTTGTAGAGGGCGAAGGTGGCGCGCGCGGTGGCGTTCAGCCCCAGGCGCTCCATCAGCGGCATCGTGCAGTGATGGCCGGCACGGATCGCCACGCCCTGGCGGTCGACGATGGTGCCGATGTCGTGCGCGTGCACTCCGTCGAGCACGAAGGAGAGCACTCCGCTCTTGCTGGCCGCGGTCCCGACCACGCGGACGCCGTCGATCTGCTCCAGTGCCTCCGTGGCGTAGTCGAGCAGCGCATCCTCGTGCGCCGCGACCGCCTCGAGATCCAGGGCCGACAGGTACTCGAGCGCCGCCTTGAGCCCGATGGCGCCGGAGATGTCCGGGGTGCCCGCCTCGAACTTGTGCGGGAGATCGTTGTAGGTCGTGCCTTCCTCGAAGCTGACCCGCCGGATCATCTCGCCCCCGCCCTGCCAGGGCGGCATCTCGTCGAAGAGCTCGGTCTTGCCGATGAGCGCGCCGATCCCGGTCGGGCCGTACACCTTGTGGCCGGAGAACGCGTAGAAGTCGCAGTCCAGGTCCTGCACGTCCAGGGGGAGATGCGGCGCGGCCTGGGCTCCGTCCACAAGGACTTTCGCCCCCGCGGCGTGGGCGGCGGCGCACATCTCCTTGACGGGGTTGACGGTGCCGAGCGCATTGGAGAGGTGGACGATGGCCACCATCCGGGTGCGCTCGCCGAGCAGGCTCCGGTAGGCGTCCAGGTCGAGCTCCCCTTCGTCGCTGATCGGGATGACCCTGAGGCGGGCTCCCGTCTCCTCGCACAGGATCTGCCAGGGCACGATGTTGGAGTGGTGCTCCATGTGGGAGACCAGAATCTCGTCTCCTTCCCGCAGCCGTGGCCGCGCGTAGCTCCGCGCCACGAGATTGATCGCTTCGGTGGTGCCGCGCACGAACACTACCGAGCGGCGGTCCGGCGCGTTGACGAAGCGCGCGACCTCGTCGCGGGCCGCTTCGTAGTCCCGGGTCGCCCGTTCGCTCAGGGCATGCACGCCGCGGTGCACGTTCGAGTTGTCGTGCTCGTAGTAGTGGCGCAGCGCGTCGATGACGGCGGCGGGCTTCTGGCTGGTCGCGCCGTTGTCGAGGTACACGAGGGGATGTCCGTGCACCGACTGGTGCAGCGCCGGGAAGTCCCGTCGCCTGGCGTACACGTCGTAGAGGTTGTGGCCGCTCTCGGGGGTGTCGGGCTTCACGAAGTGGCTTCCTCCCGGTCGCCGAGCCCGGGCAGGTCCGCGGCGCCGGGCAGGCGCCCGGCGATGCCGTGCTCGAGCGACTCGCGCAGCCAGGAGATCGGCACCGTCTCCAGCATCTGCTCCAGGAACCCGAAGGTGAGCAGGGCGCGGGCGCTTCGCTCCTCGATGCCGCGGGCCCGCAGGTAGAACAGCATCGATTCGTCGAGCTGTCCCACCGTCGCGCCATGGGAGCACTTCACGTCGTCGGCGTGGATCTCGAGCTGGGGCTTGGTGTCGATCTCGACGTGGGGCGAGAGCAGGAGGTTGTCGTTGGCCTGGTGAGCGTCGGACTTCTGGGCGTCGGGATGCACGAGCACCCGGCCGTTGAAGACGCCCCTCGCCCGTCCGTCGAGCACGCCCTTGTAGACCTCGTTGCTCGTGCATCCGGGCTCGAGGTGGTCGATGCGGGTGTGGAAGTCCATGTGCTGCCGGCCCGACGCCAGGTAGAGGCCCTGGAGGTCGCAGCGCGCGTGGGGCGCGGCCATGCGCACGTTGATGTCGTGGCGCACGAGGCGCCCGCCGAGCGAGGTCAGGTGAGAGGTGAAGTGGCTGTTCTCGGCCTGCTGCACCTCGATGCTCGCGATGTGGTAGGTGCTCTCACCTTCGAGCTGGACCTTGTAGTGCTCGACGCAGGCCCCCGATTCAAGCACAACTTCGGTCACCGCATTGTTGAAGCAGCGGCTGCCTGCGCCGACGCCTGCGTAGTGCTCCACCACCAGGGCGCGGCTCGCGACTTCCGCGATGACGAGGACCCGGGGATGGGACACCACGTCGGGCTCGCGGCCGGTGGAGAGAAAGAGCAGGTGAACGGGGTGTGGGGTCGAAGCGCGGCGCTGCAGGTGAATGAAGGCCCCGTCGTCGGCGAACGCGGTGTTGAGCGCGGCGAAGGGGAAGCCTTCCCGGCCCGCGTAGCGCCCGAAGTGGCGCCGGAGCGCCTCGGGAGGACGTTCGAGCGCGTCGCGCATCGCCGTCACCACGACACCGTCGCCGGGGTCTTCGAAGGCGGAGTGGGCTCGCGACAGCCGCCCGTCCACGAAGACGAGGCGGCAGCACCCGGCCGGAACGCGTCCGGCGCAGCGCGCGACGTCCGCGTCCGCGGCATCCTCCGGGTCGCCGGTGGCGGCCCGGAAGGGCTGCCTCTCGAGCGGAGCGGTCCGGGTGTATTTCCAGTCCTCGTCCCGCGGGCCCGGAAACCCCCGATCACGGAATTGCGCGATCGCCGCCTCCCGGATCTGCCGCAGCCAGGGAAGGCTCCCGCCGGGCAGCGCCGGGCGCCGCTCCCGGAACGATTCGAGGTACGGCGCGACGGCGGGAGAGACGTTCACGACAGCGCCGCTTCCTCGCCCACGCCGGCGTAGCCGTACTCCTCAAGGTGCAGGGCCAGTTTGTGATCCCCGGACTTGACGATGCGCCCGTCGTTCAGGACGTGCACGAAGTCCGGAGCGACGTGGGAGAGCAGGCGCTGGTAGTGGGTCACGAGGACCATCGCGCGCTCGGCGGAGCGCAGCGCGTTGACTCCGCTGGCGACGTCGCGCAGGGCGTCGATGTCGAGGCCGGAATCGGTCTCGTCCAGGATGGCGAGGCGGGGCTCGAGGACCGCCATCTGGAAGATCTCGTTGCGCTTCTTCTCGCCCCCGGAGAATCCGACATTGACGGGGCGCTTGAGCAGGGCCTGGTCCATGTGCAGCACCCGCAGGCGCTCCCGGACCAGCTTCATGAACGCCATCGCGGAGATCTCCTCCTCGCCGCGATGCCTGCGCATCGCGTTCAGCGCGGCCCGCAGGAAGTAGGTGTTGTTGACGCCGGGAAGCTCCACCGGATACTGGAAGGCGAGAAAGACCCCTGCGCACGCGCGCTCTTCGGCCGCGAGCGCGAGCAGGTCCCGCCCCTCGTAGCGCACCTCGCCGCGGGTGACCTCGTAGCCCTCGCGGCCCGCGAGCACGTGGGCCAGGGTGCTCTTGCCCGACCCGTTCGGCCCCATGATCGCGTGAACCTCGCCCGCGGAGACCTCGAGATCGACCCCCTTGAGGATCTCCTTCCCGTCCACGCGGACGTGCAGGTCCGCGATCTGCAGCATCGGGGGAGGGCTCACGCGCGGGTTCCGGGGGGTGATGCCGGATTCACCCGACCGCCCCCTCGAGGCTCACTTCGAGCAGCTTCTGCGCCTCGACCGCAAACTCCATCGGCAGTTCCTTGAATACTTCCTTGCAGAACCCGTTGACGATGAGGGACACGGAGTCCTCCGCCGACATTCCCCGGCTCAGGCAGTAGAAGAGCTGGTCCTCGCTGATCTTCGAGGTGGTGGCCTCGTGCTCCACGGTGGCGGTGGGGTTCTTCACTTCCATGTAGGGGAAGGTGTGCGCGCCGCAACGGTCGCCCATCAGCAGCGAGTCGCACTGCGTGTAGTTGCGCGCGCCTTTCGCGCCCTTCTCGATTCGCACCAGCCCCCGGTAGGCGTTCTGCCCGCGTCCGGCGGAGATGCCCTTGGAGACGATGGTGCTGCGGGTGTTCTCGCCGATGTGCACCATCTTGGTGCCGGTGTCGGCCTGCTGGCGGAGGTTGGCGAGCGCGACCGAGTAGAACTCGCCGATCGAGTTCCGGCCCCGCAGCACGCAGCTCGGGTACTTCCAGGTGATGGCGGAGCCCGTCTCGACCTGGGTCCAGGAGATCTTGGAATCGTCGCCGCGGCACTCCCCGCGCTTGGTGACGAAGTTGTAGATGCCTCCGCGGCCCTCCTCGTCGCCCGGGTACCAGTTCTGCACCGTGGAGTACTTGATCTCGGCCCCGTCATGGGCGACGAGCTCCACGACCGCGGCGTGGAGCTGGTTTTCGTCGCGCATCGGGGCGGTGCAGCCCTCGAGGTAGCTCACGTAGCTGCCCTCGTCGGCGATGATGAGGGTGCGCTCGAACTGCCCGGTGTTCGCGGCGTTGATGCGGAAGTAGGTGGAGAGCTCCATCGGGCAGCGAACCCCCTTCGGGACGTAGACGAAGGAGCCGTCGGTGAACACCGCGGAGTTGAGGCTCGCGAAGAAGTTGTCGGTGTGGGGCACCACGCTTCCGAGATAGCGCTCCACCAGCGCCGGATGGTCCCGGACCGCCTCCGAGAAGGAGCAGAACACGATGCCTTCTTCCGCGAGCCGATCCTTGAACGTTGTGGCGACCGAGACGCTGTCGAACACCGCGTCCACCGCCACTCCGGCGAGCGCGGCGCGTTCGTGGAGGGGGATGCCGAGCTTCTCGTAGGTCTCGAGGAGCTTGGGGTCGACCTCGTCGAGGCTCTTGGGGGCGTCGTCCCGCGACTTCGGTGAGGAGTAGTAGGAGATCGACTGGAAGTCGATGGGGGGGTGGGTGACGTTGGCCCAGGTGGGCTCGCTCATCGTCAGCCAGTGCCGGTACGCCCGCAGGCGCCACTCGAGCATGAACTCCGGCTCCTGCTTCTTCCTCGAGATCAGCCGGATCACGTCCTCGTCGAGACCCGGAGCGACCGTGTCGGACTCGATATCGGTGAAGAACCCGTGCTCGTAGCCGCGCTCGATCAGCGCTTCCACGTCGTTGCGTTCCGCCGCCATGTCTTCCCGTCGCCCCCGCCCCGCAACCGTGCCGGTCCGGGGCGATAATACCCGACCAAATCAGTCAGGAATTATCGCCAGCGCTCATCGGCCAGTCAACGAGATGTGCGCTCCGTGTACGGGAACCAAGACGCATGCACGCCCGGCTGCCAGTGTCGCGCAGCAGGGCGCCCGAGCTGCGCGTTCACGCGCTACCCCTTCGCGCGGCCGGCGCTACGCGCTCGGGGTGCCAGGGCGGCGCTCTGGCGTCGGTGGCCCGCGCCGCTGCGGCCTTACGCTCCGGATTCCTCTCCGGCCCTGCGTACGGTGACTCTTCCGGTGGCAGGGTTGAAAGTGGCCGTCATCCGCACGAGATTGCCCGGGTTGCTCACGGCTCGTTTCGCAAACACTGGCAGATTGGTTCCCTCGACGCGTCGTGCTGACGGTGCCAGCGGGGCGTCAAGGTTCTCCCCGACCGCTTCGGCGCCCAGCGCGTTGCAGAACTTGTAGTCGTGCGGGTGGGTCAGGTCCGGCCACTGGTCGTGTTGGGGTCGAACGTCCTTTGTGTCACCCGTGAAGTCGCACGCGAAGCATGAGTACAGCGCGGTGCGCTCGACCTGCGGTCGGCCGGCAAACTCGACGAACCAGTGTTCGGCCTCCGCTTGTGCGGTCTCGCGTTTCAGCGAGCAGTAGAACACGGGAAAGGTGCCGTCGGAGAAGCGCGTTGGCCGGCCCAGGCGTCGCTTCGGCTTGAACGGCGCTTCGCACAGCGATTCGGGTGAGTCCAGGACCCCGGCCGACTTGAGGATGTCGAGCATCTCCTCGATACCCTGCGCGCCCAGACCCTGCTCGTGCAGGAAGTCGGCCGCTCTTCGATCGTATGCGAACCGGTGCACCCGGTGCCGCGCGGGCAGCCTGCGGATCCCCTGGAGCACCCCCTACAGCCCAGCAGCGGCGTCGACGTACTCCCTCACGAGCAGCAGGTTCTCCATCGATCCTTCGAGCATCAGGGACATCGGCTCCCGGTCCTCGAGCAGTCGGTGCGGTTCTCGCAGCCATTCGTTTTCGACCGTCTCGTTCGCAAACAGGCCCGCGAGTGTCATGCGGATCACAGTCAGGTGGGCGATCCGATCCTTGATGTCCCGTCCTCTGGGGGCAGCCTTGCCGTTCAGCAGGTCATGCAGGTAGGGCCGCTGCGACTCTTCGAGGCCAAGCAGGGTCAGGGCTGCATCGCGTTCCAGGTTCCAGGTCTTGAGGAGCCTCGCCAGGAACTGGGCCGGTCCGCTCAATCGGGCCACATCATGCGACAGAGCCCTTTGCTCGCCTTCGCGCGCGTGCGCCGCTGGCGGCGCCGGACCGCGTCCAAAGAACTCCATATCGTCCAGACGCGCGCCGCGCGCTGCGCCGTGGCGGGCAATCTCCACATAGTGCCCTGGCGTTTCGTATCGACCCGTCAAATCAGGGCTGTCGGTGGACGATGTGTCGTGCGCCGTGCTTCTCCATCGTCTCTGGCCGATCGAAGCGGTAATGACCCTCATCGCCCCGGTGTGCCTGTTACCCAGTCCCTGGAATCCCGCGTCTCGTAGTGCGTTTTTCATCGTGCTGCCGGTTGCGTCTGCGGTGTGTCCCAAAAGGGGTTCGATGCCGTGATCTTGATCGCCTGGAGTAGCGCGTTCAGCACGCGGCACAGGTGCGCGCTTCGGCTGGCCAGATTCTGCAGCGTTGCACCTTCGTAGTGCCATACACGGCAGGTGGCGGTCATCGCTGCCTTGTCGGCCTTGGACCGGTAGGCGTCGCAGACCGCCTCCCAGCACTCTTCCTCGTCCTGGATGTCGAGCGCGATGGCGCGTTGGAGCGTGGCGTTGCCGAGGCCGCTCAGATCCATCTGCGGTCGGTCGCCGGCGACATTCGCCAAGTGGTTCCCAGCGCTCGGTCCTGCCCCGTCCAGGCGCAGCGAGAGCGTTGCCTTGATGGTCACGGTGCGTGGGGCCGCCGACGGCAGCGCCGCCTTGAGTGCGCGTTCGCTCGCCGCAATGCACGCCTTGCACTCCTCCAGGTGGTTGCGGTGTTGCAGTCGGTTGAAGCGCATCGCGAGCAGGTCGGGGGTGAGGTTCAGCCATCCCTGCCCGCCGAACAGATTCATCCCGATGCGCACCTCGGACAGCCGGCTTCCGCCGAGCACCTGCATGTCGGAGGAACTCGGCTCTGTCACCGGGCTGATCGCCCCGTGCAGGACCTCCAGCACCTCGACGCTCCGCGCCGGCAGCTCGAACAGGGGGGGCCTGAAGTGCGCTTCGTACTCCAGGTCCATCGACTCCAGGGTGGCCTTCATGGAAACGGTCGTGTTCGGTGGCCTTAGCCTGTCCCGGGGGCGCGGCGGCCTTGTGCTGCATCTGCCCGAGGGCGTTGGGCTCTGTGGGTGTGTCGTGTCGCGCCAGCGTTCCCGTGATGTGCCGCCGCCCACTTTGTAGCACGCAGAGTCCCTGTTTCCAATGGGACCTGCATGCGGTTGTTCCCGTGGTCATGCCGGGCTGTGCGCGCTTCCGCTCGCACTCTGACTCCGGCTCGCCGGGGCGTATCGTCAGGCGCAGTGCCCCGTGAGAGTTCAGGCCTCTCTTGGGCCCCGGGGCGCGCAGGCTCTCGCCCGAGTCGACACCTTGTCCGTCGGCTTCAAGTGGAGTAGATGCATCGGCTCCTTCAAGTCGTCTTGGGGAGAGGTGCATGGCGCTACGGAGACTTCTGCTCTGGTGCGGCGCGCATGGCGAATCCGAGCTCCTCGAGGAGTGCGCAGTTGCGCGCATTCGTTCGCGGCGCCGATTCCGCGTGTGGTGACCTTTTCTTCGCGCCCCGGGACTGTCCTTACCGCTCGCCTCGCTCAGAGGGTAGCCGACCGAGGGCCGCGTTCCGCGGTGAAGAAGCCGAGAATCACCAGCTCAACCCAATTGATCGCCCGTTGCCGCCCCTGCGTCGTCCCTAGCGACGCTGCCAGTGGAACTGTCACCAGTGCCAGCAGAATCAGGCCCGTGCTCGCCCGTTCCAGAGTCTTCCGTGCCTGCCCCTCCGGGTTGCGAAGTGCGTGCCTCAGTCGCTCCATCGTGGTCTTTCTCCTCGTCTTGCCGATGGCCGTCGACCTTGGGCGCGCTCGGTACCCAGGGCCGTAGATGCTGTCCTACCTGGGTGTAGAACTCGGGTACGTGCCTTTCGAGCGCTTGAACGAAGGTCTTCGGGCCTTCCATTTTGCGGCCCAGATCGGTGATGAGCTTTACCTCGAAACGTCTGGGGCAGGCTTTCGGATCTTCCTTGGCGAGCACGCCCGGGTTCTCGCGGACTCTGCCAAGTGGCGCCTGGATGTCCTGGCGACGCCCGTAGACGGCTTTGACGTGGACGCCGTCCTCCTGCGTCTTGGTTATCTGCCTAAGGAGCCAGTTGACGCGCGCTTTGGCCGTCTTGCGGTCTTCGGCGGCTCCGATCGTCATGCTGCTCGTCAGTGTCCTGCCCCTGATGTCGGCATGGACCTTGAGTGGAGACACGCCGTCGGGGATGACGTACTCGATCTCGAGTCCTTGCTCGTTGCACAGTCCGTCGAGCACGCGACTCATGAACGCCATTGGGTCGTCGCGCTCTGTGCGGCTGAGCCTTACCGGCACGGGCTGGTGGAGCAGCTCGGTGAGTTGCAGCCCCAGGTCCCGGGTCTCCTGAATCCACCCCCCGGCGACCTCGAGCGCCGCATCGCTGCCCTTCTTGACGCCGGCGCCGGCAACGATGGCCTCGGTGACTTCCTTCCAGGAAGCCGGCATCCGGTCGAATCGGATGACCCCGGTGCTCGGATGGCTCAGGAATCGCACCAGGTGCTCGATGATCCAGCGGTGATTGTGATCTTCGATTTCGCCTCCGTCGGTCAGGAGCCGGCATTTCGTCAGGATGGCACTCCACGACCAGTGCAGGAGGGTGATGCCCTTGGCGACCTTGCCGCGGTAGGTGGGGTGGTGGTTCGCGAGGACTGCGAAATCGTTCGAGATGGTAATGAGGGCATCGGCGCGCGCTGTACGCGCTTCGGCGAGGTAGGCATCGATTTGCGCGTTGTCGAGTGCGGCTTTGCCGATCTTCGCTTCGAGCAGCGCAACCCACTCGTGGCCGTGCGTGCTCTTCACTTCGATACGCCCGTCCGGACGCTCGCTGCCCTTCTTCGCAACGGGCCCGGATTCCGTCCAGGCTGTGAGCCTGCTTCTCTTCCCGAGCGGGGCGCCCTGTCCCTGGAGGAGACTCCTGGCGAGTTCCGGCACCTGTTCCATGCAGGCGAGCAGGATCGACACTGCACGCTTCTCTTTCGATCCCTCGGACAGCGCCGGGAACAACGCTGCGCGCTGCCCCTTGGGGTCTCGGGTGCTGTCGGATTCCGATTTGCTCGCCTTCACTGCTACAGCCCTCCGTCTGTCTTTCTCCACCTTGCTTGAGCGCACTCGACGCCCACGCAGTATCGACGGTCGCATAGTGTACTGAGATCGCCTGGGTGTTCTGGCGGAGAGCCATCCGCGCGGGGGCCGTGTCGGTCCACCGGCGGCCACACGGAGGGTCTGTGCTTTGGCTCGTTGTGACGGTGCCGGAGCGGACAGGGAAGGCCCGGCGGGCGTGCATGGAGCGGGAGATCTGTCTCTGCGCCCCTCTGCACCGGGGCTCCAGGACCTTCCTGTTCCTGTTGGCTCTCCAACCGTGTTGCCGGCTCGAATGGACTCTCGACTGAACCGACGCTGGTTGCCGGACAGCGCGCGGTTGGTGTTGCCCCTCTTCTGGTGGAGTTCCGTTGGGTAGCCGCTTTGGGACTCGTCCTTTCCTGGCTTCAACCCGTTCCCAGGCGCGCAAGGATGGACTTGGCCTCATCGACCATGCCGGCCATGATCTCCGCGGCAGGCGCTGGAGCGCGTACCAGTCCGGCGCTCTGTCCGGCATAGAGCGCCATCGAAGTCACCGAGCCGCTCGTGTCGATCGTCGGATTCGCCATGTCGTAGCGCTCGATAGGCGCTCCCGAGCGGTCATGCGCGATGACCTGGCCCTCGTTCGGTCGTTGCCCGGGCGGCGCTTCGCCGGCTGCCCGCCAGGCTTCCAGCGTGTCGTTCAGGAGACAGCGGTGGGGCGCCTCCGGCCACCCGCCATCGAATACTTCCGAAAGGACCGTATCGGTTTCTCGAGCGGCCAGGACTCGCTCCCGATAGGCGCCATGGGCGTCGCTCTCCCGTGCGAGCAGGAAACGGGTGCCGATCCAGGCGCCTTGGGCTCCGAGCGCCAGCACGGCGGCGAGGCCGCGACCGTCCGCAATGCCGCCGGCGGCTACCACCGGAGTCTCGGGTACCGCGTCTACTATGGCGGGCACCAGGACCAGGGTGGACACGCTCCCCCAGACGTGTCCCCCCGCCTCCACGCCCTGGGCGACCACGATGTCGACGCCTTGCTCGACCACGCGCCGGGCCTCTTCGGCCGAGCCCACGGTGTGCATTGCGAGAGCGCCCGCATCGTGGATCCGCCGAACGAGCGCAGCGGGATCGCCGTAGAAGGTGGAAATGACCGGCACGCCCGCCTCCAACGCCAAATCGAGATTCGACTGTTGGGTCTCCCCCATCAGGGAAATCACGATGTTGGCTCCGAAGGGTTGCCCGGTACGCTCCCGCATCGCCGCGATAGCTCGCCTGAGCGTCCCTGACTCCGTCCAGGTGATGGGCAGGATGCCGAGGCCGCCCGCTTCGGACACGGCAATGGCCAGACTGGGAGAGTCCGAAATCGGGGCCTGCAGGATGGGCACCCTGATGCCGAGCATCCGGCACAGCGAGGTGGTGAGTGTGGGCATCTTTCCCTCAAGTCCTGAGCGCAGATCCGTGCTCCCGGTGTGCACTTTCGAGCGTCATTCGTAGCTCACGGCGCCACCAGGTCGTGAGGAAGTGAATTCGAGTATAGGATGGAACCGCAATGGCCCACGAGCGGGAGTGAGCGATGACCTTCTGGGCAAAGGGCCCGTCTCGCCTGTCGGTCGTCGACCGGCCGCTCGAGGCCCCACTGGACGCTCAGGACGGCTATCTCACGCCCAACGATAGATTCTTCGTCTGCAACAGCGGCACCACACCCTCATGACGAAGGCGACGGATCGGCGCGGAATCACGCAGCCGACGAGGGTTCCGTTCAATACTGGCGGGTATCTCTTCAATGCGGTCCACGCCCATTCTGTCGCCGTCACCTGAACGTGCGATACCCCTCGGAACGGGCCTCCCATGAAGATCACGAGAGTTAGCGTCCATCAGGTCGATGTTCCGATAACGCCGGCGACTATCTCCCACAACCGGGTAATGTCGGTGTTTGACGAGACCATTGTGCGCGTGGAAACCGATGCCGGAATCGAGGGTTGGGGCGACAGCGTGCCGTGGGGCTCGAACTTCGTGGCCGCCTTTGCCCGCGGGGTTCGGGCCGGTCTGGACGAACTGGCTCCGCAACTGATCGGTCGCGACCCGCGAATGGTGTCCGCGATCGGCGAAGTGATGGACACGGCGATGGCCGGACAGCCCTACGTGAAGACGGCGCTGGACGTGGCCTGCTGGGACATCCTCGGCCGATCGCTCGACACGCCACTCTACATGCTGCTGGGCGGCATGGTGACGCCGCGCCCGGAAGTGGTGGGCTCCGTACCGCCGCGGCGGGGCGAGGAGCTGGATGCGGCGATCGACGCGTTGCGGTCGGACGGAATCGCGCAGTTCTCGGCAAAGACCAGTGGAGACGTGGCCGAGGACATCGCCTATCTGCGATGGATGGGAGAGCGCATGCGCCCGGGGGAATCTCTCAAGTACGATGGCAACGGCGGCTGGCGCGTCGATGAAGCGATTCGAGTCGCCAGGGCGATGGGCGGCATCGACGTCTACTTCGAACAGCCCTGCGCTACCTACGAGGAATGCCGCGACGTGCGCCGGACGACGGGTGTCCCGCTCATCCTGGACGAATCGGCGACCGACGTAGGCGTCGTAGTGCGCGCAAAGCACGATGGAGTGCTCGACGGACTGAACCTCAAGCTCGCGAGGGTCGGAGGCGTCTCGAAGATGCGGCTCATCCGGGACCTGTGTGTCGCACTCAACGTGCCGATGGAAATTCAGGACTCGTCCTACAGCGACCTTGCCTGCGCGGTGATCGCCCATATGGGCCACTCGACCCCGAAACGCTGCATTCGTTCGGTCATCTATCCGAAAGGTCTCAAGAGAGCGACGCTAACCAACGCTCCCACCATTGCCGGTGGTCGCATCGTCGCACCTGAGGGTCCGGGTATCGGTGCGGTGCCCTTGCCCGACGCGATCGGAGAACCGATTGCGGTATACGAATAGCGGACATCGCGGGCCGGTGTGATCTCGTCGCGGCCACGTTGAAGCCGGAGAGGTAGATGACCCATCAAAGTCCTCCGATGAACTTGCACGCGCGGTGAAACAAGCCAGGTCGGACTAGATCGGCGCTCGGTGCCCTACGTTGGAGCCCCACTCAGAGCTTCGAGCGCTGGCGCGTGAGAATCTCGAGCGCTCCTCCGAAGTGGCCGTCATCCGGTTTTTCCGGT
The DNA here is from genome assembly GCA_022824305.1 of Gammaproteobacteria bacterium. Classification (GTDB taxonomy): domain Bacteria; phylum Pseudomonadota; class Gammaproteobacteria; order HK1; family HK1; genus JAJEAD01. Next base: position 1,510 of record JAJEAD010000015.1, on the reverse strand, counting down.
GCCGGCGCTCGGAACAGCGCTTCGAGGACCATCAGTCTCTCCTCGGGGCCGATGCTGTGTTGCCCTTCTTTCGCGAGGGCGAGAAACGTCATCGCCATCGTCGCGCGCCACTTCGCATCTGCACTGCGATCGAGGTTCGTCACGAACAGGCGTGCAAAGTGCCTCAGCATCCAGAGGCTTATCAGCGCGGGAATCGAGACGAGAGCCAGGGTAGTGAAGTGTCTGTCGTTTTCGATCGCGGCCAGTCGCTCAAGGAATGAAGGTCCATAGTGCACGATCACACCGATAACAGAACCCGCAATCGCAATGAAGCCAATGAGGGCCCAGATCGCCACCCACTTTGTCGAATCGGCTTGCTTGTGCCAATAGGTTGCTGGCGCTTCCAGGTGCAGTTGCTCCTCGAAGGCGTTTCTGAGCCCTTCCCACTCTTGGTTAGCCGATCTGAAGAATTTGTCCCACGTGGAGCGCTGGCTCTCCAGCAGCTCGGAGAGGTTCACGTTCACGCGGTTTCCTTCGTCGGAAATCCTCGTCCTTTCCGCTTCCGCACGCCCTACGATGCCGGTGAGCCTGTCGAACTCCGCATCCAGTCGGGTCTGGTGTCTGCCGAAGTCGGAGCGCTTTACGGCAGTGCGCGTGCTCACGGCCGCGTAGCCTGCGAAGACGGCTGCCAGGCCCCTCTCGTTCAGCTCTCCGCTCTCGAGGAGTCCTTGTGTGGGAACGCCCAGCAGGCCTGCCAGGGCGCCAATGGCAATGAGTCCGCGGTGTCCTGGCGGTAACTTCAGCAGGGCAGCGCCAATTTCGCTGTTCGAACATACGGAGCGGTAGTCGACATATTGATTCAGCAGCCGTCCAATGTCCTTGAGGATTTTGCGCCGTTCCTCTTCGTCGGCCTGACTGGCTTGCTGGAGCAAATCGTCTATTTTCGTTGGCAGCTGCAGCTGGCGCTCCATGATTGGACGGAACGCGTTCGCGGAGCCCAGCTGACTTCTGAAGTTCTGCCACGCACGGATCTCTCCATCGATCCATCGCTGTGCATCCGTGATGGAGTCGAAGGCGACGCGACCGCCGTTTTCTCCCAGGTCGGCTTCGATTAGCGGGCTGGCTTCGGCCTGTGAGTCATCTGCGTCCATGTGCGTTCCCTTGCGTGAACTTGGTGGCGGTGCATCATAGCCATTCGGTGATCCCTCGACGGATCAAATGCTGGCTTTCCCTCTTTGGAGCGGGGACGGCGGGCGCCGCCGGCGGCGCGCTCCATGCCACTGTGCCAAGCGGGAGTAAGGGCATCAGGGGCAGCGTGCCTTGAGGCGAGCCTCGCTCTACAGTTGCTGGCTGCGGGACGCTGGGGCACGGCCGTGCGCATCCGTGATCGGTTAACCCATGTTTACCACCACAGGCCGCGATTGGGCGAAGATTTGGCCCGATTTCACCGATTTTCGCACGTAACTCACTGATATTTCGTCGTACTGCCTGATGTAGTGCCATAAAATATATTCGATGTATTGCGCCAGGC
>JAJEAD010000085.1 GCA_022824305.1 Gammaproteobacteria bacterium | reverse complement strand
CGCGCGCTCGGGCTGGACCGCGACGGCGCTGGCGGGGCTCGCGGTGCTCGTCCCGTGTGTCGTCTTCTGGTTGGCCGGGCGGCCGGTGGCGGGCCTGATCCTCGACCCGGACGTTCCGGCCAACGCCCAGGCGCTCGATCTGGCGGCGCTGCTGCTCGGCGTGGCGGCGTTCTTCATGATCGCCGACTCGGTGCAGATCGCGGCGCGCGGCGCACTCCAGGGCCTCAAGGACACCGCCGTGCCGATGGTGATCGCCCTGTCCATGACGTGGGGCGTCGGATTGCCCACCGCGGCGGTGCTCGGCTTCGTCCTCGACCTCGGCGGGCCGGGCATCTGGGCCGGAATGGCGGTCGCCATGACGGGCGCGGCGTGGCTCCTGGTCAGGCGTTTCCGCCGGCAGGCGAGACGGTTCGCGGCGCAGTCCTGACGACCGCCGCGCCCGACTGCATTCGGTGCACCGCGGCGAGACTGCGCCATGGCAACGGCGAAGTTTCGAGGACTGCGCCACCATGGCGGCATCGACACCATCTCGAGTCACAATCCGCTTGCCGCGAACAGCCGCGAGGTTCTCGCCTGCGTGGACCGACCCCTGGAGGCGCGCAGACCGGTGGGATGCCGGCGCGATTCTCTCGACACCTGCCAGCCCAACGAGACCTGGTACCTGTGCGAACCGTTGCGACGCCGGTTACGGCGGACGGGCGACACCGCACGGGCGGGAGCAGCCGCGGGGACTCATGGCCGAACGATCCTTTCCCGCCTCCTGTTCGACCAGGCGGACTGTGGCCGGATCATGGTCACATCGTAGGGATCGAGCGCCGAATCCGCGGTCACCAGCATCAGCCCTTCGAGCCGGGCCTGCGCTATCAGGATGCGATCGAACGGGTCCCGGTGATGCGGCGGCAAGTCCGCGACCGCGAGGGCGTGCACATGTGATACCGCGAGACCCTCGAACCGGCTCAGCCGCATGCGCTCGGGGACGTAGACCGCCGGAGGCTCGGGCAGCGGCAGCTTTCCGATTGCATGCTTGATCGCGATCTCCCAGCCACTCGCCGCGGAGAGGTACCTCCGCGACGAGGGATCGGCAAGGGCTTCGAGAAGATCGTCGTCGAACCGCCGGCGTTGCGTTTGAAGCCAGAGCCAGCAGTGCGTGTCGAGGAGAAACTTCACTTCGTGAAATGCCCGCGGCCGAAATGACCCGAGCCGGCGTCACGTCGCACGGGGCGGCGTGCGCTCAGCCGCGACCTTCGAAGGCGCGCAGCAATTCCTCGTCAAGCGGTTCATCGAAGTCGTCCGGGACGACGAATCGCCCTTCGTCGACTCCGAAAATCGGGCGTTCATCCTCCACCGCCACAAGACGCGCCACAGGCTGGCCCGAACGGGTAATGACGACATCCTCTCCGAGAACCACCTGCCGCAGCAGCCGGGAGAGGTGGGTCTTCGCTTCGTGAACGCTGACTTTGCGCATGACGAGGCGACCGTAGACCAAGGAGTTGACTAAAGTCAATCGGACGCCGTCCCCGGTGTTTCACTTTTGTTCACTGAAGTCGAATCCAGCTCCATCCAGCCGCCGCCGTGCATCAGTCAACCAACCGCTCCTTCACCCGTTGATGAACCAGGGCAGGACCCGAACCCCCTTGAAGTCGAAGCTCCGGTCGCCGCCGTGGACGAGGACGCCGCCCCGGTTTGGATTCTCGGGCAGCGAGGTCCACCAGTTGATGGTGTCGCACGCCGTGGCGGCGATTGTGCTCCCGGACTTGACCTCCACCGGAATCAGGCGCTCGCCGGCGTCGATCAGCACGTCGATCTCGTGGCCGGTGGCGTCGCGCCAGTGATACAGCGGCGCGTCGCGACGTACGGCGGTGAAGTGCTTGACGAGCTCCGCGACCACGAACGACTCGAACACGCTGCCGCGCAGCGGGTGCCGTTCCAGGGTCGCCGCGTTGCGAATGCCGAGCAGGTAGCAGGCGAGGCCGGTGTCGAGGAAGTGCAACCGGGGGCGCTTGCGGATGCGTTTTCGGTAGCTCGCGAAGTGCGGTGGAAGCGTAGTGACGAGATACCCGGCCTCGAGGGCGTTGAGCCAGCGCCGGATCGTCTGCTGCGTGACGCCCACGTCATTGGCCAGCGCCGAGAGGTTCAGCTCCTGTGCGGTGCGGGCGGCCGCCAGGCGGAGGAAGTTCTCGAAGGCAGGCAGGTCCGATACCCGCTCCACCTCGCGCAGGTCGCGTTCCACGTAGGTCCGGACGTAGTCGGCGAGCCAGTCGCCGGCGTCGACCTGCCGGTCGTGGATGTACGGATAGAAGCCGGTGACAAGGGTTTCCCAGAGGCTCGTGGCCGGCGGCGTCCAGCCGGTGGCGTCGAGCCGGTCCAGGTTCGCGGCGTCGATGATCTCCCTGCCTCGCAGCTCCGCGAGCGAGAACGGGTGCAGGGTCAGAACCGCGGTGCGGCCGGCCAGCGTCTGGGCCACCGACTTCATCAGCAGCAGGTTGTGCGAGCCGGTGACGATGAAGCGTCCCGGACGCCGGTCTTCGTCCACCAGTACCTGGAGGTACGACAACAGGTCGGGAGTCCGCTGGATCTCGTCGATGACCATGCGGTCCGACTGTGCCAGCAGGCCGCGAGGATCCTCGAGAGCCCGCATTCGCACGTCGGGCGCTTCCAGGGAGACGTAGAGATGGTCTGCGAACTCCGCTCGAACCAGCGTAGTCTTCCCGGATTGACGGGGACCGGTCAGCGTCACGACCGGATAGGTCGCAGCCGCCTTGCGCAGTGCGGATGTCAGGTGTCGCGCGAGCATGCGGTCATGCTCGTTGACTGGAGAGATCGTGTCAAATTGATGATGCCATCATCCGTTTGACGACCATGTGAGTTTCCCGGTTCGTTACCGGTCTTAACCAGGCGCGCAAGTACCGCAACACAGCCTGATCTGTTCCAGAATGGGCGCCGTCGCCCACGTCCACGGGCTACCGAACGAACTGCTGCCACTGCATCTGTTGCGCCTCGGACCGTCACCGCATCAGGTCCCCTGGCATAGAGCACGGCAGACGGCTGCCCGCGCCGGTTCGTGCCGAGCAAGGCACGCTCGAGACGCGCCGGCGGTTCCCTCCGGCGCAGCACCCGACGCGACCGCCGGTGCTCACACCTCCCGTTCCGGGCTCTCCGCCTTCCCGTCCCGCTCCCGCAACGCCGTCCAGGCCTCCTCCGCGAACCCCGCTCCCGCCTGCTCGTAGTAGTTGTAGGTGTCGGTGCAACCGCAGTCGAGAAGCTCGCCGGCTTCCTCGGGGTAGACGTTGGTCGCGCTCAGGAGCCCCCGATATCCGGCGCGACGGATCTCGTGGATCGCGAAACGCTTCGCCTCGAGGTCGGGCACCGCCAGCAGGATGGCGCTCAAGCCGTCGAGGCGCAGACGGTGCCACAGGTCCGCGTCCTCCGCGTCGCCGTACACCACACGTCTGCCCGCGGCGAGGTGGCGCTCGACCTCTCCCGGATCGGAGTCCAGGCCCACCACCCGCATCCCCCGTGCCTTGAGCCGCTCGTAGGCGCCCCGGCCGACCCGGCCCATGCCGAATATCATCACGTCGGCCGCGCCGATCGAGATCGGCTCGTCGTCCGGGTGGCGCTGGTGGCGCTCGAAGCGCGCCACGATCGGCGAGAGCCGCGTGTAGATCGCGTGCGAGGCGCGATTGAGCGGGGCCGAGACCGCGAACGACAGCGCGACGGTGATCGCGAGCGCGACCACCCAGCTCTCGGGCAGCAGGCCGCGGGCGGCCGCGGCCTGCGCCACGATGAGCCCGAACTCGCTGTAGTTGGCCAGCGCGAGCCCGGCCAGCACCCCGCTGCGCGCGCGGAGCTTGAATCCGACGAGCAGGCCGTAGAACAGCGCGCCCTTCAGCGGCAGCAGGGCCAGCGCCACGAGGGCCAGGACGAATGCCTCGTGCCCGGGCAGGCCGGACATTCCGATGAGCAGGAAGAACCCCACCAGGAAGGCCTCCTTCAGACCCCACAGCGTGTCGGCCAGCTCCTGAGCCTTCGGGTGGTCGGCGAGGAGGGCGCCGAGCACCAGGGCGCCGAGCTCTCCGCTCAGTCCGAGCGCCTCGAAGCCGTAGCCGCCCGCGAGCGCGAGGCCGATGCCGAGCAGCAGCAGGATCTCCCCGTGGCCGGCGACGTCGAGAAGCCGGTGGACGAGGCGGCGCGCCGGCAGGAGCGCGAGCAGCGCGACGGCCCACGGCGACGGCGCCGCGCCCTGCGAGAGGCCGAGCACCGCGATGGCGACCAGGTCCTGCACGATGAGGATCCCGATCGCGACGCGTCCGTGGAAGGCGCGAAGCTCCCCCTTCTCGTCGAGCGACTTCGCCACCACCACGGTGCTGGAGAACCCGAGGGCGCAGGCGACGAGCAGCGCGACGGCCCAGCCGGTGCCGAGCCCGTAGACGATGAGGATGGCGAAGAGCGCGGTGGACGCCGCGAGGTGGAGGAGCGCGGTGCCCCAGACCTCGGCGCGCACGATGTTGCGCAGCCGCACCTTCATCCCCACCGTGAACAGCATGAGCAGCACGCCGGCGTGGGCGATGTCCTCCAGACCGCCGGGCGCGTCGAGCCCGGCCGCGTCGAGGGCGAATCCCGCCGCGAGAAAGCCGACGAGCGGCGGCATGCCGAGCGCGCGGGCGCCCAGGCCCAGGACGAACGCGCAGGCGATGTAGACTCCGACCATGGGTGGCCTCCGACGCTACGTTGCCGTCAACGGGTTGGGCACATCATCGGAAGGTATCGCCGGCGCTTCAAGACGTGTCGGGTCGCGGCGGAGCATTCGGGTCTTCCCGGCGCGAGAGTCTTGCAGATCGCGAATCGATCCGCGCCCCCGGCCGGGTGTCGGCGAGGTGTCCGCGTCAGGAGGGGCCGCCTTCGCGTCGGGTCACGTACCCGCGGAGTCGAGCGATCAGCGGCGCCAGGAAGGGCTTGCGGGTCCGAATCTCTTCCACGCTCAGGCCGTTCAGCTCGTAGGGGAGCACGAGCCACTTGTCGGTCTCGTGCAGGTAGTAGTCCGGCACCCGATCGGTGCGGTTGCGCTCCGGCTTGTACCACGGGACCGCGATCCGCACCTCGTGCGGGAGGTTGCGCCGCATGCGCGACGAGAGCCGGTCGATCACCGCCTTCACGTTGAGGCCGGTGCTGTAGACGTCGTCGACGATGAGGAGGCCGTCCTCGGCGTTCATGGTCTCGAGCAGGTACTGCGTGCCGTGGACCCGGATCTCGGACGATGCCTGGTCGACCATGCGCTGGTAGCGCTGCATGCCGCGGTACGACGTGCGCAGCGAGATGTGGTCGGTCTCCACCCCGAGGTGCTGCAGGCATTCCTGGACCGCGATTCCCACCGTGCTGCCGCCGCGCCACAGCCCGACGATGAAGCTCGGCCGGAAGCCGCTGTCGAAGACCTGGACGCCGAGGCGGTAGGCGTCGAGCAGGAGCTCCTCTTCGGTGACGAACGCCTTGTCCACGGAGCAGGGGCACGCTTGCCTGGATCGGGGGGGCGCAAACATACTTCACGCCGGCCGGCGGTTGTACCTCCCGGGTGCGATGTCGCCTCCCGATCGGAAAGGGACGGGCGACGCTCCCCGGGGGCCGGGCTTGCGCAGCGGCATGCGACGGTGGCGTTCCCGGTCGCCCGCGACGGACGAGGCGCCGGATGGCGCGGCGCCAATCCGACCTGCAGCACGGCAACAGTCCGGCCAGCCTGAAAGGGCCCTGGGGCAGTGCACGGGAGGGGGGATGCTCTACATCGGTGCGCAGGAGTTGCTGGAGGACGCCTTCGAGCTCGGGGCGAGTGTGCTCGAGAGCGGGTTCCGGCCGAGCTTCATCGTCGCCATCTGGCGGGGCGGGGCCCCCATCGGCATCGCGGTTCAGGAGCTGCTCGACTACTTCGCGGTGGAGTCCGATCACATCGCCATTCGCACCTCGTCGTACAGCGGCATCGACGGGCGCTCGTCGGAGGTGCGCGTGCACGGGCTCAACTACCTGCTGAAGAACATCGATCGGGAAGATCGCCTGCTGATCGTCGACGACGTGTTCGACACAGGGCGCACCATCGAGGCCGTGATCGATACGCTGCGCGAGAAGGCCCGCCGCAACGCGCCCCAAGAAATCCGGGTCGCGGTGCCGTTCTACAAGCCCTCGCGCAACCTCACCCACCGCGTCCCCGACTACTACCTGCACGAGACCGAGGAGTGGATCAAGTTCCCCCATTCGCTCGAAGGGCTGACGACGGAGGAGATCGCGCGCCACCGTCCCGCCCTGCACGCGGTGCTGCGCGAAGCGAGGGGCGTGCCGTGATCCGGGCGGATCGGTGGCCCCCGGGAGCCGCGGGACACTCCCGGGAGTGGAGGCGTCCCGTCCGCTCGAACCATCGTTGGCCTGCGACCCGTTGCGCGCGGGGCGCCCGCGTTCCCCGGAGACCCGACCCGCGGCGCTCGTCGGACCCGCATCCCGGCGGGCGGAGGCCTGGACCCGGTAGGCGAGGCCACACCCCATGACCCCGAAACGCACCGTATCGCTCATCGACGTCACGCTGCGCGACGCGCACCAGTGCCTGTGGGCCACCCGCATGACCACCGCGGCAATGTCGGACATCGCGCCCCGGCTGGACCGGGCCGGCTTCGAGGCCATCGACCTCGTCGGCGGCGCGGTCTTCGACGTCTG
>JAJEAD010000055.1 GCA_022824305.1 Gammaproteobacteria bacterium | reverse complement strand
CCTGGCGCAATACATCGAATATATTTTATGGCACTACATCAGGCAGTACGACGAAATATCAGTGAGTTACGTGCGAAAATCGGTGAAATCGGGCCAAATCTTCGCCCAATCGCGGCCTGTGGTGGTAAACATGGGTTAGGTGTGCGTGTGGATGTTGAATTTGTGATGTTGTTTCAGTTAATTCTTGTCTGATCTTCTCCGGCGTTCGGGGGTGCCGCACTCCGATGGGCGGGAGGGGGCGGCCTTGACCCTGCCCGCCTTGCTGCACGGCGACCCCCGCGCCATCGTCGAACGGGCCGGAGACGGGCGCGGAAACACAAGGAGCGGCACGCCCGTGTCGGAGAGGTCGGTCCCGGTGGCAGCGCGACGCGCGGTCAGCGCTCGAAGTCGGCCCTGCCTTTGCTCAGGCCGGTGCAGGCCGCATGGATCTGCCTCCCCCGGTCCTCGTGCGGTGGATGAGCCCGAGGACGATGATCAGGTTGGCGACGTTGCATCCCGCTCCGACCAGGAATGCGGGCGTGTAGCTGCCGCTCGAGTCGAAGATGTAGCCGGCCAGCCAGCCGCCGAGCGCCATGGCGAGGGTGCCGAAGAGCAGGATTACGCCCAGTCGCCGGCCGGCCTCGGCCGGCGGCAGGTGCTCGCGGACGAGCACCGGGTAGCAGATGCTGATGCCCCCGTAGCCGATCCCGAACAGGGCGGAGACGGCGTAGAGCGCGAGCATTCCATCCACCGCCGCGTAGAACAGCATCGCTGCCGTCTGCAAGGCGGAGAACGCCAGCAGCGCGACGAGACCGCCGAAGCGGTCGACCACGAGGGCGCCGCCCACCAGTCGAATGACGGTGGAAGTGAACAACGCGATCGCGAGCATCTCCGCCGCCCTTGCCGTGGCGTGGCCGAGGTCGCTCGCGTGCGCGACGAGGTGCGCGACCGGCATCGCCATGGCGACGCAGCAGCCGACGATGGCCAGGCAGACCGCGCTCTGGATCGCGAAGGCCGACATGCCGAGCGGCCGGGTCCGGATTGCCGGCGCATCGGGCCGCGCCTCGACGCGGCGTCCGGTTCCGTCTCCCGACTCCGCATCTCGCGCCGGCATCCTGCGCCAGAGCACCGCGCTGAGCGGCAGCGCGGTGACCAGCACGAAGACCCCGAACCACAGGAAGGTCTCCCGCCAGCCCGCCGTCTCGTTGAAGTAGCGGAACACCGGCGGCCAGAGGGTGCCGCCGATGCCTTCTCCCGCCGTGACCAGGCCGACGGCGAAGCCGCGGCGGTGCTCGTACCAGCGCATGACGTTGATCGACAGGGGACCGTAGATGGACGCGTAGCCGAGCAGTCCCATCATCACCCCGAAGACGAAGTAGAGCTGCCAGCGGGAATCGATCGCGCTGACGAGAATCGCGCCGGCGCCGATCATCGTCAGCCCGAGCAGGGTGACCGGACCCGCTCCGGAGCGATCGAACCACCAGCCCATGGCGATGCCGCCGATCCCGGTGCCGGCGAAGAAGAACGCGTAGGCGAGGGAGGGCACGGTGCGAGGCCAGCCGAAGTCGCCCGCCATCTGCTTGAGGCTCACCACCAGCAGGAACATCCCGCCGTTTGCGGTCATCACCAGGTAGGCGGAGACGACGAGCACCGCGATGCCCAGGGTGCGTCGATTCACTTCCGGTTCGCGGGTGCTCGAGCTGGACATGTCGGCGCTCAGCGCCCGGGCACAGGGATGTCCACGCTGCGATCAGGCATGCGGCTCAGTCCTTGCGCGTCAGGCCGAAGAGGCGATCCAGGCCGACCGGGCGGTCGATGACGATGATGGCGGCGATGGCGAGCAGGCTCATGATGGTGGGCACCGCCGTGACGCTCGGATCGGAGCGGAAGCGCAGGCAGGCCGGGATGCGCGGCGGCAGCCCTGCCTTCCACGAGGGACGCAGGACGCCTGGCCACCGCGTCCGCCGCCGGGATGGTCAGGCTATGATGGCGCGGCCACATCGTGAGTTCAAAGTCCGACCGGTCCGCGCTCTTGTCGACCCGATGCCCGTAGCGGGCAGGGCGCAGGCCCGGAGATTCGGGGCCTTCGTCGATGTGACACACTCTCTGCCCTGATCGCCTGATCCCTGAACAGCAACGCCAGGAGTCGGCCATGCATGCCCTGGAAGCGACGGATGTCCGCAGGCACTTGCGAGCGGTGCAAGCCCTTCGATCCCTCCCCCTGCGGGTGCGCGATCTTCGAGAGCGGACGCAACGCGACCTGAGACAGCTTCAGCTACGGCTCGGAGTCACCGCCATGTTCGTGAGCCACGACCGGGGGAAGGCGCTGATTCTCTTTCACCGTATTGCGGTGACGCCCGATGGCGAGATCGTGCCGCTCGGCTCGCCGCACGAGATCTGCGAGCACTCCGAGAGCGTGGTGGCGATATGAGCGGCGCCCCGGATCCTCTGCTCGAGCCCTTCCGGCTCAAGCACCTCGTATTCCGCAACCGGATCATGAGCACCAGCCACGCCTGCGGCCTCGCCGAGGACGGGATGCCCGTGGAACGCTACCAGGCCTACCACGAGGCGAAGGCGAGGGGCGGGATCGCGCTCACCATGTTCGGGGGCTCGTCCAACGTCTCGCCCGACTCGCAGTGGAACTCTCCCCAGCTCAACGTCCACGACGAGCGCATCGTCTCGCACTTCCAGCGCTTCTCGAAGCGCATCCACGCCCATGGCGCCCGGATCATGTGCCAGGTGAGCCACCTGGGCGGGCGGGGCGAGCCCAACGCGGGCGCACGGCTCGCCCCCATCGGCCCGTCCCCGGTGCGCGAGACCCTGCACCGCGCCTTTGCCCGGGAGATGGACGAGCACGACATCGCGCGGGTCGTCGCCGACTACGCCGAGGCGGCGGCGCGCTGTCGGGAAGGGGGGCTCGACGGCATCGAGACCCTCACCGGAGCGCATCTCATCGGCCAGTTCCTCTCGCCCGCGACGAACCGTCGCCAGGACCGTTTCGGGGGCTCGGTCGAGAACCGATGCCGCTTCGGGCTGATGGTGCACGAGGCGATTCGCATGCGGGTCGGGGACGACTTCGTCGTCGGCATCCGCTTCGTCATCGACGAGGCGGGCGAGCGGCACCTGGACTTCGACGAGTGTCTCGCAATCGCGAGGATCTTCGAGGCGTCGGGGACCATCGACTTCTTCAACGCGATCTACGGCCGGATGGATACGCGCCTTAAGCTCGCGGTGGACTGCATGCCGGGCATGGCTTCTCCGATGTCGCCCTTTCTCGCGCGGGCCGGCGCCTTCAAGGCGGCGGTGGGACTGCCGGTGTTTCACGCCACCCGCATCACCGAACTCGCCACCGCGCGCCACGCGATTCGCGAAGGCCTGCTCGACATGGTCGCGATGACCCGGGCGCACATCGCGGACCCCGCGCTGGTGGCGAAGCTCGCGCGGGGCGACGAGGCGCGCGTGCGTCCCTGCGTGGGCGCCACCCACTGCATGAGCGAGATGCGCCCGACCTGCCTCCACAACCCTTCCACCGGGCACGAGCGCGAGCTGCCGCACGAGGTCGAGCGGGCGGCGGAGCGGCGCCGGGTCCTGGTCGCGGGCGGCGGCCCGGCCGGGCTGGAAGCGGCGCGGGTGTGCGCCGAGCGCGGTCACGAGGTGCGCCTCGTCGAGGCGTCTTCCGTGCTCGGCGGTCAGGTGCTCCTCGCGGTGCAGGCGCATTGGCGCCGGGACCTCATCGGGGTCGTCGACTGGCGCGTCCGGGAGATCGAAACGCTCGGAGTCGAGGTGCAGCTCAACCGGTACCTGGAGCCCGAGGAGGCCGGGGCCGAGGACGCGGATGTCGTGATCGTCGCCACCGGCGGTGTCCCGGACCTCGACTGGATCGACGGAGCGGAGCAGTGCACGAGCGTGTGGGACGTGCTCGGCGGCACCGCGAATCCGGCCGGCGAGATCGTCGTCTACGATGGGACCGGGCGTCACGCCGCCCTCATCGCGGCGGAGAAGCTCCGCCTCTCAGGGTGCGAAGTGGCCTTCTTCGGCCTCGACGCGCAGCTCGCGATGGAGATGTCCTACGCCGAGCAGGTCATCTGGCGAAGGCGAAGCTACGAGCTGGGCATCGAGCCGCACCTCGACCGTCGTCTCGAGCGCGTGGAACGGCAGGGCAATCGCCTGCGCGTGTTCTTCCGCAACGAGCTGACGGATGCGGAGGAGGTGCACGAGACCGATCAGGTCGTGGTCGAGCACGGCACGCTCCCGGCCGACGGCCTCTTCCGGGGCCTTCGGGAACGGTCCTCCAACCGTGGACACGTCGAAGAGCGGGCGCTGATGGAGGGCCGGCCGCAGCCCGGCGCCGATGCGGAAGGCTTCCAGCTCTTCCGGATCGGCGACGCGGTATCGAGCCGCAACATCCACGCCGCCGTGCTCGACGCGTATCGCCTCTGCCGGGTGCTTTAGACGCAGTTTCTCACCGCTTTCCTGCTGCGGATGCCAATCTGCTCGCGTTGGCGGGTCGTACTCCCTCGAGCCGCTTCGATGTAGCGTCGGCTACGCCTTCAGCGCCTCTCGGCTCGTGCGGCCCACCACCACGGCATCTTGGCGTCCTCACGACGAAAGTCGGCGGGACAGTGCGGCCAACCGCAACGCCGCATGAGTTTCCTGCTATCGAAACGTCCGCTGCACGGAGCGTCCCGATCCGCGTGGACGGGCATCGTCACGCGATTTCTTCACAATAGGTAGAGGTTTGGTGTCTATTGCTTTGAAAAATCACGGTTTCACGCCGGAGAATATGGCGTGACCGGCGCGCAGCCAGTGGACGTCGATCGAGGACAGGCCGGCGTCGGCCATCCAGAGCAGCTGGTCGAGGAGCGGGGAGGGCATGTCGACCGGGTCTCCGTCGGGATCCGCGTAGTAGTTCCAGCCGTCCTCGCGGAAGAACTCGAGCATCTCCTCGTTGCCGTCGAGTTCGAGGGAGCGTTCCCGGACGCCGTCGTCCCAATGGCGCCGCCAGAGCGCGAGGCCCGCCTCGCGGCGCGCCTCCACCAGGTCGCAGATCACCACCACCCCGCCCGGGGCCAGCGCCGCAGCGAGATCCTTGAAGAGCCGGGCCTTCGCCGGCCCGTCCAGGTGATGGACGGCGAGCGACGAGACGAAGGCGTGCACCGGCCGCTCGAAGGCCCTCCAGCCGGCCTCGGCAATGTCGATGACCGCGGTGCGGTGCGACGCGCCGAGCGCCTCGAGCCTCGTCTTCGCCGCGGCGAGCATGGTCTCCGAGCCGTCGAGGGCATGGATCTCGGCGCCGGGAAAGCGCCGCGCGAGCGCCTCGCAGAGCAGCCCTTCGCCGCAGCAGATCTCGACGATGAGCGCGCCCTCGGGCGCGGGCGGCACCACGCTGCAGATGGTGTCGATCTGCGTCTCGCGCTCGGGCACGAAGTAGGCGCCGTAGTCGATGAAATGCCGGGAAGTGTCCTCGCTCCACCCGGAAGCATCCGGGGCTTCAGCCTCGGGTCTCTCCTCAGCCGATGTCATGCCCTTTCTCCGTTTTCCAGCGCCCCGAGGAGCGAGCGGTAGAAGCCGCTCACGCAATTTTCCCAGGCCGGCGAGATGACCCCGCCGTCGTCCATCACCGGGGCCCGGAATCCCCGCACCACGCCCTCCATGACCGCGGCGTCCTCCTCCATCACCGTCTCCTGGATGGCGGCCCAGCGCTCGAGGCTGTCGTCGTTCGCTCCGGGCCCGGAGGTGGTGTAGCAGGCGTGGCTCACCCAGCACTTCAGCGGATCCTCCCAGTCCGGAAGGATGAGGGAGTCGACCAGCTTGTCCGGCGCGTGCGCGGCGATGTAGAGGTTGGGCACCCGGAGAATGAAGCGGCCGCTGCCGTCGAGGTGATCGGCGGTGGCGGCCGGCGCCCGGTTGGTGAAGGAGGAGCCCTCGATGTCCACCGCGCAGCCGACCAGCGGCCCCTCGTCGACGATGCGGTGGCAGTCGAAGGGATGGCCGGCGGTCGTGCCGGGATGCACCATCGGAACGTGGTAGGGCTCTATGTTGTTCTCGGTGACCGTCTTCCAGTTGGCGGAGAAGGGGTGGCGATACACGGTGGAGAAGTGGCGGGCATCGGAAAGCGCGACATCGCGGTAGTAGTCCGCCAGCGGCCGGACGAACTCCTCGAGCGCAGGCGCCTCCCCGTCGAGGTTGACGAGGATCCAGTTGTGCCACACCCCGGTGCGGATCGCCTTGAGGCCAAAGGCGTTCGGATCGAGCTCGGGGTGGCCGTGCTCCCGGTAGCCGCCGAAATGCGTCGCGGTGCGCAGCTCGCCCGTGGTGCGGTAGACCCAGTGGTGGTAGGGGCACACGATACCCCGGGCGCGATTGCAGGGCTCGCCGATGAGCTCGTGTCCCCGGTGCCGGCAGGAGTTGTAGAAGGCGCGTATCTCGCCGTTGATGTCCCGAATGAGGAAGATTGGATGCCCGGGCACCGGCATCGCATCGCCGACCTCGGGAATCTCGTGGGCGCGACCCACCATGAGCCAGGTGCGTGCGAGCCAGCCCTCGTACTCCAGGCGCAGGAACGCAGGATCGGAGTACACGTGCCGCGGCAGACGATGGCTGAGCCCGCAGAGGCCGAGCACGCGGTCGCGCTGCGCGGGCGTGACGAAATCGAAGAGGGAGGGGGCGGCCGGGCTCATCGAGAGTCGAATGGGATGGGTTGTCGCGAGCCTATCAGGAGCTTCGCGCTTCGAACATGCGCGCCGGTCCGAAGGGGTCGCGATGATCGTTCCCTGCCAGTGACATCAAAGGGAGAGGGCCAGTCGCAGACCTGCATCAACCGCCGTCATGCGCGCTCCGCTCAACGAACCCAGACGTTGGACGAGGCAATCCTTGTCGATCGTCAGCACTTGTGAGACGTTGACCACCGAGACTTCCCGGAGTCCGCCTTCTTTCCTTCGCAACCGCATGTTTCCGGGCATGCCGGCGAGATTCCGGCTGGCCGTCACCGCCGCCACGATCAGCGTGCGAATGCGGCTTCGATTGAAGGCGTCCGCCTGGACATTGACCACCGGTTTTCGCAATCCCGGCTCGGAGCCGCGCGGCGCCGGCGGTGAGGCCCACCAGACCTCACCACGGGTCAAGGCGAATCCTCGCGCAGCGTGCGACGCTGAAGCTCATGAAGAAGCGGATCGAGCCCGTCATCTCCGGCTTCGAAAACGGCGTTGATCTCTTCCGTGACGCGCTCCTCCTGTCGGAGATAGGCCTCGACGGCTCTGGTGTAGAGCTCGCTTCGCGACATCGCCCTGCGTCTGGCGAAGCGGTCCGCCTCGTAGTAGAGCGCGTCGGGTACGGAAATGGCGGTTTTCATCGAGGTGAGTATAAGTCGCGTCATACCTTGGTCGGCACTGCCAGATCGCCTTGCCCGTCACCTCACTGGAGGTGCTGTGAGGCATCGACCTCGAGGTCGCCCCGGGCGAGGTCGTCGTCATCATCGGCCCCAGCGGCTCAGGCAAGAGCACCTTAAACCTCTTCCCCCACCTGACTGCGCTCGAGAACATCACCCTGGCGCCGCGCCGGGTCCGCGGGATGACCCGGGAGCAGGCGGAGGAGCGGGCCAGCGCGCTGCTCGAGCGCGTCGGCTCGAGCGACGAGGCGAAGAGCATCCTGCGCGCCCTTCCGGCGGCCAGCAGCAGCGGGCCGCGCTCGCCCGCGCGCTCGCCATGCGGCCGCGGATCATGCTCTTCGATGAGGTCACCAGCGCGCTCGACCCGAGCTCGTCGGCGAAGTGCTGCGCGTCATGCGCCAGCTCGCGCGCGAGGGCATGACGATGCTGGTGGTCACGCACGAGATGGGGTTCGCACGGGACGTGGCGGACCGCGTCATCTTCATGGACGAGAGGCTCATCGTGGAGGAGGGCACTCCCGATCCGATGTTCACGGATCCGAGGGAGCCGAGGACGCGAGCCTTCCTCAGCCAGCTCCTGGAGCGGGAAGAGGGATCGCAGGACTGACCTGATTCCGTCCCCACCCTCGTACGACAGGCAAGGAGGAGGAGACAGGGATGTGGCGGAATGCATCTTGGCAGCCAAAGAACAACGCGTGCGTACGATTGCGGTGCTGACACCGGCTTCGAGCAGGCGTTCCAGGAGCTTCGACTCACACTCCGGCGGACCTTGCCGCGCCTCGATGCGGCGGGTCGCCCTCCGTCCCGCCATCGACACGGCTCAAGCTGCCTGAGCTTGGTGCAAGTTGTTGTTTCGAAGCCAACTTGGCGGAGAGGGAGTCCGTCACCGCCACTTTTCCAGAGACATCTTCCCGCCCCTTCTAGTCTACATATCCTACTGATAAATAAAGATTTACCAGTGTCAGAGGGCTCCTTGACCGACCACCTCGAATCCGGCAAACTGGCGTCAATAGGGTTACGAATTGTGGTACGACTATGAGCAAGCTGACGATACGAAGGGTCGAATCCGCCCAAGGGCCGGCGCGGCTCGTCGATGAGCACGGGCTGTATCTGCGCGTCTCCCCGAAGGGCGCGAAGATGTGGATTCAACGGCTCACCATCCGCGGCCGGCGCACCGACAACGGCATCGGGCACTACCCGGCGATGGGGCTCGCCGAGGCGCGGGCCACGGCCTTCGAGCGGTGGAAGATCGCCAAGGCGGGCGGAGATCCCCGCGAGGCCGGGAGCCGGCCCCCCGCGCCGACGTTCGCCGAGGCCGCGGAGGCGGTCATCGCCATCCACGCGCCGAGCTGGCGCAACCCGAAGTCGGGGCCGCAGTGGCGGGCGAGTCTTCAGACCTACGTCTATCCGACCCTCGGCGCGCTGCCGGTATCCGAGATCACGCCGGGCCACGTCATGGCGGTGCTTGAGCCCATCTGGAACGAGAAGCGCGAGACCGCGCGGCGCGTGAAGCAACGCATCTCGGCGATCTGCCGATGGGCGGTGGCCCAAGGCCACCGCACCGATGATCCCGCGGGCATCGTGATCGACGCGGCGCTGCCGCGCAAC
>JAJEAD010000051.1 GCA_022824305.1 Gammaproteobacteria bacterium | reverse complement strand
CGCCTTGTGGTCGGCGGTGTAGATCGACACCGGCATCACGCTGCAGTCGAGGTTGAGCAGTCCGCTGCTCGTCGGCACCGGGGACACCGCCTGCACCAGCGTGTAATGGTTGCGCGGCAGGGTCCGCCACTTGAGGCTCCCTTCGTTCCAGCTCGCGTTGATGTTGCGGGCGACACCGGCGAGTCCGAGAACGGACTGCACGCCCTCCACGTTGCGCATGCGCCACTCGAACTCGTCGAGGGTGCGCATCACCCCGTAGTCGATGCAGCCTTCCGCCACCGTCTCCGCAATCACCGTGAGCACGTCCACGCCGATCTGGAAGCGATCGGTGATGACGGCGGAGTCGCTGTTGTACACGGAGTCCGCGCGCAGCTCCGGCACGCCGCGGTGCTCGTCCCCCACCCGGACCTCGGGCGCGTATCGCGCCCCCGCCGCCAGCAGCACGATCGCCACGCCGATCGTCACCGCCGCCGGACCCCGGCGCGACACCCCGGCGATCCGCGACCAGACCGGGCGCAGGGCGTCGTCGCGAGCACGCACCGCGCGCCGCTCCGCCTCGTCCGCCTCGAGATAGGACAGCAGCACCGGCAGCAACGCCAGGTTGGTGAGGATGATGGCGGCAACGCCGAGGCTCGCGGTGATCGCGATCTCCTGGATGACCTGCACCTCGATGAAGGCGATGGTGATGAAGCCCACGGAGTCGGAAGCCAGCGCCACCGTGCCCGGCAGCAGCAGGCGGCGGAAGCTGGCCCTCGCCGCATCGAGGCCGCTGGCGCCCTCGGCGACCTCCGCGCGCACCGAGCTCACCATCTGCACGCCGTGACTGACCCCGATCGCGAACACCAGGAAGGGCACCAGGACGGACATCGGGTCGATCCCGAAGCCGAGCGCGGTGACCCCGCCGAGCTGCCAGACCACGGCGATGACCGAGCAGGCGAGCGGCGGCAGGGTCAGGCGGAGCGAGCGGGTGTAGGCGTACACGAAGAGCGCGGTGACCAGGAGTGCGATCCCGAAGAAGGCCATGACCCGGATCGCTCCCGCCGTGATGTCGCCGACGATCTTGGCGAACCCGATGACGTGCACGTCCACGTACACGTCCAGGTTCCAGTCCGCATCCGCTTCGCGACGGATGCGCTCGAGCTCGTCCGCCACCTCCATGTAGTCGAGACGCTCGCCGGTGTTGGGGTGAAACTCCTGCAGCTTGGCGCTGACGATCGCGCCGCTCCAGTCGTTCGCCACGAGGCGCCCGACGACGCCCGCCTTGATGGCGTTCTCGCGCACCCTCGCGAAGCCGGCCTCGGTCGGCTCGAAGTCCTCCGGCAGCACGTTGCCGGCGGCGATGCCGTCCTCCACCACCTCGATGAAGCGCACGTTGGGCGTGAGGATGGAGAAGACCTGGGTGCGGTCCACTCCGGGCAGGAAGAAGGTCGCGTCGGTCACTGCGCGCAGCGCCGCGAAGAACTCGGGCGTGAACATGTCGCCCTCGCGCGCCATGAGCGCGATGATCACCCGGTCCGCGCCGCCGAACTCGTCGCGGTACTCGACGAAGGTCTGCATGTACTCGTGCTCGAGCGGCACCAGCTTGGTAAAGCCGGCATCGACGCGCAGACCCGCAGCGAGCCAGGCCATGGCCAGGGTGGCGATCGCGAAGGCCGCGATGACGAGGCGGCGTCGAGAGAAGAGCAGATGCTCGAGGCGCGCGCCCACGACTCACGCCCTCCCGGCCGCGGCGACCGGTCCGCGGGCGCTGCGCGCCGAACGGGCCCCATCACGCCGACGAGAGCCATGCTCCCGGCCGGGAGAACGTGACGCGGGATTGGCTGCTGCTCGCGCGCCTTCGCGATCGGTCGAGCGGGAATCCATCGCCGCCGCGCCTTCGCCGGCCGCGGGAGCGGCCAGTGCGACGGGGATCGGCACGCTACTCGAGGCCGGACACACTGCGCACTCCGAACTCCCCGATGAGGAGAGTTTCACCTTCCCCGAGAGGCAGGGCGGCCGAGATCCCCTCGCGCGTCGGCAGACCCCGCCAGGACACGCTTCTCTCCCCGTCGCGGACCGTGAGCAGGGCCCCTTCCAGTCCGGTAACGAGCACCGCTCCCGAGGGCAGACGCGCCGCGCCGGTCAGCGTCGCATTGGTGCCGGTCTCGATGCGCGTCCAGCTCTCGCCGGCGTCTTCGGAGCGGAACAGGTTGCCCCGGAGTCCGAAGAGCAGCACCCGATCCGCGCCAGGGGCCAGCCCTCCGAACCACGAGCCGGCATAGGGCGAAGGCAGCTCGCGCCAGGATCCCCCACCGTCGTCGGAGCGGTACACCATCCCCGCCTCGGCCGCGAGGAATAGGCGTCCCTCTCCCGCGGGCACCACGGCGTTGAGGTGAAAGTCGTCTTCGCTTATGGCGCGTGAAGTCCAGGTGGCGCCGCCGTCCTCGGTAACGAGGAAGTAGCCGTACGCGCCCACCGCAAAGCCGCCGCGCGCGTCCCGGAACCACACGTCGAGCAGCGGACGCTCCTCCTCCGGCGCCCGGTGCACCATGGCCCAGGTCGCTCCGCCGTCCTCGGTGCGCAGGATGACCGCATCGTGGCCGACCGCCCAGCCGAGGCGCTCGTCGTGCATGTGGAGCGCGGTGAGGAGCGCGCGGGTGGGGACCCGGGCCTGCTCCCAGCTCGCGCCGCGGTCGGCGGACACGAGGATGTGGCCACGGTCCCCGACCACCACCACCCGCGACCCGAAGGCGGCGCCGTCGAGAAGCAGGGACTCGATGGCCAGCGGCGCATCGACCGCCTCCTCGGCCCCGATGTCCGCGGGCGCCGCGAGGCCGAGCAACAGCGCGAGGGCCGCCGGGACCGTCCCCGACCGCAACGAGCGCCGCGCGACCGCCTTCAGCAAGCGCCGCCGCGATGGCGTGCGCACCGGTGCGGCGGCGGCGCTCCGGCCGCCCGAAGGGACCCCGCCGCATCCGTCCATGGCAGGCGTGCCGCCGCTCTCTCAGCCGGTCGGAGTCGAATTGGGAGTCAGGCTCAGCGCTTGCCCTCGCGACGCAGAGCCGCCGGCGTGAAGTCCCGGGAGGTCAGGCCGGAATCCCAGGTGCACATCGGAAACTCGTTGTCGAGGCCGAAGGCGAGGTAACGGCCCGCCTGCAGATCGAGGTGCACTTCGAGCGTCGGCCACATGAGCGGCTTCTCGTAGTAATTGATCAGGTGGCCTTCCGACACCCGCCAGAGCTGGTCGCGGTTGTCGTAGATGTCCGCGACCATGATCTGCCAGGAGTCCTCGTCCACGTACAGGGTGCGCCGCTTGTAGATGTGCCGCGCGCCCTCCTTGAGCGTCGCCTCCACCACCCAGACCCGGTGCAGCTCGTAGCGCAGGTGCTCCGGGTTTACGTGCAGGGGAACGAGAATGTCGTCGAAGGAGAGATTGGAGCCGTGCAGCCGGTAGGCGTTGTAGGGCACGTACATCTCCCGCTTGCCGACGAGCTCCCAGTCGTAGCGGTCGACCGCACCGTTGAACATGTCGAGCTGGTCGGCGGTGCGCAGCCCGTCCGAAGTGGTCCCGGGATTGTCATAGGCGATGTTCGGGGCGCGCCGCACCCGCCGCTGCCCGGGGTTGTAGGTCCAGGCGTTGCGGGGCTCGCGGGCCTGGTTCATGGTCTCGTGCACGAGCACGATGTCCCCGGCGAGGCGCGCCGGCGCGAGCGTCTTCTGCTTGTAGAGGACCATCGTGTTGCCGAGCTCTTCCGCCGTCATTCCCGGGAGCGAGTAGCGCAGCTCGATCTCGAGGCTGTTCTTGACGAGGGTGTAGGCGCCGCCCCGGGTCACCGCCGCCTGACCGACGACGCAGGCCACCGTCTCGCCCCGGTAGCGCAGGAGATGGTTCCAGATCACCTCCAGCCCGTTGCTCGGGATCGGGAAGGGAACGCCGATGACGGCCCCGTCCACGCCGTTGCCGTCGTCCACGAGGTGCGCGGTGGCGGCGACCTCCCGGGTGGCGTCGTATATCCGCTGCGGGACCGAAGCGCTGCGCCGGGCGGGGTAGACGGGCATTTCGAAGGTGGAGTAGGTCTCGATCATGCGCTGGTGGCCGACCGAGAGCCGGTCGCGGTGCTCATCGAGGTTCGCGGCGTTGATGACGAAGAGGGGCTGGTCGCCCGCGTAGGGGTCCCGGTGGTGCTCGCCCACCACGTACCCGGCGGGCGGCTCGGTGATGCCCCCGTCCCACTCCGGAATGGTGCCGTCGGCGTTGCCGGCCCGCTCTCCCCCGAGCGGGGTGAGGTCATCGCCGAGCCGCGCGATCTCCTCGGCGGGGATTTCGGCCGTGGCGGGAGAGGCAAGGACACACCCGAGGACGAGCGCGGCGCCGATTCGAAGCATGGTCGCATTCATGGCATTCATGAGCCCGACACCTCAGAACGAGTAGTTGATGGAGGCGGTGATGAAATCGCGATCCCGCAGCGTGTTGCGCCTGCCGCCAAAGCGGGTATAGCTCAGGTCGGCCCGCCAACTGCTGAGGTAGTCCGCGCCCAGGCCCAGGGTGAGCGCGTTGAGGCCTTCGGAGAACTGTCCGCTCGGCGCGGGACTGTTGCCGTTCACGTCGTGCCGCCACTGCACGTAGGGGAACAGGTTCACCGCCCCGACCGCGTTGTTGTAGTCGAGGCGCGCCGCCATGCGATAGCCCCAGGATGTGGCATCGGCATCCCCGTCGGGATCGTTCCCGAGCTCGCTCGGGCGCGCCGGACCTTCGAGGGCCTCGTCCGTCATGCTGTGCACGTGCATCAGCGCCGCCTCCGTCACGAAGACGAAGGCGTCCGCGCCGAAGACGGGACCGAACACCCGGGTGGCGGTAGCCTGGATCTGGCTCACGTCGTGGCGGATGTAGCCCCGGATATCCGTCGGTTCATAGGTCATCAGGTAGTTCTGCAGGGAGGCCTCGAGCTCGCGGGCCCGCGCGGCGAGCGCCTGCGCCTGCTGCGCCAGGATGGGGGCCGCCGGGTTCGTCGGGTCCTGCGCGGCTTCCGCCGCGAGTCCCCGGGCGGCCGCGGCGGTCGCGTTGGCCTCTGCGGCCATCTGCAACGCCGTGGTCATCGGCGAGAGACCTTCCTCGAGCAGGGTGCGCTCCGCGCGCTGCAGAGGGGCATCCATGTGCAGGGCATAGTCGCCCTGCAGCGCCCAGCCCGAGGTCCCGAGCGCGGTATTGAAGCTCAGGCCGAGCAGCCGGACGTTCTCCGGATACTCGAGGAAGAAGCTTCCCCGCTCCCCCTGCGAATCGGAGGTTTCCGCGTAGCGGTCGAGCGCGAGCGCGACCCCGATTCCGAAGGCCTGCTCGGCTACCTCCTCCTCGATGCGCTCCTGCGCGGCGGCGGGATCGAGCAGTCCGGCCTGAACGGCCGGCAGGATTTGCGCCGAGACGGCCGCGGTCAACGCCTGCCGGGTATAGGAGGTTGGCGCGAACACCGCACTCGCGGCGGCAAGCCCCGCCTCGATGCCCTCCCGCGGCGCGGTGCGAGCCCTGACGGTCGGCAGACGGCTGTGGTAGTTGGCCACGTACAGGCCGAACTCGGTGTCGTTCAGGTCTTCGGCAAGGTAGCGAAGGGCCGCGCCCCACTGGCCCGAATCGCCGGGCGTGCGGTCCGGACCGCGCATCACGGTCATGAAGTCGGAATCGACCTCCGGCTCGGGGTCCAGTGGAAAGGGGATGGGGCCGAACTGGGGGTGATCCACGGTGTAGCCCTGAAGGTCGAGGTTGATGGCCGGCCGGAGCGGTCCGAACGTGAAGTGGCGATCGAAGTCGCTCCCGAAGCGTCCCAGCAGACCCCTGAGATCGGCATTCGCAATCACCGCCTCCCTCGCGCCGGGTCCCGCATAGTCGGTGGTCGAGAAGTAGCTCCCGACCGGGTCGATGACCGTCTCTTCCCAGTCGAACTGGTAGAAGCCCTCCACCGACAGGTTGTAGCTGGGCGCCGCCGACAGCGACACCATGGGAATCGGCACCAGCGCTTCCCGGAGCTCCGAGCCGGGCAGCCGGAGCTTGCTCACGTCGAAGCGGTTGAACGCGTTGATGCCGTTCTGGATGAAGGAGCTCTCGCCCCAGTTGAGCACGTGACTGCCGACCCGCAGGTCGAGCGCGGTGTCGCCCACGTCGAAGGCTCCGGTGACGTAGGCGTCGAGAATGTCGACCTCGTGGTCGAGCAGATCGGCCGCCTCGGGCCCGAACGCGGTGCGGTCGCCCCTGCCGTCCTCGTTCTCGAAATCGAGGTATCCGGTCGCGCGGACGAAGAGGCCGTAGTTGCGATAGCCGAGATCCAGATCGGTGGTGAACTTCGAGGTGTTGCTGACGAGGCCGCGGCCGTAGTTCAGGTTGCCGTCGTTCGAGTTGGAGGCCAGGAAGTTGCGGACTCTCTCCTCCTGCTCCTCGACTCGCCAGGTCATTCCGTGGGAGATGGTGGTGTCCAGGCTCCCCTGCACTTCGCCCTGGCCGATCTCGATCGCCCGCACCGGCGATACGAGCAGCACTCCGCCCAGCGCGAGCGCGCAGGCCACGAGCGGCAGGGAGGCGGAGCGCGCCAGGGCAAGGGCCGGCGCGCCGGACGCGGTGCGCTCGGGATTCGGAAACGACGGCTCGATCCGACCGGATTCACGCATGCTCAACATGTTTCCCCCCTTTTCCTGTTCCTTCCGGCACCCGGCGTGCTGCGTCGCGCCACGCGAGAGACTCACCAATCATGGCCTGACGCTGCGCAGGCGTCCCCTCTTTCGCGCTCCGCGACGAGCGGCATCCCGATGCCGAATTCTGCCGCCTCCGGTGCGCCCGCGGACACTATACCAGCGCGGTACACGACGCGTGGCGACAGGCCGATTCCTTCGCTCAGCCCCGGGTGCATGTGCCTCATTTTTCCAGGATGATCAGAATCATGCGATTGACGGAGACGGGCGGAGGGATGCCGTGGCTCGAGTGGCCGCTCCTTCCACCCGAAAGCGAAACGGTAACGGTAGACCCTCTCGGCCGGGCCGCACAACACCGAACCATTCAATGAGAGCTTTATCTGTTCATTGGTACATTAGTGTGAATAGATATTAAAGGATACTTGCCTCGCATCTTCAGGGATCGCCACCTGCGCATGGCGGCTCCCTCCACGGGAACGCTCCGCCCGGTCAGAGGAGCACGCACGCGGTGGCGGCGCCGACTCGTGCGTCGCTCAAGCGGACATGCGCTCCGCTTCCCGCGCTTCGTCGAGGACGTGATCGAGCAGCCACTTCGCGAATCGATACACCACTTCCTCGGTATGCGAGTAGGGGCCCGGGGTACGGAGCGCGGAGCGCAGGCCTTCCTGCTGGCGCTCGCCGGTGGCGTTGTCCTCGTCAATCGAAACGTCCCAGCGGTGATAGTACCTGCGCACCACGTCGTCGAAGTCGGCGCGGGCGACGGTCGAGCGCGGGAAACAGAATCCCACCTCGCCGATGCAACGCTGGGCGCCGGTGGGGATGAAGGTCATCCACCACATGCAGTCCTGCACGCAGGCGAAATGGGCGTTGGGATACAGCAGGGTGAAGTAGGTGCCGCCCGCGAGGTCGTCGCTCAGCCCCGCTATGTGCGGGAAGGCCGTGCTCTCTCCCGGCAGGACCGCCACCGAGGTCTCGAGGGGATGGAACAGCGCTTCCCAGTTTCCGCGTGTCTCGAGCACCTCTGCGTGCTGCTCGCCGAGGGAGGCGCTGTGCACGACACCGGTATGGTAGGCCTCGTGCGCGTTCTCGATGAGAAGCTTCCAGTTGCAGGCAAGGTCATAGCGCCGCCGCCGGGTGAGGACCATCTCGTCGAATCGGTAGGACGCATAGCGCTCGAAGAGATCGCCGTAGTACTCCGAGAGCGGCGCGATGTCGGGGTCGAAGCTCACGAATACGAAGCCCTGCCACGCTTCGACCCGCAGCGGCGCCAGACCGTAGCGGCCGCGGTCGAAGTTCCGGGTGCGCTGCATCTGGGGCGCCGCGCGGAGCGCGCCGTTCAGGGCGTAGGTCCAGCCGTGGTAGGGGCAGACGATGCGTTCACGGGCGCCCGTGCCCTCGAGCAGGCGGGCGCCGCGGTGGCGGCAGGTGTTGGCGAAGGCGCGGATGATGCCCTCCTGGTCGCGGAGCACGACGACCGATCCGCCGGCGGTCTCGATGCACCGGTAGTCGCCCGGCGAGGCGAGCTCGTCGGCGCGACCGACGAACTGCCAGGCGTGCAGGAAGATCCTCTCCCTCTCGCGGCGGTGGAAGGCTTCCGAGGTGTAGCACCACGCGGGGAGGGTGCGGGCATCGGGCAGGGGCCGGCGCTGATCCTCGTAGTGGAGCGGGCGGAACATGTCGTGCGGATCCCTCATCTCCCCCCTCCCTCAACCGGGCTTCGGCGGAGTCGAGGGAAGTTGCGGCCCGGCCGGGAACACCCGCTCACCCGGCCGCCGAGCGCAGCGCCGCCGCTCCGCCCCCCGAACGGAACAGGCGCCCTCCCGCCTCCACTTCGGAGGCGTCGACGCCCACCCGCGACAGGCAGGCGTGCACCAGCGCCTGGTTGCTGGTCACCACCGGCTTTTCCGTACGCTCTTCGATCGCTTCGATGGCCTCCACCGAGCGCATCTCGGTGCAGGAGAGAACCAGGGCCTCGGCTCGCGCATCGTCGGCGCGCAACGCCATCTCGTACACCGAGGCCGGGTCCATTTCCTGCTCGTAGCTGTCGAGCGCGCGCGCCGGGTTCGCCTCGCCGGACACCTCGATGCCGCGCTCAACGAGAAAGGCGATGCCCCGATCGTGCAGCTCCCGCACGTAGGGCGACACGAATGCCACCCGGGAAACGCCCAGCGCGGCGAGCGCTTCGAGCAGGGACGCGGCCGCGGTCACCGCGTGGCGCCCGGAAAGCGCTTCTATCTCGCGCCCGAGGCGCCGATCGAACTCCGCGCCGCCGGACAGCGTCGCCGACGTGCAGCCGTAGGCGATGACGTCGACCCGGGCCGCGCAGAGGGCTTGCACCGGCGGCGCCAGGGGCTGGCGCGCATAGGTCTGCATCTCGTCGGAATCCGGGATCCGGCCCGAGTCCTCTCCCCCCTGCCGCGCGAAGTGCATCGACACCCCGCGCGGCGCGAGCAGGCAGAAGTCAGGCTCGAGATTGCGGTTGGTGGAGGGCACGACGGCCCCCACCCGTGCCCTGCCCCGGCCTCGGGCTTCGAGCTTCGCCGGCATGTCCCCTCCTCCTTCGGGACCGGCGCACCTCGCGCCGAGGAGCGGAACTTATCACCCTGTGGCAACATGGCAAGGCTGGAGAACCCTGGGAGGCAACGGCATGACCATTCACGCCCTCGACATCGAGCGCAGCGCGGAAGCCGAGCGGCTCGCCCGCGTCGATCTCGCCGCGGTGCACCGGCTTAGCGCTCGCTTCGGGTGGAACGACAACATCTACAACCACCTCACCTGTGCGGTGCCCGGTCGCGCGGATCGATTCCTCGTGAAGGCGCACGGGTACCTGATGTCGGAGATCACCGCGAGCAACCTCATAGAGGTCGACTCGGAGGGGAACACCCTGAGCGGCGAGGGAGAGGTCGAGACGACGGCGCTGCACATCCACGCCGCGATACACCTCCGGGTTCCCCACGCGACCTGCGTGCTGCACCTGCACCCGCCCTTCTCCACCTGGCTCACCTGCCTCGAACGCAATCGGCTGGACATGGTGAACCAGGCCTGCCTGCGCTACCACGATCGGATCGCCTACGACGACGAGTACGCGGGACTCGCCACCGCCCGGGAAGAAGGCGAGCGGATGGCTCGGGTGATCGGCAACCGGCGGGTGGTGATGCATGCGAACCACGGAATCACCACCGTGGCGCCGACGGTGGCGGAGGCCTTCACGGACCTCTTCTTCCTGGAACGCTGCTGCGAGGACTACTACCGCGTGGTCGCGTCCGGGGCGAAGCCCCGCCTGGTGGACGAGGAGCTGGCGGAGCGCACCGCGCTCGAGATGGAAGCGATGAGCGAGACCGAGTCGGAACTCACCTTCGCGGCGTGGAAGCGGGTCCTCGACCGGGAGGAACCCGACTACGCGCACTAGCCGCTGTTGCGGCGCTTCGGCTTCGCCGGGGCGACCGCAACGTACCAGCCGCTGCCGACGATGAGCAGGGCGCCGAGCAGGGTCGTCCGGGCGGGAACCTCACCCCAGATCAGGTAGCCGAGGAGGCCCGCCCAGATCAGCGAGGTGTACTCGAAGGGGGCGAGCACCGGAATGGTCGCGTGGCGGTAGGCGTTCGCGAGGCAGAAGAAGCCGAGCGCCACCGCGAATCCCGACGCCGCGAGCATGCCGAGATCGAACCAGGTCGGGTCCGCCCACGCCCGCGCGATCACGACATTCCCCGCGCTCATCTCCACCCCCGCGACCTCGACCGCCACCACGCCGAGCGCGGACACCACGATGTACATGAACACCGTGTAGTAGGCGGTGGTCGCGGGCCGGTCCGTCCGGCCGAGCGAACGCGAAGCGATGTTCGAGCCCGCGTAGAAGACGGCGGCGAGGAGTGCAAACAGCGCGCCCGCCTGGAAGGCTCCGGCGCCGGGCCCGACCATGAGGACCATGCCGAGGAATCCCACCGTCACCGCGCCCCATTGCCCGAGCGACACCCGCTCTCCGAGAAGCCAGGGGCTGAGGGAGGTGGCGATCAGGGGCGCAGCGAAGAAGACGGCGACCGCATCGAGGAGCGGCATCGCGCTGAGCGCCAGGCAGTAGCAGGTCAGCGCGGAGCACAGCAGCCCTCCGCGCAGGTACTGGAATCCGAGTCGCGGGGTGTCGAGCGGGTTCGGGAAGCGCAGCAGGAGAAACGCGGCGCGCAGCACCAGCAGGGTGAAGCATCCGCGCAGGAAGAGGATCTCGAAGACCGAGTAGCGCCCGCTCATCACCTTGAACAGCACGTCCTGGGTGGCAAGCGCCGCGAGCCCCACCATGAGCGACCCGACGCCGAGCAGAGAGGCGCGGACGACGCCGGTCACCGCCTTACTCCAGGGTGGTCAGCAGTCGCACCCAGAGCTTCGTTCTCGGCACCAGCGAGGAGTAGTAGAGCTGCTCGTAGTCGGTATGCGCGCCCTGCCCGTCCACGCCGAGGCCGTCCAGAGTCGGAACCCCGAGAGCGGCACTGAAGTTTCCGTCGCTGACGCCGCCGGAGCCGGTGTCCTCGAGCTCGAAGCCGATCTCCGCGGCGAGCGCGCGCGCGTGCTCGTAGAGCGCGGCGATGCCTTCGTCCTTGCGGTAGCCGGGACGGTTCATCCCCCCGCTCACGTGGACTTCGGTGTCGGGGCCGACCGGAGTCAAGCCCTTGATGCGGCGGCACATTTCCTCCGCGGCAGCGGCGTCGGGCACCCGCAGATCGACCAGGGCCCGGCACTCCGCGGGCACCACGTTGGGGAAGGTGCCGCCCTCGACCACTCCGACGCTCACCGTGATCTCGCGCGCATAGTCGGTCATCGCTTCCAGGCGCAGCACCTGGTGCGCCATCTCCCGGATCGCGTTGCGACCGTCCTGGTGACGGGCGCCGGCGTGCGCGGGACGCCCCCGCGTCACCACTTCGAAGTCCCCCGCACCCTTGCGCGAGGTCACCACCTTGCCGCCGTCGCGGGCGGGCTCGGTCACGAGCACGTACTTGTTCTCGAGGGCGAGGCGCTCGATGTGCTCGCGGGAAGTGTGGCTGCCCACCTCCTCCTCGGGCACGTAGACGAACGTGACCGGCAGCGAGGGAGAGGTGCCCATGCGCACGAGATGTCTCAGCGCGTGGAACGCGATGTACGCGCCGCCCTTCATGTCGTAGATGCCGGGGCCGTACACGACGTCGCCGTCGCGCGCCACCGGACGGGCTCCCTCGAGCGTGCCCACCGGGTGCACCGTGTCGAGGTGCGAGAGCACGAGTATCCCGGGGCGCCGGCCCGCGCCTTCGCCGCGCGCGATGAGGATGTCCCCGTATCCGTCGCGGCCCGGGATGCGCTCGACATCGGCCCTGATGCCGAGCAGGTCCCGCTCCACGGCGTCCGCCATCCGGTTCACGGCGGCCGCGTCGTCGGAGGGAGACTCGATGTTCACCCATTCCAGGATCCCGTCCAGGATCTCCTCGGCATCGAGCTCCGGAATGTTCTGCTTGTCGGTCACGGGGCTGCCCTCGAAGTGCTTCGCCGGCGCCGGATTCGGATAACATGCCGCACGCCTCCGGCGGAGCGCGGCCCGGGGAAGGAAAGGCGCCGGATTGTAGCCGGGGAGGGAGCGGTACACGATGAAGGCGGCGGTGTGTCACGAGTTCGGGCGGCCTCTGGTCATCGAGGAGGTCGAGATCGACCTTCCCGGCCACGGCGAAGTGCAGGTGCGCCTCGCCGCATGCGCGATCTGCCACAGCGACCTCATCTACGCCGACGGCGGCTGGGGAGGCCCGTTGCCGGCAATCTACGGCCACGAAGCGGCGGGCGTGGTGGAGGCGGTGGGGCCGGGCGTGAAGCTGGTCCGACCGGGCGACCACGTGGTGGTCACCCTGATTCGCGCCTGCGGACATTGCTTCTTCTGCCAGAACGGCGCGCAGACGGTGTGCCCCACCCCCTTCGCGCGGGACGAGCGCCGGCACATCCGCACCCGGAACGGCGCCGGCGTGCACCAGGGGCTGCGCACCGCGGCCTTCGCGGAGATCGCGGTGGTGGACCAGTCCCAGGTGGTCGCGATTCCCGACACGGTGCCGCTCGACAGCGCGGCACTTCTCGCCTGCGGGGTGATCACCGGCCTCGGGGCGGTGGTCAACACGGCCGGGGTGCCGCCGGGAAGCAGCGTGGCGGTGGTGGGCACCGGGGGAGTCGGTCTGAACTGCGTCCAGGGCGCAGTGCTCTCCGGCGCCGACCCGATCGTCGCGGTCGATCTCTCCGCCGCAAAGCGGGAAGCGGCGGAACGCTTCGGCGCCACCCACAGCGTCGACGCCGCCGCTCCGGACGTGGCGTCCCGGGTCAAGGCCCTCACCTCGGGGTTGGGGGCGGACTACGTCTTCGTCGCGGCCGGCAGTACGCGGGC
This sequence comes from Gammaproteobacteria bacterium, assembly GCA_022824305.1. Lineage (GTDB taxonomy): Bacteria > Pseudomonadota > Gammaproteobacteria > HK1 > HK1 > JAJEAD01. Next base: position 1,506 of record JAJEAD010000051.1, on the reverse strand, counting down.
GGTCGAGCTGGGACTGACCCTCATGCGCCTCGCCGGCACCACGGTGCTCGTGGGCATGCCGCCGAGCGGGGAGTCGACCGAGATCGAGATCACCGCGTTCGCCGGCGGCAGCCACCGCATCGTCGGCAGCAAGATGGGCTCCACGCGGCTCCAGGTCGACATCCCCATGCTGGTCCGGCACTACCAGGCGGGCAGGCTGAAGCTCGACGAGCTCATCTCGGGCCAGTACCGGCTCGAGGAGATCAACGAGGCGATCGAGAGCGTGAAGCGCAACGAGGCGCTGCGCAACGTCATCGTGTTCGACGGGCCGGAGGGCGGCAGCCTCATGTGACCTACCCCGGCCCGCCCGGCCGGCCCCGGAAGAGACACCCGCCCTTGATACAATCAGCACGCTCTCAATCCCCTGGAGCTGCGGCGAATCTCCGGAGAGCGCGAGGGTGTGCCAGTACGCGGTAGTGTGAGACGGATGGACCGCTTGCATGCCGCATGCAGATGGGCGGCGAACGCCGCGACCTGGTTCGTCGCCACTCCCCGTCGGGCAGTCTTGACGATGGTGGTGGTGGTCGTCGCGGTGATCGCGATCATCTCCACGCCCGGCTTCAGCGCGGGATTCATATTCGGCCTCATCACGGCGCTGATTCTGGACTGACGCTTCCCGGTCCCGTCCGGACCGGGACGCAGCGCAACGGCGCCGTCCGACCACCGCCGGGTGCGCCGGAGAGCCGCGAACGCGGGGCGCGTGCTAGCCCGGTGCGAGACTCACGAGCGCATCCGCCGCGATCACCCCTTCGCCCTCGCCGAGCACCATCAGGGGATTGACGTCGATCTCGTGCAGGCGCTCGCGCTCGCGCCACGCGAGGCGAGCGAGCGCCTCGAGCGTGTCGATGAGCGCCTCGCGGTCCGCCGGCGCCCGGCCGCGGAAGCCGCGAAGCAGCCTGGCCACCCGCAGCGAGTCCATCGCGGACTCGATCGCGCCGCGGGTCGTGGGCAGGAGCAGGACGCGGCGATCCTCGATGAGCTCGACCAGCACTCCCCCCGCCCCGACGAGCAGCGCGTGCCCGAAGGTCGGATCGTGGCGCACGCCGGCGATCAGCTCGACGGCGCTACCCCGCACCTGCCGCTCGACGAGAAAGCGACGGCCGTCTCCGGGCAACCGGGCGCACATCGCATCGAGCGCCGCGGCGAGCGCCGCTTCGTCGCCGAGCCCGAGCGCCACCGCGCCCGCCTCGCTCTTGTGCGCGATAGCGGCATCCACACACTTGAGCACCACGGGGAAGCCGAGCGATCGCCCCGCGTTCGCCACCTCCTCCGCGGGCGCGACCCGCGATTCCGGAACCTCGATGCCGGCGGCGGCGAGGAAGGCCTTGCTCTCCACTTCGTCGAGCACGCGGCGGCGCGGGGCCAGCACCGGAGGCGCTTCGACGCAGCGCGCGCCGTTGGGCGTCCCGGCGCCGGCTCGCCGGAGCGCGCCGTAACGTGCGGCATCGGCCAGCGCCGCCACCGCCT
>JAJEAD010000053.1 GCA_022824305.1 Gammaproteobacteria bacterium | reverse complement strand
GCAGCGCCGCCTCGCGCACCGCCTCGGCCTCCAGCGGCTTGACCAGGTAGTCGCTCACCCCCGCCAGCAGCACCTCCCGGCTGTAGCGCGCGCTCGTCGCCGTGCCGAAGGCCACCACCATCGTGCCCACCTCGCACACCGCCGCCAGCTCGTGGATCGCCCCCGCCGGGTAGCGCAACCCGTCCAGATCCACGAAGAGCAGGCGTGCACGCGCCCCTCTCCCGAGCGCCGACACCGCCGCGCCCACGTCCCCGGGCCACACCTGCGCCTCGCCGTGGCCAGAGAGCCCGTCGCGCAGCGCCTGCTCGCTCGCCGCGTCCGTCGCGAACGCGAGCGCAACCGGCTCCGAACCCGCCGCCGCGCCCCTCCCGCGCTCAGACGCCACGCTCATCGTCCCCATGCCCTCGTGGAACACGAAGACCTCCTGCGCCACCCCCTCCAATCCGAGCGGTTCGCAACGGTGTGCCGGATCGCCCGGCAGCTTCCGTTCCGCAGAGAGCGGCGGCGAGTGCCGCCGCTCCCCAGGTCTCGAGGCGGTGCCGGGCGCCGTGTCTCCAGTCGCCGAGGCTAGTTATCAGGGGGTAATAGTAGCTGAGCCAGACACATTGGTGCTTGCCACAGTGCCGCCAATCGCAGTGAGTGCAGCGGTTACCTGGTCTTCAAAAGCGGCGAGCGCGGCTCCGATTCCCACCACGACAACGCCCACCAGGATCGCGTACTCAAGAGCGGACACTGCCTCGTTGGCCTTGGCAAATGCGCGCAGGCGCCGGGAGATGTGCTTCGTCTTCATTGCATTGCTCCTTACATGTCATCACGTGTGAATTGACGGCCATGCCGGCGGCGGGCGCCGGCACGGTCTCGGGAAAGAGTGGTCTCCGGCCCCTTACCGGATGTCGTGACGCTCGGGACCGCTCGTCGGGGGAATGCAGGGTGGGTCCCGTTGCTGTTGACGCGAGAGGCGAGGGATCGGCGTCGAGCGCGGCATCCCCATGTCCTCGCGGCGGGCGCGGGGCCGAACCCCGAGAGCGAGCCAAACCCGCCGGGAGTCGGGTTCGGGCCAGGAGGAGGAAGAGGTCGGCGCCGCTTCACGTCGTGAACACCGGGGGGGAAGGGGGCGCGTCCGAATCGCGTGCCGGCAGGGCGTGGGCCTTGTAGATGACGCCGCCGATGAAGCGGCCGGTCAGCGAGCCCTCCCTGCGCAGGCGTGCGCAGACCTCCGCCACGACCACCGCCTCGCCCGCCTGCATGCCGGCCACGAATGTCCCGGGGAGCGCGGCGCTGCCCGCCGCGTCGACATAGCGACTGCAGTTCTCCGCGAGCTCGTCCAGATCGTCGCCGATGCGGATGTCGGCGCTGGACCACAGGACCTCGACCGGAGGCTCTGCATCGGGGTCGGAGTGCCGGCGCAATGCGCTGATCACGTACACCAGGTCGGCCGGGATGCCGAGCTCGTGCGCGTGGAGGAACTCTCCCAGCGCGACGAGGTCCGGGCCCTTCGTCTCCGTGTCGCGGGAGACGTAGTCGGCCATGGTGGCCGACACCCGCATGCTCGAGGTCTCCGCGTTGACCCGTGCATAGAGGTCGAAGCACAGCGCGGCGATCCCCAGCAGCACCACGGTGCCGAGCGCGAGCTCCATCGAGGCGCCGGCGCGGGTGTCGCGAACGAAGGCGTGCGGCAGCGTGCGCATCGGGAGCCTCATCGAGTCAAGTCCAGGAGAGCGAGCGGAGAGGGGCGTCAGCCCGAGTCCGGCTCGCGGCGGGCGACACCCATCGCGACCGTCGCCAAGGGCCGGGCGTCGCCCCGGGGCTCCTCCGGCACCGGGGGAGCCTCTTCTTCGGCCGGGAGTCCGGCGCGGCTCGTGCTCTCTGCCGTCGCTTCCTCCGTCGCCTCGGTGCCGCCGCCCCACGCGATGCGCACCATGACCATCTCGCCGCTCTCGCCGGTTTCGGCAGAAGCGTCAGCGAGGACGGAGGAGAGATTGGAGGGGTGGAGACCCTGGTGAACGCTGATGCGCCATCGCGTGCCGCAGTCGAAGCTCTCCGGGAGCCTGAACTCCCGCCGAATCGCCGCGCAGGGGTCGGCGCTCGCATCGAGCGCCACCGCGCGTGCCGCGGCGCGCGCCGCGCGCCCCAGGCGATCGCTGGAGTAGCTCTCCTGCACGATTGCCATCAGTCCCGCCAACGCGGCGATGAGGATCGAGATCGCGATGGCCCCTTCGACCGCCGCGGCGCCGCGGCTCTCGCAGAAGAACGAGCGCACGCCGCGCGCACCGCCCGTCCCGGAGCGAGGCGCCGAGCCGCCGCAGCCGGCTTCCTTCGCCGCCGCTCCGATGGCGGTGTCTGGCCTTCGGGATGCATCGCGGCCTCCCTTCCGGCAAACGTCCATGCGTTTCCGCCCTCTTCACCGTTCGTTCAACAACCGATGAATGGTAGGGAGGGACAGGAAAACTGAAAGACAATGGCACCTATAGGGGATATTGGATTTGCCGAGCCGCGAACATCGCCACTTTCGAGGCTCTGACACCATGACGACTCAGGCGCCTCCGAGTCGCCCATGACGATCATTGGGAATTATCCGCGAGGCTAGCCGGGGGCTTTGACGGCCCTACCACCGGGGGATAGGCTCTGACTCCCCGGAAGCGGGAGAGGTCATATGACAGACGCGGACATGCGGAACGAAATCGGCGGCGTCGCCGAGGAGCTCGCCATGTTGCGGAAAACGCGCGCTTGCCTGCGAAGCAAGGCGGAGCGGTTCTCCGAAATGCTCGACGCGCTACGAGCCCGACTCTCGGACGCGCGCTCGGGCCGCTTTGGTATTCGGTACAGTACCGAGATTCCCCGGGACGAATGGCCGACGTACGACGAGATCGAGGCGCTTCACGCCGAGCTCCGCTCCGTAGAAGCGCGAATCCCGGAACTTGAGGGCCGACTCCGCGAATGGGGCGTCATCGGCGACTGAGCCCGGCCCTTTGGGGTATCCTCCGCCTCCTATCAGCCCCGGTCATTGCAACCCGTAGGCGAGCGGCATTCGGGATTCCCCGCAATGATGTCGCTTTCCTCGCTCCGCCGGTCGGCGGCAAGCCCATTCAGGTGGCGATGGTAGTGCGTCGCCCCTTTCCGGGTGACACAGCCCTCTTTCAGCGCGGCGTCGTACCGATCCTGTAGATCGCCCTGCCCGACGTACACGGCGTGCCAAATGCCGCTGATCTTCTTGGCAAAGATGTAGTTCCCGTCTTGGTTCGCCGCCGGGCGCCAGGGCAGTTTGGCAATGAAGTACTTGTATTTCTGCCTTGAGCCGCCGCGCCATTCAAAGGTATCCGGCATCATGGTTCCCCGGTTACGATTCCATCGGCGGGATTCTACGATTCTCCCGGAATATTTCAATGCAAAATCGGGGGGTTAGGGCCAGATTCGAGCCTCTAAGCCATTGATGTGGCATGGGGGGCGGGTTGACAGGAACCCGCGTCGGGAGCACTCTATCTCGGACGCACTAGGGTCAAAGAAAAGGGCCAAAGGAGACGCCCCCAATGGCCCTAGTGATCTGCCGAAAACGATGAGTTCTCAAGACCCGTCCCGGCAGACGTGCGATTCAACGCAGGGGCATTATGCCCCACCCGACTGCACGGGCAAAGGGGCGGGTCTCCATTCAACGCCATATGGAGACTATGCCAATGGGCAAGAAGCGATCGGGCGGAGATAGATTCCGTCCAGGCGAGAGAGTGCCGCAGTCGGGCCAGTACGAGATGGAAGGCCCCCGCGGAGGTAAAGGGCCGGAGCGCACGCTGGTCCAGGGCGAGCCGTTCCCACCGGGCCTGAAGCCCGGGATGCGGTATCACCTCGTGGACCCGACACGGACCAAGTGATCGGGGCCAACCCGGCGGGCGGGAAAGTGGCCCCGCCCGCCGGCGAAGGCGAGGCGCAGCTTGTACTCGCCTTCGATGCCCCTGATGCCGCCGCCGAGGTAACGCGCTGCCGCTGCGCGGCGCCCGGTAGGATTCTGAGCCTGGAACCGTGCGCCGGTGAGGCGTACCTTGATGCCCAGGCCTCCCGCCGGAGGACGAAGCCGATGGGCACGCAGCACGAGATGACGCTGGCGGAGCTCCTCCGCCGCTTCCCCGATGATACCGCCGCGGAGCGATGGTTCGAGGCGCAGCGCTGGCCCCAAGGCCGATTCTGCCCCGACTGCGGCTCCACCAACACGGCGGTCGTCAAGACCCGCCGCCCCATGCCCTACCGCTGCCGCGATTGCCGCGCGCACTTCTCCGTGCGCAAGGGCACGACTGCGGATTCCAGTGCATAGTGATCACTCATTCCAGGGCAAAGTGATCACCGATTCCACGGCAAAGTGATCGGGCATTCCAGAGCAAGGTGATCAGCGATTCCATTGGGAAGGTGATCACTTTTGAGGTAGGCACTGGA
>JAJEAD010000066.1 GCA_022824305.1 Gammaproteobacteria bacterium | reverse complement strand
AACCCAAACCCTCGCGGGACAGGCGCTGCTGCGCAGCAGCGCCTTTCATCTCGCCACCCCGGACAGCGGCGGGCCGACATTCTCCGCGTGGGGACGCTTTGCGACCGGCGGGTTCGATGCGATGACCGGGGACGCGCGGCTGGACGGCGAGGCGACGACCGGCTTCCTCGGGATGGACATGGACGGGGGGCGGTGGCTCGCAGGCGCGGTGCTCTCGCACAGCGAAGGCGAGGGCGCCTTCCGGCTCGAGAGTGCGCACCGCGAAGAGACGCGCAGCACGCTGACCGGCGTGTACCCCTATGCGCGACTGCGCCTCGATGAGCGGGTGTCGCTCTGGGGGCTCGCCGGCGGTGCTCGGGGCGTGCTCACCCTCAGCGGGTCGGGCGGACCTGCGCTGGAGACCGACATCGACATGGCGCTCGGCGCGGTCGGGGCGCGGGCGGCGCTGCTCTCGCCCGCTCGGGCCGGCGGCCTGGTCCTCGACCTGCGCTCGGACGCCTTCTGGACACGCACGCGCTCCGATGCGCTGCGTTCCGGGAGGACCGCAAGCCTCGCGGCCACCCGCAGCGACGTCGGCCGCCTGCGGGTGCTGCTGGAGGGCGCGCGGACCTTCCCGCTCGATGCGGGGAGCACGCTCACCCCGTCCCTCGAGGCCGGGGTGCGCCTCGACGGAGGAGACGCCGAGACCGGCGTCGGTCTCGAGGTCGGCGCCGGGCTGCGCTACGCCGGCGCAGGCGTCACCCTCGGGGGAGCGCTGCGCACGCTGCTCGCCCACAATGAGACGGGGTACGAGGAATGGGAGGCGAGCGCGCGGTTGCGTATCGACCCCCCCGTCTCCGGACGGGGCCTCTCGCTCACCCTCGCACCGACGCTCTCCGCAGCTGGGACCGCGGCAGAGCGGCCCTGGTGGGGGAACGACGCCCAATCGCTGCTCGCCGAGAGTGCGCAGTTCGAGCACGGGAGTCGTCTCGAAGCCGAGCTCGGCTACGGCGTGAGCCTCCCGGGCCTTCGCGGGCTCCTCACGCCGTACAGCGGGCTCTCGCTGCGGGGCGGTGGCGCGCACGAGTGGCGCCTGGGTGCGCGCTGGGCGGTCATGTCGTCCTTCGACTTGAGCCTCGAAGGCGCGCACCGTCGCGCGGCCGGAGAAGGGGACTCCGGCCGGGCGCTGATGCTGCGCGGCGCGCTCGAGCTCTGAGCGCGGCGCGGAAGAAACGGACCTCGGCCTCTCCCGGAGGAACCTACGCCCAGACGCAGCGCAGAGCGCATCGGTAGTGTCCCCTTGGCGGCGTCGGTTTCGCGAGGAGGATGGCGGGGCCGGGAGCGGTGGATTTGTGCCGGTGATTGTTGCGCCGGCGAGCGATGCGCCTTCGGCGGACGGCCACTTCGACGCGGCGCCGGCGGCCGGGCGGATCGAGATCGCGCTCTCCGGCGGCGTTCGGGTGACGGTTGACGCCACGGTGGATGCCCCGGCGCTGGCGCGGGTGCTTGCGGTCGTGGAGCGCCGATGATCCCGGTTCCGGCCAGCGTGCGGGTGTGGCTGGCGACCGGGGTGACGGACATGCGGCGCGGCATGAACACGCTGGCGCTTCGGGTTCAGGAGGGCCATGGAGTTGGAACACGTTCTTGGCGATGTCGGTGCCGAGGGTCTCGATGATCATGGTGCGTCTCCTTCCCGCTACGTTCAGGGCCCCAAGCCTGGAACAAAGGAAGGAGAGCCGTCCATCCCATTACTTATGATCTCCCTGCGGGTCGGGCCAATAGCCGATCACGGATGCCAGCCCGGGGCGGGAACGAGCGAGCGTGCCTCGCGCCCCCGCGCACGGCCGTGATTGACCGGACCTTGCAATGAAGCGCGGCCTGGCTGCATCCTCGAGCGGCGGCAACGTCGCGCAGCGACGGACCCCGGTCGAATCGAGCTGACCATGGACAGGAAGAAGCGGGTCCCGGAGCGTGTTCCTCTGACGATCCGGATAGGCGCGGAGTGCGCGTTCGACGTTGCCGGCGGCGGCAGCTTCGACCGGCACTGGAGGCGCATGCGCGCCGGGAAGTGGGAGCGCAGGCTCGTGCATTTCGTCGAGCGGGCATCGGGTTCGCGCACCGCGCTCTACGATATCGGCGCCTGGTGCGGGCCGGTGACCCTAATTGCCGCCGCCAAGGGAGCAAAGGTCGTGGCGCTGGAGCCGGATCCGGTCGCCTTTCGGGCTCTCAGGGAGAACCTTGCTCTCAACGGCTTCGATGTCGATGCCCGTGAAGTCGCGATCGGCAACGGGCACGGCACGATGCGGCTCTATGCTCACGCCGAGTTCGGAGATTCCATGACGAACGCTGTGCTCCCATCGGCATCGTCGCTTGACGTTGAGACCCTTCGCCTCGAGGATCTGCCGAGATTCGACGGTATCCGCACGAGCATCCTCAAGATCGACATCGAAGGGATGGAGTACGCTCTCGCGGACGAGATCCTCGACTTCTGTCGGGACCGGAAGTGCGCCGTCAGCCTGTCCTGCCACCCCCGAAACCTCTGGTTGTCGGGCCGGCGCGAAGTGTCGGGCTTCTCGGCCCGACTCGAGGCCATGCGCCGGACCTTCGATCTCATAGAGCGTCTGCGCCGCGCGCGCTATGTCCCCGAGGGGAGCAGCTACCCGTTCGTCAAGGCCCGGGTCGTGGAGAGATGCCTGCTTCGCCCGAGGGTCAAGAATCTGGACCTCCTGCTGCTGCCATCCGGCGCCGCCTGATCTCGGCCTCGCCCATCAACGCCGTTCACAGGTGATCGCGCGCTATCTCGTGGTTCCAGGTTCGGGAGAACACTCTCCGCTCGCCCTCGAAGGCCTCCAGATCGCTCTCGATGTGGAAGGCATGGCGGGTGGAGTTAATAGGATGGCCCGCCCCGCTTCGACCACGGCCTCATGAGGGCCAGAATGGAAGTCTCCATTGGCATGCGAAGCGAGGCGAACCAAGTGAAGATTACGCGAGTGGGCATCGATTTGGGCAAGTCGGCATTGCACGTTCACGCGGTGGGTCGCGACGGGAAGGTCGTGATGGAGAAGCGGTTCAGCAGGAGCGCACTGGTTCGTTTCCTGGGCGAAGTCGAGCCGTGCCTGGTGGGTCTCGAGGCCTGCGGCAGCGCGCATCACTAGCCCATGTTTACCACCACAGGCCGCGATTGGGCGAAGATTTGGCCCGATTTCACCGATTTTCGCACGTAACTCACTGATATTTCGTCGTACTGCCTGATGTAGTGCCATAAAATATATTCGATGTATTGCGCCAGGCA
>JAJEAD010000052.1 GCA_022824305.1 Gammaproteobacteria bacterium | reverse complement strand
GGCGGTGTACTACGGCTGCTACCCGCTGATCGTGATGCGCACCAGCATGCTCGAGGTGCTCGGCGACGACTTCATCGAGCTGTGCAAGGCCAAGGGACTCAGCGAGGCGCGCAACTTGTTCGGCCACGCGCTGCGCGCCTCGCTGCTGCCCATCGCGACCTCGGTCTCCCTCCTCGGCGCCTTCGTGGTGGCGGGCAGCGTGCTGGTGGAGACGGTGTTCTCCTGGCCGGGGATCGGGCGCCTCATGGTGCAGGCGGACACCGACTCCGACTACCCGGTGGCGGAGGCGTCCTTCCTGCTCATCGCGGTCCTGGTGGTGATTGGGAACCTGATCTCCGACGTCCTCTACGGCCTGCTCGACCCTCGCGTTCGCTATGGCTGACGCGGGGACGCCTTCGCCCCCCGGCGCGGCGGCGCCCCGCGCGCCGGCGCCGCCGCGCGCACTGCGCGGATGGCGGCGCCTGTGGCAGCCCTTCGCCGGGCGGCACCTCGCCATCGCCTCCCTCGTCGTCCTCGCGGTGTTCGTGTTCGTAGGGGTGTTCGCGCCCTGGCTCGCGCCCCATGAGCCGCTCGAGAAGCACTACCAGGACGACGGGCGCCTGATGCGCCTGCTCACCCCCACCGGCGACTTCTGGTTCGGCACCACCCTCTACGCACGCGATGTCTTCAGCCAGGTGATCATCGGCACCCGCTCCGCGCTGGTGGTCGGCGTCATCACCGCGGCGGCGATGACCCTCATCGGGCTGAACGTCGGCCTCGTCGCGGGCTACTTCGGGGGCTGGGTGGACTCCTTCCTGATGCGCACCACCGACGTCGTGTTCGGGGTGCCCCTGCTGCCCTTCGCCATCGTCGCGCTGTCGCTGCTGGACCGCAGCACCTGGTGGATCATCGCCCTGATGGCGATGCTCTTCTGGCCGATCACGGCGCGGGTGGTGCGATCTCAGGTCCTGAGCCTGCGCGAGCGGCCCTTCATCGACGCGGCGCGCATCTCCGGCGCCGGGCACCTGCGCATCCTCTACCGGCACATCGCGCCCAACGTCATGCCGCAGGCCTTCGTGCACGGGGTGTTCGGCGTCGCCTGGGCGATCACCACCGAGGCGAGCATCAACTTCCTCGGCTTCGGCGACCCCTACACGGTGAGCTGGGGCACCATCATCTACGACGTGTTCACCTCCATGGTCTCGTTCAAGGCCTGGTGGTGGTTCGTGCCGCCGGGGCTGTGCATCATCATCGTGACCACCGCCTTCTACTTCATCGGCCAGGCCTTCGAGGAGGTCGCCAACCCGAGGCTGAGGGAGCGGTGAGCGAGGCGCTGCTCGAGGTCCGCAACCTGTCGGTCGGCTACCGGATCGGCGCGGGCACGGTGCACGCGATCGACGACGTCTCCTTCACCGTGCACGAGGGCGAGACCCTGGGGCTGGTCGGCGAGTCCGGCTGCGGCAAGACCACCGCGGGGCGGGCGGTGATCAAGGTGATGCCCGCCAACGCCTCGATCACCGGTGGCGAGGTCCGCTACCGGGGACGCGACCTCGTGCCCTTGAGCAACGAGGAGATGCGCGCCATCCGATGGAACGAGATCGCGGTCATCCCGCAGAGCGCGATGAACGCGCTCAATCCCGTCTACCGGGTCGGGCGCCAGATCGAGGAGGTCATCGTGCAGCAGGACGGGGCCTCGCCGGCGGAGGCCCGGGCACGCGCCGAGGAGCTCTTCCGGCTGGTGAAGATCGATCCCGGTCGGCTCGCGCACTACCCGCACCAGTTCAGCGGCGGCATGCGCCAGCGCGCCCTGGTCGCGATGGCGCTCGCGCTCAACCCCGCGCTCCTCATCGCGGACGAGCCCACCACCGCCCTGGACGTGGTGAGCCAGGACCGCGTGTTCACGCGGGTGCGGGCTCTGCAGAAGCGCCTCGGCGCCTCCATGCTCCTCATCACCCACGACATGGGCCTGGTGGCGGAGAACTGCGACCGGGTCGCGGTAATGTACGCGGGGCGCATCGTCGAGCAGGCGGACACCCGGACCCTGTTCGGCGCGCCCGTGCACCCCTACACCCTGGGGCTCAAGAATGCCTTTCCGAGCACCACCCGGCCGAAGGACGAAGCGCTGATCTCGATCGCCGGGGCGCCTCCGGTGCTCCTCGAGGCGCCCCGCGGCTGCCGCTTCGCGCCGCGCTGCCCCTTCGCGACCCCGCGCTGCCGGGACGAGGACCCGGCGCTCCGGCCCGTCGGCCCCGGCCACCACGCCGCCTGCCACCACACCGCGCTGGCCGGGGAGATGCGCGCGCGGGCCGTGCTGAGCGAGACGTGGACGGCGGGGGCCCCGTGAGCGCGGCGCCGCTCGTCACCGCGCGCAACGTGCGCAAGTCATTCGCGGCGCGCGGCGAGCTCGCCGGCCTCTTCGCCCGGGGCGAGGGGGCAATGGTGCACGCGGTGGACGACGTGAGCTTCGAGATTCGCGAGGGCGAGATCCTCGGGCTCATCGGCGAGAGCGGCAGCGGGAAGACCACGCTCGGGCGCCTGCTGGTGCGCCTCGAGCGCCACGACAGCGGCAGCCTCCACTTCCAGGACGGCCGCGACCTCGCCGCCCTGGGCGGCCGCGCCCTGCGCGAGTACTACCGCGACGTCCAGATGATCTTCCAGGACCCCTACGGCTCCATCAATCCGCGCTTCACCGTGCACGACACCGTGGTCGAACCGCTCGCCACCCAGCGCCTCGGCGACGCCTCCGGGCGACGGGATCGGGTCGCCCGCGCGCTGGAGCGCGCCGGACTGCGGCCGCCGCGGGCCTTCGCGGACAAGTATCCGCACGAGCTGAGCGGCGGCGAGCGCCAGCGCCTGTCCATCGCCCGCGCGCTGGTGCTCGAACCGAAGCTCCTCATCGCGGACGAGCCGGTGTCGATGCTCGACGTCTCGATCCGGGCCGGCATCCTCAATCTCCTCAAGCAGCAGTCGCGCGAGTTCGGGCTGACCATCCTCTACGTCTCCCACGACCTCTCGACGACCCGCTATCTCTGCGACCGTATCGCGATCATGTACCGGGGCCGCTTCGTCGAGCTCGGCGAGGCCGAGCGGGTCATCGACGACGCGCACCACCCCTACGCACAGGCGCTCAAGGCGGCGATTCCGATCCCGGATCCGGAGTTCGACCGGCCGCGCAGCGAGGCGGGGGAGGATCCGGACGAAGCGCCCCAGGAGAGCGCCGGGTGCCGCTACGCGGGCACCTGTCCGAAGGCGATGGAGGTGTGCCACCGCCGGGCGCCGGAGCTACGCCCCGTCGACGCCGGGCACAGCGTCGCCTGCTTCCTCCACCACCCGGCCGATGCCGAAGCGAGGACGGACTGAGCACGGGCAGCGACGCCGCGCGCGTCCGTCCCGATCGGGTCATTCCTCCAGCATCGCGTAGGCCTCGATCTCGATTTCGATCCCCTCCAGCCCGAGGGCCCTGAGGGGCACTCCGGTCGATGCCGGACCCGGCTTCGAGAAACGGCCGCTGCGCACGGCGAGGTTGGCGTGCAGGCGCTCGGGTGTAGCGCCCGCAACGTCCTTGTAGAAGGCGTTGACCTTGACCACGTCGTCCATGGTGGCGCCGAGGTCCTCGACCACGCGCTGCACGAAGTCCATCGTGGTCCGGGTCTGAGCCGCCAGGTCATCGGGATGGACCGCTCGAGCATGCGCGTCCGCCGAGACCTGCCCCCCGATCATGATCATGTTGCCGATGCGCACTCCCTGCTGCGCCTTGACGGGGATGGGCCAGTCCCAGTGCCCCTCCGGCAGCGACGGCGTGCGCGGCAGGGTGCGCCCGTCGAGGCCGAGCATGCCGGTGGCCTCCTGCCGGATGGTGAGCCCGGCGGGAAAGAGCGCGGGCACCGGCACGCCGGTGCCGCAGACGCCCGGGCGCTCGAAGGCGTTGCCACGGACGCGAGCCGCCTGCTTCCAGTCCTCGGCCGTGCCGTAGCCGACGTAGAAGGTATTGAAGCGGCACACGTCGTCGAGGCTCGCGCCCAGCCCCGCCATCACCTCGGCGATGTTGGCGATGTTGATCCTCGCCTGCTCCACGACCTCGCCCGGGGCCCGCAGCCTTCCCTCCCGGTCGAGGGGCGACTGCGCCCCCGCGAAGAGCATCTCGCCGCATCGGATGCCGTGGCTGAAGGGCCAGGGCCAGTGCGATGCGGGGTTGGCGGCCCGTCGCGGCAGGCGGCTGCCGTCGCTCCCGCGCATGGCGATGCACTCGATCTCCACCATCATGCCCGGGTACGCGAGTGCGGGCAGCGGCACCGCCATGCAGGCCGGCGGGGGCTCGCCGCGGAAGCGCCGGCGCAGTCGCGCGAGCAGCGCGGCCTCGTCCACCTCCCCGCCGCTCACGTAGAAGACCACGAGCTTGGCCACGTCCTCGATATCCGCGCCCAGCTCTCCGAGGACGGACTCGACGGAATCGACCGCGACTTCGGTCTGCGCCGGGAGATCGCCGGGATGGAGCACTCTGCCCCCTTCCCCGATATCGACCTGGCCTCCGACGAAGACCATCTCGCCGACGCGCACTCCGGAGCTGTGGGTGGTCTCGATCCTCAGGGTGGCGTTGTCCGGTCGGCGGGCGTGGGTTCTGGCCATGGCGTTCTCCTCGTCGTGATCGCGCGTGCTAGATTTTGCACATGAAACGACATCGGGGTCTTCCCATGTCTGCGACCATGAGCGTCCGCCTGGAGCCCGGGCTCGAGCAGCGTCCGGACCGATTGGCGCAGGCAACGCAACGCTCCAAATCCTCTCTTGCTGCGCAGGCGATTCGCGATTTCGTCGATCTGAACGAGTGGCAAGTCCAGGAGATCCGCAACGCCCTTGCTGAAGCCGACCAGGGAGATTTTGTCAGTGAGGAAGGAGTGAAAGAGGTGCTGGGGAAGTGGGGGGCAGATTCAGGTTGGGGGGCTCGCCGGTGAACCACTCGCTGGAGCTTCACATCACCGAACGCGGGCCCTTTGCGGAGGGGCACCGCTTCGAGGACTCCGGCGCCTACGAGCGCCTCGTCGGACGCGCGCGCTTCGCCGTCGACCCGCTCTCCCCCGCGTACGCGGAGGTCGTGGATCTCGACCGGGCGCCGCGCAATGCGCAGGGTCTCGTGGAGTACGGGGCCGACCTGTGCATTCTCAAGCCGACGGGTGCAGGCAATCGCAGGCTCTTCTTCGGATACGGCAACCGCGGCAACAAGCGCGAGCTCCAGTTCTTCAACGATGCCCCGGCGTCGAACGATCCGCGCACCCTTCGCGACGCCGGCAACGCCTTTCTCCTGCGGCGCGGGTACGCCATCGTGTGGGCGGCATGGGAAGGAGACCTGCTGCCGGGTGACGGGCGCATGCTGCTCGACGTGCCGGTGGCGCGCGACGGAGACGCGCCGATCACCGGACTGGTGCGAACGGAGTTCATCGCCGACCGGGTGGGGACGACGACCTTTCCCCTGAGCGGCTGGGCTTCGACGCGCAGCTACCCCGCCGTCTCTCTCGACACGTCGCGGGCGAGGCTGACGCGGCGCCGCTACCCCGGCGATGCGCGAGAGCCGATCGCGAGCGACGCATGGGCATTCGCGCGCACCGAGGGCGGAGTCGGGCTCGATGCCCAGGGAGCGGAGACCGCCCTCATCGAATCCGACACGCACATCCACGTGTTCGACGCTTTCGAGCCCGGCTGGATCTACGAGCTGGTCTACACCGCGCGCGATCCCCGGCCCTACGGAATCGGGCACGCGGTGGTGCGCGACCTCGTGAGCTTCCTGCGCTACGACGATGCGGACCGGCGCGGCGGCGAGAATCCCCTCGCCGGAGGCGTCGACAAGGCGTACGCGTGGGGGCGCTCGCAGACCGGGCGCTGCATCCGGGACTTCGTCCACCGCGGATACAACGCTGACGCGCAGGGCCGGCGCGTCTTCGACGGGATCATGCCGCACGTCTCAGGCGGAGGCCTCATGTGGATGAACCACCGCTTCGCACGGGTCGTCAACCCCGCCGGCCAGCAGTACGAGGACCACGAGAACTGCGCGGACCGCTTCCCCTTCGCCTACGGAGCGTCGACCGATCACCTGAGCGGCCGGCGCGACGCGATCCTCAAGCGGCCCGCCACCGATCCCCTGGTGCTGCACACCCAGAGCGCGACCGAGTACTGGCAGCGGCGCGGATCACTGGTGCATACCGACACCGAGGGGCGCGACCTCGAGCCTCCGGACACCGTTCGCATCTACCTGTGGGCGAGCTCGCAGCACTTCGCCGATCCGAACGCGATTCGGCCGGCGCGCGGCAACTGCCAGCACTACGGGAACGTCGTCCAGACCTCGATGCTGCTTCGCGCCATGCTCGATGCCCTCGACGCGTGGGCCACGCACGGGACCGCGCCGCCCGCAAGCCGGATCCCGCGCCGGGAGGACGGAACCCTGGTCGAGTTCGAGGCCTGGACATCGCAGTTTCCGCGCGTCCCCGGGGCCATGGTCCCGTCCGGCGTGAATGCCCTGCCCCTCTACGACTTCGGGCCCGAATTCGAGAAGGGCCTGCTCACCCGCGAGCCCCCGGAGGTCGCGGACGCCCGGAGCTACGCGGTGCTCGTGCCCGCGGTGGACGCCGACGGCAACGACGTCGCGGGGGTGCGGGCGCCGATGGTTGCGGCTCCGCTCGGCACCCTGACGGGCTGGAACCTGCGTCCCCGCAGCTTCGGTCACGGCGCCATGCACGAGTACACCGGGAGCTACCTCCCCTTTCCCGACACCGACTCCGAGGCGGCGATGACCGGCGACCCCCGCGCCTCCGTCCTCGCCCGCTACGGCGATGCCGAGGGCTACGTGCGGGCCGTCGAGGCCGCGGCGCGGCGCCTCGTCGAGCAGCGCCTCATGCTGGAAGAGGACATCGAGCGCGTCGTGGCGCGGGCGCGGGACTGGGGCCGGCCCCTGCACGACGTGAGGCTGTAGCGCCCGACGCGGCCCGGGCCGCCGCAACTCCCTCCTGCCGAAGGGCGGGAGGGAGGCGCCGCCCGTCCTTCACTCCAGCAGTGCTTCCTCGAAGGGGAAGTGGGAGAGCAGCTCACAGCCGTCTCGCGTGACGAGCACCTGCTCTTCGAGCTTTACCCCTTCATGACCTCCGACCGCGCCCATGAAGCTTTCGACGCTGAGCGTCATGCCTTCCTCGAGCACTCCGTCGTACCCGAACTTCTCGTAGTCCTGCGGGTAGTAGATGGTCGGCCACTCGTCGCACATGCCGATTCCGTGCGCCATCGCGAGGTAGCGGTTGGGCTGGTACTCCGGCGGCTGCCGGAAGCCCCGATCCGAGAGCTCCTTGAAGGAGACCCCCGCCTTCACCAGCTCGAGGTTGTGGTGAAGCTCCTCATGGGCGAGCCGGTAGACGTCTCGCTGCGACGCCTTCGGGCGGCCGGGACCGGAGTGGAAGGTGCGCGAAATGTCGGCCGCGTAGCCCAGGGGGCCGATCATGTCGGTGTCGAAGGCCACCAGCTCGCCGGGACGGATCATGCGCAGGCTCGTCTCCTGCATCCACGGTACCGCGCGGTCGCCCGCTGCAAGCAGCCGGCAATCGATCCACTCTCCGCCCATGCTGATGTTGGTCTGGTGCAGGATCGACCAGAGGGAGGCTTCCGTCATGCCGGGTCGGAGCGCCTCGCGCATCCGGGCCATGCCGATCTCGGCCACCCCGATCGCCACATTCATGCATAGGATTTCTTCCGGCGACTTGATCGAACGCGCTCGCTCCAGAACTTCCACCGCATCGAAGAGCGAGAGATCGTGGGCGGCGAAGGCAGGGTGAGCGCGCGCGTCCCCGCGCGTCATCGCGAGCCTGCGGTTTCCGCCGCAGTGCTCGCGCATCAGCTCCGCCACCTCCCGGGCGTGCGCCGACACCCACTCCTCCATGCGATCCCCACCGATGAAGTAGTGCTGCGGAAGCGCGGGCCGGCACTCGTCGATCGACTCGAGCCCGGCTGCCACGTGGTGGCTCAGCTCCGCCTCGAAGAGCACGACCGGACCTTCCACCGGCACGAACACGTAGGTGCCGGGAATGTGCATCTGGAGCACCGGGAGGTTCCGGTAGCCGGTGGCGTAGCGGATGGCGATTGGATCGTAGAGCACGCAGGCGCCGTAGTCGCGCCTTGAGAGCTCCGCCCGCAGGCGCCCGAGGCGGTAGGCGCGAAGCTTCTTCATGTCGAGCATCGCCTCGGTGTCGGTCAGGTGAGTGACCGGAGTGGTGCGAGCGGCACGTATCAGCGCAGATTCGTTCATGGTCAGGACCGGCTCCTCGAGGGCGGGCGACGCGTAGACTCCATTGTGCCATCAGCGCCGATCGGCGGGCATCAGGCTCTCGGGCAGGGCCGGTGGGGCCACGGCTCGGTACGGAGTACGACAGTCAGGCTCGAAGAGATCACACCTGTTGTGCTCCGCATACGGACGGTGGCTGGTACCCGCTGTTGACTCCCGAGAGGTTCTCAGGACGATGTCCTTGTTGCCGTTGAATGCTCGAACCTGAAACGGACCGACCCACGACCAACTTGCTTGAAGCGGTCGCGTGTCCCATCGCCCATGGGATTGGGCAACTCCAGGACGCACCAGCGATCCGGCGAAAAGACGAACGGAACGTAGAGAATCCGGTACCGTCGGCGACCGCGCCTCGACATGCTGGCGGCCACGCGCATTTCGTTGGGGGTCAGCTCGAACTCGCCGGTGTCCTCCATTGAGGACTTGACCTCGTAGAGCCATTCCGCGCGCGGGGTCTTGACGCAGAAGTCGTACCCCACGGTGTCGTCGCCTTCGTCGCCGCCGAAGAAGCGTGTCCGATTGGTTGAAACCCAGGAGGTATCGTCGACGGCTTCGCCGTGGCGGCGACGAAGATAGTGGAACGCCAGCCACTCGCTCGCAAGCCCCATGGCCTGTCTCTGGCCTTCGGAGGGCTGTTTCCTGCGTCCTGCTTTGCCGCCGGTCCCACTCTCCGGCGACCGACCACCTCCCTCCGGATCGGCAAACTCGGTCAATCTGGGTTGCCGGCTGCGCTCGAACCAGCCGTGGTCATCGTCGATGCTGTTCTCTGCCAACTGTCGAAACGACTCGGCGCAAGACGGATCCCCCGTGTCGAGCTTGGTTCCGGCGAAGTCGATGCTTCGCTGCTCGATGAGTCTTCGTTGGTATTCCCGTTCCCGGCGCGTCTCTTCCTCTTCGACCGCGGCCCTATCGAGTCCCAGCGAGCCGGGGTCGATGGTCCGCGGCATGGCCGATGGCCAACACGCAGCGCGAGCGCACAATTCGGGTATCTGATCATCATGGACCGGCTCGAAGTCAAGCATTCCAGCATTCTCCAGGCAGCGGGTCACGGGCTGATGATCCTCGCTTCGCCAGGGCTCCGGAACGGGGACTTGGTTGCGGCGACACCAAGCGCTAACGACCGAGAACGCGCGGGACGCGAAGTGGCGGCTCGACTTGCGGTTTGTCTCGACCAAGCCACGCAACGGCGGCAGATCGACCCCGTGGTCTTCTCCTAGGACATCGTCAAGCAGTCTTGCTACGTGTGCCTCGACGATCTGGTTGTCCAGTGCTTCTCTCGACAGAATCCACGCGAGATCGAATTCGAGAAACGCGAGCGACTTGCGGTCCACGTAAGTCGCGAGGTCTCTTCCACCCCGAAAGTCGGCAACATGGTGTCGCCGCAGGCGCTCCAGGATGCGCGGGCGCATCTGCTGGAGGTAGGCATGGTACGTGGAACGGAGCTCGGTCTCGTTCGAAATTGGCGATTCGCCCAGAGCCAGAAGCACACGGTTGAACTGCTCATAGTCAAGACCCATCTCTCTACGTAGCGCCGCGCGGTCTGATGCTCGCTCGCAGGCATCCATCAGGTCTTCAGGCGCAGGATCCGAGATGGAGAGTCGAGGCCGAAGCCATTTCGGGACGTCGAATGCGGCTCCAGCGCGCTCCGCATCGCTCTCGAGTTGTCGAGCCAGCGCGACATCCCCGAAGTAGGCAACTACCGGTATCAGCAAGTGAAGAACGTGCCCGAGATCCGTCCGCAACGCCGCACGGTGTTCCTGCAGCGTCCGGGCGTCGCACCGGAGAGCCGAGGCAAGGGTCTCATCGTCCGGCGCCTCCAACGTGTCGGCATCCTGACCAAACGCGAGGCGCAGCAGGAGTGGCTCGAGGAACCGCAACCGCGTGTCTATCAGCCGCGAAACCGCTTGAGAGAGGTCTATACCCAGCATCGTGCGCGTAAGTGGTACGTGATCTGACAGGATGAGGGTCGGCAGATCAGGATGTTCGAAGCCGTACCACGCCATGCTGCTATTCGGGGATATGTTTTCTTCGTCGACAACCAGCGTGATTGCCCGACAACGCCTCACCCTGATTGCCCGAATGCGCCGCTCGACCGTGACCTGCTGGACGCCGCGCTCGAGGCCCTCGGACAGAATCTCGTGACCCATTAGCACCACTTCCGGCAGCCACTCCAGTTCGGGGGACACCAACGGAGGATCGCTTGTTCTGGGCACGAATGGCTCGCCGTCGACCAGAAGTCGCACGCCGACCCCGTCGAGCTGAAGGGGCGTGAAGTGGCCGGTTGCATCCAGCCGTTCGACGACCTTCTCGCTCGACGCATCGCCGATGTCGAGCAAAGCATGCCCGGCCGATGACAGGATCCTGGCCTCGAACGCCTGTGCGTTTTGGGTGACTATCACCGTGGGGGCCGTCGCCACATCCCCGCCCAGCATCTCCAACCTGCCGTCCCGACTCACGGCAAGATTCAGGGCGCGAGGCAGTGCGGTGTCCGTCTCCGAGACATCGAGCCAGGCGCGCCGGTATTCCCTGCGGAAATCGCGGCGCTCGTGCGTCGCAAGAGCGGGGGAGACGACGGCAAGCGCCTGCAGACGCTCGGCGGCGGTATCCTTGCTGTGCCAGTCCCGAAGCCTGAGGGCGTTGCCGAAGACCAGATTCGCAAGTTCCTGGTTACCCTCGACGAGACCCAACACGGTATCGGACACGCATTCCATGAATCGCGGTGGCCGGCCTCGCCTCGTGCGGGCCGCCCAGCACTCGTTCGCCTTGCGGAACGTGGGTTCATTGTGCCTACCAGCTGCGATCCAGGCTTTGGATCGCAGGAATGTAGCGAGCGGCGTGGGGAGGGTCTGTTGGTTCCAATCGCGCCGGGGGCGCTCGAATCGACCGACATCGAACTTCAGGTACTTGGCGTTGTATGTCTCGAGGTGCCTAAAGGCGAGTTCGCAGAAGGCTTCTTTCGCCGTTGCGGGCAGTTCCCCATGTTCGATCTGTCCCGGAAGCCGCCACGCCTCTCCCCTTCTGCGATACACCGTGTAAGGATTTCGGAAGGATGCGCGCGACGCTTCCCTGCACCAGTCGCGGTCTAAGGCCTCCTTGGCGTTACCGCTGTCCATCAGATACTTCCAGCTCCATCCCCCGCCGCTCTCCTGCAGACCTCCCGCAACCGGCCTCAGTCCGTCCGCGACGCCGAGCACTTTCAGGAATTCGACCCACTGGTGCTTGGTGCTGCGGGGGCCGGGCGGCCAAGCGGCAAAGTCCACGAGAAGCCCCTCCCGCGCCCGCCGGCAGTCGGGCGAGGTATCACTCGCCTCGACCAGGAAGTTCTCCAGTGTCAGGCCAACCGACGTCCACGACGACGGAAATGCTGCCTGCGTCGCGGGCCGCCAACCGCTCAATGTCGGCACACGCAGTCGGGCGCTTCCAAGTGCCCCCTGGATGCCGGCTCCCGCCGTGCGCCATACGCTGAATGCCCACGTCAGGGCTTCCCGGCGGCGGTTGTCACTGGCTTTGGTGCCCAGGACAGTACCGAGCCCGGCAAGGGCTTCCAAGGGATCGTATTGGCGGACGAGGCCAGCCTCGATGAACGCGTTCAGGGTGTCCTGCCGAAGCACGATCTTCTCATCTAGGAAGCGGTAGCGCCGGGTAAGCGCCCCCGGCGGTAGCGGCACGTCGTCCTTGGCGCGCCTGCGTCTCGATGCTTCGTTGCGCACGAAGACGCGCTCCCCCGACGCGGCATCATGCCCACCAGCGAGCCGCAGTCTCTTCGACCGGTCGAGGAAGATCGCCGTGCCGGTCAACGCGTCGAGCTCCTCGCCGACCGCATCGAACACGCGCTTGAGGTCTTCGTAGAAGCGGGACCAGGTCCGTGCCGCCGCGCTTCTGTCGGCGAGGGTCCGCGCGAAGCGTTCGGACCACTCGGCGAGGCGATGGGCGGAGGGCAGCAGATCCAGGTACTCACGGCTCGCCATGGCTCTGAGGCGATCGAGGCGCCCACCGTCGAGTTCCGACGACACGAGTCGCGCGCCGGTTCGCTTGGCGACCTCCGCCGCTTTCATCAGCGAGAATGTACCTGCCGGCCAGACGCTGATATCGGACAGGCTGGCCCAGCGGGCGCCGTCGACCACGATCGCCGGAATAACGCACGCATCCTCCAGCGAACTGCCAGTTTCGTCGAGAGCAGCGTCAAGCATCCCGGCGTGCGTGCCAGTCCAGGCGATGAGATCGAAGACCGCGCGTTGGGGAACCTGGGTACCCGCCTGCCCGGCGAAATACAGTGCGGCATGGGTGCACGCTTCCGCCGCCGCCTTCATCAACGTAGAGTTCAACGGCAGATCGAAATCTGCATCGCGGCGGTCGATCCCCGCAAAGAAGGGCGCGTCCAAGTGGCCGAGCAGCGGTGCAACAGCCGCATCGCCCATCGGCAGGAAGGTGTAGAGGCGCCCGGAGGTCACCGCTCCCGGGGACAGGCCGACGGCGACCGAGACACTCGGCTGACCCTTCCATTTGAGCCAGCGCTTTATCTGAGGTGCTCTGGATACACTGCGCCTGACCGCGTCGAGCACGAGCGCCTTGTCGACTTCACGTTGCACAACGAGGAAGCGCCTGTCCTCACCGACCCGGACCTCATGCAATCGACAGCCCGCGAGGCCCGGGACATCGCCCATGGCAGTCTGGCGACGGCTCAGTCGGCGCCGACGGACCGGCCCGTCCGGTGTCTCCACGTCGATACGGAATTGTTCGATGCGATCCAGAAACAGGAGGAGGGGCACATTGAGGTCGGCGAGCGCCTGGACTTGGCGTTTTGCCAGTTCGATCGCTTCCACGGTGCGCAGAGGCAAGACGATGGTGCTCGCGTAGCCTCGGCGCGCGTACGACACCACTTCGTCCGGCTGCTCGGTCAGCGGCAGGGGAACAAGGTAGCGGGGGACCGTTCCGGCAACATCGCGGGCCGTAGCGGCGTCGATGCCGCTTGCGCGAAGCAGATCCTCCGTCTCGTCCCCGGTGGCGAAGCGGAAGCAGTAGCCGTCGAACCGGGCCGACTTGCTTCTGCCCCTGCGCGAGAATATCCGCACGTCGTCGGTCAGCGCCTCGATGCTTCTGAAGCCGAGGCCCTTGTTGCCAATGCCCTCGCCGATTTCCTTGGCGGTGGTCGCGAGATTCTTTATCGCGTCTACGTCCTTACTGCGAAAACCGCTGCCGCCATTGGCGACGTACAGGGTGCCGTCGCTTTGCGATCTGACGACGAGCCTCACGGCTATCCGCCCCCGATCATCGGCTCGGTGCGCGTCATGCGCGTTCTGTATCAGCTCGTACAACACCCGGTCGCCGTATTGGGTGCCCACCACTTCGTTCAGATTTCGGAGACTCTCGTAGACATGGAGGTTCTTTCGGTGTGCATCGACGGCGTTGTCCAGCACGTCCCGAACCTGTGTATGGAGTTCCTCGGCGGGACACGACCAAGGCCGGCGGCCGTCGCGTTCGGCACGATCGGGTAAGGGTGTCATGCGAGGAATACTCCTCCGAAATGGCCTGCCAACGTGATCACCGTACCGGCGTGTCGGGTGCCACCAAACGCGGCTTGGCAGCCAGTATCCGCTTTCGGCGGTCGGTGCGCGGGTGGCAGTAGACGCAATCTCGAACCCGCTTGTCCAGCGTGGGACTTTACCGGCCTCCAATGAGGGATCTCTGCGGGGAAACAAGATGTTCCGTTGCATCTGATACTGATGTTATTTACAGTATTCCTCCGTTCACAACACCGTGCGTCTACCGATTCCATGGCCGCTTCACACCCAAGCACTCCGGACGACTTCTCCCACCTGAGCAACGACGAACTCGCCGCTGCGGTGGCCACCCTCGCCGCCCACATCCACGCGGCGACCTGGCGCCTCCTCACCCTCATCGCCGAGCTCGACCGCCGGGGCGTGTGGGCTGACCAGGGGGCGCTGACCTGTGCCCACTGGCTGGGCTGGGCCTGCGGCATCGACCCCCACACCGCGCGGGAGAAGGTGCGCGTCGCCCGGGCGCTGGAGG
>JAJEAD010000030.1 GCA_022824305.1 Gammaproteobacteria bacterium | reverse complement strand
CGCCGGACCGGGACGTCGGAAGGAGACGTGGCGAAGAAGACGAAGAAACGTTTACAGGAAGTGTTTCGAAGAAGACGCCGCCGAAGAAAACGGCAGTTTCACACCGGTGGAATCACTACACTTTCATATCGGTGCTGGCAGGTCCTGCTGATTGCGAACTCCTGCCACTCTGGAACCGTGACTCGGTCCCTGCAGGCCGATGTCTTCGACGCCGTGCCGAACGCGAAGCCGCGGTACTTTCCCTTCCGGCCGGCATCGGGGGCGTCGCGCGGCATCGCCGTCGTGCGCGACGAGGAGCCCATTGCGGAGGACATCGGCGTCCACCTCACGCTCTCGGCCGCGCTGCCTCACCAGCTCGCCTGGGAGACGGACGGCGCGGGCATCTTCACCAGGTACTTCATCGAGGCGCTGACCGACATGCGCGCCGATCTGAACGGCAACGGCCGCCTGACCAGCGCCGAGCTCATCAACTACGTCAAGCCGAGGACCGAGCGCTGGTGCAGGAAGGTGGAGCGGTGCCGGGACCTCCGGTTCACGCCCAACTTCGACCCGAAGAACGAGACCTTCGTGCTGCAGCCGGTGGCAAGCGCCGACGACTCCCCGACCGTCGCCGAGGAGGACGAGGGGGCCGTCTCGGACATCCTGCCCGGGCTCGGGGACGATGCGATCGTCATCGAGATCGAGCCGGGAAATCGCCACCGGATCGGTGATGACGACGTGTCGTTCCGCCTGACCAGCGCGATGGACGGGTACCTGACAGTGCAGGCGATACGGCGGAGAGCGAGGCAGCTCCATCGTGCTGAGCTATTCGGTCCGACTGCGGTCGAGTAGCCCCGGGCGATTACTCGCCCGAGGCCCTCACCGGAGCCGTACAAGGAGATTTCCATCCGGCTCCTCCGCTGATGTGTCTCGTGACTACCCTCCTCATATCGGCACCGCAACACGCGGCCAGGGAAGCGGGAAACGTTCCAACAGTCTGCCGAAACGCTCCCACGTGAGACGCTTTCGCTGGCTGCGACGGCGCAGCCATTTGAACCAGACCCGAATCGTGGCGGTGCGTACGCGCGCCAAGCTCCGGGCATTGCCGTTCACCCCGAAGTAGTTGAGGTGTCCGACCAAGCGTCTCGTGAGCGCTGCGTGCTGGGCCTGTACCGGTAGATGCCGGTGGCGCCGGCACCATTCCGAGACCGTCCGATTGAACCGCCTCAGACCCTTGCTCCGCGTCTTGCACCACATCTCCCAGCGTCCGCGCCGGGTCCGTCGCCAGTACATCGTGAACCCCAGAAAATCGAACGTGCCCGGCCCCTTCCCACCACGCTGTCCCGCCTCGGGGCGTTCGAACGCGATGAGCCGAGTCTTCTGCGGATGCAGCCTCAGTCCGAACCGCTCCATCCGCTTGCCTAGCCCGCATTTCTCACCAGGTTGCGAGCGAGGGCGTGGAGATGGTCAGGCTTACGCTTGCTGCGCAAGCTCGGGATGTTTTCGCAAGGCGAAAGCGAGTTCGGGCGCGCAGGCGTACTTGACAGTACGTCGAGCACCCGGACCGCGTTCAACGCGGCGAAAACAGTCAGCGCGTACTTCAGATCCTCGGAGACCGCGAAGGCGTGCTTGTGGCTGTTGTCGTCCAGGCTGTCGAGCAGGCTCGCGCCCTGCTCGGGCAGCAGGCATTCGCGGTGCAGCAGGGCGGCGGCGGCCTTCAGCGTGTGGTCCTCGCGACGGCCCAGCACGTCGTCGAGGTCGAAGCGCAGCAGCCGGTTGTGGGTCCACTTGCCACGCTCGATGAGGATCACGTGTCTCGGGGAGAGCAGGATGATCCAGCGCGGCGGATGCGGCTGGCCGAAGATGCGGCGGGTGACGATGTCGCTCCAGCTCTCCCGGAGCAGCGCCTCGGGCGGCGGCGCCTCGCCGTGGTACTGGGCCGGGTGGGGCTTGAGGTCCAGCGGGTCTTCGTCCTCGCCCGAGGCGCCGTAGTAGGCCCCGAGAATCAGCAGGGCGACGGAGCCGTGCCGGCGCCCGGCGAACAGCACCGGCACCTCGTCGCCGTCCTCGAGGAGATGATTGTGGGGCTCGTACGCGTACCCAAGGGCGCCGAGAAGCTGGGCGAACCACTCGCGCTGCCGCCCGACGCGCGCCTCGTGCCGGCGCGCGCGCGCGAACTGGCGGCGGAACTGGAGGTAGTCGCGGGCGAGGGCTCTCAGAGCGTCGTACGGGGTCCGGGCCCCGGCGCTCGCGCCGCCCGCCGCTTCGGCCGCGTCGCGCCAGCGCGCGACGGTGTCGCGGATGTCCCCGGTGAAGATCTCGGAGAGGTAGTGGTGGCTGTAGAACTCGTTCTCGTTGTGGATTCCGGCGAACGTGGTCGCGGTGTCGGCCATGGCGTCAGGCTGCCCCCGTCAACCAGGTTTCCGCCGCCAGGCCCGGTACGCGCCCGAACTCGGAGAGGTTATGCGTGACCAGCGGCAGGTCGAGGGCCAGGGCGTGGGCGGCAATCCAGAGGTCGTTCGGGCCGATCGGCCGGCCAATCGAACGCAGGTGGGCACGGAGCTGGCCGTATTGCCGGGCGACCTCTGCGTCGACGTCCACCACTCGGACAGCGTCGAGCAGCGCTCTCAGCGCGACCCGGTTCTCCTCGACGCGGCGCGACTGGGCGACGCCCCACTCCAGCTCGCCCAGCACGATGATCGAGATACCGCACTCGTGCAGCGGCAATCTTGGCTTGAACCCGTCCGGCCGCTTCCTTGCGAAAATGCACGTATCCGTATCGAGCATGACTCTCAATCGAACGGCTCCCGTTCTTCGAGCGGCAAGTGGGTGTCCTGCAGCTCTTCCATCGCCTCGAAGAAGTCATCGGTGAATCGTGCGCCGTTCTCGAGGTAGTCGTCCCAGTCCTTGAACATCGGGCTCAACACCACGTGCCGGCCCTCGCGCCAGATGGCGACGCGGTCCGTATCGAATCGGAACTCCTTCGGCAGCCTCACCGCCTGCGACCGCCCGTTCATG
>JAJEAD010000018.1 GCA_022824305.1 Gammaproteobacteria bacterium | reverse complement strand
ACGTCGCTGTACTCGTTGCGGATCACCGCGCGCAGGCGGTTGCCCTCGCGCTCGACCCGGCGCAGGCGGTGGTCCGGGGTCAGGCGCACCCCCTTGGAGTAGAAGCTCTCCAGGTAGGCCGGGAAGTTGGTGGCGCCGATCTCGTGCGCGCTCATGCGGTCCGGGGTCACGAGCTCGACCGCGGAGCCGCGCGCGGCGAGGAACACCGCCGCGCTCGGGGCCTGGTGGTCGCCGTGGTCGTCGAAGACGAGCACCAAGGCGCCCGGCTCGACCTGCCCGCCGAGCACGTCCCAGACGCTCACCGCGTGCTCCGCGCCCTCCAGCCACTCCACGTTCGGCACCCCTCCGGTGGCGACGACCACGATGTCCGGCCGCTCCGCGAGCACGTCCTCGGCCTCCGCGTAGCGGTTGAGGTGCAGGGTGACGCCCAGGTGCTCGATCTCGGCCCCGAGCCACCCCACGATATCGAGCAGGTCCCTTCGCCAGGTCGCCTTCGCCGCGAGCACGACCTGCCCGCCCGGCCGGGCAGCGGCCTCGAACACCACGACCTCGTGGCCGCGGAGCGCGGAGACCCGCGCCGCCTCGAGACCGGCCGGCCCCGCCCCCACCACGACGACCTTGCGTCGCGGCCCGGGGCCTCGCTCGATGACGTGGGGCATGGTCTTCTCGCGCCCCGTCGCGGGGTTGTGCAGGCACAGCGCGTCGCCGCCGATGTAGATGCGGTCGATGCAGTAGCCGGCGCCCACGCAGGGGCGGATGCGTTCCTCTTCCCCGCGCATCATCTTGGCGACGATGTGCGGGTCCGCCATGTGGGCACGGGTCATCGCGACCATGTCCACGAGGCCCTCGCGCACGCAGTGCTCCGCGGTCGCGAGGTCCGCGATGCGGGTGGCGTGGAACACCGCGATGCCCGTCGCTTCCTTCATCCGGGCCGCGATGTGGACGAAGGGCGCGCGCGGCCCGGCCATGCTCGGCAGGGATTTCGAGAGCCCGCGCTCGTCCCCGACCTGCCCCGCGATGACGTTGAGGAAGTCGCACATCCCGGTGTCGGCGTAGATCTTCCCGAGCGCGAGGCAGTCGTCCCGGGTGAGGCCGCCTTCCTTCATCTCGTCGCCCATCATCCGGATGCCGACGAGGAAGTCGTCTCCCACTCGCCGCCGCACCTCCTCCAGGACCTCGAGCCCGAAACGGGCGCGGTTCTCCAGGCTGCCTCCGTACTCGTCCGTGCGCCGGTTGACGAGCGGCGACCAGAACTGGTTGATGAGATGCCCGTGGGCGAGGAGCTCGGTGCCGTCGAGTCCGCCTTCCTTGCAGCGCAGCGCCGCGTCGCCGAAGGCCCGCACCACGCGCCGGATGTCGTTGCGGTCCATCTCCTTGGGGAAAGCGCGATGGGCGTGCTCGCGCACCACCGAGGGGGCGAGCGGCGGCAGCCAGTCCTCGACGTTCCAGAGCGTGCGGTGCCCCATGTGCGTGATCTGGCACATGATGGCGCACCCGTGCCGGTGCACGCGCTCGGAGAACTCCCGGAGCACGGGGATGATCGAGTCGTCGCCGATGTAGATCTGCCCGAACGCCGACGGCGAGTCGGGCGCGACGTTAGACGAGCCCCCGAACATGGTGAGCGCGAGCCCCCCCTTGGCCTTCTCCTCGTGGTAGAGCTGGTAGCGCAGCTTCGGCTGGCGGTCCTCGACGTAGCCGGGCGCGTGACTGGTGCTCATCAGCCGGTTCTTGAAGGTGAGGTGCCGCAGGCGGAAGGGCTCGAGGAGGTGGGGGTAGCGGCTCGGGCTCATGGACGAGGCTCCGCAACGGGGGTGGCGGGATCTTGTTGGATTCCGGGCGCCGCTGCCAATTGCGTTCAGCCGGGTGCGTGTGAGGTCGGCAGGGTGTAGGAGACGCCGCGACCTTCCGGGTTCCCGGCGTGTGGAGCGGCGTGGCCGGACAGTGCCCTGATCGACAAGCGGGACGCTCGCGGCGAGAATCGCTGCGCCGCGGGTGGGGCTGCGATCAACGCGACCCTGGAGGCGGTCAGGGAGGAGGGATACGATGCGGGTTCTGGTCACCGGCGGCGCCGGTTTCGTCATGAGCAACGTGGTCCGGGCGCTGCTGTCGGGGAGCACCGACACGCGCGCGGTCGTGCTGGATCTCGGCGGGCGCGACGAAGCGGCGGCGGAGTTCGTCGCCCCCTTCGCACACCGCATCGACTGGGTGGGCGGAGATATCCGGGACGAGTCGGTGGTGGAGCGCGCGTTCTCGTTCGGAGAGGTCACTCACGTGGTGCACGGCGCGACGCTGACCCACTTCGAGGGCTGGGAACGCGAAGATCCCGGCCGCTTCATGGACGTGAACGTGATGGGCACCATTCGGTTGCTGGAGCGCGCGCGCCGCAGCGCCGGCCTCGAGCGCTTCGTCTACGTCAGCAGCGGCGCGGTGTACGGCGAGCCCGTGGCCGGCACTCCCTCGGGGCCGCAGCCCGAGACCGGCCCCTTCGACCTGCCCGAGATGTACGCGATATCGAAGTTCGCCGCCGAGATGGTCGCCCGGCGCTACGGCGAGCTCTTCGGCCTGGACGTGGTGCGGGTGCGCTTCTCCGGCGTATTCGGTCCGATGGAACGCCGGACCGGGGCGCGCTGCCTGATGTCCGCCGCCTATCACATGGTCCGCGCCCACCTGGAGCGCCGCCCGCTCCGGGTCACGCAGGGCACCCTTGCGGCGGGGGGCGACTTCCTGAGCTCCGAGGAAGTGGGCGAGGGGGTCGCCGCACTCCTGCGCGCGCCGCGTTGCGCCCACCGGGCCTACAACATCGCCGCCGGGGAGTTTCAGTCGATGAAGGAGTTGTTCGAGGCTTTCCGCTCGGCCGCACCGGGCTTCGAGATCGAGGTGGCGGACGAGAGCCGGGCCGAGGTCACCATGAACCCCGAAGACCGCCTTGCGCGCTGGAACGCCTACGCCATCGACCGAATGCGCCAAGACACTGGTTGGAGTCCGCGACCGCTCGCCGAGCAGATGGCGCGCTACCTCGGCTGGGTCGAGAAGGATCCGGAGCGGCGCTGCCCGCAGCTCGACTGAGCGGTGCGCCCCGCCGCCCCCGGCGCGCATTCGCGTTCGAACAGGCCAGGAAACGGCAAGTCGCGCACAAGTTCCTGCTCGTTCGCCCTTTCTCGTCGCCGATGACGCCGCTGGATTCCCATGGCAAGCACGATTCCATCCGCCTATCCGATTACGGATGCCTCGGCGCGGCGTGTGGGGGTCTCCGGCGGCACGCATTTCCGGTGCTAAGATGCGCTCCGGCTTCATCAACCGTCGCGAGGTAGCGACCATGTCCGAAGCGCCCATCGCCACCTATGCCCGCATGGACGAGGGCACCGTCGAGGACTACGCGATCATGGCGTCCTACAAGCCCGCCAACCTCGCCGCCATGCCGGATCGCCTGATGGGCCTGCTCGTGGAGCTCGGCGACAAGGCGGACGGCAGCCCGCTCGACGGCTATGCGCACTCGCTTCAGAGCGCCACACTCGCCTACCACGACGGCGCGGAGGACGAGACGGTCTTCGCGGCGCTGATGCACGATATCGGACAGGTGTACTCGGAGCACAACCACTCCGAGGTGTCGGCGGCGATCCTCAAGCCCTATCTCTCGGAGCGCGCCTACCAGGTGGTCAAGCACCACGGCATATTCCAGGGCTACTACTACTTCGACAAGATCGGCTGGGACCCCAACGCGCGCGACGCATACCGCGACGCTCCCTGGTACGACGACTGCGTGCGCTTCTGCGAGCGCTACGACCAGATCGCCTTCCGCCGTGACTACCCGACGAAGCCGCTCGAATTCTTCGAGCCCATGGTGCGGCGGGTGATGCGAGACGCACGCTCGGTGCCCGGAGTGACCTGAAGCGCGGAGTGAATCCGCCGAAGCTCGACTCACGCGCGTTCACCGAGCACGGACTGACGTTCCGAAACCACATGTTCCGCGAGGCGATGCGATGACAGTCGCCGTCAATGGCATCGCCCACATCCAGCTCACGGTGAGCAACCCGCAGGCGTGCGTGCCCTTCTGGGAACGGCTCTGCCACTTCCTCGAGATGCGGACCCTGCTGCGCAACGAGAATGTCGTCTACTGCATCGGCAGCCGCACCGGCATCCTGGTGCGGGGAGCGCCGGAGGAAAATCGCGGCTACCGCTTCGACCAGGACAAGGCAGGGCTCCATCATCTCTGCTTCCGGGCGCGCAGCCGGGCCGACGTGGACGAGATTGCGCGCTTCGTGCGCGACGAGCTCCGGGCCACCATGGTCCACGACGCCGAAGACGGCGAGCAGTTCGCCCCCGGCTACTACTCGGTCCTCATCGAGGACCCGGACGGGATCCGGGTGGAATTCAACTACGTGCCGGGCAAGGGGCACTTCGGAGAGGGCGGGCGCCTCGGTCCGGGCGGCGCCGGACCCGCCGACCACTACGGCGAGGACGGGCTGCGCAATCCCGGGTGGGCACGTACCCGGCCGCCGGACACCGGGTAGCGTCCCCGCCGCCGCCGGGGCGTGGCGGCGGCCGATCGCGCGTTAGAATGCCGTCCCGCCCAGCGGAAGCGGAGGTTGGCCAGTGGCAAGCGGCACCCTTTACAACAAGATCTGGGACTCCCACGTGGTGGAGCGTCTGCCGACCGGGCAGTACCAGCTCTTCATCGGCCTGCACCTGACCCACGAGGTCACGACGCCGCAGGCCTACGACATGCTCGCGGAGCGCGGCCTCCGGGTGGCCTGGCCCGAGCGCACGGTGGCGACGGTCGATCACATCATCCCCACCGACGACCTCGCCCGCCCCTATGTCGACGAGCAGGCGGAGCTGATGATGCAGGCGCTCGAGAAGAACACCCGCTCCTTCGGCGTGCGCTTCCTCGACTTCGCCTCCGGCCGCCAGGGCATCGTGCACGTGATCGGGCCGGAGCTCGGCATGGTGCATCCCGGCATGACGGTGGCCTGCGGCGATTCCCACACCGCCACCCACGGCGCCTTCGGCACGCTCGCCTTCGGCATCGGCACCAGCCAGGTGCGCGACGTGCTCGCCTCGCAGTGCCTGAGCCTGGACCCCCTGCGCGTGCGGCGCATCGAGATGAACGGCGCGCTCGCGCCCGGGGTGGAGCCGAAGGACGTCATCCTCCACATCATCCGCCGGCTCGGCGTCAAGGGCGGTATCGGCTACGCCTACGAGTACGCCGGAAGCGTGATCGAGGGGATGTCGATGGAGGCCCGGATGACGGTGTGCAACATGTCGATCGAGGGTGGGGCGCGGGCCGGCTACGTCAACCCGGACGAGACCACCTTCGCCTACCTCGAGGGCCGCGAGCACGCTCCGGTCGGGGAGGCCTGGGACGCAGCGCTCACGCACTGGCGCTCCTTCGCCTCGGATGCGGACGCGAGCTACGACGACGTGGTCGAGATGCGAGGCGAGGACATCGAGCCGATGGTGACCTGGGGAATCCACCCCGGACAGAGCGTCGGCGTCCACGAGCCCCTGCCCGACCCCGAGGCCTTCGATGAGGCGGAGCGCCCCACGGTGGAGCGCGCCTACGCGCACATGGGGTTCCGGCCCGGCCAGAAGATGACCGAGGTGCCGATCGACGTCTGCTTCATCGGGAGCTGCACCAACTCCCGGATCAGCGACCTGCGCACCGCTGCGGAGCTTGCCCGCGGACGCCGGGTGGCCGAGGGGGTCAAGGCCATCGTGGTCCCCGGCTCGCAGGCGGTGAAGAAGCAGGCGGAAGAGGAAGGACTCGACCGGGTGTTCAGCGAGGCCGGATTCGAGTGGCGCCACGCCGGCTGCTCGATGTGCCTCGGCATGAACACCGACAAGCTGGTGGGCGACCAGGTCTGCGCGAGCACCAGCAACCGGAACTTCATCGGGCGCCAGGGCAGCCCGCGCGGCCGGACCCTGCTCATGTCGCCCTCGATGGCGGCGGCGGCCGCGCTCGAAGGGCGGGTGAGCGACGCCCGCACCCTGGCCTGAAGGGGGAGGAGCGAGACATGACGGACCTCGGCATCCGGCGGATCGAAGGCCGTGCGATCACGGTGCGCGGCAACGACATCGACACCGACCGCATCATTCCCGCGCGATTCCTCAAGGCGCTGACCTTCTCCGAGCTCGGCGAGTACCCCTTCTACGACGAGCGCTTCGACTCCGAGGGACGCGAGCGCGAGCACCCCTTCAACCGCGAGAGCGCCCGGGGAGCGAAGATCCTCTTCGTGAACGCGAACTTCGGCTGCGGCTCGAGCCGCGAGCACGCGCCGCAGTGCCTGAAGCGCTGGGGAATCGACGCCGTGGTCGGAATCTCCTACGGAGAGATCTTCGCCGGCAACTGCGAGATGATCGGGGTTCCCGCCGCCCGCGCGGAGGCGCAGGCGCTGGCGAAGCTGCAGGAGGCGGCGGAAGCGGACGCGAGCGCGGAGTTCTGCGTCGATCTCGAGCGCATGGAGGTTCGCGGCGGCAACCTCCGGGTGCCCATCGAGTTGCCGGAGAACCGCCGGCGGGCCCTCCTCGACGGACACTGGGACAGCACCGGCCAGCTCGTCGCGAACGCCGAACAGGTCCGAAACGTCTACGAGCGCCTGCCCTATACCCGGGGATATCAAGAGGCGTAGCCGCGTCCCGGTATGCGAGCCTGGCGCGCCAACCGAGGTGTTGCCTGTC
The DNA here is from genome assembly GCA_022824305.1 of Gammaproteobacteria bacterium. Classification (GTDB taxonomy): domain Bacteria; phylum Pseudomonadota; class Gammaproteobacteria; order HK1; family HK1; genus JAJEAD01. The sequence goes on along the minus strand of JAJEAD010000018.1, from coordinate 6,326 downwards.
AATCGCCGTTGCGGTGAGGTCGCCATCGCCGCTCAACCTCACCGCTTACGGTATTTCCAGGAAGGAGGGAACCGGGGACGAAGGGATGCGGCGTGCGAGCGAAGAGTAGACTTTGCGGCATCGCTGAAAGCTGGCGACTGCCTCATCACCCGCTGAAGGCGACTCTCCATGAACGAACGGACCACGAAACACATCGGGCCTCTCGGCTCCACCGTCCACGTCCTGCACGCCGATGGGGATACGGTGGAGGCGCTCGCGGCGGTGGACTGGAACCGCCACTTCCGCCGGGTCTGTCTCGATCCGGTGCGCGGAGTCGTCACTCTGATGTCGCCGTCTCGTCTCCACGAGAACCTGACCGGCATCCTTGACGACATCGTGGACATCGCGGCCAGCGCGCTCGCCGGTGCGGCGAACAAGCTCCGCAGCCCCCGTCTGCGCGGGCGGGGCGAACCACCCGATACGGGGATGGAACCCGACTGCACGTTCTACGTGGGAGAACGGGCCAGGGGCTACTTCGCGGCGTGCGAAGAGGGAGAAGCGGCAGCCGATGCCTACGTGGAACGCGTCGCGCCCGACCTGGTGGTCGAGGTCGAGATTACGAGCGCGGACGAAGGCAAGGCGGAGCGCTATGGCGACATGGGGGTGCGGGAGCTGTGGCGTTTACACGGCCGGAAGCTTTCGACGGAGCTTCGGGCCGAGTTCTTCGCCTTGAGTTCTGGCAGCGGGCCTCGACGCCTCGACGCTTCCGAGGTAGTCATGGGGCTGACGCCGGACGACGTATGCGAAGCGGTGGAGGGAGTGCGGACGAGCCATACCCGCGATGAGCGCACGGAGGCGGTGAGCCGCATCGTGCGCCGGCGGCAGCAGGCCAGCGTCCGGGTGCGGGAGGAGGAGGAAACGTATTCCACGAGCGGGCCCCACGCGGCCGCCGGAGGTTCATGATCACGGCAGCCGGATGCCGCTTCGCCGAGACACGATGACACTTCGCCTCGCAGCCCGATTGAGCAGGTCGGTGCTTTGCCGCCGCCGACTTCCGCGCCAGGTTGGGCACCCCCGGTTCCCTTCCTGGAATTCTTGATGTCGAGCACCGACGCCTTCCTCGCCAACAACGCCGCGTACGCCGAGTCCTTCGACAAGGGCGACTTGCCCGCGCCGCCTTCCCGCCGTGCCGCCGTCGTCACCTGCATGGACGCACGCATCGAGACCGGCCGCCTGCTGGGACTCGAGGAGGGCGACGCGCACGTCATCCGCAACGCGGGCGGAGCGGTGACCGACGACGTGCTGCGCTCGCTCCTGATCTCTCAGCGCCTGCTCGGCACCACCGAGATCATCCTCATTCACCACACCGACTGCGGCATGGCGAAGTTCCGGGACGATGACCTGAAGGACGAGATCGAAGCGGAGACGGGACTGCGCCCACCCTTCGCCCTGGAAGCGTTCTCCGACCTCGAGGAAAACCTCCGCCAGTCGATGCGGCGAATCCGGGCCTGCCCCTTCATCCCGGTGAGGGACCGTATTCGCGGCTTCGTCTACGACGTGAAGACCGGACGCCTGAACGAGGTGCGCTGAATCGATCCCCGACGCGCTGCGCGTTGAACGCACCGCACGGGTGGTATCGGGCCTCGAGGCGCCGTGCGGGGGGGCAGCGCAGCACGAGCGAGTCCGGCCGGGCTTCAGGACGGGGCCGACCCGGCCGCGAAGAGGCGGCGCAGCCGCTCCGGATCGATGGCCCGGCAGACGCGCCCCGGGGGACGGAGCGTCGTCATGTCCTCGGCCGCGAGCATGGCGTTCACCACCGCTTCCTCGATTGCCTCCACCGCGGCGAGGTAGACGGGATCGAAGCGCTCGTCGTTGATCATCTCGAGCGTTCGGCGCGGTCCGGCGAGCTGGGGCAGGGGGCCGCGGTTGGCGGTGCTGAAGGCGAGAAAGATGTCGCCGGACCCGTTGCCGCCCGGGGTGCCGCCGCGGCCGACGCCGATTGCGGCGCGCTTGGCGAGGCGCCGGAGCTGGTGGGGCGCCATCGGCAGGTCGGTGCCGAGGATCGCGATGATCGAGCCCTGCTCCTCGTCGGCGAGCCGGTCTTCCGGCATCGCCTCGCCCACCCGCCGCCCGAGGATGGTGAGCCAGGGCCGCCGCCCGTGGTTCGCCTGCACCAGGGCGCCGACGTGGAAGGGGGCGCCGTCGATGGCGAGCCGACGCGAGGCGGTGCCGGTGCCGCCCTTGAAGTCATACGCGATCATGCCGGTGCCGCCGCCCACGTTGCCCTCCGCCACCGGACCCGGCGCGGCGGCATCCAGCGCCGCGAGCGCGTCCGCCTCGTCGAGGTGCTGTCCGTTGATGTCGTTCAGCACCCCGTCGTAGGTCTCGGCCACCACCGGCATCGCCCAGAGGTGCTCGCGCTCCCAGGCGCCGGCATAGGTGCGGATCATCCAGCGCGTCGCGGCATGGTGGACGATGCCCACGCTGTGGGTGTTCGTGATGCACACCGGCCCCACGAAGTAGCCGCCGTCGTGGATCCAGTGCGTCCCGGTCATCTCGCCGTTGCCGTTCAGCGCGTACATCCCGGCCCATACCGGCTGCGGTTCCGGGTTGCGGCCGAGCGGCAGGATCGCGGTCACGCCGGTGCGCACCGGTCCGCGCCCCGGAACCAGCGGACCCTCGCCCTCGATCCGGGTACGGAAGCCGACCTCGACTCCCGGCACGTCGGTGATGGCGTTGTGCCGGCCCGTCTCCCCGGGAAAGGGCAGCCCGATGTCGCGTCCGCGTGGATTGGCCACGTCTGCTCGCCTCGTGTCGCCGGGACACCCGCCCCGGGGCATCGCTGCGCCCTTCTCCGCAACCGACTCCCCAGGGAGCGCAGTCGGGTCAAGCGCCGGCGCAGGATCTTACCCCGTAGCGGTGGAGGCGCGGGTGGTCGTTCAGATTGAATGGCACATGTCCGGTTACCCGGGTCGCGCAAAGGCGACGAGCGCGGCGTCGGACCCGGCGCCCGTCGCGATGACGACGAACTGCCTTCCCGATCGCGCGCGGTAGGTCATCGGGTTCGCGTGGGCTCGAAAGGGCGTCGCGCCACGCCAGACCTCGGCGCCCGTCGCCTTGTCGAATGCATAGAGGTACGGCGCCCCGCCCCCGAGGAAAACGAGACCGCCCCCGGTCACCATCGGGCCGGAGTTGCCGCGCGTGCCCAGGCGCTCCGGCAGCTCGACGCCCCGAAGCAACGGGTGGTTGCGGATCTCGCCGCTCCCCTCCCCGAAGGGCACCTTCCACGCAATCTCGCCCGCGTCGAGGTCGATCGCCACCAGGTGCGCGTATGGAGGCTTGATGAGCGGGATCGGGCCGAGCCTGCTCTCCGGGGTTTGCGCGGCGCCCGGTCCGTCGGCCTCCCGAAACATGAGAAGCGTCGCCCCGTAGGGACAGTTGTTGCTGTACTCGACGTCGACCTCCGGATCGTTGCCTGCGTTCACGCACACCTGGTTCGTGTCGGCGTCTTCCGATGTCCGCACGTAGAGCCACCCCGTCTCGGGGTCGAATGCCGCCCCTCCCCAGTTCGCCCCGCCGCTCGCGCCCGGACGCTGGAGCGTCCCCTGAAGGCTGGGCGGCGTGAAGAGCGGTCCCAGCCGGAACTTCCGCATCTCCTCCACCGCGAGCGCGTGGATCTCGGGCGTCAGGTCGTTCGCGTCCTCGAGCGATACCCCCTGTCCGCTGAAGGGCGGCGGCTTGATCGGGAAGGGCTGCGTCGGGTACAGCACCTCGCCCGGCACGTCGGTCGTGGTGTCCACTGCGCGCTCCTCGATCGGCCACACCGGCTCCCCCGTCACCCGGTCGAACACGTACGTGAAGCCGTGCTTGGAGACCTGCGCTACCGCATCGATCTCGCGCCCGTCCACCCTGATCGTCGCGAGGTTCGGCGCCGCGGCCAGGTCGTAGTCCCACACGCCGTGATGCACCGCCTGGAAGTGCCATCGCCGCTCCCCGGTGCGCGCATCCAGGCACACCAACGACTCGGCGAAGAGGTTCGCCCCCACCCGGCGGCCCCCCCAGTAGTCGCTGCTCGGCGTGCTCGTCGGCACGTACAGCAACCCGCGCTCGGCATCGAGCGACATCAGCCCCCAGACATTCGCGTGGCCGGTGTGCCGGCTCAACCAGACAGTTCGAATGTATTACCTTTGACCAGCTTCCCGTATTCCTCTACTTTCATTCTAATTTACAGATGCTTACGTTCCATTTCAAGTGATGAGCATTGGTCACGCCATGTGTGATCTCATTCATGGTCTCCACTTGAGTTGCATTTTGGGAAAAGCAGATAGTATATTCGTATTTGAGATTTTGAGGCTTTATTTGAAGCAACTTTAGAAACTATCAATATAGGACCATGGATAGCCCATTGAGACCAAACTCCCATATCCACTGCCGAAGGGAGCCGCATTGACGCCCGACGCCCCCCCGACGAGGAAGCGCGCGCGCTCGGTGATGGCCGACGACAGCGAGTGGCGGCTCATCGGGCGCCGGGCGCGTGCGGCCGGGGTGTCGATGTCGCAGTTCGTCGTCGGGCGGGCGCTCGAGCCCGCGCACGCGCCCCTGGAGCGCGACGCGTTGTCCCCCGCCGTGGCGCGGGCCGCGGCGGTGGACGTTCGCGCGCTGGTGCTGGCCGAGCGGCTGCGCTTCGAGGGCGCGGGGGCGGAAGCCGCGTGGCGGCGCCTGGTCGAGGAGGCCGAGGCGGCAGTGGCCGCCGACGAGGCGCTCGGGTGAGGGCCGGGCGCCCGCGCCAGCGCTGCGTGACCTGCACGCCGTCGGACTGGCGCGCGATCCAGGCGCTCGCGCAGGAAGCGGGGATGGGCACCTCGGCCTACGTGCTCGACCGCGTCCTGGGCGATGTGCGCCGGGTGGCGCTCGCCCCGGAGGCCCAGCGCGCGCAGCACGAGCGGGTGAGCCGCCTGGTGCTGCTGTGCGAGGATCTGCTGCGCCCGCTGCCGGGTACCGAGGTGACGCTGGCCGAGGCGGTGGCGTTCCTGTACCGCGACCGCCGAGCAGCGGGGGAAGCGGCGGCAGTCCGGCGCGGTGCCCGCTCGCCAAGCGCCCGCGACGCCCGCGTCCCGGATCTCTTCGGCGGGGGCTCGAGCGGGTGAGTGCGGCGCGCGAGCGCGCGGTGTCGCACTCGCTGTCGTGCACTGCGCTCGAGTGGGAGTGCATCCGGGCGCTCGCCGCCGATGCGGGCAAGCCCATGTCGCGCTACCTGGTGGACCGGCTGCTCGGGCGCGACGGGGAGGGTGACGCCGAGGCCGATCACGCGCCGGTGCTCGATCTGGCGAGCCAGCGGGCGATGCACGATGCGGTGGAGCGCGCCGAGGCGACGGTGGCACGGCTGGTGAGCGCGCCGGACGCCGCCTCGCCCGACGTGCCCGAGGCGGTGCGCGCGCTGTTCGAGGCGCGGCTCGAGGACATGGTGCGCGCCGGACGCCACGCGGCGGCGAGGGCGCTGCTGGTACCCATCGTCGGCGGGGAGCGCGCCGCGCGGGCGCTCGGCCGGGCGGTGGAGCGGGTGGCGCGCCACGGCTGAGGCGGCGGGAGGTCGGCCGCTCCGGTCCCTCTCCCGCCGGCCCCAGGCACCGCCGGGGCCCGTTACCCCATGCCGTGACCGCCCCCAATCCCCAGGCAGGGAGGGTAGCGGTAACGGGTGACACCCGCCGCCATCCCTCCCATCCCGATCCTGCGCCGACGCACTTCCTGCATCCGACACACCCTCCTCGATCCGGCAAACACCGAACAGTGCGGGCAATCAGCGTCCCGAGCACGCCAGGCCATTTTGGGACATCGAGCCTCAGACACTCCGCGACACCACAAACCACACCACAAACCACACTCCATCGCATTTCTACATCCCGAGTCCCCGCGACCAGTACCGGCTCCGTCGCCGCTCGTGCGCCCGGTGGTCGCGGAGGACCGTGTGGATCGCGTCTCGCTCGCGCACCGTGAGCGTGTCGAGCCCGGCCACCGAGCGGAGCGCTTCGACGACGGCGTCGTACTCGGGCGTTTCGTGGGCGCCGCCCTCGGACGCGAGCGCGTTCCAGCGCGCCAGGGCCTCGGCGCAGCGCGCGCGCCGCCGGGGCCACTCCCGATCGTAGTCGTGGAGCAGGAGGACGAGGGCGTCGCGGCGTGCGGGCTCCAGGTGCGGATCGTGGAGGAGCGCGCGGCCGGCGTCGATCCACTCGCGGTGGCGCTCGGTGTCCTCGGGGTCGAAGGCGCGCGAGCGCCGGTGGGCGTCCCAGCCGGTGAGCAGCGCGGCGTGGCGGCGGTTCGCCCGGGCGCGCTCGAGGCGCTCGCCGGCG
>JAJEAD010000047.1 GCA_022824305.1 Gammaproteobacteria bacterium | reverse complement strand
CCCCCCCCCCCCCCCGCAGCATCGGGCTCGCCTCCGGCGCCTGAGTGCCGGGGGCGCGCGCAGCGGCGGGCGCCCCGCACCCGCGCCGCGCCGCCGCGCCTTCGGGCCGTGATCCGGCGTTTTCTGCGTGCCGAGCGCGGGAACGTCGCGCTCGAGAGCGCGATTGCGCTCAGCGTGCTCGTGAGCGCGTTCGCGGGGCTGATGCACCTCGTCGGAGACGTCTACGCCGAGGATCGCATGGGACGCGGCGTGCGCGCCGTCGCCCGCGCGATCGCGCTCAACCCCGGCACCGAGCCCTGGGCGGTGTTCCGGCGCGAGCTCGGGCTCGACGAGTCCCACAGCTGCCCCGCGCTCAGCGGCAGCACCCCGGGCACCTGCGACGGGTGGACGCTCAGCGTCGCCCACCGCGTCAGCCCGGGCTCGCTCGGGGCCGCGCTCGGCGGCACCGCTGCGAACGACGGCGAGATGGTGTTCGTGCGCCTGTGGAAAGGCCCGGGCGGCACCCCGACGCCCCCCGACGCGATCGGCCTCTCCCGCAGCGAGCCCGAGGCCTGAGCGCGCCGACGATGCGCACGCGCCGTCTCCCCGTCCGCGCCTTCGTCCGCGACACCCGCGCGGCGGCCGGCCTCGAGCTCGGGTTCGGTGCGGTGGTGCTGCTCAGCGTCGCCGCGCTCGCCTTCGACCTCTATGCGCGCGTCGAGGCCGACACCGTCGGCGCGCAGCTCGCCGCGGCCATGGCCGACTACGTCTCGCGCGGTCCCGACACCGACGAGGACACGCTCGACGGCGAGGCGCTGAAGGCGCTCGGCACCTTCCTCCACGCACACGCGCACGGCGCCCCCGCCGATCTGGTGTTCGTGATCTCGGCGCTCAGGCAGGGCGCGGGAAACCCCGCGCCCGCCGTCAAGGCGTTGTGGTCGGATGCCACCTTGCGCTTCGGCGACGCGACGGTCACCGCCGCGCTCGCCGCCAAGTGCGCGCGCTACGTCGAGGAGCGCCAGGGACAGCGCACCGTGAAGAACCTGCCGGCCGGCTTCAAGATGGCGGCGGGCGAGGTGCTCGTCATCGTCGAGGTCTGTGCGCGCGCCGGCGCGCTCAGTGCGCTCGCCATCGGCGACATCTATCGCCTCCACGTCCTGCCGCTGCGCAGCCCCGAGCAGGATCTGCCGGCCCCGACCCACGCGCGCAGGGACACCGGAGCACGGTACGCGCAGGCGTCCCGCGCAGGCGTCCCGCGCCCGACCGACGGGGCGGCGCGGGCGTGACCGGCATGCGCACCGCCGCCCGCGCCGCGCTTGGCCGCTTCGCCCGCGACACCCGCGCCGCGGTGGGGATCGCGGCCGCGCTGCTCACCGTCGGGACCGTCGCCGGGGCCGCCCTCGTCGTCGACCACGTCTGGCTCTACGACCAGCGCGACGTGCTCAAGACCGCCGCGGAAGCCGCCTCCATCGCCGCCACCCTCGACATCGACCGCCAGCTCGCGAAGAACCCGAGCATCAGCGACGCCGATCTCGAGGACGCGCTCGAGGCCGTCGCGAAGCGCTACGTCGAGATCAACCTCGCCCACCTGCCGGCGCAGAGACTCGAGGCGGCTCGGCAGAGCCTCGACGAGCCCGACGCGATCGCGCTCGGCATCGACCGCGCCGCGCGCACGGTCGTGGTCACGGTCCAGGCCGACCTCGGCGGCACCCTCTTCTCACGGTGGCTGCCCCTGCTCGGCAACTACGAAGGGCCCGGGGCCATTGCAGTGAAGGCCGGGGTCGATGCCGACTCCAGTCCCGCCGAGGTGATCCTGGCCATCGACACCAGCACCTCGATGCTCGACAACCTTCAGGGCGATGTTACGGATGGGCCGCCCTCCCTGGCGCCCGGCCAGACATGCTCCGGCGGGGGCAACCGCTCTCGGGAGTGCAGCCGCATGGAGATCGTCAAGCGGGCAGCCCTGGCACTCGTCGACATCCTCGAGCCCGACAAGAACAACCGGGTGGCGGTGGGCGTCGTCCCCTGGCATGTCCAGGTCCGCCTCGATACGAACACCGCCGACACGTGGGTGAACAACGGCTGGGCGGACTACCCCACCCATCGCCGCTACGATGTCCCCTACCTCAACTGCAATTATAGCTACTCGTCCAATCATGGCTACTCGTCCACGTGCACCAACCTGCCGGGCGGGGTCGAGGAGGCGCTTCCCGCCTCCGCCCCGCGGGCGTGGAAGAGATGCCTCGACGAGGATCGTGTGGATGCGGGTATCGCCACCCTGCCCTCGGTCGATAAGCTCTTCGACCCGCCGTCGCGCAACGCCCCCTTCGCGCAGGGCTACTCCACGTCGGGATTCGGCATCGCCTATCAGTGCCAGGACCCCGGCTCTGCCGACTTCCCTGCCGATTTCAAGACCCAGGTCTGCTACATGCCTCCACCCGGCATCTCCTCTGATGTCCTTCGGCAAAGCAAGATCTATTCACGCTCTTCTCAGTACGACTGCCGGCCCGGCACCGGGGCCATCCTGCCGCTGAGCACCGAGCCGACAAAGATAGGGGATACCATCAAGAGTCTCCGCCCCGTGGGCGGACTCACCTACTCGGCCCTCGGGGTGCTGTGGGGCCAGCGCCTGCTCACACCCTCGTGGAAGAGTGCATGGGGCGGCGGCGCCCATCCCGTCGGCCCGGGCGACCCGGACGCGGACGAGGTGCGCAAGGCCATCGTTCTCCTCACCGACGGCAACGACACCTACTGCGGACTCGATAACCATAGCTGCAAGGACAGCCCCGTCGGCATCGCGCGCGCCGACGCCTGCGACGCGGCGAAGGAGGCGGGCACAGAGATCTTCGTGGTCGCCGCGATGGATCCCTCGCACATCTCGACCCCATTCGAAAGCGCACTCAGGGACTGCTCCAGCGAGGGCGATGACGAGTACCCGGCCGGGACCCGCCGTCCGGGCGGCTCCTACGTCTTTCTCAACAACCACACGCCCGAGAACCTCAGGGCCGCGTTCGCGGACATCGCGGACCAGCTCCGCACGCTGCGGCGGATCCTGTAATGGCGGTGCGCACCGGTCTTGCGCTCCCTGCGCCCGCGCACGTCGGTGAAGCGCGTCGCGGGCGCTGGCTCTACGGTCCCGCGACCGATCTCATCGACCACGAGGTCTGGCGGTGGGTGAGCGAGCCCCGACACCCAACGTCACTTTTTCACCGCATCCGGCCACCCTGCCACTCATCACGAGCGGCAGGGCGGCCAGACCCTTACCGTCGCTGACATCGACGGTTCACTCCGTAGCACTCCCATTAAAGGAGCAATGTCATCATGAGCAAGCATCTAGCCAAGCACAAGTCGCGGCGTTTTCGCCGCTTCCTCAAGGCCAACGAGGCCGTCTCCGCCCTTGAGTACGCCATTCTGGTCGGGGTCATCGCGGTCGCGGTTGGCGCTGCCCTCGTGACGTTTGGCAGCAAGATATCAGGCGCAATCGCCACAATTGGCACCAAGGTAGAGAGCGGTGCCCAAACCGCGGAAACAGCCGATCTGGCTACTCCTCCGTAGTCCTTGACTCGGGCTCCACTAGCTCGAAGTGGAGGAGTACTGCGTTGGGTATAGCGTACCTGCTGGGGCAGTCACGCCGCTTTCTGTGGAAGACCAAGGCGGTGTCTGCTCTTGAATACGGGATCCTGGTAGGTATAGTTGCAGTTGTTGCGGCGGTGACGATTACGATACTTTCGGACAGTCTTGACACTGCCATCAATGACACCATCGGAAGCAAGGTGGTTGTTGGCGCAAGCAGTGCTGAAGTACCTGATCTCTCGCGGTGACCTCACCTGCTCCAAGCCCAGATCCCCTGTGGTGCCGAAACAGACAGGCGGACCCGAGCGGCGGCAAAGCCGCTACTCGGGTCCGCCGAATCGCCTTATCCGATAGTTCGGACTCGACAGAAAAGTATGGAAGCGCGATACAACCTGGCCAGTGTTGGCCTTTCAGCGAAGCCACTACAGCCGCACCTTGATAACTGATAGAGCGTACATCGCCATGAAACAGGGCGAGCAACGTGTACGGCTGATTCACAAGGCTCTTCGTTCGCAATGGCGGAACGCGCTTCGTCCCTAGGACGTTACGAATACGACGTATGCTCGATGAAGAATTCGGCGCTGTTTCACATTACATCTCGGCGAGGAGTGCTGCGAAATGGACACGCCTTGGACGGTGGAAGCCTTTCGCAAGAGGGTGGTGGGACACTTCACAAAACTTCGTCATGTTCCGCGTTTCCGTTCGGCAGAGCTGATTTTCGATAAAGATGATGCAGGGCACGTCAGACATTGAGAGCGCAGTGGAAACGAAATGCGTTCAGCCACGCCTGCATCTTGCATGGCTGCGCAACGCCAGATTCGACAGCGCCTTCGTCCTCGGCGGGATTGCGCTTGCCCTCGTCTCCGGCACTGCGATCGTGATCGAACCATCTCTGTTCTATCCCATCCTCCTCCTGGATCTGTGGGTGCTCGGATACCATCACGTGATCGCGACCTTCACCCGACTGTGCTTCGACCGGGCGAGCTTCGAGGAGCGGCGGTGGATGATCGTGCACCTCCTTCCGATGGTTGCCGTGATCACCATCCTCGTCGCCTGGCAGGTTGGACTCTGGGTTGTTGTGACTCTCTACTTCTACTGGCAGTGGTGGCACTACGCGCGCCAGAGCTGGGGCGTCTCACGAGCCTATCGTCGGGCCGATTCCGATGCACTGTACGAGGACGGATGGTTGGACCATGCGATCTTCTACTCCATTCCCATCTACGGAATCCTTCTTCGCTCGAGCCAGGACCATACGCATTTCATCGGCATGGAGCTGTGGACGCTGCCCGTGCCAGCCTCCGTCTCTGACATCGCGGGCTACGCTGCGGCTGCACTGATGACAATGTGGGCCGCGAGACGGCTTCTGGCCCTGGTCCAGGGACGACTCGCCATGGTCCACACTCTCTATATGCTGACCCATATCGCGATATTCGGAGTCGCCTACGTCTGGCTCGACGACATCACATTCGGTTGGCTGATGATCAACATCTGGCACAACAGCCAGTACATCCTCTTCGTGTGGATGCAGAACCGCCGGCGTTTCGAGAAGGGTATCGATCCGCAGGCGCGTTTCCTCTCCTGGATCAGCCAGCCCGGGCGGCTCTGGCTCTACCTGCTGACCTGCACCGTGATTGCTGCGGCCGTCTACGGCGGCGTGCTGAGAGCCATCGACTGGCTATTCTTCGCCAGCGTCTCCGCTACGATCGTGCTCTTCCAAATCGTCAACTTTCACCACTACATCGTGGATGCGCTGATCTGGAAGACACGAAGGCCCACCGTGACCCGCGTGGCGTTCCATGCGAGTTGATGTGATGGTCGAGAAGCAGGCTTCGCTTCCCCCGCCCTTCTCTGTCGTGGTCCCGACGTTCCGGGAGGCGGCGGGTCTTCAGGCGCTCGTCGAGCGGATGCAGGGCGCACTTTGCGGGCGCGGGTCGGAGTGGGAGCTGCTCCTCGTCGACGACGATTCCGACGACGGTTCCGAGGACGTGGTCGCGGAGCTCGGGAGGAGCACGCCAGTTCGCCTGCACGTGCGCCGCGAGCCGCCGCGGGATCTCTCGCTCTCCGTCCTGCTCGGAATTCGCCTCGCCCGCTTTGATCGGGTGGTGGTAATGGACGCCGATCTCTCCCACCCGCCGGAACGCATACTAGATCTGCTCGCCGCCCTCGACACGGGGGCGGAGCTCGCCCTCGGCAGCCGTTACGTCCCCGGTGCGTCCGTGGACCGCGGCTGGAGCCGGGTCCGGCGCTCGAGCTCGCGCCTCGCGACCGCGCTTGCACAGCCCCTCGTCACTTGCGCCGACCCGCTCTCGGGCTTCTTCGCCGCAGATCGCCGTCTCCTGCCGACGCCCGAGCGCCTGCGCCCCATCGGCTACAAGATTGCGCTGGAGCTCATGGTCCTCGGACAGCTGCGGGTCATCGAGGTGCCCATAGTCTTCCACGACCGGCGCATCGGCTCGAGCAAGATGAACTGGCGCGTATTGGTGGCCTATATCCGCCAGCTCGCGCGGCTCTATCGCTTCCGTCTTGCCGATTGTTGGCGCCAGACACCGAAAGGGGCGCGGACCGCGACGAATCTAAGGCGTCCGAAGCCCGAGGCGACGCCATAAACAGTAGCGACCTGATCATCGTGGATACCACCGAGGCAGCGCTCGTGACAGACAGGAACGCGGATCAGGACGCCAAGTCAGTGGTTCAGCAACTAGAGCTGGCTGACCGCGATGAACACCGGACTCACCGCAGGGTCTTTCGCCCCTGGGGAAGCTATGACTCGGTGCTCGAGGGTGATGGTTTCAAGGTCAAGCACATCACGGTCCAGCCGGGGCAGAGGCTCTCACTCCAGTCCCACCGCCAACGCGCGGAACACTGGATCGTCGTGCGCGGCGTGGCGCGTGTGACACGAGACGGCGAGACTTTTCTGGCTCGGGAGAACCAGTCCACCTTCATTCCGAAGGGCGCCCGACACCGCCTGGAGAATCCGGGGGAGACGCCGCTGGAGCTGGTAGAGGTGCAAATGGGCGATTACCTCGGCGAGGACGACATCGTCCGCTTCGAGGATGCGTACGGACGGGCCGATGCATAGTCCCGGGAGGGTCTCGGCGCACGCGCTTGCAGTCGGCTCGAACGCCGGATCTCGCGACGCCGTGTTCCTTCGCGTGGCGCGATGGGCGCAGCACTGCGAGGGGCGTAAGGGCCGGGGGCTCGCCCTGCTGGCCGTCGTCGTTTACACCCCCGCGCTGTTGTTCGGCGGCTTCGTCTGGGACGACTGGATCTTCGTCACCGAGCCGCTCGTGCGTCGGCTTGACGGGATCGCCTCCATCTGGCTCTCGCCCTCGGAGATTCGGGGCGAGAACCATTACTGGCCCGTTACCTACACGACCTTCTGGATCGAGCACAAGCTCTGGGGGTTCAGCCCCGTCGGCTATCACGCCGTCAACGTCGCGCTACACGCGCTGAACTCGGTGCTGGTGTGGCGCCTGCTGCTTCGCCTCGGAGTCCCGGGCGCATGGCTCGTGGGCGCGGTGTTCGCGGTCCACCCCGTGCACGTTGAGTCGGTGGCGTGGATCATCGAGCGCAAGGATCTCCTCTCTGCCCTCTTTTACCTGGGTGCGGTCCATGTCTGGCTCCGGTTCACCGAGGCGCCGCATCCGGGGCGCTATCTGCTTTGCCTCGCGCTCTTTGCCGCGGCTCTGCTCTCGAAGTCCATTGCGGTCACCCTGCCGGCTGCCCTCCTGCTGCTTCGATGGTGGCAGGCCGGCCGTGTCACTTGGCGCGATGCCGCATGCCTCGCGCCGTTGTTCGCACTCGCCCTCGGCGTCACCCTCGCCGATCTCGCCTTCTACCGCGACCGAACCGACTCTGCCCTAGACTACTCGCTGGTGGAGCGCGCCCTCATTGCGGCGCGGGCTCTGTGGGTCTATGCCCACCAGCTTGTGTGGCCGGCGTCCCTGCCGGTGCTCTATTCCCGCTGGGATGTGCACCCGGGCGACCTCCTCGGATGGCTCGCGATTGCCGCCCTCGTCACCCTCGGTGTGGTGCTGTGGGTCGCGCGTGATCGGATTGGACGCGGACCGCTTACCGGCGTGCTCTTTTTCGTGCTGACGCTGGCTCCCGTCCTCGGCTTCGTGGACTTCCGGTTCATGAAGATCGCCTTCGTTGCCGACCGTTTCCAGTACCTGGCGAGCATCGGCCCGCTCGCAGTGATCCTGGGCGCGGCGGTCCGCCTCGCCGTCCGGCTCAATTCTCGTAGCCGCGCACTCCACGTTGTCGCCGTTGCCGTTCTCGTGGCGCTCGGTACGCTCAGTTGGCGGCAGTCCTCAATCTACCGTAACGACCTCGCGTATGCCCGTCACATCGACGCGGCCAATCCGCGGCACTACGCTGGGCAGATCATGCTGAGTGGTCATCTGGGCGTTGCGGGCTACCATGAGGAGGCCCTCGCAGCAGCGCGAAGAGGGGTCGCGCTCGCTGAAGGCCGAAGAGGGAACCACACGTACGGGGCATACCTCGCCCTGGGGAATGCGCTGCTTGCACTGGAGCGCCCTGCCGAGGCGGAGACAGCGCTTCGCACAAGCCTCGCGCTCTGGCCGCGCAGCGAGAGGAATAAACCCCGGCTTCTGCTCGCTCGAGCCCTGGTGCACCAGGCTCGCTACGAGGAAGGACTGGCACTCTACGAGGCGCTGATACGCGAAGACCCCGACGACGATGCACTACACCGTTTACGGGGAATGGCGCTCCTCGAGTCCGGCCGCCACGAGGCTGCGGTCGAGTCCTTCAACCGATCACTCGCCGTGGTTCGCGACCTCAGCACTGAGCCCGCCCTGCACGTCCTGCTCGGTGAGGCACTGCACAAACTCGGGCGTCTCGACGCCGCGGCCGCACACCTAGACCGCGCGCTTGCGCTCGATCCCGACAACGTCTGGTTTCTTCTCGCCCGAGTCGACCTTGCACGTGATCGGCAACGCGCCGCTGGCCTCCCGTTGGACGGTCACGATCATCCTGCTGTGCAGGCCGCCGGGCGAGCAAGAGGCGAGGCATGGGCAGAGGAATTCTATGTCCGACTCATCGAGGCGCGGGAGCGGTGCCAGGCCGCAATCGAGCAGGAGCCGAAGTACACGCTCGCCCGGGTCGCGCTCGGTGCGGTGCTCCAGCGCATGGGGGAGTACGAGACCGCAGCGACGGTGCTCGAAGAGGCACTGGCACTCGCCCCGAGCCGACCGGTCGCGCTTGAGGCGCACCGGGTAATGGGAGAGATATTCGAAGAGCAGGCCCACCCCGAGGCCGCTGCCCGTCACTGGCGAAGCGTGCTCGATATTCGCCCCCTCGATGCTACGGCCCTGAACCACCTCGCGGGATTTCGTCTCCGGGAGGCGCGACACGGCGACGCCTTGCTTCTGTACCGCAGGCTCGTCGAAACGACTCCCTTCGTTGCGCAGGCCCACGTGAATCTTGGCATGGCTCTGTACCGCACCGGCAGACTTTCCGAATCGCTTCTCGCCCTTGAGCGTGCCCTGGAACTCGCCCCGGGCCTCGAGACAGCGCGGGACCTTCAGGCGCGAGTGCTTGAGGAGCAGACCGCCTCGGCAACCCCCTGGATCGCTGCTCGGCAGGCGTCGCACTCGTGATGCGCGAAGTCAGATCCGTCCCGCACCCACCGGTCAGGCCGAATAAGGGGCAGCCGTTCGTGTTGGGTCTATGGCATGCGACTCGAGAGATCTACGAACGTCAAGTTCTCCATCGGCTTCGCACGCCCGAGTCCCAGGGACACTCGGAGTGCATTGTGGAGTGGGGCGCATACGAAACGCTCACCCGCCCGAGTGTGCGAGGCTCGTGTGTGGCTCGGGTTCGTCAATGGCTGCGAGACGGCGCAGCTCGCAGGGCTTCCAGACGGATGCGCGGCGTGGGAGTCTGGTTGGTGCGCTCGGGCTGCATCGGCGTAACGGAGACTGCTGCGCGGCTGATGCGCTTCGGGCTGGTGGGTGCGAGCGGGTTCGCCATCGATGTCGCCTTCTACATCGCATTGCAATGGATCGGGCTCGACCATCGTGTTGCACGGTTCGTCTCGTTCTTTCCGGCGGCGAGCTGGAATTGGCTGCTCAATCGACGGGTGACCTTCCGCGAGCGAGCACCCGACGTCCGTGCGCGCCAATGGGCGAGATTCGTGACGAGCAGCGTAGTCGGCGCGAGCGTAAATGCCGGCAGCTACGCTGTGGTGACGAGTCTCATCACCTTCTTCGATCACCACCGGATGCTCGCGTTGCTGCTGGGGATCGGGCTCGGGGGGCTCGTGAACTTCGCTCTCGCGACACGGTACGTCTATCGACGGCGTGTCTCGGGCACGGACGGCCCGACCGGGCCGAGGAGCTGAATCGATGAACCCCAAACTCCTCCGCCGGCCTTCCGGATCCCGGATGACTTCCGAATCCGCTGCCGCTGCGTCCGATGCCCCGCTCGGCGTTCGCCCGGGAGCGAATCGGGGCGGGTGTGACGGCGGTGCTGCGGCATTCGCACCGACGCGGGATGGCGTTCCGGCCTCGGCTCCGCCCGGGGTCACACTCGCCGGAGCGCCGGCTCTGCTCCGCGCCGCACCGCCAGCGTGGCTCTACGGGGTTGCGGTCTTTGCCGCCGCCTGGCTCGTGTTCTGGATTCAGCCACTCAGCGTTCGCGGAGTGCTGCCGGTGCTCGGCGGCTCGCCGGCGGTGTGGAACACTGCGATGGTGTTCTTCCAGGCGGCGCTGCTCGGCGGCTACGCGCTCGCCCATCTGCTCGCTCGCCGCGCAACGCCCGCCGGGCAGCTCGTCGTGCTTGGTGTGCTGTGGGCCGGGGTCGCGCTCGCCGCGCCGATCGGCGAGCTTCGGCTCTTCGGCGAGACGCCGCCGGCCGGACTACCGCCAGCCCTGTGGCTGCTCGGGACGCTTGCGGGCGCCCTCGGACTCGCCTTCGTCGCCGTCTCGTCGCTGACCCCGCTGATCCAGAGCTGGCTCGCGCGGGCAGGGGCAGGGGCCGCGTCCGTCGACCCCTACTTCCTCTACGCGGCATCGAACGCGGGTTCCGCCGGGGCGCTGCTGGCCTTTCCGTTCCTCATCGAGCCCTTCGTGGGGCTCGATCGACAGGCGTGGCTGTGGAGCGCCGCCGCGCTCGGGCTCGCACCCTTCCTCTTCATCCTGTGGCGAGCGGTCGCAGCGGGAGACGCCGGTGTCCGTGCGGTGGCGAAGGAGGGCGCTCCGGCCGGGGACACGGCGGCGGTGGCATATCCCCGGGCTGTCGCGGGGCCGGCCGCGGCGCTCACACACCCGGTGCGCATCCTTGCACTTTCTGCGATCCCGAGTGCGCTTCTGCTCGCGGTCACCCGTTATCTCACCACCGACGTGGCGGCGGTGCCGCTGCTGTGGATCGTGCCGCTCGCGCTCTACCTCGGGACCTTCGTCCACGCTTTCGCGCGCCGTACCCTGATCTCGCAGCGGCTCCTGGCGCACCTAGTGGCTCCGGCCCTCATCGCGCTGGTTGTCCTGTACCTCGTCAACCGCACTGTGCTCGCCTTCGGCCTGGCCCACCTCCTCGTCTTTGTAGTGGCCGCACTGTACTGCCACGGGGCGCTCGCGCGGTTTCGCCCGCCTGCGGCCGATCTGACCCGCTTCTACCTCCTGATTTCGATCGGCGGGCTCGCCGGCGGGATGCTCGTCGCACTAGTGGCTCCGATCCTCTTCACTGACGTGTACGAGTATCCAATCGCGCTGGCGCTCGTTGCCGCGCTCCTCCCGGCGAGGCGGGCACGCCTTCGCCGCGGTCACTACATCGCCGTGGCGGTGGCGCTCGGGGTCGTCGTTGCCGGACTCGCCACGGTGCTCGACGGCACCGGCCGCGGTGACGGCAACGACTTGCCACCCCTCGTCTTCGGTGTATGCTTGGTGCTGGTGGCACTGGCCGCACCGGCCCTGCTCATCCTGCGGGCGCAGCCCGCCCTGCTCGCGGGAGCGTTGCTCGGCGTTTTCCTCGTGCCGTCGCTGGTCGTGCGCCACGCCGGAGATGCACTCATCGCCCAGGAGCGCACCTTCTTCGGGGTGTACCGCATCGTGGAGTCCGAGGGGCTGCGTTCCTTCTACCACGGCACTACCCTGCACGGTGCCGAACGCCGCCACCCGGACGGCAGCGTCGACAGCCGCATCACCTACTATGGACCGGAGACCCCCTACGCCGAGCTGCTTTCGAGCCTCGCGCGGCGTCCCGATCCGCTCGTGCTTGGCATCGCGGGGCTCGGCACCGGCTCGCTCGCCTGCTTCGCCCGTCCCGGCGACGAGGTGCGCATCTACGAGATCGACCCTGCGGTGGTGCGCCTTGCGCGTGAGCACTTCGCTGCGCTTCGTGCCTGCGCGCCGGATGCATTCATCGGGGTGGGCGACGCGCGGCTGCTGCTTGCGCGCGAGGAGACGGCGCTCGACTTCCTCGCCCTCGACGCTTTCACCTCCGATGCGATTCCGGTCCACCTCCTCACCGAAGAGGCGTTCCGGACCTATCTCCGCGTCCTCGCTCCCAAGGGGATTCTGGCCGTCCACATCTCCAACCGGCACATTGACCTTGAGCCCGTGGTCGCGGCGATTGCTGCCCGTACCGGGCTCAATAGCCGCATCAAGCGCTACTCGGCGTCGGAGGCGCTGACGAAGTCGAGGGCATCGACCTCGTCTCACTTGGTGGTGCTCGCTCGCGACGAGGAGACGCTCGGCGCGCTCGACCTCGATGAGGGCTGGGTCCCGCTCGGCGCACCGGATCGAGTGCGGATGTGGACGGACGACTACACGAGCATCGTCCCGTTGCTGCGCTGGTGGTAACACCGCCAGCATCCCGGTGGAGTGTATTGATCGTGTTGACCCGACGAGTAACCCATGAAGGCGCGTCCCGACCCGTGACGCATCGGATCTTCGCGCTCGCGGTATTCGCCCTGGTGCTGGAGGTGGATATCGTCACCAAGGCATGGGCGGCATCGGTCTTGACTGAGTCGGTGCGCGTCGCGGACGGGTTTTATCTGATGCTTCGACACAATTCGGGGTTATTTTTCGGCACGGTGCCCGTGTCAGCGGCGTACTGGATATGTGTGTTTGCCGCCATGGGTTGGATAGGGTGGCGAGCGTTGCGTTCAAGGAATGCAGTGCTCGCCGCATGCTTGGCAGCGGTGCTAGCCGGGCTGACGGGCAATGCCATCGGTCAGGCACAGGGTGCCGTTGTGGACTTCATCGGTGTGGGGCCTGTCAGGGGCGATGAGTGGCTGGTCGTGAACGTCGCGGATCTGGCACAAGTGGGTGGCGTGCTCGCCTTGGGAGCCTATCTTCTCTGGCGGCGGGTGCATGCGGCGTATTCACCCGCCATTGAGGCGCAGCCGGACCAAAAGCGTCCCGGATCAGAATCATGAAGCGGTGTTATCACTGGGCAGCAAGTCTGTTTCGTGCTTCGGTGCCCGTCATCCTGGCGCTTCTTCTCTTTGGTGTTTCGTCCGATACCGTGCGTTCGCATTCCGGGGGAACCAACGCCGCCGGTTGTCACACCAACAGAAAGACGGGTGACTTTCATTGTCATACCGCGAAGGTCGCGCCGTCGGACAGAGCGCTCTACTGTCATCGATCAGAGGGCGGGGACCACTGCGGCTATGCCTTGCGCACCTGTAGCGACTTGGTACGCGCCTTTGGAGGGTCCTGTGTCCGCCAATAGCGTCGAAACGGGTGGCTCGGGGCGGGCAAGCCGCGTAGGCAGCGGGAGAGGCGGGCATGGCGATTCCGAGATGGGCCACTCCGAAGGGACTAGGTGCCCAGATGAAGTATTTAAGAGCAGTACCGTGAACAGAGAAGCTCGGGACTTGTCGCCGCCCGTTAAGGCGTTGCTTATCAGGATGGAAGACATCATCGGCCATGCGTGTTTCAACGGGAACATTCAGAACTACGGCCCCGGGGGTTTCGTCGAGGACGCCGGGCGCTCGTTTCGGTATCCGGTCACGTTCAATGAGGGCGGTGATGACAGGAAGCATCACACCGTCCCTCCCGACATGGATGCGGGGGTGCTCAGAACCGGCCGGTACAGGTTCGGTGCCAACGAGCTGAACGTGTTCGGAGCGCTCGAACAGGTCGTGGCCATGCTTCAGGCCGAGTACGGTCTGCGTCTGCCGGAGGCGCAGTAGCGGCCCCGCACGATGTGTACTGGAAGAGACAATCTGCGCATAGGCTCCGCGTTGGCTTCGCTTGCCGCCGGCGCTTCGCCGCGCGACCGGATCGCCGTGCTGCGGGCCGGCGTCTCCCTGACGGCCCCTGTCGGGGGGCGACGGGGTGGGAGCGTCACATGGCTGCGGTGAGTCCCGATGCGAAGGCGGAGGGCGTGCGCGGCGCGGCGCGCTCGGTGGCAGTGACCGACACGCCCGGCGCTTCGTCTCCCGCCGCCATCGACGCGCTCGCCTTTGCCGCCGACGCCGAGAGCGAGACCGCGCTGCGCGAGGGGCTCTCGCACCTGCCCAACCCGCAGGTGTGGGACGGAGGACTTCGCGCGGCGGCAGAGGTGCTGGGCCGAGGGCATGCGGCGCGGCTGGTGTTCGTGGACATCGACGGGGTGGGCTACCCGGCGGGCGCGCTCTACGAGCTCGCCGCGGTATGCGAGGTGGGCACGGTGGTGGTGGCGTTCGGCACCGCGGCCACGGCCCGGTTCACGCGCGAGGTGCTGCTCGCGGGCGTCGGCGAGTACCTGGTGAAGCCGCTCGACGCGGCGGCGGTGCGAGAGGCCGCCGCCCGGGCGACCGACGCGGCGGCGGATGCCGCGCGCGAGGGGGTGATCGCCGCGTTCGCGGGGAGCGGGGGGAGCGGGACGACGACGCTCGCGGCGGCGAGCGCACTGGTGGCGGCGCAGCGCGGGCGCTACGTCTCGGTGCTCGATCTGGGGCGCACCTGCCCGGCGCTCTCGCTGCTGCTCGACGTGGAGCCCGCGGCGGGGCTCGCGGAGCTGCTGGACGCGCTGGCGGAATCGCCGCAGCGCGCGGACATGCTCGATGCGATGCGCCCGGCGCACGCGGGCCGTATCGCGGTCCACGGCTATCCGTGGGGCGCGGCGACCCCGCCGCGCGCGCCGGTGCCGGCGGTGCGCGCGCTGCTCGCGGAGCTCGCGCGTCGCGCGCACTTGGTGATCGTGGACGGGATGGACGATCCGGGCAGCGCCCACGCCCTGCTCGGGGCGGCGGACGCGCGCGTGTTCGTGGTGGAGCCGACGGTGTCCGGTGCGGCCAGGGCAGCACAGGGGCTCGCGCGGCTTCGCCCGCTGCTCGGCCGGGGCCGGTCGCTGGTGCTCGCACAGAACCATACCCGGGCGTTCGGGGGGGACGCCGGCGCGAAGGCGCTTCGGCGCGCAGGGATCCGGGCCCGATCTCCTGTCGCCGTCCCCTTCGAGCCCACGCTCCCCGCGCTCTCCAGCCGGGGTCTGACGCACGGAGCCCTGCCGCCGCGCTGGCGCGCCTCGATCGACGGGCTCGTGGACCGGGTGTTCGCGGTGCGCGGTGCGCCGCCCTCGCCCGAGGCGGCGCCGGGGTGCCGCGCCCGTCGCCCGCAGGAAGCGCGCAAGCCCTCCCGCTCCTCCGAGGCACCCGGGCGCTTGCGTCGCCTCCTGTCGTCACGCCGCCGGGTGCGGTCCGCCTGAGCGCCGTCCGGAAGTCCGACGCAATGCCCGTACGTACCTTCGGACGCCGCGCCCCTGCCGCCCCGGCGCCGCTCGCCTCGGGGGCGCGCGCGGAAGGCCCCGCCGCGACGGCGGTGGCGGAGTCCGCGGCCGCGCCGGCGCGCCCGATCCCGAAGCCCGCCGCGAGCGGTGCGCTCGGCGAGACGGTCGCGCGGCTGCATCCGATGGTGGTCAAGTCGCTCGACATGTCGAGGATCGCGGAGCTCGACCACCAGGGGCTCGCCGCGCAGTTGCTCGCCTTCCTCGAGACCGAGGAGGCGGGGGTCACGGGCCTGACACCGCTCGAGCGCCAGCGGGTGGTCACCGAACTGGTGCATGACATCAAGGGACTCGGGCCCATCGAGCCGCTGCTCCAGGATCCGGATGTCTCCGACATCCTCGTCAACGGCACGAGCTCGGCCTACGTGGAGCGCCGCGGGCAGCTCGAGCCGGTGACGCTGCACTTTCGCGACGCGGCCCACTTGGTGCACATCGCGCAGCGGATCGCGGGCCAGATCGGGCGGCGCATCGACGAGTCTAGTCCGATGGTGGACGCGCGCCTTCCCGACGGGTCGCGGGTCAACATCATCATCCCGCCGCTCGCTCTCGACGGGGCGGCGATCTCGATCCGGCGCTTCGTGATGCGCGGGTCGAGCCTCGAGGACATGGCCGAGCGCGGGGTGCTGTCGAGCGCGATGGCGGCGCTCTTCCGGGTGGCGGTCAGGGCGCGGCTCAACATCCTGATCAGCGGCGGCACCGGCGCGGGCAAGACCACGTTCATGAACGCGCTGTCGAGGGAGATCCCCGACGGGGAGCGGCTGATCACCATCGAGGACGCGGCGGAGCTCCAGATGCAGCAGCCGCACGTGGTGCGCTTGGAGACCCGCGCCATGAGCGCGGAGGGCACCGGGCAGGTGACGATGCGCGACCTGCTGGTGAACACCCTGCGCATGCGCCCGGACCGCATCATCGTGGGCGAGGTGCGCGGGGGTGAGGCGCAGGAGATGCTCCAGGCGATGAACACCGGGCATCCGGGCTCGATGTGCACGCTGCACGCGAACAACCCGCGCGATGCCCTGATACGCCTGGAGAACATGCTGATGTCGGCGAGCGGGGACATTCCGCTGCCGGCGCTGCGGCGCCAGATCGCGGGCAGCGTCGACCTGGTGGTGCAGCTCGCGCGGTTGCGCTCCGGGCACCGGTGCGTGACCAGCGTCACCAACGTGGTGGGGATCGAGAACGACATCGTGACCACCGAGGAGATGTGGCGCCGGCGCCCCGCTCCGGCCGAAGCGGGGGTGATGCCGGTGTTCGAGACCTCCGGGCGGCTGCCCTCGTGGATCGGCGCGGCCGACGCGGTGAACCTGCGCGAGCCGCTGATGGCCGCACTCAAGAGCGATCCGCGCATCGGGGAGGAGGAGGCGTGAGCGCAGTGGCGCTGGCGGGCGTCTTCGCCGCGGGGCTCGCGCTCGTGCTGATCGGCGCGGGCGCGGCGGTGTTCGCCCGGCAGCGCGCCGGGGACAAGGCGCTCGAGCGCAGGCTTCGCCGGGTGGCCGCGCCGCTTGCTGGGCCGGGCACGACGCAGCGCCCGGACACGGAGAGCGTCTTTCGGAAGCCCGAGCGCGAAGCGCGGCTGGGGTGGCTGTGGCGCCCGCTCGAGCGGCGCTACCCGCTGGTGCACGCGCCGCGGGCGCTCGCGCTGGCGGCGGGCGCG
>JAJEAD010000086.1 GCA_022824305.1 Gammaproteobacteria bacterium | reverse complement strand
AGACCTTCATGCCTTCCCTCCTTCGACGCGGCGGCCGGCCGGGCCGGGCGGCGGATCACGACCATTGTCTCGTCGTCCACCGCGATGTCGAAAACGGCACCGCGGCCCGTTCCCGAGGCAGGATCGGCCCGAGCTGGCTGACGAGGAGAAGATGCGCCAGCGGCTCTACGAGGCCCTCCGCTCGGCGATACAGCCCGGAACCGAGACCGCCCGCGCGATCCTCTTCCTCTCAGGTTGGAGCGGGCGCCCCCTCCGACCCAGGCGCGGGAATGCCTCCCCCGTCGAAGCGCCCCTCCAGGTGCGACACCCTCTCGCGCACCTCGCCCACGTCGCCCCGCAACTCTCGGACGTCTTCGCGGATGCGCACTTCCATCGCGCCCATGTCTCTGCGGATACCTGTCTCCATCGCCGCCATGTCCTCGCGGATACCCGCTTCCATCGCTGCCATGTCCTCTCGAATGCGTTTCTCCATCGCCGCCATCTCCTCGCGGATACGCGCCTTTATGGCTGCCATGTCCCCTCGAATGCGTTTCTCCATGGCGACCATGTCTTCTCGGATACGGGCCTCCATCGTGTGGATACGGGTCTCCATTGCACGCATGTCATCGCGGACCTGGGCCTGCATGTTCAGGATCAGGCCGGCAAGTCCCACCCCGATGGCGAGCATCGCGCCGAGCACCGTCAGCAGCTCGGGTGACCAGCCGTGGCTACGCGCGGTGCTTCCGTTCCTTACCATCGCCTCGATGGACCATCCCGAAGGGACACGATGACCTGTTCCCGACTATTGACGAAGGCGCTCCCCACGCATAGGGCAAGTGGGCGCCCGCAATGTGCGCCGAGGTCCCGGCCCACAGTGGGCAGCGGACTTCGGGGATTCCGCGATGGCTGACAAATCTCTCCGGGACACTGCCTGTGGCGCGCTGCCGCTGCCTGCAGTGGCCACGGACATGGCGTAGCCCCTGGCCGCGCGGCTCGGTGGGCACAGGCCCGGGCGCGGACATCCGGCTCTCGCGGGCTCCTCTCACTCGGAAAACTCCTGCGCTCGGTGCGAACCCTTGGCGCGAGGCCCGATGGCCCAAGGCGTGGAGGCTCCGCACGGCCGAGCGGGGGAAGGCCGCCCTCGAGGCATCAGCGCTCGCGGATGCGTTTGCGGAAATCCTGCTCGCTCTCGCAGTGGAGCGCCGCCGCGACGACAACGGACACCGGCGATTCGGCGAATGCCGGCACGTTGGCCGGGAATCCCTCCGAAACGTCGATACCCCGTGATGCCAGCATTGCGCGCACCATCCTGGCCCGGTCTTCCGCCTCGCCCTCCGTCCGGCTCTGGTCCCGCAAGGAACGCAGCAGCGGGTCGTCGTCCGGCCCCGTGCCTTCCCGAGCCCCCAGCGCGCGGCCTACGCCTTCGAGGATTGTGTGGGTCCGCGCCGAGGGCTCGGGCTCATTCATCGCGTCGTGAATGGCTTGCGCCGTCCAGCCGGGAAAGGCCCGGCTCACCGGCGAGCTCCGGTAGGCGCCACGCTCGAGCAGGTGGATCGTCAGCCCCGACGGACGGCTCTCGGGACGCCTCGGCGTGCGCCGCTCCGGCACCTCCACCCACAGCTCCGGGAAGCCCCACGACTCGTACAGCCGCAGCTTGCCCCGGCGCACGTCCGTGGTGTGGTCCACCTCCAGCACCACGTCGGGGAAACTGTGCTCACCCACCCGCATCGCTTCGGCGTTCAACAGGTCCACCCGCGACGGATGCAGGTACACCGTCTGGTCCGCCTGCATGATGCGTCGCACCGGGCCGAGCGCATCGCGCAGCAACAGGTCCATCGCGCCGTAGCACTCGATCGCCGAGCCGCGCACGGCGGCGATACGTTCCACCAGTCTGGCCAGGCGGTGCGAGGGGCGCTCGTGGGTCGGACTGGTCGGTTCGCGCACCATCCAGGCGGTCTGGAGTTCGGCGTCCCACACCTCCAGGCGCCCCTCGTAGCGATGGAACTCCTCATATGACATGGAGACCGCCGTGCAGCCGGTGAACTCGAGCTCGGACGGCGCTGGCTCCGCAGGCGGCGCTTTCGCCCGCGGCATCGCCGGCCCGCTTCGCTCGGCGTCCGGTGCTTTCATGCCGGCGTCGCAGGCGCTCGCGGCCCTCGACACGGACATCGAACGCTCGCGGGCTCCACTCACTCGTGAAACTCCCGCACCCGGTGCGAGCCCTTGGCGCGAAGCCCGATGACGTGAGGCGCAAGCGGCGTCTCGTTCTCCGGCAACGGGATTTCGCCCTTCTCGTCACCCATTTGCGCCACGCTGGCGAGGCCTTTCAAGGTCGCGGAGCCCGCCACCGCCTCGGCGTCGCCTCCGTAGTAGTCGAACCAGGGGAGGCCCTCTTCCGTGTACTGCTTCGCCGTCGGCGGCTCGGTCGGTGGACATTCTCCGGTTATCGCCATCCACTGCCTGGAGTTCGCGATGGTGACGAAGCACCGGCTGCCGTGGCGCTGGTCCCAGGCATCCAGGCCATAGGGATCGTCATAGATCTCCTGCTTCATCCGCCCGCCGGGCGCGAGCCCCATGGCCTGCGGCTGTGCATCGGCGACCATCATCGCCGGGGCGTTCAGGTAATCGGCACAGTGCTCGCGAAGTGCGCGCAACGCCTCATGGCGCTCCCGTTTCATGGGATAGGCCACGATCTGCAATCCGCCATGCAGGGCCGCCCCGGTGAGCTGCTCCTCCACCGAGTAGCCCTCTCCCAGAGGCATGGCGACGAACTGGCGGATCACGCCCTTCTCCACGCAGTATCCATCGAGCCAGGGCTGCTCCGGCACGACCACGTAATCCTGCGGATCGCGGTTCAGGTGGTCGACCCACGCCTCGCCGGTAATCGCGCAGATCTTGCCGGTGGCGACCTTCACGGCAAAGGGATAGCCGGAAGCGGTGAAGTTGATCCACAGCGCCTCGGCCTGGTGCATGGGCATGATCACGCCGCCGCGGCGGCGCCACCCATCGGGCAACAGGGTCGCGTAGTCGTCCAGGTGCCGCAGGGGAAACTCGCCCAGACCCGGGGGCAGGAACCAGGTCCGGTCGTCGTCCGGGATGCGCAGCGTGCGCTGGAACCCGATCGAGCAACGCGCAGCTTCGTGGATTTCCGGGAAATGGAAGTGCAGTTCGTTTTCCTTCAACTCGATCATGGGGCGTTCTCTCCTTACCAGTCTCCGTCTCGAACCTCGCGCACCACTCGCAGTACGGCGTGATCCGGCGCATCCTTGAGTTGCCGGATCAACTCTGCGAACAACCGGGGCCGCTTGCGGATGATGTCCTGCAGGTCGCGGGAGACCTTCCCCGCCAGCGCGAGGAGAACATCCGGGTCCTCACCCAGCTCCCCCGCCAGACGGACGGTCGCGGCCTCCGACGGGGGCGCGGCCTCACTGCGCTCGATCTTGCTCAGATAAGCCGGCTCGAGCCCGATCCGCTGCGCCACCTGGCGTAGTGAGTAGCGACGGTCCTGCCGGCGCAGGCGCTCGCGGCGCTCCCTGACGACATCTCCGAAGTGATTCATGTGTCCTACATAGGACACACTCCGACCAATGTCAAGATTCGGCCTGACCCGGCATGCACCTGTCCCGTCCCCCGCCCTCGGGGAATGAACATCCGCGCTCCGAGTCCGACAGACCGCTAGCCCGGGGATGTCGGC
This sequence comes from Gammaproteobacteria bacterium, assembly GCA_022824305.1. GTDB lineage: Bacteria > Pseudomonadota > Gammaproteobacteria > HK1 > HK1 > JAJEAD01. Next base: position 56,668 of record JAJEAD010000086.1, on the reverse strand, counting down.
CGGGGGGCATCTTCGAAGGGCGCCGCGGGAATGCCTCCCCCGTCGAATCGGCCCTCCAGGTGCGACACCCTCTCACGCAGCTCGCCGACATCCCCCCTCAGCTCTCGCACGTCCTCGCGGATGCGCACTTCCATCGCGCCCATGTCCTTGCGGATGCCGGTCTCGATCGCGGCCATGTCCTCCCGGATACGGGCCTCCATCGCGGCCATGTCCTCCCGGATGCGGGCATCAATCGCGGCCATGTCCTCCCGGATGCGGGTCTCCATCTCGGCCATGTCTTCGCGGATACGGGTCTCCATCACGGCCATGTCTTCGCGGATGCGGGTCTCCATCGCATGCATGTCATCACGAACCTGCACCTGCACGTTCAGGATCAACCCGGCGAGCCCCACGCCGATGGCCAGCACGGCGCCGAGCACGGTGAGCAGCTCGGGAGACCAGCCGTGTTTCCGCGTGGCGCTCTGGTTGCTTACCATGAGTTCGGAGAAGGGTCCCAAGGGAACGCGATGAACATCTCCGACTATAAGCAAAGGCCGCTCCCCGCGCATGGGGCAAACGGATACGCCAAGTGTAGGCCGGGAGCCCGTCTCGTCGCCGGTGGCGGCCTCCGAGGAAACCATCATGGCTGACGGCTCCATCGAGTACCACGACCCCGGATGCACGCTGGTGCGCGGCGCCCCCTTCGCCCCGATCGTGACCGACGGCCGCTATGCCTTCGTTGCCGGCGTGGTGGCCGCGGACATCTCCGGTAGCGAGGCGGTGCTGGGCGACATCGCGGCAGAGACCGAGCTCGTCATGAACGCAGTCCGGGACATGCTGGCCGACATCGGTCTCGGGCTGGACCGGGTGGTGAAGGTCGAGGCCCACCTGGCGGACCTGAACGAGTTCCCGGCATTCAATGATGCCTACCGGCGCTTCTTCGAGGAGGGCCGCTATCCGGCTCGCACCACCACCGAATCGCGCCGGCTCTACGGGGGGAGTCGGGTGGAGATCACCTGCATGGCGGCACTATAGGAGACCGCCGGTCCACCGAACCGCGGACTCGGGTTCCGCCCGACCGAGCCCGGAATCGTGCCTCTCCCCTTCCTCCACGCCGCGCGCGGCGCCGAGCCCGGCCCGGAGCGGCCCGGCGCCAGCCTATTGGTCGCCGTAGGCGAGTCCCTCCATGTCGAGGTCCGGCTCGCGGCCGCAGACGATGTCGGCGACGGCCCGGCTGGTGGCGCTTCCCATCGTCCATCCCGCGGCGCCGTGGCCGACGTTGAGGAAGAGATTGGGAATCGGACTCGCCCCGAGGATCGGCGGGCCGCCGGGCGTGACCGGACGCAGGCAGGCCCAGTAGTGGGGACGGTAGTAGTCGCCCCCATCGGGGAAAAGCTCCCGGGCGACCCGGAACACCCCCGAGAAGTTCGCCGGGCGCCAGCTCGCGTCGAAGCCGCTGAACTCGGCCTGGCCGCCGACGCGCAACCAGTCGCCGAGACGTGCGAAGGCGACGAGGTTGTCCTCCTCGATCACCCCGACCTGCGGTGCGCCCTCGTAGCCGACGGTCGACACGGACACGGTGTAGCCCTTGGCCGGACAGATGGGAAGGCGCAGGCCGAGCGGCCGCACGAGACCGGGGCTCTCGGGCCCGGTGGCGAGCACGTAGGCGTCGCCCGCGAACTCTCCCCGATCCGTCACCACCGCCTCGACCCCGGCGGCGCTGCCCCGGATGTGCTCGATGTTCGCGCCGAGCTCGATGCGAAGCCCGTGCTGCCGCGCGGCGAGCACGGCCAGCTCGCGCGTGAAGCGGCAGGCATCTCCCGACCCCTCGCCCGGCGCATGGAAGCCACCGACGATCTCCTCTCGGCAGGGCCCGAGCGTGGGCTCGATCTCCACGCAGCGCTCGCGGCTCGCGTCTTCGAGCTCGAGCCCGTGGTCGCGCAGCAGGGTCCAGCTTCCGGCCTTCTCCTCGAGCGAGCCTTCGGTGCGGAACACGTAGAGGATTCCCGCGTCGTTCCCGCCATCGTCGATCCCGGTCTCGGCTCGCAGCGCCCGCAGATCATCGAGCCCCGCCATCATGCAGCGCATAACCCGCAGCGTATTGGCACGGTAGGAACTCTCGTTACATTGGCGAAGAAAGGGCAGCACCCATCCCCAGAAGGAGGAGCCCGCGTCCAGGCGCAGGCGCAACGCGGGTTCGCGCTCGAACCAGGACTTGATCAGCGTGCGAAGCGCGCCCGGAGACGCCCAGGACTGCGAGTGGCCGGGGGCGAGCAGCCCGCCGTTCTGAAAGCTGGTCTCCGCGGCGAGCGCCTCGTTGCGCTCCAGGACGACTGCTTCATGCCCTTCCCGCGCGAGAAAGTAGCCGGTGATCACGCCGATCAGACCACCTCCCAAGACGATAACCCGCATCTCGAACTCCTCGCGGTGCTTTAGGGTGAGGCCCCTCCGTAGCCCGCCGCCTGGTGGCGGGCGAGCGCTTCCCAGTCGATGTCGACGCCGAGCCCGGGCGCGTGGGGCAGGTGGGCGCGTCCGTCGCGGATCGACACTCCACCGCGCACGTACTCCTCCCGGCCCCAGTCGAGAAAGGACTCGTGACCCTCGCAGTCGACCGGATAGGCGGTGCGGCAGGCCGCCGCGATGTGGCACACCGCGGTATCCCCGACCCGGGTATAGGGGTTCGTATCGACGCTCACCCCGATGGCCGCCGCGTCGCAGATCTGCACCACCTTCAACGCCTCGAAGAAGCCGCCCAGGCGGTTGAGCTTGAGCACGATGCGATCGCAGGCTTCGCGGCGCGCGAGCTCCAGCATCGCTTTCGCCGACCACACCGACTCGTCGAGAATCACCGGCACCCCGGAGCGGGCGCGCACGTGCGCCGCCCCCTGGATGTCCGCGTAGTGGAGCGGCTGCTCGATCGAGAGGTTGTCGTACCCCGCATAGCCGCGCAGCACGCTCACCGTCCACGCCGCGCTCTCCCAGCCCTGGTTCGCATCCGCGTCGACGTACACGTCGCGCGGCGTGACCTCCAGGGCCGCGTCGAGCTTCGCCAGCTCGTCCCGCAAGTGCTTCCGGCTCCAGCCCTTCGCGAGCATGACGTCTCCGACCTTGACCTTGAGCCCCTTGAACCCGCGCGCGACGAAGTGCTCGCACGCGTCGGCCATCGCCTGGGGGGTCTTGTGATAGAGGTTGGTGAGCAGCTCGAACTCGGTGCGGTACGCGCCGCCGAGCAGCGTGTGCACGGGCGCCCCGCACACCTTGCCGAGGAGGTCGTAGAGGGCCATGTCGACGCCGGAGCGCGCACCTCGCCCGCCCGGCATGCCGCCGCCGAACGCGGCCTCCATCAGGTGATGGCAGTACGCGATGTTCTCCGCGTCCGCGCCGCGCAGGGCGTCGTGGTAGATGCGCACGCACTGCTCGATCTGCTCCGCGCTCTCGCCGAGGTACCACTGCTGGCTGGTCGCTTCGCCGACCCCGTGCTCGCCGTCCTCCGACGTAACCTTGACCAGGAAGGCGGGCGGATGGCTCGGCCACACGTACTCGTCGTCGACCCACGCCTCCTTGATGGCGACGGGATAGAGGCGAAAGGCCTCGACCGCGGCGATCTTCATGTCCCCGCCTCGCGCATGCCGCTCCTCTCCTTGCCAGGCGCCCCGACTGGCTCCGTGCGAACCGGCGTGCGATGTTACCCAATCCGAAGCGCAAGGAGTCATTGCCATGAGCCGGATCGAGCATGTCAGGGTGACCTGCGTGGGACCGCCGGCGGAGCGCCCCACCTGGTCTCACGACCTGCCGGAGCAGTTCATGACCCTCATCGTGGTGCGAGTCCGAGACGACGAGGACGCCGAGGGCCTTGGCGCGGTCTGGAACGCCACCTCCTTCGACTTCGATCGCTACACAGCGGAGGCGATGCGTCACCTGATCCCCGTCCTGGTCGGCAGGAATCCGCTCGATCGGGAGGCGCTCATGCACGACATGCGACCGCGGGTGTTTCCGCTGCCCGGTGGCGCACTGGCGGCCATCGAGGTCGCCCTCTTCGATCTCGCGGCGCAGCGGGCGAATCTGCCTCTCTACCGGCTGCTCGGCGGCACCCGGGACCGCATCCCCGCCTACGCAAGCCCGCCGCTGCTCGCCGACATTCCCGCCTACCTCGAGTTCGTGGCGGCTTGCCTCGACGATGGCTTTCGCGCGATCAAGTTCCATACCTGGTGCGACCCCGTGCGCGACCTCGCCCTCGCGCGGGCGGTGCGGCGGGAGCACCCCGGCGGCGACATCGACTTCATGCTCGACGTGGAGAACAACTACTCGCGCAAGGAGGCGATGCGGGCGGGCGCAGAGCTCGCCGACCTCGCTTTCCGGTGGTTCGAGGCGCCGCTGCCCGACCACGACCTGGACGGCTACCGGGCGCTGGTGCGCGAGCTGACCATACCCGTCCTTCCCTCCGGCAACTGGATTCAGGATCTCTCCTTCTTCGAAGAGGCGATCCGGACCCGGACCTGGGGCGCGGCGCGCACCGACGTGACGATGATGGGCGGCATCGGTCCGGCACGGAGAGCGGCGGCGCTCGCCCGGGAGGCCGGTCTCGACTGCGAGTTCATGGCCTGGGGGTACAACATCGCGGCCGCGGCCAATCTGCATCTCATGCTCGCGACCGACAACTGCACCTACTTCGAACAGGCCATGCCCTACGAACCCTTCGAGTTCGCGATGCTCGACACGCTTCGTCCCGGCTCCGACGGCTTCGTACGTGCCCCCGAGCGAAGCGGCCTCGGTCTGCGGGTGGACTGGGCGGAGATGGAGAATGCCGCTTTCCACACGCTGGAGAGCGGGACCTGAGCCCGCAGTCCGGGCAGAGGCCGGAGGTCACGCCCGCGGAGCCTCGCCTGCACTTTCAGCGGCGTCCGCGTCGCGTCACCACCCGCCGGCAGCGCCGGCAGCGCACGGTTTCCACCGTCTCTCTCGGAGCAAAGCCGAAGCTCGCGTCGAGGAGCTCGTCATCGTGCCACCCGACCCGGCACAGCAGGCGGCCGAGCCAGTCGGGGAGAGGCGGTCCCGGCTCCGGCCGGGGAGTGAGGGTGGTGGGCGGCACGCTGGAAGCGATCCTCCGCCGCGGCCGCGCGGCGGGGTGACGGAAACGAGGTTCAGACGGCCAAGGCTTCGATCATAGTCCGAAAGCGAGGTGTCGGGGGCTCCGGACCGGCGAAGGGGCCGAGCAGGCGCCGCCTCAGTTGCGCAGCGGTCGCCCGGTGGACAGCAGATGCCCGATGCGCGCCCGCGTCGCCTCGGTGCGGGCGAGGCGCAGGAAGGCCTCGCGCTCGAGCGCGTGCACCTCGATTTCGTCGAGCGCCTCTCCTGCGGGCCTTCCTCCTCCGCAGAGAACGTTGGCGAGGGCTTTCCCCGTCACCGCGTCGTGCGGCGTGGCGATGCCCTTCGCGCGCAGGCTCTCGAGCAGCGCGTGCATGGCGTCGCGTCCCGGCTCTCCCACCGCCCGCAGCTCCGGGGGGGCGGGCGGGGAGTACCCTTCGGCGATCTCGAGCGCGAAGGATCTCGCTTCCGCGAGCAGGCGATCCCGATTCATCGTGCTGCGGTCATGCGCCCGCAGGAAACGCATCGGCACCGCCTCCTCGGGCGAAGACGCCGTCTTCCCCATGCCTATCAGCTCGAAGGCCCGCACCGCCCCGGCAATCGGGTCGGGGCCGGCCGGCGAGGTCCATCGTCGCAGCACTTCCTTGCACCCGCCTCCGCCCGGCACGAGCCCGACGAGAGTCTCCACGAGCCCCAACGTGCAGTTGACGTTCGCCTGCACCGCGTCGCAGTGCATGACCACTTCGAATCCGCCGCCCAGAGCCATGCCGGCCGGCGCCGCGACCACCGGCAACGGCGCGTCGCGCAGCGCCGTGCAGGTGTCCTGGAACTCGACGAGCATGGCGTCAATGGCGTCCCAGCGCTCGTCCTGCGCCGCCTCGAGGATGAATCCCAGGTTGACGCCCATCGAGAAATGGGGCGCGTCGGTGTGCACGAGGAGCGCGCGGCAGCGCTCGACCGCGAGCGCCGCCGCCTCGCGCAGCAGGCGCATGGATGCGGGAACCAGCGCGTTGGCCTTGGTGTGGAACTCGACGCACGCTACCCCGTCCCCGACGTCCCACAGGCTCGCCGCCTCGTTGCGCAGCAGCGGCCGGGCGGTCCGTGTCATGTCGGAGAGGCGCAGCACCCCGGGAGCGCGCGTCAACGCGTGCCAGGCCCGGTCCATGCCGAAACACTCGAGACCTTCGGGACCGCTGCGGTAGATCGGACCCTCGCCGGCCGCGGCGAGCAGCTCGGGCACTTCCCTGCCCTCTTCTTCTAGCCTCGCGCGGAAACGGCCCGCACCCAGCTCGTCGATCATCTCGAAAGGCCCCCGGCTCCAGTTGAATCCGAGGCGCATCGCCTCGTCGATACGGGCCGGGTCGGGAGACACTTCGGGCACGAGGGACGCGGCGTAGGAGAGAGTGCGCGAAAGCACTCTCCACGCGAAGCGTCCCAGGCGGTCCGGGCGTTCCACGAGCGCGCGAAGGCCCTGCGCCTCGAGCGGACCCGTGTCGAAGCGGCGCAGGGCCCGATACGCACCGGTATCGAGGTCCACCGCCTCGCGCACCCGCTCCCCGTCCGCGTCCCGGGTGCGATAGAAGCCGCCCGGTCCCTTGTTGCCGGTACATCCCCGCGACACCAGGTCGCCGATGACCGGGATGCCGTCCGCCACCCGGTTGAAGTCGTCGCCGGAGGGCAGAGCCTCCACCAGGCTCTTCACGACGTCCTGCATCAGGTCGAGACCGATCAGGTCGTAGAGGCCGAACACCCCGGTCTTGGGAATTCCCATCGGGCGCCCCATCACTCCGTCCGCCTCTTCCACGCTCAGGGCCATGGCGTGCGCTTCGCAGATTCCGGCCTGGATGGCGTAGACACCGACCCGGTTGCCGAGAAAGCCGGGCGTATCCCGGCAATGGACCACGCCCTTTCCGAGCCGCTCGTCGCCGAACCGCGAGAGCGCTTCGACCACTTCCGGTCGCGTCGAGGGCCCCGCCACCACTTCGAGCAGGCGCATGTAGCGCACCGGATTGAAGAAGTGGGTGATGCAGAAGTCCCGCTTGAAGCTCTCGGGCATGCCGTCGGTCAGCATCGCGAGCGGAATGGTCGAGGTGTTGGAAGACACCATGGACCCCGGCTTTCGCAGCGCTTCGAGGCGGCGATAGAGGGCCTGCTTGACGTCGAGACGCTCTACCACCGCTTCCGCGATCCAGTCCGCGTCCGCGACCCGGTGCAGGTGGTCTTCCGTGTTTCCGGGTTCGATGAGCGCGACGCGGTCTTCGTGCACGAAGGCAGGGGGCGCGGCGCGGCGCGCGCGCTCCACCGCCCGCCGGGCGATGACATCGCGGTCCTCCTCCCCCGCGGCCACGACGTCCAGCAGCACCACCCGCACCCCCGCATTGGCGAGGTGGCTGGCAATTCCGGAACCCATGGTGCCGGCGCCGATGACCACGGCCCGCTTCAATTCCGTCCCTCCCGCTTCCTGCACGCTGGCTCCTCCGGCTTGGAAAGCAACTCCCTCTCAATGATAGGAGATTGCCGGTCGGGCCGAGCGATGCGCACGATTCGGGGCAGAGAATCTTCGGCGCTCCCGCCAGCGCTTCCCGGGCCGGGCGTCGGGCGCGGCGCCTTCGACTGGACCCCTGCCCCGGACATGACATACAAAGTGCGACCGCGACTCGCGCCGGATCTCCCGCGGCATCGAATGTCGTCCCGGCAAGGGAGCGATGGCTGATCGAGCGAGGGCCGGAAGAAGGGACTTTTGATGACCATCACCGCAATCCGGACCACGCGCCTGCGACACCGGCTCAAGGAGCCCTACGTGTGGGCGCAGGGCGTGAACGAGCACGCATCGACGGTGCTCGTCGAAGTGGAGGACGACTCCGGTCACGTCGGTATCGGAGAGGGGATCTGCGCACCGGACCCGGAGGCCGTGGACCGCGTCATCCGTCGCCTGGCGGCGGGCTTCATCGGACGCGACCCCTTCTCGATCGATGCCCTGTGCGCGGATGCCTATCACTCCTGCTTCGAGGCGTGGGGCGCCAGCCTGCGGCGCTTCGGCAACCAGGTCGTCGCCGGACTGGAGATGGCGCTGTGGGACCTCGCCGGCAAGATCACGAAGCGTCCGGTGCACGACCTCCTCGGAGGACCTCGGCACTCCGGCGTCGATTACTTCTACTTCCTGCAGGGGGAGAGCGTGGAAGAGCTCGCCGCCGATGCCGCGCGGGCGGTGGAGCAGGACGCTCCCCTCGTCTACCTCAAGGTCGGACGCGGGGAGAAGACCGACCTGGCAATCGTCTCCGCGGTGCGCGAGGCGATCGGCGACCGGCGCCTCCGCCTCGACGCCAACGAGGCATGGGATCCGCTGACCGCCATCCGCATGATTCGGAAGCTGGAACGATTCGAGCCCGAGTGCATCGAGCAGCCTACTCCCAGCGGCAGCATCGCCGCCCTCGCCCAGGTCAGGTCTTCGGTGGGGGTCGCGATCGGGGCGGACCAGAGCGTCTACACCCCAAATGACGTCTACGACGTGTGCCGTGCGAATGCGGCCGATCTCATCGTGCTCGGACTGCACGAAGCGGGGGGCATCGGCAGCCTTCGAAAGTCGGCCGCCATCGCCGAAGCGGCAGGCGTCCGAGTGTGCATGCACGGGGTGTTCGAGACCGGGATCACCACCTGTGCCGCCTGGCATGCGGCGGTCACCCTGCCGAACATCGACGACGGCAACCAGATCATGTGGCAGTTGCTCGAGCGCGACCTCGTCGCCAGTCCCGCGCTGGCGCCGACGGCGGGGCGCCTCTCCCTTCCGGCCAGCCCCGGCTTCGGGTTCTCGCTCGACCGCGATGCGCTCGACACGGCCATGCGGGCGGCCGCCGCCGAGCCTCGGGAACACGGGGACGAATCCCGTCCGCTCGCCCGAGCCCGGGTCAGCGCCGGCGCCGCTTCCGGCGACGGGCGGCACTTCGCCGACCGCGGCAGATCGAAGCCTTGAGCAGGTCGGCGATCGCTACCCGGGGCCGGGGACCGCACGAAGGGCGGGAATAGCGCTGCGTGCGCGTGACACGCGTCGTTGGCGCGCGCCGGGAAGCGTCCGCGGGAGAGAAACTTTGACGCATCGCCGCGAGGAGTGCATTCTGTGCGGTGCATAGAAGCGCCCCGGCACCGGGGCGGTCGATGGTTTGGCCGCGGACGAAGCGCACTTGCGGGAATGCCGGTTTGAAGGGCTCAAGGACGGACCGAATCACCCCCAGCTCCCCTCTTCGCTCGATCCCCCCCGCTTCCGGAACGCGATGAAGCGGTTGGCGTTCCTGTTCGCGGCTCTGTGGGCATCGTGCATGCCCCGCTTCGCGGGCGGCATGGAATGCCCTGCGATGCCGGATCCCGCGCTTCGCTCCGCGTTCGTCGAAGCGGAGCGCTCGCCTCCAAGAGGCCGAAGCGCACGGGAGAGACTTCGCGACCGCCTCGGAGACTATCCCCTCTACCCCTATGTGGAGCTGGCGCGCCTGTGGAACGGGTTTCCTCATGTCGCCCGGTCGGATCTCGAGTCGTTCCTCGGGCTCTACGAGGGAGAGGCGCCGACCCTCCGGCTCCGGAATCGCTGGCTGCGCCGTCTGGCCAACCAAGGCGAGTGGAACAAGTTCATCGAGTGGTATCCGCCGGACGCTACCACGGAACTGCGCTGCCGCCACGCCCGGGCCTTGCTCGAAACCGGTGACGAGGCCGGCGCCTTCACGGCGGCGCGGGAGTTGTGGCTGGCCGCCCGCTCCCAGCCCAAGGCCTGCGACCCGGTCTTCGCGAAGTGGCTGAAGTCGGATCACTTCTCGCCCTCGCTGGCCTGGGAGCGCGTCGGCCTCGCGATGGCGCGGGGCAATACGAGCCTCACCCGCTACCTGGAACGCTTTCTCGATCCTGCCGATCGAAAGATGGCGCGAGCGTGGCGCACGGTGCACACCAATCCCCGGCGGGTGGCGGACATCGCGCTCGACGGCGCTCCATCCCAGGTGGACGCCATCGTGGCGCACGCGGTGAAACGACTGGCAGGCAAGGACCCGGAAGCGGCGGTGAAGGTCCTCGCGAGAGCGGCGGCGCGATTCGAGCTCGGCGCCGCGGCACGCGCCGGGGCCGCCCGGCACATCGGGCTCTCCTTTGCGCGGCGCCACGATCCCCGCGCCGTCGACTGGCTGGGCCGAGTGGAGGCGGCACGCGCCGACGTCTATCTCCTGCGCTGGCGCGCCGCGGCGGCGGCCCTTCACTCACGATGGGGCGAAGTCCTGGAGGCCATCGCGGACATGCCCGAAGAGGAACGCGGCCGGCAACGCTGGCGGTACTGGCGCGCGCGGGCATGGGAGGCGACGAGTCGGGAGGGGGAGGCCCGGGAAGCGTTCGAATCGCTGGCGCGAGAGAGGGACTACTACGGCTTCCTCGCCGCGGATCGCCTGGGCACTCCCTACCACTTCAACCATCGCCCCCTGTCGGTGGCGCCCGAGGTCATGGATCGCGTCGCGACCGTTCCGGCTGTTCGCCGCGCGCTGGAGCTCCTTTCCCTGGAGCGTCGCGTCGATGCCCGAAGAGAGTGGCGCGAGCTCACGAAGCGACTCGGAGAGGAAGAGCTCAAGGCCGCATCGTGGCTCGCGCAATGTCGGGACTGGCACGGTCGCGCGATTCTGACCATTGCCCGCACACCCGAGCGTGACGACCTGGCCCTGAGATTCCCGATTGACTTTCGCGAGGCGGTGGAGCCGGCTTCGAAGCGGCAGTCCCTCGCGCCCGCGACGGTGTACGCCTTCATTCGCAAGGAGAGTGCATTCATGCCCGACGCGCGTTCCGGCAAGGGCGCATTGGGGCTGATGCAGATCCTGCCTCGCACCGGGCGCATGCTCATGAAGGCCAGAGGAGAGACCCTGAGCCGCGACAGCCAACTGCTCTCTCCCGCCCTCAACGTGAATCTCGGCACGCAGTACATCCGCTCTCTGCTCGGGAAGACCGGCGGCAGCCTCGTCCTCGCCGCGGCTTCCTACAACGCCGGCCCCCACCGGGTCCGGAGCTGGCTCCCCGAAGAGGGAGAAGTCGAGGCCGACGTGTGGATCGACAACATCCCCTTTACCGAAACCCGCCGTTACGTGAGAGGACTACTCGCCTACATCGCGATCTACGAGCACCGCCTCGGACAGACCCCGACCCGCCTCCGCGATCGCATGCCGCCCGTCCCGAGCCGAAGCGGGATCTAAGCGCGATGTTTCACCGACTTGCTACTGCCGACGCCGCTCAGGCGAGCCTCTTTCGGAAGTACACCCTCCGGTATCCGGACTCCACGCGGCGCCCGGTCTCCTCGTATCCGATGGCGGGGTAGAAGTCCAGGTTCTCGGTCATGCGGACCTCGGTGTAGAGCCGGATCTCGCCGAGGCCGAGGCGCCGCGCTTCACTTTCCGCATGAAGAAGCAGGCGCCGGCCGTATCCGTGCCCCTGCTCTTCGGGCCAGACCGCCACGTTCTCCACGAACAGGTGGTCCGCCTGCGGGAACATCACGATGAGGCCCCGCAGTCGTCCCGCCGATTCGAGCACCGTCACCTGCCCGGCCGCGACCAGCGATGCGAAATCGGCGAGCATCGGACCGGGTTCCTTGCCCATGCGGGGCACGTACTTGCGGTAGGCGGCGCGCACGCAGGCCCGGATGTCGTCGACGTCCCCCCTGCCCCCGGGTCTCAGCCCCTCTCCTCGCTTCGCCTTCATCGGCGGGCTATTCGGGAAGGTCCCGTTCACGGCGCGGCGTCCCTTGCGGACGAAACGCCGATGACCCGGCGACACGGAACGGGTCGAAGCCTCGCGCCTCCGGGCTGCCGTCGACTCCGGCCCGTCCGCATCAGCGTGGCTGCCGGCGCCAGCCAAGGGGATCTTCCGGATCCACTCCATCCATGAAGGGCTTGCGCCGATCCACGTGGGTGAGCTGGTACACCAGGCCCAGCCAGTTGTTGAAGAGCGCCTTTCCCGTGTCGCCCCACGTGTTGTCGACCAGGGGCGTCAGAAGCTCCTCGGGCAGCTCCGGCACCTCGACTCCGGCGGCCCGGGCGGCGAGCGCCCGCTCGGCGAAGGGCTCGATGCAGGCGCGGGCCTCCTCGCCGTAGTAGTGCTCCGGCAGGGGCGGGAACTCCTCGCGTTCGCCGAGGGCGAAGCGCGTCACCTCTCGCTTGTGCTCCTTGAGCAGGCTGTTGAAGTCGTACTCCGGGTGTCCCTGGAAGTACACGAAGCGGAAGCCGTCCTCGCTCACCGCGAGGTGCACTCCCGCCTCGGCGCTCTCGACCAGGACATGGCCGCCGCTCGCGCGCACCTGGTCGCTCGTCACCTCGTACACGTGGGAGTGCGGAGCGTCGAAGCGCGTGTCGATGTGGGCGAGCAGGGGATGGCGGCGCTCGATCAGGCGATGGGAATAGACGCCCCAGCGCTTTGTCGGCAGCGCGATTCGCTCGATGCCGTGGTAGACCTGCAGCGCGGCATGCGTGGCCAGGCAGGAGCAGACCATCGAGCAGACATTCCTCCGGCCCCACTCCATCACCTCGAGCATGCCCGTCCAGAAGCTCTCGCGAGTGAGATCGGGATCGGCGGGATTGGCTCCGGTGATGATGAGCGCGTCCAGCCCCTCCTCCTTGAGGGATTCGAACTCCCGGTAGTGGGCGTCCATGTGCGTGCGAGCCCGAGGACCGCGTTCCTGGCTTCCCACGCCGAAGGGGTGAACATAGATCTGGGCGATGCGGTTGCAGCCGCCGACAAGGCGCAGGAACTGGCGCTCGGTCGCCTCCAGGGCCGCATCGGGCATCATGTTCAGCAGCCCGATGTGCAGCTCGCGGATGTCCTGGCGGGCCGCCCGTTCCCCGCTGAGGACGTCGAGCCCCTCCGCCTCCAGGCGTGCGAATGCGGGGAGACCGGAATGGGCGACCAGGGGCACGTTCAGCGCCGTCGGGCGTCGCCGAGCGCCGAGACGACGAGATCCACGAAGTCGGCCTCGTCGCGCACACTCTCCGCGCTTTCGGAGTCTATCGAGTATCCGTGATCGTTCGCGATCGCGAGGTACAGGGGTCGCCGGTACTCGACCAGACGCGGGAAGACCCACTGCACGAAGTCGTCCGGAACGATGGAATCGCAGGAATCGAGCGCCTTCTCCTCCCGATAGACGGCCAGACTCCGGTCCAGGAACTCTTCCGCGTAGTAGAGCGGCTTGGGCTGGGCGCGCTGGCGCCGGAGCAGGTCCTCCTCCCGCTCCGGGCCGACGTGGAGATAGAGGATCAGCGTGTTGGTGGCGAGAACGGTGAGGGCGTCGGTGCCGCCGAGCTCGCACACGCTGCCGCCCGCGTCATTGATGAAATGCGGGTAGCCGTAGATGTCGTGCGCCTTCTCGATGAAGTGCACGACGTCGCGCATCGCGTTCACTTCGGCCTCACGATGCAGGCGTTGGCGACGCTTGAACTCGTCTACCGAGAGTCCGCCGCAAGCCGTATCGCCGAGCTTGCCCAAGAAGGCGCAGATGGGATCCAGGTTGTTGACCGTGAGATTGCTGGTGATGGTGATCGAGTCACTGCGCAGCAGGTCGCGCAACAGGGGCACCTTCATCGCCTCGCGCTTGACGTTGTCGAGAAAGGGCTCCTGGAGGTACTTGGTGCCGATGCGGTAGTCCCCGGAGAAATGGAACCAGTTCGATTTGGGCAGCTTGTTGGCAAGCGTGGTCTTGCCGGCTCCGGACATGCCGAGCAGCGTTATTGCCTTGTGCTCCCAGCGGAGGAATTCGTCCGGAGTCATGCGCATGGCAGGTGCCGAGTCCCTTGCTCAGGGGGTGGCAAATACGACTATATTCATGCGCCGGTTGCAAGACGAGGGCGGAACGACGCCATGCTTCGACTTTCGGAGAAGATGTCCCGGCTCGGGACCGAGACCGCATTCGAGGTGCTCGCCCGCGCCGATGCCCTCGCCCGGCAGGGCCGCGACATCGTCAACCTCGGCATCGGGCAGCCGGACTTCAAGACCCCCGGGCACGTGGTGGAGGCGGCGGTGAAGGCCCTGCGCGACGGCCATCACGGCTACACCCCCGCGCCGGGAATCCTCGAGCTGCGCGAGGCCGTTGCCGCCGACATCGCCCTGCGGCGCTCGGTGGAGGTCGATCCGGCGCACATCGTGGTGGTTCCCGGCGGCAAGGTCACGATGTTCTTCGCCATCGCCATGTTCGGCGAGCCCGGGGCGGATATTCTCTACCCGAACCCCGGCTTTCCCATCTACGAATCGGTGATCAACTGGAGCGGCGCCCGCGCAGTGGCGATTCCGCTCCTCGAAGAGCGGGACTTCTCCTTCGATGCCCAGGCGGTTCTGGACCTCGTCACGCCGCGCACCCGTCTCGTGATCCTCAATTCGCCCGCCAACCCCACCGGGGGAGCGGTGCCCCGAGCGGCAATCGAGCGACTCGTGGAAGGTCTGCTCGAGCACCCCCGGGTCGCCGTCCTGAGCGACGAGATCTACTCGCGCATGACCTACGACGGACGAGAGCACGTTTCCCTGCTCGACTTTCCCGAGATCGCGGACCGCCTCATCCTCCTCGACGGCTGGAGCAAGACCTACGCGATGACCGGCTGGCGCATGGGCTACGGGGTATGGCCGCAGGCGCTGGTGGAGGGCGCCACGCGGCTCGCGGTCAACTGCCACTCCTGCGTCAACGCGGCGGCCCAGTACGCGGGTCTCGCCGCGCTTACCGGCCCTCAGGACAGCGTGCACGAGATGGTGCGCGCCTTCGACCGGCGCCGTCGGGTCATCGTCGACGGGCTCAACCGCCTGCCCGGCGTGCGCTGCCGCACGCCCGGCGGGGCCTTCTACGCCTTTCCCAACGTCACCGGCACCGGAATGGAGGCGCGCACCCTTCAGAGCCTCCTCCTCGAGGAGGCGGGGGTGGCGACGGTCGCCGGCACCAGCTTCGGCGCCCACGGCGAAGGGTACCTGCGCTTCTCCTACGCGAACAGCGTCGAGAACATCGAGCGCGCCCTGGAACGCATCGCCGCGTTGCTGGCCTGAGGCCCGGCGCCCACGGCGGGCACGCGGCGCTCGAGAATCAGCCGGCGGCCGGCGCCGAGACCGGACGGCCGCGGGGCAGCAGCGCGATCAACGCGACCATGAGAGCCAGGGGAGGCAGCATGCAGTACAGCAGCCCCCGCCAGCCCACCAGCTCGAGGAGGGCCCCCGCGGCCAGGGTCAGCGCCGCCATGGCCCCGAACACGATCAGGTCGTTCAGGCCCTGGGCCTTGAATCGTTCCGCATGATGATAGGTGGTGGTGACGAGTGTGCTTCCGGCCGTGAAGAGAAAGTTCCAGCCGACTCCCAGCGCCACCAGAGCGGCCATGAAGTGGATGACGCCGTCGCCGAGCAGGGCGGTGGCGGACGCCGCCGCGAGGAACGCCACCCCCCAGATCATGACCCTGTAGACACCCCAGCGCAGGATCAGGGAGGCGGTGAACAGGGAAGGCAGGTACATCCCCAGTATGTGCCCTTCAATCGCCCAGGCGGTGACGTCCAGCGCGTGCCCGTGCCGGGCGTGCATCGCGATCGGCGCCGCTGTCATCATCATCGACATCACCGCGAATGCGATCGCCGCCGCCGCTACCGATACCACGTACACCGGCTGCGCCAGAATCCGGCCGAGCGGCCGCTCGACCCTGTCCTCGCTCGTCTCCCGCCCTGCGCCGCCCTCTTCCCGGTAGAAGAGCAGAAGCAGGGCGGCAAGCAGGTGGAAGGCGCATAGACCGAAGAAGGCGCCCGCGAAGGGCGCCCCGCTCACCCAGTCGCGGCCGTGGCGGCCGAGCTCCGGACCCAGGAAGGCGGAGACGAGGCTCACGATGAGCAGCAGGGAGACCGCGTGACTCACCCGCTCCGCCGGGACGTTCTCCGCCGCCGCGAAACGATACTGGTGCACGAAGGACTGGTTGGCTCCGAGCACCGCGGAGGCGGCGCACACGCCGACGAAGCTCTCCGCCATGATCGAGTATCCGGCCGCGATCGAGGCGCCCGCCGCGAGCAGGCTTGCAAGCACGAATCCCGTGCGCCGCCCGAGACGGCGCATGATGCTGGAAGCGGGATAGGCGCAAGCGCCCAGGCCCACCACGTGCAGCGCCACCGGCATCGTCGCGAGCGCCGGATTCGGGGCGAGCAGGAGCCCCACCAGGCCGCCGACGAGAACGATGAGCGGAGCCGCCACCCGGTTGAGCATGGTGGCGAGGCTCAAGATGGCGAGATTGGCTTGCGATCGCGTCAGACGCATCCCTGGTTCTCCCGGAATTCCGGCTGCATTATGCGCTCGCGCGCTCCTCGTGGTCCGCCACGCCGCCCTTCCCCGTCGGGCGTCGTCCGGCCGTCGTCCGGCGGAGTCGAATCCGTACCCTCCGCCCGGGCCGATCGCTTTCAGCCGTGCTCTTCGAGCAGCCCTCGCACGTCTGCCGCCATCTCGCCCACGGGCTCATCTCCGAAGTACAGGGCACGCACCTGTCCAACGGGATCGATGAGGTACCCGACGATGGAGTGATTGACGAGGTAGCCGTCGTCGGGCTGGCCTTCGGGAATCTCGAAGTGGGCCCCGTAGCGACGGGCGATGGCGTGAAGCTCCGCTTCGCTGCCGGTCAGTCCGAGGAAGGAGGGATCGAAGAATTCGACGTACTCTCCAAGGCGCTGCGGAGTGTCGCGCGCAGGGTCCACCGACACCAGGACTCCGACGAGGCGGGCGGCTTCCTCGGGAGGCAGCGCGGCCCGGACCGAGCGCATGCGGGCAAGTGTCGCCGGGCAGATGTCGGGGCAATAGGTGTAGCCGAAGAACAGCATCACCGCATTGCCCGCGAGCTCGGAGAGACGCGTGCGCTCCCCGCGCTGGTTCGTGAGCTCGAACTCCCCGCCGATGTCGTATCGCTCGAGACCCGTCGCCGCGCCCTGCCCGCCGCCCGCGCGCGCATGGTCGCGCGTCATGCTTCCCGCGACCATCCCGGCCGCGAGCGCCATGACCACGATGACGCCGATCGCGAGCTTTTGATAGGACCGCATCTTCATACGTCGAAATCAGCCGCCTTCCGGCGAGCGGAATGGTACACGCGTCGGCGCGTGCGCAGAGGAGCGCCGTGGAAGCCCCGAAGCTCTCTCTCCAATTCGGGTTCGGCGCTCGGAACGCCAGCCACGACCGGCGAGAAACGTGGGCTCGGCTCGCCCGCCCGTGCAGCCGGCCCGCGAGGGGTGTATAACTGCAGCGGAGCGCGGCGGCGGCCGGTCGGGAGGGCTTCCCGACGGCGAATCGCGGAGAACGGCGCAGGCACTGGAGCAGGCGATGGCACTCGGATTCCTCAAGAAGCTGTTCTCGGGCGGCGAAGGGTCCGGCGGCACCCACGAAGCGCCGCCGCGGGAGTACAACGGCTACACCATCGTCCCGACCCCGCAGCGCGACGCCGGCGGGTGGCGGGTGATGGGAACCATCAGCAAGGAAGTCGAAGGCGAGCGCAAGACCCACACCTTCGTGCGCGCCGACACCAACCCCGACCTCGAAGGCACCGTGGACCTGACGGTGCGCAAGGCGAAGCGCCTGATCGACGAGCAGGGGGACCGCATCTTCGGGTAGTCGCGGAAGCGGCGGGCGGGCCTGGCCCCGGGCCACCTTCTCCCTGGCCGCGATCACCGGCTCAGCGCATCGCGGCTCCGGCGTGCTTCTTCCCGGCCATGCCGCCACCGCCGCCGGGTGGGTAGCGTCCGCTCCGGCGACTGCGATTCAGCCATCGTAGGCTACGAACTTCATCGCCTGATAGACGCTCCGCCGCACCTGCCGGCGCTTCAGGCGCGAGTGCAGGAAGCGATTGATGCCCGCCACGAGCAAGGTGGCGACTTCGGCCGGAGGTTCGGCGCGCAGCTCCTCTCTCGCCGCCATCACCGTCTTCAAAAGATGCACGGAAACGATGAACTCACCCGCTCCATGGTCGAATAGCCCCTCGATCGCGTTTTCCATGAACGCATCGCCATCGTTCACCCGCCACTCGGGAACCTCCTCCTCCGTCGTGTAGGGCGCGTTTCGCCCGCTGAAGCAAGCCATCTGCAGAAGCGCGGCCGGCCACAGCTCGGGGAACTTCGTGCACTGCTCGCGCACCGCGCTCGCGAAGGTTATCCCGTGGGTGAAGTCGAGCCACCCCACGTTGTCGTCGATGGATACCCGGATGCGATCCTGCTGCGCGATATCGAAGGTGAGCAGATTGCGCGCGTTCGCGCCAAGCAACGCGTGATACAGGTGAAGCGGTGGCGCCGCGCTCGACGACATCGTCTGCGCCAGCGCCTTGTTGATGCCGAGCCCCCTCCACTGCGCCGGAACGGGGTCCACTCCGTTCTTCGCCTTCCCCCATCGGGCCAGTGTCTTCGCGTAACCCCGGAACTCGGGAACGAGGTCCTCGCGGACCGCGAACACCAGTCCGCGCACGAGCGACGCGAGCAGAGGGAGGGCGACATCGGGACCAAGACGTTCGATGAGGCGCCCCACCTTGGTCACGTAGATGAGCGAGTGGCCGAAGTCGTTGTAGTGGGCAAGGGCGGCGCGGGTCAGGCCCCTCTCCAGGTCGGAAAACTGGAGGCCCGCCTCGAGAGCGCCGCGCACCATCGCCACCGCGGCGCCCTCGTCCTCGCTCTCGACCGCCACGACGAATGACTCCTCGTCGTAGGGCCGGACATCGTCGGAGAAGGGATGGCGGGGTTGCCGCAACACGTCGTCCGCAACGTGCGCGACGCCTTCCAGGATACAGGCGAGGCGCTTCTCGTCGTCGTCTTCGTTCTCGTCGTGGAGGGTGAGCCAGTCGGCGACTCCCGCGTAAGCGTGAGTCCAGCCGAACTCCATGCGCTCGAATGACCACTGGATGGTCTCCCGCACGGCGTCCAGGGGATCGGCCCCGAGGCGCTCCAGCCGGGCAATCTCGCGCGCCATGCGGTCGTAGGCGTTGTCCTCGCGAGCCTCGCTCAAGCTCGCGAGAATCTCGGCCCGTCGCCGCTCGAAGGGCGGATCCGCGAGATCGATCCACACCTCCCCGTTGCGGACCTCCACCGGATAGGTGCGCAGTCCTTCCCCGTCGTAGAGATTCCTCCCGCTGCGGAGATCGAACTTCCAGTTGTGCCAGTTGCAGGTGAGGATGCAGTGATCGTCGAGGCTGCCCTCCCGCAGGGGATAGCCCTCGTGCGGACAGCGGTTGTTGAATGCGACCACGCCTTCCCGCGTATCGAAGAGCGCGATCTGGCGTCCCGACTTTCGAAACACCAGCCGGCCCTTGTCCTTCAGAGCGTCCAGTGACGCCGCCTTCGTCCAGGTGCTGCCGTTCATGCGTTGTCCTCCCGGAGTCCCGCCGGACGGTGCGCGAGGGCTTCCGCTCGTCCGGGTCCGGCCGAGCAGCGCGGAGGCCCCGTTTCCGCGCTCGTCTCATCAT
The DNA here is from genome assembly GCA_022824305.1 of Gammaproteobacteria bacterium. GTDB lineage: Bacteria > Pseudomonadota > Gammaproteobacteria > HK1 > HK1 > JAJEAD01. The sequence goes on along the minus strand of JAJEAD010000086.1, from coordinate 37,172 downwards.
GGTTCGTATGTCGGCCCAACTTTACTTGCCCTGGTCCGGCCTCTCCACCACCGACCCCGGGCGGCCGTGCCTCGTCGGAGGCCATCCCGGTATGATGGCGCGGCAACCACCACCTGCGAAGGAGCGACCGCGATGTTGTTCGCTCACGTTGTCCGATGAGCTTCCGTATCGCCGAGCGCTGGTTCGAGCGCAGGAAGATCGACGACGACATCACCCTGATATGGGAGCCCCACGTCGACCCGCTGGGGCGGTGCAACATATGGCACGTCCGCGGATCGGAGAGCGATCTGCTGGTGGACACCGGAATCGGAGTAGCGGAGCTCAAGCCCGCCATCGCCGACCTCTTCGGTCACGGCGTCATCGCCTTCGCGACGCACACCCACTTCGACCACGTCGGCGGACTGCACGAGTTCGAGCACCGCATCGTGGGGCGCCCCGAAGCCCGCGTCATGGAACGGAGCGACGCTCGTTTTTCTCTCTACCGGGACGAGATGGACCCGGACGTGGTGGAAGTGATCGAGGCCGCCGGATACCCCATCGCCGACTGCCTGCTCGACGCCCTGCCCCACGAGAGCTACAACCCGCGCGCCTGGCGTGTGGAGCCCGCCCGGCCCACCCGGATCGTCGACGAAGGCGATGTCGTCTCCATCGGCAACCGCCGCTTCGAGGTGCTGCACCTCCCGGGTCACTCGCCGGGCAGCGTAGGGCTCTGGGAGGCGGCGACCGGAACCCTGTTCTCCGGCGACGCGGTCTACGACGGCCCCCTGCTCGACATGCTGCCGGAGTCCGACGTGGAGACCTACTGCCGCACCATGGAGCGGCTGATGTCGTTACCGGTCACCGTCGTCCATGCGGGCCACGAAGCGAGCTTCGGCCGGACGAGGCTCGTCGAGCTGTGCCGGGCCTACCTGGAGAGCCGATCGGGAAAGTAGCCGGAGCGGCGTTCCACAACCCGGGCGGTGCGTACCCCCGCTCAGGGAAGCGCGGCCCTTCCTCGATTTCCCGACCTCCTGCCGCCAGGGCAACGCCGGCGATCCCTCAGCCGCTCCGGCGTCCGTCCGGTTGCGCCGGGAGGGCTCTCAGTACTGCCCGGCCTTGCCCCGTCCGAGCACCTTCACCCGCTTGCTGGCGGCGTACAGGTCCGGGTCGATGACCTTCATGACCACCTGGTTGACCTTCAGGTCGTTGGTTTTCGTGAGGTTGGTGTGCAGACTTTCCGCAAGCTCCGTCGCGACGACATTGATGTCCTTGCTCCGGTTCTTCTCGCTCAGGACGACCAGCACGTAGGGACCCCGATTGTCGAAGGTTTCGATCTCGAACGCATCGATCTGCTTGTTGCGCACGAGCTTGCCCATGTGCTTCTTGATGGCGGGCTCGAGAACCTTGACATCGGTAAGGTAGGAGAAGACGAAGGCCTTTCCGACAATCTTGTTGACCTTGGCAAGCTCGATCTCGGAAATGTGCAGCTCGAACCCGGACCATGAATGGCCCTCGACGGATATGTCGGCGCGCGTTCGCTTCTTCGACTTGGAGAATCCGGTGTCCGCCACGTATGCGGACCGGAAGAAGGCGCCATACGGAATGACCAGGCTGCCCACATCCACGCCCTCGATCTGGTTCTCGACGAGCAATGCCCTGACCTCCTGCTTGAGCGACTGATACGTCCAGATGTAGGAGACGAGGCAGAACAGGACGATTGCGTAGACCCCGCGCTTGACCGACAGGACGCCCAGGAGCGTGTTCAGCGGGCGCCGCCGCATGTTCGCGATGTTGCCCGCGGTGTCGGAGAGCTGGAGAAGCTGCGCGCGGCGGTCGGGCGAAGTCAGGAACAGGACCAGGAGAAGCGCGAGCACGAAGGCTATCAGGGGAACGAAGGAGCCGAGCGCGGTCATGGGTCAATCCAGCCCCAGCAGCTGCCGGCGCTCGCGCGCCCAGCGGGTGACCAGGTGATCCACCGCCAGGGCCATGAAGGAAACGCACAGGCCCAGCACCACGCCCTTGCCGATGTTGGTCTCGGAAAGCGCCTTGAATATCTGCTGGCCGAGATCGATGGTGCCGACAAAGGCCGCGATGATGACCATCGAGAACGCGAACATGATGGTCTGGTTGACTCCGAGCATGATGTGGGGAATCGCAACCGGAAGCTGCAGATGCACGAGCCGTTGCCGGGTGTTGCATCCGGCCATGGTCGCCGCTTCTTCGAGCTCCGGAGCGATGTCCCTGATGCCTTCCACCGTGTACCGAACCGCGGGGATTATCGCGTAGACGATGACCGCCATGATGGCGGACAGGTCGTTCACCTGGAAAAGCATGATGACGGGCAGAATGTAGATGAACGACGGAAAGGTCTGAAAGGTGTCGCACCAGAACAGCGCGGTCCTTGCCCGCCTTTCGCTGAGCGCGCTCCAGATGCCCACCGGAATCCCGACCACGATGCAGATTGCGGTGGCGAAGATCACCATGTAAGCGGTGATCATGGCCCGGTCCCACCATCCCACGAGACCGATGAAGACCAGGAACGCGAGAGTCAGCAGAGCGGAGTAGTAGCCTCCGAGAATCAGCCCCAGACCACCCACGAGGAGGAGCACCGCGGAGAAAGGCATGTACAGCAGGGTGTCCCGGAGCGGGGCCAGCACGTTGGCGATCAGGAAGTACCGGAGATTGGTGAGGCCGTCCGTCCAGTTGAGAACAATCCAGTCGACCAGGCCGTCCCAGGTATCCGCATAGGTGACGGTGAGGTCCCGCGGGACCTTGTGGAGAATGGGAAAGTACTGCGACAACACGTAGGCGGCGCTCACCATCCCCACCATGAGAATCGGGTAACGGAAGCGCTTCCAGAAAGGCAGGTTGGCGGTGTAGTCCCGCTTCTTTTCCGCCCAGGCCCGCGACAGCCCGTCGAGCACTACCGCGAGGAGGACGATCGCCACCCCGATCTCCAGCGACTGGCCGAGCTTCAGGGACTGCAGCTTGTTCAGCAGGCGGTAGCCCAGACCCGAAGCGCCGATGAACGCTGCGATGACCACCATCGCCAGGCACTGCATGATGACCTGGTTGACACCCAGCAGCAGTTCATTGCGCGCGCTCGGCAACTGCACGCGGAACAGAAGCTGAGAGCTCGTGCAGCCGCTCATCTTTCCCGCTTCCAGTATCTCGGGTGAGACCTTCTGAAGTCCGAGCAGGGTCAGGCGCACCATCGGCGGCACGGCAAATATGATGGTGGCGATGACCCCGGTCTGGTGGCCGATTCCGAAGAACACCACCACCGGAATCAGGTAGGCGAAGTGCGGCAGGGTCTGAGCCACGCTCAGTATCGGCAACAGCGCGAGCTCGACCCACTTTCTCTTGTAGGCGAGGATGCCGACGAGGAGGCCGATGACGATGGAAATGGGAACCGCCGCCGCGAGCAGGGCGAGGGTCTCCATGGCGAACTTCCACAGCCCGAAAATGGCGAAGTACATGACGGCGCCACCGGAGAGAAAGGCCAGCCTCCAGCCCTTGAGCGAGTATCCGAGCACGAAGGCGATCACCATCAGCGCGGTCCAGGGTGGAGCGCTCAGACCGAGGCCCTTGTTTCCGCCCCGGAGAATGTTGTCGAAGACGCCGATCAGTTCCTTCAGACGCCGGGACACGAAGCGGGTGACCACCGAAAAGCCGAGATCTTCACGAACGTAGTCGAACGCACGATCCAGCATGAGATCGAAAGGCACCAGCTCCGTGTACTTCTCCTTTCCGGCATCGCCCAGGGTGTCGATGCTGCTCCTCTCCAGGTGTTGCGGGAGCTCGTCGAGGAACCCCGGCAGCACTCCCAGCGCCTTGACCATGACCAGAGCGAACAGGATCGTCCCCAGCCACGCATACCCCTTCAGCCGGCGTTCCGGGGGCAGGCCGTGGAGAAACGCCTGGTTCATCAGTCCGGATTGACGGTCTCGGGCGGACTCGATCGGGGGAAGAGAATCTTCAGAACGTGCGCCTGGTGCATGACGCCCACCACCGCGCCCCCGTCGTCGACCACCGGCACCGGCAATCGCTGACCCAGCACGTACTCGACCACCTTTTCTATGCGGTCGCTCACGTTGACGGCCTGATCCGCCACGTTCTCGTCGTCGCCCGGGGGTTCCATCACCGATCCGACCCGCAGCACCCGTTCGCGCGGAACGTCACTGGTGAATCTCGCGACATACTCAGTGGCGGGACTGAGCACGATGTCTTCGGGCCTGCCGATCTGCTCGACACTGCCGTTGAACATGATGGCGATCCGGTCCGCGAGCTTCAGCGCCTCGTCGAAGTCGTGGGTGATGAACACGATGGTCTTGTTCAGCAGGGACTGAAGACGCAGGAACTCGTCCTGCATCTCCTTTCGGATGAGCGGGTCCAGCGCGGAGAAAGGTTCATCGAGAAACCAGATGTCGGGTTCCACGGCCAGCGAGCGCGCGATTCCGACTCGTTGCTGCTGACCGCCCGAGAGCTCTCTCGGGAAGTTGTTTTCCCTTCCCTCCAGACCGACGAGACGGATCATGTCGCGGGCCCGCTCCACGTAGTCACGGCGCTTCATTCCCCGCATCTGCAACGGGAAGGCGATGTTTTCGAGCGCGGTTCGATGGGGCAGAAGAGCGAAGTTCTGGAACACCATGCCCATCTTGCTGCGTCTGAGGTCGATGAGCTCCCTGTCGTTCATGGCGAGCAGGTCCGCCCCCTCAATCTCCACCGATCCGGACGTGGGCTCGATGAGGCGCGACAGGCAGCGCACCAGAGTGGACTTTCCGGAACCCGACAGGCCCATCACGATCAGGATCTCGCCGGGGCTCACGTCCAGAGTGACGTCGTTGACTGCCGCAACCACCCCCTCTCGCTCGAGGATGGCGGGCGCCACCACACCGTCGCTGTCGACGCGCAGGTCCGCCGGACCGAGACCGAAAATCTTGTAAAGGGACCGGCAGCGAATGACGGGCTCTGCCATGACTCTCCGTCTTCGGAATCGAGGGCGGACTGCGATGATACAAGAGATGCAAAGAACCACCATCGGACTCGGGTCCGATGGTGGTTCTTCACTGACCGGGATGTCCGGAATCCTCCGGAAATCCCGATTGTTGCGGTCAACGCCGGGTATGAATGGAACGGAATCCATGACCGAGAGAGAAGTGCCCCCGGTCATGGAGTCCTGCGGCTCGGGCGCCCCGAAGGGCGCCATCCGTTTGGTCGATGAGATCGCTGAGGGACGCGGTGCCCTCGACTGTGCTTACTGCGATGCGTAGAGCCAGTCGTTCCACACCTCTTCATTCTCCGAGATCCACCTCGCGGCCGCCTCGTCATGCTCCATCTCGTCGATATCGACGAACATGGCCATGGTGCCGACGTGATTGGTGGTGAAGTTGATTCGGGTCAGGGCCTTGTACGCGGCCGGCCACTTGGTGGGCATCCCGTGCCACGCTGCCTTCTTCAGGTAGCCGCCGGCAGGGCTGCCGCAGTCGTTGGTGGCGTCAGGGTTGATACCCCAGCTCGCATCGGTCTTGCACTTCTCGTCGAAGGCCGGGAACTCGATGAATGATCCGCCATACAACGCGTCAGTGAAGTTCGGCGACCAGTTGAACATTACAATGGGCTTGTTCTGCTTTGCCGCCGCTTCGAGTTCCGCCCAGAGGGCCGCCGCGCTGCCGACGTTGATCTGAATGAAGTTCATGCCGAGTGCGTCAATCCGCGCCGGATCATGCAGCCACTCGACGGGACCATCGACATAGACGCCCTTCCCGCCGGAGTCAGGCCGCGCGAACATCTCCGAACAGGCGGCAAGCGCCTCCCAGTCCGGAAGTCCCGGGCAGTGCTCCTCGACGTAGGTCGGATACCACCACTCTTCCCGCGTGACCGCGTCGTGAGTGCCGGCGTCGAGAATGCCGCCCTTGTCGAGCGCCGCGTTGAACGATGTGGCGAAGGAGCCCTCCCAGACCTCCAGCTCGATTGTGGCGTCGCCAATGCGGACCGCCTCATAGACGGCCTGGCTGTCGGTCGGGGTGTACTCCACGTTGCAACCCAGCTTCTCGAACAACTGACCGACCACGTGGGACATCACGATCTGACTCGACCAGTTGTGGGTCGGAATCACGATGGAATCCGACGAGCCGCAATCTGCGTTTGCAGTGCCGGCAACGCCCAGCCCTGCAAAGAGGGTGATGGCCACCGCTCGTTTCGAAAGTAGTTTCATTGCGCTTCCTCCTCACCTTCGAGTATTTATTGCAAACGGTACGCGCAAACTCGCGCCATCTGGCAGACTACGGGCTTTCTATGAATGGGGATCAAAGCACTCGTTAAATTGTTGGGGGAATTTGTTAAGGATTGTTAACTGCAAGGAGGCGTGGGAAGTCAGGGAACTCCGGCATTGGTAAATGATCCGACCCACGTACTGATCGTCGAGGACGATGAGGTTGCCCGCACGAAACTCGTGGGCTACCTGGAATCGGCCGGCCACCGAGTGAGCGAAGCCGTCGATGGCCAGGAGCTGCGTCAGATCATGACCGGCGATCCGGTGGACCTCGTGCTTCTCGACATCAATCTGCCGGGAGAGGACGGGCTCGACCTTACCCGGTACATACGTGCGCGCCATGACGTGGGGATCATCCTCGTCACCGGACGCACCGATGACGTGGACAGAATTCTGGGGCTGGAGATCGGCGCCGATGACTACGTCACCAAGCCCTTCAATCCGCGTGAGCTCCTGGCCCGGGTCAAGACGCTGCTGCGCCGGACGAGAACTCGTGCCCAATCGTTCTCGGAGACGAAGATGTTCGAGGGCTGGCATTTCGACACCCGCACCCGCCGACTCGTGTCTCCGGGCGGCGACAAGGTCGCGCTTACCCGGGCGGAGTTCGAGCTCCTGAATGCACTGGTTGCCCGTCCGGGGACCGTCCTGACCCGTGAGCGGCTGCTGCAATCCATCGCCCACCGGTCCTGGGATCCGAGCGATCGCACGGTGGACGTGCTCGTGCGAAGACTGCGCCAGAAACTGGAGGCCGATCCGAAGTCACCGGAGATCATCATCACCGCGCACGGTGAAGGCTACCTGTTCGCGGCCGAAGTCTCGGCGCGCTGAACCGGCTGCGGCCCGTCCAGCTCGGTCCAGTAGGCGCGCAGCGCCGCAGTCGAGTTCTCGATCAACGCGGTGAACGTGTCGAAGTCCCGCGCGATTTCGGACGCGGCCTCTTTCTTGGCACAAATCTCGAGCCGGTGGGCGCGGTTCTCGAGCGCGCTCAATCCCAGGCTGGCGGCGCTGCCCTTCAGGTTGTGGGCGATGTAGGCAACCGTGGACCAGTCCTCGCCCTCCACCGCGTGGGCGAGCTGCTCGACCCTTCGGGTGGTTCCGTCGAAGAACGCGCCCACCATGCGCCCGGTCTTGTCCGGCCCGAGAATCATGTAGTCGTCGTCGAGAACGCTGCGATTGAGCACGACGTGGCTTCCGTCTTCCCGGGCGTGTGCCACCGGCACGACGACGCCGCGCTTGCGGCGCAGCACCACCTGCGCCAGGGCTTCGGCCAGTCGTTCCGGGGATACCGGCTTGCCCACGAAGGCGTTCATCCCGGCATCGAGAACGTGGGCGATTTCGTTCTGGAACACGTGAGCGGACATGGCGATGATCGGCAGCTCGCGGTGCGAAGGAAGCTCGAGATTGCGAATGCGCCGGGTGGCTTCCACCCCGTCGATGCCGGGCAGGGAGATGTCCATGAGCACGACATCGAGCGCCTGGTTCTGCACCGCTTCCACCGCCGCTTCTCCGGTGGCGACGACGCTCACGGCGTGGCCCATGTGATGCAGGAAGCCCTCCACCACTATGGCATTGATCTCGTTGTCCTCCACGACCAGCACCGACAGCACCCCGAGCTCGGGCGGACTGGACGGAAGCTCGAATCGGGCCGCTGCGATGGCCTCCCCGTCCCCTTCGTCCATCCTGACGTCGAAGCTGAAGTGGCTGCCCCGGCCCACCTCGCTCGAGACCGTGAGGGCGCCGCCCATCGCTTCGACCAGCCGGCGGGAGATCGTCAGCCCCAGCCCGGTTCCGCCCTGCTGGCGCGAGCGCCGCGGATCGACCTGGTAGAAGGGCTCGAAGAGGCGCTGCTGCTTGGCCGGGGGGATGCCCGGACCGGTGTCCTCGACCTCGAATCGCAGGGTGAGCTCCCCATCGACGACCTCGCCCGCCTTCTCGATGGTCAGCGCGACCTGCCCCCGCTCGGTGAACTTGAGCCCGTTGCCGATGAGATTGAGCAGGATCTGGCTGAGCTTGCCGGAGTCGCCCCGGATGAAGTTGGGCACGTTGCCGGCAATCCGGGTCTCGAGGCCCAGACCCTTCTCGGTCGCCCGGAAGCGCATCAGGGCCTGGATGTCCTCGACAAGCTGTCGCAGCTCGAAATCCCGCGGCTCCAGGAGAATCTCCCCGGTCTCGATCTTCGAGTAGTCGAGGATGTCGTTGAGGATGCCGAGCAGCGTCTGGCTCGATGACTGGATGACCGCGAGCCGGGCCCGCTGGTCGTCCTCCAGGGCGCTGTCGCCGACGATGCGCAGCATGCCGAGGATGCCGTTCATGGGGGTGCGGATCTCGTGGCTCATCGCCGCGAGAAACTCGCTCTTCGCCTGATTGGCGTTCTCGGCCCGCTCTCTCGCCCTGGCGTGATTGTCGACCTCCACTTTCAGGCGGGCATTGGCATCGGAGAGCTGCGCGGTGCGTTCCGCCACCAGCACCTCCAGCTCGCTCTTGTGCCGCCGGAGCTCCGCCTCCCGTTGCTCGCGTTCCCTCTCCAGCTCCCGCTTGACCACCCCCTGCTCCTTGAAGACCTGCACGGTCTCCGCCATCGCGGACAGCTCGTCGCGGCCGGTGGTGTGGACCGCCACGTCGAGGTCTCCCCGGGCCAGCTTCTGCATGACCCCGGCGAGGGCCTCCAGGCGTCTGATGACGTTGCGCTGCACGTAGAGCCAGAGGATCAGCCCCGCCACCGCGAGGACCACCACGGTCTGAAGGAGCAGGGTGAGGAGCCCGGCATCCACTGCTTCAGTCGCTCCCACCGCCGCCTCCTCGGCAAGCGTCTGCGAATCCTCCACCAACTCCACGATGAAGTCGCCCAGAGACTCCGAGAGCTCCCGGTTCCGGCCGGTCAGGGTTTCGATCGCGGCATCGAGCTCCAGCACCTGCCGCCGGAGCCCGGCCACGTTGTCCGGACCGGTGGCGTTGGCGCGCTGCAATGTGAGCAGCAGGCCCCGGGCCTGCCTCAGACGCACCGGATCGGAGATGCTGCGCACCCGCCGCTCGAGAATGCGAAGGTTGCGGCCGAGCCCGCTTTCGATCCACTCGACCTCGTCGTTGGTGCCGGCCCGCAGGAGCTGATTGAGCAGCAAGGCGACCTGGGACGCACGCAGCCGCAACTCGAACATGCGCTCCATCAGGAACACGTCCTCTTCGTACAGCCGGTCGAGCGCTTCCAGGCTCTCCTCTATGCGGTCCTGGGACTCCACCAGCTCGTAGAGATTGGAAATCACCGCGGTGGTGCCCGAGGCCGCGTTGGAGACCAGGGTCTCCGAGAGGTCGGACAGTCCCTGGGCCGCCTCGTGAGAACGCGCGACGGCGTCGCTCAGACGCCCGGTCGCTCCGATACGGGCCGCCACCAGCCCGTTTTGCGCGATCAAGTTGTCGCGCAGGCGCTCCGCGACGACCCGCGAGGTCTCGAGCTGGGTCTCGGAGTAGCCGTACTCCACGTTGCGATTGAGCGCCTGCCCGAGGCTTTCGGCCAGCTCGAACAGAGCCCCGGACTCGCTCTCACGCTCCGTCTCCGTCGCTGCATTGGTGAGGCGCGGACTGCGTGCGACAATGCGCCCCGCAATCTCCGCGGCCAGACGGGCATCGGCGACCGCCGGCATGGCCCGCTCGACGATCGTCGTCTGGGCCGTCTCCACGTCATTGAGAATCCACCATCCCACGCCGCCCGAGGCCAGCGACAGGGCGGCAATCCCGGCAAAGGCGAGAAACAGTCTCGTGGCAATGCCGAACTTCATCCAAGCAGCACCGGTGACGAACGACGAGTCTGTTGCCCGACATGCTTTCATGGCGGGAATGGCGCGTCTACTCGGGTCGTGGGTGGCGGCAGCCCTGATCTGGACCGTCCCGCCTGCCGGCGCCGACGCGCAGGGGCTGATGTGGGAGCTCGAGACCTGGGAGGTGCCCTTCGACTACTCGAGCCCCTCCCGTCCCGTTCGCTACGAACCGCTGGAGAGGGCAACGAAGAGGTGGCGGCTCTGCGCCTCCTACCCTCACCTCAAGGATTCCTACTGGCTCAGCGTCAACTACGGGATGGTGCTCGAGGCCGAGCGCCTCGGGGTGGCCCTGCGGGTAGTGGAAGCGGGGGGGTATCCAAACCTCGCCCGTCAGATCGCCCAGGTAAAGGAGTGCACCGCCCGGGAAGCCGACATTCTCGTGGTTGGAACCGTGAGCTTCGAAGGCCTGACCCCGACCATCCTCGAGATTGCCGAGCGCATTCCGGTGACCGCCGTGGTCAACGACATCGCGGATCCGGGCATCAGCGCCAAGACCGGAGTGTCCTGGACCATGATGGGAAGCAGCATTGGAGAGCACCTGGCCCACCGGCACCCGAGAGGCTCACCGACGGTCAAGGTGGCCTGGTTTCCCGGCCCGCAGGGGTCGGGCTGGGTGCCCTTCGTCGAGGCCGGATTCCGCGAAGCACTGCGGGAGAGCTCCGCGGAGATCGTCGTGACCAAGTACGGGGACACCGGCAGGGAGATCCAGCTCATACTGGTGGAGGAGGCGCTCGAGGCACGGCCCGACGTGGACTACATCGTCGGCAGCGCGGTGACCGCGGAAGTGGCGGTGAGCGCGCTCCGGGCGCGCGGCTTGCTGGGTCGGATCAGGATCCTCTCCGACTACTTCACCCACGCGGTGTACCGCGGCATCAAGCGCCGGCGCATTCAGGCCGCACCCACGGACTTTCCGGTGATTCAGGGCCGTCTGGGTATTGAGCAGGCGGTGCGGCTGCTCGAAGGAAGGCTCGAGCTCATTCACGTGGGTCCCGCAATACAGCTCGTGGACCTCGACAACGTGGACGAGCTCGGCACGGGCACATCACTCGCCCCGGCCTCGTTCGCCCCCCGGTTCACGGTGGAGTAGCGCTCGCTCCGCACTTCCCTTCGCGCACCCACCGGCCGTCCATTCGCGCCGTGCGACCCCGCCGTCGCCGCTACCGGCCGGGAGCGCAGCTCAGCCGCGCCGCTGCTCCGGTCTGGCGGCGAAGTCTCCAGGGAGCACCTCGCCGGGCGCGGCGACGTCGCTGATGATGGAGGCGATGAGCCAGCGCCCTTCGAGCCTTACCAGGCCATACACGTCGATCGCGGTGTGCGGCTCCCCTTCGCCGAACCTCATCTCGAACACCACGCGGACCTCGGCCACGTCGTGAAACACGAGCCGGGTGCGGCTCACCAGGGTTTCCGAATAGCCCTCCTGCTGCATCCCCTCGCGCATCTGCTTGACCATGTAGGCGTCGAGGTCCATGACCGTGATCGCATCGTCCTCGGGAAACACCCGCAGGGCGAGCACCGCCTGGCGGTGAAACAGCGCCCGGAAGGCGTCCCAGTCGGGCTCGCCTCCGGCCTCGAAGGTGATCAGGTCGTAGCAGGCGTCGACCAGCGCGTCCGGAGAATCGTGGGGACTTCCGCTCATGGCCCTTGCCCGCCACGGAGCTCCACCACGTCGATCCCCCGGCGGGCGAGGGCGCCGAGCACGTCGCCCCGCCAGAAGTCGAGCGCATCCCGGTCTGCCCTCAAGTGCGCGTCCATGTGAGCGGCGCACAGCCCGCGCCAGCAGGTATGCGCGTCTTCCTCGCGACAAAGTTCCTCGTAAGGCACCATCTGCTCGGCCATCGCGGCCCAGTTCGTGCCGCCGGGTTCCTCGACATCCGCAAGGGACGCGGTGAAGTCGCGCAGCCACTCGTGGCCCGCCGCGACGTTGTCGACGAAGTGATTGTGGTCGGCGCGCTCGAGGACGAACATCCGTTTGGGCCCCGGAGTGCGGCGGAACAGCTCGATTTCGCCGTGGAGAGGCAGCCAGGTATCGCGATCCGCAACCATGAACAAGCTCGCCGTGCCCGACTTCCACTCGAAGTCGAGGGCATTGCGGGCGACGTTCCGGTCCCTGGGGTAGGACGGGCTGTCTCCGCCCGAGGGGCACATGGGCGCGGAGGCCCGGATTCGCGTATCCAGGCCCGGGGCGAAGAGAGAGGTCCAGCCACCGAAGCTCGCTCCCGTGATGCCGAGTCTCGTCCCGTCCACGTCGAAGCGATCGACCACGGCCTCGATCATCAACGGAATGTCTCGACGCCGGCCCTCCACCAGCCCCGGCAGGATGTCGGCCCGGGAAAAGTCCTGTCTGCCCTCGCGTCGCGTCGAGCGCAGCAGCGCGTCGATGTCCGCGTAGGTGCCGCCCGGATGGTCGGCGGAGACCACCAGGAAGCCGTGACTTGCGAGATGGGTGGCCATGAAGCTCGATTCTCGTCGATGACCGGCAAAGCCGTGCGCGAGCAGCACGGCGTGGCGCCGTCCGGGGAGCGCCCCGGCATCGCGCACCGCGCTCTGGGGTGCGGTGGCGCCTTCCTCACCCGAAAGCCCGGGCACCAAGAAGTTGTCCCGAGTGGCCTCGTCGAGGTCCTGGCCGGCGTAGGCGTCGAGCGCGGGATACCAGATCTCGACGTCGAGCGAGCGATCACGACCGGCGTCTCGCCAGGTCTCGGAACGCACTCCGACCGGATGGGGCCCGCGTGCGAAGGGATCGTAGGTATCGGTCTTCACTTCGGCCCTCCCCCGGTCTCGTCTCTGTTCGCGTGATTGTCTACCGCGTCAAGCATCCTCGCAATGAACCCGCGCTCTCTGTTCCGCGCAGGCGCGTTTCCTTCACTGGAACTCGAGTCCCGTCGCTCCGATACGCACGCTTCCCGCCGGCGAGGACAGCTCATTCCACGTAGTCTGCTCCAGCAGGAGAGTGGTTCCCGCGCCGAGCACGATGCCGAGACCGAGCTGACAGAGCCCACCCTCATCGAGCGGAGTGAAGAGCACCGGCCCCCCGGGATAGAGCATCAGCTCCGCGTGCGCCCTGGCCGCGGCAGGATCGCAGGGCAGCTCCGGGAGATCCTCGCCGCGCGCGAGGATGTAGATGCGCTCCGGGTTGGGCACGATCAGGATCTCGTTGATGCGGGCGCGCAAGGGGGCATCGCGCGATGCGCGGAAGCGCTCGCGCACGGTCTCTGCGGACGCGGGTCCCGCCCATCCGATCCGTTCGTAGGGGATGAGGGAATCATGGTAGGTCACCCCCGCAGGGTCGGAGGCGGGCGCTGCGCCCTGCGCGGCGCTCGCCGGCGCTTCGACCTTCAATCCCAGCGCCTCGATGGTGGCGGAATCGATGCGTCCCGACCGGGGCAATCCGCGGTCTCGCTGCAAGGCGCGGATCGCCTCGCGGGTGCGCGGGCCCATGAGCCCGTCTGCCGGTCCGGGCTCGTAGCCGAGCTCGGCGAGGCGCCGCTGCACCGCCTCCACCCGAGCATCGGGCGCGGCCGGCACCCCGATGGACCCCGCCACGGCGATGAGCGCAAACAGGACGACGATCAGGCGTCGGAGCTTCAATGGCGCTTCACGGTCAGGGAGGGGGACCGCCCAGCCCCCTCGGAATGCGCTTCTCCGCGTCGTAGAAGGGCAGCGCGACGACCCGGGCCGGATACCGCGTGCCGTCCGCCGCCTCGAGCGATACCTGCTCACCCTCCCACTCGCCGGGCGAATCGAAGCGTACGTAGCCGATCGTGCTCTGCAGGAAGGGAGATCGGGCGGCGGCGGTGAGCCGGCCGACCTCCCGGCCCTCGTGCCGCACCCGGTGCCGGCCCGGCGCTGTGCCGGGGCCGGATTGCACCCCGAAGAAGGCGGAGCGCCGATCCGTCGCACGCAGGGCCTCCGCGCCGATGTGCACGGTCTTTTCCAGGTCGACGAAGCGTCCGAGACCCGCCGCGAAGGGCGTCATCGTGACGTCCATGTCCGTGCCGTTGTCCCTGATTCCGGCCTCGATGCGCCGAATGCCCATGCACTCCAGTGCGCTCACCCGCATGCCGTGGACGGACCCCGCCTGCACGAGATGCCGGAACACGCGCTCCCCGTCCACGTCGGGCCGGCGCGAGTAGAGCTCGAAACCGAGCTCTCCCGTCCAGCCGGTGCGCGAGACGATGAAGGGCTCGCCCGCGACCTCGCACTCGTGCACGCTGAAGTACTTGAAGGGCGCGGGGGCACCGCCGTCCAGCATGGGCTCCAGTGCTTCCAGGGCGCGCGGCCCCTGAACCTGCAGGACCCAGGACCCCGGGTCGCGCACCTTCACGTCGTAGCCGGCGCGGTTCGCCTCCAGCCAGGTCATGAACTCCCCGTCCGCGAGCACGTACCAGTAGAGACCCGGCGAAACGTGCAGGACGACACCGTCCATGACGATGCCGCCGGCGTGGTTGCAGGCGATTGCGTAGGTGGCCCGACCGGCCCTCAGCCGGGAAAGGTCCCGGCAGAAGAGGCGGTTCAGGAAGGGCAGCGCATCGGGGCCCGTGACCTCGATCGGGTGCTCGGGCACGTCGAAGAGCGTGACTCTCCGGCGCAGGTGCCAGTAGGCCTCTACCGGATTCTCGCCGATGGAGAGGGGAAAGAAGCGCCCGCTGTACACCCCCAGCACGGTTTCGGAGGTGATGTAGGACGGGAGCCAGGGCGAGCGCGCAAAGCGCTTCGCGCTGACCCGGAAGGTGTCGTCGACGGACGCGTAGTTGGAAGGAGGCTCCGACATGATCGAGGAAGGTGCGGCTTCAGCGCCCTTTCCAGACCGGCTTTCGCTTCTCCGCGAATGCGCGGGGGCCTTCCAGGTAGTCCTCGGAGTTCATCATCTTTTCGTACACGGGGTGGGCGTTGCGCCCGCGCTGCGTCACCTGCATCGCTTCCTCCAGCGGGAGCGGCATCAGCACCGGCATGATCGCCTTCAGCGCCTGGGTCGCCAGCGGCGCGCCCTCCGAGAGCTGCTCGGCAAGAGCCCGGGCCCGCTCCATCAGGGCGTCCGCGGGCAGCACCTCGCTCACCAGTCCCCAGTGCCTGGCCTCCTCGGCGCCCATGCGACGCCCGGTCAGGAAGAGCTCCATCGCCACGTTGTAGGGGATGCGGCGCGGCAGGCGCTGAATGGCGCCCGCGCTCGCGAGAAAGCCCCGCTCCATCTCCGGCAGCCAGAACTCGGCATGCTCGGCGGCGAGGATGATGTCGGCCGACAGCGCCAACTCGAAGCCCCCGCCCACGGTAGCGCCGTTCACCGCCGCGATCACCGGCTTGTAGAGGTCCCAGAACTCGGTGAGTCCGGCGAATCCGCCCGGCGATTCGTCGCCTTCGACCTCGTCGGGGCTCTCGGCGGCGGCCACCGCCTTCAGGTCCCAACCCGCGGAGAAGATGCGCCCGCCCGCCCCGGTGATGATGCCGATCAACAGCTCGTCATCGTCCTGGAGCAACCGGAACGCGTCGTAGAGGGCCTGCGATGTGGCCTTGTCGATCGCGTTGGCCGGTGGCCGGTCGAGGGTGACCTCGAGGACCTTGCCTCGCCGTTCGGTGCGGACCGCTTCGCTCATACTCCATTCCTCATCCCCACCGCAGGCGGCGGCGGGGTGTCCTCTCGCGTTCGAATCTCCAGAAAATGTAGTCTATATCATCGTCGTCGCGGACAAGGACGCTCAGCGCTTTGTGGCTGGTTACTGAGGACTTGCTGGAGCCCATCGCGACCGGTGCGGCCATACTGGGCACCGGAGGCGGCGGAAACCCCTACATCGGACGGCTCCGCGCCCGGGAGGCGATTCGGCAGCACGGACCGGTACCGGTGCTCGCCCCGGAGGAGCTGCCGGACGACGCGCGGGTGGTGTGCGTCGGCGGCATCGGCGCCCCCACCGTCGGCATCGAGAAGCTGCGCGACCAGCAGTCCTACGACGCGCTCCGCGCCATCGAGGAGTGCACCGGCGAGAAGGCCACCGCCATGATCTCCAACGAGATCGGAGGAAGCAATTCGCTGGAACCGCTGATACCGGCCGCCGTTGCCGGACTGCCGGTGGTCGACGCGGACGGCATGGGCAGGGCCTTTCCGGAGTTCCAGATGAAGACCTACTTCGTGTACGGCGTGCCCTGCTGCCCGATGGCGCTCGCCGACGAAAAGGGGAACATCGCCGTCATCCAGGACGTGGTCAGCCCGCTCTGGGCGGAGCGCCTCGCCCGCGCCGTCACCGTCCAGATGGGCTGCGCCGCCTGCTACGCGGTGGCTCCGATGAGCGCGGAGCAGGTGCGCAGGACCGCGATTCCCCACACCCTGTCGCTGGCGCGCCGCCTCGGCGAGGCGGTGGCAGAGGCCCGGAGCCGGGGAGAGGATCCGGTGGACGCGGTGCTGGCGACCTGCCCCGGGAAGGTACTCTTCGCCGGAAAGGTGATGGACGTGGCGCGCCGCACCACCGCCGGGTTCGCGCGCGGCACCCTCTCCATCGACGGTCTGGACGACTTTCGCGGTGAGCGCATGTCCATCGACTTTCAGAACGAGAACCTGATCGCGCGCCGCAACGGGCGCATCGTCTGCACGGTGCCGGATCTCATCTGCGCGGTGGCGACCGAGACCGGAGAGCCGGTTACCACCGAGGTGATGCGTTACGGCCTGCGGGTCACCATTCTGGGCTTCCCGGCCCCGGAACTCTGGACCACTCCGGCGGGGCTTGCGGTGGTCGGTCCCCGAGCCTTCGGGTACGAGCACGACTACTCCCCCCTTGGCCCCGCGAGCCGGAGCGCGCCGTGTTCATCGGAGTAGACGTAGGGGGCACCAACACCGATTCCGTCCTCATGGACGGCACCGCGCTCGTCGGCGCCGCCAAGCGTCCCACCACCGCCGACGTCACCTCCGGGATCCGGGAGGCGTTGCGTGAGGCGCTTCGCCACCTGCCGCCGGGGCAGCGCGTCGGCGCGGTGATGGTCGGCACCACCCACCTGACCAATGCCCTGCTGGAACGAAAGCGCCTCGCGCCCACCGCGGTGCTGCGCCTGGCGCTGCCCGCCACCGAGTCCCTGCCGCCGCTGGTCGACTGGCCGGCGGAGCTTCGGGATGCGCTCGGCGCGCGGACCTTCATGGTTCGGGGCGGCCACGAGTTCGACGGGCGGGAGATATCCCCCCTGGATGCCCGCGGAATCCGTGATGCGGTGGACGCGATGCGCTGCGAAGGAGTACGGGCGGTGGCGTTGTCCGGGGTGTTCTCGCCCGTCAATCCGCAGCACGAGGTCGAGGCAGCGGCCCTCGTCCGCCAGCGGGCGCCCGAGCTGCGAGTGTCGCTTTCCCACGAGAACGGCCGGATGGGCCTGTTGGAGCGGGAGAACGCGGCCGTGCTCAATGCCTGCCTCGGCGACGTGGCCGAGGCCTCGGTGCGGAGCATTCGCGATGCCCTCGGATCGCTCGGCCTCGAGGCGCCGCTCTTCATCAGCCAGAACGACGGCACCCTGATGGACGCGCAGTTCGCCGCCCGATTCCCGGTGCTGACCATCTCCTCCGGCCCCACCAACAGCATGCGTGGCGCCGCGTTCCTTTCCGGGGTGCGCTACGGCATCGTGGCCGACGTGGGCGGCACCTCCACCGACGTCGGGGCACTGGTCAAAGGCTTTCCGCGCGAGGCGGCGGTGGAGGTCGAGATCGCCGGGGTGCGTACGAACTTCCGCATGCCCGACATGCTCTCCATCCCGCTCGGCGGGGGCAGCCTGGTGCAGCCGGAGCCGCTTCGGATCGGTCCGGCCAGCACCGGCTATCGGCTGCGCGAGGAGGCTCGGGTGTTCGGAGGAGAATCCCTCACCACGACGGACATCGCGGTGGCCGCGGGCCGGGCCCGGGTGGGAGACCCGGGCTGCGTGGAGGACCTCGACGCGCCCCTGGTCGACCGGGTGATGGGGGAGATCCAGGCCCGGGTGGAGACCGCCCTGGACCGCGTCAAGACGAGTGCGCACGACGTGCCGGTGGTCCTCGTCGGAGGCGGAAACATCCTGCTCGGCAATTCGCTCGCGGGGGCCTCGGAGGTGCTGCGGCCGGAGCACGCCGAGGTCGCCAACGCCATCGGCGCCGCCATCGCCCAGGTCGGCGGCCAGGTGGAGCGCGTGTACTCGCTCGACGATACGGACAGGGAGCAGGCGGTCGCCGACTGCCGCGCTGCCGCCTTCGACAAGGTCGTGGCCGCGGGGGGCGACGCCTCGAGCGTGGAGGTAGTCGAAATCGACGAGGTCCCCCTCACCTACGTGCCCAGCAACGCGACCCTGGTTCGGGTGAAGGCGGTGGGAAAGCTCGCGCTGCCCGGTAGCACTCCGGCGAAGTAAGTCGCAAGCGACACGACGTTGAAGCTGCCAAACGGAGATCGGGCGATAATCGACCGGCGAAAGATCACGGATTCCTGTCTCAGCTTCGACCATGACGATGGCAGCCACAAGGCCCGCCTCTTTCAGGCGCTCGTCGGCCTGAATCGAAGCAACTCCGGACTGCTGCTCGACGCGCTGCACAGGGCTGCCGCTGGCGACGACGCATCCCCTGGAAAATCGGATCGCTACGGCCATCGGTACATTATCGACTTCGAGTTCAACGGCCCTCGAGGCACGGCCGTGATTCGTTCAGGTTGGATAGTGAAGGCCGACGAAGACGTACCGCGTTTGGTCACCTGTTATATTCCGTAACCTCCAAGCTCGGACCTGGACACTCGACATGGCCGAAGGCCGGCAGGTGAAACTTCTGGACATGGTAGCCGTGCTCCACAGGCCGAACGATCCTGAGATCCAACAAGGGGATGTTGGGACCATCGTCGAGCTTCTCCCTCCCGATGCCCTGGAGGTCGAATTTCTGCGCCGCGACGGCCGGACCCGACACATTGGCACCCTCTTCACCCATGACGTACTCGTTCTCAACCGGGAGCGAACTCGTGTCGCGTGAGCCATCGCCTCATTCGCTGAAGTCGCCGTACCGAGCCTGACAGACGGAGGCCCGCATCCATGAGTGTCGTGTGCCTCGATCGAAGCGCATCGGTGGAGGACATCCTGTCGGTGCTCCGGCGCGACGGTGTGGCGGTCATTCGGAACATTGCGACTCCGGAGACCATGGACCGGCTGCTCGCCGACATCACGCCGCTCCTCGACGAGGAAGAGCCCGGCGGCGGCGAGTTCTTCGGACATCGCTCGAAGCGCATCGGCGGCATCGTCAGCCGCACCCCGGTGTTCTCCGAGCTGATCGTCGACCCCCTCCTCCTGGCGCTGGCCGACGCCGTCCTCCTGCCCAACTGCGAGACCTACCAGATTCCGCTTTCCGGGCTCGTGCAGGTATGGAAAGGGGGCGAGAAGCAGCCTCTCCACCGCGACACCGTCGGATACGACCCCTATCTCAAGCTGGGTCCCGGCGTGCCCGAGATAGTTCTGTCCGCAATGTGGGCGGTATCCGACTTCAGCGCGGACAACGGCGCCACGCGCTTTGCACGAGGGAGCCATCTCTGGGAGCCGGAGCGCAAGGCCGGCGACGCGGACATCGTCCAGGCCGTGATGCCCAGGGGCTCGGTGGCGCTGTGGCTGGGCGCGACGCTGCACGGCATGTCCGTCAACCACACGGACACCCCTCGCACCGGCATGGTCTCGGGATACTGCGTCGGCTGGCTACGGCAGGAGGAGAACCAATACGTCGTGTGTCCTCCCGACGTCGCCGTCACCCTGCCCGAGAAGGTCCAGCAACTCATCGGCTACCGTGCCCACAGCCCGAGACTGGGCTGGGTCGAGGGCCGGGACTCGGAGCTGCTGTTGCGACGCGGCGATCGCGAGTACCAGAGCTACCTGGAAACGCCACTGGTAGCCAATCAGTCCTGAAGCGTGCGTTGGTGTGCGCACGAGGCGGACGAAGGCGACGAATTCGCACACCGACAGGCGCTCCTGCGTACATCAATGTGGCAACTGCATTCGGTCACGGATGCGATAGCGCGACCACCGCATCGAACCCGGCTTCGTTGACGCTCTCCGGGGGCAGGCGTAGCCTCTCCGAGTGCACCATCCACACGTCCGCGTCGGCGGAGACTCAAGGCATGCGCCGCCACCCGGGCAGATCTGCGAAGGGAGGTAGTCACCATGCAGAACAAGCTCGACCAGTATCGCAGGCTCGCTGACGACCTGGCCGCCAATCGGTCCTCGCGCCGGGATTTCCTGAAACGGGCTTCCGCGCTCGGCCTCTCGACTCCGATGATGTCGGCGCTGCTCGGCGTCACCGGAAGCGCCCTGACCCTGGCATCGAGGCCTGCCCGGGCAGACTCCCACGGCAGCAACCAGATTGTCGTTGCGAGCTGGGGCGGCGGATTCGGCGACGCCCAGCGCGCGGCCCAGTTCGCTCCCTTCACCGAGGCGACCGGGATCGAGGTCGTGCTCGCACCGCAGCAGCCCGAGATCGCGCTGCTCCAGGCCCAGGTCGAATCGGGCAATGTCGAGTGGGACCTGTCGAACAACTCCTTCGTCGGCGCCTATACCCTCGCCAACAAGGGATTCCTGGAAGAGATCGACTACTCGGCGATGAACGCCGACATCGTCGACGGCATCAATCCCGTGGTGCGCGGCAAGCACAGCGTCGGCATCTACTTCTGGGCGATGAACCTCGGCTACAGTCTCGACTACTTCAGCGAGGCCGAGCACCCCACGAACTGGGCGGAGTTCTGGGATGTCGAACGCTTTCCCGGCCCGCGCGGCCTCACGTCCATGGACTTCGAGCCGCCCCCGCTGGAGGTTCCCTTCCTCGCCAACGGCGTCGCGGTGGAGGACCTCTACCCGATGGACATCGACGAGGGCTTCGAGCTGCTGAGCGGGTTCAGGGACCACATCACGAAGTGGACGGGGTACTCCGCCGACGCGACCCAGCTCCTCGTCCAGGGGGAGCTCGCCGCCGCACCGGGCGGCAACGGCTCTCTCACCAATGCAATCACGGAAGGGGCTTCGGTAGGGATGTCATGGGAGCAGGGATTGCTCTACTTCGACGCCTGGGTGATGCCCAGGGGCGCGCCGCACCCCGAGAACGCGCTGCGTTTCATCGAGTTCTGCTACCGTCCCGACGTGCAGGCGGAATTCGTGAGGCGCTATCCCATCGCGCCGGTGGTCGCGGCCGCCACCGACCTGCTGGCTCCCGACGTGGCGGAGGTGTCGCTCGGCAATCCCAAGCATCTCGTGCGCCAGGTGCCGCCGAACCCGGAATGGTGGTCGGCGCTGAACGACGACGGCAAGACCAACCTCGAGCTGGTCTACGAGAAGTGGGCGACCTGGATTCTCTAGCCGCCGGGTAGGCTCTTGCCGGTGCCGCGCGGAGCTTCGCGCGGCACCGGTTCCGCCGTGGCTCACGGAGCGCGGCCGCACGGCCGGGAGACTGACATGATCGCGCGGCGGCAGTCGAGAGCCCGGACCCGCTTCCACCCCTGGGTCCGGCGCAACATCTGGTTGCTCCTCTGCGTCCCCGCCGTCCTCTTCATGCTGCTCGCCTTCGCCCTGCCCCTCGGGCAGATGCTGCTGCGCAGCGTCTTCGACCCGGACCCGACCCTGGACAACTTCCGGGCGCTCGTCGAGGTCGGCGGCTACGGCAGGGTGTTGGTCAACACCTTCCGGCTCTCCGCCATCGTCACGCTCATCGCCCTGGTCCTCGGCTATCCCGTCGCCTACCTGCTGGCGCACGTCCGGGGCCGGGCAGCCGGGCTGCTCCTCATCTCCGTCGTCCTGCCGCTGTGGACCAGCGAGCTGGTGCGCACCTTCGCCTGGATGATCATCCTCGGCCGCAAGGGACCTCTGAACGCCGCCATGCAGTCGCTCGGCATCATCGAGCGCCCGCTGACCCTGCTCTTCAACGAACCCTCGGTGCTGATCGGTTCGGTGCACATCATGCTGCCCTTCATGATCCTGCCCCTCTACAGCGTGATGCGCAGCATCGACCGTGAGCTGGTGCGCGCCGCGCTCGGCATGGGCGCGACACCGCTCGCCGCCTTCCGGCACGTGTACCTGCCGCTCAGCATGCCGGGAGTAGTGGCCGGCTGTCTGCTCGTCTTCGTGCTCGCCACCGGCTTCTATGTGACCCCCGCCGCGCTCGGCAGCACAGCGGAGACCATGATCGCCCAGTTGATAGACACCCAGGGGCGCAGGACGCTGAACTGGGGCCTCGCTTCCGCCCTGTCGGTAGTGCTGCTCCTGTCGACGACGATCATCCTCGTCCTCTACAACCGCGTGTTCGGTCTCGCCCGGCCGATCGCGCCGGCGAGGTAGGCGATGCGCGGGCGCGCTCTGCGGAGGGGGCCTCGGGTCGACCTGTACCGGATCGGAGGCCGCGCCGTCGCCGGGCTCGCGGTGCTGGTGTCCATCCTCATGGTGGTACCGGCCTTCTTCACGATCCCGGTATCGTTCTCGGCGACCCGTTACATCATCTTTCCGCCCAAGACCTTGTCACTGCGGTGGTACGAGGCGTACTTCACGATTCCCGAATGGACCGGGGCAACCGGCTACAGCGTCCTGCTCGCCACCCTGACGATGCTGGCCACGCTTGCCCTGGGGCTGCCGGCGGCCTTCGGACTCGCCCGCGGCACCTTCCGGGGGAGGAAGGCGATGATCCTGCTCTTCGTCGTGCCCCTGATGATCCCGGTGATCCTGATTGCGATGGCCGAGTACTTCTTTCTGAACGACCTGGGGCTGATCGGCACGACGACGGGGCTGGTCATCGCGCACACCGTGTTCGCCATACCCTTTGTCATCATCATCGTGTACGCGACGCTGCAGGGCTTCGATCGCCGCTACGAACTGGCGGCGATGAGCCTCGGCGCAAGCCCCGTCGCCACGTTCTGGCACGTGACCCTCCCGCTCATCCGGCCCGGGGTCCTCAGCGCCGCCCTGCTCGCCTTCCTTGCCTCCTTCAACGAGTTCCTGATCTCGCTCTTCGTCATCGGCAACGCCGGCTCAACCCTTCCCATCCAGTTCTGGAAGGGCATTCGCTTCGAATCGAACCCGACCATCGCCGCCGCCTCCTCGCTCTTCATCGTGCTCAGCATCGTCACGCTGGTCCTGCTCCACGTCGTACGCCGGCAGACCGAGCGCCGCTGACCCGCGACTCTCACCCGGGAAGCAGAAAGAGGCTGACACGCAATCCGGAACATGATGCACTGCCTGCCGTGGATTGCCGCTTCCGGAGCCAGGACGAACGGGAATCCATTCACGACAATGGGATATGGCACACTCCACCCGAGCGCGGACCGTGGATTGCGAGACGGTCCGAACGAGACTCGAGGGAGCAGCCGCGAATGACCGATCGGCCCTCATCACCCATCGCCCCCTTCTCCTCGGGCACCACCTTCCTCAACTGGCCGCGGGTGAGCCTCGATCAGGTCCGGCCCGGGATGATCGTGGCGGGCGGCATCCCCTGCGAGTTCACCGGTTCGACCATCGGCCCGCGCCTCGGCCCGGCCGCGATCCGACAGCGCTCGACCGGCATCAACTGGCGATGGCGCGAACCCGGCCCCGGCGGCGTGGTCAACGTGAGCGACGGCAGCGCGGTGCGCTTCCGGGAGGACGCGGCGGTGGGCGACATCGGCGACGTGACCATCCATTCACCGCAGCTCGAGCGCACCACCGAGGAGATCCGCGCCTGCACGGAAGGCATCGTGCGCCGTGGCGCCTTCCCCGTAATGCTTGGCGGCGATCACTACGTCGGCTACCCGCTTGCGCTCGGCTACCATGAGGGCAGACGGGCGCTCGGCGAGACCCGCTTCGGCTACATCCAGGTCGATGCCCATTTCGACCTGCAGGACGACAACCCCAGCCACGGCAAGTACTGGCACGGCTCGAACGCGCGGCGGGTTGCCGAGCTCGACGGCTTCGACCCCGCCAACATGGTCTGGCTCGGACTGCTCGACATCGCATGGCGCGACGAGTGGGAGTTCGTTCAGCGCTCCGGCGCCACCGCGATGACGGTGCACGACATGCGCGCGAAGGGCGTCGAGCGCGCGGTCGCGGAGGCGCTCGCGATCGCCGGACGCGACACCGATTCCATCTACGTGAGCGTCGACATCGACGTCTGCGACAACTCGGCCGCACCGGGAACCGGCTTCATCAACTTCGGGGGCTTGAGCGCAATCGAGTTCCTGACCACTCTCCAATGTCTCGGCAAGTCCGAGGAGGTGGGCGCCGTAGACCTCGTGGAGGTGACGCCCCCGCGCGACCTGGGGGATCGGACCGCCCACCTCGCCGCCCGCGGCCTGGTGGAGTTTCTGCGCGGCCGGATCCTCGAGCCCACCGGAGGCAGCGCCCTGATCGGCTGAGTCCGCGCGACCGCGACGGCCCGAAACCGGAGGAGACCCTCGATGACGAAGACCCAGGGACCCACCAATCAGCTCGCCACTCCGCGCGGATCGGGGATCGCCACCTTCATGGGGCTGCCGCACTCCCGCAGCCTGGACGGCGTGGATGCCGCCGTCGCGGGAATGCCGTCCGACACCGGCGGCATGCCCGGGTCGCGCTTCGGGCCGCGCGCGATGCGCGACGCGTCCGCGTCGCTGCGGCCCGCGAACGCGCATCACGGAGTCTCCCCCTTCCGGCACCTGCACGCGATCGACTATGGCGATCTGGCCGTGGTGCCGGGCTCCGTTCGCCGTACCCTCGACGCACTCGAAGCCGAGCTCAGTCCCCTCTACGAGGCCGGCGTCGTGCCAATTGGACTCGGCGGCGACCACTCGCTGACCCTCGCCGAGCTGCGCGCGGCGAGCCGGGTGCACGGCCCGGTCGCGATGATCCAGTTCGACGCCCACACCGACACCTATGACACCTTCTACGGCACCCAGCGCTACAACGCAGGCACGATGTTCCGGCGCGCGGCCGAGGAAGGCGTGGTCGATACCGCCCACTCGATCATGGTGGGCCTGCGCGGCACCGTGTACACCCCCGAGGACTACCAGGACGCCCGCGACCTGGGCTTCGAGGTGCGCACCATGGACGACTGCGTAGGCCTGGGAATCCCCCAGGTCATCGCCGACATCCGGGCGCGGGTGGGCGATCGCAGGGTCCACCTGACCTTCGACGTGGACTGCATCGACCCCGCCTTCGTGCCGGGCACGGGATCGCTCGAGATCGGGGGCTTCACGACACGAGAGGCGCTCGGGATAGTGCGCGGGCTCGGGGGACTCGACTACGTGAGCTTCGACGTGATGGAGGTCAATCCGCCCCTGGACACGAGCCGCATCTCCGCGACTTGCGGGGCGACGCTCGCCTTCGAGTTCCTGTGCCTGCTCGCGCTCGCGCGCCGGGGAGGCGCGGATCAGTGATGGCGGCGGCCGGGGCTCCCGGGCCGGTGCCTGAGCCGCACCTGCGCCTCGAGAGCCTGGCAAAGCGATTCGGCGACGTCGTCGCGGTCGACGACGTGTCGCTGTCCGTCGCGAGCGGGGAGTTCATCACGCTGCTGGGGCCCAGCGGCTCGGGCAAGACGACCACCCTGATGATGATCGCGGGGTTCGTGGACCCGAGTGCCGGCGACATCTACATCGACGGAGAGTCGCTGGCCGGCGTGCCCGCCTATCGGCGCGACTTCGGCATGGTGTTCCAGAACTACGCCCTCTTTCCCCATCGGAGCGTGGCGGAGAACATCGAGTTTCCCTTGCGGATGCGCAAGGTGCCCAAGGCTCGCCGCCGGCGCATGGTCGCCGAGGCGCTGGAGCTGGTCCGGCTCCCCGACCACGGCTCGCGCTCCCCGAGCCAGCTCTCCGGGGGCCAGCAGCAGCGCATCGCGCTCGCCCGGGCCCTGGTGTTCAACCCCCTCGTGCTGCTCATGGACGAGCCGCTGGGCGCGCTCGACCGCAAGCTCCGAGAGGACATGCAGCTCGAGATCAAGCGCCTGCAGAAGCAGCTCGGCATCACCACCATCTACGTGACCCACGACCAGGAGGAAGCCCTGGTGCTCTCGGACCGCATCGTCGTGGTGAACCACGGTCGATTCGAGCAAGTCGCCGATCCCGCGACCCTCTACGAACGGCCCGCAACCACCTTCGTCGCCGACTTCATCGGAGAGTCCAACATCGTTCCGCTCACCGTGGTACGTGACGGCAGCGACTGGCGCGGGGAAACCGAAGCAGGCCAGCGCCTGACGCTGCCCGCCGACACCGCGCTCGTCGATGGCGCACGGACCCACCTGGTGGTGCGCCCCGAGAAGCTGCGCATCGTCGACGAGGCACGGACATCAGGCACTGCGCTCCACGGCACGGTCCGCGAAGCGGTCTACGTGGGAGACACGACGCGCTACGTCATCGACGCGGGCAGCGGCCTGTCCATCGTCGCCCGCATCCAGAACCGCAGCGGCGAAATGCGAGCATCGGAGGGAGAACGGATCAGCGTCGGGTGGGACCCTCGCGACGCTTCGACCGTCGAGGCCGGGAGCACCCGGCCCTGAACGGGCCGTCAACTCGACCACGCGCGCTGCGCGAGCGTTTCGCTCAATTGAACATGATGACGCTGCGCGCCACCTCGCCGGTCTTCATCGCGGCGAAGGCCTCGTTGATCTGCTCCAGTTGCACGCGTTCGGTGATCATCTCGTCGAGATGCAGCTTGCCGGCGAGGTAGAAGTCGACGTAGCGGGGCATGTCGACGCGGAAGCGGTTGGAGCCCATGTTCGAACCCTGCAGTTTCTTCTCGAAGAGGAGACTCTCTCCGTCGATCTCGACCTTCTGCCCGACCGGGATCATGCCGATCACGGTGGCGGTACCGCCAGGCCGAAGCATCTCGAACGCCTGCTCGCTCGTCTCCTTGAGGCCGATGGCCTCGAAGGAGTAGTGCACTCCGGCCCCCGTCATTCTCCGCACCGCCTCGACCGGGTCTTCCCGGGAAGCGTCGACCACGTCGGTCGCTCCGAAGTGCCGGGCGAGATTGAGCTTCGAGCCCACGGTGTCGATGGCGATGATGCGCCCCGCGCCCGATATCGCGGCGCCGTTGACGGCGGAGAGCCCTACGCCGCCGAGCCCGATCACCGCCACCGTGCTGCCGACCTCGATCTTCGCGGTGTTGTGCACCGCGCCGACGCCGGTAGTCACCCCGCAACCGATGAGCGCCGCCCGGTCGAGCGGCATGTCCTTGCGAATCTTCACGATGGCGTGCTCGTGCACGAGCATGTACTCGGCGAAGGAGGAGAGGTTGTAGAACTGGTGCACCACCTCACCCTTCTGGCTCAAGCGCGGCGCTTCGCCGGGCCTGCGGTTCACGTCCTGGGGGCGCTCGCAGTTCACGAGATGCCCGGTCACGCAGGCTTCGCAGTGGCCGCAGAAGACGGAGAGGCAGGAGATGACGTGGTCGCCCGGGCTGAAGTAGCTGACCTGATCTCCGACTTCTTCCACTACCCCCGCCGACTCGTGACCGAGGATGCACGGAAAGTCGCCCGGATAGAGCCCCTCGATGATGTGGAGGTCGCTGTGGCAAACGCCGGTGGCGGCCACCCGCACCAGGACCTCGCGCCCGATCGGTCTCGCCACGTCGACCTCCTCGATCGTGAGTGGCTGCCCGACTCCCCGCATCACGGCTGCTTTCATCTGGTCTCTCCTGGCGTTGCATGCCGCCCGGAGGGCCTCCGGGCGCTCGGAGGGTGATGATGGCCCAGCGGGCCCGGAATGGAAAACCCTGACCGGGCCGGACGGCGCTCCACCGAGGCGGACTCCCCGGAGCCCCGCCGCGGTTTCGGCACGAGGCACCCGGCAACGAATGCCGGCGCGGCCGACTGTCCGGTACGAAGACTTCTCCCGACTCCCACTCACTCGAAGCGTCGCGGCACTGCATGTATGTTGCTCTCCGCGCACCCGTCGCGGTACGCACCCGAGCCGATGCGAGGGATGGTCACAAGAGCCACTCACGGCGGAAGACTGCGCGGCACTTGGGACAGGAAACCCGGGAGTCGCGTGTGGCACAGTCCGTCCAGTTCCGTCATGCCCTCGATGAGCGGACATCCACCAGGACGATGCATCGTGACGAGATCCCTGCGAAGCGCGGCGAGAGCATGAGGCTTCTCGATGGCTGAGCCGGCGTTGCACTTCGATCCGGTGGAGCTGCCGCCCGAGGCGGAGGCGATACGCGCACGGGTGCGCGAGTTCATCGATCGCGAGGTGGAGGCGGGGAGCTTCGTGCCTTACGGGGGCGGAGGGTTCTCGGGACGCCACGCGCCGGAGTTCAGCCGGCGTTGCGGAGCGGCCGGCTTCATCGGCATGACCTGGCCGTCGCAGTACGGGGGCGGAGAACGCAGCTTCCTCGAGCGCTACGTGGTCACCGAGGAGTTGCTCGCGGTGAGCGCGCCGGTGTGGGCCCACTGGGTGGCGGACCGTCAGAGCGGGCCGGTGCTGCTGCGCTACGCGGAGGAGTCGATCCGCCGCGACATCCTGCCCCGGATCGCGGCCGGCGAGTGCTACTTCTGCATCGGGATGAGCGAGCCGGATTCGGGATCGGATCTCTTCTCGCTGCGCAGCCGGGCCGAGAGCATCGGGGACGGGTGGCGCCTCAACGGGCGCAAGGTGTGGACCAGCAACGCCCATCGTTCCCACTACATGATTGCGCTGATGCGCACCGCCGCGCCCACCGGGAAGGACCGGCGCCACGGGTTGAGCCAGTTCCTGGTGCCGATGGACACCCCCGGCATCACGGTGAACCCGATCCTCAACATGGCGGGACACCACGACTTCAACGAAGTGGTGCTGGACGATGCGCTGATCCCCGAGCAGCACCTGCTCGGGGACCTGAACATGGGATGGAAGCAGGTGACGGCCGAGCTCGCCCACGAGCGCAGCGGCCCGGAACGCTTCCTGGACAATCTCCCGGTGCTCTACGAGCTGGTGCGCAGCGCCGGCGCCGACCCGGGCGAGCGGCAGGCGCAGGGCATCGGCCGACTGGTGGCGCAACTCTCGACCCTGCGTCACATGTCCCTGTCGGTTGCGGGCATGCTGCAAGCCGGCCGGTCGCCGGAGGTGGAGGCCGCGGTGGTCAAGGACCTCGGCACCAACTGGGCCCAGGCGCTGCCCGGGATCGTGCGGGACCTCGCGCCGCTCGTCGACGGGAACCCCGACAATCGCGGGCGACTGGAGGAGGTGCTGCGCATGAGCACCCTGCTCGCGCCCAAGCTCACCATTCAGGGCGGCACCCGCGAGATCCTGCGCGGCGTCATCGCTCGCGGCCTCGGTCTGCGCTGACGCGTCGGCGGAAGTCGGTAGTCGGCGCCGCCCGCTTCGGAACCCGTCATGCCCAGTCTGGACGCGTTGTTCTCTCCGCGCTCCATCGCGCTGGTCGGCGCTTCGCCGGACCCGCACGCCATCCGCGGGCGAATGGTCAGCGCAGTGCTCGACGGCGGGTACCCCGGCACGGTGTACGCGATCAGCCGGAGCCACCGCGCGATCCGGGGGCTCTCCTGCTACCGCAGCGTCGCGGACCTGCCGCGAGCCGTGGATCTCGCGATCATAACGGTGCCGGCCCGCTACGTCGCAGACGTGCTCGAGGCGTGCGGTGAGGGCGGCACGCGCGCGGCGGTGATCATCAGCTCCGGCTTCGCCGAGGAGCGCGGCGCGGAAGGACGCGCCCGCCAGGAGCGCGTCACCGCCCTTGCCGAGCGCCATGACATGGCGGTGCTCGGTCCCAACGGCGAGGGTTTTCTCAACGCCGCCCTGCCGTTGCGCGCGAGCTTCAGTCCCGTGCTGGCGGACGGCGCTCCCCCCTCTGCGCCGGGGAAGCGCGCCCGCGGCGTCGCGGTGATCTCCCAGAGCGGCGGGATCGGCTTCTCGTTCTACGACCGTGGCCGCCCGCGCTGCCTGCCCTTCAGCTACGTGGTGAGCACCGGCAACGAGGCGGGACTCTCCACTCTCGATGTGCTGGAGCACCTGGTCTCGGATCCCGCGACCGGAGTGGTGATGATGTTCATCGAAGGCTTGCGGGATGCGGAGCGCTTCGCGCCGCTCGCGGCGCGCGCGGCACGCGCGAGAAAGGCGCTCATAGTGACCAAGGTCGGTCGATCCGACGCGGCGGCCCGGGCGGCGCTGTCGCATACCGCCTCGATCACGGGGTCTCACTCCGCCTACGAAGCGATGTTCCGGGCCCACGGGGCGCTCAGCTTCCCGGACGCGGATCGCATGCTGAACGCCGCCGCCGCCCTGTCGTACTTCCACGACCGCTTGCCGCGAGGCCGGCGCACGGCGGTGCTCACCACATCGGGCGGAGCGGGGATCTGGGCCGCTGACGCCTGCGTGGACGCGGGGCTCGAGGTTGGCCCGATCGACGCCGCCACCCGCGCCCGCCTCGACGAGCGCCTGCCGAGCTACGCCTCGACCGCCAACCCCGTCGACCTCACCGCACAGGGCCTGTTCGAGCATGGCTACGCGAAGCCCCTCGAGTTGCTCGCGGCATCGGACGCGGTCGACGCGGTGGTGGTGTCGTGCTCGATGGTCCGCTCCGATCTCATCACCGCCGAGATCGACGCCCTGAAATGTCTCGGGGCAAGGTCCGACAAGCCCATTCTGTTCAGCGCCTATACGCGGGCGAACCCGGAAGCGGTGCGCGCGCTCGCCTCGGCGGACTTCCCCTGCTTCGCGAGCGGACACGACGCGGCCAACGCGCTCGCGGCGCTCGTCGAGTACCGGGAGTTCCTCGATTCGCTGCCCGGGACGACGCCTTGAATGCGCACCGGCGCGGAGAAGGGGTGAGCATCGTCGATGCGCACGTCGTCGAGCGTAAGATCCCCTGCTCCTCCCCGGCGCCCGAGCCCAAAGCGAGACCCCTATCGATGAGCGACAACGACGCAGCGGGCGACATCTCGGTCTCCGTCGACGCGCACGTGGCGACGGTGGAGATCCACCGCCCGCCCAACAACTTCTTCGACTACTGGTTGATGCGGGCGCTCGCCGACGTGTACGAGTCCCTCGACCGGGACCCGCAGTGCCGCGCCATCGTGCTGTGCTCGGAAGGCAAGCACTTCTGCGCCGGCGCGAACCTGCAGGCACGCGAGACATGGTCCGAGGAACGCCTCGAATCACAGGCCGGCAACCTCTACGTCGAGGCAGTCAGGCTCTTTCGCGCCGGCAAGCCGGTGGTGGCGGCGGTGCAGGGGGCCGCGGTCGGCGGCGGTCTCGGACTCGCCCTCTCCGCCGACTTCCGCGTCACCTGCGAAGAGGCGCGCTTCTCGGCCAACTTCTCGCGGCTCGGCTTTCACCAGGGCTTCGGCCTGTCGGTGACCCTGCCCAGGCTGATCGGCACGGCGCAGGCCGAGCTGCTCCTGCTCACGGGTCGTCGGGTGAACGGGGCGGAGGCGTACCGGCTCGGTCTCGCCGAGGAGCTGGCGCCTCGCGAGCGGGTGCGCGAACGGGCGCGGGAGCTTGCCGGCGAGATCGCGCAGTCGGCCCCGCTCGCGGTGCAGGCGATCCGGGCCACCCAGCGCGCCGGCCTCGCCGATGAGATCGCGCGGGCCACCGACCACGAGCTCGCCGAGCAGGGCCGACTGCGCCGCAGCGAGGACTTCGCGGAGGGCGTGCAGGCGATGGAAGAGCGTCGCCCGCCGAGGTTCGCCGGCCGGTGAGCGCGGGCGACCCGCTGCTGGTCGAAACCCTCACGCGAATGCTCGAGGAGCACTGCACGCCCGAGGTGGTGGAACGTGCGGAGCGGGGAGAGTGGCCGAAAGCGTTGTGGGACACCCTGGAGGCGGCCGGCCTGCCGCTCGCGTGGGTGTCGGAGACGCAGGGCGGCGCCGGCGCGAGCCTCGCGGACGGGTTCGGGATCGTGCGGGTCGCCGCGCGCTACGCGGCTCCGGTGCCGCTCGCGGAGACGCTGCTCGCGGGGTGGACCCTGTCCAAATCCGGGATGGACGCGCTGCCCGGTCCCTTGTGCGCCGCGCCCACCCGCAGCGACGGCGCGCCCGAGCTCAACTCAACGGGCCGGCTGTCCGGAGTGCTGCGCGGAGTGCCCTTCGCCTCCCGTGCGAGGGCACTCGTCCTCGTCGCCAGGAGGGACGACAGCGCGGCGATGGCGATGCTCGAGCTCGACGCGGACCGGCGCCGCGATCGCGTCGAGCACGGCTCCAGTCTCGCCGGGGAGCCCCTGGACGACGTGTACCTCGACGATCTGATCCCGGACGCGATTGCGGATCTGCCCGAGGATTTCGATCTCGCTCAGCGCCGGATGGGCGCGGCCCTGCGTGCCCAGCAGATCGCCGGCGCCCTGGAGGCGGCGCTCGAGCAGTCGCTCGGCTACGCGGGCGATCGCAGCCAGTTCGGCCGCCCCATCGCCAGGTTCCAGGCAGTGCAGCACAACCTGGCGATGCTCGCGGGCGAGGCGGCGGCGGCCGGCGCGGCGGCGGATGCTGCGGCCTCTGCCATCGCGCGCTTCGGCGCCGCCGACGAACGCGCCTTTCGCGCGGTGGCGGCAGCCAAGATTCGCACGGGGGAGGCGGCGGGCAGCGGCGCGGCGATCGCCCACCAGGTTCATGGCGCGATCGGGTTCACCCGTGAGTACAGCCTGCAGCACCGCACGCGCCGCCTGTGGTCCTGGCGCGACGACTTCGGACCCGAAGCCGAGTGGGCGGACGAGCTCGGCCGGCGGGTGGCGGCGGCGGGGGCGGACCGGCTCTGGTCGGACTTGAGCGCCGACTAAGGGCAATTCCTCACCGATTCTCGGAGCCGGTATGCCCATACCTGCAAGGTGCGCGGCAACTCGATGGTGCGGAGCTCCGCGTCGGACGGGCTACGGGAGGTCGAGCGCTTTGCGGGCGCTCGCCAAGGGCAGCATCAGTACCAGGGGATCGACCGGTGAGTCCACAAATCCCACGTGTCGATAGAACGCCGCGGCCGTGTCATCAAGAGCATGCACCAGTAGCGCTCTCATCCCGGCGATCTCGGCGGCGTTCAAAGTGCGAAGAATGGCGTCTCGCACCAGGGCGCGGGCGATTCCCCTGCCCTGATGAGACCGGTCAACCGCGAGACGGCCCACGAGCATGACCGGGATCGG
Organism: Gammaproteobacteria bacterium; assembly: GCA_022824305.1. Classification (GTDB taxonomy): domain Bacteria; phylum Pseudomonadota; class Gammaproteobacteria; order HK1; family HK1; genus JAJEAD01. Next base: position 4,106 of record JAJEAD010000086.1, on the reverse strand, counting down.
ATCCGGCATGTTGCGACGGATGTTGCCCGGCGCCGCTCCATGCACGACCGAGCCTGTCGCGAGGCAGTAGTAGGCAACGACCCTGTCCTTCTCGCAGACGACATAGGTGCGCGAACCACCGCCCCGTTCGTTCTTCAGAACGCGCGATGCCAACCACGTGTCAAGTGTCGGCTGGCCGCTGTCGAAGCTGGTCAGATCATGATCGGGTCTGATCGGCTCCGGCGCCGCCAGCGACATGCCAGTGCGCTCAGCGGTCCCAAGGTGCAGACGCCGACAGCGTCCGGCGCAGGGCGCCGCCTGCCTCGATCGGAGCATCGAGCATAGCTTCGAAAGCGGAGAACGTTGCCTCGTCGACACTGAACAGACGCTGATCGAGCAACACGTTCTCGGCCGCTTCCCGCATCGTGTCGAGCATAAACTCGGTACGCGACTTGCCGAGGCGCCGGGCCGCACGATCGATCAGCGCCTTCTGCTCCGCCGAAGCGCGCAGATTGATCGTTTCCGTGGAAGAGGCGCGTTCGAGGCTGGCCATATCGAGTCTCATGGTGCCAGATAGTGTGTTGATGTTGTGCATACGTTGCGCACAATGTCAACACACAAGGTGCGCCGGTGTCAGGAGCAAATGGCCCATATGCGCTCCGGTGCGAGAGTGTGGTCCCCTGCCGCATTCGTGCGAGCACGGCACGGAGCCGGCCGCCGCGACCGCGCGTGTTTCCTCCTGCGCCGGGTGAGTGCCACAATCGGACCGGCGGGGCGAAGCCCGAGCCGGAGGGAGTGGTCATGAAGCTGGGACTGATGCTGCAAATCGGTTCGGGAGCGCTGGCCGGCGACCGAACCCCGCGCTGGCCCGAGCTCCGGGAAATGGCGCAGGTGGCCGAGGGGATCGGTTTCGATGTCCTGTTCGTGCCCGATCATCTGCTCTTTCGCGAGTCGCCCGCGGACAACGACGTGCAGGTGGAGATGCCGGCGGGAAAGACCTGCGGGATATGGGAAGCCTGGACGCTGCTCGCCGCGCTCGCGGAAGCGACGCAGCGCATCGAGCTCGGACCCTTCGTCGCCTGCAACAGCTTCCGCAACCCGGCCCTGCTCGCGAAGATGGCGGTCACCCTGGACGAGGTGAGCGCGGGCCGTCTCGTGCTCGGCATCGGCGCCGGCTGGCACGAGCCCGAGTATCACGCATTCGGCTTTCCCTACGACCGGCGGGTGGGGCGACTGGAGGAGGCGCTGCAGATCATCTCCGCCCTGCTCCGCAACGGGCACGTGGACTTCCAGGGGAACTTCTACACCGCGCGCGACTGCGAGATCACGCCGCGCGGGCCGCGCCCGCAGGGGCCGCCGATCCTGATCGGGGCGCAGAAGCCGCGGATGATGCGCCTGGCGGCCACCTATGCGGACATCTACGACGCCGACTTCCATCTCGACCCGGGCACGGTGGCGCAGCGCTTCGAAGCGCTCGACGCGGCCTGCGGCGCCGCCGGTCGAGAGCGTGGAACGCTCGAGCGGGGGGCGGCGACAACCATGGCGCTCGATGCGAAGGGTGCGCTCGCGGACGCCAACGGGATCGCCCGCTTCGTGCAGGAGGGCATGACGCGGGAGGCGCGCGCCGGGAGCGTGGACGAGCTGATCGAGTTCGCCCGGGAATTCGAGGCGATCGGCACGGACCTCCTCACCATCAGCCTCATCGATCCGCCGGGAACGATCGGCATCGAGCAGCTCGCGCCGGTGGTCGAAGGCCTGCGCTGAGTCCCCCGCCTGCCCGCCGGGGCTTTCGTTCACCACACTACCGAGGGTGGAACGTCGTCGCGAACCATCGCCGGTCCGCCAGCACCACCGAGGTCTCGATCTGGCGGTCGGGGATGTTCCAGTAGCGCTTCAGCAAGGCTTCCGTATCCGCAACGACCCGGAAGCCGTGCCGTTCGTAGAAGGCGATCGCCCAGCTCGCCGCCGCCCAGGTCCCGACCAGGAGCGGGCGTTGCGCCGACTGCATCAGCGCTTCGATCAGGTCGGAACCGATGCCGCGGCGGCGCTCCGCGCTCAACACATAGGCGTGACGAATCAGGGTCACGTCCTGCACATCCTGCGCGCCCATCACGCCGAGGAGAACGTCGCCGGGCGCGTACCAGCCGAGAAAGCGGACTCCGGCCGCGATCTCGCCATCCAGCTCCTCCTCGCTCATGTAGGGCTCGTGCCACCGATCGTCGGGGATGACGCCGCGATAGGCGACCGCCGCATCGTTGATGATGTAGTGGATGCGCGCGCGCTCGACGGGCCGGCAGTCACGGATCATCTGTCGTTGGTCCTCCAATCCGGGGCCCTTGCCATTCGATTCCGGACCTCGAGCCCGCCCTCGACCGAAGGCCCGGTGGATTGTAAACGCCGGCCCCGCCGCGGAGGATACGCGCCGGACAATGGGAAGACCGTGCAGATGGAGTACCGCCGAATCGCCGATCTGGATGTGTCCGTGCTCTGCCTCGGGGCATGGATGTTCGGGGGGCCGACACCGCAAGGGGAGGCGCTTCGCATCATCGAGGCGGCCCGCGAGGCGAGCGTCAACTTCATCGACACCGCCGACGTGTATGCGGACGGGGAGTCGGAACGCATCGTCGGGGCCGCGATCGCCGGGGATCGGGAGCGATGGGTGGTGGCGACCAAGGCCGGGGCGGCGAGCGGGGGCCGAGGCGGGCTCGCGCGCCGGGCCCTGCTGGCGGCGATGGAAGGGAGCCGACGGCGCCTGCGGATCGACTGCGTGGACATCTACTACCTGCACCAGCCCGACCCCGAGACGGAGATCGACGAGACGCTGGAAACCCTCGGCGAGCTCATGGCGAAGGGCAAGGCGCGCTACTTCAGCGTGAGCAACTACGCGGGCTGGGAAATGGCGGACATGATCCACCGCTGCCGGTGCCTCGGGGTGCCGCCGCCGGTCATCTGTCAGCCCTACTACAACATCCTGAACCGGATCGCCGAGGTCGAGGTCCTGCCGGCCGCACGACACTTCGGTATCGGGGCCGCGATCTACAGCCCCCTCGCGGGTGGGATGTTGACGGGCAAGTACCGCGGCACGCCCGGTGACGACGCCCGGGGAGCGAGAGGCGACACCCAGTTCTCGAAGGTCGAGTTTCACGAAGGCAGCGTCGATGCCGCCCGGCGCATCGCGGATCACGCGGAACGCCGCGGGATGAAGCCGGCGCAGTTCGCGACCCGCTGGGCCATCGACAACGCCGACGTCGCGAGCGCGATCGCCGGCCCGCGCACCGCGGCCCAGTGGACGGACTACGTGGGCGCGGTTGGGCTGCGTCTCGACGAGGAGGACGAGGCGTTCGTCTCGTCCGTGTCCCCTCCCGGTCAGCCCTCCACCCCCGGCTTCACCGGGCCGTGGAGTGAGGTTCCGAAGCGCGAGCGGCATCCCGCGGTCGAGTAGATTCCTGCCGGCTCAGTGCCTTCCCGCGGCCGTCGTCGGGAGGGCGGGCCGGTCACTGGTACCTTTGCACAGTGATTATGACCGATTTCAAATCAATCGCTTGGACTTCGCCGTGGTCTTGTCTGCGTCGCGTGTACCGGTCAGGTTCACTGTGCAAAGGTACCAGCATGGCGGTGGACGCCACCGCCCGCGGCCTGGGAACCCGGCACTTCAATGGCGCGCGGGCGCTCCGACCAGGAGAGCCGGGTCGATGCCCGGGCCGGCCGCCTCCAGGCGGAGGCGGCCTTGTCCGGCTTCATGCGGCGTGGAAGACGCTCAGGCGAACCACCAGCGCTGGAGGAACTTGTAACCGTCCATCGCCCAGTTGCCCGCCACCGCTTCGGGGTGCATGACCTTCTCGTTGTGGGCGCTGATCCAGCTCGCGAAGAGCGGGATGACCGCTCCGCCCTCGTCGCGGCAGATGAGCTGCATCTCTCCGTACATGTCGCGCCGCTTGGCCTCATCGAGCTCCGCCCGTGCCTCCCGGAGCAGCATGTTGAAGCGATCGTGCTTCCAGTAGGTCTCGTTCCAGTTGGACTCGGCCCCGTAGGCCTGCGTGAACATCCAGTCCTCGGTGGGCCGGCCGCTCCAGAAGGAAGCGCTCCAGGGGTGCTTGAGCCACACGTCGGACCAGTAGCCGTCGGTC
>JAJEAD010000032.1 GCA_022824305.1 Gammaproteobacteria bacterium | reverse complement strand
CCGTCGTGGCGTTCGAGAGCGCGCGCGGCCGCCGGAAGCTGGTGACGTCGGTCGACAAGGCCAACGTGCTCGAGAGCTCCCGCCTCTGGCGCGAGGTGGTCACCGGCGTGGCGGACCGCTACCCCGACGTCCGCCTCGAGCACCAGCTCGTCGATTCGTGCGCGATGCGGCTCGTCTCGGATCCCGGATCGTTCGACGTCCTGCTCGCCGGCAACCTCTTCGGCGACATCCTCTCCGACCTGGGTCCGGCGGTCGCCGGCACCATCGGAATCGCTCCCTCCGCCAACATCAATCCCGAGCGCGAGCACCCTTCGATGTTCGAGCCGGTCCACGGTTCGGCGCCCGACATCGCCGGCCGCGGGATCGCGAACCCGATCGGCCAGATATGGTCCGGCGCGATGATGCTCGAGCACCTCGGGCACCCCGATGCGGCGCGGGCGATCGAAGGGGCGATCGAGGCGGTGGTGCGGGATCGGAGCGTGCTCACTCCCGACATGGGCGGCGATGCCTCCACGGCCGCGCTCGGGGAAGCGATCGCGGCGGCCGTCCCCGAGGTCTGACACCCCGGTCGGGGCCGGGCCCCGTGTTAGGGTAGAGGCGCCGGGGTCGACGCGGGCCCCGAACCGGTTCACGCCAGGCCGCCCATGCACAATTCCGACTCGCTGCTCCGATACCCCCACCCCTCCCGTCGCCACGCTCTGCTGTGCTCCGAGGGCGTGGTCGCCACCAGCCAGCCGCTCGCGGCCCAGGCGGGTCTTCGTGCGTTGCTCGAGGGAGGCAACGCGGTCGATGCCGCGCTCGCCTGCGCGGTCGCGCTGACGGTGGTCGAGCCGGTCTCGAACGGAATCGGCAGCGACGCCTTCGCCCTGGTGTGGGACGGGGAGAACCTGCACGGCCTGAACGGCTCGGGCCGCGCTGCCGCCGCCCTCGACGTGGAGGCCCTGAGGGCCTCGCACGAGACCTTTCCGGAGTGGGGATGGCCGGGAGTCACCGTGCCGGGCGCGCCGGATACCTGGCGGGTGTTGCACGAGCGCTTCGCGAAGCTCGACCTCGAGAGGATCATGGCCCCGGCCATCGCGTACGCGGAGAACGGATTTCCCGTCTCTCCGGTGGTCTCGCAGGCCTGGTCGGAGGCGGCCCTGCAGTACCCGGAGATCCCGCTTCCCGAGCTCTCGGGCTGGGAGAAGGTGTTCGCGCCCCGGGGAAGCGCGCCGGCCGCCGGCGAGCTCTGGTCCAGCCCCGGGCACGCGGCCGGGCTGCGCCTGCTCGTCGCCCGGGGCCTGCGCGACTTCTACGAGGGTGAGATTGCGAGCCGGATTCTCGCGTACAGCGATGCGACCGGGGGACTCTTCTCGGCGCAGGACCTCGCTTCCCACCACAGCGAGTGGGTCGCGCCGATCATGGCTTCGTACCGCGGTCACGAGGTATGGGAGATCCCCCCGAACGGACAGGGCATCGCCGCCCTTCAGGCGCTCGGGATTCTCGACGGCCTGCCCGCGCCCGACTCGTGGGAAGAGCGCTGGCACCTGCAGATGGAGGCGATGAAGCTGGCGTTCGCCGACGCCTACCGCTATGTCGCCGACCCCGCGGTGGTCGAGGTGCCGCAGGCGGGTCTGCTCGACCCGGACTACCTCTCGGGAAGGCGCGCGCTCATCGGGCCGCGGGCCCGCGCCGCGGAGGCCGGCTCACCCTCCCGGGGCGGCACGGTGTACCTGTGCGCGGCGGACCGCGACGGCCTGATGGTGAGCTACATCCAGTCCAACTTCATGGGTTTCGGCAGCGGCGTGGTGCTGCCGGAGCTGGGCATCGCGTTCCAGAACCGGGGCGTCTGCTTCGTGCTCGAGCCCGGGCATCCCAACGTGGCGGCTCCCGGCAAGCGCCCGCGCCACACCATCATCCCGGGCTTCCTCACCCGGGGGGGCAGGGCGCTCGGCCCCTTCGGGGTCATGGGCGGGGAGATGCAGCCCCAGGGGCACGTGCAGGTGCTCACCGCGATGCTGGACCGGGGGCTCAATCCTCAGGCCGCGCTCGACATGCCGCGGTGGCGGGTGCTCGAAGGTCTCGACGCGGTGGCCGAGGCGCAGGCGCCGGCGGAGCTGCTGGAGGGGCTGCGCGCGCGCGGACATCGCATCGAGATCGATGCCGAGGCCTCCGGATTCGGGCGGGGCCAGATCATCCTGCGCAGCGAGAACGGCGCCTATGCCGCCGGCAGCGAACCGCGCGCCGACGGCTGCGCGGTGGGATACTAGCGCGGCGCCTGCGGTCGGAGCGCCCGGGGAGGTGAACGGCCATCTCGAACCCCGTTGAATCCCGAGTCCAGGTCCCGAGCGCCATCGCCTCCCGCATCTTCCGGGGGAAGACCTTCGCGGCTCGGGGGCGAAACCGGAAGGTGGGCGGGCGCCGGGCGCGCGCTCTTCGCGTCCTTCGAGCGGCCCTCGTCCCCTTCGCCATCGCCGCGGGCGTGGTTCCGGCTCCCGGTTCCGGCGCGGCCCACGGCGCCGTGCTCGCCACGTCCGCGGGCGAGGAGTTGCCCGCGCGCGGGAAGTTCCTGATCGCGTCACGCGAGCTCGTGGAGCCCACCTTCGCGCGGCGTGTGGTGCTGCTGCTGGACCACCACGACTCCCGGGGCGGACTGGGCCTGGTCATCAATCGTCCCTCGCCGGTCCCGCTCGCCCGCATCGTGCCGGGGCTCGAGGGAGTCGAAGTCCGGGATCCCTTCATCCGATCGGGGGGGCCGGTGGAGCGCAACCGCCTCTTCGTGTTGCTGCGGGCGGCCAGCCGCCCCCCGGGCACCGAGCGGATCCTCGAAGACACCTACGGGGCTTCGACTCTCGATCCCTTGCGGGCGCTGATCGGCTCCGGAGAAGTGTCGTCCGCGCACTTCGTGGTGTATGCGGGCTATGCGGGCTGGGCTCCCGGACAGCTCGAGGCGGAGATCGAACGGGGAGACTGGCATGTCGCGCCGGGCCGCTCCGAGTACGTGTTCGATCCCGACGCTTCCGGGATCTGGTCCCGCCTCATCCGCTACCACGGCGGTCAGTGGGTGGAAGGTCCCGTCCGCGGATGGGGGCTCGTCGCCACGGCGTCGTCGTCGCCGGCGCCGCGGGTACCGGGTTTATCCGTGCTCAGGGGATACGGGCGGCAGCCGGACCGGTCCGCGCGCGCGGTACCGGGCTCTTCGCCCCGCGGGAACGGAGCTCGACTCGCCCGGATCAGGGATTGAAGCTCTCGTAGAGCCGCTTCCGGTCGGGGCCGGTGATTACGCTCCAGTACCAGTCGCCGAGCGTGACCGCCCCGCTCTCCGGGTCGCGATGCAGCCGGTAGCGAACCTGGGCGCCGTAACCGCCGGGCGCGCCCAGCGCGATGGCGATGAAGTCGTGCCCGCCGTCGCCATCGACATCGATGTGGCGGGTGTGCCGGGGAAAGTGTCGCCAGTCCTTCGGGCCCCCGAAGGCGAGCATCGCCCGGCTCATCTCCGCCGGCAGGGTGAACAGGTGCTCGGCCCGGTAGCGCAGCGTCTGCTCCTCCGCCCCGATCCCGGGCGTGACGAGAATGGCCGCCACCGAAAGCAGGAGGGCCCTGCGCTCCCGGATCATCGAGGCGCCGCCGGCCGCCGGCCGCGCGTGCGGAGCGATGCCCTTCGGCGCCATGCGCATCTGGCGTCTCGAGGGCCGGACCGGCGTGTGCGCCGGTCGCGGGGGAGGACGGGGGGAGGAGGGCAGGACACGGAAACTCCCATGGCGCGGTCGGATCGAGAGCGGCTCCAGAGGTTATTCTGTCACGCCGAGGATCGGTTCTCCGATCCGGCGCGTACTCCCAGTCCGGCCGAGTCATGAAAGCAGGAGGGCTTCCCACGCAGCAGCCGTCACCCGGCCCGCTTCCCGCTCGTAGCCCGGGCGGGCCGGAACCTTCGCCATCCCCCCGGGAGCGCTACGCACGGGACGTCGCGCAGGGAAAACTCTCTCCCGACCCTGCTCAGGCGCACGTCGTCGGTGCCTTCCAGGAGCTCTACGAGCAAATCCGGGACCTTCCGGCGCCCGGTCAACGCGTGGGTGGCCTCTTCGGCCTGCTTGGCCCCCGGCGGCCGCAGCCGCTGCGCGGAATCTACCTGTGGGGCGGCGTGGGTCAGGGCAAGACCCTGATCATGAACGAGTTCTTTGACTCCCTGAGCATCCCCTCGAAGCTGCGCGTGCACTTCCATGCCTTCATGCAGTACGTGCACGATGAGCTCGACGCCCTCGGACCGCACCGGGATCCGCTCGGACGGGTGGCTGAGGGGCTCTCGGCGGATACGCAAGTCGTCTGCTTCGACGAGTTCCAGGTCCACGACATCACCGACGCGATGCTGCTGGGAAGGCTGCTGAAGGGGCTCTTCGAGCGGGGAGTGACACTGGTCGCTACGTCCAACGTCGAGCCGGACCACCTCTACCGGGACGGCCTCCAGCGCAGCCGATTCCTGCCTGCAATCGAGGCCATCAAGACCCACACCCGGGTCCTGCGCCTCGACGGCGAGACCGACTATCGGCTCCGGGCCCTGGAGCGGGCCGACACGTACCACTGGCCGCTCGACGCGGATGCGGAGCGCGCGCTGGCCCTTTGCTTCGAGGGGTTGAACCCCCGCGAGGCGACGGAAGGGGCGGTGCTCGACATCGTGGGGCGGGAAGTGCCGGCGCTGAGGACGGCCGAGGGCATCGCGTGGTTCGAGTTCGAAGCGCTGTGCGCCACCGCGCGCTCCAGCATCGACTACATCGAGATCGCCCGGCGCTTTCACACCGTGCTCGTCGCGAAGGTGCCGGTGATGGACGACGAGCGCCACGACGCCGCGTTGCGCTTCGTCCATCTCGTGGACGAGCTCTACGAGCGCCACGTCAACCTCGTCGTCTCCGCCGCCGGGCCTCCCGATGCACTCTACGTCGGGATACGGCACGAAGCGCGCTTCGCGCGCACACGCAGCCGCCTCGTCGAGATGCAGTCCCGCTCCTACCTGTCGCGGCCCCACCTTGCGTGAGCCGCAGGCCGGCCGGATTCTCCGGGTGCTTTGCTATAGTCCGCGCTTCGACCGGCGAGGAGTCCGGGGTCTCGGCCGCGGCCCCGCCGGAGCGACCAGCGAGACCCAGTCGAGCGGAGGAGCACGATGCCCGAGTACAAGAGCGAGAACATCCGCAACATCGCCTTTGCCGGCCACGGAGGCGCCGGCAAGACAACGTTGGTAGAGGCCCTGCTCCTCCGCGCGGGCGCGATCAACGTGATGGGTGACGTCGCCAGGGGAAACACGGTCTGCGACTACGAGCCCGAAGAGAAGGAGCATGCGCACTCCCTGTCGGCGGCCGTTGCGAGCCTGGAGCACGAAGGCGCTCACGTGAACCTGGTGGATACCCCCGGCTATCCGGACTTCATCGGCCGGGCGCTTCCGGCCCTGAACGCGGTGGAGTCGGTGGCGGTGGTCATCGACGCCCGTTCCGGCATCGGCACGAACACTCCGCGGATCATGGATGCGGCGCGCGAGCGGGCCTTGAGCCGCATGATCGTGGTCAACAAGATCGATGCGGCGGACATCGATCTCGAGTCGCTGATGGCGCAGATAAGCGAGAACTTCGGCAAGGAGTGCCTGCCCATCAATCTCCCGGCGGCGGGTGGCGCCGGCGTGGTGGACTGCTTCTTCTCCCATTCGGACGAGCCCGTCGAGTTTTCCAGCGTCCCGGACGCGCACACCCAGATCATCGAGCAGGTGGTGGAGGTCGACGAGGAGCTCATGGAAGCGTACCTGGAACACGGCGACGATCTCCCCGCCGAACAGCTCCATGCGGGATTCGAGCAGGCGTTGCGCGAGGGGCACCTGATTCCGGTGTGCTTCGCATCGGCCCAGAGCGGGGCGGGAGTGCCCGAGCTGCTGAACGTCATCGCCCGGCTCATGCCCAACCCCTCGGAGGCGAATCCGGCGCCTTTCCGGCGCGCCGACGCGCCCTGCGAGGTGGAGCCCGAAGGGAAGGGGGGCGTGATCGCCCACGTCTTCAAGCTCTCCATAGACCCCTTCGTCGGTCGCCTCGGCGTGTTCCGCGTCCACCGGGGCACGGTCACCAAGGACTCCCAGCTCTACGTCGACGATGCCCGCAAGCCGGTCAAGATCGGGCACCTGTTCAAGCTCCAGGGCAAGGATCACGTGGAGATCGATGCGGGAGTGCCGGGTGACATCTGCGCGGTGGCCAAGATCGACGACATCCGTTTCGACAGCATGCTGCACGAAACGCCGTCGGATGCGGATGTCCGGCTTTCGGGCTTTCGCATGCCCTCGCCGATGTTCGGCCTCGCGATCGAGGCGAGCACGCGGGGTGACGAGCAACGGCTCTCCGATGGCCTCACGAAGCTCGGAGCCGAAGATCCCTGCTTCCGGGTCGAGCACAACGCGGTGCTCAACGAGACCGTGATCCGGGGCCTGGGAGAGCTGCACCTGCGGATAATGCTCGAGAAGCTCGAGTCCCGGCACAACGTCAAGGTGTCCACCCGGCCACCACGAATCGAGTACCGGGAGAGCGTGCGCAAGGGGGCGGACGGTCACCACCGTCACAAGAAGCAGACCGGCGGGGCCGGGCAGTTCGGCGAAGTGTTCCTGAAGGTGGAGCCGCTTCAGCGCGGCGAGGGCTTCGAGTTCGTGGACAAGGTGGTGGGTGGCGTCATTCCCTCGCAGTACATTCCCGCGGTGGAGAAGGGCGTGAGACAGGTCATGGAGGGCGGAGCGGTGGCCGGCTACCCGATGCAGGACATTCGGGTCACGGTGTACGACGGAAAGCACCATGCGGTCGACTCCAAGGAGGTGGCCTTCGTGCAGGCGGGGAAGAAGGCGTTCATCGACGCGATCTCCAAGGCGAGCCCGGTGGTGCTGGAGCCGATCGTCAACATCGAGGTGACGGTGCCTCAGAACAACATGGGTGACATCGCGGGCGGACTCTCCTCGAAGCGGGGCCGCGTCAGCGGCACCACGACCCTGTCTTCGGGCATGGTCTCGATCAGCGGCCAGGCGCCGCTCGGCGAACTCGGCAACTTCCAGTCGGAGCTCAAGTCGGTGACCGGCGGCGCCGGCTCCTACGCGATGGAGCTCAGCCACTACCACCCGGTTCCGCCCCAGATTCAGCAGCAGCTTCAGTCCGAGTACAAGCCGGCCGCGGACGAGGACTGATGATCGCATCCCGGAGCTTCTCTCGCCGCCGGTCAACCCGCTTCGCGGGTATTCGCCGGAACGCGACGAGCGGGGACGGCCGGATCCGGAGGGCAGGCGGCGCGCAGGCACTTCCGGAGCGCCCGCGGGCGGCACCTTAAGAAGGCGCCGCCCTCGCGCCGTGGCCCGGACGCCCCGGGTTCGTCCGGCACGGGAAGCGACCATGCAGGACCTCTTCGACCTCTCCCGGCGGAACGCGCTCGTCACCGGCGCTTCTTCGGGGCTGGGACGCCACTTCGCACGCGTCCTGTCCCGCGCCGGCGCCAACGTCGCGCTGGCGGCACGCCGGCGGGAGGCGCTCGAGTCGCTGGCCGGCGAGCTTGAGGCAGGGGAGCGCCGGGCCGTGCCGGTGGTGATGGACGTGCGCGACGGAGCGAGCGTGGCCCGGGGCTTCGACCAGGCGCAGGAGGCGCTCGGCGCCATGCACATCGTGGCGAACAACGCCGGGATAGCCCCGGTCTCGGCGTTTCCGGATCAGTCCGAAGCCGAGTGGAGCGAAGTCCTCTCGACGAATCTCCATGGCGCATGGCTGGTTGCCCGGGAGGCGGCACGGCGGATGATCGACGCGGAAGTGGAGGGCTCGATCATCAATACCGCTTCCATCTATGCCTTTCGCGTCACCCGCGGGCTTTCCGGGTACGCGGCCGCCAAGGCGGGGCTGGTGCAGCTCACGCGCGCGCTCTCCGTCGAGCTCGCTTCCCGCCGGATCCGCGTGAACGCGATCGCGCCCGGCTACATCATGACCGACATGAACCGCGACTTCTTCGCGACTCCCGCCGGCGACGCGATGACGCGGCGGATTCCCCAGCGCCGCATCGGCACGCCCGAAGACCTCGACGGCGCGCTCCTGCTGCTCGCCTCCAACCGGGCATCCGGCTACATGACCGGAAGCGTCATCACGGTCGACGGAGGACACCTCAATTCGCCCCTGTGAGTGAAGGGCCCCCACGGCATTGCCGGCGGGAGAGGCCGGCACTCCGTCTCTCCGCGCGCATGGCCGGCCCGCGCCCCGTCGAGAGCGACGGGATAGAATCGTCCCCGGGCCGGAGGACCGCACTATGAAGATCCTCATCATGGGCAGCGGCGTAATCGGTGTCACCACCGCCTACTACCTGGCCCGTGACGGGCACGAAGTCATCGTCGTCGACCAGCACGAGCAGGCCGCGCTCGAGACGAGCTATGCCAACGCGGGGCTGATCGCGCCGGGGCACGCCTTCGCCTGGGCCTCCCCCAGAGCGCCCCGGGTGCTTGCCAAGTCGTTGTTTCGGGCCGACCAGGCGCTTCGGTTGAGGCCGCGGCTGAGCCGGCGGCAGTGGTCCTGGCTTTGGCTCTTCCTGCTGCAGTGCACGTCCGAGCGCGCGCGCGTCAACACCCTGCGCAAGCTTCGCCTGTGCCTGTACTCGGTGGACTGTCTCGACGAGATCGTCGAGGAGACGGGCGTGCAGTACGACCGCCTGGCGCGGGGCAACTTCTACGTGTACCGGAGCCAGCGCAGCTTCGACGCCGGGGTCGCCCACACCGGGATCCTGAGGGAGAACGGACTGGAGCTCCGGGTGATGGACCGCGATGCGCTCGCGCTTCTCGAGCCCGCGCTCGAGCCGGTCAAGCACAAGATCGCGGGGGGTCTCTACTCCCCGGGGGACCAGAGCGGGGATGCACGCGCATTCTCCCAGAACCTCGCCGCATGGTGCGCCGAGCGGCTCGGCGTGGAGTTTCGCTACGGCACGCGCATCCGTCGCATCGAAGCGAAGCCCGACGGGGTCGCGCGCGTGCTCTGCGACGACGGACCGGTCCGGGCGGACCTCTACGTGCTCGCGCTGGGATGCGCGAGTCCCTTTCTCGCGGAGTCGATCGGCATTCGGCTTCCCATCTACCCGGTCAAGGGCTACTCGGTGACGATCCCGGTCGGCGACAGCAACGCGAGTCCGCGAATGGGCGGCGTGGACGAAGATAACCTGGTCGCGATCTGCCCCATGGGCGCGCGCATGCGGATCACTTCCACGGCGGAGTTCTCGGGCTACGAGCGAAGGTTCCGCGATTCCGATTTCCGGGCCATGTTCAAGGCGGCGAGAGACCTCTTTCCCGCCGGAGGCGACTACGAGCGGCCCGAGTACTGGGCGGGACTGCGTCCGATGACCCCCACCACGGTGCCGGTGCTGGGACGAGCGAAGTACGACAATCTCTTCCTCAACGTCGGACACGGCCATATCGGGTGGACCATGTCCTGCGGATCGGGGCGGCTGATTGCCGACCTCGTGGCCGGGCGCACCCCCGGGATCGACACCGAGGGCCTCCTGTACTGACGCGCCCGGCGCAACCCGACCGGGCGCAGCCGGGGGCCGGGCTCAGCCGCGGACCAGGGGGAACTCGGGCCCCTCGAGCGGCGCGCCGTGGGCGAGCCTGACCTCACGAAAAGGCGGTGAGGTCACACCGCCGCGGTCCGCATAGGTTGCCCCCTCACCGACCCAGCGGCTGGAGAAGGCGCGCCGGCGCACGGCCCGCGAGCGGTTCGGCGGCGCGCCGTGCAGCGTGCGGAAAGTGAACGCGATGGCGTCGCCGGGCTCGAGCTCCCAGCGCAGAATGTCGTAGTCCTCGCGACGGGAGTCGATGTCGGGCGGAGACTCGAGCGGATCGTCCTCGTTCAGGGGGGTGCGGTTGAAGCGCTCGGGCCGGAACAGCGTGCCCCAGCGATGCGAGCCGGCCACGAACTCCGCGCAGGTTTCCGCCGGCACCGGATCGAGCGCGAGCCAAAGGCTGCAGCTCGTCTCGCTGTCCACGCAGTAGTAGGGGAGGTCCTGATGCCAGGGGGTGGGAATCTCGGTGCCCGTCTCCTTGATCAGCACGTGCTCGTGGAAGAGGCGCGCGCTGCGCGAGCGCATCAGGGCGCGGGCGATGTCCGCGGCGGGTGACTCGAAGAGGAACTCCCGGTACTCGGGGATCCGGTCCCAGTTGCAGTAGTCGCCGAAGAAACGACCGCCTCCCTCGTCACGATAGTCCCGCACGTCGGGACCGGGGTGCGCGATGTTGTACTCGATTCCGCGGCGCAGGGTGTCCACCCACTCCCGCAGGCATCCGCGCACGAGCACCGCCCCGTCCCTCTCGAACGAGGCGATGGTGGTCTCGTCGATGAAGGCCAGGGGTGCGCTCATCGCTCGCTGCCTGTCTTACGCTTCGGTGCGGGAATGATAGCCGTGATGTTTCCCCGGTTTCCCGTTGGGGACGACGATCTGCTCACCGCTGCCACGGCATCCTGGCGCCCGAGGCGGCCGAGAGTCGGTGAAACACTGCGCCCGGCGGGTGCAATCCGGAAAGAGAATGCAACAATGGCGGGAACGCCCGGAAGAACGCGAGGGAGCGAGCCGACATGAGTGACATCCCTGTCCTGCCCCGCCTTGGCGACTACGTTCGCCACTGGGCCGCGTGCCGGCCCGGGCAGGAAGCGGCGGTCCTCGACGATCTGCGCATCACCTGGGGCTCGCTCGCGGAGCGCGTGAGCGCGACCTCCAGGGCGATGCTCGCGGCCGGAGTCTCGGCGGGCGACCGCGTGGCGATGCTGACCCCTCCCCACCCCGAGTTCCTCGTCGCAATGCTTGCCGCCACCGACATCGGGGCAATCTGGCTCGGCATGCATCCCCGCTACCGTCTGCCCGAGATGCGCCACGTGGTCTCCGATTCGCAGCCGAGGATGCTCCTCGCGTTCCCGGAGATCGACGGGCGCGACTACCGGGAGGAGCTCGAGGAGCTCTGCGCCGGTCACGCGTGCGTGGAGCGCACGGTCTGCATCGGGGACCCCTGCGCGGGCGGGCAGACCCGGGCCGAGTTCCTCGATGCCGGGCGGACGGTGTCCGATGCCCGGCTCGAACGCGCCCGGCGGGCGGTCTCGCCCGAAGACACCGCGGTGATCATCTTCACCTCCGGCACCACCGGGACTCCCAAGGGCGCGATGATCCCGCACTGCGCGCTGGTCGGAGGCGGGCGCGCGCAGGGCGAGCACTGGCCCTCGGATCGGATGCGCCTTCTCCAGAACATGCCACCCAACCACATCGCCGGCCTCGGCATGAGCACCGCGCAGGCGCTCGTCACCGGAGGCACGGTGGTGTTCGTCGACCGCTTCTCGCCCCGTCGGGTGCTGGACACCATCGAGCGGGAGCGCATCACCTTCTTCATGCACGCTCCGGCCATCTATCACCTGATCATGAGCGAGCCGGACTTCCCGAACCGGGACCTCTCCTCGATGGAGTACTGGCTGTGGGCGGGCTCGCCCGCCCCGGCGGACCTCGTCCGGCGCCTTCACGGCCTCGGAGGACGCACCGGCACCGCATTCGGGATGACCGAGCTCGGCACCTACGCGACATTCACCGACGCCGACGCCGGGCTCGAGGCCCTGACGGGCAGCATCGGGCGGCCGGAGCCCCGCTACGACCTGCGCCTCGCCGACGCCCATGGGCGCGAAGTGCCGGCCGGCACGGAAGGCGAGCTCCAGGCCCGGGGGGCATGGGTGATGAACGGCTACTACAACCGGCCGGATGCGACGCGCGAGGCCTACACCACCGACGGATGGTTCCGCACCGGCGACATCGCGGTCGCGCGCGAAGACGGGAACTGGAGCCTCGTCGGACGCCTCAAGGAGATGTTCAAGTCCGGCGGGTTCAACGTGTATCCGCGGGAAGTCGAGATCGTGATCGAGGCGCACTCCGCGGTCGCGATGGCCGCGGTCATCGGGGTGCCCGACCCTCGCTGGCACGAGGTAGGCCACGCCTTCGTGCAGGTCTCCCCGGGCGCCGTCGTGGATGCCCCCGCTCTCGACGCCTGGTGTCGCGGGCGCCTCGCCAACTACAAGGTGCCGAAGACCTTCGAGGTCATGGAGGAGCTGCCGCGCCTTCCCATCGGCAAGATCGACAAGCAGGCGCTCGGCCGGGAGCTCGCGCGGCGGCGCGACGAGGGAGCACGGGGCGCGCCCGGTGCCGGAGCGCCGCGCTGATCGCCCGGGTCCGGGCATGTCCGGCCGGCGGGGGACCGAGAACGCTCCGGTCTCGGCACAGGGGGTGCGGGAAAAGAGTCAGAAGCGTTCGGGACGGTAGGGCGCCGGGTCGATGTTGAGCGGGGTCCGGGCCACCATCCCCGCGACGAGGCGGCCGGTATTGGGCGCGCCGACCAGGCCGGTGTGCGCGTGGCCGAACGCGAGGTAGACGTTCGACTGCCGCGGTGAGGGACCGATTACCGGCAAGCCGTCGGGCAGGCTCGGGCGCCGGCCCATCCACTTCGTGTGCGGGTCCGCGCGCAGCCCCGGGAACATGCGCTCCGCGCCTCGCAGGATCGCTTCCGCGCGACGGTAGTCGGGCGCGGCGTCGATGCCGGCGAGTTCGACCGTGCCCGCGAAGCGCAGGCCCATTTCCATCGGCGTGGCGACGAACTTGCGCTCCGTCTCCATGATGGTGTGCCGGACCTTGACGCCGGGGTCCTCGAGCGTGACGTGGTAGCCGCGTTCGGTATCGAGGGGAACGCTGAAGCCGAGCATCCGGGTGAGGCGCACGGACCATGCGCCGGCCGCGATGACCACCTCGCGGGCCTCGATCGGGGCGCCGTCGGTGCGCAGCGCGCGCACGCGGTCCCCGGAGAGATCGAACCCGATCACCTCGCGCCGGAGGAACTCCGCGCCGCCCGAGGCCACGTGGCGCGCGAGTCCCTTGACGAGCCGGCCCGGATTTGCGGCGTACCCCTGATCGCGGATGTGCACCGCCTGCACGTAGCGATCGGAGAGGTGGGGCTCGAGCGCTCTCAGCTCGCTGCCGTTCAGCACCTCGATGGCGCCGCCGTGCCGGGCCACCAGGCGCCACTGGATCTCCTCGGCCCGGTCCGGCCGGGACCGGGTGTAGACGTGGAGATAGCCGGTGGAGCGGACGAGGTCCGCGATGCCCGCGTCCCTGGCGAGCGACCGGTACAGGTCGAGCGAGGGGCCGTGGAGGGCCGCCATGGCGGCGGAAGACGCCTCGAGGCGATCGGGACGCCCCGCGCGGATGAAGCGCCACAACCACGGCGCGAGGCGGGGCAGGTAGCGCCAGCGGATGGTGAGCGGACCGTCACGACGGAGCAGCCATCCCGGCACCTTCGGCAACAGGCCGGGCACCGCAATCGGCACGCAGGAGCTCCAGGATATCGAGCCGGCGTTGCCGAAGGAGGTCGCCTCGCCCGGCGGCAGCCGGTCCACGACGACCACCCGACGGCCCTGCCGCTGCAGGTAGGCCGCGCAGCACACCCCGACGATTCCGGCGCCGATGACGACCGTGCGCGCTTCGCTCATGCGGGAGCGCGACGGGGGGGCGGCAGCGCGGGCCCGGGCGCCGCAACGGCGCTCCCGCCCCGGCCCTGCGGCCGGGGCGGTCGTTCGTGCGGGAAGCCGGGACGCCGCGGCGGGGGCTCGAGCCCGCCCCCGCGCGGTCGCCGCACTACTGCGCTATCCAGACGTTGAAGCGGTCCGTCAGTCCTTCGCGCTGGTCCGCCCAGAAGGCGGTGTCGCTCTTGAACCAGTTCACCGTGTTCTGGGGAGCGGTGGGCAGGTGCGGGAGGATGTCCGGGTTCACGTGCGCGTCCGCGCCCTTGCGCAGCGGTCCGTACGAGATGTAGTTCGTCTGGTCGCCCATGCGATCGGGCCGCGAGGCGTAGGCGATGAACTCGTAGGCGAGGTCCGCCTCCGGGTGGCCGCTGGGGATGACCCAGTAGTCGTAGTCCATGCCCTGGCCGTCCCAGACGATCACGAAGGGCTGTCCGTCATCGACGATGGCGGAGTAGAAGCGGCCGTTCCAGCCGGTGGTCATCGCCACTTCCCCGTCGGCCAGCAACTGCGGCGACTGCGCGCCGGTCTCCCACCAGATGATGTGCTGCTTCAGCTCGCCGAGCTTGGCGAAGGCGCGGTCCACGCCGCCTTCCGCGTTCAGGGTCGCATTGACCTCGGCGGCGGGCACGCCGTCCGCGATCAACGCGAACTCCAGGTTGAACTTCGGCGACTTGTACATGCCGCGCTTGCCCGCAAACTTCTCCACGTTCCAGAAGTCCGCCCAGTTGCCCGGCGCCTCGTCCGCGAAGACGTCGCTGCGGTAGGCGTAGACGGTGGACCAGGAGATGTTGCCGACCCCGCACTCGTGGGCCGCCCCGGGGAGGAAGTCCTCGGGCGCGAAACCGAGCCTCTCGTAGTCGATGGGCTCCCAGATCCCCTCGTCGCAGCCGGCGAGCAGGTGCCCGGACTCCGCGTCGATGGTGTGGCCGAGGTAGGCGCCGGTTTCCACCCAGGCGCGGATCTTCGCGATGTCCCCGGACCACTCGTCCTCGAGCACGACATGGCCCGTCTCCGCCATGAAGGGCTCGTGGAATGCCTTGCGCTGACTGGCGCTGTACGCGCCGCCCCAGGACACCACCGTGATCTCGTCCGCGGGTACCGCCACGTTGACGCCGAGGCCGAGGAGCACTGCCCCAGCGGCGACAGCCAGTCGTCTTGAGATTGCATGCATCGTCTTGTTCTCCGTCAGTGGCCATTGACGCAAGGCGAACCGTACTCCAGATGAAGGCGTGGGGCAAAGAACGTTCCGGAACATGGAGTGACCCGGCGTCGAACGCGTTCGCCGCCCGTCCCCGCGTCCGACGCCTTCCGCGTAGCGGAGGCGATGCGCCCGACGCCTGGTTCTCCCGGCATGCAAAGAGCTTCCGCTCCTTCCCGCGGCATGGCGCCGCCGGGCCTGCGGGGCGGGCGAGGCGGCCGCTTATACTCCGGCCCCCCGGGACACGGGCGAGAGAAGGGGTACCGGCGTGAAGAGACCGAGGACGCTCGAGATACGCAACGGAGAGAAGGCCATTCCCACCTTCTCCGCCGGGGAGATGAACCGGCGGGTCTCGCGGCTGCGCGAGCACATGGCCCGGGAATCGATCGACGCGGTGCTTCTCACCTCGATCCACAACATCAACTACTTCGCCGATTTCGTGTACTGCGCCTTCGGCCGGGGCTACGGCCTCGTCGTTACGCAGGAGCGCCATGTCACCATCAGCGCGAACATCGACTACGGGCAGCCCTGGCGTCAGAGCTTAGGGGACAACCTCGTCTACACGGACTGGCACAAGGACAACTACTTCGTCGCGGTCCGCAAGCTGATTCCCCCGCGCGCCAGGGTGGGCATCGAGTACGACCACGTCACTCTGCAAAGCCGCGAGAAGCTCTCGGTGGCCCTGCCGGACGCGCTCTTCGTCGATGTCGGCGAGGCCACGATGCGCATGCGCATGATGAAGAGCGCGGAAGAGCACGCCCTGATCCGGCACGGGGCGGCGGTCTGCGACGTGGGCGGGCGCGCCTGCGTGGAAGCGCTGCGGGAAGGGGTGCGCGAGCACGAGGTGGCGCTGCACTCGACCCGGGCGATGGTGCGCGAGATCGCCCGGCGTTACCCGCACACCGAGCTGATGGATACCTGGACCTGGTTTCAGTCGGGCATCAACACCGACGGCGCGCACAATCCCGTCACCACCCGGGCCGTCGAGCGAGGAGACATCCTGAGCCTGAACTGCTTCGCCATGATCTCCGGCTACTACCATGCGCTCGAGCGCACTCTCTTTCTTGGTGAGCCCGGCGCTCGCGCGCTTCGCCTCTGGGAGACGAACGTCGAGGTCCACCGCCGGGGATGCGAGCTGATTCGTCCCGGGGCGCGTTGTTGCGACATCGCGGCCGAGCTCAACGAGATCTATGCCCGCCACGGCCTGCTGGACTACCGCACCTTCGGGTACGGACACTCCTTCGGCACCCTGTGCCACTACTACGGACGCGAGGCCGGCCTGGAACTCCGCGAGGACGTGGACACGGTGCTGGCCGCGGGCATGGTCGTCTCGATGGAGCCGATGATCACGATTCCGCAGGGCGAAGAGGGGGCCGGCGGCTACCGGGAGCACGACATTCTGATCGTGAACGAGGAAGGGGCGGAGAACGTCACCGGCTTCCCCTTCGGGCCCGAGCACAACATCGTGGAGAGGTGAGGAGGACGGAGGTTCAGGACGGGACGTCGATGGTGGCGGCGCCTCCACTCCCCGTCCTGCGGGTGAGTGCCTCCACGAGGCGATCCGCCACGCCCTCGAAGTGGCCGTTGCTCATCACGAGAACGTGATCGCCCGCCCGGGCAGCCGCGCTGCATTCCTCCACGATGGCCCGGGTGCTGCCGCGAGAGCGGATCGCGGGTCCGCGCCCCGAAGAGGGACGAGGCTCCCAGCCCACGCCCGGGCGCCGGTACAGCCACGCCAGATCGGCGGCCGCCATCGCCGCTCCCAGGGTCTCGCGGTGCGCTCCGCTGCGCATGGTGTTCGACGCGAGGTCGAGAACCGCGAGGATCCGATCTCCCCCGACCCGGGCCCGCAGGCCCTCGAGCGTCGACGCGACGGCGCTCGGATGGTGCGCGAAGTCGTCGTACACCCGGATGCCGGCGACGCACCCGCGCAGCTCCAGGCGCCGCCTCACGCCGCGGAAACGGTCCAGGGCGCGGCAGGCCTGCTCGGGGTCGACGCCGGCATGACTCGCAGCGGCGAGCGCGGCGAGCGCGTTCATCACGTTGTGGCGGCCGATGAGCCCCCATCGGACCTGCCCCACCTTCTTCCCGGCGTGCCATGTCTCGAAGGCGCTGCCGTCGGGAACCAGCGCCCGGGCCCTCCAGTCTCCCTCGCCCAGCCCGAAGCTCTCGATCGCGCTCCAGCAACCGAGCGCCAGGACCCGATCGATCTCCTCCTCGGGCTGCGCGCGAATGATCAGTCCCTCACCGGGCACCGTGCGTACCAGGTGGTGGAACTGCCTTCGTATGGCCGCGAGGTCGTCGAAGATGTCGGCGTGGTCGAACTCGATGTTGTTGATGACCAGGGTGCGGGGCCGGTAGTGAACGAACTTCGAGCGCTTGTCGAAGAAAGCCGAATCGTACTCGTCCGCCTCCACCACGAAGGGGGCGTTGCGGGCGCCGAGGCGCGCGCTCACTCCGAAATCCCTCGGAACGCCCCCAATCAGAAAGCCCGGCTCGCGTCCCGACTGCTCGAGAACCTGGGCGAGCATGCTGGCGGTGCTCGTCTTGCCGTGGGTTCCGGAGACTGCGAGCACCGGCCGCCCCGCCAGGACCCGCTCCGCCAGCCACTGGGGACCGGAGGCGAAGGGGAGTCCGCGGTTGAGCACGTGCTCGACCGCGGGGTTGCCTCGGGTCATGGCGTTGCCGATGAGCACGCAGTCCGGAACCGGATCGAGACGGGCGGGGTCATAGCCCTCCGAGACCGCGATGCCGGCCGAGCGCAGGACCTCGCTCATCGGCGGATAGGCTCTCTCGTCCGCGCCGCGCACGCGGTGTCCGAGGGCGCGGGCGAGCACCGCCACCCCTCCCATGAAGGTGCCGCAGATTCCGAGGATGTACAGGTCCAGCGGGGCGGCCTTCAGAGGGTCATCCGGCCTTCGAGCATCACGCTCAGAACCTGCGACGACACCAGGTACATGACGATGGCGATGACCACCGCGACCGCGAAGGACGTGGACAGCGCGTGGCGCAGCACGTGGGCGATGACCGCCAGGTTCCATACCACGATCATCGCGATGAACGCCATCTCGATCCCGGCGGGAGCGCCAGCCCGCATGACCCCGACCCGCCAGGCGAGGAAGGGGATTGCGACCAGCGTGGTCACGGCGCCCGCTCCGACCAGCGCGGTCAGGGTCTGCACCGCGCGCGCCCAGCGGCGATGCAGGGCGAGCAGCGACAGCGTGAGTCCGCAGAGCAGGAGCGCGTCCACCACACCGCCGATCACCGCATCGAGGGGAGAGAGAAGCGCGGAGTGCGCAAGCGCGGTGCAGGCGGTGTAGGCGAGCATCGACAGGGCCAGAAGCAGGCTCGATGCCGGCAGATCCTGGGGCCGCAGTCTGAGCAGACAGATGGAGAAGAAGGGACGGATGAGTGCGAGCAAGGGCGTGGTAGAGTGGGCCGCGACCGGGCCCGGAGAAAGGATTTCGATGATAGCGCAGCGTTTCCGGCGATGCGCATCGGAGTAGACCTCGGCGGCACGAAGACCGAGGCGGTGGCGATGGACGATGGGGGCCGAATCGTCCTGCGCCGTCGCCGCGAGACGCCATCGCACTCCTACCGCGAGACGCTGGACGCCATCGTCTCCCTGGTTCGGGAAATCGAGGACGAGATCGGTCCGGGCGCGAAGGTGGGCGTGGGAACGCCCGGCGCGATCTCGCCCGCGACCGGCCGCATCAAGAACGCCAATTCGACCGCTCTGAACGGCCGCCGGCTGGACCGCGACCTCTCCGCCGCCCTCGGCCGTGAGATTCGTATCGCCAACGACGCCAATTGCTTCGCGCTCTCCGAGGCGGTGGACGGCGCGGGAAAGGGAACGGCGCTCGTGTTCGGGGTCATCGTCGGCACCGGGACCGGAGGCGGACTGGTGGTGTCCGGCCGTCTGCTCACCGGGCGAAACGCGATTGCGGGGGAGTGGGGCCACAACCCGATGCCCTGGCCGGAGGCCGGGGAGAGTCCGGGACCGCGGTGCTACTGCGGGCGCCGCGGCTGTGTCGAGGTGTTCCTCTCCGGACCCGGCATGGCCCGGGACTACCGGGAGGTCGAGGGCGTGTCCCTCTCTCCCCGGGAGATCGTCGCCATTGCGGACAGCGACGCGGGCGCCGCCCGGTGCCTGGAACGCTACGAGAGGCGCATGGCCAAGGCGCTCGCAAACGTGATCAACGTCTTCGACCCCGATGTCATCGTGCTCGGAGGCGGTCTGTCCGGGATCGAGCGCCTCTATCGCAACGTCCCGCGCCGGTGGGGCGAGTTCGTATTCTCGGACCGCGTGGACACCCGCCTGCTGCCCCCCGTCCATGGCGACTCGAGCGGGGTGCGGGGCGCGGCGTGGCTGTGGCCGCCCGGAGAGTAGCCTCCGCCTCGAGCATCCACCGTGACCCTCTGTCCCGCCCGGCGCCGCCGGGCATCCGGGATCCGGCCTGCCGATGTCGGTGACGGTGGAGCGGCTCAGTCCGGGCGCTTGATGCGATCGAGCTCGCGTCGTTCCCGCTTGGTGGGTCGGCCGAGTCCACGCTCCCGGCGCGCCTGCGCCTGCCGGCGGCGCTCTTCCTCGCTGCTCCGCGCCGCCCGGCTCTCCGGCGTCTCCTCGTAGAGCAGGGCCGCCTCGCGGGCGGGTCGCCGCTCCCGGTTGAGGCCCTGCACCACGACCACCCATTGCATCACTCCCCGCCGGATGGTCAGCCGCTCTCCGGTGCGAATCCGCCGGGCCGGCTTGACGCGCGTCCCGTCGACTTCGACCTTGCCTCCGGAGACGGCCTGGGCCGCCAGGCTGCGCGTCTTGAAGAAGCGGGCGGCCCACAGCCACTTGTCGACCCTCTGGGTCGCGTCCGTCTGGTCTTGGGAAGGAGTCGGAAGCCTGCTCATGCGGTCGTCATTGTCGAGGCGGAGGTCGGAGAACGCATTTCAGTGTACTTACAGGCGACTTACAGATTCCTTACACATGAAGTACACGCCTTACCGCCCACTTGCTCGTGGATAGAATGGAGGCTCTTCGCCGGAAAGGCGCTCGCCGGTGTCGCCGCGTCCGGGACTCGCAAAGACCAGCCATCCCCGACTTGCCCGGGTGCTCCCCCGGGAGCGACTCTTCGAGTTGCTCGACCGTTCTCGGCGCTCTTCCGGGGTATGGATCAATGCCGGAGCGGGCTGCGGCAAGACCGCCCTCGTTGCGAGCTACCTCAGCGAACGCGGGCTCGAGTCGCGCTGGTACCAGGTCGACGTCCACGACTCGGACGTTGCCACATTCTTCCACTACCTGAGCCGCGACCCCGGACGGGATTCCACTCGGTCCCTGCCGGTCTTTTCGTCCGAGCACCTCGAGGCGCTGTCGGCCTTCACCCGGCGTTACTTCCGAGCCTTCTTCGGCGAGCACGCCGAACCCTTCGTGCTGGTGCTCGACGACTACCACGAGATCGCTCCGCAGTCGCCGCTCCACCGGGTGGTCGAGATTGCGATCTCCGAGACGCCTCCCGAAGGTTGCGTGATGGTGTTGAGCCGCGGCGAGCCCCCTCCTTCGATGGCCCGCCTGCGAGTGAACCGCGAGATCGAAGTCGTGGGTTGGGATGCGCTGCGGCTCACACGGGAGGAGTCGGACGCGGTCGTCGACCAATGGGATGGCGCCTGCGCCGAGCCCGCGCGGGAGCAGCTCTACGAGAAGACGCAGGGCTGGGCGGCCGGGCTGGTTCTCATGCTCGACCAGGTCGTATGCGAGGGCCGCGTGGCCGATGTCCCGGACCTGTCCTCGCGGCAGCTCGCGTTCGACTACCTGGGGGGAGAGGTTCTGCGGGGATTCGATTCCAGAACCCGGGCGCTGCTTCTCAAGACGGCGTTCCTCACCGAAACGAGTCCGTCGATGGCTTCCGACCTGGCCTCGGAGCCGTGCGCGGGCGACATTCTGGATCGACTGCATCGCGGGCAGCACCTCATCGAATTGAGGCGGGGCGGCCAGGAGCCCATGTACCGATTTCATCCCCTGCTCGCGGACATGCTCCGCGCTCGCGCCGGGGTGGAGATCGAGGAGCACGTTCGGCGGAATCTGCTCAGCCGTGCGCGGGTTCTGCTCGAGTCGGCGGGCGCCCACGACGAGTTGGCGGAGCTCCTGCGTCGCGATGAAGACTGGAGCGCGCTCGTTCGACTGGTTCTGGCCCAGGCGCCGCACCTGGTCAGGGTGGGCCGCGTAGAAACGCTGGAACGATGGCTCGCATCGCTTCCGGGCGAAGTCGTGGCCGAGGACGCGTGGATTCACTACTGGCGGGCCACGTGCTGCGCCTGCCGGTCTCCGCGGGAAGGCCGCCGGCTCTTCGAGCGTGCCTTCGCGCTGTTCCGGCAGAGCGCGCGGCCGAACCATGACGCCCTGCTGCTTGCCTGCTCCGGGGCGATGGAGACGATCATCTGTGAGCTTGACGATTTCGTTCGGCTGGATCGCTGGATCGAAGCCTCCATCGGGCTGCTCGAAGAGGACGTTCCGCGTTCGCCGGAGGCCGAAGCCCGCGCCACCGTGAGCCTCTTCCTCTCGCTGGTGCTGCGGCAGCCCTATCACTCCGCTCTGCAGAGCTGGTCGGTGCGTGCACGCCGGCGCATTCACGACATAGAGGAGCCCGGCGCCCTCGCTCGAGCGAGATGGCTCCTCGCGGTCGCCCTCATCTACACGGGAGAGTTCCCGCGCGCGCACGAGATGATCAGCGCGATGCGGAGAGTCGGGCGCACGTCGCTCGTGCCCCCGGTCCCGATGCGGGCGCTCCGCTACGTCGAGTCGTCCTACCACATGTTCACCGGGGATCGGGACAGTTGCCTCGCCGCCGTGAACGAGGGCCTGGAGATCGAACGGGCCACCGAGGTGAGGCGGTGGACGCTCCACCTGCTGGTGAATGGCGCCGCGGGCGCCCTGGGAGCCGGTGACCTCGATGTCGCCCGCGACTTTCTTTCCCGAATCCACGAGCACCTCGACGGCATGCGGTCCCTGGAGCGCGCCATGTTCCACTTCTGCTCCGCGTGGCTCCACTTGCTGGCCGGCGATCCGGTGGCGGCCTTTCAGAACCAGAAGACCGCGCTCGGCCTCGCGGTGGAGTGTGGCTGTCCCCTCCAGGAGGTCATGAGTCGCGTCGCCATCGCCCAGCTCCTGAGCGATCTCGGAGACGACGAGCGCGCCGTCACCCACCTGCTGCGGGCGCGTTCTCTGGTTCGGCTCATTCGCAACCGGTGGCTCGAGTTCTACGAGTTCATGATCTTCGCCTACGTCGCGTTGAGCCACGGCCTTCGCCGGCAAGGCCTGGCCGCGTTGCGCCGTGCGCTGCGGATCGGCCGGGAGAACGACTACACCCACTTTCTCGGGTGGAGGCCGGTGACCGTATCGAAGCTCTGTGCGTGGGCGCTCGACGAGAGAATCGAAGTCGACTACGTGAGCCGGCTCGTGAGGATACGCTCCCTCGTGCCCGAGGGCGATGCACGCCGGAGCCGGAGCTGGCCGTGGCGCTTTCGGATACAGACCTTCGGCGACTTCGAGCTGCAGCGCGACGGAAGCACGCTCGGCATGCAGACCAGGCTCCAGAGGAAGCCGCTCGATCTGCTCAAGGCGCTGATCGGGTTCGGGGCACGGAACGTCTCGGAGTCGCGCCTGGCGGGTTCCCTCTGGCCCAGAATCGACGCCGACTACGCGTACGGCTCATTGACGACCACCCTCCATCGACTGCGAAAGGTGATGGGCGAGGACCGTCTGATCTCGCTGCGCTACGGACGCCTGAGCATCGATTCGTGCCGGTGCTGGCTGGACCTGCGCGCGTTCGAGGCCGTGACCGTGGCCATCGACAAGGGACGGCGCCTCGCCTTGCCCGGCGAGTTCGAAGATCAGCTCGAGGGGTGGGCGGAAGAGCTCTTTTCGCTCTATCGCGGTCCCTTCATGGGCAGTGAAGGCAACCATCCCCGCTTCCTGTTCCTGCGCGGGAGGCTGAGAAACAGCTTTCTCCGTTCCGTGGGAGACCTTGCGCGGTACTTCGAGGCCCATGAGCAATGGGAGAGGGCCGCCGACTGCTACGAGCGGGGCATCGAAGCGGACCAGGTTGCGGAAGGGCTCTACCGCCGCCTGATGCTCTGCTACCGGGAACTGGGCCGCTTCGCGCAGGCGATCGACATCTACGATCGCCTGCGTTCCACACTCGCGGCCGAGCGCACCGGGAAGCCCGCTCCCGAGACCACGCTGATCTACCGCCGGCTCGTGGAGTGCCTCTAGCCGCCTCTGCGTTCTACGTGTCGTCGTCGAGCTCCTGGCCGTCGACCACGATGCGTCCCTCCTGGTGCTCCTCCAGGCGGTTGATGCAGCGGATGACGGTGGACCTGCCGGACCCGGACGGCCCGCAGACGACCACCCGCTCGCGTTCGCGAATGGTCAGATCGATGTCCTCGAGCACGTGGAAGTCGCCGAACCACTCGTTTACGCCTTCGAGCTCGATTACCGCATTGCCGGTCATCCCTTCGTCCTCTCGTGGTTCATGAGGACTCCTTCGAGACCCGCAACGACTCCTCCTCTACCGGCTCGCCGACGTGGAAGAGATAGTCGCCGCGCAGGGTACGCGCGGGCACCCGGCGGCACACGACGACTCCGGCGGAGGAGAAGCGCACCTCCACTCCCTCGCGCTCGGGATCGTCCACCGGGTGCACGATGCCCGCGATGTCGCGCGCCCTCACCCTGTCCCCGAGGCGGACCCGCGGCTCGAACAACCCGTCCATCGGCGCGACGACGAAGTCGTTGCGGTCCCGGGTCCGGAGGAAGCGGGTCGCAGCGGCGGGCGACGCAACCTCCTGCTTCAGGAGGCCGACATGGGCGAGCCACCGCCGCGTGCCCGCCTCGCCGACGGCCAGGGCGTCGAGGTCCACCGTCCCCGCCCCGCCGAGCTCGGTCGCGAGGCTCACCACCCCGTGACGGTCCGCCGCCCCCGAGAGCGAGCGCGGGTCCGCGGTGGCGGACACCACGGTGGTGACCGGCGCCCCGAACGCCTTGACCGCGTCGAGCTTGGCCGACATCAGATCCCGGTCTCCGCTCTCGACGAGAAACGCGCACGGCAGGTACTCCGACACCTTGCCGCCGGAGTGCAGGTCCAGCGCCGCGTCGCACCTCGGCAGCAGCACCGACTCCACGTAGTGGGCGATGGCGAAGGTCGGCGTGCCGCCCGCATCCCCCGGATACGCGCGGTTCATGTTGCCGCCGTCGAGCGGCGACACCCTTGAATCCTCCAGGACCGCCGGGTAGTTCAACGCCGGCATGACGATGAGGCGCCCGCGCACCTGCGCGGGGTCGAGCTCGCGCACGAGCCGCCGCGCGATGATCCTGCCCTCGTGCTCGTCGCCGTGGTTGCCGGCGGTGACGAGCACGGTCGGCCCCCGCCCGCCGCCGATGCAGGCGATCGGTACCGGGATGATCCCGTAGGCGTGACGGTTGTCGGAGTGCCTGACCTCGAGCCGGCCCACCCGGCGTCCGGGAGCCTCCAGATCGATGGTGCAGTGGATGCGGGTGGGCGCTTCGCTCATGTCGTTTCGTTCTCCGTCACCGATCGACCGCCATGCGACGCTCCAGCCGGTCGAATGCCAGGGCGCATGTGACGATCCTTCCGGCGAACGAGTTCGACAGCCGCAGGAGCGCGGTGACCAGCCCGATGGCGAGGGTGATGACCACGCTGTAGAGCGATCGCTGCGCGCGCAGGTTGATGAGTCGGTTTGGCGCTCCCTAGGGGACTCGAACCCCTGTCCCCGCCGTGAGAGGGCGGTATCCTGGGCCGCTAGACGAAGGGAGCGGGCGCACGCCCTGCGAGTGGACGCAGGCCGAGCGGCTGGTATTATACGCTCGGCAGCAGGTCGCTCAACACGCAGCTTCGCGTGCTGCGGGGACATGATGCACGTTGCTCCGCGAAGGCGCGCATGGTCAGGCCTTCCCGGCTTCGACCAGAACCTCAGGCTTCAAGGACATACCGGCCTTCCGGCGACGAAATCCGCATCGAGAAACACGGTCGCGCCGCGTTCGTCCGCCATGACGAGTCGGACCGTGACCGGTTGCGCGGCGGGGCACGGACAGCGGGGCGAAGCTTCATCAACACGGATTCCAGCAAGATTTCGACTCCGGTCGTCTACGCACGCCCCGAGCACAGCGTCTCCCGGGCCGACATCAGCAGGGCCGCACTGAAAGTTCTCTATACCCTGCGCAACGCCGGGTACGAGGCATATCTCGTGGGCGGCGGCGTCCGGGACCTCCTGCTCGGGCGCAAGCCCAAGGACTTCGACGTCGCCACCGACGCGACACCCGAGCAGATTCGCGCCTGCTTTCGAAGCTGCCGGCTGATCGGGCGGCGATTCGTTCTCGCCCACGTGCGGGTCGGACGCGAGATCGTGGAAGTCGCGACCTTTCGCGCCGCGGGCGGCAACGCGGGGGAAGACAGGCACCAGCAACGGGTGACGGTGAACGGCCGCGTAGTGAGGGACAACGTCTACGGCTCACTGGAGGAAGACGCCTGGCGACGGGATTTCTCGGTCAACAGCCTGTACTACAACATCGCCGATTTCTCGGTGGTCGATTACACCGGCGGCATGCCGGACCTCAAGGAGAGCCGGCTGCGCCTGATTGGGGATCCGAAGCTGAGGTTCCGGGAGGATCCGGTGCGGATGCTGCGCGCGATCCGTTTCGCCGCCAAGCTCGGATTCCGCATCGACCCGGCGATCAGGGATGCGATTCCCGCATGCCGCGAGTGGCTGCTCGAGGTCCCGCCGTCGCGCCTCTACGAGGAAGTGGTCAAGATCTTTCTCGGCGGCGCGGCGTGCCGGTCCTTCTCGCTGCTGCGCCGGCACGGCATGTTCGAGCTCCTCTTTCCCGATATCGATGCCTGCCTCGCATCGGAGTCCGAAGCGGAAGCCGAAGCCGCGAGCGCCTTCATCGAGCGGGCGCTCTCGAGCACCGACGCGCGCGTAGCCCAGGAAAAGCCGGTGACTCCGGCGTATCTGTTCGCGGCTCTCCTCTGGCCCGCGCTGCGCCGCGAGGCCGACCTCTTGCGCGGGCACGGCGAGGGCGAAGCGCAGGCGATTGAGTCCGCGGGCGCGAGGGTCGTGGCGCGGGAACTGGCGAGGGTTTCCATTCCCCGGCGCTGCTCCATCGTGACGCGCGAGATATGGGACATGCAGCCGAGCCTCTCCACTCGCCGGGGGCGGGGCGCCCTCGGCCTCGCCGGACGCCTTCGCTTTCGCGCCGCCTACGACTTCCTCGTGTTGCGTGCGCAGGCCGGCGAGCCGGTGCAGGAGCAGTGCGACTGGTGGACCCGGCTCCTGGAATCGGAGGGCGAGGAGCGTGATGCGCTGGTCGCTCCTCCTGCCCGCTCGCCTCGTCGCCGGCGCCGGAGGAGAAGGAGAGGGCAGCGGGACCCGGCGGAGCATGAAACGCCGGCCTGAGCGCCCTGGTCGCGGCTCCCCGGGGGAGCTTGCGTCGGAGGACAGGGGCGGAGCGCGATTCGCGGCGTGGTGGAGATAGCGCGAAGCTGCGCCGAAGTGCGCGCATTCCTCGCCGTTCCGCGCCGGGCCGGCGAGCGCATCGCGCTCGTGCCGACTATGGGCGATCTCCACGGCGGGCATCTCGCGCTGGTGCGCCGCTCCCGAGAAGTGGCCCCGTTCACGGTCGTCAGCATCTTCGTCAATCCCTTTCAGTTCGCGGAAGGCGAGGACTTCGACAGCTATCCACGCAGCACCGAGACCGACATCGAGCGCCTGGAGGTCCTCGATGTGGATCTCGTGTTCCTGCCTCCGATCTCCGAGATCTATCCGGCGGGTCCGGAGAACAGCACCCGCGTCGAGGTGCCGGGGCTGGGGTCGATTCTCTGCGGGGCGATGCGTCCGACCTTCTTTCGGGGCGTGGCCACCGTCGTGACGATGCTCCTGAACGCCGTGCAGCCGCACGTGGCCCTGTTCGGCGAGAAGGACTACCAGCAGCTCCTGGTCGTGAGGCGCCTGGTCGACCATCTCAAGCTGCCGGTTGCCGTTGAATCGGTGCCCACGGTGCGCGAGGCGGACGGCCTCGCCATGAGCTCCCGCAACCGCTACCTCGCTCCGGCGGACAGGCGCCGCGCCCCCATCCTGTACCGCTCCCTGCGCGAGGCGTCCGAGCGGATCCGAAGCGGAGAACGGGACTACCACGCGCTCGGCCTTCATTACATGAAGGCGCTGGAGCGAGCCGGATTCCGGCCGGATTACTTCAGCGTGAGGCGGGCCGGGGACCTGGAATCGCCGGCTCCGGAAGACCGGGAGCTCGTCGTGCTCGCGGCGGCATGGCTCGGGCCCGCACGCCTCATCGACAATGTCTCCTGCACCCTCGGGCCGGGACCGGCCTGACGATTGTCGGGGCGGCTGAACCGCCTCAAGTCACCACGCCTCGGAGAGGCGCTGAGGTCGTAGCCGACACTACGTCGAAACGCGTCGAGCGAGTACGGCCCGCTGCCGCAAGTGGATCGGCGTCCGCAGCAGGAAATCGGTGGAACAAGGGGGGCAAGTCTGTTCCGGATTGGGCGATGCCGAAGAACGCCGCCCGCGGGCGTGGTTGGTACGGGAGGGGGGACTCGAACCCCCAAGCCCTTTCGGACAGCGGCTTTTGAGGCCGCCGCGTCTACCGATTCCGCCACTCCCGCCTTCCGGCCCGCCCGCTGCCGCCGGCTCCGGAGCCGCGCAGGATAGCATCCGGGCACCGCATTGCAGCCGGGAACCTGTCCGCCTACTCGTTCCGGAGGTAGGGCGAGGCGGATTCGCCGAGCGCGCGCCATGTGCCGAGCAGACCGAGTCCGAGCGTGAGCACGATGCACAGTGAAGCGGTGGCCGCGACCGTGCCGGGGAGGAAGGTCCATTCCTGGTCGAGCACCCGGGTGACCACCGCCCACGCGGTGGCGGTGCCGGCCGCCGCGGCGATCGCCCCGGTGAGCAGTCCGAGCAGTGCGTACTCCACGGCATGGATGAGGACGATCTCGCGTCGCCGCACTCCGAGAACCTTGAGCACGACGCTCTCGTAGGTGCGCCGCCGGTGGCCGGCGGAGACCGCTCCCGCCAGCACCAGCGCGCCGGAGAGCAGGGTGACGCCGCCGACGGCGCGCGCGGAGGCGGCGATGCTGCCCATGATCTCCGCCACTCTTCCGAGCGCTTCCCGCACCCGAACGACCGTCACCTGCGGAAATTCACGGGCCAGGGTTCGCTCGATGCGGGTTTCCGCGTTCCGCGCCGCGCGCACGGTCGCGACGTAGCCGTGCGGCGCCCGGCGCAGCGGCTCCGGGGAGAGGAGAAGGGCGAAGTTGAGCCGCATGCCCTGCCATTCCACCTCTCGAACGTGGCGGACCTCCGCGCGCAGCTCGCGGCCGAGTACGTTGAGCGTGATGGTGTCGCCGAGCTCGAGCCCGAAGGCGTCGATGACGTCGACGTCGACGGACAGAAGCGGAGGTCCCCTGTAGTCCGGTGGCCACCACTCACCCGCCACCACCGGGTTGTCGGGCGGGGTCAGGGCATAGCTCAGCCCCCGGTCGCCCTCGATAAGCCACGAGTGCTCGTCGTCGATCAGCGCCTGCTCCGGATCCCGGCCCTTCACCCTGATGATGCGTCCCCGCAGAAAGGGCACCGATCGGAAGCGGCCGGCGCCCTCGATCTCCGCCAGCGTTGCCTCGAAGGCATCGATTCGCTCCGACTCGATGCCCAGAAAGAAGAAGGCGGGCGCGTCTTCGGGCAGCGAATCGGCGATGCTGCGCCGGAGGTTCCCTTCCACGAGCGCGACCGCGATGAGCACGGTCAGGCCGAGCCCCAGCGACAGCACGACGTCGGCCGTCGTGTTTCCCGGCCGGTGGAGATTCGACACCGCGATCCGCAGGCGCGGGGCGGCGCCCCGGCGGGGACCGGCCGCCACGCGGGAGCGGCCCCGCCGATGGAGGGCGCCCGTGCTGCGCACCACCGCCCACCCGGCGGCGCGAAACCCGAGCAGCACGAGGGCCGCGCCGCCCGCGAACCAGAGCGCGAACTCCCGGTCGGGGGCGCTCCACACCGCGAGGATTGCGAGAGCGGCTCCGCCCGCGAGGGCGGCGGCGAGATGCCCGGGTCGTCCGGGTCGGGTGCCGGTGCCGACGCCTCGGAAAAGCGCGACGGCCGGAGTCTCCTGGGCCCGGGACAGGGGCCAGAGCGTGAAGGTGAGAGCGGTGAGCAGTCCGAAGAGCGCGCTCAAGCCGAGCGCTTCCGGATAGATGCCGAGCGCAATCGGCGTCGGCAGGAGCGGGGAGATCGCCCGTGCGACGGCCACGGGAGCGAGGGCGCCCAGCGCGAGTCCGGCGAGCACGCCCGCGGCGGCGAGCACCATCAACTGGATGAGGTACATCGAGAAGACGAGGGGGCGGGATGCGCCAATGCACTTGAGGGTGGCGATCACTCCGAGCCGCGTGTCCAGCCAGGCCCGCACCGCGTTGCCGACGCCCACCCCGCCCACGAGGAGGGCGGTGAGGCCGACCAGGCTGAGAAAGGAGCCGAGGCGCTCCACCATCCGCTGGATTCCGGGGGCCGCATCCTCGTAGGTGCGTACCTGCCATCCTCCGTCGCGAAGACGGGCCGAGAGCTCCGCCGCCGCCTCGTTCGCCTGCGCGCCCTCGGGCAGCCGAAGCGCGTACTGATGGTAGACCAGGCTGCCCTCGCGCAGCAGTCCGGACTCCGCGAGCGCGTCCTCGCCGATCATGACCCGAGGCCAGAAACCGAAGGGTCCGCCCGACCCCGCGCGGTCGGGTTCGCGCCGGAGAACGCCCCGCACCTCGAGCTCCATGCCTCCGACCACGAGCGACGATCCTTCCCCGAGGCCGAGGCGGTCGATCAGCGCGGGGTCGACGAGCGCGCCCCAGGCGTCCGCGCGGCGCGCGAGCGCGCTCTCTATCGGCAGGGCGCTGCCGTCGTCGCGTTCGGCTTCGAGCACGCCGAAGAGCGGGTAACGGCCGTCCACCGCCTTGAGCTCGACGAGCACTCCCGACCCCGCATCCGGCAGCCTCGCCATGGTGCGCATCTCGGCGAAGTGCGTCATGGACGCCGCCGTGCGCTCCACGTGAGCGCGTTCCCGCTCGTTCAGGTCGCGGTACACGGCGCGCAGCGCGATGTCCCCTCCGAGGACTTCCCGGCCGTCCGCGCGGAGTCCGGTCACGATCGAGCTGGTGGTGGACAGCACTCCGGCGATGGCCGCGACCCCGAGCGCGAGGCAGGCGAGGAACACCCCGAATCCGCGCAGCCCGTGGCGCAGCTCGCGCGCGGCGAGGCGCAGGGCGATCGCGCTCACGTTGCCGTCCGCCATGCTTCAGCGCCGCGGACGCGGACCTCCCCTCATCTCCATGCTCCCGCTTCGCGCGTCGTGCGGGTCAGGGTTCCGCAGCGGCGAGCCCGGACGGGCAAGCGCCGCAAGGGGGAGGCGGCGCCGGTGACGCGCACTCGCCATGACCGTGGTGGGGAGCGGGCCGCACTCGACCCCGTCGGGCCCGACGCGTGGAGGGTGCATCGATGCCAAGCGCCCTATGCCGGCGAGAACGTCTCGATTCGCCCGTCCGCCATGCGCACGGAGCGGTCGCACCGGGCGGCGAGCCGCGCTTCGTGCGTGATCAGCACCAGGGTGGCTCCCTCGTCCCGGCTGCGGTCGAGCAGGTGCTCCATCACCTGGGCGCCGGTCGCGGCGTCGAGGTTTCCGGTCGGCTCGTCCGCGAGGAGGACCTCCGGCCGGTTGACGAGCGCGCGGGCGATTGCGGTGCGCTGCTGCTCGCCTCCGGAGAGCTCACCGGGGAAGTGGTGCAGCCGGTGAGCGAGGCCCACCGCGGCGAGCTCGCCCCGGGCGCGGTCGAACGCATCGCTCTCCCCCGCGAGCTCTCTCGGCGCGGCCACGTTCTCGAGCGCGGTCATGGTGGGGATGAGGTGGAAGGACTGGAAGACGATCCCGACGTGCCGGCCCCGGAAGCGGGCGAGTCGGTCTTCGTCGAGGGCGCCGAGCGCGTGCCCGGCCACCGTGACCTCCCCCCGGGACGGCCGTTCCAGCCCGCCGATGACCATGAGCAGGGTGGTCTTGCCCGCCCCCGAAGGGCCCACCACGCTGACGCTCTCCCCGGAACCCAGATCGAGGTCGATGCCGCGGAGGACCTCGACCGGGCCGGCGCTCGCCTCGAGCGTGACGCTTAGACTCCGCAACGTTACGATGGATCGGGAGAGGGCGGGCATTGTTCCGGATGGATCGGCAGGTTGCGTTCAGCATAGCAAGCGAGACCGCGCGCAAAGGCACTCTTCGCGACTACTTTGCGCAACTTTACATATCTTTACTCTTGCCGACGGGCGCCCTCCGGGCGCTCGTCTCCCGCGCGTTCCCCCACCTTCCTGGAGTCGCGGTGGCGCTGCTGCTGTCCTCGGCGGTCGCAGCAGTGAGCGGGGAAGAGGGCGCCGGAGCGATCCGCATTCTCATGCTCGGCGACAGCCTGACGGCCGGCTACGGCGTCGCCCCCCGGGCCGCGCTGCCGGTCCGCCTCGAGGCCGCCCTCCGCGAGCGCGGATTCGAAGTCGAGGTGATCAACGCCGGCGTGTCGGGAGACACGAGCGCGGGCGGACTCGCGCGCCTGGAATGGGCGCTCGCGGACGACCCGCACGCGGTCATCGTGGCCCTCGGCGCGAACGACGCCCTTCGCGCGCTGGACCCCGACATCACCCGCGACAACCTCGACCGGCTCACTCGCGCGCTCGCCGAGCGAGGCCTGCCGGTGCTCATCGCGGGCATGCTCGCTCCCCGCAATCTCGGTGCGGACTACGTGACGCGCTTCGATGCGATGTACGCGGAGATAGCCGCCCGGCACGCCGCGCTCCTCTACCCATTCCTGCTGGACGGGGTCGCGAGCGTGGTCGCCCTGAACCAGAGCGACGGCATCCATCCCAACGAAGCGGGGGTGGAGGAGATCGTGTCGCGCATCCTGCCGAGCGTTGGCTGCCTGCTTCGCAGAGTCCACCACCCGGCACTGGGGGACACGGAATGGGACGCCGGCCTCGCCCCGGATGCGTGCGCCGAGGCGATTCCAATGTCCGACGGTTGACGCGCTGCGTCGATGACGGGTGGCCTTGGGAGGATCGCCGAGACGCCCGGCACCGAGGGCTTCGATGCCGGAACCGCAGCGGATGACCCGGTATCGCGGGTGCCGATTGCGGCTGCGGCGGTTGTGCCACAATCCGTCTATCCGGCAGCAGGTTGGGTGAGACCATTGCCGGGTGAGGCGAGGAGCAAGGCGTGACGATCCCGACGATATTCGAGACCTGCCACCCGCGGGAGGACGTGCTGCGCGGCGCGGTCGCCGAGGCGGACTTCGCGGCCGACCTCGCCTCGGTCATTGCCGGCAGAGGCAACTCCGAATATCTGGACCCCGACCGCTTCTTCG
The DNA here is from genome assembly GCA_022824305.1 of Gammaproteobacteria bacterium. Taxonomy (GTDB): domain Bacteria; phylum Pseudomonadota; class Gammaproteobacteria; order HK1; family HK1; genus JAJEAD01. The sequence continues at coordinate 120,735 of JAJEAD010000032.1, read as the reverse complement.
CCTACACGTGGCCCACGCGGGGGCTCAGGAACCTTCTCGCCAACGTGTGCCGGCGTTTGAGTGGATCCGGCGGCGAGGTCGCCGCGATCTTCCGCCTCGATACGTCCTACGGTGGCGGCAAGACCCACGGGCTCATCGCGCTCGCACACGCGTCGCGGGGCATGACGAAGGTGAGCAACGCCGCCGAGTTCGTGGATCCCGTCCTGCTCCCGCGAGGTCCCGTGCGCGTCGCGGCCTTCGACGGGGAGAATGCGGACCCCGCGAACGGACGCGCGATGGGCGGGCCGGACGACGGTGTACGTGCCTATACGCCCTGGGGAGAAATCGCTTTCGAGCTGGCCGGCGCGGCGGGGTACGAGCGCGTGCGCAACAGCGACGAGCGACGCATCGCGCCGGGTGCGGGAACCCTGCGCGAACTCTTCGGCGACGAGCCGGCATTGATCCTGCTCGACGAGCTTTCGGTCTATCTCCGCAAGGTACGGCGCCTCGAAGACGCGGGCGAGCAGTTGTCGGCTTTCCTCACCTCGCTGTTCAAGGCGGTGGAAGGATCGCCGAACGCGGTCCTCGTCTACACCCTCGCGATCGGCAAGGGCGGGCGGGCGACCGATGCCTACAGCGCGGAGAACCAGTTCATCGCCGACCGCATGGCGGAGGCAGAGAGCATCTCCGCCCGCAAGGCGACCCTGCTCAACCCCACGGAGGAAGACGAGACGGCACAGGTGCTGCGCCGACGGCTCTTCGAGACCATCGACGACGCTCGGGCGGCCTCGGCCGTCGCCGCCTACCGTGGGCTCTGGGCCGCCAACGCCGAGGCACTCTCGGGCGATGCCGTCCGTCCCGAGACGGCCGAGACCTTCCTCTCGAGCTACCCTCTGCACCCGGAAGTGCTGGGTACGCTGACCGCCAAGACCGCCACCCTGGGCAACTTCCAGCGCGTGCGGGGAATGCTGCGCCTTCTCGCGCGCACCATCGCCCGTCTCTGGCAGCAGCGGCCGGCGGATGCGAGTGCGGTTCACCTCCATCACATCGACCCCGGCCACGAGCCGATCCGGCAGGAGATCGTCACCCGTCTCGGCCAGACCGCCTACCTGCCCGCGCTCGCGAACGATGTGGCCGGGGCGGAAAAAAGGGCGCTCGCCGAGGAGATCGACGCCGAGCATCATGCCGGCCTGCCGCCCTACGCCACGCACGTCGCGCGCACGATCTTCATGCACACCCTCGCATTCAACGACCCGCTGAAGGGCCTCTCTCCCCGGCAGCTTCGCTATTCGATTCTGGCGCCGGCGACGGACCCGAGCTTCATCGAAGAGGCGCGCCGGAAGTTCATCGCGGAATCGGCCTATCTCGATGACCGGCCGGGGGCACCGATGCGTTTCCTCGCCGAGGCTAACCTGAGCCAGGTCATCCGGCGCGAAGAACAGCACGTCGATGCCGGCGAAGCGCGCGCGTACCTGGATGACTGCATCCGGGGGATCTTCGGCGGGGGGGCGGGCGGGGCCTTCGAGGCGGTCTTTTTTCCCGGTGGACCCTTCGACGTGCCGGACGAGGTCGGCGACGCTCGTCCCAAGCTGATCGTGCTTGCCTATGACGGAGTGGCGGTCGGCAGTGTGGTGGAGCGTGCCCCCGAGTTGATCGAGCGCATCTACTCCCGCAAGGGCTCGGAAGGCTCGGCCCTGCGGGCGCTGCGCAACAACCTGGTGTTCGTGGCCGCGGACGACGCCCGCAAGGAGGAGATGCGGCGCAAGACGCATCGGCGCTTGGCGTTGCAGGATCTCAAGAAGCCCGAGCGCCTGGTCGACCTCGCGGAACACCAGCAGGACAAGCTCCGCGAGCTGGAAGCGCGTTCCGAGCAGGAGCTGGCGATCGCGGTCCAGCAATGCTACCGCCACATCTTCTATCCATCGCGAGCCCGGATCGACACGAGCGGCATCGACCTGGCGCATTCGGCCATCGACGTCCAATCGGCGTCGGACCGCCCGGGCACGGGCCAGCGGCATATCGTGCGGGCGCTCCGCGACCTGTCGAAGCTTCGGCTCGCCGAGGACGAGCCGGACTCCCCCGCCTACGTGCGTGACCGCACGCCGCTCCGGCGCGGCCAGATCACGACCCGCGCCCTGCGCGACGAGTTCCGCCGCGATCCGGCCCTGCCCATTCTGTGCGGAGACGACATATTCATCCGCGGGGTTCGGCGAGGCATCGAGCGGGAGGAATACGTCTACCAGCGGGGCGAGCTGCTGTTCGGTCCCGGCGACCCGCCGGCCACCATCGTCATCGACGAGCAGGCCGTAATCCTGACCATGACCTATGCCATCAACAAGGGTATCTGGCCGCGGGTGGGTGCAGGCCTGCGCACGGGTGAACCCCCCGTCGAGCCGGGGCCGGGATCGGGGACCGGACCGGAACCGGGAGGCGGGCCGGAGCCGGTCCCGCCGGTCGGTCCGCCACCGGACCCGAGCACGCTCAGCGCCGAGGGATTGCTCCCCGAAGCCCTCGCCCGGCTCTGGGAGCAGGCCCGTGCCCGGAACATCGAGAAGATCGGGATGCTGACCCTCCGCCTCTTCGAAGCAGGGGACGCTTTCCGGCTGCTGGGCACGGTCGGCGCGGTCTCCGGAGCGGACAAGGTCGTCACCTTCACCGGCGGTTACGAGACACGGGACGGAGGCTCGTTCGAGCTCGAGTTCCGAGGACCGGTCCCGGACGCGCAGCCGGTACGGGAGTTCCTCGAGCCGCAGCTCCGCGACGCCGCCTCCCGGGATCTCGAAGCCGGTTTCGAGCTGACCTTTGCCAATGGTCTTTCCATGCACGGTGACGCGGCGGAAAAGATGGGCGAACGGCTGTCGAAGTTCGCAAGCGGTGCCGCCTTCGTCACCGCGACCGCGAGGGGGCTCGACAGTTGACGTCGCGAGTCAAGCGGGTCTCCCGGAGCGAGACGCCGGAGTCGGCGCCGCGTTACGAGCTCCGCGTCCGGCGCCAACGCCCCGGCGGCGCGGAGTACGAGATCTGGCAGATGCCGGCCGCCGCGACTCCGCATCTCTCGACGGCGGTGCGCATCGCGGGTCTCAAGGGCCGCAATCTGGAACTCGTCGAGCATCGGGTGCTGAAACAGCTCTCCAGCGCAGGACTGAAGCCCGTTCAAGGCGCGGACGAGCGCAAGCACGGCTACCCGATCTCGGAGGACTTGGCACTCGCACTCGGCCTGCTGTTTCGCACGCTCGCTCCCATGCGCAGCCGTCCCAACATCCGGTCGGTGGCCGAGGGCATCGAGGCGATGGGGCGCGAGGAAGCCGCCTACTGGCTCGGCATGGCCATGCACCGCAAGCACCCGCGCCGGGTCCTGACGGCGTTGCGCTTCCTGCTGACGGAGCCGAAACGCCCGGCGGCCCGTTGATGGCGATGCCGACCGTCGAACGAGCCGGCCACCCGGGAAAGGATTGTCGTCATCTCCTGTCGCCCCGTCGTAACCCGAGTCTCGCGGTGTGAATCCTCCCGCTGCCAATACGGATGCCGGCGGCAACGGACTGGAACTGCCTTTCAGGCCGCGGGCGCGGCTTCTCCAGCTCCTCGGCGACGAGCTCATCGGCTCACCCCGGCTCGCCGTGTTCGAGCTGGTCAAGAACGCCTACGACGCGGACGCGGCGACGGTCAGGGTGGCCCTGGAGAACATCGACGGTCCCGAAGCGTCAATCGTCGTCGAAGACGATGGCGACGGCATGACCCTGGACATCATCCGCAACATCTGGCTCGTTCCGGGACACGATCATCGCGCGCGGCAGAGGGCCGAGCTGCGCCGGACACGTCGGGGTCGGCTTCCCCTCGGAGAGAAAGGGGTTGGCCGCTTCGCCGTCCACAAGCTGGGAAACCGCATCGAAATGATCACTCGCTCCGAGTCGCGACCGGAGTGTGTCTTGTCGATCGACTGGGCGGCTCTGATCCGGCAGCAGGATCTGTCGGACGCGACGGTCCGGGTATTCGAGCGGGATCCGATCTTGTTCCGGGGGACCCGCACCGGAACCTTCATCACGGTTTCCGAGCTTCGCGAAAGGAACTGGACCCGCGGTGAAGTACGGCGCCTGCAACGCCACGTCACCACCATCTCCTCGCCCTTCGCGGGAAGCTCCGATGAATTCACGCCCTGGTTGGAGGTGCCGGGCCACGAGGACTGGGTGACATCCGTTCCGGATGCGGACGCCCTGCTGAGTCGTGCGCCCTGGCAGTTCGAGTTTCGTTTCGTCGATGGCTGTTTCGACTGGAAGTACCGGTTCCAGGGGGTTGCCGGCATCCCGCTCGAGCCCCGAGAGATCCCCAGGGCCGGACCGTTGCTGATCCAACCTGAACGCGACATGGACGAATTCGGTGTCGAGCAGGGCTCGAGAAGTCTCCGGCCGAGTCCTGCCACGGCCGACGTGTCAACGGCCAAGGGCATCGGTCCGGTCGAGGGTCGTTTCTACGTATTCGACCGGGACCGACCGATCCTGCGCCGGCTGGGCGAGAGCCAGCTTATCCGGAACTACCTCGACGAGAACGGCGGCATCCGGGTCTATCGGGACGGCATCCGCGTCTACAACTACGGCGAACCCGACGACGACTGGCTGGGGCTCGACCTCCGCCGGGTCAATACGCCGACACGCAACATCAGCCGGAACATCGTCGTGGGCGCAGTCTATCTGTCGCTCGAGGCCAGCTCGGATCTCAAGGAGAAAACAAACCGCGAAGGCTTCGTGGAGAATCCCGCTCTCCTGAGATTGAAGCAGATCGTCCTCGGGGCGCTGACGCCGTTGCAGGTCGAACGAAAGAAGGACAAGGACAAGATTCGCCGCCTCACGAGCCGGGGCCGGGATCCCGAAACGAGAGGGATCAAACAGCCGCTGCAACAACTCCGCCTGGCGGCTCGAGAACGCAAGGTGGACGACGAACTCGAGCCGCTCATCGACAAGGTGGAGCGCGACTACGACGAGTTTCGGGATTCCATGCTGCGCGCCGGGCTTTCCGGGGTGGGCCTCGCGATCGTCTTCCATGAGATCGAACAAGGCGTACGGGCACTCTGCGAGTTGATCGAGGCAGGTGGAGAATACGAAACCATCCGTTCCAGGGCGCGCGAACTGGCCCGGGTTCTGGGAGGGTTCACCGACCTGTTGCGCAAGGGATCACGACAGCCCAACAGCCTGAAAAGGCTGATTCGCCGCGTTCGCGACATCAATCAGGTGCGTTTTCGCAAGCACCGTGTCCGGCTGGATTGTCCGGCGCTCGAGGAAGACGCTCCGGATGTCAGATCGAGCTTCGTCTTCGGCCTCGCCCTCGGAGCGCTGAACAATCTGCTCGACAATGCGTTCTACTGGCTCAGAGTGCGCTGGCCGGACGAGGCGGTTCCACCGGGTCGAGCGATTCATATCAGTGTAAACCTCGATCTCACGGACGGACCGGCCATCGTCGTCGCGGATACCGGCCCCGGGCTCATCGACGAGCCGGAGGAACTGACACGCCCGTTCTTCAGCCGCCGTCCGGTGGGGATGGGAATCGGTCTCTACTACGCCAGTCTCGTCATGGAGCTGGGTGACGGACATCTGGCGTTTCCGGACGCCCGAGAGGCTGATGTACCGGAGGAGTTCGACGGTGCGGTGGTGGCGCTGGTTTTTCCGAAGGAAAAGAAAACGTGATCTTCATACCGCCTCGATTCGTCGTAGTGGACGACAAGCCGGAGCACCTGACCGCCATCCTTGGCGTGTTCCAGAAACTGGGTACGCCCTGCCTGGGTATCGCCTACGATGCCGAGCGCGAGCTCGAAGCTCGGAGCTTCGCGGGCGTCCGAGCCCTGTTTCTCGACCTCCACCTGATCGATCTGGCGGCGACCACGGACGAGTCCCGACACTTCGCAGTCATCGCCGGCATCCTCGAGGAAAACATCAGCCTCCGCGGTGGACCTTTCGTCCTGGTGGTCTGGACCGAGCACGAAGACTCGGTGAGGCAACTCACGAGATACCTGGACGAAAGTCTCGACCCGCAAAAGCCCCATGCGCGTCCGCTTGCAATCGTTAGTCTTCCGAAGAGCCGCTTCATCAATGTCGATACGGGCGAACCCCTCCAGGGCAAGGCGAGTGAGCTGCGCGATGCGGTCGAGGCCGCGGTGAACGAGAAAGCCCAGCTCGCGGCTCTCGTCGCGTGGGAGGCCGATGTCCAGGCGGCGGCCGGTGCGACACTCTCGGCGCTGATGGAGCTGGTTCCCGAAGAACATCGAAACACGGCTTCGTTTGCGCGTGGACTCGACGAGGTTCTCAGCCGGCTGGCGCGCGAAGCGGTTGGTCAACCCCATGTAGCGGCCGATCCCTGGGCGGCGATCACGTCCGCGCTCGCACCCATCCTTGCGGACAGGATTGCAAATCAGCAAGTGCCGCCAGGGGCCTTGGAAACATGGAGAGCGGCCGTAACCTGGGAAGGGCGGGAGCCGCTCGATGCGAACAGGGCCGGCATGGTCAATCGGATGCTTCATTTGGCGATTTCACCGTCCGAAACCATCCGGCCAACGGACTGGGGTGCCGTCGTGGAGTTCCCCGAGGGGTGGTGGAACGATGACGGATTGCGGAGCCGGTTTGGCGTGACGCTGGGTCAGCTTCTCGGCCAGGAATTCAAGATCGGGAGAGCAGACCGCGAGCGGTGTCACCCCAGGCTCATTCGGGTTGGTGCGGCCTGTGATCATGCCCACAACCGCTCCGGGCCACTCCCGTATCTGCTTGGTCTTGAGATTCCGTCTGGGGTTGAGCGGCAGCCGGATAACACCGGTACCGTCCGCCTACCTGCCTCCGAATGGTCTTCACCCACCTTGTCCGTCGGAGCGAACGAGAGTCCCTTCGCACTCGCCGTCAACTCCCGCTACTCGCTGAGCGTGACCCGAGCCGACGCCGAGGGTTGGCGGCCCGCCTACCGGCTGCGGGAGCAGTTGCTGATGCACCTGATCTCTCACGCCAGCAGCTATCTGGCGCGACCCGGCATCGTGCAGTTTTGAGGGCTCCCCGCAGGTGGATGAGATCCCTCAAGCCACCTTCTTCAGCGGCACGGTGCCATGCCCGGGGTCAGGCATTGGCAGCGATCGCCCGAACCCCTTGTCGGGAGCCGATCTTGGAATCCCATCCCCCGAAATCCATTCCGGCCCCCTATTGCCATGTGAACCGGCATCGGTTTCCAGGCGTTCCTCTCCCACCAACGCCGTAACCGCGGCCTGCATCACCGGCGGGCACACACCGTTGCCCAGAAGTTTGATCCGATCGCGACGAGTCCCACGATTGAGGATAAGGTCGTCCTTGAATCCCATGGCGCGCGCCAGCTCCGGTACCTGGAGCATCCGCAATGTCGGCCCGTCTTCGGACGGCTCGCAAAGCCCGAAGCGATCGAGAGTCGTGATCGTGCGCAGGGGCGCGTTCAGCGGTTGCCAGCCTCCCGCGCCATCGTTGCCGTAATACACGATCAGGAACGGCGCGTTACTTCCCAGCGAGGCGACAGCGCGTTGGGCGCGCGCAAGAGTGGCGGGTGCCCGGCGCCCGTTGTCGAGGGGCGAGCGACGCCAAGTGCCGGGCCGATCCAGAATGCCGGTGGCGGAAGGTTTCCGCCCCGGTTTTTTCGGGATCCGGGAGGGAGGGTCGGCCTCACGGTCGCAAAGCAGGAAGAGCCGCCTCCGCCTTTGCGGAACGCCGTGGTCGGCCGCATCCAGTACGTGCTCCGCTACCCGATATCCTGCTCCGCGCAGGGCTCTCAGAAGCTCCGGGTAGCCCGACCAGGGCCGCATGTGGATCACGTTCTCGATCACCATCCAACGGGGGGCCATGACGCGGGCGTAGCGCACGACTTCGAAGGCCATGTCGCGGCTCGCGTCGGAGCGTGGACGTGCTCCCCGGGCACAACTGTGGCTCGTGCACTCCGGCGATGCGAGGAGCAGATCGATCGGCCCCGTCTCCTCCACGATGCGCCGCGGCTCTTGCTCCTCGACGCGTGACACGGTGACGCGGGCTTCGGGGAAGTTGTCGGCGAAGGCTTCGGCGGCCAGTGCCCAGGCGTCGATGCCGCCGACGATCGTCGCACCTGCCGCCGCCGCGCCCTCGCTGCTGCCTCCCAGCCCGCAGAACATGTCATAGGTCCGGATCATCGGTCCCTCGTCCGGATGGCTCGCGGGAACTTACCAGGTTCCCGGCTCTCCGGCCAGGGGTCCCGTCGGGTCCCGTGGGGTCCGCTCCAGGATGCGTGGGGGGCCGAGAAAGGCGACCAGGCGGTCCACGAACGCGTCGTCAGCCTCGATCTCGCACTCCCAGGCGACGAAAACTCTCCATCCATCACGTGCGAGCTGCTCGTGAACGCGCTTGTCCCTCTCGACGTTGGCGGTGAACTTGGTCTGCCAGAAGTGCCGGCGGGACTTGGGGGTGTAGGTCTTCCTGCATCCGTGCCGGTGCCAGAAACACCCGTGAACGAAGACCGCCTTGCGGCGTCTCGAGAAAACGAGGTCGGGTCTGCCTGCAAGACCACGGACATGAGTGCGAAACCGGTAGCCCAGCGCATGGAGCGCCCGGCGAACGAAGAGCTCCGGCTTCGTGTCCGCCCCCCGGATGCGGCCCATGAGCACACTTCGTTCCTGCGCGGTCAGGATATCGGCCATCGATGTCCCCCTCGACGATGCCCGAACGGCATCAGTTTGACACGGACGGACCGAATCCGGGAGAGCACACGATTTCCGGGGACAGCAGACTCCGGCGGGCGGCCTCGCAGCATTTCAGGCAGGTCGTCGGAAGCGACCGGGATCCGATCGGGAAAAACACCATGATGAAACAGCCAGTTATGGGAGGGTTGACATTAACTTCATTTTGCCAACAATTTCGTTTCCATCAAATTCGTTGGGAAATCGGGGATGCCGCTCAGGAAGGCAGGGGCTAACTGGGTCGAGGGAGATCGCTTCTTCGACCGGGAAGTCGAGCTGGAAGCACTCGCAGAGCGGGTGCGGGATGGAACCCATACGCTGCTGACCGCGCAGCGGCGGATGGGCAAGACGAGTCTCGTCCGGGAGCTGTTGCGCCGCTTGAAGGAGGAAGGGAGCGTCGACACGGTCTTCGTCGACCTAGAGGATGCCGCCACGCCGGTCGACGCGATCCTCGAGCTCACGGTTCAGTCGAGATCGGTGCAGGGCGCGTGGCGCCGGCTCAAATCCAGCTTCGCCAACGTCCTGCCGAGGGTCGAGTTGAGCACTCGGGCCGACACCTCGCCCGTCCCCAACATACGGGTGAAGCTGGGCACCGGGATCGATGGCGGCAACTGGCGGCAGAGGGGTGACCGGCTTTTCGAGGCCCTGGCGGAGAACGAGCGGCCGGTAGTGCTCGCGATCGATGAGTTGCCGATACTCGTCAATCTCCTTCTCAAGGGAGACGACAACCGCATCACGCCACAGCGGAGGCAGGCAGCGGACGAGTTCCTGAGCTGGCTCCGCAAGAACGGCCAAGCGCATCGCGGGCGCGTGAGCATGATCCTCTCCGGCAGCGTGCGCCTCGGACCGATTCTGCTGCAGGCAGATCTCAGCGCCCTCGCCAACATCTACTCTCCCTTCGATCTGAAGCCGTGGGATGAGGACACCGCCGTCGCCTGCCTCGGTTCGCTGGCGGAGAGCTACGAGCTGGACCTTCCTCTCGCCGTCCGCCAGGACATGTGCCGCCGGCTGCGGTGTCAGAGCCCCCACCATGTGCAGTTGTTCTTCGACCACCTTCGCGAAGCTCTGCGCCAAGCGGGCCGGCGTGAAGCCACGCGGGAAGATGTGGAGCGCGTGTACACCGGCGCGATGCTCGGCGCGGGAAGAGAGATGGTTCTGAAGCACTATGAGAGCCGGCTGAAGATGGTGCTCGGACGCGAAGGCTGCCGGATCGCAAAGGAGATGTTGACCGGGGCCGCTGTCAACGGCGGCTTCCTGCCAGATGATGTCATCGATCGCTATCGACGTTCAGTTCCGGACTGGGGCCGGATATCGCACCCGGTCGAGGCCGATCCGGCTCCGCTTGAGGACGTACTCCACGTGCTCGAACATGACGGGTATCTGGAGAGGCAGGGTGGCGGCTACCGATTCGTATCGGGATTGCTCGAAGACTGGTGGCGCGCACGGCACGACCTGCGCCGCACGCCGTCCTGGCCGGGCCGCACCGGGTGCCAGAGCGAGACGCTGCGATGGTCGTGACCGCCAGGAAGTACAACCCGGGCTTCCTCAGCGACGACGAGCTGGTGGCTTCGTTCTGTGTGCGGACAAGCGAGTTCGAATCGATCGTCGAATTGCTGCGGGAGTGCACGGGAAGCTCGAATCCCCATCAGATCGTGATAGGCCCACGTGGCAGCGGGAAGACGAGCCTGCTCCTGCGGGTCGCGGCGGAAGTGCGCCGGGATGCCGGACTCTCGTCCGGTTTCTTCCCCATCGTCTTCGCGGAGGAGAGCTACGAGGTCGCCACCGCGGGGGAGTTCTGGCTGGAATGCCTGTTCCGCCTCGCCGTCCAGGCGCCTTGCCGGGAGGGAGACCCAGACCTGTCTCGCACTTGTGAGGACCTGCGAACCATCCGGGACGACCGGGCTCTCGCTGAGCGCTGCCTCGCGGTCCTCCTCGATTTCTCGGACCGGGAGGGCAGGAGGCTGGCGTTGATGGTCGAGAACCTGAACATGATGTTCAGGGACATGGCGGACCCGGATGCGGGATGGCGGCTTCGCAAGATTCTCCAGACCGAGTCCCGGATCATGCTGATCGCGAGCGCGACCAGCCGTTTCGCCGAAATCGACAGCCCGGACCATGCCCTTTACGATCTCTTCCGGGTGGTTACGCTGCGCCCCCTCAATACGAACGAATGCGCAGTTCTGTGGGAGACGGTGTCCGGCCGATGCCCCTCACCCCAGACGATCCGGTCCCTGGAGATCCTGACCGGCGGCAGCCCTCGATTAATTGCGATCGTAGCGCGCTTCGGCGCCGAGCGGTCCTTTCGCGAGCTGATGGCCGACCTCCTCGACTTGGTCGATGACCACACAGAGTACTTCAAGAGCCACATAGAATCGCTGCCGGCGCAGGAGCGGCGCGTGTATCTCGCGTTGGCCGAGCTGTGGAAGCCGGCGACCACGCGGGAGGTCGCGGACCGATCCCGGCTCGAGACCAGCAAGTGCAGCGCCCAGCTCACGCGCCTCATCGACCGGGGCGTCGTCCAGGTCGCGGGCGGAAGCGCCCGGCGCAAGCAGTACTACCTGAGCGAACGCCTGTACAACATCTACTGCCTGATGCGGCGTTCCCGCGGCCCGGACCGCCTGATCGACGCCCTCATCCGCTTCATGGAGTCGTACTACTCACCGCGCGAACTGAGGGACATGGGCGCTCGGATCGCGCACGAAGCGGAAAGGCTGGGTGTCGAAATGCGAGAACTGCACCGAACAGCCCTCACACGGTTGATGGCACTGCCAGGGTTGGCCGAGTATCGCGAAGAGTTGGCTGCGATGATTCCCGAGAACATCGTGGGGTTGCTGGACCGGAGTTCCGCACTCCTGGATGTGGAGAGTACGGAGTCGGTCCATGTGGAGCTGGGTCATCGTTTGATCGATCAGCCTGAAGAGCATTCGGACGAACAGGCAGAACAGACGAAAGCAAAGGCACTTGTCGACAAGGCGGCTGTGCTGGTTGACCAGAACCGGGAAGGGGATGCGCTGGCTGTCTACGACGAGATAATCCATAGATTTGAAGAGAGTGACACACCTGCCGTCTTTCCACTGGTCCTACTGGCATTCGCGAACAAGAACATCATACTCCTCAAACTGAATCGCCCAGAAGATGCCCTGGCAGCGTGTAGCGAGGTTGTACGTAGGTTTGAAAAAAAAGATGCACCGGTTGTTGTCGATTTGGTTGCAACTGCTTTGTTCACAAAAGGAACTTTGCTTGCCGAGCTGAAGCAACCGGTGCATGCGCTGACTGCCTTTGAGGAGATAATAAGTAGGTTTGGAGAGAATGAGACATCGTCCCGTCGTGAGTTGATTGCATCGGCCTTGGTAAACAAGGGCATCATTCTAGGTGAACTCAATAAGACACAGGACGCTCTAACTGCCTACGAAGAGGTAGTGCATCGAGTCGGGGAGAGTGAGACTCCTGCCCTCTCCAGATTGGTCGCGTTGGCTCTTGTTAACAAAGGGGAAGTACTTCGCGGTTTGAATCGATCAAAGGAAGCCTTGATCGCCTACGAGGATGTGATACGTCGATTCGGAGAGAGTGAGGAGCCAGCCTTTCTTGAACCAGTTGCCAAGGCCATCACCAGCAAAGGACTGCAACTCGGTGGATTGCAACGGCCGAGGGAAGCACTGGCCTGCTTTGATGAGGCGTTGCGCCGTTTCGGGCAGAATGATGCGCCGGCTCTGCGAGAGAGGATGGTGGTGGCGCTGGTGGGCAGAGGGCTTGCATACAGCGACCTGAACCAGGCACGAGAAGCATTGTCCGCTTACGAACAAGTTATTCACCAATTCGGAGAGTATGAATCCTTCCGAGTCCGTGCGTGGGTCGAGTTTGCTTTCGTTAGGAAGGCGGATCTTGAACTGGAGTACCGGCAGTACGAGTCGGCTATCGACACAGTAGGTAAAGTACTCGAACAACGCCGTACGGAGTTGAAGGATCTTCAGTGGTTGAAGGAGCTTCAGTGTCAGGGTCATGCAATCCGAGCAAGAGCGACTCTCGCGATCGGTAACCGATCGACCTCGGAGAGAGATGTCCAATTCATCCTCGATATTCTTCCGGAATTTGATTCTTTCCCGAGGACCGGCATCAATGCCTTGATGGAGCTAAGTATCGATCTTGGACCAGCACGTATGCGGGATCTCATCTTGGCATCTCCGGCGACGAATCTTCTGTTGCCGCTTACGACAGCGCTGGAAAGGGAGCTTGGTCTCGAACCCCGGGTTGCGCGGGAAGTCGAAGAAGTCGCCCAGGATGTTCACCAAGCGCTGATGGAACTAAGAGAAAGACGAGCCAGTGATGTTGGCAGGGGAGAAGCGGACACCGATGTGGTCGCGTAGCAGGATCGGAAGGATGTCTGACATACGCTTGATCGAGCGATGGTTGCCGATTGCGGAGATCGGCATCGAGAGCACGCGGGAGCGAACGCCGATGACACCGTTTCCCGCGCCGAATCGCCTGCACGTCTGGTGGGCGCGTCGCCCGCTGGTGGCATCGCGAGCCGCCGTGCTGGCGTCCCTTCTGCCGGAGGATGCGGACCGGGAGCAGTTTCTCCATGTGCTGGGGATTCACGGTGATCCGATGGCAGCTCACCTGACGATAAATCAAGCCCGTAGAACTGGGGTTCGAGTTGCCAATCCCTACAACTATGACCGTGCCTTCAATTATTCTCCTGATCGAAGCGATGTGGAGTGGATTGCTCGGACTCAAATGCAGTCGTTACAAGCTGTTTCCCTCCTTGATCCGACTGCTGGCGGTGGGAGCATTCCGTTTGAAGCGATCAGGTTGGGCCTGAAGCCGTATGCGAATGACCTTAATCCTGTAGCCGCCTTGATCATGAAGGCAACAGTCGAGTGGCCTTTGTGTCTGCCTACCACCATCACAACCGAGTTCGGAGAATTGACACAGGGCTGGCGCGAGCGGATTGATGCGTCGCTTTCCGATTTCTTCGTCCAGCAAGGTGCTCCGAAGCGGATTGACCTTACCTACCTCTGGGCACGGACCATCACCTGTCCGTACTGCAACGGTCTCGTTCCGCTCTCGCCCAACTGGCGTCTCGCGCCCAGCGGGACCGGAGTCAGGCTTACAGCGCGCCTCGGGAGCGGTCCCGGATCGGAGGGCCGCGTTTGTACGTTCGAGGTGGTGGAGACTACTGCGGAGCAGTCGGCCGGCACGGTATCGCGCGGGGCAGGCGACTGCCCCTACCCGGACTGCGGGCGGGTCATCGACGGCGATGCGATCAAGGGGCAGGCGCAGGCGGGGCGGATGGGTGATCAGCTCTACGCCGTCGTCTACAAGGAGCGGGTGGAGTACAGGACGAAGACCGGGCGGGTGCGCGAGAAGTGGGTTCGCGGCTACCGGGCGCCGCGCCCGGAGGACGACAACGACGCCGAGGTCCGGGCGACGCTCGCGGAGAAACTGCCGGAGTGGGAAGCCTTCGACATTGTTCCAAGTGAATGCATAGGCAACATTTCCAACTATGACCGTGGCCACAAGTTGTATGGCATGAATAAGTGGACTGATTTGTTCTCGCCCCGCCAGCTTCTCAGCCACGGCACGAGCGTACAGGTCTTCCGGGAGATGCTCGACGACGACCGGGATGCAGGGCGGCTCGATGAGACCCGAAAGGCGGTCTACGGATATCTCGCTCTCTCCCTGGACAAACTGTTGAACTACAACTCTCGCATGTCCATATGGATGCCTACCCGGGAAGTCGTAGCAAACACCTTCAATCGGCATAACTTCGCGTTCTGTTGGTCGTATGCCGAGATGGCGCCGCTGATTGCGGGCCTCGGCTACGACTGGGCGATCGGGCAGACTGCCAAGTGCATCGGCGAGCTCGTCGCCCTGGTGCGCCCGGATGCTCGGACCGCCCAGGCCGACCTGTTGGACGGGATAGATCGGGAAGTCGCCTCTCCGCCGCCGCCGGTCACCATCACCTGCAAGCCGGGCGACAGCCTCGACCACATCCCGGACGGCTCCATCGACGCCGTGGTGATGGACCCTCCGTACTACGACAACGTGATGTACGCGGAGCTCTCGGACTTCTTCTACGTGTGGTTGAAGCGCACCGCGGGACACGTCTTCCCCGAGCTCTTCCGGCGCCAGCTCACGGACAAGGAGAACGAGGCGGTCGCCAATCCCGCCAAGTTCCGGGAGGAGCAGGGCGCGAGGTCGCGCGGGGGAAAGGCCGGCGGTAGTGATGCCGTCCAACGACCACAGAGCGCACGCGCGCTCGCGGGAAGGGACTACCAGGAGCGGATGGCGGCGATCTTCGCAGAGTGCCGCCGGGTGCTGAAGCCGGAGGGCATCATGACGCTCATGTTCACCCACAAGGCGACCGGGGCTTGGGATGCGCTGACCAAGGGGCTGATCGAGGCGGGCTTCACGATTACCGCGTCTTGGCCGATCAACACCGAGGCGGAAGGCAGTCTGCATATCAAGGACAAAGCGGCGGCCAACAGTACCATCTTCCTGGTGTGCCGCCCGCGTACGAATGCACGCGAGTCCGGGGAGCCGGCGCCCGAGAGCACGGACCCAAGGCTGGCGCCGCCCGGACACCTCCACACCCCGGAACCCCTGCAGGTGGGAGAAGAGCCGAGACGCTATCGCGTCTCCGCAGCCACCGGCGCGCCTGATGCGCCCGGGTTCTACTGGGAGGATGTGGAGCCGCGGGTGGCGCGCGCCGTGCGGGCGCGGGTCGGAGAGTTCCAGGAGGCGGGCATCGCCGGTGTCGATCTCTATCTCGCCTCCTTCGGGCCGGCGCTCGAGGAGTTCTCCCGCCACTGGCCGCTCAAGCGCGGCACCCCGCGCGAGCTTCCGGCCGAGCGCCGCCGCCGGCGCCAGACGGTGCTCTTCGAGGATGAGTGGGACCCCTACGCGGCGACACCGGAGGACGCTCTCGAAGTCGCACGGCGGGAGGTCAAGCGCTGGCGTCTCGAGCAGTTGACCCATCTCGAGGCGAACGCCGACCTCGATCCGATGACGGCCTTCTTCGTCCTCGCCTGGGATGCGTTCCGGGCACCCGCGTTCTCCTACGACGAGGCGTTGCGGCTCGGGCGCGCGGTCGGTGTCGATCTCGATGTGGATGTCGTCGGCCGGCTCGCAGAGAAGAAGGGAAGCGACATCCGGCTCTGGGACAGCGCCCGCCGGGCCGCGAAGGGTGCGCTCGGACCTGCCGACGGGTCGCGCGCGATGATCGACGCCATCCACCATGCGGCCACCTTGGCGCGTCTGCGCTCTCTCGACGCGGCGCGCGAGATGCTCTCGGCAAACCTGACGGACCGGGACCCGCGCTTCTTCGCGTCGCTGGAGGCGGTCCTGGAGGTGTTGCCCGTCTCCGGCGCTTTCACCGGGGTCGAGCTCACGGGCGAGGCGGCGGCGTCGGGCTCCGACTTCGAGACCCTCTACTACCTCTCCCGACTTGCCTACCGCGACCGGATAGATGAACCGGAGCAGCTCAAACTGTGGCAGGCTTAGTGTAGAGAGGGACCATGCTGCGGGACCGTGCCTGGAAGCTCAAGTACACGCCGGAGGACGGCGATCTCATCGCGCTGTTCTACGTGCCGGCGCTCGAAGACGCCGAGCGTTACGATCGCCTGACCGGCTACTTCAACGCCGGTGCCCTCGCCCTCGCCGCACGCGGCATCGAAGGGCTGGTGCGGAACGCCGGCCGCATGCGGCTCATCGTCGGCTGCACGCTGGCGCCGCCCGAGATCGACGCGATCGAACGTGGCGAGGAGCTGCGCGCGCGGGTCGACCAGCGCTTGGCGGAGCTGTCGCTCGCGCCCCCGGACGCGGGCGCCTACGGCGCGCTCGAGCTGCTGGCCTGGATGGTCGCCCGTGGCCATCTCGACGTGAAGGTCGCGGTGCCGTGCGACCCGCGCGGAAAGCCGGTGAGCGACGACGGCATCTTCCACGAGAAGGCCGGCGTCATCGAAGACCGCACCGGCGAGAAGATCGCGTGGAACGGCAGCCTGAACGAGACCGCGGCCGGCTGGCGTACCAACTGGGAGAGCATCAACGTCTACACGAGCTGGGGACCGCAACCGGAGCGGGTCGTCGCGGAGGAGACGAACTTCGCGCGCATCTGGGCCAACCGGAGCCGGCGCCTGATCGTGCTCGACGTGCCGGATGCGGCGCGGCGCGATCTGTTGCGTTTCCTGCCGCCGGACGATGCGCTGCCGGCCCGCCTGACGGGAACAGGGGCGGAAGCGACGCCGCCACCAAAGGCGGGAGCCGGGTCGGCAGGTCCGGAGCGGGCGAGCGTCGATCCGCTCCCGGAACCGTCCGGCGCCTTGCCCGATCTGCGAAGCCGGGTCTGGGCCTTCATCGAGCGCGCGCCGTCTCTCCCCGACGGCGGCGCCCGCACCGGCGAGGCGACCGCGGCGGTGACCCCCTGGCCGCATCAGGTGCGCGCCTTCGAGCGCCTCTACCGCGGTTGGCCACCTCGACTCCTGATCGCCGACGAAGTGGGGCTCGGCAAGACCATCCAGGCCGGACTGCTGCTGCGCCAAGCGTGGCTCGCGGGCCGCGCAAGACGCATTCTAATCCTGGCGCCCAAGGCGGTGCTAGGGCAGTGGCAGATCGAGCTGCGCGAGAAGTTCAACCTCAATTGGCCGGTGTACGACGGACGAAAGCTCTCCCGGTACCCTTCGCCGGGCCTCCTGGCCAAGCCCGCCCGCGAGGGCGATCCCAGCGCTCGTGCCTGGCACGAGGAGCCGGTGGTGATCGCATCGAGCCATCTGATGCGGCGGCGCGAGCGCGCCGAAGTGCTGCTGTCGGAAGCCGAGCCCTGGGATCTGATCGTGCTTGACGAAGCGCATCATGCACGTCGGCGGGGGGCGGGAGACCGGCGCGAAGGCGAGCGTCCGAACGCCCTGCTTCGGCTCATGCGTGGGCTCGAAGGCCGCACCCGGGGTCTGGTGCTCATGACCGCGACTCCCATGCAGGTGCATGCCGTCGAAGTCTGGGACCTGCTGAACCTGCTGGGCCTTCCGCCGGAGTGGACGGCGGATGCTTTCCTCGACTTCTTCGGGAGCGTCAAGCAGGAGAGCCCGTCACCCGCGGCCATGGAGCGCATGGCGCGCCTCTTCCAGGCCGCGGAGCGCCGTCACGGGGCGATGGACGCCGCCGCGGCCGAGCCGCTCGCCAATCTCTCGCGGCTCAGGACACGCAAGGTGCTCCGCGCTCTGCGAAGCGATGCCAGCATCCCCCGGCGCCAGCTTGAGACCCCGGAACGTGCTGCCGCGCTGCGCGTGATGCGGGCATGGACGCCGCTTCGCCACCTCGTCTCCCGTCATACCCGAGAGCTGCTGAGGCGCTACTTCCGGGCGGGGATGCTCGCAACGCCCATCGCGGAGCGCCGGGCGGAGGACCGCTTCGTGCGTATGACGATCGCGGAGCGCGATCTCTACGATGCGGTGGAGGACTACATCGGCAGCACTTGGCGCCAGGCCGAGGCGGGTGAGCGCAACGCGGTGGGCTTCGTGATGACTATCTACCGGCGCCGGCTCGCGAGCAGCTTCCAGGCGCTTCGCAGCACGCTTCGGAGCCATCTCGACGCCATCGCTGGCGGGACCGACACGGTGCGGCCGGAAGGACCCGGGGCAGGGCCGGAAACGGGCCTGGGGAGGGATGAGGACGCCTCCGACGACGAGGCGGCGGACGAGATCCTCGACGCCGATCAGATCGGGGAGCTCGAGTACCGGGCGCTCGCGGCCGAGGAAGGGGCGGCCATCGAAGACCTGCTCGCGCGCATCCGCGCCCTGCCGCCGGACAGCAAGCTCGCCGAGCTCCGGGGAGTGCTCGCTGCTTTGCGTTCCGAAGGCTGCGCGCAGGTGATGGTCTTTACCCAGTACACAGATACGATGGACTTCCTGCGTTCGGAGCTCGGAAGGACGGGAAGATCTGGTGAGCACGGAGAATCCGGGGACTTCGGTGGAATCGGTCAGCGCCGGGAGCATGGGGACCTGCGGCTGATGTGCTTCTCGGGCCGGGGCGGCGAGATTCCGGCTACGGAAGGCGGCGGATGGCGCCGGATCGATCGGGACGATGTCAAACGCCGCTTTCGCGAGGGCGAAGCCGACGTGCTGCTGTGTACCGATGCCGCCGCCGAAGGGCTTAACTTCCAGTTCTGCGGGGCGCTCGTCAACTACGACATGCCGTGGAACCCGATGCGGGTCGAGCAGCGCATCGGCCGGATCGATCGCCTCGGGCAGCAGCACCCGGTCATCCGCATCGTCAATCTGCACTACGAGGACACGGTCGAGACGGATGTCTACCGGGCACTCCGGGAACGCATCGGCCTCTTCGAGTCGGTCGTTGGACGCCTGCAACCGATCCTGGCGGGTGTTCCACGCGCGATCGGGAGAGCGGTACTCATGGGCGGAGGAAGCGAAGGCGGGAGCGGAGACGGCAGCCGCGAGAACCTGGTGGAGGCGATCGAGCGGCAAGTGCGCGATGCACGGAGCAGCGGCTTCGACCTGGACGCAGCCCTGGACGCGGACCTCGACATGCCGGAGCGGCCGCCGGCACCCATCAGCATGGAAGACCTCGACCGGGTGATCGCCTCGCCGGATCTGATGCCGCCCGGGATCGATGTTCAGCCGATGGCGCCTCGCGAGTACGGCCTGCTCGCGCCGGGCATGGAGGAGCGGGTACGGGTGACGAGCGATCCCGCCTTCTACGAGGCGCACGCGGAGAGCGTGGAGTTGTGGTCGCCCGGCAACCCGCTGTTCACCTCTCCGGAGTTCCTGCTGCCCCACGAGGAGTCGTGGCACGAAAGGACGCTGAAGGAAATCCTGGACAATTGATGCAGTGCCGGAGCGCCGCCGCGCAGTCGGGCAGGGCAGAGCCGTGTTCCGGTCCCGCGCGGCCGGGCTGTCCGAATTCCGATGCGTTCTACGGCATTGTTTCGCGCGGTGTGCATTCTGCGCTCCGGCCGACGTGAAAGGGTCCTGATGCACTGCATCGGCACCCTTTGCAGATGGGATAGCATGGATGGGATGCGCGCCTCCGACTTCGACTACGCGCTCCCCGAGTCGCTGATCGCGCAGGTTCCGACTGCCGAGCGGGCGGCGGCTCGCATGCTCTCGGTGGACGGAGAGAGCGGGGCGCTCGAGCACTTGCGCTTTCGGGACTTGCCCGCAAGGCTCGCTTCGGGGGATCTGCTGGTCCTCAACGATACCCGCGTGGTCCCCGCGAGGCTCTTCGGGCGCAAGGAGAGCGGCGGCAGGGTGGAGGTGCTGCTGGACCGGCAGCTCGACCGGCGCCAGGCGCTGGCGCACCTGCGGGCGAGCCGCCGACCGCGCGCGGGAAGCTGCATCGCGTTCGGGGACGGATATCGGGTGCGGGTCGCCGGATGGCGGGAGGAGCTCGCGCTGCTCGAGCTGATCGAGGGTGACGGCTTCGATTCCCTGATGGCGCGCGAGGGTCGACTGCCCCTGCCTCCCTACATCAGGCGCGAGGTCGGGGCGATCGACCACGAGCGCTACCAGACCGTCTACGCGGCCCGTCCCGGCGCGGTCGCCGCGCCGACGGCGGGCCTTCACTTCGACGAAGCGGTGCTCGCGAGACTCGGCGAGGCGGGCGTGGAGACCGCCTGCATCACTCTGCACGTGGCCGCCGGCACTTTCGCTCCCCTGCGTGGGGACCTCGTGGAGGGGCAGCGCCTTCACTCCGAGCGGGTGCACGTCTCACCGGCGCTGTGCGATGCGGTGGCCGCGACCCGGGAACGCGGAGGCCGGGTGGTCGCGGTGGGAACCACCAGCGTGCGCGCGCTGGAGACCGCCTCGCTCTCCGGCCGGCTCCAGCCATTCGAAGGCGAGACCGATCTCTTCATTCGCCCGGGCTTCGCGTTCCGCACCGCGCAGGTGCTCCTCACCAACTTCCACCTGCCCCGGTCGACGCTGCTGATGCTGGTGTGCGCGTTTGGCGGGACCCGGCGGGTGCTCGACGCCTACCGCGAGGCGGTGCGTCGCGCCTACCGCTTCTACAGCTACGGCGACGCCATGCTCGTCACGCGCGCGGCGAACGCGGCCGCTTCGTGATCCTCAGGGCAGACCGGGAGTCCTGAGCTTGGGCTTTCGCTTCGAGGTGCTCGCGAGAGACGGAGAGTCGCGCGCCGGACGGCTCCACTTCGATCGCGGGACGGTGGACACGCCCGCGTTCATGCCGGTGGGGACCTACGCGACGGTCAAGGCCATGACCCCGGAGGAGCTCTTCGACCTCGGCGCCAGGCTTCTCGTCGCCAACACCTTCCACCTGTCGATTCGACCCGGTCACGAGGCCATCGCCCGCCTCGGGGGACTGCACGAGTTCATGCACTGGAGCGGGCCGGTGCTCACCGACTCCGGCGGCTTTCAGGTCTTCAGCCTGAGGGGGATGCGCAAGCTGGGCGAGCAGGGGGTGGAGTTCCGGTCGCCCCTGGACGGATCGCTTCAGCACCTCGACGCCGAGCGGTCGATGCGCATCCAGGCCGCGCTCGGCTCCGACATCGTGATGGCCTTCGACGAGTGCACGCCCTGGCCGGCGAGCGAGGCCGAGGCGCGGGCGTCCATGGAACGCAGCATGCGCTGGGCGGGGCGCAGCCGGCACGCCCACGCGGGCAACCCGGCCGCGCTCTTCGGCATCGTCCAGGGCGGGACCTGGCCCGCCCTGCGCGAGGCGTCGCTCGAAGCCCTCCTCGAAATCGGGTTCGACGGCTACGCGGTCGGCGGGCTCGCAGTCGGAGAGCCGGAGTCGGAGCGGCTCGAGGTGCTGGAAGGGCTGACGCCCGCGATGCCCGGGGAGCGTCCGCGCTACCTCATGGGAGTGGGCCGGCCCATCGACATCGTGGAGTCCGTACGCCGCGGCATCGATCTCTTCGACTGCGTGATGCCCACCCGCAACGCGCGCAACGGACACCTCTTCACGACGGAGGGCGTGCTGCGCATCCGCAACCGACGCTATCGCCACGACCCCGAACCCCTCGATTCGACGTGCGGCTGCTACACCTGCCGGAACTACTCCCGCGCCTACCTGCACCATCTCGAGCGCTGCGGCGAAATCCTGGGCTCCCGCCTCAACACCATCCACAACCTTCACCACTACCAGCGCCTGATGCGGGATCTGCGCGAAGCGATCGCCGAGGGCCGTTTCGAGGCGGTCGCGAAGCGAGTCCGCGCGCAGTCGCAGGCGCGAGCCTGAGCCGCGCTTCGCGCCGCCCGGGAGCGCCGGCGCCGGAATTCCCGCGCTCCCCCGACCGGATTCGGGCTTCCGCGGGCAGCCCTCCCGGTCCGTCCGGCCCCTGCCGCGGCGGGCCCGGGGCGCTCGCGCGCCCGGCGTCCAGGTGTCATAATCCGGCCCCTTTTTGGCCACTCGCATTCAACGCTCGCCATGGGACTGCTCATCTCCGACGCACACGCTCAAGGGGCCCCGTCCGCAGGGGGAGTGCCCTTCGACCTCCTGTTCATCGTGCTCATATTCGTCGCCTTCTACTTCCTGCTCATCCGGCCGCAGCAGAAGCGCGCCAAGGAACACCGCAAGATGGTCGAGGCGCTCTCGAAAGGCGACGAGGTGGTGACCAACGGCGGCCTGCTCGGGAAGATCACGGAAATCGGCGACACCTTCATCACGGTGGAGATCTGTCGCGGCACCGAAGTGCGCGTACAGCGCTCGTCGGTGGCCACGCTGATGCCCAAGGGCACCATCAAGTCGGCGTGAGCTGAAGGCCGCCTTGCTCTTCGCTCTACCGTCGGGGGCGGGCGCCCGTTGATCAACCAGTATCCGCTCTGGAAGTACCTGCTCGTCGCCGCGGTGCTCGCCGTCGGCTCCTTCTACGCGCTTCCCAACATCTACGGCGAAGACCCCGCGGTGCAGGTCTCGGCCGCCCGCGGGGCGCCGGTGGACGCGGAGCTCGAGGCTCGGGTGAGCGAAGAGCTGGCGCGTGCCGGCGTGCCGCCGATTCGCGCCGAACGGGACGAGCGGCGCCTGCTCCTGCGCTTCGAAGAGGAGGAGGCGCAGCTTCGCGCCAAGGACGCGCTGCGCAACTTTCTCGACCGGCGGCGCTTCGTGGTGGCGCTGAACCTCGCTCCGGCCACCCCCCGGTGGATGGAGGCCCTCGGGACCCTGCCGATGTCCCTGGGCCTGGACCTCCGAGGAGGGGTCCACTTCCTGATGGAAGTCGACATGGACGCCGCGGTGCGGCAGGCGGATCTCCGGCACGTCGGCGACGTGCGCGGACTGCTCCGGGAGGAGAAGATCCGGCACAAGGGCATCTCCCAGCGCCAGGACGGCGGACTCGCGGTGCGTTTTCGCGACGCCGGGGACCGCGACGCGGGCCAGGCGGTGATCGAGCGCACCCTTCCCGACCTGGTGCTCGAGGCGGTCGAGGTGAGCGGGGACCCCGGCCTCCGGGGCCGGCTGAGCGAGACCGCGACCGCCGACATCAAGCGCTTCGCGCTGCAGCAGAACATCACCACTCTGCGCAACCGGGTGAACGAGCTGGGCGTGGCCGAGCCGCTGGTGCAGCAGCAGGGCGAGAACCGCATCGTGGTGCAGCTTCCCGGGGTGCAGGACACCACGCGCGCGAAGGAGATCCTGGGGGGCACCGCCACCCTGGAGTTCCGCATGGTCGACGATCAGAACTCCGTGCAGGACGCGCTCGACGGCCGCGTGCCGGCCACTTCCAAGCTCTACCGGGAGCGTGACGGCCGGCCCATCCTGCTCAGGAAGAACCTGATGCTCACCGGCGAGTACATCATCGATGCGGCATCGGGCATCGAGAGTCAGACCGGGTCCCCCGCGGTGTTCATCACGCTCGACGGCAAGGGCGCCCGGCTCTTCTCGCAGCGCACCCGCGACAAGATCGGCCGGCCGATGGCGGTCGTGTTCATCGAGAAGAAGTCCGAGACCCGCATCGTCGACGGCGAGAAGCTCAAGACGAGCTGGACGGACGAGGAGGTCATCAACGTCGCGGTGATCCGGGATCAGCTCGGCAAGCGATTCCAGATCTCCGGACTCGACAACACCGAAGAAGCGCGCAACCTGGCTCTGCTCCTGCGCGCCGGGGCGCTTGCCGCCCCCATCGAGATCGTCGAGGAGCGCACGGTGGGACCGAGCCTGGGGCAGGAGAACATCGACCGGGGCTTCCGCTCGGTGCTCATCGGCTTCGCGCTGGTGCTGGCCTTCATGGCCTTCTACTACCGGCTCTTCGGTCTCGTCGCGGACCTCGCTCTCACCTTCAATCTGATCATGATCGTGGGGGTGCTCTCGCTGTTCAATTCGAGCGGCTGGCCCGCGACCCTCACGCTGCCCGGCATCGCCGGCATCGTGCTGACCACCGGCATGGCGGTGGACGCCAATGTCCTGATCTTCGAGCGCATCCGCGAGGAGCTCCGGGTGGGCAACACGCCCCAGGCCGCCATCCACGCCGGCTACCAGAAGGCCTTCTCCACGATCGCGGACGCCAACATCACCACCCTCATCGCCGCCCTCGTGCTCTTCGGCTTCGGTACCGGGCCGATCAAGGGGTTCGCGGTGACCCTGTCCATCGGCATCGCCACCTCCATGTTCACCGCGATTCTCGGTACCCGCGCGGTCATCAATCTCATCTACGGCGGCAAGAGGGTCGCACGCCTCTCCATCTGAGGCTCGGGCACGCCCATGAGAACCCTCATTCGGGAAACACGCTTCGACTTCATGGCCCGGCGCCGGAACGCGCTGATGGTCTCCGCCGCGCTGCTCCTGATCGCGGTGGCGTCGCTCGCGTTTCGCGGCCTCAACTTCGGGATCGACTTCACCGGCGGCACGCTGGTGGAAGTGGCCTACCCCGAGAGCGCCGAGCTGGGCCCGCTTCGCGCCGCGCTTCACGTCGAAGGCTTCGACGACGCGGTCGTGCAGCACTTCGGGACCGCCCGGGAGGTGCTGGTGCGGCTGCCCCCGCGTGACGACCTGAGCAAGGCGGAGCTCAGCGACGAGGTGCGCAGGGTGCTCGACCAGGCCGGCGGCGGCGAGACGGAGCTGCGCCGGATCGAGTTCGTGGGGCCTCAGGTCGGCGAGGAGCTCACGGAGCAGGGCGGCCTCGCGATGCTCATCGCTCTCGGGGCCATCTTCATCTACGTGCTGCTGCGTTTCGAGTGGCGCTTCTCCCTCGGCTCGGTGGCAGCCCTGTTCCACGACGTGCTGCTCGTGCTCGGGTTCTTCTCCGTGCTCGGCCTCGACTTCGACCTCACGGTGCTCGCCGCCATCCTCGCGGTGATCGGCTACTCGCTGAACGACACCATCGTGGTCTTCGACCGAATCAGGGAGAACTTCCGGCGGGTACGCAAGGGCACGCCGGTCGAGGTCATCAACCGATCGCTCAACCAGACTCTCTCCCGCACCCTGATGACCTCGCTCACCACCCTGCTGGTGCTCCTCGCGCTGTTCTTCTTCGGCGGCGAGCTCATCCACGCCTTTTCCACCGCGCTCATCGTCGGAGTCGTCGTCGGCACCTACTCATCGATCTACGTCGCGAGCTCCACCGTCCTCGCGCTCGGAGTCTCCAAGGCCGATCTCATGCCGGTGAAGAAGGAGGGCGCGGAGCTCGACGGTCAGCCCTGAAGGCGAAGGTCTCGAGCCTCCCGCGGCTCGAGCCCGCCGCGACGTCGCGCCGGCCTTCGCCCCGAGGGCGCCCCCGGTCCTGCCCGGCCCGTCAGGAGTTGCGCAGCCGTTCCTCGATGCGAGCGGCGGACTCTTTCAGCTCGCGCAGCTCCACGAGGAGCTCTTCCCGCGAAGCCGGTTGGCTCTGGCGCTGCTTGCGCTTCGAAGCTTCGAGGTTGTTCAGGACCACCGCGATGAACAGGTTGATGATCACGAAGGTGCCGACCACCACGAAGCTGACGAAGTAGATCCATGCCAGGGGGTGGAGCTCCATGGCGGTGTACATCACGTCCGTCCAGTCCTCGAGGGTCACGATCCGGAACAGGGTGAGGAGAGCCAGACCGAGGGTTCCCCAGTGCTGTGGATCGTGGTCGTGGAAGATGTGGTATCCGGCCACCCCGTAGATGTAGAACACGATGCTCATGAGGAGAACGACGTGCCCCATGCTGGGCAGGGAGCGCAGCAGGGTCGACACGATGAGGCGCAGTTCCGGAATGGCCGAGATCAGCCTCATCACCCGGAGCAGGCGCAGCAGGCGCGCCACGGTCGCGAACTGACCGCTGGCCGGAATGAGGGACAGGGCCACCACCGTGAAGTCGAAGTCGTTCCAGGGGTCGCGAAAGTAGCGGCCGGGGTGAGGCCACACGGCGGTGAGCTTCAGGAACACTTCCGCGACAAAGATCCAGAGGATGACGTCGTCCAGGCGACGAAGCCACTCCCCCGCACGGTCCACCACCGTGTCGGAGGTTGCGGCTCCGATCACGATGCCGTTGAGAATGATGAGGGCGATGATGCCGACGCGGAAAGCACGGGAATCGACGACCCTTTCGGCCAGTTCACGCATGCCCGCTGTCCACCGTCGCGCTTCTCCCGGCGTTCGAGGGGAGCGCATCATATCAGCGAACCTGCCGGAACCCCGGCCCCTGGCAGCCGGGCTCGAAGCGGGCGGGGCGGCGGTCCGCGGGGGTGCCGACGGCTCCCGGGGCGGGTGCCTTCGACCGGGTCCGAGGGGGCGCTCGGGCAGGAGTCCGCGGCCTCGTGCCTCGCTTCTCGCACGCAGTGCGGAGGTATACACTGCACCGCCGGACGGGGGCCGGAACTTGAGGATCGGGTGAGGACTCGATGGCGAGCGGAGGGCTTCGAGGAGCGGTGATCGGCGTGCTCGCCCTTGTCGTGGCAACGGCCGCGGTGCTGGCGGTGGCGTTCAGCGAGCCCGCGGGCTGGAGCGATCGCGATCATTACCGGGTCGTCGGACTATTCGACAATGTCGGCGGCCTGGCGCCGGGCGCGCCGGTCACCGTCGGCGGCGTCAGGGTGGGGAGGGTGAGCGAGCTCGAGTACGACTTCGAAGGGCAGGTCGCGGTGGCTACCCTTGCCATCGACACGCGTCACGCGCGCATCCCTGCCGACAGCGGCGCCAGCGTGTACAGCGCCGGGCTCTTCGGAGAGCGCTACGTGGAGATTGAACCGGGCGGGGCGGAAGAGCGTTACCTGCGCGACGGTGACCGGATCTCTCTGACCAACTCCGCCCTGATTCTCGAGCAGGTGGTCGCCCAGATGATGTTCAGACCATCCGCTCCCGGGGGCGGGTTCTGAGGGGGCGCTCGCCAGTCATGCGCAACGTGGCCGCCGCCCTTCTGTCCTTGTTGCTGCTCTCCGCGCCGCCTGCCTTCGCGGACTCGCACGAAACCCCGGAGTCGGTGATAAGGAGCGCCACGAACAGCGTGGTGGAACGGCTGGAGGCCAATCCGGACCTGTCCCGGGATCCCGGCCGGCTCTACGCCATGGTCAACGACGTCGTGCTCCCGCACTTCGATTTCAACCGAATCGCGCGGCGCGTGCTGGGCAAGTACTGGAGGCGCGCTTCGGACGACCAGAAGCGGCGCTTCATCTCCGAGTTTCAGACCCTCCTGGTGAAGACCTATGCGGTCGCCGTCGCCTCGTACGAGTACGAAGGCATCGCCTACCGCTCGCCGAGATCCAGGAGCGAGACGGAGATCAGCGTCCCCACGGAGATTACCGGGAACGGCGGTCCCGGCATTCCCATCACCTATGAGCTGCACCTCGTGGACGGAAGCTGGAAGGTCTACGACATCGTGGTGGACGGGGTGAGCCTCTCCCTGACCTATCGCAACGATTTCCGCTCGCTGGTACGGCAGCGGGGCATCGACGCGCTCATCGCCCGCCTGATGGCGCACAACCACGAGACGCGGTAGCCCGTTTTCCCTCGACGGGCGGACCCTCGATGCGCAATCCGAAAACAATCTCGCGTTGACGCGATGGACCCGGAACAGCTCAGGCAGCTCATCGCCGCCGGACTCGAAACCACCCACCTGGAAGTGAGCGGCGACGGACGGCACTTCGAGGCGGTGGTGGTGTCCGAGGCCTTCGAAGGCCAGGCGATGCTGAAGCAGCACCGCCTCGTCTACGCGGCTCTCGGCGACCGCTTCGATACCGAAGCGGTGCACGCGCTCTCGATCAAGACCTACACGCCGCGCCAGTGGGAGGCGCTCAAGGGGTGACGCGCGAGTATCCCCCGCGCGCACGGAGGACCGGCGCAACGCCCGTCTGATCCCGATTGGACAAGCTGATCATCAGCGGCGGGCCCCGGCTGAGCGGGGAGATTCGCATTTCGGGCGCAAAGAACGCGGCGCTGCCGATCCTTGCCGCCACCCTGCTGGCGGAGGGTCCGGTAAAGGTGGGCAACATCCCTCATCTTCACGACATTACCGTCACCATGGAGCTGCTCGGGCGCATGGGTGTCAGCCTCGTCGTGGACGAGCACATGAACATCGAGGTGGACTGCAGCACCATCCGCGAGTTCTTCGCTCCCTACGAGCTCGTCAGGACCATGCGCGCCTCCATTCTCGTGCTCGGCCCCATGCTGTCGCACTTCGGCCGCGCCACGGTCTCGCTGCCCGGTGGCTGCGCCATCGGTTCGCGCCCGGTGGATCAGCACATCGAGGGACTGGTCAAGATGGGGGCCGAGATCGAGACCGACGGGGGCTATATCCACGCTCGGGCGAAGCGCCTGAAAGGCGTTCGCCTCGTGCTCGACCTGGTCACGGTTACCGGGACCGAGAATCTCATGATGGCGGCGACCCTCGCCGAGGGCACCACGATCATCGAGAACGCCGCCCGCGAGCCGGAGGTGGTCGATCTGGCGACCTGTCTGAACGCGATGGGAGCGAGCATCTTCGGCGCCGGCACCGACACCATCACCATCGAAGGCGTCCGGCGCCTGAACGGCGCGAGCTACGACGTCCTTCCCGATCGAATCGAGAGCGGCACCTTCCTGGTGGCGGCAGCCCTGACCGGAGGGCGCGTCAAGCTCAAGGATGCCCTCCCCGGCACGATGGACGCGGTGCTTCAGAAGCTCCGCGAGGCCGGGGCGGAGGTGACGGTGGGCGAAGACTGGATTGCGCTCGACATGCATGGCCGGCGCCCGGTTGCGGTGAACGTCAAGACCTCACCCTACCCGGCCTTCCCGACCGACATGCAGGCCCAGTTCACCGCTCTCAACGTGATCTCGGACGGAACCGCGGTGATCTCGGAGACGGTGTTCGAGAATCGATTCATGCACGTGCACGAGCTCCGAAGAATGGGCGCGAGTATCCGCCTCGAGGGCAATACCGCGATCACTTCCGGCGTTCCCGTGCTGAAGGCGGCGCCGGTCATGGCGACGGACCTGCGGGCGTCCGCCAGCCTGGTGCTCGCCGGGCTCGTCGCCGAGGGCGAGACCGTGGTCGACCGGATCTATCACATCGATCGCGGCTACGAGAGCATCGAGGAGAAGCTGACCAAGCTGGGGGCGGAGATTCGCCGCGTGCCGAGCTGAAGCGAGGCCCCGCGAGACGATGCGCTCCTTGCCGGGCGGTGCGGAATCGCGCGCATCGCCGGTCCCGGGACGGAGGAGTTCGACGCGCAAGCTCCGCGCTCGGATCGCCGGACGCGGCCCGGGAGGCCTGTGCCGCCAGGCTACCTTGACGGGATCGGGGGCTTGTAGGATGCTACGCGCGCCTCGGCCGGATTCAGGATGCGCGAGTCTCCGGCTTTCCGGAAATTGCGCCTGTCCACCGAACAGGAATGGGGGAATTCTTCCCAGATGAGTGCAGACGTGGTTGATTCGCGGCGGCGCCGTTTTCTCACCGGCGCCGT
This sequence comes from Gammaproteobacteria bacterium, assembly GCA_022824305.1. Taxonomy (GTDB): domain Bacteria; phylum Pseudomonadota; class Gammaproteobacteria; order HK1; family HK1; genus JAJEAD01. The sequence goes on along the minus strand of JAJEAD010000032.1, from coordinate 91,256 downwards.
CACGGTGGTCGGTGGAGTGGGCGGACTGTGCACTGCCTGGCCTTTCGCTTCCGCGTGGCAACCCAGCGAGCGGGCCCGCGCCATCGGCGCCCCGATAGAGATCGACATTTCCAAGCTCGAGCCGGGGGCGATGCTGACGGAGGCATGGCAGGGCAAGCCGGTGTGGATCCTGAGCCGCACCAGCGAGGCCCTGGACTCGGTTTCCGCGCTGGACGGCGCGGTACGCGATCCGGACTCCTCCGAGGAGCAGCAGCCGGACTATGCCCGCAATCGCTTCCGTTCGCGCCGGCCGGACATTCTCGTCCTGGTCGGCCTGTGCACGCACCTCGGTTGCTCGCCCCAGCATGTCCGCGTCGAGCAGGCTTCCTACTTCGGATTGGCGGACTGGCGTGGCGGCTTTTTCTGCCCTTGCCATGGCTCGCTCTTCGACTATGCCGGCCGGGTGTTCAAGGGCGTGCCGGCGCCGACCAATCTCGTCGTGCCCCCGCACCAGTACCTGTCCGACACCGTGCTCCTCATCGGTGAGGACAGTCGGGAGGTCGCCTGATGAAGGCGCTGCTTTCCGGTCTGCTCGAGTGGACCGATGCGCGCTTTCCGCTCAGCAAGCTGTGGAACGAGCATGTAGCGCAGTACTTCGCGCCGAAGAACTTCAACTTCTGGTACTTCTTCGGTTCGCTCGCCCTCCTGATGCTCGTGCTCCAGATTCTGAGCGGCATCTGGCTCGCGATGTACTACAAGCCGGACGCGGAGGAGGCGTTCCGAAGCGTCGAGTTCATCATGCGCGAGGTGGAGTGGGGCTGGCTCATCCGCTACATGCATTCCACGGGCGCGTCCTTCTTCTTCATCGTCGTGTACCTCCACATGTACCGGGGGGTCATGTACGGATCCTTCAAGAAGCCGCGCGAGCTCATCTGGATTCTCGGCGTGCTGATCTACCTGTGCCTGATGGCGGAGGCCTTCTTCGGCTACCTGCTGCCATGGGGACAGATGTCGTACTGGGGAGCGCAGGTCATCATTTCCCTGTTCGGAGCGCTCCCCTTCATCGGCGAACCGCTCGCGCTCTGGATTCGGGGCGACTTCGTGGTCTCCGACGCCACCCTCAACCGCTTCTACTCGCTGCACGTCGTCGCGCTTCCGTTGCTGCTGCTCGCGCTCGTGGTCGCCCACATTCAGGCCCTCCACGAAGTCGGCTCCAACAACCCGGACGGGGTCGAGATCAAGAAGAAGAAGGATGCCGCCGGCATTCCGATGGACGGCATCCCCTTCCATCCCTACTACACCGTGAAGGATCTCATGGGCGCGGCGGTGTGCCTGTTCCTGTTCGCGTTCGTTCTCTTCCTGGTCCCGGAGTTCGGCGGGTGGTTTCTCGAGGCGGCCAACTTCGAGCCCGCCGATCCCCTGAAGACGCCCGAGCACATCCTGCCGGTCTGGTACTTCACTCCCTACTACGCGATTCTGCGGGCGATCCCGGACAAGCTGACCGGGGTTATCGCGATGGGGGCCGCGGTGGCCATCTTCCTCTTCCTGCCCTGGATAGACCGCCACCCGGTCAAGTCCATCCGCTACCGCAGTCTCCTGTTCAAGTTTCTGCTCATCTTCTTCGCGATCACCTTCGTGGTGCTCGGCTACCTGGGCACCCAGCCGCCCACCGCCGGTCGCGCCGAGCTCGGCCTGCGTCTGGGCGAGGCCTACTTCGCCTTCTTCCTGGTACTCTGGTGGTACAGCCGCGAGCGCAGCGCCGGGTCCACGTGGACGCTCCTCGCGGTGCTGGCAATCGTGTTCGCCGTCGTGGACGCGATCAGGTGGGACCCCGACAAGGCGGCGTTGATGGCGCTGAGCGCCCTGCTTCCCCTCATCTACTTCGGGCTCTTCCTGGTGGGGCCGCTCGTGTCTCCCCGGCTCAACGCGAGCCGCGAAGTTCCCGAACGGGTGACCTGAGGTGAGAGGGCTCGTCGCGATCCTGGCTCTCGCCTGCCTCCCTCTCGGTGTTTCCGCCGCGGGGGGCGGGATGGCCCTGCTGGACGCGAAGACCGACCTGTCGGACCGGGCCTCCCTTCAGCGCGGGGCCGGGCTCTTCATGAACTACTGTTCCGGCTGTCACTCGCTCGAGTTCATGCGCTACGACCGCATGGGGCGCGATCTGGGACTGAGCGACGCTCAGGTGCTCGAGAATCTCGTCTTCAGCGGAGGCAAGGTCGGCGACGAGATGCGCACCGCGCTGCGCCGGGAGGACGCGAAGGAGTGGTTCGGGGTCGCGCCTCCCGACCTCTCGGTGATCGCGCGCGCCCGGGGTCCCGACTGGCTCTACTCCTACCTCCTGACCTTCTACCAGGATCCGAATCCGGCCCGACCCTTCGGCGTGAACAACCTGGTGTTTTCCGGGGTGGGAATGCCCCATGTCCTGTGGTCGCTGCAGGGGATACAGTCGCTCGAGAAGGGAGAGCGGCCCGCCGGGGCCAGGCTGGAGCACGCGGTGCGTCTCGAGGCGACGAAGGAGGGGGTGAACCTGCATAACATCGTGCAGGACGAGTCGGGCGCGGAATCCAGGGTTGTCGACCGGCTCGTCGTCTCCGCACCGGGATCCCTGGGCGTCGGTCCCTTTCGCTCCGCCGCCCGGGATATCGTGAACTTCCTTACCTACGTCGGAGAGCCGGCCAAGCTGGTCCGCTACCGCATCGGTTTCTGGGTGCTCGCGTACCTGGGCTTCTTCATAGTGCTCTCCTACGTGCTCTACCGGGAGTACTGGAAGGACGTGCACTGACTCCGCCGCGCACACGGGCGGACGCGGGTCCGCTTCGATCCCGTTCGGGAGGCCGTACTTCGGAGTGACATCCAATGGCATTGTTCGTCAACCGCCGCTCCGTGATGTCGCTCTACTCCGATGCCACAGACCCCGCCTGTCACGCGGTGCGCTTCGTCCTGGCCGAGAAGGCGATCAACGTCGAGATCATGGACGTGGCGCCGGACAACCGCCCCGAAGATCTGAATGCGCTCAATCCCTACGACACCATCCTGACGCTTGCGGATCGGGACCTGGTGCTCTATGAGCCCCAGATCATCATGGAGTACCTGGACGAGCGCTTTCCTCATCCTCCCTTGATGCCGGTGGATCCGGTCAGCCGCGCCAACAACCGGCTCTACCGGTACCGCGTGGAACGCGACATGTATTCCGTCATGAAGCGGCTCGACCAAAGCGAGAGCGGATCGCCGACCTCGCAGCGCAAGGCGTTGCGGGATCACCTCACCGCGATCGCACCCGCCTTCTCCCAGAAGAGGTTCTTCATGTCCGACGACTTTTCCCTCGCGGACTGCTTCATGGCCCCGGTGCTCTGGCGCCTGCCTCACTACCACATCAAGCTGCCGAGCCAGACCAGGAGCCTGCGGGGATACGCGGACCGCCTCTTCGAGCGCGAGGCGTTCAAGGCCAGTCTTTCGGAGCTCGAACGCGAGATGGGCGAAGGCTACTGAGTTTCGCACTTGAGTCCATGGCGTCATCCCGCCCCATGACCTCGAGCCGCCCGTATCTGATCCGAGCCGTGCACGAGTGGATCGCCGACAACGGACTTACGCCCCAGATGCTCGTGGACGCCCGGGTGGAGGGCGTCGTGGTGCCGGCCCACTGCGTGGAGAACGGGCGAATCGTGCTGAACGTGTCCGCGAGCGCGGTCCGGGGCTTTTGCATCGGCAAGAATCTCGTGGAGTTCGATGCCCGATTCTCCGGAACCGGTTTCCACGTGGAGTTGCCCGTCCGGGCGGTTCTCGCGGTCGTGGCGAGGGAGAATGGAGTGGGAATGTCCTTCCCGGAAGAGAAGGACGCGCCGCCGCCCGCGCCGGAGGGGGGCAAAGCGAAACCCGGCCGGCCCACCCTGCGAGTCGTCAAGTAGGAATCCCGCGGCAGTCTCCGGGCGACTTCCGGCGCCGCACGCCGGTTCGTCTCCGGGCAGCGCACACTGCCTCGACCGCCGCTCGGGCATAGCGGTAGCGCAGATTCCGTCGGTGCAGGCGCGGAGCGCAACGGAAGGGTGGTCCGGGGGCGAAGGTCGCGCATTGCGTTCCGCGGCATCCCGTCCATGGGTTATCTTCGACGGCGGATGACGCTTGCATCCCGACGCAGTGGCGGGTCGGTCGACTTTGGAAGGCATTCTTGCAGGCATCCTGGTGTTGGGCGTGCTGCTCCTGGCGTGGCGTGCCAACATGCGGGCGCGGGAGACCGCGGTGGAGGTCTGCCGCCGTACCTGCCGCGCGTACGGAGTGCAGTTGCTCGACGACACGGTTGCCCTCGCCCGATGGCGCGTGGTGAGAGGCGGCGGCAGGCTGTTGACGATGCGTCGGATCTACGCGTTCGAGGTGAGCGCGGACGGACACAGCCGGGAAGGCGGCAGCGTTACCCTCACCGGGCCCAACGTGGACGCAATCTGGGTCCCGGGGCCGCCCGAGTGAGAGAAGCCTCCGGTGGAGCCGTGCCGACATGAGCACGGTTCACGTCGGTGGCATCACCCCGCTCGAGGTTGACGCGGTGGCCAATGCCGCGAACTCGTCACAGCTCGGGGGAGGAGGGCGCGATGCGCCATTCACCGGGCGGCGGGGTCTGCCCCTCTCGATGCCTGCCGGCAGCGGGGAGTCCGGGAAGAGCGCCTCGCTCAATCGATGTATTCGAAGAGCTTGACCACGCGCTGCACTCCGCCGATCTTCCGCGCGATGCCGGTGGAAACATCCGCTTCGCCGCGCCGCACCAGGCCCAGCAGATACACCACCCCGTTCTCGGTAACCACCTTGGTGCGGGCCGCGATCTCGAAGCTGTGGCGGCCGAGCGCGGTCTTGATCTTCGCGGTTATCACGGCGTCGCTCGAGCGCGAGAGCATCGAGCTCGGGGCGGCGATGGCGAGCTCGTTCTGAACCCGGCGCACCTTGTCGATCTTCTCGACCAGCCCGGTGATGCGGCCGCGCATTTCCTCGTTCGGCGTCTCTCCGGTGAGGAGGAGGATGCCGTTGTAGCTCGTGGCGTTGACGTGGCTGGCGGGGGCGATGTCGGTGTTGCGCCGCAGCGCCGCCATGGCCTTGAGCTCGATCACCTCGTCGTCGACCACCGTGCCGGTGCTGCGACGGTCCGTCGCGGTGGCCACGCCGGCGACGCCGGCCGCTCCGACCGCGCCGGTGCCCACCACCGCGGCGCACCCCTGCAGCAGGGCGATGCCCGCGACCAGCACGAGAACGCGAATTTCGAGAGTTCGGTGCACTTCTAGCTCCTCCAGAACCGGCCGAGCGGGATCATACGCGCCGGACGATGCGGATCCGATTGCGTGAGCCGTCGCGAAAGGCTGTCCGCAGCAACGAGGGCTACCCGTGCTCCCGCGCGCCTTCCTCGTCGGAGCCTCCCCGCAGCCAGCGCACCGCGTCGAGCGCGTGATAGGTGATGATGAGGTCAGCGCCCGCGCGCTTGATCGCGGTGAGGTTCTCCAGCGTGACGGCTCGCTCGTCCAGCCAGCCCCTGGCGCCCGCCGCCTTGACCATCGAGTACTCGCCGCTCACGTTGTAGGCGACCATCGGAAGCTCCGGATGTGCTTCGTGAACTCGGCGGATGACGTCGAGATAGGCCAGCGCGGGTTTGACCATCAGGAAGTCGGCGCCTTCCGCAACGTCGAGCGCCGCCTCCTTCAGCGCCTCCCGCACGTTGCCCGGATCCATCTGGTGGGTACGCCGGTCGCCGAACTTCGGCGCCCCCTGGGCGGCGTCGCGGAAGGGGCCGTAGAAGGCCGAGGCGTACTTCACGGCGTAGGACATGATCGGAATGTGCTCGAAGCCGTGCTCGTCCAGCCCCTCTCTCATGCACTCGACCATGCCGTCGATCATGCCGCTCGGGGCGACGATGTCGCTTCCCGCCTGCGCGTGGCTCACCGAGACCCGGGCCAGGATGTCCAGCGTCTCGTCGTTCAGCACGTATCCCTGGGGGAGCGCCGGGTTGTCGTGGTTCAGCACGCCACAGTGGCCGTGGTCGGTGTACTCGCAGAGGCACACGTCGGTGACCACGAGAAGGTCGGGCAGCGCCCGCTTCAGCGCGCGAATCGCACGCTGGATGATGCCGTCGTCGTCGAAGTTCTCCTCGCCCGTCGGATCCTTCGACGCGGGAATCCCGAAGAGCAGCACGGCCGGGATCCCCGCCGCTTTCGCCCGGGACGCCTCCTCGACCGCGCAGTCCACCGAGAGCTGGCAGATTCCCGGCATGGAAGCGATGGGGGAGCGGACTCCCTCGCCATGCACCACGAACATCGGGTAGATGAAGTCGCTGGGACTGAGCGTGGTCTCGCGCACCGCTTCGCGCAGCCGCGCGGAGTGTCGCAGGCGGCGCGGTCGGCTGCGCCGGCGGATCTCCAGGATCGTGGCGGCGTCCATTGCATTCCTCCGGGTGTTCAGGTCGGGATCATACGCCGAAGTCTGCCAGTTGCCCGGTCATGGCCGGAGCCGGAGCGCCGCCATCGGAGCTCCGGCTCGGGAGCTGCGCAGCGCGCATCAGGCTTCGAAAGCACCCCGTATCCACTCGATCTCCGGCCGACGCTCGTCTCCCGACATCGATATCACGTCGAATCGGCACATGTGGTTCGCCCATTGCGGGTGCTGCTGAAGATAGCGAGAGGCCGCTCGGACGAGGCGCCGTCGCTTGGCGGAACCCACCGTCTCCGCTCCGCTGCCGAAGGCGTCGGTGCGGCGGTAGCGCACCTCGACGAACACCAGTGTGGCGCCGTCCTGCATCACCAGGTCAATCTCGCCGATACGGCAGCGGTAGTTCGCCTCGAGGCGGCGCAGTCCCCGACGTCGCAGCCATGCTCCGGCAACCCGTTCGGCCGCCGCTCCCCGGGTCGTCGTGCCGGTGGTGCCCGGCGGGCTCAAGGGGCGCCCCCCCGAGCGGGGAGGGGCAGGGGAAGCCCGCCCCGGAATCGGGCCCAGCTCAGCTGCCGGTGAATGCTCCCGTTCTCCGTGAGCCGGAGCAGCCCGGTATGGCCGGCATGGGCGTGAAGCGGCGCCGCTTCGAGGTAGCGCAGACGCGTGACGAGGTCGAAGGCGTCGAGCCCGAAGGAGTAGAGGCGCAGATAGATCCGCAACCGGTCCGGCCACAGGGAGGAGAGTTGCCGGCGAAGCTCCTGCCGCTCGCCGGAGCTCGACAGGACCATCGGCATGTCTCCGAACACGATGTCGTCGACGTCGCTGTCCGCCTCGGGATCCGGCACGCCGGAGTACACGTGGGAAGTGGAGTACATGGGTACGCTTCCCGCGGCGTGAAACTCGAACTGGGGGCGTAGCTGTCGGGCCTCTCGGGGAAAGCCCGCCATGAACACGAGGTCCAGATCGCTGCGGTAGCGCGCTTCGAAGTGGACTCGTCGGCGCAGGGTCTTCCTGAGATCGTCGCGGCGGAGTCTGCTCTCGTCCAGGTTGAGGAGCGCCTCGACCGGCATCGACATGTCGGGCGGCTCGGAGCCTTCCTCGTTCCCGGTCGAGTAGTACGTCGTTTCGACGATTCGCCCCCCCAGCTCTTCCCACGCGGCCGAGAAGGCCCTCGCCACTCGCGTCCCCCAGACGCCCTCGGGCGCGAGAATCCCGGCCCGCGCGTATCCGTCGGACCATGCACGCCCCGCCACTTCGCGCGCCTCGTCTTCGGGCGAGAGCGAGAACTGGTAGAAGCCCTTCGGAGGACGAGCCGCGGCGTCCGCGGGCAGCCGATTGAGCGCGAGTACCGGTATCGCGGGACGCCCGAGGCGGGCCAGGTCGCGGACCGAGGACTTCTGAAGCGGACCCACGATGATCTCCGCACCTTCCTCCACGACGCCGGCCACCAGGGTCCCGATGTCGGCGCCGCTCGTGTCGCGGATGATGAGCGCGGGCCGCGCTTCGGTGTCCGCGTGCCGGTACCAGCCGGCGAGGAACCCGTCCCGGATCGCCCGAGCCGCCTCCGCGAAGGCGCCGTGCGCGGGCAGCAGCAAGGCGACCTTGGCCGGAGGTGTCGAGAAGGCGGCGCTTTCCGCGAGCAGCTCGCGCGTCAGTTCCTTCCCCGCGGGGTGATCGGGGTAGCGCTCCCGCCAGGCGCGGACCGCCTCCTGAAAGCGCGCGTGGTCGAACATCGACCCGCGAAACTGAAGCGTCAAGTCGATCCATCCACTCAGACGACTTCCCGCCCGGATGCGCGCGGCCTCCAGCTCCGGCGTGGTGACCGCCTGGAGCGCGTTCCACACCGCGCGGCGGTTGGCGCTCGCGTCTTCCCCGCGGAGACCGAGCTCTTCCCACGCAACCCTTTCCCGCGCCGCCGGCAGGTGAAGGCCGAGCGAGTGATAGGCCGCGGCACGGGTCGTCCGCATCCCGCGCGCGATGGAGGGAGAGGCGGCATCGACGAGCGCGTCGGGGAGAAGTCGGAGCGCCTCGCGCGCATCCCCCCGCGCGAGCACCAGCTCCGCCCGCAGGGCGGCCCGTTCTCGCTGCTGTGCCGCCGACGCGCCGCCCCAGTCTCCGTCCGCGAGCTGCGCGAGCGCCTCGTCCGGCCGGGACCCGGCGATGAACGCATGGGCGGCGCTCAGGGTGAAATGCCACGCCGCCTCACCCTGCGCGACCGCAGCCAGTCGCTGGAATTCGGCGGCGGCATCGAGGAATCGCCCTTCCGTGAAGAGGTTCCGTGCTGCCGCATCCGCGTCGCCGTCGGGACGCGGTGGAGCGTCGACGCACGCACCGAGAAGGCTCGCAAGGACGAGCCCGGCGGCGAGAGGGAGGATACGATTCATGGCGTTGGCGGCATTGTAGCAGCGCCCGGCCTTCGGACCGGGGCGGCGCGCCGTGCCGGGACACGCCCCGGACGGGCGCCTTGCTCTCGGCCGCGGCGGGCCGGTCGCGGTGCGAGACACGTACTCAGCCTGTACCATGAAGTCCGCGCTCGAGCACCCGGAGCCGATTTGAGAACGGATAGAGATCCGAGCGCAGCGAGCACCCGCCCCGGGGGCGTGCTCTACGTCGTGGCGACTCCGATCGGAAACGCCGGCGACATCAGCGCCCGCGCCCTGCAGACGCTGCGCGAGGTCGATGGCGTGCTCGCCGAGGATACGCGGCACAGCCGTCGCCTCCTCGCCGTTCACGGCATCGCAACCCGGCTGAGCCCGCTGCACGATCACAACGAGCGCCGGGTGGCGACACAGGTCCTTCGACGCCTCGAGAAGGGGGAGCACCTCGCTCTGATCTGCGATGCGGGCACGCCCTCGATCAGCGATCCGGGGCTTCACCTCGTGCGCCGGGTGCACCAGGCCGGAGGACGGGTCCGCGCAGTTCCCGGCCCCTGCGCCCTGGTGTGCGCACTCAGCGTTTCGGGACTTCCCACCGATCGATTCGTCTTCGAGGGATTCCTCCCCGCAAGGCGCGCGGCCCGGCGCCGGCGCCTGGCATCGCTTCGATCCGAGACCCGTACGCTCCTGTTCTACGAGGCTCCGCACCGGATCGAAGGCACGCTCGAAGACCTGCGGGACCTGTTCGGCGGCGACCGGAGCGCAGTCCTGGCCAAGGAGCTCACCAAGGTGCACGAGACCGTGCAGAGCGCTTCCCTGGAGGAATTGCGGGACTGGCTGCGCATGCGGAGCGAGCACGTGCGCGGGGAGTTCGTGATCCTCGTCGCGGGAGCGGCGGAGGAGAGCGCATCCTCCGCGGCCGACGATGCCCGCACTCTCCTGGTCGAGCTTCTCCAGGAGCTCCCCGTCAGCCGCGCGGTGGAGATCGCGGGACGGGTAACCCGTTGCGAGCGCAACCTGCTCTATCGCCTGGCGCTCGAGATCTCCGGCAAGGGTTCAAAGGAGGGAGCCGGCCTGTAAGCCGGGTTCTGTCTGGAGCAACCATTCATCTGGGATGCGCGTCGCCGCGCACCTCTAGCGACCTACCCGGGAGCGGCGCGGGCCACGCCTCCTCCGTACCGCGTGACGGTGCCGGAGACACTCCGCTATTTGGTCTTGCTCCGGGTGGGGTTTGCCCTGCCGTCGATGTTGCCACCGACGCGGTGCGCTCTTACCGCACCATTTCACCCTTACCACCCGTCTCCGTTTCGAAGACGGGGGCGGTATATTTTCTGTGGCACTTTCCGTGGGCTCGCGCCCCCCAGGCGCTACCTGGCACCCTGCCCTGCGGAGCCCGGACTTTCCTCCCCCCCGACCCCTCGAGCGGAATCGGGACAGCGATTGCTCGGCCGGCTCCCACCGGCGCCTAGTGTGAGAGCAAGTGTTGTCCCGGTTCAAGCCTCATACTTCACAGATCACATTAGCTTCTGCGCGCAACCTCATGAGACTTATTCTCACATGATTGCACGAACCCGGGGTCAAGAAATGCGCCCGGGCGGGTTCCGGAAGCGCGGGGTTCCGGGGGCCGGTTCTCCAAACTCCACCGATTCGCGTTCGCCTTTCCGCTTCAGGGACTTAGAACGGGTCCCAAACGAGTTGACAGTGGGTGAAATGGGTCAACATAATGCCACTATGGGTCGAAATGGGGCGGAGTGGATCCCAAGCCGGAGCTTCCGTGTTCAGAGGGGAACATCCACTTACTTTGGACGACAGGGCACGGGTCGCCGTGCCCTCGAAGTATCGCAAACGCCTGCGTGAGAGCTCGGGCGGCCTGCTGGTCGTCACCGTCAGCGTCAAGGAGCGCTGCCTCGTCGTCTATCCCTTCCCCGAGTGGCAGCGCATCGAGTCCGACCTGCAGAAAATGCCCGGGTTGGACGATCAGGTCCATGAGATAAATCATCTCCTGGTGGGCCAGGCGACGGAATGCGAGATGGACGGGCACGGCCGCATTCTTCTGTCGCCGTCGCTTCGCGATTTCGCCGGTCTCGATCCCAAGGATGCGGAGGGGCGCAACCTGCGGATGATCGGGCAGATCTGGAAGTTCGAGCTGTGGCGGGAGGACCGCTGGAAGAAGCGCCTCGCGTCGTGGCTCGAGAACGTCGGGGCGATCACCTCCGATCGCGAGAGTGTCGTCAGCTCGCTGGTGCTGTGACCCATGCCCTGCAGTTTACCCGTTCTCGGTCCGCGCCTGCCCGCTCGCCGCCGGAGGGCAGCCCTCGACGGGGCTGTTTCGGCGCGTGGTCGGGACTGAATCGGGCCGCAGTGCTTCGCCGCGATGCTGAATTCGAGAGCACAGGCAGGATGTCGTCGGGTCCCCCGGGCTGCGATACCGGGGCACGCCTCGGGCGCGGACCCCGTCCGCCTCACGAAGGTGCCTGAACCGGACGCGCATGTTCCCGTGCTGCTGCCCGAGGCGCTCGCGGCGCTCCGTCCGGGCGCGGACTCGCTGTTGGTCGACTGCACCTTCGGACGCGGCGGACATTCCCGCGCGCTGCTGGAGCGCCTGGGCCCCTCCGGTCGCGTGCTCGCGATGGACAGAGACCCCGCGGCCGTGGCCGCGGCCCGGGCGATGGCCGCCGCCGACCCCCGGCTGGTCGCGGTTCAGGCTCCCTTCGCGTCGCTGGAGGAGGCGTTTCGAGCCGCTTTCGGCGAGCGCGGAGCCGACGGCGTCCTCTTCGATCTCGGGGTGTCCTCGCCGCAGCTCGCGGATCCGGGACGGGGCTTCAGTTTCCGGCACGACGGCCCCCTGGACATGCGCATGGACCCCGAGGGGGGCGACAGCGCCGCCGACTGGCTCGGCACTGCGAGCGAGGGGAGGCTCGTGGAGGTGTTGCGGCGCCTGGGAGAAGAGCCCCGTGCAAAGCGCATCGCCCGGGCCATCGTCGAGCGTCGCGCCCGCAACCCCATTCGCCGCACTCGCGAGCTCGCGGACCTGGTGGCCCGGGTCGCGGGAGCCGGCGGGGGCGGGGCGGGGCGTACGCCGCACCCCGCCACTGCGACCTTCAGAGCCCTGCGCATGGAGGTCAATCAGGAGTTGCAACAGCTCGAGCGTGGTCTCGAACAGGCGGCGCGAATCCTGTCGAAGGGTGGCCGGATGGTGGTCATCAGCTTTCATTCGCTCGAGGACCGGATGGTCAAGCGCTTCATCCGGGATCACGGCCGCGGGCCTCCGGTACCGCGAGCGCTCCCCGTCGAGGCGGCACGCCTGCCGCCGCCCGCCTTCCGATCGATGGGCCGCGCGATTCGCCCGGGGCGGGAGGAAGTGGAACGCAATCCGCGCGCGCGCAGCGCCTGCATGCGTGGAGGGATCAGGCGGTGATGCGCACGCCCCTCTACGTCGGGCTCTTCCTCGCGCTGGTCGCATCCGGGATCGGCACGATCTACACCCAGCATCTGCATCGCAAGCTCTTCGTAGATCTCAATGCTCTGGTGCTCGAGCGCGACGCGATGGAGGACGAGTGGGGGCGCCTGCTCCTGGAGCGTGCGGTCTGGGCGGGGCGCGGTCGCATCGAGCACATCGCGCGTGAGCGGCTCGGGCTCGAGCTGCCGGCGGTGGCGGACATCGTGCTGGTGATCCCGTGAGGACCGGGCGATGAGTGGGGGGAGCCGGAGCAGCGCCCTGCGAGCACCGGGGCGACGATACCTCGCGGTATCGATGCTGATGGCCAGCGCCCTGACCCTGGTGGGCTGGGCGGTCTATCTGAATCTCAATCACGGCGCCTTCCTCCAGGAGCAGGGCGAAGCGCGACATCTCCGTGAGGCGGCCATACCCGCACACCGAGGCAAGATTCTCGATCGAAACGGGCAGCCGCTCGCGATCAGCGCTCCGGTCTTCTCGGTGTGGGCCGATCCGACGGTGTTCGTGGAGTGGAGCGGCGGGGGCGATCCAGACAAGAAGATCGATGCGCTCGCGGAGTTCCTGGAGCTCGATCCGGCGGCGCTTCGGGAGAAGGTCCTGTCCCGCTCCGACCGCGAGTTCCTCTACCTGCGCCGGCAGCTCACTCCCGCGCACGCGGAAAGGGTGCGTGCGCTGGCCGTGCCCGGAGTGGGCCTGCGGCGCGAAGACCGTCGCTACTACCCTCTCGGGGAAGCGGCGAGCCACGTCATCGGGTTCGCCGGGATGGACGAGGAGGGCCAGGAAGGCGTCGAGCTCGCTCTCGAGGCCCGCCTTGCCGGTCACCCGGGCTCGGAGCGGGTATTGCGAGACAACCGGGGGCGGGTCGTCGAAAGGGTCGAGCGCCTCGAAGCGCCGCGACCGGGCGAGGACATCGTGCTCAGTATCGATGCCCAGATCCAGCACATCGCCTACCAGGCGCTCCTGGACGGGGTGAAGGAGCACCGCGCCCACGCCGGCTCCGCGGTGGTGCTCGACGTGAGGAGCGGAGAGGTGCTGGCCATGGTGAACCAGCCCTCCTACAACCCGAACCGCCGCACCCGGCCCGCGGGCGGCCGCCTGCGCAACCGTGCGATCACCGATGTCTTCGAGCCCGGCTCCACCATAAAGCCCTTCATCGTCGCGGCCGCGCTGGAGAGCGGCCAGTTCAACGTGGGGACCGTGGTCGATACCACCCCCGGCACCTTCCGCGTCGGCCGGCACACGGTACGTGACGTCCGCAACTACGGGGTGATCGACGTCGCCCAGGTGGTGGTCGTATCGAGCAATATCGGAGCGACGAAGCTCGCGCTCGCGATCGATCCCGAACTGACCTGGAGCCGGCTCTCCCGCGTCGGTTTCGGCACGGGTAGCGCCAGCGGCTTTCCCGGCGAGGCGCAGGGTGTGCTCAATCACTTCTCGGGCTGGCGCCAAACCGAGCACGTGACGCTTTCCTACGGCTACGGGGTCTCGGTCACCGCCCTGCAGCTTGCCCGGGCGTACGCGGTGATCGCCAACGGCGGCCTGCTGCCGCGGGTGAGCTTCGTGCGCGTGGACCGGCCGGACGACTGGCTCCGGGTGATGTCGGAGCCCGTTGCCCGGCAGATGCGGCATGTTCTGGAGGCGGTGGTGGCTCCCGGCGGGACCGGGAGGCGGGCCGGGGTGCCGGGTTACCGGATCGGCGGAAAGACCGGCACCTCGCGCAAGATCATCGGCGGCCGCTACGCGGATGACCGGTACATCTCGCTCTTCGCCGGAATTGCGCCGATGTCCCATCCCCGCCTCGCGATCGTGGTGATGGTGGACGACCCTTCGGGCGAGCACTACTACGGGGGACGGGTCGCCGCTCCCGTCTTCTCCCGGATCGCGCAAGGGGCGCTGCGCGTCCTCGCCGTCGCGCCCGACGACCACGTCGTGGTCACCCGTCGAGTGCACCTTCGTTCCGAAGGTCCCGACTCTCCCCTGAAGGTGTCGGCGGCATCCGGAGCGCTCCCGTGAGCGGCATGCGCGAGCTGGGGGAGCTGCTCGAGGGCTCACGCCCATTGTACGCGTGGCCCCGCTGCCGGATTCGCGCCCTGCGCGGCGACAGTCGCGAGGTGGGCGCGGGCGACCTCTTCTTCGCCCGCGCGGGCTCCCGGGTCGACGGGCGCGGCTTCATCGACGCGGCGTGCGCGGCGGGCGCGGCGGCCGTGGTGTTCGAGGGAGAGGAATCGCCGCAACGCCATCCGAGCGGGGCGTGGCTGATCCCGGTCGCCGACCTGCCCGAGTGCATGGGGAGGGCAGCGGCGCGCTTCCACGCTCATCCCTCCCGTTCGCTCCGGGTGGTGGGCGTGACCGGGACGAACGGAAAGACTTCCGTGTCGCATTTCGTGGCCCGGGCAATGACCCGGCTGAGCGGCGACGCCTCGCGCTGCGAGGTGCTCGGCACGCTGGGATACGGGAGCCTCGACCACCTGGAGCCCTCTTCGCTCACCACTCCCGACTCCATCAACGTGCACCGGCAGCTTGCGGAAATGAAGGGCAACGGTGCGCAACAGGTCGTCATGGAGGTCTCCTCGCACGCGCTCCACCAGGGACGGGTGGCGGGGGTGCGCTTCAACACCGCGGTGTTCACCAATCTCTCCCGTGACCACCTCGACTACCACGGAGACATGGAAGCGTACGGGCAGAGCAAACGCCGCCTCTTCGAGACCCGGGACCTGGTGTTTGCCGTCATCAACCTGGATGACGCCTTCGGCCGGCGCCTTCTCTCGGCGGTGCCCGAGTCGGTGCGGCTGATCTGCCATCGCCTCGCCGGAAACGGAAAGCCGGAAGCGGCCCCGGGCTATCGCTCCCGTCTCGAGATCGTGGGCCGGCTCGAGCTTCTCGGCGCTTCGGGCCTCGAGATCGTCGTCCACACGCCGTGGGGCGGGGGAGTCATCCGATCGCCCCTCCTGGGGCGCTTCAACGCCGAGAATCTGCTCGCCGCTCTCTCGGTGCTGCTGACTCTGGACGTGCCCCTGGAAGCCGCATGCAGGGCGCTTTCGTCGGTGGAGCCGGTGACCGGCCGCATGCAGTGCCTGGGGGGCACGGAGCGCAGGCCCCTGGTGGTGATCGACTACGCCCACACGCCCGTCGCGCTCGAGGGAGTGTTGCGCGCGCTCCGCGACCAGTCCCGGGGCCGCCTGTGGTGCGTGTTCGGATGCGGGGGAGAGCGCGACCGCGGGAAACGCCCGCAGATGGGGGCGGTGGCCTCGGCGCTGGCGGACTCCCTCGTCATCACCGACGACAATCCGCGAAGCGAGGACGGCTGGCGGATCATCGAAGAGATCCGCGAGGGGGTGTCGGATTCCCGCCCGGTGAGAATCGAGCGCGATCGCCGTTCCGCACTGCGTTTCGCAGTCGAGCACGCGGCGAGCGAGGACGTGGTCCTGGTCGCCGGCAAGGGCCACGAGACCTGGCAGGAGGCGGACGGCGTATGCCGGCCCTTCAGCGACGAGGCCGAAGTGTCGCGTCTGCTGGCCCGGTCTCCCCGGCCGGGGGAAGGGACATGATCCGCATGCGCCTTTCCGCGGCGGCCTCCGCCATCGGAGCGCACCGGCGAGGTCCGGATGCCGAGTTTTTCGGCGTCACCATCGATTCCCGGCGGGTGGAGTCGGGAACGCTCTTCATCGCTCTTCCCGGCGGCCGCGTCGATGGGCATGAGTTCGTCGCGGACGCCGGGCGCAGGGGTGCGAGCGCGGCGCTCGTCTCCCGGTCCGGTGATTACCCCCTGCCGACATTGATCGTGCCGGATACGGGGCAGGCGCTCGTCCACCTCGCCCGGGCGTGGCGCGCACGGCACCTTCCGAAGGTAATCGCGGTGACCGGCAGCAACGGCAAGACCACCGTGAAGGAGATGCTGGCCGCCATCGCACAGCGCGAGAGCGTTACGCTCTCGACACGCGGCAACCTCAACAACGAGCTGGGCGTGCCGCTGACGCTGCTCGGGCTGGACACCTCGCACGAGACGCTGGTGATCGAGCTCGGCGCGAATCATCCCGGCGAGATCGCACGCCTGACGGCGCTCGCAAACCCCGATGTCGGCGTCATCACCCAGTGTGCGCCGGCGCACATCGAGGGGTTCGGCAGCCTGGAGGGGGTCGCCCGGGCCAAGGGCGAGCTCTTTCAGGGCATGGCGTCCGCCGGCGTGGCGGTGGTGAACGCGGACGACGCCTTCGCCGCCCTGTGGCGGGAACTGGCGGCGCCGCGGCGGATGCTTGCTTTCGGTCTCGGCCCGGAGGCGGACGTGAGCGGGGAGTGGAAGGCGTCCACCACCGGCAGCGTGGTCGAAGTGCGCGGTCTCGGAGCACCGCTCGAGGCCGAGCTCGCGCTCCCCGGGCGCCACAACGTGATGAACGCGCTGGCCGCCGCCGCCGCCGCGTATGCGGCGGGCTTCTCGCGCGACGCGGTGCGGGCCGGGCTCGCGGCGCTCCGGCCGATCCCGGGAAGGCTCGAGCTGCGCGCGCTTCGCCCGGGGTTCACCCTCATCGACGACACCTACAACGCCAATCCGACCTCGCTGCAGGCGGGCCTGGACGTGCTCGCCTCCCACGCGGGACGACGCTGGCTGGTGCTGGGCGACATGGGGGAGCTGGGCGCGGAGGGTGTCCGCCGGCACGAGGAGGCGGCGGACGCGGCGCGCCGCTGCGGCGTGGAGCGCCTCTACACCACCGGGGCCTTGAGCCGCAGCACGAGCTGCCGGTTCGGGAGCGGGGCTGCGCACTTCGATACGCGGGACGCGCTGATCGAAGCGGTGGTCCGGGACTTGCCCGCCAGCGTGACAGTGCTCGTGAAGGGCTCGCGGGCCATGGGGCTGGAGGCGGTCGTGCAGGCGCTCGCCGGGCAGGGGCAGCTCGGGTAGGACTCCCATGCTGCTCGAACTCACCGAAATGCTGGCGCGGATCCACTCCGGATTCGGCGTCTTCCAGTACCTCACGTTGCGCGCCATCCTGGGGGTGCTTACCGCGCTCGCCATCTCCCTGCTGGTGGGGCCGGCGATGATCCGGCTGCTGGTCCGCCTGCAGATCGGCCAGATGGTGAGGGACGACGGCCCGCAGTCGCACCTCTCCAAGGTCGGCACCCCGACCATGGGCGGCTCGCTCGTCCTCGTGGCGATCGGAACGGCAACGCTGTGCTGGTCGGATCTCTCCAACCGCCTGGTCTGGGTGGTGCTGCTGGTCACGATGGCCTTCGGCGCGATCGGATGGGTGGACGACTACCGCAAGCTCGCACGCGGCGACTCCGCCGGACTGCCCGCGCGCCGCAAGTACCTCTGGCAATCGATCGTCGGCCTCGCAACCGCGCTGTTCCTGTACTTCACCGCGACGTCTCCGGCCGAGACCCAGCTCATCGTGCCCTTCTTCAAGAACTTCGTTCTCGAAATCGGCTGGCTGTTCATTCCCCTCACCTACTTCGTCATCGTCGGCTCGAGCAACGCGGTGAACCTCACCGACGGTCTGGATGGTCTCGCAATCATGCCCGCGGTGCTGGTGGCGGGCGCGCTCGGCATCTTCGCGTACGTGACCGGCCACGCGGGTTTCTCGGGCTACCTCGGGTTTCCCCACATCGCCGGGGTCGGCGAGGTTGTGGTGTTCTGCGGGGCCATAGTGGGCGCGGGCCTGGGCTTTCTGTGGTTCAACGCCTATCCGGCGCAGGTGTTCATGGGCGATGTCGGCGCGCTCGCGCTCGGCGCGGCGCTCGGCGTCGTCGCGGTGCTGGTCCGTCAGGAGCTGGTGCTGCTCGTGATGGGCGGCGTGTTCGTCATGGAGACGCTTTCGGTCATCATCCAGGTCGCCTCTTTCAAGATGACGGGGCGGCGCGTCTTTCGCATGGCGCCGCTCCACCACCATTTCGAGCTGAAGGGCTGGCCGGAGCCGCGCGTCATCGTCCGCTTCTGGGTGCTGACCGTGATCTTCGTCCTCATCGGCCTCGCCACCCTGAAGATCCGGTGAGGGGGCAGGGCGTGGCACTGGCAAGCGATGCCGGCACCGACCGCGACGGCGCGCCTTCGCCCCGTTGCGCGCTCGTCGTCGGACTGGGGAAGACCGGAGTGTCGTGCGTGGAGCACTTGAGCGCGATGGGAGTGGCGGTCTCGGTGGTCGATTCGCGCACCGCGCCTCCGGGTCTCGAACTGGTGCGGGAGAGGTATCCCCGGGTCGCGGTGCACTGCGGAGGCTTCGACCCCGCCCGATTCCGGGACGTCGACCTGATCGTGGCGAATCCGGGCGTCTCGCTTCGGGAAGCGCCGCTCGCGGCGGCGGCGGAGCGAGGCGTTCCGGTCGTCGGCGACATCGAGCTCTTTGCCCGCGCCGTCGACGCGCCGGTAATCGCGGTCACCGGATCGAACGGGAAGAGCACCGTGACGTCGCTGGTGGGCGATATGGCGAGGCGCGCGGGAAGGGCGGTGCAGGTCGGCGCCAACCTCGGCGAGCCCGCCCTGTCGCTTCTGGGCCGCGGGGCCGAGCTCTACGTGCTGGAGCTATCGAGCTTCCAGCTCGAGCGAACCCGTTCGCTCCGTCCCGCGGCCGCGGTAGTCCTCAACGTGGCCGCCGATCACCTGGACCGCTACCGGGACATCGAAGAGTACGCGGTCGCCAAGCGAAGGATCTACGACGGGGCGTCCGTGGCCGTGGTCAATGCTGCGGACCCCCGGGTGCGGGCGATGGTGGGGACCGGACGCCGGCAAATCGCCTTTTCGCTCGAGGAGCCCGGCGAAGGCGACTTCGGCCTGAGGAACGACGACGGGGCGGCGTGGCTCGCCTTCGGCGCCCGGCGGTTGCTCCGAGCCGAGCGTCTTCCCCTCGCCGGGCGTCACAACGTCGCCAATGCGCTCGCGGCTCTCGCCCTCGGGCACGCCGTCGATCTGCCGATGAGCGCGATGATCGAGGCGCTCGTGGCCTTCCGCGGGCTCGCCCATCGCTGCGAGCTCGTCTCGGAAGTCCGCGGCATTCGCTGGTACAACGACTCCAAGGCGACCAACGTGGGCGCAACGCTCGCCGCCATCGAGGGACTGGAATCGGAAGCGGGCCTGGTCCTGATTGCGGGAGGAGAGAGCAAGGAGGCCGACTTCTCTCCCCTGCGCTCCGCGGTCGCTTCCTACGTGGATGCCGTGGTGCTCATCGGCCGGGACGCGTCCCTGCTCGAGTCCGCCCTCGAGGGCGTGGCGCCCCTCTACCGCGCGCGCGACCTCCGGGACGCGGTGGAGCGGGCCGCCCGCCTCAGCCGTCCCCGGGGGAGCGTGCTCTTCTCGCCGGCCTGCGCGAGCTTCGACATGTTCGACGACTACCGGGCACGGGGCGACGCCTTCGTGCAGTTGGTGGGGAGGCCGCCGTGCCGGTGAGACCCCAGGCGCAGTTTCGCGTTCCGGTCAACCCCGCGGAGGCCGCCGAGCCGCCCCCGATCCTCGATCTGCCGCTCCTCGTCGCGACCCTGGCCCTGCTCGGACTGGGAATGGTGATGGTCGCTTCGGCTTCACTGGCCACCGCGGCCGGGGAAGAGGGGGCGCCCTTCCACTACTTCGTACGCCACTGCGCGTATGCGGCGAGCGGCGTCCTCGCCGCTGCCGTCGCCGCCAGCCTTCCCCTCTCGCTGTGGATCCGCATCGCGCCCTGGCTCCTGGGGGCAGGGATGGTCCTGCTTGCCCTGGTGCTCATTCCCGGCATCGGCCACGAGGTCAACGGAAGCCGGCGGTGGCTGCGGATCGGGAGCCTCACTCTCCAGCCTTCCGAGCCCATGAAGCTCTGCGTCATTCTCTATCTTGCGGGATTTCTGGGGAGGCGCAGCGCGGAGCACGAGACTCCCGTGCGAAGCTACATGGCGACGGTCGGCCTCCTCGTCGCCATTGCCGCGCTCATCGTTCTCGAGTCGGACTACGGGACCACCGCGGTGCTCCTCGCCACCGCATTCGGGATGCTGTATCTCGGCGGCACGCCGCTGGTCGTCTGCGTGGGCCCGGCGCTTGCCGCCGCGGCGGGCCTGGGCACGCTCGCACTGCAGGAGTCCTACGTCCTCGAGCGCCTGCTCTCCTTCACGAATCCGTGGGCCGACCCCTTCGGAAGCGGTTTCCAGCTCACGCAGGCGCAGATCGCGATCGGACGCGGCGGCTGGTTCGGAGTGGGCCTGGGCGAAGGGGTGCAGAAGCTCTTCTACCTGCCGGAAGCGCACAACGACTTCCTGTTCGCGGTGCTTGCGGAGGAGCTGGGCTTCGTCGGCGTGGTGGCGGTCATCGCGGTGTTCCTCTTCGTCTGCCTGCGCGCGATCGGCATAGGGCGGGAATCCGAGGCGGCGGGACGACCCTGCGGTGCGCACGTCGCCTACGGCATCGGCCTGCTGGTCGCAATACAGGCCTTCTTCAACATCGGCGTGAACATGGGCGTGCTGCCCACCAAGGGGCTGCCGCTGCCCCTGGTGAGCTACGGAGGATCCAGCATGTTGGTGACCTGCAGCGGAATCGGGCTCCTGCTGAGGGTGGCGCTCGAAACGAGGCGGGGCCGATGATCGGAAGGCGGCGAGCCTCCGGCGCCCACCCGCCCACTGTCGTCATCGCGGCCGGTGGCACGGGAGGGCACGTGTATCCCGCCCTCGCGGTGGCGGAGTGCCTGCGCCGCGAGTCCGCGAGGGTCATCTGGCTGGGTACCGCCGCCGGCCTCGAGGCCCGGGTGGTGCCTCGCCACGGCTTCGATTTCCACACGGTGCGCGTCTCCGGTCTGCGCTCCGGCACGTGGCAGCGGCGCTCCGGCGCGGCGCTTCGCTTCGTGCTCGCCCTGGGGGCGGCCCGTCGTTGCCTGCGCCGACATCGGGCCGCGGCGGTGCTGGGAATGGGTGGGTATGCGAGCGCGCCGGGCGCGCTCGCGGCGCGCCTCCTGGGGCTTCCTCTCGTGCTCCACGAGCAGAATGCGGTGCCCGGAATGGTCAACCGCTGGCTCGGGCCCTGGGCGAATCGGGTGCTCGAGGCCGTTCCCGGGGCGTTTTCTCCCCGGCGCCGGGCCATCCACGTGGGCAATCCGGTCCGTGAAGAGATTCTCGAGGTTCCCGAGCCCGAGGACCGGCTCGCCTCCCGCCATGGCCCCCTGCGGGTGCTGGTGCTGGGCGGAAGCCAGGGTGCACGGATCCTCAACCAGGTGGTGCCGCAGGCGGTGGCGAGGCTGAAGGCGCGGGCCTCCCTGAGCCTGCGCCACCAGAGCGGCCGAGGAAACGTCGAGTGCACCCGGGCACGCTACGCGGGAGTCGGGTTCGAGGTCGTCGTGGACGAGTTCATCGAGAACATGGCGTCCGCCTACGCATGGGCGGACGTGGTGGTATGCCGCGCCGGAGCGCTCACCGTGGCGGAGCTCTCCGCTGCCGGCGCCGCCTCGATCCTGATTCCTTTCCCCTTCGCGGTGGACGATCACCAGACTCGCAACGCGAATCCGCTGGTGGAGGCGGGCGCGGCCCTGCTGATTCCCCAGGAGGACTTCGACGCGTCGCGGCTGGCGCTTCACCTGCTGGATTTCGAACGACGTCGAAGCCGGGTGCTCGAGATGGCCAGTGCCGCACGGCGCCTCGCGGTCGAGGACGCGGCGTCGCGGGTGGCCCGTCACTGCCTGGAGGTGGCGCGTGCCTGAAGTGATGGGCAGTAGCGTTCCGGCAACGAGTCCGGACCGGGACTGGTCCGGCTTCGGCTCGCTTCCCGAGCCGCATCCCTGGATGCTGCGGGCGCGCCGCGTGCACTTCGTCGGTGTCGGAGGCGCCGGCATGGGGGGCATCGCCGAGGTGCTCCACACGCTCGGTTTCGAAGTCTCCGGATCCGACCTGGCGGAGAGCGGCATGACCCGGCACCTCGGCGGAATCGGGGTCCGCGTGCACGGCGCACATCGGGCCGCTCATGTCGCCCACTGCGATGTCGTGGTCCGTTCGGCCGCGGTGCCCGAGGACAACGTCGAGCTGGAAGAGGCGAGAGTCCGGGGCATTCCCATTCTGCCCCGAGCCCAGATGCTGGCGGAGCTGATGCGCTTCCGCCACGGCATCGCGGTGGCGGGAACCCACGGAAAGACGACCACCACCAGCCTCGTGACGAGCGTGCTCGCGGAGGGCGGTCTGGATCCTACCTGCGTGATTGGAGGGCGCCTGAACAGCATCGGCTCCAACGCCCGCCTCGGCGCGGGCCCCTACCTCGTGGCGGAAGCGGATGAGAGCGACCGGTCCTTTCTACGCCTGCAGCCGGTGGTCGCGGTGGTGACCAACATCGATGCCGATCACATGGAGGCCTACGGCAACGACCTCGGGCAGCTCGAGGAGGCCTTCGTCGAGTTTCTGCAACGACTGCCCTTCTACGGTCTTGCCGTGGTGTGCGGCGACGACCCGTCCATCGCCTCGATCCTGCCCCGGATTCTCCGCGCGGTGCGCACCTACGGATTCGCTCCGGAGTCCGCGGTGCGGGCAATGAAGCTGCGGCAGACGGGAATGCGCACGACGTTCCGGGTGTCGCGTCGGGGACGCGAGACGCTCGAGGTGAGCCTCAATCTTCCCGGCCGGCACAACGTCTACAACGCGCTGGCGGCGATTGCGGTGGCCACCGAGCTCGAAGTCGCCGACGACGCCATCTGCCGTGCCCTGCACGGGTTTCAGGGCATTGCCCGGCGCCTGCAGGTGCACGGCGAGCGCTTGACGCCGAGGGGACGCGTGACCCTGGTCGACGACTACGCCCACCATCCGCGCGAGCTGAGCGCGGTGCTGGAGGCGGTGCGCGCGGGCTTTCCCGGAAGACGCCTGCTCGCGGTCTTCCAACCCCATCGATACACCCGGACCCGCGCTCTCTTCGAAGACTTCGTCGGGGTGCTCGCAGACCTGGACGCACTGGTCCTGCTCGAAGTCTATCGCGCGGGCGAGGCGGAGCTCGGCGGGGCCGACGGCCGCGCGCTGTGTCGGGCGTTGCGAGTGCGGGGCCGGGTCAATCCGGTCTTCGTGGAGAGTCCGGGCGAAGTCCCCGCCCTGCTCGACGACGTTGCGCGGGAGGGAGACGTGGTGCTGACGCTCGGCGCGGGAGACGTCGGCGCGCTGCCCGGGCTGTTGAAGCGCCACTGGGCGGCGCCGATCCGGAGCGGGGAAGCGTGAACATGACGGTGAGCGACGCTTCGGCCCGGGTGCGCGGCAACCTGCGATTCGCGGAGCCGATGTCCCGGCACACGGTGTGGGGAATCGGGGGGAGCGCAGACCGCTTCTTCGAACCCGCCGACGCGGAGGATCTGTCCGCCTTCCTCTCCTCCCTGGCCGACGAGGAGCCGGTGCTCGTGATCGGACTCGGGAGCAATCTCCTGGTGCGTGACGGAGGGATTCGGGGAACGGTGATCGCGACTTCCGCCGGTCTCTCCGGCCTCCGGGTTGCGCAGCCGTGCACGCTGCGCGCGGCGGCGGGCGCCGCGTGTCCGAAGGTGGCGCGCTTCTCCGTGCGCAGGCAGCTCTCCGGCGGCGAGTTCCTGGCCGGAATACCGGGCACCATGGGCGGCGCGCTGGCGATGAACGCGGGCGCATTCGGCGGTGAGACCTGGGAGATCGTCGAGAGCGTCGAGACGATCGACCGTCGCGGCCGGCGTCGCCGGCGCGGGCGCGGCGATTTCGAGGTCGGGTACCGGCAGGTGGGAGGAGCGCCCGGGGAGTGGTTTCTCTCCGCCGATCTCCGACTCTCCCACGACCCTTCCGGGGAGGGCGCCGGCACCGTGAAGTCCCTGCTGCGCCTGCGCGCGCAGACCCAGCCGGTCGGGACCCGGAACTGCGGCTCGGTGTTCCGCAACCCGCCCGGGGACTTCGCGGCGCGCCTCATCGAGGCCTGCGGGCTCAAGGGGGCGTCGGTGGGCCGGGCGCTCGTCTCTCCCAAGCATGCCAATTTCATCGTCAACGCCGGCGGCGCCAGCGCGGGCGATGTCGAGGAGCTGATGGCGCTGATCGTCGACCGTGTCGGCTCCGAGTTCGGCGTCCGGCTCGAGCCCGAGGTGCGCATCGTCGGCGAGGGTCCGGACGGGAACTGAAGATGGTGAGTGCGCAGCAGACGAGGACGACCCGCGCCGCGCGCGATCCGGCCGAGTTCGGTCGGGTCGCCGTGCTCTACGGCGGAGACTCCGCCGAGCGGGAGATCTCGCTGCGGAGCGGGGCGGCGGTGATCGGGGCCCTGAGGAACAAGGGCCTCGATGTGGTGCCGATTGACAAGGGCGGCGACGTGCTCGATCGCATCAGGGCGGCGGGAGTCGACCGAGTCTTCATCATCCTCCACGGACGTGGAGGGGAGGACGGCAGCGTCCAGGGGGCCCTGGATACGGTGGGGATTGCGTACACCGGAAGCGGCGTCCTCGGCTCCGCTCTCGCCATGGACAAGCATCGGGCCAAGCGGGTGTGGCAGGCCTGCGGCATTCCGACGCCGGAGTTCCGCGTCGTGCGCAACGAGGACGAGCTCCTGTCCGCCGGACGAGCGCTGGGATTTCCGCTCGCGGTGAAGCCGGTACACGAGGGTTCCAGCATCGGGGTGTGCTGCGCCCGGGATGAGGAGGGCCTGCACGTCGGCTGGTACGAGGCGATGCGCTACGACGACGAGCTCATCGTCGAGCCCTGGCTGCAGGGAGAGGAGTACACCGCCGGGATTCTCGGGGAGGAAGTGCTCCCCCTGATACGCCTGGAGCCGGCCCGGGACTTCTACGACTACTCGGCAAAGTACGCCGACGATGCGGGGACCCGCTATCACTGCCCGAGCGGACTGGACCCGGAGCGCGAAGGGTCGTTCAAGGCCCTGAGCCTGCGGGCTTTCCAGTCCGTGGGGGCAAGCGGTTGGGGAAGGGTCGATTTCCGGTGCGACCCGAGCGGCGCTCCCTACTTCCTGGACGTCAACACCGCGCCCGGGATGACCGACCACAGCCTCGTGCCGATGGCCGCGCAAGCCGTAGGCATCGATTTCGACGAGCTGGTGTGGCGGATTCTCGAGACCACCCTGTAACCGCGATGAAACGTGCAGTGACCGCCTTCGTCGGTGTCCTCCTCCTGGCCGTGGTGACCGTGCCCGTGCTCCCGGAGCTGTGGCGGCAGCCGCTTCAGTCGGTTCGGGTGACCGGTCCCTTCGTGCATGTGTCGAAACAGGCTCTCGAAGACGCGATCGCTCCGTACATCCCTCACGCCTTCTTCATGGTCGACGTGTTCGCGATTCGAAGGGCCGCACGCACCATTCCGTGGGTCGCGGACGTCTCGGTGCGCCGGGTCTGGCCGGATCGGCTCGACATCGAAATCCGCGAGCGCGTCGCGGTCGCGAGGTGGCGAGACCGGGAGCTGCTCGAGCAGGACGGAAATTCCTTTGCGCCGGAGAGCCTCGAGCCATCCGCTTCGCTGCCGGTGCTGGCCGGACCGGAGGGCGGACACTACCGGGTGCTCGAACGCTACCGCGAGCTCGATCGGATCACGCAGAGATACCTGCGGGTCCGGGTGGCGAGTCTCGAGCTGAACGGGAGCGGCTCGTGGGTTGCGGGTCTCGCGAACGGCATCGTCGTGCAGCTTGGTCCGGACACTTTCGATGAGTTCCTGCCGCGCTACGCGCGCGCGTTCCCCAGCGCGCTCGGCGCGCGCCTGGAAGAGGTCGGGGAAATCGACCTGCGCTACGGCAACGGCTTTGCGGTGCGCTGGCGGAAGGAAGTCGGTGACCCCGGCGTGGAGGCAGAAGCGTGAAACGCAACGACCGCGATCTCGTCGTGGGCCTGGATGTCGGCACCTCCAAGGTCTGTGCAATCGTGGGGGAGCAGAAGGCCGATGGCGGGATAGAGATCATCGGCATCGGACTGCAGCCTTCGCGCGGCCTGAAGCGGGGAGTCGTCGTCAACATCGAGTCCACCGTGCAGTGCATCCGGCGCGCGGTCGAGGAGGCGGAGCTCATCGCCGGATGTCAGATCAACTCGGTGAGCGCCGGCATCGCGGGCAGTCACATCCGCAGCCTCAACTCCCACGGCATCGTCGCCATCCGGGATCGGGAAGTGACCGCGAGCGATGTCGAGCGGGTGCTCGACGCGGCACGCGCGGTAGCCATTCCCGCTGACCAGCGCATCCTCCACATACTCCCTCAGGAGTACATCATCGACGACCAGGACGGGATCCGGGAGCCGGTGGGCATGTCGGGGGTGCGCCTCGAGGCCAAGGTCCACATGGTTACCGGCGCGGTGAGCTCCGCCCACAACATCATCAAGTGCGTTCGCCGTTGCGGACTCGAGGTCGACGAAATCGTCCTCGAGCAGCTCGCCTCGAGCGATGCGGTCCTCGCCGACGACGAGAAGGATCTCGGAATCTGCCTCGTGGACATCGGCGGGGGCACCACGGACATCGCGATCTTCACCGAGGGGGCGATACGCCATACCGCGGTCATCCCCATCGCAGGCGACCAGGTGACCAACGACATTGCGGTCGCTCTGCGCACGCCCACCGCGCGCGCGGAAGAAATCAAGATCAAGTACGCGTGCGCCCTGGCGCAGCTCGCGTCCATGGAAGAGACGATCGAAGTACCGAGCGTGGGCGAGCGCCCTTCACGCCGTCTTGCGCGACAGACCCTGGCCGAGGTCGTGGAGCCGCGCTACGAGGAGCTGCTCACCCTGATCCAGGCCGAGCTGCGCCGAAGCGGCTTCGAGGACCTCGTGGCGGCGGGCATGGTCCTCACCGGGGGCAGCGCGAAGATGGACGGTCTCGTCGAGCTCGCCGAAGAGATTCTCCACATGCCGGTGCGCATCGGGCATCCGCAGCAGGTGGAGGGACTGGTCGAAGTGGTGCGCAATCCCGTGTACGCGACCGGTGTCGGGTTGCTGCGCTTTGCGGGCCGGAGCGGGCGCGAACGCGGTGGCGCCGGAGTGGGCGCCCCCGGGGACGCGCCGAGCCCCCTGCAACGAATGAAGAGCTGGTTTCAGAGCGGTTTCTGATGGATTTCGAATTGGGCCCGAGGGCCGATTGGAGGTGTTCTCATGTTTGAACTCATGGATTCCTGCAGCCAGAGTCCCGCCGTCATCCGGGTGATCGGAGTAGGCGGGGGAGGCGGAAACGCGGTCGAGCACATGCTCGAGACTTCGATTGACGGGGTGGAGTTCGTCGTCGCCAATACCGATTCGCAGGCGCTCGGCAACTCGTCCTCGCGTACTCTCCTTCAGCTTGGATCCGGAGTGACGCAGGGGCTCGGCGCGGGCGCGGACCCCGCGGTGGGCCGGCAGGCGGCGCTCGAGGATCGCGATCGCATCATCGAGGTGCTCAAGGGCTCCGACATGGTGTTCATCACCGCCGGCATGGGCGGGGGCACCGGCACCGGAGCGTCGCCGGTCATCGCCCAGCTCGCCAAGGAGATGAACATCCTGACCGTCGCCGTGGTCACCAAGCCCTTCCCCTTCGAGCTCAAGCGCCGCATGAACATTGCGGAGCAGGGCATTGCCGAGCTCTCCGAGCACGTGGACTCGTTGATCACCGTCCCCAACGAGAAGCTGCTGAGCGTTCTCGACAAGGGCATCTCGCTGCGAGACACGTTCCGCGCCGCGAACGAAGTGCTGCACGGCGCGGTGCGGGGCATCGCGGAGCTCATCACCCGCCCCGGCGTGATCAACGTGGACTTTGCCGACGTGCGTACGGTGATGTCGGAGAAGGGAAGGGCGATGATGGGTTCGGGGCGAGCGGTCGGGGAGAGTCGTGCCGAAGAGGCCGTGCACGCGGCCGTGAACTGCCCGCTGCTCGAAGACATCGATCTGAGCGGCGCCTGCGGCATCCTCGTCAACATCACCGCCGGACCCGACATGGGCCGCGACGAGTTCGCGGCGGTGGGCGAGGCGATCGGAGACCTCGCCACCGACGATGCGCTGATGGTGATCGGCACCGCGCTCGACGAGAGTATCGAGGACGAGATGCGGGTCACCGTGGTGGCCACCG
Organism: Gammaproteobacteria bacterium; assembly: GCA_022824305.1. Classification (GTDB taxonomy): domain Bacteria; phylum Pseudomonadota; class Gammaproteobacteria; order HK1; family HK1; genus JAJEAD01. Next base: position 63,113 of record JAJEAD010000032.1, on the reverse strand, counting down.
GACTCGGCGACAAGCGAGCAGCGGAGGTCGAGCCCGAGATGCGCCTCGTGAAGCCCGCGGAGGAGGCCGGAAACGGCGCCCGGCGAGACTATCGCGACTACGAGCAACCGACGGTGTTCCGCGCCCAGAGCCGGGCCAAGCCCCGAAGCGCGTCCGAGAACTCCCGGGAGACCAAGGAGGAGTTCCTCAACATTCCGGCATTCCTCCAGCGACAGGCGGACTGATCAGCGCCGGCACATTCGGGAACATCGCCGAGGACGGACGCGCGTGCCTCCTCTCGCCACGCGGGGTCGCGGTGCGGCCGCACCCGCTGTCGCCGGGCATCGCGGCGGGGAGCGGGACCATTCCCCCACGGGCGATTTCCCCGTTGTGAGAATGGATGTTCGAGGCGAAACTTATGCTACGATTTTGCTGAACGCGCTTCGGAAGGGATAGCTCGAGCAGGCCACGGTGGGCTGCCGGGTCCGAGGAGGGGCAGGAGAAAATGATCCGGCAGCGTACGCTCAAGAACTCTATCAGCGCCACCGGCGTGGGCCTGCATACCGGCACCAAGGTGTACCTGACCTTGCGTCCGGCCGCCGCCAACACCGGCGTGGTCTTCCGTCGGGTGGATTTCGACGAGCCCGTCGAGATCAAGGCCTGCGCGAAGAACGTCGGCGAGACGACCCTGTCCACCACGCTGGTGAAGGACGGCGTCCGGGTTTCCACGGTCGAGCACCTGCTCTCGGCAATGGCGGGGCTGGGGGTGGACAACGCCTACGTGGACCTGAGCGCGGCCGAGGTGCCGATCATGGACGGTAGCGCCGGTCCCTTCGTGTTCCTGATTCAGTCGGCGGGAATCGAGGAGCAGAACGCTCCCAAGCGATTCATCCGCATTCTGCGCAAGGTGGCGGTGCAGGACGGGGACAAGAGCGCCTGCTTCGAGCCCTTCGACGGATTCAAGGTCAGCTTCGCGATCGAGTTCGATCATCCGGTCTTCAAGCAGTGCGTCAACCACGCGTCGCTCGACTTTTCCACCACCTCCTTCGTGAAGGAGGTGAGTCGGGCCCGCACCTTCGGATTCACCCGGGACCTGGAGCGCCTGCGGGCCAACAATCTCGCTCTCGGCGGCAACGTCGACAACGCCATAGTGGTCGACGACTTCCGGGTCCTGAACGAGGACGGACTGCGCTACCGCGACGAGTTCGTGAAGCACAAGGTGCTCGACGCCATCGGCGACCTGTACCTGCTGGGGCATAGCTGCATCGGCGCATATCGCGGTTACAAGTCCGGCCACGCGCTGAACAACCGCCTCCTCGCCCGGCTGCTGCGCAACCGCAACGCCTGGGAAGTGGTCACCTACGATGACGTGGTCGACCTGCCGATCATCTTCATGCAGCCGGTGACGACTCCCTCGACCGGCTAGTCGCCTTCTCCCGCTCTCGCGCTTTCCGGCGAGCCTCCCCCCGCGCCGACATCGGCGCTCTGTTCTTCGGGGCCCGCGAGGCGCGCCAGGCGCTCCCGCAAGAGTCCCGGGCCCAGCGATTTCGAGACGCTTCGAATGAGCTCCGGGGGAGGCCGCTTCGGGCGGCCGGGCGCCCCGCCTGCGGAGCTTCCGCCCTGCGGCGGAGGGGGGCGGACGAGCACCCTGAGGCGTGAAACGGGGGGGCTTCCCAGCTTCCCCGCCAAATGTTCTAGAATCCCGGTCGACTGATAGCGCAAACGGGCGACCCAGACCGGCGAGTCGACCACGACCACGAGGGTCGGTCCCCGGATCGCGGCGACCGTTGCGTGGTTATTCAGAGGCGGGGCGAGATGTTCGCGCAGGACGCGTGTCGCTTCCGCCAGTTGCGCGGCCTGTCTGCCGAGGCGACCCAGGTTGCCGGCCCCGGAATGCAGCAGGCTGTGCGGGGTGACAAAGCGAGCTTTTTTCACGAGGGCTCCGAAAAAACAGACCCGAGGCGCGGACGGTGGAGATCATACTCGTATCCAGGCGACGCGCCGGAGCCTGGCAACGAATACGGCTGAACCGGTGGGTGGTGCTGCTGCTCCTCCTCGCCGGCGCCGCGGTGATTCCCGCTTCCGCCTGGTTCGGCTACCAGCTTGCGCTGGAGCGCTCCGACCCGAGAGCGAACCACTACGCCGTCGCCTGGGCCCGGGAAGTCCTCTCTCTGCGCGAGCGCGTTTCGCAGGCGAGGGATGCCGCTTCCGAAGGTCTCGACGCGCTGGCGCTACGGGTGGGGGAGATCCAGGCGAGGGTGCTTCGCCTGGAGGCCCTCGGCCAACGGCTCGTGAGCATGGCGGGACTCGACGAGAACGAGTTCCAGTTCTCGGAGCGGCCGGCCCTCGGTGGACCCAGTCCGATCGGAGATGCCGGCCCTCGGGGGGTTCCGGACTTCCTCGGCGAGCTCGACTCGCTCGGGCAGGAGCTCGATGACCGTGGCCCCAAGCTCCGCACGATAGAGAGTCTGCTCATGAGTGCGCGGCTCCGGGAGGAAACCTCTCCTTCCGGACGCCCCATCCGGCAGGGCTGGCTCTCGTCGGCGTTCGGCTGGCGCAACGACCCCATTACCGGTGAACGGGCCTTCCATCGGGGGCTGGATTTCTCGGCTCCCTATCGATCCGAGGTGGTGGCGGTCGCTTCCGGGGTCGTGACGCGGGTCGAATCCAGTTTCGGGAACTTCGGCAACATGGTCCAGATCGACCACGGGAACGGATACGCGACGCGCTACGCGCACAACGACGAGAATCTCGTTGAGACGGGCGACAAGGTGAGGAAGGGTCAGGTCATCGCCCTGCTCGGCAGCACCGGACGCTCCACGGGCCCCCATGTGCACTTCGAGGTGCGCCACCACGGAAAGGCGGTCAATCCAATCGAATTCGTGCGCCCCTGATCCCGGCCGCCATGCCTCGGCGGTGGCGGGGCGCGGGGAATCCGGCGGGCCCTGAGCCGCCCGCCCCTTTCCCCTCGTTCGGTCCTTCCGTCTTGACAATCACCCGCAAGCGGCGATTATCAGGCGCGCCCCGGTGGCGTCCCCCGGTGCGCCCGGGTCGAGTCCCTTCGCGCCTCGGCATCCTTCGAGACCCACACCAGGAGACAGCAGGGAATCCGACTTCCGCGAGTCGACCGGCCCCCGCGATTCGGGACCGGAGCGTCTCGTCCCACGCATCGCGACCGGGAGGCCGCGTCACACTTCACACCATGGCCGTCGTCCGCGATTGCGGACCCTTCGCGCGCGCGACCGATGCCGGACAGCACGCGTCCTTCCCCATCCGGCCACCAACTCGAAGCCGCCGTCAATGCTCAACCAGATAGTCAAGAGGGTCGTCGGGAGCCGAAACGAGCGCCAGATGCGCCGCATGAGCAGGACGGTAGCCCGGGTCAATGCGCTGGAGAGCGAGTTCCGCGCGCTCTCCGACGATGTCCTGAAGGGCAAGACCCAGGATCTGCGCGGACGGAGGCAGCAGGGCGAGCCCCTCGAAGAGATCATTCCGGAAGCCTTTGCGGTCGTTCGCGAGGCTGCGCGTCGCACGCTCGACATGCGCCACTTCGACGTCCAGCTCATCGGCGGAATCACCCTGCACGAAGGCCGCATCGCGGAGATGCGCACCGGAGAGGGCAAGACCCTGGTCGCAACGCTTCCCGCCTACCTCAATGCGCTGGACGGGCAGAGCGTGCACATCGTCACCCCGAACGACTATCTCGCGCGACGCGACGCGGAGTGGATGGGGGCGGTCTACGCATTCCTCGGCCTGCGCACCGGAGTGGTCGTGCCCGGCCAGTCCGCCCCCGAGAAGCGCGAGTCCTACGCGGCAGATGTCGTCTACGGCACCAACAACGAGTTCGGCTTCGACTACCTCCGCGACAACATGGCCTTTCGCGCCGCCGACAAGATGCAGGGCGCGCTCCGCTTCGCGATAGTGGACGAGGTCGACTCGATCCTCATCGACGAGGCCCGGACCCCTCTCATCATATCCGGCCCCACCGACGAGAACTCGGAGCTCTACATCCGGGTCAACCGGCTGATTCCCTTTCTGTCGAAGCAGGAAGAAGAGGACGGACCCGGAGACTTCAGCGTGGATGAGAAGGCGAAACAGGTCTTTCTCACCGAGGACGGCCACCAGAAGATCGAGCACCTGCTGATCGAGGAGGGGCTGCTCGCGACGGGCGAGAGCCTCTACGATGCGACCAACATCGTGCTGATGCACCACGTCAGCGCGGGATTGAGGGCGCACTCGCTCTTCAGCCGCAACGTGGAGTACATCGTCACCGACCGGCGCGAAGTGGTGATCGTCGACGAGTTCACGGGCCGGACCATGCCGGGGCGGCGATGGTCGGAGGGACTGCACCAGGCCGTGGAAGCAAAGGAAGGCGTCCCGATCCAGAACGAGAACCAGACCCTCGCCTCGATCACGTTCCAGAACTACTTCCGTCTCTACGACAAGCTTGCGGGCATGACCGGCACCGCCGACACCGAGGCGCCCGAGTTCCAGCAGATCTACGGGCTCGAGGTGATGGTGATCCCCACTCACAAGCCCATGATCCGCGACGACCAGGCCGACGTCGTCTACCTGACGAGGGAAGAGAAGTTCGAGTCCATCATCGCGGACATCGAAGATTGCCAGACCCGGGGCCAGCCGGTGCTGGTGGGGACCGCTTCCATCGAGACCTCCGAGTACATCTCGGGGATGCTCGGCGGGAAGGGCATCGCTCACCAGGTCCTGAACGCCAAGCATCACGCCCGGGAAGCCGAGATCATCATGCACGCGGGGCGTCCGGGAACCGTCACCATTGCCACCAACATGGCCGGCCGCGGCACCGACATCGTCCTCGGCGGAAATCTCAAGGGGGAGCTGTCCCGGTTGACGGACGTGGACGAGAGCGAGCGCAGGGTGCTGGAGCAGGAGTGGGACGAACGCCACCGGCAGGTCGTCGATGCGGGCGGACTCCACATCGTGGGCACCGAACGCCACGAGTCGCGCCGGGTCGACAACCAGCTTCGCGGCCGCTCCGGGCGTCAGGGGGATCCCGGCTCGACCCGCTTCTACCTTTCTCTCGAAGACGATCTCATGCGCATCTTCGCATCCGAGCGAGTGGGCTCCATCATGCAGAAGCTCGGCATGGAACGGGGAGAAGCGATCGAGCACAAGTGGGTCACCAAGGCGATCGAGAATGCGCAACGCAAGGTGGAGGCCCGCAACTTCGACATCCGGAAGCAGCTCCTGGAGTACGACGACGTCGCCAACGACCAGCGCAAGGAGGTCTACGCGCTGCGCACCGAGCTCCAGGAGACCGACGACATCTCGGGGAGGATCGAAGCGATCCGCAGCGACGTGGTCGAGGAGTTGATCGATCAGTACATCCCTCCCCAGAGCCTCGACGAGCAGTGGGACGTGCCCGGGCTGGAGACGGCTCTTCGCAATGAGCTCGGGCTGCAGGTACCGCTTCGAAGCTGGCTCGAATCCGACGAGGAGCTTCACGAGGAGCCGCTTCGCCAGCGCATTCTCGACGAGGCAATCTCCGCCTACGGGGAAAAGGAATCCGGGCTCGCACAGGCCTACGGCCCGGAGATCGCCGCGAGCCTCATGCGGCGTTTCGAGAAGGAGGCGATGCTCTCCATCCTCGATACGGCGTGGAAGGAGCACCTGGCGGCGATGGACCATCTCCGGCAGGGCATCCACCTCAGAGGCTACGCGGCGAAGAATCCGAAGCAGGAGTACAAGCGCGAAGCCTTCGACATGTTCCAGAGTCTCACCCATCGCCTGAAGACGGAGTTGATCGGCGTGCTCTCCAAGGTGCAGCTGCGTGACGAGAGCCAGGTCGAGGCGATGGAGGCCCGCAACCGACGCAGTCCGCCCGGCTCGGCGCGGCAGGCAGAGGAAGAGTCGGTGAGAGCGCTGGCGGCGTCGGCCGAGGGCGGGAACGGCGCGCCTCCTCCGCCCCGCCGCGGCAACGGGCCGCTACCGTTGACGGGCGAGGCGGGCTCCGCTCCCTTCGTGAGGACGGCGCGGAAGGTCGGCCGCAACGAGCCCTGCCCCTGCGGGTCGGGCAAGAAGTACAAGCGCTGCTGCGGGCGGCTCGCCTGAACGAAAACGAGGAGGAGACGCATGGCCGTCGGTCTGTCGGGAGATCTGTCGATGACGCCGGTAGCGGGAGCCCGGGTGGCGAGCGCCGCACTCGGCGGGCGGCGGGAGGCGCGTGACGATCTTGCGCTCATCGAGCTCTCGCCCGGGTCGCGATGTGCGGCCGCCTTCACCCGGAACCGCTTCTGCGCGGCGCCGGTGGCCGTATCCCGCCGGCACCTCGAGGCGTCCTCTCCTCGCTACCTGCTCATCAATGCCGGGAACGCCAACGCGGGGACCGGTGAGCGCGGCCTGCGCGATGCGCTGCGCTCCTGCGAGATCGTCGCGCGGGCGGCAGGAGTGCCGGTGACGAGCGTGCTGCCCTTCTCCACCGGCGTGATCGGCGAGCACCTGGAGCTCGAGCGCTTCGAGAGGGCGATTCCTCTCGCGCTCGAGAGCCTCCGCCCCGACCGCTGGGAGCATGCCGCCCGCGCCATCATGACCACCGACACCGTGGCCAAGGGCGTTTCCCGCGAGTTCGCGGTCGGCGACACGAAGTGCCGCGTCAACGCGATTGCGAAGGGGTCGGGAATGATACGTCCCGACATGGCGACGATGCTCGCGTTCGCGGTGACCGACGCCGCAGTCGATCCCGGACCCCTGAGCGCCTGCCTGCAGGCTGCGGTCGGCGAGTCCTTCAACTGCATCACGGTCGACGGCGACACCTCCACCAACGACGCCTGCGTGCTCGCGGCCACCGGCGCGAGCGGGGCAGGCGCGATCGAAGACACCGGCGAGGAAGCCTACGGGGCGCTCCGGGAGGCGGTGCGCGATGCCCTCCAGTGGCTCGCCCAGGCCATCGTCCGGGACGCGGAAGGCGCGACCAAGTTCATCCGCATCGACGTGGAGGAAGGCGAGAGCGAAGCGCTGTGCCGCCGGGTCGCCTACGCGGTCGCGGAATCACCGCTGGTGAAGACGGCGATGTTCGCCTCGGATCCGAACTGGGGCCGGATCCTCGCCGCCGTTGGCCGCTCCTTGCCGGCGCACGCGGATATCGAAAGGGTGCGGGTCTGGCTCGACGACGTGTGCATCGTCGAGCAGGGCGGCAGGGCGCCGGCCTATCGCGAGGAGGACGGCCAGCGGGTCATGGACCGGGAAGAGCTGTGCGTGCGCATCCGCCTCGGCGGCGGCGCTCATCGTGCCCGCGTCTGGACCTCGGATCTTTCCCACGAGTACGTGAGGATCAACGCCGAGTACCGCACCTGAGGGCTGCCTTCCCGCCGCTCCGCCCTCGTCGGCGGAGGCCCCTCAGCGTTCGAGGTACTGGAGCTTTTCCTCGACGCTCTCCCATTCCTCCGCGTCGGGCGGCGCATCCTTCTTCTCGGCGATCACCGGCCATTCCCGGGAGAGCTCCGCGTTCAGATCCAGGAAGTGCTGCTGGTCGTCGCGGAGGTCGTCCTCGGACAGTATCGCATCGACCGGACACTCGGGTTCGCAAAGCGTGCAGTCGATGCACTCCTCGGGGTCGATCACGAGAAAGTTCGGACCTTCGTGGAAGCAGTCCACCGGACACACCTCGACGCAGTCGGTGTACTTGCACTTGATGCAGCTCTCTACGACAACGAAGGTCATCGGACTCCCACGTGGATGCGGCGGATCGGGGCGCAATGGTAAGCGCTGGATGGGCTCATTTCGAGCCTCGGCCGTCCAGCCGCTTGAGCTCGTAGAGCGCTTCCAGCGCCTCCCGTGGACTCATGTCGTCGGGCGACAGCGCGCGCAAACGCTCCAGGGCGGGATGGCGCTCGGAGGCCTCGAAGAGGTCGTACTGGCGCTCGTCGGGCGGGGCTCCGGCCGGTGAGCGCCCGCCCTCCAGCTCCCGCAGCAGGCTCCGCGCGTCGTCGACCACGCGCGGGGGAACGCCGGCCAGCGAAGCGACCTGCAGTCCGTAGCTGCGGTTGGCGGGGCCCGGGCGGACACGGTACATGAACGCGATCTCTCCGCCGTGCTCCCGCACTTCGAGGTGGACGTTCGCAATGTTCCGGAAGTGACGGGAAAGCTCGGTGAGCTCGAAGTAGTGAGTGGCGAAGAGGGTGAAGGAGCGTAATTCTCCGGCGAGGTGGGCGGCGCAGGCCCAGGCGAGGGAAAGGCCGTCGTAGGTGCTCGTGCCCCGGCCGACTTCGTCGAGCAGGACCAGGCTGCGGGCGCTAGCGTTGTGGAGGATGTTGGCGGCCTCGCTCATCTCGACCATGAATGTGGAGCGTCCCCCCGCGACGTCATCGGCGGCCCCGATGCGGGTGAAGATGCGATCGACCGGGCCGATGCGGGCCCGCTCCGCGGGAACGAAGCAGCCGGTGTGAGCGAGTAGCACGATGAGTGCGCTCTGGCGCATGAAAGTCGACTTCCCGCCCATGTTGGGGCCGGTGATCAGCCACATGCGCTCGTCGTCGGAGAGGCTCAGGTCATTGTCGACGAAGGGCGTGTCGAGGGCGCGCTCGACGACCGGGTGCCGGCCGCCTTCGATGTGGAAGCCCTCGTGGTCGGCGATCTCCGGCGCCCGGTAGTCCAGTGCGTCGCAACGCTCCGCCAGGTTTGCGAGAACGTCGATCTCCGCTACTGCGGCGGCGCAGTCCTGCAGCTCCGGCAGCCGGGAGGCGAGCAGGTCGAGGACTTCTTCGTAGAGTGCCTTTTCGCGCGCCAGCGCACGCTCTCGCGCACCGAGCACCCGGTTCTCGAAGTGCCTGAGCTCCTCGCTGATGTAGCGTTCCGCGTGCTTGAGGGTCTGGCGGCGCGTGTACTCCGCGGGGGCGCGTTCGGCCTGGCTGCGCGCGATCTCCACATAGTAGCCATGGACCCGGTTGTAGCCGACCTTCAGCCCGGAAATGCCGGTGCGCAAACGTTCCCGCACCTCGAAATCGTGCAGGAAGGTCCCGGAGTCGTCCGCGAGGTCGCGGTGCCCGTCGAGCTCCTCGTCGTATCCGGGCGCGATGACCCCCCCGTCGCGCAGCAGCACCGGGGGAGTCGCCACGATTGCGGTCTCGAGCAGGGTGCCGAGATCGGGAAAGGGGCCGATTTTCCCGAGGAGATCGCCGAGCAGGGGCGAGTCCACCCGGCCGCCGATTCGCCCGAGCTCCGGGAGCACCGCGAGGCTCGTGCGAAGCTGGGCAAGGTCCCGGGGACGCGCCGAACGCAGCGCGATGCGGGCGAGAATGCGCTCGACGTCTCCCACCTCGCGAAGCGGCGCGCGCAAGCGTTCGTGGGCGTCGTCGTCGATCAGCGCGCCGATGGCCTGGAGGCGAAGCTCGAGCACCTGCCGGTCGCGCAGCGGGCGGAGCAGCCGGCGCCGCAGGAGCCGGCTGCCCATCGCGGTCGCGCATGCATCGAGAACCCCGAAGAGGGTGCGGGCGTGATCCCCGGAGAGACTCTCGACGAGCTCGAGGTTGCGCTGGGTGACGGCGTCCAGCATCACCGTGTCGCCTTGCCGCTCCACCCGGATGGAACGGATGTGGGGCAGCGCGGCGCGCTGGGTCTCCTGCGCGTAGTGCAGCAGGCACCCCGCGGCGGGCACCGCGGGATGCTCCCGATCGAGCCCGAACCCGCTCAAGTCCCGCGTGCCGAACTGATCGCACAACTGCCGGTGGGCGCTGTCCGGATCGAAGTGCCACGGCGCCACCGGCCGCAGCCCGCCCACCCCTTCCACCGCCCCCGGAAGGAGGAGGGACTCGCTCACCAGCAGCTCGACCGGCTGCGCGCGCGCGAGCTCCGCGGACAACGCCTCCTCGTCGTCGGCGAGCAGGCACACGAATCGCCCCGTGCTCAGATCGAGGACGGCGAGTCCGAAGCCCTGCCCGTGCGGGTGCAGCGCCATCAGCAGCGAGTCCCGGTCGCGATCGAGGAGCGCTTCGTCGGTCACCGTGCCGGGAGTCACGATGCGCGTCACCCGCCGCTCGACCGGTCCCCGACTCGTCGCGGGATCGCCCGTCTGCTCGCATATCGCCGCCCCCTCGCCGAGCCGGACGAGGCGAGCGAGGTAGGCGTCCACCGAGTGGGCCGGCACCCCCGCCATCGGGATCGGCTCGCCGGCGGAGTGTCCCCGTGCGGTGAGCGCGATATCCAGGAGCCCGGCGGCGCGCCGGGCGTCGTCGAAGAAGAGCTCGTAGAAGTCGCCCATCCGGTAGAAGAGCAGGGTGTCCGGGTGCTGCGCCTTGATGCGCAGGTACTGCTGCATGACCGGCGTATGGTCGCCGGCGCCGCGCCGGGGCGAAGCGGGGACGGGGGCGGGGACCGAGCGTGCCGGGAATGCGTCGCCGGGTGCGGCGGAGTCGGGTGGGTTGGGGACTCGGCCGGCCATCGTCGCCTCAAGTGTACCCGCGCCCGGGGCATGGCTTGAATCGGAATCTCCCGCCCACATGTTGGGGGGTCGATCGGAGAAGACGGCCGGGGCCGGACCGGCGCCGGGGGGAGGAGTCATGAGCGCGGACGGAGACAGGGAAACACTCGGGTTCCAGACCGAGGTCAAGCAACTGCTCGACCTCATGATCAACTCGCTCTACAGCAACAAGGAGATCTTCCTGCGGGAACTCATCTCGAACGCTTCCGACGCGGCGGACAAGCTGCGTTTCGAGGCGCTGTCGAACGACCATCTCTACGAGGGTGACGGCGATCTGCGGGTCCATATCGAGTACGACAACGAGGCACGGACGATCTCCGTGCGGGACAACGGCATCGGGATGGGCTACCAGGAGATCATCGAGAACCTGGGGACCATCGCGAAATCCGGCACCCGGCACTTCTTCGAGTCGCTCACCGGGGACCGGCGACAGGATCTGGAGCTCATCGGACAGTTCGGAGTGGGCTTCTACTCCTGCTTCATCGTCGCGGACAAGGTCACCGTGAACTCGCGTCGGGCCGGCGTGCCGGTGGAGGGCGGGGTGCGCTGGGAGTCCACCGGCGACGGCGAGTACACGGTGGAACGCGTGCCCCTTGCCGCCCGCGGCACCGAGGTGACCCTCAGCCTGCGCGAAGGTGAGGACGAGTTCCTCGAGAGCTACCGGCTGCGGAACATCGTGCGTCGCTACTCCGACCACATATCAATTCCCATCCTCATGCCGAAGTCCGGCGACGACGCCGGGTTCGAGACGGTCAACTCCGCGACCGCGCTGTGGACCCGTTCCAAGAACGAGATCGAGGACAACGAGTACAACGAGTTCTACAAGCACACCGCGCACGATTTCGAGGACCCTCTCGCGCACGTGCACAGCCGGGTGGAAGGCAATCTCGAGTACACCTCGCTCCTCTTCGTCCCCGCCCGGGCGCCCTTCGATCTCTGGGACCGCAATGTGCGGCGGGGCGTGAAGCTCTACGTGCGGCGGGTGTTCATCCTGGACGATGCCGAGCAGCTCATGCCGCCCTACCTGCGCTTCGTGCGCGGCGTCGTCGACTCCGCGGACCTGCCCCTCAACGTATCGCGCGAGATCCTGCAGAAGGACAAGCGCATCGATCAGATCCGATCCGGTTCCGTGAAGCGGATGCTCGACCTCCTCGCGGGTATCGCGAAGAACGACGCGGAGAAGTACGCGAAGTTCTGGGGCGAGTTCGGCAAGGTGCTGAAGGAGGGCGTGGTCGAGGACGCGAAGAACCGCGAGAGCGTCGCCCGGCTCCTCCGCTACGCGAGCAGCCGCAGCGACGGGGAGGTCGACGTTTCGCTGGAGGCCTACGTCGAACGGATGCGGGAAGGTCAGGAGAAGATCTACTACCTCACCGCGGACCGGCCGGAGACGGCGCGCAGCAGCCCGCATCTCGAGGCCTTCGCCGCCAACGACATCGAGGTGCTGCTGATGACCGACGAGGTCGACGAGTGGGTGGTGCATCATCTCGACGAGTTCGACGGCAAGTCCCTGCAGTCCGTGGCCAAGGGGGAGCTGGACCTGAGCGCGATCGAGGGCGTCGAGGCGCCCGAGGACGCCGCCGGAGACGAGACCGGACACCGGGAGCTCACCGAGGAGCTTGCGCGGCACCTCGAATCGCGAGTGAGCGAGGTCCGCACCACCCGGCGCCTCACGAGTTCTCCCGCCTGTCTCGTCGCGAAGGACAGCGACCTCGGGGCCCACTTCGAGCGCCTGCTCCAGGCCGCCGGCCAGTCGGTGGACGCCGCCCGTCCGGTGCTGGAGATCAACCCGTCCCATCCTCTGCTGGTGCGCCTTGCCGACGAGAAGAGCGAATCGCGGAGGAAGGACTGGGCGGAGCTGCTCGTCGACCAGGCCACCCTCGCCGAGGGCGGCCGCCTCGCCGACCCCAGCGCCTTCGTGAGTCGCCTCAACGAGGTCCTGATTGCGCTTGCCGACGCGCCGACAAAGCGGGCCCGGCCGGTGAAGAAGAAGGCGAAAGGCAGGGCGAAGGCCCGGGGCCGGCGCGCTTCGACGAAATCGGCCGCTTCGGGGGCGGAGGCCGAGGCGCCCGAGGCCGGGCAGGCCTCCGGGGAAGACGGAGGGGCCGGAGCGACGGAGAAGGGCTGAGCGCCGGTCCGCCGGGGCAGGCGATTCGTCCGCGCACCCGCCGTCGCCGTCTTCGCGAAGCGCACCGTGGACGTTCAAACTCGATACTTCCGGGAGAACGCTCGCCAGGCCGAGGCGCAGCTCTCGAGCCTGCGCGACTACGTGCGCTGGGGTGCGAGCCGCTTCGCGGAGGCCGGCCTGCACTTCGGGCACGGTCATGCCGATGCGCTGGACGAAGCGGCGGCCCTGGTGCTGCACGCGCTCCACCTCGAGCCCGGTCCGCCCTCCGAGCTGTGGGGAGCGCGGCTCACCGACCCTGAGCGCCACGAGGTGCTGGCCCTTTTCCACCGGCGCATTGCGGAGCGGATCCCCGCCGCCTACCTCATGGGTCACGCCTGGTTCGCGGGGCTGCGTCTGCGCGCCGACCGCAGGGCCCTGGTGCCGCGCTCGCCGCTCGCGGAGTGGATCGAGCGCGGCTTCGCGCCGTGGCTGGAAGCGGACGCGGTCGCGCGGGTGCTCGACATCGGCACCGGGGGCGGGTGCATCGCGATCGCCTGTGCGGCCTTCTTTCCTGCGGCACGGGTCGATGCGGTGGACATCGATGGCGATGCGCTCGCGCTCGCGGGAGAGAACGTGCGCGACCACGGACTCCAGCGCCGCGTGCGGCTCATCGAGTCGGACCTCTTTGCCGGAATCGACGGCGTCTACGACCTCATCATCGCCAATCCGCCCTACGTCGGCCGGGAGGAGCACAAGTCCCTCCCGCCCGAGTACCGCCACGAGCCGGAGCGGGGACTGCGCGCAGGCGAGGACGGAGTCGAGCTGATAGCCCGCATTCTCCCGCAGGCCGCCCGGCACCTCGCGAGCGAGGGCGTGCTCGTGGTCGAGGCGGGCTCCTGCCGCCCCGCCCTCGAGGCCCGCTTTCCCGATCTGCCCTTCACCTGGCTCGACTTCGAGCGCGGCGGCGACAACGTGTTCCTCCTGCGCCGCGACGAGCTTCCCTGAACTCAAAACCTCGCCGGTTTGCGGCGTGAGGGCGTCAGGATGCCGTGGTGGCGGGCTGCACGGACCAGGATGCGCTGAAGTCGTAGCCGAAACCACGTCGAAGCGGCTCGAGGGAGCAGGGTCCTCTGACGCGAGCAGACTTGGCGTCCACCAGCCAGGAATTCGGGGAGATGTTGAAGTTGGATTCCCGCCCCTGGTCGGAACGGACTTCCGGCGAAGAAGGGGTCTCGACGGGGACCGGGTCAGGGCCGGCGTCTATCAGCCGGCAGCTTCCGGGGAGCTGAGAGTGGTCAGGGTGGACGTGGTGAGGAGAATCGCAGCCACCGCGGCGGCCTCCATCTCGATCGACCTCCTCAGACGAATGCGCGCGCCCGCGTCGCCGCTCTCCAGTGCGGGCGTGAGGCGCAGGCGGTTGAAGGCCGCGAGACCGAGGAGCAACAGGAAGACCGCGAGCTTGACCGCGAGGAAGCGGCCGTAGGGGGTCGCGAAGGCATTCAGCGGGTTTCCCGCCAGCAGGAGCAGCAGTCCGACCCCGGCCAGCGCGAGACCGGAGACCACCCACAGCGCCTTGCGCCCGAACTCGCGGGCCGCGATGCCGATGTGCTCCGTATCGTCGAGGCGCGTCATCCGGTGCAGCGCGAAGAGCGCGCCGGCCCAGAAGGCGATTCCCAGGAGGTGGGCCGTCAGCAGGGCGGCGAGGAGCACGCGCGGCTCCTCGAGCACGTGCCCGCGAAGCGCGAAGGAGACGCACACGAGCGCTGCGCCCGCGACCCCGGCTGCCTTCGGAGCTCTCGACCCGAAGAAGAAGGCGAGCAGCGCGAGCCCGGCGGCCCTCGCCACGAGGCTCTCTCCGAGCGGACCCTCCACCAGCATGCGCGCGAGCACCGGTTCGAGCCCGCCCGCCCACGACCCGCCCGCGAGGAAGATCGCGTTCATCGGGACGAGAGAGGCCGAGGCCACCACCGAGACGCAGACGCTCGCAATGCCCAGTCTGCGCAGCGCCCGCAGGGTCCCGCCGTCCCAGGCCGCCACGGCGACGAGAACGAGCGCGCTTCCCGCCGCCATGAGCGAGGCCAGGTACGCGAGCGCCTTCGCCCCGATCCAGAGCGCGGTCGGGCCGTCCATGGAGAGCAGCGCCGGCCACACCGGCAGGGCCTACTGCGTCACCTCGAAGGAGAAACGGCCCTTCTGAGGGTGGCCGTCGGAAGAGAGACCCCGCCATTCCACCGTGTATCGGCCCTCGGGCAGGGGCGGCGGGATCGCCCGGAACTCCGTGACCGGCTGCATCGCGTCGGAGCGCTCGAGCTCGAAGTCCCCGTCCCTTTCGCTGCTGAGGCGGATCATGGTGATCCGCGTGGGGACGTCGAAGCGCAGCATCACGACCTCGGGCGCAACGGAAAGGACCGCACCGTCCGCGGGGAAGGTCGCCTCCTGCTTCGAGTGTGCGTGGGCCGATCCCGCAGCGAGGAGACCGATTGTCAGAACGCCCGCCAGGGCGAAACGGAAGAATCGCCGAGGGCGGCTCACGTCCGCCGTGCTCCACGCCCTGCCGGTTGCGACAAGCTCCCGGGTGCCTGTGGATGAGCCGAGTCCATGGGACGGAGCACCGAATCGGACACGAGGAAACAGTCTATTCTCTTCCGCGGGTGGAAGGTCAAGCCGGCGAACTCCGGGCGTCGCGGTCCCTAGTCTTCCGGATGAGATGGACTTGCGGCCGAACGCAGGAGCTCGATACTGCCTCCCGGAGCGAAGAAGGCCCGAGAGTCGCCGCACCCCGGGGGCGGCGCCCCCCGACCGTGACGGCGTCCGCCGACCTGTGCCATGATTCGGGGTGGCGTCGCCGTGCGAGCGCGCGAGGTCGCGACCGTGGCTCGGGCGGGCAAGTGGCGCGGTCTTCGCCGCCTCGACCGGCCCCGGGCCGGATTGTCCTCCGGGAAGGGACTCCCATACCCCACTTGCGGATATGCCGGGCAATACTTTCGGCAAGCTGTTCACGGTGACCTCGTTCGGCGAGAGCCACGGGGCCGCGATCGGGGCGATCGTCGACGGATGCCCGCCCGGTCTCGCGCTCTGCGAAGGCGACATTCAGCCCGAGCTCGAACGCCGGCGTTCCGGCAAGAGCCGGCACACGTCCCAACGCCGCGAGCCCGACGCGGTGCGCATCCTCTCGGGAGTCTTCGAGGGCCGCACCACCGGCACGCCTGTCGCGCTCGTGATAGAGAACACCGATCAGCGCCCTCGCGACTACGAGAAGATAAAGGATGTCTTCCGACCGGCGCACGCCGACTACACCTACCTCCGTAAGTACGGAATCCGTGACTATCGCGGCGGGGGCCGCGCTTCCGCGCGCGAGACCGCGGTGCGGGTGGCGGCGGGAGCAATCGCGAAGAAGTACCTGCGCGAGCGCCTGGGAGTCGAAGTCCGGGGATACCTCGCCCAGCTCGGACCGCACGCGGCCCGGAACTTCGACTGGGCGGAAGTGGAGCGCAACGCCTTCTTCTGCCCCGATGCCGAGCTCGTGGGCGAGCTCGAGCGCTTCATGGACGCGCTGCGCAAGGCGGGCGACTCGGCGGGCGCGCGGGTCACCGTGGTCGCGAGCGGCGTCCCGCCGGGCCTCGGCGAGCCGGTCTTCGACCGCCTGGATGCGGCGCTCGCTCACGCTCTCATGAGCATCAACGCGGTGCGCGGCGTCGAGATCGGAGCCGGATTCGCCGCCGTCACCCAGAAGGGGACCGAGCATCGCGACGAGATCACGCCGGAAGGGTTCCTGAGCAACGACGCCGGCGGCACCCTCGGAGGCATCTCCACCGGCCAGGACATCGTGGCCAGCATCGCGTTGAAGCCCACCTCGAGCCTGCGCCTTCCGGGACGCAGCGTGAACGTGCGGGGAGAGGCGATCGAGGTCGTGACCCACGGCCGGCACGACCCCTGCGTCGGCATTCGGGCCACCCCGATCGCGGAAGCGATGACGGCCATCGTCCTGATGGACCACTGGCTGCGCCACCGCGCCCAGAACGCCGACGTCAGCACGAGCACCCCGATCATCCCGGGGCGGGCGCCATCGTCGCGCGGCCCGGGTCGGGGCTGAGGCGCGGGCGGGCGCGATGGCCGATTCCGATGCCGTGCTCTACCGGCGCGAGGGCCGGGTTGCCCGGCTCACGCTGAACCGTCCCGCGCGTCTCAATGCCATCACGCTGGAAATGCCCCCCGCACTGGAGGCCGCGGTGGAACGCGCCAACGGTGACGAGGCGGTCCACGTCATCGTGCTCGACGGCGCGGGACGCGCCTTCTGCTCCGGCTATGACCTCGTCGCCTTCGCCGAGACCCCGGGACCGAACTCGGGAATCCAGGAAATGCCCTGGGAACCGATGCAGGACTACCGCCTCATGGCGGGCTTCACCCGCAATTTCATGAGCCTGCACCGTTCCCCCAAGCCGACCATCTGCAGGGTGCACGGCTACGCCATCGCCGGAGGCAGCGACATCGCGCTCTGCTGCGACCTCGTGGTGATGGCCGAGGACGCCCGGATCGGCTATCCGCCGGCTCGGGTCTGGGGATGCCCGACCACCGCGATGTGGGTGTACCGCCTCGGCCCGGAGAAGGCCAAGCGCATGCTCTTCACCGGCGACAGCGTGGACGGCCGGGAGGCCGCGGCGATGGGACTGGTGCTGGAGACGGCGCCGGAGGCCGATCTGGACGCCCGAGTCGAGGCCCTCGCCGAGCGCATCGCGGCGGTGCCCCGGGCGCAGTTGATGATGCAGAAGCTGATGGTCAACCAGGCGCTCGAGAGCATGGGCCTCGCCCATACGCAGATGATCGCCACCCTGTTCGACGGGATGGCCCGCCACAGCCCCGCCGGCGTCGCGTGGAAGCAGCACGCCGAGGAGGTGGGATTCCGCCGCGCGGTCGAGGACCGCGACGGCGGCGCGCCGATCCCGGAGCGCCCCCGCGATACCTGAGTGCTTCGGGCCTCCCGGGCCGGAAGCATGGCTCTCGCCCGTCGGCCGGGAAGCTCCCGGCCCCTTCGTCACTCCCGTGCCGGCGGACGCTATCCGACGTTGACTCCGCCTACCGTAAGGCCGTCGACCCGAAGCGTGGGCTGACCGACTCCCACCGGAACGCTCTGGCCGTTCTTTCCGCAGACTCCGACGCCCCAGTCGAGCTCGAGGTCGTTGCCCACCATCCCCACCCGGGTGAGCACCTCCGGGCCGTTTCCGATGAGGGTGGCGCCCTTGACCGGGCGGGTCACCCGACCCTTCTCGATGAGGTACGCCTCGCTCGCCGAGAACACGAACTTGCCCGAGGTGATGTCGACCTGCCCGCCGCGGAAGCTGACCGCGTAGAGGCCCTTGTCCACCGACTCGATGATCTCCCCCGGCTCGTGGGGGCCGGGCAGCATGTAGGTGTTGGTCATGCGCGGCATCGGCAGGTGGGCATAGGACTCGCGCCGCCCGTTGCCGGTGGAGCGGGTGCCCATCAGGCGTGCGTTCTGCTTGTCCTGCATGTAGCCGACCAGTCGTCCCTCCTCTATGAGGGTGGTGCACATCGTCGGGGTGCCCTCGTCGTCGATGCTGAGCGAGCCCCGGCGGCCGGGCAGCGTGCCGTCGTCCACCACGGTGCAGGCGGAAGTCGCGACCCGCTCCCCGACGCGTCCGGAGAACACCGAGCTGCCCTTGCGGTTGAAGTCCCCTTCGAGACCATGGCCGACCGCTTCGTGGAGCAGCACTCCCGGCCAGCCGGGGCCGAGCACCACCGTCATCGTGCCGGCGGGAGCGTCCTCCGCCTCGAGTGACACGAGCGCCTGGCGAACCGCCTCGCGCGCAAACTTGAGCGCCCGATCCTCTTCGAGGAAGTAGCGATAATCGTGGCGTCCGCCTCCGCCCGAGGCGGCCTGCTCGCGGCGCGAGCCGTCCTCGGCCACCACCGTCACGTTCAGGCGCACCAGGGGCCGCACGTCGGCGGCGAGCCGGCCGTCGGCGGACGCCACCAGCACCCGGTCATGCTCGCCTGCGAGGCTCACAATGACCTGCCTCACTCTCGGGTCCTGCGCCCGGGCTTCGGCGTCCACCGCCCGGAGCAGATCGATGCGTTCGCTCTCGCCGAACGAGAGCAGGGGGTCCAGCGGCGGATAGCGCTCGTGCGCCGTCAACGGCGCTTCCGCCCGGACCCGGCCCGAGGCGCCCGCCTTCGCGATCGCGCGAGCGGCGCCGGCGGCCCGCTGCAGGGCGGGCAGAGCCACTTCGTCGGCGTAGGCGAATCCGCTCTTCTCGCCGCTCACCGCCCGCACGCCCACTCCCTGCTCGATGTTGTGGCTTCCCTCCTTGACGATCCCGTCCTCCAGCACCCACGCCTCCGAGCGCACCGCCTGAAAATAGAGGTCCGCGTCGTCGACCGCGTGTCCGAGGACCGTGTCGAGCACTCTGGACAGCTCGCGCCGGTCGATTCCTCCCGGTTCCAGGATCTGTCGGGTCGTCAACTCGAGGGCGTCGCCCATGTCGGCCTCCGGGTGCTGGCGTGCGTGGCGAGGATAACACCACGCCTCGATTGACACTGCGAGATCGTGTTGTTTATGGTCACGCGCCCTTCGGTCCGAGCCGGCTGCGATGCAGCCCGGCTCTCCCGCATCGACTTGCTCCCGGAAGTTCCGGCCATCCCGTACCTTTCCCGACACCCATGAAGCACGGCCGAGGACACTCAGGGACGGGGAAGCCCATCGCGAGCGCGCCGCCGTGCGCCGCGGCCGGGCGCGGGGAGAGAATCGGCGTCCGCCCATGAAGCCGGTCCGGATCGGACTCCTGGGCCTCGGCACGGTGGGCGGGGGCACCGTCAACGTGCTCGCGCGCAACCGCGAGGAGATCGCCCGCCGGGCGGGGCGCGCCATCGAGGTGGTGCAGGCCGCGGTGCGCGATCCCGGCAAGGCCCGCATCTGCGGCACCGGCGGCATCGCGCTCTGCGGCGACCCCGTCGAGGTCGTGGACAACCCCGACATCGAGATCGTGGTGGAAGTGATCGGCGGCACCGGCATCGCCCGCGAGCTCGTCCTGCGCGCGATCGGCAACCGCAAGCACGTGGTGACCGCGAACAAGGCGCTCATCGCCCTGCACGGCAACGAGGTGTTCGCCGCCGCGCACGAAAAGGGCGTCACCGTGGCCTTCGAGTCGGCGGTGGCGGGGGGCATCCCGATCATCAAGGCAATCCGGGAAGGGCTCGCCGGCAACCGGATCGACCGGATTGCCGGCATCGTCAACGGCACCAGCAACTACATCCTCTCCGAGATGCGCGAGCACCGGCGCGGATTCGACGACGTGCTCGGGGAAGCGCAGCGCCTCGGCTACGCGGAAGAGGACCCGAGCTTCGACGTGGAAGGGGTGGACGCCGCCCACAAGCTCACCATACTCGCCGCCATCGCCTTCGGAATCCCGCTCCAGTTCTCCCGGGTGCACACCGAGGGCATCGCCGGCCTGCACCTGGAAGACATCGCCCATGCCGAGCAGCTCGGCTACCGCATCCGCCATCTCGGCATCGCCTGGCGCCGGCCGGGCGGGGTGGAGCTGCGGGTCCACCCCACGCTGGTGCCGCGACGCCACTTGCTCGCGAGCGTGGACGGGGTGATGAACGCGGTCCTGGTGCATGCCGACGCGGTCGGCTCCACCCTGTACTACGGGGCCGGGGCCGGGGCCGAGCCCACCGCTTCCGCGGTGGTGGCGGACCTCGTCGATGTGGTGCGTGCGCTGACCACGGATCCCGAGAACCGGGTGCCCCATCTCGCGTTCCAGCCCGACGCGATGTCGGAGCTCGGCGTGCTCGATCGGGACGAGGCCGGCAGCGCCTGGTACCTGCGCATGACGGCGGCGGACCGGCCCGGAGTACTCGCGGAGATTGCCACGGTCCTCGGAGAGGCCGGGATCAGCATCGAGGCGGTGGTGCAGCCCGAGCCCCCGCGCGGTGCGCACTTCGCCAAGCTCGTCATGCTCACCCACACCGTGAGCGAGGGCCGGATGCGCGATGCGCTCGGGCGCGTGGAGCGCCTCGACGTGGTGGACGGGGAAGTGGTGGCGCTGCGGGTCGAGCACCTGGAAGACTGCCCGGCGTGACGGATGCCCCACCTTCGGCCCCGACCCCGGGCCTGATCGAGCGCTACCGCGACCGCCTTCCCATCGCCGGGGACGCGACGCCGGTGACCCTGTCGGAGGGCGCGACGCCGCTGGTCCGCCTGGAGCACCTGCCGGAGGCGATCGGCCGGCGCGCCACCGTCTACGCCAAGCTCGAAGGCCAGAATCCCACCGCGTCCTTCAAGGACCGCGGCATGACGATGGCGATCACGAGGGCCCGCGAGGAGGGCGCGCGCGCGGTCATCTGCGCCTCGACCGGCAACACCTCGGCTTCCGCCGCGGCCTACGCGGCGCGGGCCGGCCTCAGCGCCTTCGTTCTCATTCCGGACGGAAAGATCGCGCACGGCAAGCTCGCCCAGGCGATGATGCACGGTGCGGCGGTCGTGCAGATCAAGGGCAACTTCGACGACGGCATGCGCCTGGTGCGGGAGATGGCGGAGGAGACCGGCGCGGCCATCGTCAACTCGATCAATCCCTACCGCATCCAGGGACAGAAGACGATCGCGTTCGAAGTGCTCGAGGCCCTGGGACGCTGCCCCGACTACCACTGCCTGCCGGTCGGCAACGCGGGCAACATCACCGCGCACTGGCTGGGCTACTGCGAGTCGGCGCCTTCTTCCGGCAACTACCTGCCCGGCGCCTTCTCCTCGCGCTTCGGGCTCGAGCGATACGAGACGCGGCAACTGAGCACGCGCCGCCCGGTCATGGTCGGCTACCAGGCGAGCGGGGCCGCTCCCTTCGTGAGCGGAGCTCCGGTGGCCGCGCCCGAGACGATCGCGAGCGCAATCCGCATCGGCAATCCCCAGTCCTTCGACTTCGCGCTCGCCGCCGCGCGGGAGTCGGGAGGATGGTTCGACGCCCACTCCGACGAGGCGATCCTCGAGGCGCAATCCCTGCTCGCGGAACGGGAAGGGATCTTCTGCGAGCCCGCGTCGGCGGTGTGCGTCGCCGGGCTGATGCGCGATCTCGAGAGCGGCCGGATCCCGGAAGGCAGCACCGTCGTGTGCACCCTCACCGGCCACGGCCTCAAGGACCCCGACATCGCGGTCCGGCATGCGCGCGGGGCGGTGGCCACGGTGGAGCCCGAGCCGGCGGCGCTGAAGGCGCTCCTCCTCGAACACCTGCGCTGACGCCGCCGGCAGTGCGAAGCCGGCACCTCACCCTGCTGCTCCCCGGGCTCTTCGGCGATCCCGCCGGAGGGGGGGCCGTCCGGGGGCGAGACGCGGTGACGACGGACGGTGACGAGCTTCCCGGCCTCCGCACGCTCGTCTCCCGGGCTTCGCCTGCGCGCCGCGTCCCGGCCGGCCGGAGCCCGGAGTCCCTGCTCTTCGAGTGCCTCGGCTTCAGCGGAGCGGGTCCGGCGTGGCCGGCGGCGGCGCTCACCGCGCCCGAGGACGGAGCGCCTGCGCCCGAGGACGGGGCGCCTGCGCCCGGTGGAGTCTGGATGCGGGCGGATCCGGTGCATCTCGAGGCCGGAATGCCCGGTCTCGTGCTCTCCGATCCGCGGCGCCTCGGGCTCACCCGGGGCGAGGCGGATGCGCTGTGCAGGGCGATCAACGAAGGACTGGGGAACGTTCCCGGGCGCATCGAGCCCCTCGCGCCCGAGCGCTGGTACGTCGCATGCGAGCGGCTTCCCCGCATGACGACCTGCGAGCCTTCGATCGCGGTGGGGGACGCGACCGGGCAGGTGCTGCCCCGGGGACCCGAGGCGGGGACCTGGCTGCGCGCACTGACCGAGATACAGATGCTGCTGCACGCGAGCCCCGCGAACCGGGAGCGCCAGGCGCAGGGAAAGCCGGCCGTGAACAGCGTGTGGTTCTGGGGAGCCGGGACGCTTCCGCCGCGGCCGGAGAGCCCGCCGGACCTGTACCTGTGGAGCGACGAGGTGCTCGTCCGGGGCCTCGGGCGCAGGCTGGGCGTGCAGTGCCGGGCCTTGCCCGCCGACGCCGGAGCGTGGCTCGCGCAGTTCCCGGAGGAGGGCCGCCACGTTCTCTACTGCGATGCCCTGCACTACGCGGCCCGGCTCGGCGACCGGCCGGAATGGATGGAAGAGCGGCGCCGCTGGGAGACGCAGTGGTTCGAGCCGCTGCGCCGCGCGCTCTGGGCCGGCGGGCTCGCCGGCATCCGGATCGAGGCGGGCGGCGGCGTTGCCTGCGAGGTCCCGGCATCGGCGCGATGGCGATGGTGGCGGCGCCGGAAGCCGCTCCCGGTTCGCTCGCCGGAGCCGGCGCCCGGCGGCGCTCCCGAAGGACGGCATGACGCAGCGCCGGAGCATGGCGCCGGGAATCCGCGGGAAGCGGCGCGCCGCCCGCGAGGAGGACCGGGTGGCCATTCATAGGAGACGCCCGCAACCGGTTCCCGCCGCGCTCGAGGCGCACTGCCATCCCGTGCTCGCCCGGGTGTACTCGGCCCGCGGCGTCAGCTCCCCTGGTGAGCTCGACTACGGACTCGCCCACCTTCTGCCCGACGAGCGGCTGCAGGGTATCGACAGCGCGGCGGCGCTGCTCGCCGAGGCGCTGGAGCGGCGGAAACACATTCTCGTGGTCGGTGACTTCGACGCGGACGGCGCGACCGGCTGCGCGCTCGCGGTGAGCGGGCTGCGCCTCCTCGGAGCGGAGCGGGTCGACTATCTCGTCCCCAACCGCTTCGAGTTCGGCTACGGGCTGACCCCGGAGATCGTCGAGGTCGCCGCCGCCCGCGCACCGGACCTGCTGATCACGGTGGACAACGGGACATCGAGCCTTGCGGGCGTGGACGCCGCCAACGCGCACGGAATGGCGGTCATCGTCACCGACCACCACCTCGCCGGGGAGGAGCTGCCGCGGGCGGCGGCGCTCGTCAATCCCAACCAGCCCGGAGACCCCTTCCCGAGCAAGTGCCTCGCGGGAGTGGGGGTCATGTTCTACCTTCTCATCGCGCTGCGCCGCACCCTGCGCGCGCGCGAGTGGTTCGAACGCAAGGCGGTCCCGATGCCACGCCTCGCCAACCTGCTGGACCTCGTGGCCGTGGGCACCCTCGCCGACGTCGTGCCCCTGGACCGCAACAACCGCATCCTCGTCTCCCAGGGCCTGGCGCGAATCCGCGCCGGGCGTTGCCGCCCCGGCATCGAGGCCCTGCTGCGGGTGGCGGGCCGGGACCCCGCCCGGACCACCGCCTCGGACGTGGGCTTCGCGCTCGCGCCCCGGCTGAACGCGGCCGGGCGCCTCGAGGACATGTCACTCGGAATCGAGTGCCTGCTCGCGCCGACGCCGGCGCTCGCGCGGGAGCGCGCCGCCCGCCTCGACGCGCTGAACCGGGAGCGGCGCGATATCGAGAAGACCATGCGGGAACAGGCGATGTCCCATCTCGAGGGACTCTCGCTCGCCGACGCCGGCGCGATGCCGCTCGGTCTCTGCCTCTTCGACGAGCGGTGGCATCCGGGCGTGGTCGGCATCCTCGCCGCGCGCATCAAGGACCGCTATCACCGGCCGGTCATCGCGTTCGCGAGCGACGGCGAGCACGCGCTCCGGGGCTCCGTGCGCTCGGTCCCGGGCGTGCATGCGCGCGACGTGCTCGACGCGGTGGCGGCGGCCCGGCCCGGACTCCTGACCCGCTTCGGAGGGCACGCGATGGCGGCGGGCCTCAGCCTGGAGCGTTCCCGCTTCGACGCCTTCTCCCGCGCCTTCGACACCGAAGTGCGCCGCCACGTCACCGAGACCGCGCTTCGCGGTCGCACGCTGAGCGACGGCGAGCTCAGGCCGGAGGAGATGGATCTCGACCTCGCTCACCGAATCCGGAACGGCGGCCCCTGGGGCCAGGGATTTCCCGAGCCCTGCTTCGACGGCGAGTTCGAGGTGCGGCAATCTCGCGTGGTCGGCGGACAGCACGTCAAGCTCGTCCTCAGCCCGGCCGGATCCGGCCGGCGCGTGGACGCCATCGCCTTCAACGCGGAGCCTTCGTTTCCGTCGACGCCGGGGAGGCTCCGCATCGCCTACCGTCTCGGGGTCAACTTCTACCAGGGGCTGGAGTCCCCGGAGCTGCTGGTGGAGGCGTGGGAGACGCTCGGCTGACCCGCGCGGCGGGATCGGGCTCCGATTGCCGCCGGCCGGTGACGGCCGCGGGCGCCGCCGGTACCATTGCGCGTCCTCTTCTCGCCACCGGACCGGCGCCATGACCATCGAGCTCACCGGACACCTCTCCCGTGTCAGGGAACTGCAGGGACGCCTGTCGGCCCTTAGGGGGTATCTTTGACTTCGAGTCGAAGCAGGCGCGGCTGGAGGAGGTCGATCTCCACCTGGAAGAGCCCGGTGTCTGGGGCGACCCCGCGCGCGCCCGGGCGCTGAGCCGGGAACGCGCCGAGCTCGCCGACCTCGTGGCCGTGCTCTCCTCCGTCGGCGAGGGGCTCCTCGACGCGCCCGATCTCCTGGAGCTCGCCCGCGACGAGGAGGACGCGTCCATGCTTCGCGCGGTCGAGGAGGACCTGGGGAACTGGGAAGCATCGCTCGCCCGCCTCGAGCTCCGGCGCATGTTCTCGCAGGAGATGGACGCCGCCAACGCCTTTCTCGACATCCAGGCCGGCTCCGGGGGGACCGAGGCGCAGGACTGGGCGGAGATGCTCCTGCGCATGTACCTGCGCTGGGGAGAGCGGCGCGGCTTCGTCACCGAGATGATCGAGGCCTCCCCCGGGGAAATCGCCGGCATCAAGAGCGCGACCCTGCTCGTGACCGGCGACCACGCCTTCGGCTGGCTGCGCACCGAGACCGGCGTGCACCGCCTGGTGAGGAAGTCCCCCTTCGATTCCGGGCACCGGCGCCACACCTCCTTCGCCGCCGTCTACGTGTCGCCCGAGGTGGACGATGACATCGAGGTGGACATCAATCCGGCCGACCTTCGCATCGACGTCTACCGCGCGAGCGGGGCGGGCGGGCAGCACGTGAACCGCACCGAGTCGGCGGTACGCATCACGCACCTGCCCACCGGAACGGTGGTGCAGTGCCAGAACGATCGTTCCCAGCACAAGAACCGGGCGACCGCGATGAAGCAGCTCAAGGCCCGTCTCTACGATCTCGAGCTCAAGAAGCGCCGGGAAGACCAGCAGGTCATCGAGGACGCGAAGTCGGACATCGGCTGGGGCAATCAGATCCGCTCCTACGTGCTCGACCAGTCGCGCATCAAGGATCTGCGCACCGGCATCGAGATCGGCAACACCCAGGCGGTGCTCGACGGCGATCTCGATCGTTTCATCGAGGCGAGCCTCAAGGCGGGGGTGTGAGGCCGGTGATCGAGAGGGAGAGCGAGCAGGTCCGGCAGCGCCGGGAGAAGCTCGAGGCGCTGCGGGCGCAGGGTCCGGCCTATCCGAACGACTTCCGGCGCGACGCCGAGGCGGGCGAGCTCCAGGCGCGCTACCGTGGCGTGACCGCGGAGGAGCTCGCGGCGCAGGCGCCGCGGGTTGCCGTCGCGGGCCGGCTCATGGCGCGCCGGGTGATGGGGAAGTCCTCGTTCGCCGATCTGCGGGACGTCTCGGGACGCATCCAGCTCCTGGTGCGCCGCGATGACCTGCCCGAGGGCGTCTACGCCGAGTTCAGGCACTGGGACATCGGCGACATCGTCGCGGTGCGCGGGACGGTCTTCCGCACCCGTACCGGCGAGCTCTCGGTGCGCGCGGCCGAGATCCGCCTCCTCGCCAAGTGCCTGCACCCGCTGCCCGAGAAGTGGCACGGCCTCGGCGACACCGAGCTGCGCTACCGCCGTCGCTACGTCGATCTCATCACCAGCGAAGCCACGCGGGAGACCTTCCGGCGGCGCAGCCGGGCCATCGACTGCATCCGCTCCTTCTTCGTTGAGCGGGACTTCCTCGAGGTCGAGACGCCGATGATGCAGACCCTGCCCGGGGGCGCGGTCGCCCGGCCCTTCCGCACCCATCACCACGCCCTCGACATGGACATGTTCCTCCGGGTCGCGCCCGAGCTGAACCTCAAGCGCCTGGTGGTGGGGGGCTTCGAGCGGGTGTTCGAGATCAACCGCAACTTTCGCAACGAGGGGGTGTCCACCGAGCACAACCCCGAGTTCACCATGCTCGAGTACTACCAGGCCCTGGCCGACTACGAGGACATGATGGACCTCACCGAGAGCCTGCTCCGCGAGGTCACACGGACCGTGACGGGCTCCGGTGAAGTCGAGTACCAGGGCGAGCGCATCGACCTCGATCGGCCCTTCGCGCGCATGAGTGTCCGCGACGCCCTCCTGCAGCACGTCCCCGAGCTCGACCCGGCGGTCCTCGAGGACGAAGCGGCATCGAGAGAGGTCGCCCGCAGCCTCGGAGTCGAGGTGCCGGATGGGGCGGGACGGGGACGGATCTGGATGGCACTCTTCGATCACTTCGCCGAGCAACGCCTCCGGCAGCCCACGTACATCACCGCCTATCCCACCGAAGTCTCGCCGCTCTCGCGGTGCAACGACGCCGACCCCTTCGTCACGGACCGCTTCGAGCTCTTCATCGCGGGGCGCGAGATCGCCAACGGCTTCTCCGAGCTCAACGACCCCGACGAGCAGGCGGAGCGCTTCCGCGCTCAGGTCGACGCCCGCGGGGCGGGCGACGAGGAGGCGATGCACTACGACGCGGACTACGTGAGGGCGCTCGAGTACGGCCTGCCTCCGAGCGGCGGGGTCGGAGTGGGCATCGACCGGCTGGTGATGCTGCTCACCGACTCCGCCTCGATCCGCGACGTGCTGCTCTTCCCGCACCTGCGCCCGGAGAGCGGCGCCTGAGCCCGGCCCCGGGCTCGCCTCTGCCGTTGCGCCGCCGCTCATCGAGGCCCCCTTGTCGCTCCTGCTCGGCATCGACACCGGCGGCACCTACACCGACGCGGTGCTCTACTGTCCGGATCGCGGGGTGCTCGCAAGCGCCAAGGCGCTGACCACGCGCGAGGACCTCGCGCTCGGCATCGACGCCGCCGCGGGCCGGGTGCTGCCGGAGGATGCGGGGCGGGTCGCGATGGTGTCGATCTCCACCACGCTTGCCACCAACGCGATAGTCGAGGGGCAGGGCGCGCCGGTGTGCCTGCTCCTGATCGGACAGGGGCCCGAGGCCCTGCCGCGCTCCGGACTCGGGGCGGCGCTCGGGGGAGATCCGGTCGCCTTCATCACGGGCGGACACGATGCCACGGGCGCCGAGCTGCGCCCCCTGGACGAAGCGGCGATCGCGCAGGCGGTCGCGCGCCACGCCGGCACGGTGTCGGCGTTCGCGGTGACCGCCCACTTCGCGGTCCGCAACGCCGCCCACGAGGCCCGGGCGCACGCCCTCGTGCACGAGCACTGCGATCGCCCCGTGACCTGCTCGCAGGATCTGAGCGAGCGCCTCGATGCGCCGCGCCGCGCCCTCACCACGGTGCTGAACGCGCGCCTGATTCCCATGATCGCGGACCTGATCGCGGCGGTGGAGCGGATGATGGAGCGCCGGGGGCTCAACGCTCCGCTCATGGTGGTGAAGGGTGACGGTTCCCTCGTGCAGGCGGGCCTCGCCCGGCAGCGCCCGGTCGAGACCATCCTCTCGGGGCCGGCCGCGAGCATCGTCGGCGGGCACCACCTGGCGGAGGCGGGCGATGCGCTGGTGGTGGACATGGGCGGCACCACCAGCGACATCGCGGTGCTCGAGCGGGGACGCCCCCGCCTGCGCGACGACGGCGCCTCGGTAGGGGGCTGGCGCACCATGGTGCGTGCGGTCGCCGCCCACACCGTCGGCCTCGGCGGAGACAGCGAGGTGCAGGTCGGCAAGGACGGCGCCCGCGTGGGTCCGCGCCGGGTGGTGCCGATGAGCCTGCTCGTGCAGCAGAGGCCGGAGCTTCTCGATGTCCTCGAGCGGCGCTGCGAACGCATGCTCTACGAGACCGACCAGGTCCGACTCGTCATGTTGGCGGGACCCGCGCCAGCGAGCGGGCAACTGACGCGTTTCGAGCGCGAGCTGACCGCCGAGCTCTCGCCGGGACCCCGCTGGGTCTCGGATATTGCATCGGATCGCGTTCTGCTCCGGGTGCTCGAGCGCCTCCTGCGCCGGGGCCTGGTCGCGGTGTCCGCGTTCACGCCGACCGATGCCGCCCACGTGCTCGGCCTGCAGCGCACCTGGAGTCCGGAAGGGGCGCGGGCCGCGGCGGAGCTGTGGCGGCGCCTCGCGCTGGACGCGGGGGCCTTCACCGACCCGGACCTCGACTCCTTCTGCCGGTGGGTGCTCGATGCCCTGACGCTCTCCGCGGGGCACGCGGTGGTCACGGCGGCGCTCGCGCACGAGGACGCGGGCATCGAGACGGACTCCGGACCGGCGCGCTCGCTGGTCTCGCGCGCGCTCGGCGGCGGAGAGCGCGGCACGCGCCTCCTGAACGTGGCGCTGCGCCTCGAGCGTCCCCTGGTCGCGGTGGGGGCGCCCGCCGCGAGCTACTTTCCGCCGGTGGCCGAACGCCTGTCGGCGACCCTTCGCGTTCCCCGGCACGCCGAGGTCGCGAACGCGGTGGGGGCGGTCGCGGCCGGGGTGCTGCAGAGCGCCCGGGTGCTGATCAGCGCGCCCTCCAGCGGGTGCTTCCGGGTGCACGCGGGGGCCGAGGTCCGGGACTTCAGCGCCTTCCGCGAGTCCCTGACCCACGCCCGGAGCCGGGCGATCGCGATCGCGCGGGAGAAGGCCCGGGCCGCGGGCGCGGACGAGGTCCACGTGGAGACCGAGCAGCAGGATCTTCGCGCGCCGGGCACGGGCGGAGAGGAAATCTTCATCGAGACCTCCGTCACCGCGACCGCGCTCGGCCGCCCGAACCTGGAGCGTCTCGCCGGCGGCGCGGCGCCGGGATGAGAGGAGGCCCGCGTCCGGGCCGAGGGCGTCGCCCCGCTGCCCTCAGCCCCTTCGGCGCTCCCGGCCCGCGGCCACCCGCAGGCGCAGGGCATTGAGGCGGATGAAGCCGGCCGCGTCCTTCTGGTCGTAGGCGCCGCGATCGTCCTCGAAGGTGGCGATGCGCTCGTCGAAGAGGCTGTCGCTCTCCGACTCCCGCCCGGTCACCAGCACATTGCCCTTGTAGAGCTTGAGGCGCACCCGGCCGTTGACGCTCGCCTGCGTCTCGTCGATGAGCGACTGCAGGGCACGGCGCTCGGGGCTCCACCAGTACCCGTTGTAGATGAGGGACGCGTAGCGGGGCATCATCTCGTCCTTGAGGTGGGCCGCCTCGCGGTCCAGGGTGATCGACTCGATGGCCCGGTGGGCTTTGAGCATGATGGTGCCGCCCGGGGTTTCGTAGCAGCCCCGCGACTTCATGCCGACATAGCGGTTCTCGACGATGTCGAGGCGGCCGATCCCGTGCTCGCCTCCGATCCGGTTCAGCTCGGCGATGACCGCGGCCGGGGAGCGGCGTCGCCCGTCGATCGCCGCGATGTCGCCGCCCTCGTACTCGAGCTCGAGGTAGCGGGGAGCGTCCGGGGCCGTTTCCGGCGAACGGGTCCAGAGCCACATGCTCTCGGCCGGTTCGGTCCAGGGGTCCTCGAGCTCGTTGCCCTCGTAGGAGATGTGCAGCAGGTTCGCGTCCGTGGAGTAGGGCGACTCGTTGTCCTTGCGGCGCGCGATCGGGATGCCATGCTCCTGCGCGTAGACCAGGAGGCGCTCGCGGGAGTGCAGGTCCCACTCCCGCCACGGCGCGATCACGCGGATGTCGGGGTCGAGCGCATAGGCGCTCAACTCGAAGCGGACCTGGTCGTTGCCCTTGCCGGTGGCGCCGTGCGAGACCGCGTCGGCTCCGCACTCCGCCGCGATCTCGACCAGGCGCTTGGCAATGAGGGGCCGGGCGATGGAGGTGCCGAGGAGGTACTCGCCCTCGTAGATCGCATTGGCCCGGAACATCGGGAACACGAAGTCGCGCGCGAACTCCTCGCGGAGATCCTCGATGTAGACGGCGCCCGCTCCGAGCGCCTGCGCCTTCGCGCGCGCGGGCTCGAGCTCCTCGCCCTGTCCGAGATCGGCGGTGAAGGTGATTACCTCGCAGGCGTAGGTGTCCTGCAGCCACTTCAGGATGATCGAGGTGTCGAGGCCGCCCGAGTAGGCGAGCACTACCTTGGAAATGTCGCTCATGCTGGCTCGGGCCGTCGATGCGCGCGGCGGGGCGCTCCGGGAAGCGCGTGGAATGCGCCCGGCGCCTGAGCCTCGCCGCGCCCGGCGGCCGCTTCCGGTGAATGGGGCGTCGCGGATGATAAGCGAGGCCCGCGCCGGCGCGCGAGGCGCGCATTGACAACCCTCGCTTCCTGGCCGGAGCATGGCTCGCGTACCACCCCCAAGAAGGAGAATCGCTCCGTGTCCAGCCGCACCATCGAGATGAGCGACGCGCTCTACGCGTACATGCACCGGGTTTCACTGCGCGAGAGCGATGTCCAGCGGCGACTGCGGGAAGAGACCGCCGCGCTGGAGTACTCGATGATGCAGATCTCGCCGGAGCAGGGGCAGCTCATGCGCATGCTCACCGGTCTCATCGGCGCGCGGCGTGCGATCGAGGTCGGGGTGTTCACCGGCTACAGCGCGCTCAGCGTCGCGCTCGCGCTCCCCGAGGACGGGGAGCTCGTCGCCTGTGACGTGAGCGAGGAGTGGACGGCCATCGCCCGGCGCTACTGGGCCGAAGCGGGAGTGGCGGAGAAGATCCGACTCGAGCTCGCGCCCGCCACCGAGACCCTCGACGCCCTGCTCGCCGAGGGCCGGGCCGGCGACTTCGACATCGCGTTCATCGATGCCGACAAGACGAGCTACGACGGCTACTACGAGCGCTGCCTCGAGCTCCTGCGCCCGGGAGGGTTGGTGCTTATCGACAACGTGCTCTGGGGCGGAGCGGTGGCGGACGAGGACAACCGGAGCGAGGATACCCTCGCGCTCCGCGCGCTCAACGCCAAGCTCCACGACGACGCCCGCATCGAGCTCTGCATGCTCCCGGTCGGCGACGGCCTCACGCTTGCGAGAAGGCGGAACTGAGCGCAGCGCGCACCATTCTTCACGTCGACATGGACGCCTTCTACGCCTCGGTGGAGGAGCGGGAGCGTCCGGAGCTCGAGGGCCGGCCGGTGGTGGTAGGGGGCAACCCGGAGGGGCGCGGCGTCGTGGCGGCGGCCAACTACGCGGCGCGCGAGTACGGGGTGCGAAGCGCAATGCCCGCGGCGCGCGCCCGGATGCTGTGCCCGCACGCGGTCTTCATCCGTTCCCGCATGACGCTCTACGTCGAAGTGTCGGTGCAGATCCGGGACATCTTCCACCGCTACACGCCCCTGGTCGAGCCTCTCTCGCTCGATGAGGCCTTTCTCGATGTCGGGGCGAGCGCGGAGCTCTTCGGCAGCGGAGTCGACATCGCGCGTTCCATCAAGGATTCGACTCGCTGCGAGCTGGGCCTCGTCGCGTCGGTGGGGGTGGCGCCCAACAAGTTCCTCGCCAAGCTCGCCAGCGATCTCGACAAGCCGGACGGACTGGTGACGGTCGAGCCGGAGAGGGTGCGGAGCTTCCTCGACCCGCTGCCGGTGGAGAAGGTGTGGGGCGTGGGGGCTGCCGCGGCGGCCCGGCTCCACGCGCTCGGCGTGCACACGATTGCGGAGCTGCGTGCGCGCCCGCGCTCGGAGCTCGCCCGGCGCTTCGGCAAGTGGGGCGATCGCCTCTTCGAGCTCGCCCGTGGTCTCGACGAGCGGCCCGTGATGCCCGACCACGAAGCGCAGTCCATCAGCCACGAGACCACCTTCGAGGTCGACCTGCGCGAGCCGGCCGCGCTGCGGGACAGCCTGCGGGGCCTCGTCGAGCAGGTCGCCTGGCGTCTGCGCCGGCAGGGCCTGCTCGCGGGCACGGTCGAGATCAAGGTCCGCTACTCCGATTTCAGGACCGTGAACCGCTCCGCCGCGCTCCCCGCCGCCAGCGCCGGCACCCGGGACCTGTGGACCTGCGCCTCCCGTCTCCTCGCGCAGCAGCTCGCCCGGCGAGGGGACCCGGTGCGCCTGATCGGCATGGGCGCGAGTCGCCTCACTCGGGAGCGGAGCGCGCAGGCCGACCTGTTCGAGGCCGAGATGTCCGCGCGCCAGCGGCGCATCGACTCGATGGTGGACGCCGTGAACGAGCGCTACGGCCGCTCCGGACTGCATCGCGGCCTCGGGCGGGGCCGGCAGTGAAGGGAGCGGGGTGTTTCGCTCTCTACGTGGCCGCCGCGTTCGCGCTCGGCGGCGCGCTCGCGGGGCCGCTCTTCGCCGCCCTCTCCGCCGTCGGCCTCGCGCCGATGGGCTTCCCCGAGTTCACGCTGCGCCTCGTCCAGCTCGCAGCCCTCCTCGGCCTGTGGCCCCTGCTGCACGTGCTCGGCCTGCGCGGAGCGCAGGCCTTCGGACTTGCCTCCGGGACGACCGGGCGCTCCTTCCTCGCCGGGGCCCTGGGAGGGTTTGCGGCGGGCGCGCTGTTGATGGCCCTGCTCTTCGCGCTGCTCCTCGCGCTCGGCGCCCGCAGCGCCTCCGCCCATCCGGGGAGCGTCGAATGGCCGGCCCGCCTGGCGGGCTTCCTCGTGAGCGCGGCGGCGGTCGCGCTCGTCGAGGAGGTCTGGTTCCGCGGCGCCCTGCACAGCGCGTTCCGGCGCATCGGCGGGGTGGGGACCGCGCTCTTCGCGGTCGCCGCCCTGTACGGCGCGGTGCACCTCATCGATCCGGGGCCGGCGAGCGGGGCGGGGGACGGCGGTGCCGGCGGCGGCTTCGCGGTGCTGCGCGGCGCCTTCCACCGCTTCGCCGATCCGGACATCGCGGGCGCAGCGGCGGCCCTGGTCGCCGCCGGAGTGCTGCTCGGCGTGGTGCGCCATCGCACCGGGCGGGTGGCGGAGTGCATCGGCATCCACGCCGGGTGGGTGCTGGTCAACAAGTCGGGACGCACCCTCACGACGACGGAGCCCGACTCGCGCTGGGCCTGGCTCGCCTCGGGCTACGACGGGGTCATCGGCTGGGCCGCCTGCGCGCTCTTTTCCCTCGCCGCGCTGCTGTGCTGGCACGGGCTCCGGCCCGGCCGCTAGCCCCCCGGCCCCGCCCCGGCAATTGCGCGAGGCGTTGCGCGGCTACGCCTTCTCCGGGCGCGGCCGCCGGGATGCCTTCTTCTTCCTCGGTGGCGCACCCGGGTTGCCCTGGAGGCCGTAGCCGGCGAATCCCTGCGCGGTGAGTTCCACCGCGGCATCGCTCAGCAGCACCGGGCCGCCGATCTGCAGGCTGAGGTAGTACTGTCGGGCGATAGTCTCGAGCTCAATCGCCCGCCACATCGCCTTGGCCAGGGTCTCGCCGATCGCGATCATGCCGTGGTTCGCGAGAAGGCAGGCGCTGCGCCCGCGCATCGCATCAAGGGCCAGTTCGGAGAGCTCCTGCGTGCCGAAGGTCGCATAGCCCGCACAGCGGATGTTGTTGCCTCCGAAAGCCGCGATCATGTAGTGACAGGCGGGAATCTCCTTGCGCGCAATCGCGAGCGTCGTGGCGTAGGGCGGGTGGGCGTGCACCACCGCCTGGGAGTCGCTGCGCTCGCGCAGCAGGTCGAGGTGGAAGCGCCACTCCGTGGACGGCCTCTTCGGGCCCTCCCAGTCGCCGCTGCCGTCGAGCGCGACGGAAGCAATCATCTCGGGCCCGAGCTCGTTGTAGGGGATTGCCGAAGGCGAGATCAGCATCCGGTCCTCGAAGCGCGCGGAGATGTTGCCGGACGTGCCCTGGTTGATTCCGCTCGTGTTCAGCTCTCGGCAGCGCGCAACGATCTCCTCGCGCAGCGCCTTCTCCTTCCTCTTCATCGAGTTCTCCTGTGGGCCGGGTCCGCGCCGGGGCGCGGATGGACTGGTTGGGGTGGGGGATCCGGACCGGAGGGAGCTCCCGGAGCGGGCTCCTTCCGGTGCGAAACCATATCCTGCCGTTGACTCCGTCGCCAGAAAGCGAAATTATTTGCAAGCATTGCAAAATTTCGCAGGTTACGGAAGTTGAAGCCCCCACCGTGGATGCCGTGAACCGAGCCCGCATCCGGGACCTCGAGGCGAGCCTTTCCGCCCGCGCCGCCTGGCTCTACTTCTCCGGCCGCCTCACGCAGGGCGAGATAGCACGCCGGCTGGGGGTGCCTTCGACCAAGGCGCACCGCCTGATCGCGCGGGCGACGCGCGAGGGCCTGGTCCGCGTCTTCGTGGACGCTGACGTCTCGGAGTGCGTGGCACTGGAGGAGGGGCTGAGCGCGCGCTTCGGCCTCGAGCACTGCCGCGTCGCGCCCGACCTCGACGAAGGACCGCTCCCGCTCAGGGCGCTCGGCCTCGTGGGCGCGAGCTACCTGCGCGGAGTGTTGGAGCGACGCGCGCACCGTTGCATAGGCGTGGGGCAGGGACGCACGCTCTCCGCGGTGGTGAAGGCGCTGCCCTCGATGCAGTGCCGTGACATCGAGTTCGTCTCTCTTCTCGGGGGCCTCACGCGCAAGCTCGCCGCCAATCCCTACGACGTCATCCATGGCCTTGCCGAGAAGACGGGCGCGGAGGCTTACCTGATTCCGGTCCCGCTCTTCGCCAAGTCGGCTGCCGACAAGGCGGTGCTGATGGCGCAGGCGGGCATCGGGGACGTGTTCCGGATGAGCCGCGCCGCCTCGCTCCTTCTCGTCGGAGTGGGGGAGGTGGACGGGCAGGCCCACCTGAGCGAGACGGGGATGGTCCTCGAGGAGGAGCTTGCCGAGCTGCGCACGGGTGGCGCGGCCGGGGAGATCCTCGGTCACTACTTCGACGCCCGGGGACGGCCGGTGTCGTCGGGCCTGAGCGGGCGTGCCATGTCTCCCGACGTGGACACGCTCCGCGACCGGATGGTCGTCGCCGTCGCGGGCGGCGTGGAGAAGGTGGACGCCCTGCGCGCGGTGCTGCGCAGCGGCCTGATCAAGGGACTGATTACGGACGAGGCGACCGGGCGCAGCCTCGTCGGGGAGGAGCCGGCACCCCCTCCCGGAACATCCGCGCCCTCGGGTTGAACCGAAGTTCAGGAGAATCTCCCATGCATGAGAGGGAAAAGAACCGGGTCCAGGCCTACCTGGACGGAAAGCTGAGCCGCCGCGAGCTGCTCCGGGACATGTCCGCGCTCGGCGCTTCGGCCGCGCTCACCAGCACGCTGATCGGGCTCGGCTCGACGCGTGCCTTCGCGGCCGGCTTCGATGCCATGCAGCACAAGGGCACCGCGCTCAAGCTGCTGCTCAACAAGCACCCCTACACCGACGCGCTGCTCGCGAATCTCGAGGCGTTCAAGGCGATGTCGGGGATGGAGGTGACCTACGACATCTTCCCCGAGGATGTCTACTTCGACAAGGTGACGGCCGCGCTGTCCTCGCGCTCCAGCGAGTACGACGTGTTCATGACCGGCGCCTACATGACCTGGACCTATGGTCCGGCGGGGTGGATCACCGACCTGAACGAGTGGATACAGGACCCCGACAAGACGCATCCCGACTACAACTGGGAAGACATGCTGCCGGGCCTGCGGGCCTCCACCGCGTGGAACGGGATTCCGGGCGGCGCGCTCGGCTCGGCGGACGCCAAGCAATGGTGCATCCCCTGGGGCTACGAACTCAACAACGTGAGCTACAACGGTCCGATGTTCGAGAAGGCGGGCGTCTCCCCTCCGGGCAACATGGAAGAGCTGCTGGAGACTTGCGCCAAGCTCGCCACCGACCTTGAGGGCGTGTACCCGATCGGGGTGCGCGGTTCGCGCTCCTGGGCCACAATTCACCCGGGCTTCCTGTCCGGCTACTCCAACTTCGGCGAGCGCGACTTGCAGGTGAACGAGGACGGAACGCTCTCCGCCGCGATGAACACCGACGGCTCCAAGGCCTTCCATCGCGACTGGGTGAAGATGATCCAGGACTACGGCCCGAAGAACTGGTCCACCTACACCTGGTACCAGGTGGGAACCGATCTCGGCGCCGGCGCGTCGGCGATGATCTTCGACGCCGACATTCTCGGCTACTTCATGAACGGGGGAGGAAACAAGGAGGCCGGGAAGATCTCCTTCGCCCCCTTCGCGGCCAATCCCGCCGCCGAGGCGCCGACGCCCAACGTGTGGGTCTGGTCCTTGTCCATGTCGAGCTTCTCGCAGCACCAGGACGCCGCGTGGCACTTCCTGCAGTGGGCGACGGGCGTCGAGCACGGGCTCTTCGGCGCCCAGACCATGGACTTCGTCAACCCCGTGCGCCAGGCGGTGTGGGACGACGACACCTTCCGGGCACGGATCGACGAGTCCTATCCGGGCTACCTGCACCAGCACGACGTCTCGGCGCCGGGCGCACAGATCTATTTCACGGCCCAGCCGCTCTTCTTCGACCTCACCACCGAGTGGGCGGCGACGCTGCAGAAGATGGTCGCCAACGAGGTGCCGGTGGACGAAGGACTGGACATGCTCGCCGAGAGCGTGAACAGTCAGCTCGCCGACGCCGGACTGCGTTGAGGATGACAGGCGCCGCTGCGGTCCGCCGGATTTCCCGGCGGGCCGCGCGCGGCGCCTGACCGGCCACGGCGCGACACATTCCGGAGTGCCTTCGATGCGCGACGCCTTCCGTCGCAAAGCGCTGCCCTATCTGCTGAGCCTGCCGGCGCTGCTGGTCTGCGTCGGCATCCTCATTCCCTTCGGCACCGCGGTGTACTACTCGCTGCAGCGCTATCGGCTCAATCTGCCACACCTGCGCAAGATGAACTGGGGCGAGAACTACCTCAAGTTCCTCACTGATTCGGAGTTCTGGAACACGCTCCAGGTGAGCCTCGCCTACACCGGCCTGACGGTGGGGCTCGAGCTGCTCCTCGGGCTCGGCATCGCGCTGCTGCTGCAGCGTTCCACCCGCTTCAACAACTTTGTCTCGATCCTGCTCCTCCTGCCGCTCATGACCGCGCCGGCGCTGGCGGCCCTGATGTGGAAGCTCATGACCAACCCGAACTTCGGCATCCTGAGCTACGGCGCGGCCCTCATCGGCTTCGAGAACATGAAGTGGGCGTCGGATCCCTCCACCGCGCTGCTGACGGTTCTTCTCGTCGACATCTGGGTCTACACGCCCTTCATGATGATCCTCCTGCTCGCCGGGCTGCGCTCCCTGCCCCGGCAGCCCTTTGAAGCGGCGGCGCTCGACGGCGTGCCGCGCACCTTCGTGTTCTTCCGCATCACCCTGCCGATGCTCTCGCCCTACATCATCACCGCGTCCCTGTTCCGCCTGCTCGACTCCATCCAGCAGTTCGACATCATCTACGCGATGACGCAGGGTGGGCCGGGGGACACCCTCATGGTGTTCCAGGTCGAGGCATACCTTCAGTTCTTCCAGGCCACCAACATCGGCAAGTCGGCGGCGTTGCTCATGGTGCTCTGGGTGATCACTTTCATCCTGTCCAATCTCTTCGTGAAGCAGTGGCTGCGCCTTCGCGAGCAGGCGCAGGGCGCGGGCTGAGGCAATGCAACATCAATCGACCTTCGAACGGGTGCTGCGCGGGGTCCTGATCGCGCTGGTCCTCGTCTTCTTCATGTTTCCCATCGTCTGGATTCTCCTCATGAGCTTCCAGACCAACGAGCAGATCCTGCGCATTCCGCCCTCTCTCCTCTTCGAGCCGACGCTCGAGAACTACCGGGCGCTGATCACCGGCCGGCTGGAGACCCATGCCGGCACTCTCGACATCCGCTTCATGCAGAACCTCTGGAACAGCCTGATCCTGTCGGTATTCTCGGTGGCGCTCGCCCTGGTGCTCGGCGTGCCCGCGGCTTACGCGTTTGCCCGCTTCCGCTTCCGGCTCGGGGAGGACATCGCGTTCACGCTGCTCTCCTTCCGCTTCGCGCCGCCGCTCCTGGTGCTGCTCCCGCTCACCCTCTACTTCCAGGACCTCGGCCTCTCGGACACCTACGTCGGGCTGGTGTGGGTCTATCAGCTGATCTGCCTGCCGCTCATCCTCTGGATCGTGCGAGGCTACTTCGAGGACATGAGCCCCGACATCGAGCACGCTTACCGCACCGCGGGCCACGGGTGGCTGACCACCTTCCGGCGCATCTCGATCCCCCTCACCGCCCCCGGCATTGCCGCGGCGGGGCTGCTCGCCTTCATCTTCGCGTGGAACAACTTCATCTTCGCGCTGGTGCTCGCCTCGGCCGACAAGCAGCCGGTCACGGTGGGCGCGCTCGCCTTCGTCACCGCGTCGGGAATCCAGTACGGGCAGATCGCGGCGGCCATCGTGCTGTCGATCACCCCGACCCTCGCCCTGGCGCTCTACGCTCAGCGCTATCTTGTCGAGGGGCTGTCGCTCGGCGCGGTGAAGGGATAGGCCCGCCGGCGTGGCCTCGATCGAGCTCGATCGCGTCTCGAAGCGGTTCCGGACCTCGGTCGCGCTCGACGAAGTGTCGCTGCGTGTCGCGAGCGGGGAGACGGTGGCGATCATCGGTCCTTCCGGCGCCGGCAAGACGGTGCTCCTGCGCCTCATCGCCGGGGTGGAGGACCCGAGCCGGGGGTCGATCGCGATCGATGGCGCCGACATGGCGGACGTCGCGCCGGAGCGCCGCGGTATCGGCATGGCCTTCCAGAACTTCGCGCTGTTTCCGCACATGACCGCCTTCGACAACATCGCCAGTCCGCTCACCGCGCGCGAGGCGTCCCCGGACGAGGTGCGACGCGGGGTGGAGTCGGTGGCGAAGCTGCTCAAGATCGAGCGGGTGCTCGATCACTATCCCCGCGCGCTGTCCAACGGCCAGAAGCAGCGCACCGCGCTCGCCCGCGCGCTCGCCGCCTCGCCGGCAATCCTGCTCCTCGACGATCCCTTGCGCAACGTGGACGCGAAACTGCGCTTCGAGATGCGCCTGGAGTTCGAGCGGCTGCTCTCGGAGCAGGGGGCAACGACGCTCTACGTCACCCAGGACTACCGGGAGGCGATGGCGCTCGGCGATCGAATCGCGGTCATGGACGAAGGCCGCTTCATCCAGGTCGGCACCCCGGAAACCGTCTACTTCGAGCCCGCCAGCACCGATGTCGCCCGCCAGTTCGGAGATCCCACCATCAACCTCATGGCGGCGGCCCCGGATTCCGACGCGTCGGGTGACTTCGCGGCCATCGGCGGCGTGCGCTTCGGCCTCCCGTCCGGCGCCGTAGCCGCGGCGAAGGGACGGGACTGCCTCGTCGGCATGCGGCCCGAAGCGCTCAACTTCGAGGATGATGCATCGGGCGCCTTCGCCGTCGAGGCGGTCACTCCGCTGAACGAGAAAATCGTCACCCTGGTGGCAGGCTCCGACGGGACCGAGCTCCTCGTTTCGCGCCCTTCCCACGAGGCCCCGCGGCGTCCGGGGGAGAAGGTGAGCCTGCGCATCGCCGCCCGTGACGCGCTGCTCTTCGCGCGGGACGATGGGACGCGGATCGATGTCGGCGCCGCGAGGATCGGTTCATGAGCGCCGCTACCCTCGTCCTCGACCGGGTCGACAAGATATACAACGTCGGCGGCGCTCGGCCGGTCCATGCGGTGCGCGCGATGAGCCTCGAGCTCTCGCCGGGCGAGATCGGCGCCTTGCTCGGCTCCTCGGGCTGCGGCAAGACCTCGACGCTGCGCATGGTCGCGGGCTTCGAGGAGGTGACTCACGGCAGCATCGCGCTCGCGGGACGCCCAATCCAGGCCGAGCCGCCCGCCCGACGCAACGTCGCCATGGCTTTCGAGGGCTACTCGCTATATCCGCCGCTCACGGTGCGCGACAACATCGCGTTCGCGCTCAAATCGCAGCGCATCGATGCGGCGCAGGTCGAGCGGCGGGTGGCGGAGGTCGCGGCGCTCCTGGAGATCGAGGACATTCTCGGTCGCCACCCCTCGTCGCTCTCCGGCGGGCAGCAGCAGCGGGCCGGCCTCGCGCGAGCCCTGGTGCGCGACGCCGCGCTGCACCTCCTCGACGAGCCGATGGGGCAGCTCGAACCCCGTCTGCGCGCGGTGCTGCGGGGCCGCCTGAAGCACTACATCAAGGAGCGGGGGCTCACGGTGGTCCTCGTCACCCACGACCAGACCGAAGCGAACGCGCTCGCCGATCGCATCGCGGTAATGGAGGACGGCGAGCTCCAGCAGTTCGCGACGCCGGCGACCTTGCGGGACCGGCCGGCCAACCGCTTCGTCGGTGCCTTCATCGGCGAGCCGCCGATGAACCTGCTGCCGGCCGAAGCACGCGCGGAAGGTCAGGGCGTCGTCTTCGACCTGTCCCGCGATGCGCGCCTCTCCTACGCTCCGGGAGAAGTCACGGCGCCGGTGCGCGATGTCGTGCTCGAGCGGGGCCGAGTGATCATCGGTGTGCGGCCGCACGCGATACGGCTGAGCGACGCCGGCTTCTCCGCCCGCATCGTCGCGAATCAGTGGATAGGGGACCAGTCGCATGTCGCGGCGAGCTTCTCCGGGGGAAGCGTCGTGGTGGTGCAGCACGAGCGCGTCGCCGCGCGTTCGGGAGAGCGCATCGGCCTTGCCGTGGAGGCGCGGGACCTGCACGTCTTCGATGCTGACAGCGGGGTCGCGGTAGCGCACGGGGAGGCGCCGGCATGACGCGCGACGTCCTCATCGGCGTCGACGCGGGGACCTCGATGATCAAGGCGGTGGCCTTCACTCGCCACGGGGAGCAGATCGCGATGGCGGCGCGGCCGAACCACTACCGTACCGGCGCGGACGGCGTGGCGGAGCAGGACATGGCAGGGACCTGGGAGGAGACGGCAGGGACGCTTCGGAGTCTCCTCGCCGATGAGCCCGGGCTCGCCGGCCGCGCCCGAGCACTCGCGGTGACCGGCCAGGGCGACGGCACCTGGCTCATCGACGAGGCGGGGACCCCGGTCGCCCCCGCGTGGCTGTGGCTCGACAGCCGGGCCGCGGACGAGACCCGTGCGGTGATGGAAGATGCCGGCTACCACGCGCTCTACGAGACCACCGCCACCGGCGTCGCGCCGTGCCAGCAGTCGAGCCAGCTCGCCTGGATGGCCCGCCGGAGTCCGGAGATCCTCGCCCGTGCCTCCACCGCCTTCCATTGCAAGGACTGGCTCTACTTCAAGCTCACCGGACAGCGGGCGACGGACCCTTCCGAGGGCGTCTTCACCTACGGCGACTACCGGACTCGCGGCTACGCGGCGAGCCCCCTTCGGCACTTCGGAATCGAGGAGCTGGCACGGCTCCTTCCGCCCATAGTGGACGGCGCCCTCGAGGCGCATCCTCTCTCTGCCGCCGCCGCGGCCGGAATCGGTCTTCCCGAGGGTCTTCCGGTGGTTCTCGGCTACGTCGACGTGATCTGCACCGCGCTGGGCGGAGGACTCTACGATCCCGAGGGCCGGGCCGGCCTGTCGATCATCGGCTCGACCGGCATGCACATGCGCTACGCGACGGATGTGCAGGCGGTGCAGCTCAACCCCGAGCGCACCGGCTACACGATGTGCTTTCCGGTTCCGGGAGCCTACGCGCAGATGCAGTCGAACCTGTCGGCGACTCTCAACATCGACTGGCTGCTCGATCGAATGCGCGAGGTCCTGGCGCTCGAGGGCATCGAGAAGGGTCGTGCCGACCTGCTGCCGCGGATCGACGACCTGGCCTGCACCGCAGGCCCCGGAGGACCCTTCTACCACCCCTACATCTCGAGCGCCGGAGAGCGCGGCCCCTTCCTCGCTCCGGAGGCCCGGGCGAGCTTCACCGGACTCGATGCCGGCTCGGACCTCCCGGCACTGGTGCGTGCGGTTCTGGAGGGCCTCGCGTTCGCGGCGCGCGACTGTTTCGAGGCCATGGGGGATCTTCCCGCGGAGGTGCGCCTTGCCGGCGGAGCGGCCCGCTCGGGGGCAATGCGCAAGCTCCTCGCCGCGGCGCTCGACCGTCCCGTGCGCAGCGTCTCGCGCGAGGAGGCGGGCGCGGCGGGGGCGGTGATGACCGCAGCGGTGCAGCAGGGTATCTACACGGACATGGGGGCTTGCACGGCGGAGTGGATTGCGCCCCGACTCGGCCTCGCCGAGTCTCCCGACTCCGCGCTCGTCGAGGCTCTCGAGCAACGCTTTCCCGTCTACCTGCGCACGCGCCGCGCCCTCGCTCCGGCCTGGGCTTCGATCGCCGCCGCGAGTGGGGACTCGGGCCAATGAGGAAGGCGGCCACGATCATCGGCGATCGATTCATGCTCCCGCAGATGTTCGACGATGCGTTGCGCGCGGCCTGCGGCGATCGGGTCTCGACGACGCTCCACGAGCTGCCCTGGCCGGACGCGCCGATGGAGCACGGGTACCGGGTGCCGGGCATGGAGGGCCTCAAGGAGTACATGGGGGAAGCAGAGGACATCGTCGCCCGGATCGGTGACGCGGAGATTCTGATCACGCACCTCGCGCCGCTATCGGCATCCATGATGGAGTGCGCGCCCCGGCTCGAGCTCGTCGCCGTCTCGCGAGGGGGACCGGTCAACATCGACCGGGCGGCGGCGCGCGAACGCGGAATCCGGGTCGTCAACACGCCGGGGCGCAATGCCTCGGCAGTCGCGGAATTCACCATCGGTGCGATCATCGCCGCGACCCGCAACATCACCCGCGGCCACGAGGCGCTGCGCCGCGGCGAGTGGCGCGGCGATCTCTACCGCGCCGATGAGACCGGCGACGAGCTCTCCGACATGAGCGTGGGCGTGATCGGGTACGGAGCCATCGGCCGTCGCGTCGTGCGACTGCTGCGCGCCTTCGACTGCCGCGTGGTCGTGGCCGACCCCTACGTCGAGCTCTCGCCTGCGGACGAGGGCGACGGGGTGTGCCGGGTCGGGCTCGAGCGCCTCCTCGAGGAAGCGGATATCGTCACCCTGCATGCCCGGGTGACGCCGGAGACCGAGGGCTTCATCGGCGAGGCCGCCTTCGCCCGCATGAAGGCGGGCGCCCTCTTCGTCAACACTGCGCGCGGTCCGATGGTGGACTACGATGCGCTCGCCCGCGCGCTCGAGAGCGGACGGCTCCACGGAGCGGTGCTGGAGACCTTTGCGGTCGAGCCGGTGCCGTCGGACTGGGCGCTGCTCCGGCATCCCAACGTCACGTTGACTCCGCATATCGCCGGCGCTTCGCTCAAGACCGTGCGCATCGCCGCGATCGGAATCGCGGAAGAAGTGCGGCGATTCATTTCCGGAGAGCCGCCGCTCAATCCCTGCTGACCGGCGCCGCGGAATGGAGGTGGAGAAGGGCCCCGGGGCGAGGGCAGGATGATCGACCCCGGCGCGGCCCGTGACCTCGGGGAAGTCGACCTCTGCGTGGTCGGCGGCGGAGTCAACGGTGCGGGAATCGCCCGCGACGCCGCCGGCCGCGGACTGTCGGTGATCCTCTGCGAGAAGGGGGATCTCGGAGAAGGGACCAGCTCGCGATCCGGGAAGCTGGTGCACGGCGGACTGCGCTACCTCGAGCACTTCGAATTCCGCCTGGTGCACGAGGCGCTCGTCGAGCGCGAGGTCCTGCTCGCGGCGGCGCCGCACATCATCCGGCCGATGCGTTTCGTGATGCCGCAGGGCGCGGGCGAGCGGCCCCGCTGGCTGGTGCGCCTCGGGCTCCTGCTCTACGACACCCTCGGCCGCCGGCAGCGCCTGCCCGGCA
This sequence comes from Gammaproteobacteria bacterium, assembly GCA_022824305.1. Classification (GTDB taxonomy): domain Bacteria; phylum Pseudomonadota; class Gammaproteobacteria; order HK1; family HK1; genus JAJEAD01. Next base: position 18,924 of record JAJEAD010000032.1, on the reverse strand, counting down.
CGCGCACTCTCGACCTCTCCCGGGTGCCGGAAGGCGTTGCGTTGCGGCCCGATTTCCGGGTCGCCTACGAGTTCTCGGACTGCTGGGTGGATGACGCGCGCCTGGTCGTCCTTGCCGCCCTCGATGCGGCCGAGCGCGGGGCTCGCATTCTGACCCGTTGTCCCTGCATCGCCGCCCGCCGCAAGGCGGGGCGCTGGCACGTGTCGGTGCGCGACGAGGCGACCGGCACTCTCTGCCGACTCCGCGCGCGGGCGCTCGTCAACGCGACCGGGCCGTGGGTGGAGGACGTGATAACGCGCATTGCGGGGCGGAACTCCGCGCGGCGGGTGCGCCTGGTGAAGGGCAGCCACCTGGTCACTCGCAAGTTCTGGGCAGGAGAGCACGCCTACCTCGTTCAGAACGACGACCGAAGAGTGATATTCGTCAATCCCTACGAGGACGCTCTCGCCCTCGTCGGCACGACCGACGTTCCCTTCGCGGGACGCCCGGAGGAGGTCGCGGCGGACGAAGGCGAGATCGCCTACCTGCTGCGCGTTCTCGGACGCTACTTTGCCGCCCCGCCCGGGCGTGACGACGTGCTGGCGCACTTCTCGGGCGTGCGGCCGCTCTATGACGACGCGGTGGAGAATCCGAGCGCGGTCACGCGGGACTACTCCTTCGAAGTGGACGCGCCCGGGGGCAAAGCGCCGATGCTGAGCGTCTTCGGCGGCAAGATCACGACATTTCGCAAGCTCGCCGAGCATGCGATGGAGAAGCTCGCGCCCTATCTGACCGGTCTCGGGCGCGCCTGGACCGCGAGCGCGCCTCTGCCCGGGGGCGAGGGAATCGAAAATGCCGACTTCGAGGGCTTCCTCGCGCGGCTGCGCGCCGGCCATCCCTGGCTGCCCGGACCGCTCGCGCTGCGTCTCGCGCGGCAGTACGGAAGCCGCGCAGCGCGCCTGCTCGACGGGGCGGGCGGCATCGGCGATCTCGGGCGCGACTTCGGAGGTGGTCTCCACGAGGCCGAGCTGCGCTATCTCATCGCCCACGAGTGGGCACGAAACGCGGACGACGTTCTCGAGCGTCGCACCAAGCTCGGCCTGCGCGTCGGCGCGTCCGCCCGCGCGGCGCTCGAGGAGTGGATGGACGGAGCGGGGTGAAGCCGGGCGGCGACCGCGTCAGGACCGGGATCCCTTCCAGTCGGATGCGAGGAAGGCGCCGAGCAGCGCCGGGCTCATCGCCTCGGCGAAGAAGTCTCCCTGTGCGGTCTCGCAGTTCTCCCATTTCAGGAACTCGAGCTGCTCCTTGGTCTCGACCCCCTCGGCGATGACCGACATGCCCAGGGTATGGGCGAGCGCGATCACCGATCGTGCGACCGCGGCGCAGTCGGGATCGGAGGCGACGCCGGCTACCACCTCCGGGGCGATCTTCAGGGACGAGGGACCGAGCTGCCGGAGCTCGGCGATGGAGGTCGGCCCGATGCCGAACTCGTCGACGACGATGGCCACGCCGAGGCGCTGCACTTGCTCGACGGTCTTGGCGCTCGCCCCGAGGTCCACGCTGAGCTCGCTTTCGGGGATCTCCAGGGCGAGGCGGCGCGGCGGGAGCTTCGTCTCCTCGAGACAGCGGCGGATCGCGGCGACCACCGCGCCGCTGCGCACCGCGGCTCCCGACGCCTTGAGACTCACTCTCGGGACGGGTTGCGCGCCTTCGCACCAGCGCCGTGCGAGTCGGCAGCCCTCTGCGAAGAGCCAGCGGCTGATCCGTGCGCTCTCTCCTTCGTGGTCTGCCGCCCGCAGGAGTGAGGCGCCCTTGCACGCGAGCTCACCGCCCGTCTGCCATCGGGGAATCAGCTCGACCCCCGCCAGTCCTCCATGCTGAAGGCTGAGCTGGGGTTGCGCGAGGAGCTCCACCTCGTTGCGCTCCAGCGCACCCCGGATTCCGCCCGGCATGTTTCCGGACTCTCCCGCCGGCGCCGTCCGCGGGCGCGTCGAGCCGTTACGCCGCTTCAGGCTCTGGATGTAGTTCCACGTGCGCAGGGCGCAGATGATTATCGAGTGCAGCTTCTGGGCGGTGAGCTCCGTCTTCAGGAAGTAGCCGTTGATCTCGTAGTTGAGGATGACTTCGCGCTCCGGCGCCTGTCCGGGCTGACCGGTGCGCAGCACGATCTGGATGTCGTGGTTGCCGAGGGACTCGCGGATGTGTCCGCACAGGCGCAGTCCCGCGTCGTCGCTCTCCATCACCACGTCGAGGAGCACCAGCGCGGTCTCGGGATGGCGGTCGAGGAAGTCTCTCGCCTCTCCGGCGGAGTAGGCGTGGTGGAGCGCGATGGCGCGCTTCTCGAAAGAGGCCCGCGCGAGCAGGATGCGGGTGACCTCGTGCACGGCAGGATCGTCGTCGACGACGAGCGCGGTCCAGGGAGGGGCCGGCGTGCGGGCGCCGTGCTTCCGCTCCGCGATCCGTGCTTCGCGCTCCAGGCTCAAGACTGCTCCCTCATCCCGTCGATGTGCGCGGGGGTTCGGCGTCGGGGGCGACGAGGACGCGGGGGAAGCGGAGCCGGAAGGCGAGCCCCGCCCCTGCTCCGCTCTCCACGTCGATGCTTCCGCCCAGGGTCTGGGTGACGATATTGTAGACGATGTAGAGTCCGAGACCGCTGCCGCCCTCGCCCCGGATGGTGGTGAAGAAGGGCTCGAAGAGCTTGTCCCGGATCTCGGGCGGGACGCCGCGCCCGTCGTCGGCGTAGCGGAGCTCGACCAGATCCCCTTCCAGCCGCCGCGCCTCCAGCCGAATCGTGCCGCTCTCGTCGGCAGCCCAGGCGTGACGGAGGCTGTTCATGACGAGGTTGCTGAGCGCCTGCGCGAGCGGACCGGGATAGCCCCGGAGCTCGAGCCCGTCCGGACAGGCGATCTCCACCCGGTGGCGGGTCTGCCGAAGCCGGGGACGGAGACTCGCGACCGTCTCCTTGAGGTACTCGCGAAGGTTGAAGGTGCGGTGCTGCTCGCTCACCCGGTCTACCGACACCTGCTTGAAGCTCTGGATGAGGTTCGCCGCCCGGCCGGCGTTGGAGAGCAGCAGGCGGGCGGACTCCTCGGCGTCGTCCAGGAAATCCTGCACCGCATCGGGATCGTGGCCCTTCGAGTCGAGGTGCCGGCGCAACGCCCGGGTACGGTCTTGGAGGAAGGAGGCGGCGCTCACGTTGATGCCCACCGGCGTGTTGATCTCGTGCGCGACTCCCGACACCAGAGCGCCGAGGGAGGCCATCTTCTCCGACTGCACGAGCTCCCTCTGGGTCATCTCGAGGTGATGGAGAGAGTTCACGAGCTCGCTCTCCGCGAGCTCCCGGCTCTCGTGCATGAGCACCAGCCACCACGCCGCGATCCCGAAGAGGACGAGGGAGCCGGCATAGAGGCGCAGGAAGATGCCGGAGAGATCGGCGCCGTTCGTCGCCTCGAAGCCGAGAAGGCGGTAGGAGAGGAGGAAGAGCGCTCCGGCGATGACCGCGAGCACGCAGAAGAGCACCACGAATCGCCACACGCGGCGCGCCACGCTCGCCCGGAAGGTGGGTTGCGCGAGCGAAGGCGCCGCCGGACGCGCCGCCGGCGCGGCGCGCGCCGGCTCCGGCTCCTTGCACACGTCGTGGCAGTGGCTGTCGAGAGTGCAGCACAGCGAGCAGATGGGCCCCTCGTAGAAGGGGCAGTGGGCCATGTCGTCGGGCTCGTACTCGATCCGGCAGATGCAGCACGCGACCGGCGCCGCGCCGCGCACGTCGCGGTACTCGGCGTCCTCGCGCGCGATGTAGTAGCGCCCCTTCGTCACCCACCCGATGAGGATCGCGGTGGCGAAGGCGATGATCAGGGACAGGAAGGCCGAGTACACCTGCGCCACGATGCCGAAGGCGCCGAAGTACGCGGCGACGGAGAGCAGCGATGCGATGGCCATCGCGCCGCAGCCGACCGGGTTGATGTCGTAGAGATGGGCGCGCTTGAACTCGATGAAGGGCGGGCTGATGCGCAGGGGCTTCAGCACCACGAGATCCGCAACGAGCGCGCCCACCCAGGCGCTCGCGACGTTCGCGTAGACGCTGAGCACCGCTTCCAGGGTCTCGAAGATCCCGAGCAGCATCAGCAGCAGCGCGATCAGCACGTTGAACACCAGCCAGGTCACCCTGCCGGGGTGGTAGTGGGTGACGCGGGAGAAGAAGTTGCCCCACGCGAGAGAGCCCGCGTAGGCATTGGTGACGTTGATCTTCACCTGCGAGATGATCACGAACACCGTCGCCACGAGGACGACGAGGCCGGCATCGTCGAACATGAACTCGTAGGCCTCGATGTACATCCGCACCGGCTCCACCGCCTCGGCGAAGCTGCCGTCGTGACGCACCACGACGTACGCGAGCAGGCTGCCGGCGAGGATCTTGAGCCCGCCGAGCAGTATCCAGCCGGGTCCGGCGCAGAGGAGGGCGGCCCACCAGTGCCAGCGGTTCTCCCGGCTGCGATCGGGCAGGAAGCGCAGGTAGTCGACCTGCTCGCCGACCTGGGCGACGAGGGAGAACAGCACCCCGGTGGCGGCGCCGAAGAGGAGGAAGTCGAAGCCGCCGCCGTGCCCGGCGCGCCCCGCGAACTCGGACCACTCGGAGAGCAGCGCCGGCTCCTTGGCGAACACGAACCAGAAGGGGGTGACGAAGAGCACCGCCCACACCGGCAGCGTCCAGAGCTGCAGGCGGTTGATCAGGGTGACACCGAAGAAGGTGATGGGGATGATCACCAGCGAGCACAGCACGTAGCCGATCGCGATGGGCAGCCCGAAGTAGAGCTCGATCGCCTGGGCCATGATCGCGGCTTCGAGGGCGAAGAAGATGAAGGTGAAGGAGGCGTAGATGAGCGAAGTGATCGTCGAGCCGATGTAGCCGAAGCCCGCCCCCCGCGTGAGCAGGTCCATGTCGATGTTGTAGCGGCTCGCGTAGTAGGTGATGGGCAGGCAGGTGGCAAAGATGAGCACGACGGCGACGATGATCGCGGGGAAGGCGTTGGCGAAGCCCGTACTGATCGTGATCGCGGCGCCGATCGCCTCCAGCGCGAGGAAGGAGATGCCGCCGAGCGCGGTGCTGGCGAGCAGATAGGGGGACCACTTGCGGTAGGACCGGGCGGCGTAGCGCAGCGAGTAGTCCTCCAGCGTCTCGTTCGCGACCCAGGCCCGGTAGTTGCGCCTGATCCGGATCACGGAGCGGTCTCCCGGCTTCGCCTTGACATCGGTATTCCGATGCAGGATGGTGTTTGCTCTTCGCTGCGCGGCCGTTCCGGGAGTCGGCTCCTCGTCGGGGCCGGAAGTCTTGATTCGGATGTGCGGGGCGGCACGAACGCCGAGCGAAGAGGAGGCGTCTCCACCGTGATCGGTGCCCCAGAGCGACGCGCGCCCGTGACCGGGCCGGCCACGGCGACGGACGGCGCGTGAAGAGTTACGAAGTCGCGGGGCACGCCGTCGACCCGGCGAAGGTGGATGCGCTCATCCACAGCATCCACGTCGCGGCGGGCCACCGCCACCGCTGGCGGGACGCCATTGCGGGTCTGCGGGGCCTGCTCCGCGGCCGTGCCGCGGTGCTCGCGCGCCACGACTTCGCCTCCGGCCGGGGCGAGTGGCTCTTCGAGTCTCCGTCGAGTCCCGCGGACAGCGAGGCCTACGCGGCCGAGCACTCCGCCCGCAACCCCTGGTTCATTTCCAGCCTCGACTATCGACCGGGCCGGGTCATGACCGGGGAGGAGCTGCTCGCGTCCCACGCGCTCCGGCGCACCGACTACTATCGCGACTACCTCAAGCCCCACGGTCTGCTCCACCGGCTCTGCGGCGTGGTTTCGCGGCGAGACAATGTCGTGTACTACACCGACGTGCTGCGGGGCCGGGGGCAGCCGGCATTCGACGACGAGGATCGTGCCCTCTTCGGGTCCATTCTCAGGCACCTGGCGGTCTCGTTCGAGAACCATTCGCGGCTGGTGGGCGCCCGCGGCGAGAACCGGGCCCTGCGCGCGATCGTGGACCGGATGGATTCCGCGGTGTTCGTGGTCGACGTGGACGCCACGGTACTGCTCGCCAATTCGCGCTGCGAGGGACTTCTGGAGGAGTTCGAAGGGCTCGAGGTGCGCGGAGAACGCATCGCGGCGGCCTCCCGGGCCGAGGACCGGGCACTGCGCGAGGCCATCGCCGAGGCCGCTTCGGTGCCCACGTCGGCCGGAGTCGAGGCCAGGATCCTGACCCTCACGAATCCCCGGGGGCTGCACCCCCTCGTCCTCTCGATCGCGCCCGCCGGCGACGGCGGGCAGGGCGTGCCGGGGGCGACCCGGCCTGCCGCGATGCTGGTGGCCCGAAACCCCCATCCCACCTACGACCTGAAGCGTTGCGCCTTTGCGAGCATATTCGAGCTTACTCCGGCTCAGGCCCGTCTCGCAGGCGCCATCCTCACCGGGCACAGCCTCTCCGACGCCTCGCGGCTGCTGCGCGTGTCGGAGAACACGGTTCGCAGCCACCTCAAGCAGATTTACCAGAAGACGCATACGCACAGCCAGATCGAGCTCGTGCACCTCCACTCCCGGCTCTGCACCGAGCACGTCTGACCTCCCGCCTCCGGCGTCCGAGCCCCCGTCTTTCTCGCGCTCCCGGCCCGGAGCGTCCTCCCTCCGGCGGGGGACTCGCGTATCCCTCGATCGGGTGAGGCGGGTCTCGCATTCAGGGGCGGGTGCCTCCTGACCCGAATGGGGCAGAGCGAGCGTCGTTTCGGGGTGATTCTGCCGCTTCCAGGCTCGCATAGGCTCGATTCACCGGATTCGGAACTCGATCCCTGCGGTCCGGGGACGAGCCGGAGAGTCCGGGTGCCGCCGTCCCGCGGGGCGGGCGGCGCCGCGCACGCAAACGGACCAAACGAGGAGGCTGCAATGGCAAAGACGGTATTCAGAGCCGAGATGGACAAGTGGCCGGAGGACCAGGCGACCAAGACCCACAACCGCTGGCATCCGGACATTCCCATCGTCGAGCAGTTCAAGCCGGGGGACGAGTTCCGGGTGGAGTGCTACGACTGGACGGGCGGCCAGATCAAGAACGACGACTCCGCGAACGACATCCGGGACGTCGATCTGTCGAAGGTGCACTACCTGAGCGGTCCCTTCGGAGTCGAAGGGGCGGAGCCGGGCGACCTGATGGTCGTCGACATCAACGACATCGGCTGGCTCGAAGACTCGCAGTGGGGCTTCACGGGCATCTTCGCGTACGAGAACGGCGGAGGATTCCTCGACCGGCACTTCCCCGCCGCGCGCAAGGCGTGCTGGGACTTCAGTGGTGTCTACACCACGTCCCGCCACATTCCCGGGGTGCGCTTTCCCGGCCTCATACATCCGGGACTGATCGGAACCCTTCCCTCCGCGGACCTGCTCGCGAAGTGGAACAGCCGCGAGCACGAGCTCTTCAAGACCGATCCCGAGCGGGTGCCGCCGCTTTGCACCCTGCCCGACGGCATTGCCGGAACCACCACCGCGCTCATGGGACAGATGTCCGGTGCGGCCGGGGAGGCGGCCGGCAAGGAGGCGGCGCGCACCGTGCCGGGGCGCGAGCACGGCGGGAACTGCGACATCAAGAACCTCTCCCGCGGGTCGCGGTGCTACTTCCCGGTCTACGTGGACGGCGGCGGCCTTTCGATGGGGGACATCCACTGGTCGCAGGGCGACGGCGAGATCACCTTCTGCGGCGCCATCGAGATGGCGGGCTGGATCGACATCGGGGTCGACCTCATCAAGGGCGGAGTGGAGAAGTACGGGATCACCAATCCCATCTTCCGGCCGAGCCCGGTTGAGCCGAACTACTCCGACTACCTGATCTTCGAGGGGGTCTGCGTCGACGAGCACACCGGGGAGCAGCGCTACCTGGATGCCACCGTCGCCTACCGGAGGGCCTGCCTGAACGCCATCGAGTACCTGAAGAAGTTCGGATACACGGGCGAGCAGGCTTACATGATCATCGGCACCGCCCCGTGCGAGGGTCGCATCAGCGGCATCGTCGACATCCCGAACGCCTGCTGCACGCTGGCGATTCCGACCGGGATATTCGACTTCGACATCCGTCCCAACGCCGGCGGACCGACGCAGATGGTCTCCGGGGCCGACGCGGCGGAATGCAGCTGAGGACAGGATCGAGCGCGAGGGAGGTCCGGCCGGGCGTCCCTCGCGTGCGCACCGGGAGCCCCGTCCCCCCGGGACGGGGCGCTGTGTCGTGAGGCAGGCGGGAGCTTCGGCCCCGTACCTCGAGAGGATCCGATCATGTTGTTGGGCTTAGCACTGTTCTACGTGGGCGCCGTGCTCTTTCTGAACGGCATCTGGGTGATGGGCTACATCGAGGACCGGGAGATCTCGGTCATCAATGTGTTCGTGGGCACTCTGACCCTGCTGGTCTCCCTGTACCTGGCCCTGGGGCCCGGCGCAGATCCGGACTCCGTCAGGGCCGCGGCATTCACGCTGCTCTTCACCTTCACGTACTTCTGGGTCGCCTGGAACCGGTGGAACGGCGCCGACGGCCGAGGCCTCGGCTGGTTCTGCTTCTTCGTGGGCGTCACCGTGATCTTCATCACTTTCGACGCCTTTTCGGTCGCCGACAGCACCCTCGGGGTCTGGCTGGGCGTCTGCTGGGGCTCATGGGCCATTCTGTGGCTCATGTTCTGGGCGCTGCTCGCGCTGAAGAAGCCGATTGCCAAGGTGACCGGCGCCTTCTGCGCCGCAAATGGTGTCTACACGGGGTGGATACCGGGGTATCTCCTGCTCACGGGAGCTCTCAGCTAGGGTGCCGTACCGGGCTGAGAGGTAACCGGGTCCTGCGGGCCGCGCGCGCTCCGCGCCCCTCGTCGGAGCCCGCGGCCGGCAGACGGCCGGGATTCCCCGCATCGTGGGAGGGCCGGGTCCGGGCTCGGACCCGGCCCGCCGGGGAAAGGAACGAACAAGCCGACGAAGGAAGGACCATGCCCCTCTATGACTACGCATGCGATGACTGCGGGCCCTTCCGGGCCTGGCAGCGGATGAGCGAGTGCACGGCGGCGTCGGAGTGCCCGGAGTGCGGAGAGCCCGCGCCCCGGGTGCCGAGCGCGCCATTTCTCGCCGACATGAACCCCAACTCGCGCATCGCTCACCAGCGCAACGAGAAGAGCGCCCACGAGCCGCAGGTGGCCAGCCGCCGGCGCATGAAGGAGCAGGGCGCGAAGCGCGGCGCCCATGCCGGCCATGCTCATCACCACGGCCACCACCATCACCACACGGGACGACCGTGGATGATCGGGCACTAGCCGCAATGTAAGTGCATCCATTCCGGGATCGGGCGGCCGCTCGGCCTGCGGGCAGAGCGAGCGTCACGGCAGGGACGCTCAGCCCTTGCGCTTCGGCAGGTAGAGATCGGTGATCGTGCCCTCCGCCATCTCGGCGGCGAAGTTGAGGGTCTCGGACAGGGTCGGGTGGGGATGGACGCTGAGCGCGAGGTCGGCGGCGTCGGCGCCCATCTCGATCGCGAGGGTGGCTTCCGCGATGAGCTCGCCCGCGTGCGCGCCGACGATACCCGCGCCGAGGAGGCGGTGGCGGTGCGCGTCGAAGACGAGCTTGGTCAGTCCTTCGCCGCGGCCCATGCCGAGTGCCCTTCCGCTCGCGGCCCACGGGAAGGTCGCGGTCTCCACCGCGAGCCCCTGCTCCTTCGCCTCCCGCTCGCTCGTTCCCGTCCACGCCACCTCGGGGTCGGTGTAGGCGACGGACGGCACCGTCCGGGCATCGAAGCCCGACTTCCGCCCCGCCGCCACTTCCGCCGCGACCTTGCCCTGGTGGGTGGCCTTGTGGGCCAGCATGGGCTCGCCCGTGATGTCGCCGATCGCGAAGATGTGGGCGAGGTTGGTTCGCTGCTGATCGTCGGCGGCGATAAAGCCCCTGTCGTCGACCTCGAGACCTGCGCGCTCGGCCCCGATGCGGTGGCCGTTGGGGCTGCGCCCCACCGCCACCAGAACACGGTCGTAGGTCTCGCGCGAGGCGCCGCCCGCGTCCTCCAGAATCGCTTCGAGTCCCTCGTTCCGTGGCCGGAGGGAGCTGACCCGGGTCTCGAGTCGCACCGCCTCGTACTGTCCTTCGATGCGGCGGGCAAGCGGTGCGACGAGGTCGGGGTCGCAACCGGGCATGAGCGCGGGCATCAGCTCGACCACGCTCACGCGTGAGCCGAGGGCGTGGTAGACGCTCGCCATCTCGAGGCCGATGATGCCCCCGCCGACGATGAGCAGGCGCTCAGGGACAGATTCCAGAGCGAGAGCGCCGGTGGAGTCCATCACGCGCGGATCATCCTCGGGGAAGCCCGGAATCCTGGTTGCATGCGCGCCCGCGGCGACGATCGCCTGCTCGAAGGCGATGGACACCGGACCTTCCCGGCCCTCCACGTACAGGCGGTTTTGCGACTCGAAGCGCCCGCTGCCGGTCACCACCCGGACCCGGCGGCGCCGGGCGAGCCCCGCGAGACCCGTGCACAGGCGGCCCACCACGCCGTCCTTCCACTTCGCGAGCCTCGCGACGTCGATCTCCGGCGCCCGGAACGCGATCCCGCGCGCGGCCAGCTCGCCCGCGGCCCCGATCACCTCGGCGCTGTGGAGCAGGGCCTTGGACGGGATGCAACCGACGTTGAGGCACACGCCCCCGAGTCGATCGTAGCGCTCCACGAGCACCGTGCGTTTTCCCAGGTCGGCGGCGCGGAAGGCCGCGGTGTAGCCTCCCGGGCCGCCTCCCAGCACCAGGAGCTCGGCCTCGAGGTCCGCATCGCGGCCGGCCGGCGCCGAGGGCGCGCGCGGAGCGGACTCGGCCCCTTCGGAGACCTCCGTTTCCGGGAGGGAGGCAGGTTCAGCCCCTCCAACGCGCAGGAGCGCGATGGGCGTGCCCGCGGAGACCCGGTCCCCCGCTTCCACGAGCATGCGTTCCACGGTGCCCGCCTGCGGGGCCGGAACCTCCACCGACGCCTTCTCGCTCTCGAGCGTGATCAGGGACTGGCCTTCCTCGAGGACCTCGCCGGCGCTCGCGATGACCTCGACGACCTCGACGTCCTCGAAGTCCCCGATGTCGGGAACCGATACTTCTATCGTGTCGCTCATGCGCCTTTCCGGGGTGGCGGGAACGGAGTCCTCACAGCAGCAGCCGCTGCGGATCTTCGAGGAGCAGTTCCGCGAGCCGGCGCACGAACCTCGCGGCCTGGGCGCCGTCGATGACCCGGTGGTCGTAGGAGAGATCCAGTGGCTGCATCAGCCGCGGCTGAAAGGCGCTTCCGTCCCACACCGGAGCGGTCCGGGAGCGCGCGAGCCCGAGAATCGCGACCTCGGGCGCGTTGACGATCGGGGTGAAGGCGGTCCCTCCGATGCCACCGAGGCTCGATACGGTGATCGATCCCCCTTCCAGGTCCTCGGGCCGGAGCCGGTTCTCCCTTGCCCGCGCCCCGAGATCGCCGAGCTCCCGGGCGAGCCCGAAGATCCCCTTGGTCTCCACCGCCCGCACCACCGGCACCACGAGTCCGTTGGGGGTGTCCACCGCAACCCCGATGTTGACGTACTTCTTCAGGACGAGGTTCCGGCCGTCCGGGCTGAGCGACGCGTTGAAGTCGGGAAACTCCCGCACCGCGCGGGCGAGCGCCTTGAGCGCAAAGGTCAGAAAGGTGATGTGCACCTCCGCCTCGGTGGCCTCGCGCTTGAGAGACTGGCGGAACGCCTCGAGCGCGGTGACGTCTGCTTCGTCGTGGTGCGTGACGTGGGGCACTTCGGTCCAGGCCCGGTGCAGGTGAGGCCCCGAGAGCCGCTTGATGCGCGAGAGCGCGCGTACCTCGACCTCTCCGTAACGGCTGAAGTCCACTGCCGGAGCTTCCGCGGGGACGGCCGGCGCGGGCTCGCCGCCGGCGTCGCCTTCGAGCCGCTCCTTGACGAAAGCCCTCACGTCCTCCTCGAGTATCCGGCCCTTGCGCCCGGTGCCGATTATCTCCGACAGGTCCACTCCGAGGGTGCGCGCGAATCGTCGCAGGGAGGGGGTGGCGTGCGAGCGGGCGCGCGTGTGCAACCCGCCGGCGCCGAGCAGCCGGCTCGGAGCCGGAGCGGTTGCCGGTGCTGGAGTTGTTGCCTGCGCCGGAGCGGCCTGCAGGGGCGGAGCGTGCGGGGCGCTGCGAGGGGCGGCGGGGGCGGGCGCGAGCGGCGCCGGCGCTTCGGACCCTTCCCGCCCGGGCGCCTCCGCCGTCGCTTCCGGCCCGGCGCTCGCGCTTTCGATGGTCAGGAGTAGAACGCCTTCGGCAACGGTATCGCCCACGCTCGCACTGACTTCCCTGACCACGCCGTCACAGGGCGCCGGCACGTCCATGGTCGCCTTGTCGCTCTCGAGCGTGATCAGGGCATCCTCGGCCCTGACCTCGTCCCCGGGCCCGACCAGCACCTCGACCACCGGAACCTCGTCGAAGTCGCCGAGATGGGGAACCGTTACTTCTCGGATGGCCATGGAAGGCGCCGATCGTCAGATGGAGAGGGGGTCGCTCTTGTCCGGGTCGATACCATAGCGCGAGATCGCGTCGGCAACCCGGGTGCCCGGTACGTCGCCGTCCTCGGCCAGCGCCTTCAGCGCGCTCAGGGCGACGAAGTGGCGGTCGACCTCGAAGAAGCGGCGCAGGCTCGCCCGGGTGTCGCTGCGCCCGTAGCCGTCGGTGCCGAGCGAGAGGTAGGTGCGCGGCACGTAGGGACGGATCTGGTCGGCGAAGAGCTTGACGTAATCGCTGGCCGCTACCACTGGTCCGCGCCGCTCCCGGAGGCAGCGGCCCACGTAGCTCTCGCGGGGAGGCTGCGACGGGTGCAGGAGGTTCCAGCGCTCCGCGCGCATCCCGTCGCGCCGCAGCTCGGTGAACGAGGTCGCGCTCCACACGTCGGCGGCGACGCCGTAGTCCTCCTCCAGCAGCTCGGCCGCCGCCTGCACCTCCCGCAGGATCGTGCCGCTGCCGAGGAGCTGGACCCGGGGCGCGCTTTCCGAGCCCTTCGGCGCGACCGACTCCCTCAACAGGTACATGCCGCGGAGGATGCCGTCCTCCACCCCGTCCGGCATCGCCGGGTGCCGGTAGTTCTCGTTCATCACCGTGAGGTAGTAGAAGACGTTCTCCTGCTCCTCGAACATGCGGCGCATGCCGTCTCGCACGATCACCGCGAGCTCGTAGGCGTAGGTGGGGTCGTAGGAGAGGCAGTTCGGTATGTTGGCGGAGAAGAGGTGGCTGTGTCCGTCGTCGTGCTGCAGTCCTTCGCCGGCCAGCGTGGTGCGCCCCGCGGTGCCTCCGACCAGGAATCCGCGGGTCTGGATGTCTCCCGCCGCCCACGCGAGATCTCCGACCCGCTGGAACCCGAACATCGAGTAGAAGATGTAGAAGGGAATCATGTTGATCCCGTGCGTGCTGTAGGCGGTGCCGGCCGAGATCCACGACGAGATCGCACCCGCTTCGTTGATGCCCTCCTGCAGAATTCGACCCTGCTTGTCCTCGCGGTAGTACATGAGCTGATCCGAGTCCACCGGCTCGTAGAGCTGACCGGTGGGGGCGTAGATGCCGAGCTGGCGAAACAGACCTTCCATGCCGAAGGTGCGCGCCTCGTCGGCCACGATGGGGACCACGAGCTTGCCGATCTCCTTGTCGCGGCTCAGCGTGGCGATGATGCGCACCATCGCCATGGTGGTGGAGAACTCGCGCTTTCCACCCCCCTCGAGCTGGCTCTCGAACGCGGAGAGCGCAGGGATCGGCAGGGCTTCGGTACGGCTGCGGCGCTGCGGCAGGGGTCCGCCGAGCGCGCTGCGTCGCGCTCTCAGGTAGCGGGTCTCCTCGCTGTCTTCGGGTGGCCGGTAGAAGGGCGCGTCGGCGATCTCGTCGTCCGATATGGGAATGTCGAAGCGGTCCCGGAAGGCCTTCAGCGCTTCCTCGCCCATCTTCTTCTGCTGGTGGGTGATGTTCTGTCCTTCGCCCGCCTCGCCCATGCCGTAGCCCTTCACGGTCTTGGCGAGGATCACCACGGGCTGATCGCGGTGCCTGACCGCCGCGTCGTACGCGGCGTACACCTTGTGCGGATCGTGGCCGCCCCGGTTCAGGCGCCAGATGTCCTCGTCGCTCATGTGGGACACCATCTTCTCGAGCTCCCCGTAGCGGCCGAAGAAGCGTTCCCGGGTGTAGGCGCCGCCCTTGGCCTTGAAGGCCTGGTACTCCCCGTCGACCGCCTCCTCCATGCGGTGGCGAAGCAGCCCGGAGGTGTCCTCGTTGAGAAGGGGGTCCCAGTACGAGCCCCAGATTACCTTGAACACCTTCCATCCCGCGCCGTGGAAGGCGCCTTCGAGCTCCTGGATGATCTTGCCGTTGCCGCGCACCGGGCCGTCGAGGCGCTGCAGGTTGCAGTTGATGACGAAAACGAGATTGTCGAGCTTCTCCCGCGAGGCGAGGGTGATGGCGCCCATGGACTCGGGCTCGTCCATCTCACCGTCGCCCATGAAGGCCCACACCTTGCGCCCCTCGGTGTGGAGCAGCCCGCGGTTGTGCAGGTACTTCATGAAGCGGGCCTGGTAGATGGCCATGATCGGCCCGAGACCCATCGATACCGTCGGAAACTGCCAGAAGTCGGGCATCAGCCAGGGATGCGGATAGGAAGACAGGCCCCCGCCGTCGACTTCCCGGCGGAAGCGGTGCAGCCGGTCCTTGGAGATGCGGCCTTCGAGGTAGGCGCGGGCGTAGATTCCCGGCGCGCTGTGCCCCTGGAAGAACACCAGGTCGCCGCCGTGCGATGCGGTCGGGGCGTGCCAGAAGTGGTTGAAGCCCACGTCGTAGAGGGTGGCGGACGAAGCGAAGCTCGCGATGTGGCCGCCGAGCTCGGAAGAGAGCCGGTTCGCCTTCACCACCATCGCCAGCGCGTTCCAGCGAATGATGGCGCGAATGCGCCGCTCGATCCTCGAGTCTCCGGGGGTGCGTATCTCGCGCGACGCGGGGATGGTGTTGACGTATGCGGTGGTCGCCGAGTAGGGGAGGCCGACGCCGGCGCGACGGGCTTCGTCACGCAGCGTCTCGAGGATGAAGTGGGCGCGCTCGGCGCCGTCTCGCTCCAGCAGCGAGTGCAGAGACTCGATCCACTCCTCGGTTTCCCGCGGATCGACGTCGGAGAGATTCGATTCGTCAGTCATCGGCTTGGACTCCCGGACCGTCCTCCGCGGGCAGCCATCCCTGGTCTTTCGTCCGAGCGCGCCCGTCCCGGCTCGGGCCTCAGTATACGGGAGGGGGGGTGAGCGGACATTTCACCTCCCGTCCCCGGGTCTGATAACGTTCCCGCCGTGTTCTGCCCGTCTCCATTCGCGCGTCTTCCCGCGCCGACACGCGTGCTGCCGCGGTGGCGGTGACGGGCGGCCCGGCGCTTCCGGCAACCTCCATCCGGAACCGCTTTCGCGGCTATCTCCCGGTGGTCGTCGACGTCGAGACCGGCGGCTTCAACCCCCGAACGGATGCGCTCCTCGAGATCGCTGCGGTGATGGTCGTGCGCGACTCGCAGGGGCGCTGGCGCCCGGGCGAGATCCACAGTTGCCATGTCGAGCCCTTCGAAGGAGCCAACATCGAACCCGCCTCGCTCGAGTTCACCGGCATCGACCCCGGTCACCCCCTGCGATTCGCGGTGACGGAACGGGAGGCTCTGGACCGGATCTTCCTGCCCGTGCGTGCCGCGGTGAAGGAGCAGTCCTGCACGCGCGCCCTGCTCGTGGGCCACAACGCCGCATTCGATCTCGCCTTCGTGAACGCGGCGGCGGAGCGGGCCGGGATCAAGCGCAATCCCTTTCACCCTTTCTCCACTCTGGACACCGTGAGCTTCGCCGCGCTCGCCTTCGGCCAGACCGTGCTGTCGCGGGCGGTCGAGGCGAGCGGCATGGCGTGGGACGACGGAGATGCCCACTCCGCAATCTACGATGCCGAGCGGACCGCGGCGCTGTTCTGTCGTGTGCTCAACATGTGGGACGAGCGCGCCTTCCCGGCCTGAGCGGCGGCGGCGCTGCACCTCCTCGATTCGCGTCTGCGCAAGGCACGTTTCGTGAAGAAACAGTTACACTTTCGTACATGACGGCTCCCCGTTCGCCCTCCCGAGCGACCCGAGAGATGCGGGGTCGCGAAAAGACCTCGCGCATTCCGATCAAGGTGGTCCCGAGTGTCGGTCCCATGCCGCGCAAGCCGCCCTGGATTCGGGTGAGGGCGCCGACCGGCGCGCCGGTGCGGCGCCTGAAGGAGGTGTTGCGGGCCCAGAAGCTGCATACCGTGTGCGAAGAGGCTTCCTGCCCCAACATCGGCGAGTGCTTCTCACGCGGCACCGCCACTTTCATGATCATGGGGGACATCTGCACTCGCCGCTGTCCGTTTTGCGATGTCGCCCACGGCCGGCCCGGGCCGCTCGATTCCGGCGAGCCATCGCGTCTCGCCGAGACCGTGGCGCGAATGGGCCTCGCCTACGCCGTCATCACCTCGGTCGACCGCGACGATCTCCGCGATGGGGGGGCAGGGCATTTCGCGGCCTGCGTGCGCGCCTTGCGCGAGCGCTGCCCGGGGTTGCGCATAGAGATCCTGGTGCCGGACTTTCGCGGCCGGATGGAGCGGGCGCTGGCGGCCCTCGCGGAGTCGCCGCCGGACGTCTTCAACCACAACCTGGAGACGGTCCCCCGGCTCTACCGAAAGGCGCGACCGGGCTCGGACTACGAGTGGTCGCTCGATCTCATCCGCCGCTTCAGGGACGCCCACCCGGAAGTGTCCACCAAGTCCGGCCTGATGCTCGGCCTCGGCGAGGAAGAGGACGAGGTGGTGGAGGTGCTCCACGACCTGCGCGCTCACGCCTGCGACATGCTCACCCTGGGCCAGTACCTGCAACCGAGCCGCTACCATCTCGCGGTCGAGCGCTACTGGACGCCCGACGAGTTCGACTCCCTCGGGCGAAAGGCCCGGGCGCTCGGGTTTTCGAGTGTCGCTTCCGGTCCCCTGGTGCGTTCCTCCTATCACGCGGATCTCCAGGCGGCGGGCGAGCCCGTCGCGTAGTGATCGTGCCGCCGGCGCCCTGTTCCCCTGGTTCCGAGAGCCGCGGCGGAGCGCATGAGCGATGAGCTACGTCGAGTTCCTCGTCGTCAAGGTGCTCGGGAATCTCATCGTGCCCCCGGGAGGCGTCATCGTCCTCGGAGTCCTCGGGCTGATGCTTCTCCCTTTCGCCCGCCGTCTCGCGGGGTTCCTGTTGCTGGTGATGGTGGTATCGCTGTACGCGCTCAGCACCGGCAGCGTTGCCGGCGTGCTCGAACGCGGCCTCTACGAGCACCCGGCGCTGGCGCCGGACGCCGAAGTGCCGGCGGCGGGCGCGATAGTGGTGCTCGGCGCGGGAAGCTACCGTGATCCCCCCGAGTACGACGGCGCCGACACCGTGGGCCGCTTCACGCTCGAGCGACTGCGTTACGCCGCATGGCTTCACCGCCGCACCGGACTGCCCCTCCTGGTCACGGGAGGAAGGACATTTCCGGGCACGCCGGCGGAGGCGGGGGCGATGGCCCTTTCGCTCAAGGACGATTTCGGCATCGGTGTGCGCTTCGTCGAAGATCGTTCCCGCAACACCGCCGACAACGCCGTCAACAGCGCGCAGATGCTGGCGGACGCGGGAATCGACCGGGTTCTCCTGGTGACCCACGCGATCCACATGACGCGCGCGGTCGGCGCGTTCGAGAGGCAGGGCCTCGAGGTGGTCGCGGCGCCGACCGGGATGTCGAACGGCCCTGCGATGGGCGCCGCCGCCTGGCTGCCCACGGCGTCGGCTTTCGCCCGCTCTTCGGCCGCGGTGCACGAGTACATCGGGCTCGCCTGGTACCGGCTGCGTTTCTAGCCCTCCTGACGCGCACCCCCGGGTGTCACCCCCGGATTCCGTCCAATCGATCGCAGCACGCGGCGTTCGACCAGGAGAAAGCGCTCAGGTTCACATGCCGGCATCCGTTCCCCGCGTAGCAGCATCCAGGTGCAGGAGTGCTCCCGCGGGCAGCCGGAACACCCGGGTCGATGATTCTCCTTCTCAGACGGAGAAATGATGGTGAAATTCTCCTTTCCTGAAGGAGGGTTTAGTGGAGACGCCCGCCGCTCCTGGCGGCGGGAGAGCCGTTCCCGGACGCCGGCAAACGACTGTTGGCGCTCGATCGGGACGGCGTTCCGACAACTGTGCCGGATGGGGTGATCGTCGAGACCGCCTATGAGTGGATGCTGAAGGACGGCGTCCCGTCATGACGCGTCAGGCATCCGGGTACGAGAGCGTGTCCCGTATCAGCCGTATCGTTCCCGCCCTTCGCGGATCATGTCCACGAGCTCGGCGCTTGTCATGTCCATTTCGATGCCCTCGACGTCGAGAGGGGAGGCGGCGGTAGGTTCCGGTCGCAAGACGAACGCCTGACCGTCCTCGCGGCGAATCCTGATCGCCCCATCTCTCTGGGCGACCTCCAGGAGAGACGCGAGCTTCCATCCGGCTTCCAAGTGCGTGTGTACCCTCACGGATCTGTCTCCAGGATCAGGTGGGTGCACCCCAATGGATTCGCGCCAGCAGGTTCTCAACGACTCGGACCCCGGCATCGGTACGGATGCAATCCATGGGAGATCGGCCACCCAACGCGCTCAGGTTCTTGTGGAGCCACCGATGGGCCTTGTCCTCGTTGGCGAAGGTCCTCCTGGCGAGCACCATCGTCCGGGCCACCCTCGCCGCCCACATCCACGCGGCGACCTGGCGCCTCTTCACCCTCATCGCCGAGCTCGACCGCCGGGGCGTGTGGGCTGACCAGGGGGCGCTGACCTGTGCCCACTGGCTGGGCTGGGCCTGCGGCATCGACCCCCACACCGCGCGGGAGAAGGTGCGCGTCGCCCGGGCGCTGGAGG
>JAJEAD010000031.1 GCA_022824305.1 Gammaproteobacteria bacterium | reverse complement strand
GCGAAGTGCCCGCGCGGGCGCCTCCGGCGGCCGCGGCCGGGGCCTGCGCGAGCGGCGCCGCCCGTCGCGCCGCTGAACCCTGATCCGGTCGAGTGCCCATGAACGCTCGTTGCGCCACCTGAGGCGAGACTGCGAAGCTATCGAACCCCGGCAGGAGCCCGAATCAGGGCGGCACGGTAGCACGAACGGTTGTGTGTGGCGGAAGAGTGCTGTCCGGAGTGACCGCGAGTGGACGGGCGCTTGGTCAGGATGTGAGCGACTGCACGATCGAACGGCCCGTCGCGGCCACGCGGCAGCGAGTCCCCGGCTGCCACACGCTGTCCGCGCCGGGCGCAACGTTGCGAAGCAATCAGGCGGCACCCTCGCGGTCGGCAGGGCCTGGGGCCTCGGGCGGCCGGCGGCGTTGAGCCGTCCCATTGAACCCGGTCCGTTGCATCGGGCGATCGGGAACCGCAGAATCGGTGCCGGACGCTCGCGCCCTGGCTGGCGCCTTCGAGGTGCTGCCGGGCGCGACGCGACAGGCACGGGAGGGAACTGACATGGCACGAAGACTTCTGGCCGTCGCCTGGGTAGCGGCCAGCGTGGCGCTGGGGGCGGCGGGTCAGGCCGCCGCGGCCGGCATGGAGACCACCGTCAACGTCACGCCCGAGGGCATCGCCATCGGCGGCTGGGACACGGTGGCCTACTTCACCGAGGAGAGCGCGGTCAGGGGTGTGCCCGAGTTCTCGCACGAATGGGACGGCGCCACCTGGCTCTTCTCGTCGGCCGCCAACCGCGACCTCTTCGCCTCGAATCCCGAAGCCTACGCTCCCGAGTTCGGCGGCTGGTGCGCCTATGCGCTGTCGCAGGGCCGTTACGCCGCCGAGGTCGAACCGGCCAGCGCCTGGACCGTGCGCGACGGGCGACTCTTCCTCAACTGGAACGCGAGCGTGCGCGAGCGCTGGCTGGGCAACGACGTCACCGACGGCATTCTTGTTGGCGAGCGCAACTGGGAGCTCGTCATGGAAGACATCCTCGAGGGCGACGCAAGCTACAGCCGCAAGTCCAATTCGCCCTGGAACGCGCCCTGAACCGACGCTACGCCCCGAACGCTGAACGGCGTCGTTGATTGCAGGGCGCGGGTCCGCGCTCGGATCTCACCCGGAAGACTCTGAGAGACGAGACCGAAGCGGCTGCCCGTTGCGGGGCCGGCCGGGTGTACAGAGAGGGTATTCACCTGACAGTGCCGCTTCTTGGCGGTAGTGCCGGGGGGTGGGCAAGTCAGGCTGCCTTTCGGTTCTCCTGTGAGCTGAACGGACCGGGTCCGGCGTTCGCGCTCAGCTCCGGCGACGCCGGCGCGTGCCGCGGCGGCGGCCGACCGCTACGGTGGCCGCGTTCATGCGGCCCTCGAGCTGGGCGCGCCCGCCCGCGGTGATCTCGCCGAGCGTGGCGGCGACCTCGTCGCCGCCGGGTCGCGCTCCCCGGGGGTGTACGGAGAGCGCCTCGCGCATGGCCCGCAGGTGATCGAAGGTGGTGCCGCCGCAGCCCCCGATGATGCGCGCGCCGGCGTCGTAGGCGAGACAGGCGTACCTCGCCATCAGCGCCGGGGTGCCGCCGTACTCGATGACGCCGTCCACGTACTCCGGAATGCCGCAGTTGCCCTTGGCGACGATGACGTCGGTGGCGCGCGCGGCACCGGCAAGGTTCAGCACTCCGACGACGGTTTCCGCCGGGCCGAGCCCGCAGTTGGCGCCGAAGGCGTGGGGAGCGGGGGTCATGGTCCGGCACAGCGCCGCGAACTCCGAGGGCGAGAGTCCCATCATCGTGCTGCCGTTGGTGTCGAAGCTCAGCGTGCACACCACCGGCAGGCCGGTGACGTCGGCGCCGGCGAGCGCCGCCTCGACCTCTTCACGCGAGGACATGGTCTCGACCCAGAGCAGGTCGGCGCCCCCTTCCGCCAGCGCCCGGGCCTGGTCGGCGAAGACCTCGCGCGCCCGGTCCATCGTCAGGGCGCCGAGCGGCGCGAAGAGCTCGCCGGTGGGACCCATGGAGCCGGCGACCAGGATCGGGCGCTCGCTCTCATCCGCGACCCGGCGCGCGATGCGGGCCGCGGCCAGGTTGAACTCGGCCACGCGCTCCTGGCTGCCGTGTAGCGCGAGGCGATGGAAGTTCCCGCCGAAGCTGTTCGTGAGGACGATGTCCGCGCCGGCCGCGATGAAGCTCCGGTGCAGGTGCTCGATCCGGTCGGGGTGCTCGACGTTCCAGGGCTCGGGAGCATCGCCGGAGCGAAGGCCCATGTCGATGAGGTTGGTGCCGGTCGCGCCGTCGGCGAGGAGCCACGGCCGGGTGGAGAGAAGGCGATCGAGGACGTTGGACACCGGCGGGCACGCCTGCGCGAGAGAAGGTCGCCGAAGTGTACTCCCCGACCCCGCGACGGGGACGGGATTCCGGGTCGATTCCCGGGCTCAGGAGTCCCCGCCGAAGGGGCACGCGGCGAGGTGATCTCCGCCGAAATCCCGGAGCACCGGCCTCTCCTCCGCGCAAGCGGCGCGGGCGACCGGGCAGCGGGTCCGGAAGACGCAGCCGGATGGGGGTGCGAGCGGAGAGGGCAGCTCGCCGCGCAGCGCCTCGCTCCGCCGCCCGCGCTCCACCGCGGGGTCCGGAATCGGGGCGGCCGCGATCAGGGCGCGCGAGTAGGGATGCCGGGGGCGGGCGACGAGATCGCGCGCCGCCGCGTACTCCATCACCCGGCCGAGATAGAAGACCATGATCCGGTCCGAGATGTGCTTGACCACGCTCAGATCGTGGGCGATGAAGATCAGCGACAGGCCGAGGTCGCGCTTCAGATCCCGCAGCAGGTTGATGATCTGGGCCTGCACGCTGGTGTCGAGCGCGGAGACCGGCTCGTCGCAGATCAGCAGGCGGGGCTGCACGATCAGCGCCCGGGCGATGTTGATGCGCTGGCACTGGCCGCCCGAGAACTCGTGGGGATAGCGGTTGAGGTGGCCGGGCAGGAGGCCAACCCGTTCCATGATCTCCCCGACCCGCGTCCTCAGCTCGGCGCGCGGGAGCCGGGGCTCGTGGGTGACGAGGGGCTCGCCGATGATCGCTTCCGCCGTCATGCGGGGGTTCAGCGCCGCCAGCGGGTCCTGGAAGATCATCTGGATGTCGCGGCGATGGCGATGACGCTCCGCCGGCCCCATCGACAGCAGGTCCTCGCCCCGCCACAGGGCACGCCCGCCGGAGGCGGGCACGGTGCCGATGAGGGCCCGCGCGAGCGTGGACTTGCCCGAGCCGCTCTCGCCCACGATGCCCAGCGTCTCGCCCGTCCCGAGGTCGAAGCTCACGCCTTCGACGGCGCGGAGGGTGCGCGCGGGCGCCCACGGCCGCCCCTCCCGGGGGCGGACCGGAAAGCCCACCGAGAGGTCGCGGACCGAAAGCAGGGGCGCGCTCACTCCGCTTCACGCCAGCGGGTGGTGGCAGGCGGCCGCGCGCCCGGGAGCGAAGGACTCGAGCGCCGGCAGCACGCGCCGGCAGCGCTCGTCCGCCCGCGGACAGCGTTGCGCGAAGGGGCAGCCGGCGGGCAGCCGCTGCGCGTCGGGCGGATCGCCGGGAATCGCGGGAAGGTCTTCGTCGTCCCGGTCCAGTCGGGGCACCGCGTTCAGCAGGCCCCGCGTGTAGGGGTGGCGCGGAGCGGCGAAGACCGCCTTGACCGGGCCGCTCTCCATGATCCGGCCGCCGTAGAGCACCACCATCTCGTCGCAATGCCCGGCGACCACCCCCACGTCGTGGGTGACCAGGATGAGCGCGGTGCCCTGCTCGGCGCGAGCCTCCGAGAGCAGGCGCATGATCTGCTGCTGCACCGTGACGTCGAGCGCGGTGGTCGGCTCGTCGGCGATGAGCAGCCGCGGGCGGCAGAGCAGGGCCATCGCGACCAGCACCCGCTGGCGCATGCCCCCCGAGTACTCGTGCGGAAACTGGCCGATCCGCGATCGGGCGTCCGGGATGTCCATCGCTTCGAGCATCCGGATCGCCTCCTCCCTCGCTTCCCGCCGCGACATCCTCCGGTGCACGGTCAGCACCTCGGTCATCTGGTCGGAGATCCGCAGGTAGGGGTTGAGTGCGGTCATCGGGTCCTGGAAGACCATCGCGATGTGCCGGGAGCGAATCCGGTTGAGCTCCTCCTCCGCCAGGTTCAGCACTTCCCGCCCTTCGAGCTCCACGGACCCGCTCGCGCTGCCGTTGCGCGCCAGCAGCCCCATGATCGCGAACATGATCTGGCTCTTGCCGGAGCCGCTCTCGCCCACGACCGCGATCGACTGTCCGGCCTCCACCCCGAGGTCGACGCCGTTGACCGCGTTCACCGTGCCGTCGGCGGTCTCGAAGCGCACGCGGAGGTTCCGGACCCGAAGCAGCGGCACCGGTCAGCGGTCCTTCGGGTCCAGCGCGTCGCGCAGCCCGTCGCCGAGAAAGAAGAGCGAGTACAGGGTCACCACGAAGAAGAAGAGGGGGAAGAGGAGCTGCCAGAGGGTGCCGTACTGCATCTGGCTCGCCCCGCTGTTGATGAGCGCGCCCCAGCTCGTCCGGGGCTCCTGCACCCCGAGGCCGAGAAAGCTGATGAAGCTCTCGTAGATGATCATCGAGGGGACCAGCAGCGTGGCGTACACGATGACCACACCCAGCAGGTTCGGAATGACGTGGCGCAGGATGATGCGGCGGGCGGGGACGCCGATCGCCACCGCGGCCTCCACGAACTCCCGGTTCCTGATGCTGAGCGTCTGCCCGCGCGCGATCCGGGCCATGTCGAGCCAGCTTATGAGGCCGATGCCCACGAAGAGCATCAGCATCGAGCGGCCGAACACCACCATGCGCACCTTCGGTTCTAAATTATTGATTTAAATGGAGTATTTCTTGTCAAAATCACCAATAGAAATGAACTGGGCCGATTCCGGTTCCCCATTTGCAACTGCGCACAGGAGAACAATCAATGTCAAAACTTCTCCTCTCCGAGGCCCGTGTCAAGGCGCTGCGGCCTCGTCGGTCCCCTTATGTGATCCGCGACGCGAAGCTCAGAGGCTTCGGTGTGCGGATACTGCCCTCGGGCACCAAGCGCTTCTTCCTCCACACACAACATCGTGGCGCGCGTGTCTGGAAGCTGGTCGGCGACGCTGGCGCCCTGCGCGTTGACGAGGCGCGCGCGCGGGCCGCATCCCTGATTACCGCCATCCGAAGCGACGCCGACGCGCCGGCCTTGCCCGAGGCGATGCGCTTCGAGGCCATCGCCGAGACCGTGTTCGGACGCCATGCGCGGGTGTGGAAGCCCCGCACGTTGTACGTGAATCGCAACTACCTCCAGCGGCAGCTTCTGCCTCGATTCGCGGGCATGGCGGTGGCCGACATCACCCGTGCGGACGTGCTTGGCTGGTTCGCCTCCCTTCGGGCAACTCCCGTGGCCGCCGACCGCTCCCTGCCCGTGCTCTCGGTCATCCTGAAGGAGGCCGAGCGCATGGGCTACCGTCCCGAGGGCTCCAATCCCTGCCGGGGCATACGGCGCTATCGGCGCAGGGGACGCGAGCGCTTTCTGTCCGATGCGGAGATCGGCCGCCTTGCGGCAGTGCTCTCGACGCACGAGAGCGCGTGCCCGCGGCAGGTGGCCGTGCTGCGATTGCTCCTGCTCACCGGGTGTCGCAAGAGCGAGGTGCTCACCCTTCGCTGGATCGATTACCGCGAAGGCCATCTCTTCCTGCGCGACGGCAAGACCGGGCCGAGGACGGTGTGGCTGTCGCGCGCCGCGCGCAACGTCCTCGACCGCATCGAGCGCACCGGTGCCTGGGTCTTCCCGTCACAGCGCACCCGCGGGCCGGCCGGTACGAGCTGGCTGCGTTGGTTCTGGCAGCGGGTACGCGCCGAGGCGCAACTCCGGGACGTGCGCCTGCACGATCTGCGACACGCTCACGCCAGCTTCGCCCTGAGGCAGGGCGAGAGCGTGCTCGCCGTCGGCCGGCTCCTCGGGCATGCGAGCCCGCAGACCACACTCAAGTACACGCACCTGGCCGACTCGGCTGCGCGCGAGGCGGCTGAGACCGTCGGCGCGGTGCTCGGAGGTTAGCGCGATGGCCGGCCGCGAACGCATGCGCCTCAGCGATGCCACCATCGCTCGCCTTCACCCACGCGAGCGCGAGTATACGGTGTGGGACACCCGCACCCCCGGCCTCGGAGTACGGGTGCGCCCCTCCGGCGCCACCACTTTCGTGCTCCTTCGGAAGACCGACGGGCGCACCATGCGCCGCTCGCTCGGCACCGTCGCGTCACGCAGCGTCGATGAGGCACGCCGCCAATGTCACGCTCTGCTGGCGACGCCTGACACGGAGCCTGCGAGGAGGCGCGCGCGATCGGCACCGCGGTTCCGGGACTTCGTCGCCAGCACCTGGAAGGATGCCCACTTCCCCCGCTACAAGCCCTCCACGCGAGCCGGCGTGAACGCCGCCCTCACCAGCCAGCTCCTGCCCGCCTTCGGTGCCACGCCGCTTGACCGCATCACCCGCAACCAGGTGCTGCGCTGGTTCGACGCCTACAGTCGCACTGCGCCCGGCGGCGCCAATCACGCGTTGCGCATCCTGCGCCGGGTGCTCGAGTTCGCCATTTCACAGGGGCATCTCGGCACCAATCCCGCCCGCGACGTAATCATGAACCGCCGCACCGCGCTCACCCGCTTCCTGTCGCGCGACGAAGTGCGCCGCCTGCACCGCGTGCTCGACCGCCACGTCCGAACCGGCACGCGGCACGCACACCAGGCCGACATCATCCGCCTGCTGCTGCTCACCGGCTGCCGCCGGGGCGAGATTCTCGCCCTGCGCTGGAACGAGGTGGACGGCGACACCCTCGCCCTGGAAGAGGCCAAGACTGGCCCGAGGAAGGTATATCTCAGCGTCCCCGCGCGCCGCATCATCGAACGCCAACCCAGGAGCGAGAGCCCCTTCGTGTTCCCCTCTCCGCGCCGTCCCGAACACCCGCACGGTCCCCATCTCCCGCTCTGGGACCGCGTGCGCAGGGAGGCCGCAATCGAGGACGTGCGCCTGCACGATCTGAGACACACCATGGCCAGCCAGGCCGTCATGAATGGGGTTCCGGTGCCCGTCGTGTCGCGACTCCTCGGCCACCGCAACGTGCGGACAACACTGCGCTACGCCCATCTCGCCGACCGCGACATCGAGTGCGCGGCAGAACGGGTCGGCGAGGCCCTGGCCCGGGCGATGGCGCTCGACTAGCGCACGCACACGGAATCGGCTGCTTGGCTCAAGCGACACATACAGTCTTCGGAAACAACGGCGGGGCTCGGCTTCCAAGGTTGTGAAATCGTAGGCTGTGACAATCTCGCCTGCTGGCCCTGATGGAATCCGCTGACCCGCACCTCATTTCCAGTTTGAACTTCTCGCCCCATCGGTGACTCAGGTTCGGCGGGTCACGGTCTGAACTGATTGCCATCACTCCTCGTCGTGCCTTGCGCAACACTTCAACGTGCCAATCGCGTTTCCCGTTCCGGAATCGGACCTCGGGTCGAAGGCGACGCTCGCCGCGTAGGTCCGGTCCTCGAGCTCGTCGTCCTCGTGGGCGAGCAGGTCGCGGCCCTCGACTTCCGCGCTGAACCCGAGCGCCGGAGCGCTCCAGGCGAGCCCGCTTCAAAGCTCCACCCCGAACCGGTCTTGGCGTCTCAGGCGTCGTAGCGCACCCCGAGGGTGACCGCGTCCGCCTTAATCGCCGGGGCGAACGCGCTCGCGCCTTGCGCGAGCGTCACGATGTCGCCCCACACCTCTGCCGCGGCCAGGGTCATCGACAGGTCCGCGCCGTAGCGCTCCGCCGTGCCGCCGTCAAGCTCGAACATCAGTTTGCCGGAGCCCGTCCCCGCAGGCCCCACGCCGACACCCGCTCCGAAACCGTGCACCGGCCGCGCAGGACCTCACGAACAACAACGGGCATCGGTATCGACCCTTGAGCGCTGCGGATCGGGCCACCCAGGAACCGCACCAAGTCCAAGATCCGCGCCAAGGGCGAGCATGCGCCGCTGATGCTCAAGCGCATCTTTGGTTCACCGAGGTCCGATACAGAGTCCTTGCCAAGAATGCCCATCGCCTCGTCGTCGCCTGCGCCCAAGTCAATCTGTACACGAGCCGTAGGTTCCTGTTGCGACTGACGTAGGAAACGCGCGTCCGTCGCTCGTGCAACCCCTCGGAATCACGAGCGAAACCGGGATTGCTGACGGGACCGCCCCCCGAGAACTCTGACAGCACAGAGCCAGGGCGACTCCCGAGAACAAACCGCCGTCAGCATCAATGGATCAGGCCTTCCTTAGCAGTGATTCGCGCGGGCAGTCGGCTTGCGCGACCGGGAATCGCCGGTACATTGTCTCCCCCTCCTCACCGAATAGAGGAAGCCGCACGCCATGGGTCTCAAGTATCTGCACACGATGGTTCGGGTCACGGATCTGGACGAGTCAATGGATTTCTACTGC
This sequence comes from Gammaproteobacteria bacterium, assembly GCA_022824305.1. Lineage (GTDB taxonomy): Bacteria > Pseudomonadota > Gammaproteobacteria > HK1 > HK1 > JAJEAD01. The sequence goes on along the minus strand of JAJEAD010000031.1, from coordinate 1,080 downwards.
AACAAGCTGGGCCTCGAGGAGGTGGAGCGCTACGACAACCCCGAGGGCCGCTTCACCCTGGTGATGCTGTCGGCGCCCGGCGACGAGGCGGCACAGGTGGAGCTCACCTACAACTACGACCCCGAGGACATGGACGGCGGGCGCAACTTCGGTCACCTCGCCTACTCCGTCTCCGACATCTACGAGATCTGCCAGCGGCTGATGGATGCCGGGGTGACCATCAACCGTCCGCCCCGGGACGGACGGATGGCGTTCGTGCGGTCCCCGGACAATATCTCGGTCGAGTTGCTGCAGGACGGTGCGGCGCTTCCGGTCCGGGAGCCGTGGGCCTCCATGCCGAATGTCGGGGAGTGGTAGATGCGCTTCGACTTCACTCCCTTCTTCAATCCGGGGGAGAACATCCCCTGGGACCGCGTGGTCCGCATGCTGCGCGAGCAGTCGCAGCTCGCCGAGCAGGCCGGATTCACCACCGTGTGGTTCACCGAGCATCACTTTGCCCACAACGGCTTCATGAACGCTCCGCCCAACCCGATCCTGATGGGGGCCGACGTGGCCGCGCACTGCAAGAAGATCCGGGTGGGTCAGGCTCCGGTGGTGCTGCCCGACTGGCATCCGCTTCGGGTTGCGGAGGACGTCGCCCTCCTCGGCAACATGACCGAGGGCCGGGTGGACTTCGGGGCGGGACGGGGCCTCAACGAGCGCACCACCATCCAGTTCAACGTGGACGCGGACCGGCGCGATCACGCCCGGTGCGAAGCCCTGTTCCGCGAGTGTCTCGACATCGTCCTCAAGGCGTGGACGGAGGATCCCTTCAGCTACCAGGGCGAGTTCTACCGCTTTCCCGAGCCCGGCTGGCATGAGACCAACCGCGCCTTCCTTCCTCTCGATGCGAGGTACCACGCGGCCGATGGCGAGTACGTCGCCATGTACATCCATCCCCGGCCCTACCAGAAGCCCCATCCCCCGGTCTGGCTGATGTCGAACACTCCGGGGACCTACACCGGCGCCGCTTCGCAGGGGATGAACGTGATCGGCATGTCGAGCACGCCGGGACGGCTCCGCGACTGCTGGACCGCCTAC
>JAJEAD010000092.1 GCA_022824305.1 Gammaproteobacteria bacterium | reverse complement strand
ACCACTTGTGTCGACCATGCTGACCATGCCTGCGAGAGGCCCAGCCGCAGGCGACGGTGCACCATGTCCGAATGGCCGTGCTGGGCCGGAATGTTGTGAAGATCGGTGCTTGACATCAACCGCCCCATTACGGAAGCGGATTTGCTGCTTTCCTGCCGGCGCCGCTGCCCCCACCGATCGCGTGGGATCGAGCTCTCGCCACAGATCATTCCGCCGCGGATCGGGCCATCGGCCGGCTCGCGGGCGAAGGCGGGCGGCTTCGCAACCCTCATCACTTTATCAAGCCATTCGTGCACCGCGAGGCGGTGCTGTCCAGCCGCATCGACGGCACGCGCACCACTCTTGGCGAGCTGTTCGTGGCCACGGCAGGCGGGACCAGCGCTAGAGCCTCCGCAGATCTCGAAGAGGTCGCCAATTATGTCACTGCCCTCGAGCATGGATTGGAGCGTCTGTCCTCGCTGCCGCTCTCCTTGCGCCACATCAGGGAACTCCACGAATGCCTCATGCGCGGTGTGCGTGGGGACACGGCGTTGCCCGGCGAGTTCCGGCGCAGCCAGAACTGGATCGGTCCGCCCGGATGCAGCCTTGGTGAGGCCACCTACGTGCCCCCGCCCCCGGCCGAATTGATGGCGTGCCTCGACCCGCTCGAGCGCTTTCTCCATGACGACTCGTTGCCCCCGCTGGTCCACGCCCAGTTTGAGGCCATACATCCCTTCCTTGACGGCAACGGCCGCGTCGGGCGTCTGCTTGTCACACTTCTTCTGGTCGAACGTGCCGTGCTGCCGTCGCCACTGCTTTATCTGAGCGCCTACTTCGAGGCGACACGGGAGTTGTACTACGAGCATCTTCTGGCCGTGACACGGGATGGAGCGTGGGATCGGTGGTTGCGCTATTTCCTGCGCGGTGTCAAAGCCCAGGCTGAGGACGCGGTCGAGCGCATGGAGCAGATCGACGGCCTTCTCGAGAACTGGCGGGATGAGCTTGGCGGCGCCCACTTGGGTCGGCCCAAGGAAGTGTTGCGCCTGTTCGCCGAGAACCCGTTCTGGACCGTGAGGGGCGTTGCAAGGGAGTTGGGTGTCGCCTACACGACGGCCCAGCGCGCCGTCGAACGACTGCAAGTGGCGGGCATCGTCTCGCCGGTCTGTTCGGCGAAACGGAACCGCGTCTATTGCGCCCGAGACATGCTGGCAGTCTTGGAGGCGCCCTGCGCGGCGGCACCGTCCCTCCCGGAAACGCTTCCGCCGTCAGCGAGGACCATGTGAGCGGCGCGAGCCTTCATCTCCCACATGACCGATGAAGGCCATACCCTGCCCCCCCCGGGTATCTCTGGCCGCTCTTGTCACCCTCCACGACCTACTCGGAACTAGTCCGGCATGAGCCTACAGGATCAGTTCGAGCATATCCTGGCATCGCTGCACGAGACCGTGCTCGACGATGGCCGCTGGGTGGCGACGTCTGGCCTGATCGATGAAGCCTGCGGGGCGAAGGGCAATACCCTCGTGGTCGGCGACGGGGCCACTCAAGACGACATCGAAATTTTTTTCTCTCAGTTCTGCTATCGAGGACAGCGCCACGAAGAACTGGAGCGCCGGTACTTCGAAGCTTACCACGCCCTGGACGAACGTATCCCGCGCATCAGGCGACTGCCGGACAGTCAATTGGTTCACATCTCTTCCCTTTACACCGACAAAGAGATGAAAACCTCGCCAGTCTACAACGAGGCGTTGCCCCTGGCCGACACTCGGGACAGCCTCAACGTGCGTCTCGATGGGCCAGGGGGCTCCCGAATTGTCTGGGTCATCGCCGATCCCATCGACGGAGAGGGCTGGTCGTCCGAACGGGTGGAGATGGTCCAACGTTTGCTGCCCCACCTCCGCCAGTTCGTTCGGGTGAGGCAGGCGCTGGTCGAAGCGCGGGCGCTGAGCTCGTCCCTCACCGCGCTGCTCGAGAACACCAGATGCGGGGTCATCCAGCTGGACGGGCGCGGACGAATCGTGGCGGTCAACGACCGCGCGCTCGACCTTCTGTGCAAGGGGGACGGGCTGACAGACCAGGGTGGCGCCCTGCACGCCACATCGGCGGGAGACGATGCCGCACTCCAGAGAGTTTTGGCCCGCGCGTTGTCGACGTTCGCCCGCCAGGGTGCCAGCGGCTCGATGATGGTGACGCGTCCGCTTGCCACGTCGCGGCTCGCGGTGCACGTCAGCCCCGTTGGCGAAGGATCGACGGACTTGCACCCCGTCCACGCCGTTCCAGTCGTGCTGATCGTCGACCCGGCGGATCGGGCCCACATCGATCCGGATTTGGTGGCGTCGATCCTTGGCCTCACGCCGGCGGAAAGCGATGTGGCGCTGCAGTTGGCCCAGGGAAGCACCATCCGCGATATCGCCGCCGCCACAGGGCGGAAGGCCAGCACCATCCGTTGGCACACAAAGCAGATCTTCGGAAAGCTCAACATCTCCCGGCAGGTGCAACTGGTGCAGCTGGTGCAGTCGCTCACCGCCCTTCCGAAGGATCGGCGCTGACTACAACAGCAGCTGCCACGCAAGAGCGGCGCAGAATGTCTTCCCGGTGATCGTCCATGACTCCCTTCGAGTTCTCCGCTCTGCTCTATCAAGTGCTCGATGTCGAGGATTATCTCAGTCTAGGCCAATGAGACCGTGGCACGGTTCTCCGCTACAACGCAGCCGGACAGGAGCACTACGTGGTCTACACGGATACCGGGATGGTCCGTGGGTCGGCCGTGACCCCATCCACCCGTCCCTTTTGAGCGTCGCGTATTTCGTGAGTCATGCCGAAGGACGAGAACGGCGGACTCTCACGGTTCCGCCCCTGCCGAGGCCCGCCGGAGGACGGACACAAGCGGGCCAACTGCTTCTGGAGGCGATCCTCATCTGCCGGTATTGAAGCGTGGAGCGGATCAATCTGGCTACCAGGGCGGTCCCGATAATCCTGCAAAAGGAGATCCGCCCGAATAGTAACCCCACAACGGGCAGGCGTTCGTCCTGGTCCGGCACTGTGGCGCGGGAATTCAGCGCAAAACCTCCCAAAGCGCGACTCTCCCAAATCGGGTGATGCTCGTTCGAAGGACGCCACAACTCATTCGCCCCCCTATTTGGTAGGCGCGAAGAATTGCTCGTCTCACCTAAGTTTCACCTGGACCGCCCGAGGCTTGGCTTGAGGGGACGCGAGATGTGCAGTGACGGTGATCGCGAAGCAGTTCACATCAACACTGCTAGTACGAGTGATTCGAAACAGGCCAGCCCCGAAAAGCGGAGATTGGAGGCACATCCAATCCCCTAACTCCACAACCTAGGGGCGGAACAATCCAATTGGGGAAGATCACATCGCGTTGGAAAAGGAGACAGACCATGAAAGCTGCATTGGCGATGATTGCCGCTGTCGGCATCGCCCTCGTTCTGCCGCTCGATGCACAATCCCAAGACACTGGATCACGCACTGTGTCGGAATGCGTTAAGGAGGAAATGTCGATAGTGAAGTATCATAGAAAAGCGTCCGTCGAAGTCTATGCGCGGGTTTCAGGTCCTGGATGGAGGTGCAGACCCAATCGATCAAGCCGCACCGGTTGCCTGGTGGCCGCCGAGGGCTTTGCTATTATCGGAGCGCCGTCCGTCGAGAAAGTCGGATGCATCGGGAATCGGTGCTCCTCCGATCCAGTCCAAATGGAAGAGGAGGACGGTCGAACTGTGCGGGCGTGCCTCACGGTTCGCACGTGGAGCGAGAGCCACTGTTTCGGTGGAGGAGGCTCCGCATTGTTTCTGCTCTCCGGGGAGGTTGAGCGCAGAGCCGAGGCCGGCGACGTCTTGAAGATTATGGAGCGGTGCGAGGAGGAGATCGCCCGGTGAGCAGTAACCGGGCAAATGTCCGACTGAGCGGAGCACCACTTACCTCCTAGTGTTGGGCGCTCCCGGCGCGATGCCCCGGCTCGCGCCCAGGCGCACCGCTACCCTTCTGCAGTGGTCTGTAGGCTAGGTATGACCTACCCCCGTCGACCGGTCCAGTTCGAATGTTAGTGCATTGCGGGTTTCTCGGCCAAGTTGGGTGGCCGGCGGAGCGCAGCGGAGCCGGGCGGCCGCGCGCCCCTCGGTCGCGCGCACGATGTCGCAATCGGGCGCCCTCAGGGCGGCGGCAACGCGAACGCCCCGCTCGCTGTCCGCTCCCGCCCACTCGACATTCCAGGTGCCGATGCGGACCGTGGGCCGATCGTTGTCCATCCTCGCTGGCATGGTTGCAGGCCCCGTCTACCCCTCAACCTACCCACACGGATTGTTCGGGCAAGCTGCGAGACCGGTGCACCTGGGTGAGCGCAGTATTTCAGCGGCGATCTCCTGGCCGAGGTTGCACGCCTGCCGGAGCGCAAGCGGGAGCGCCCGACCGGACCGAGTGGAGACCGCCCGCTCGCCGCGGGCCTGCCGAGACCCGGTTCGACGACCCAGAAACTACCGACCAGGCCCCGGAAGGGGGCGGCGGTCCTTGGCGCCCGCTCACCGGCATAGTGTGCAGCCGCTCCACAAGATCATCGGAGGTCCAGCTCATGGCAACATCCCGTCCCCGCAAGGCCACGGCGCTCAAGGAAGCGATGACCAAGACACAGTTAGTGGCTTCCCTCTCCGAATCGACGGGTCTCCCGAGGAGGGACGTATCGGCAGTGCTCGTCGAACTGGGCATTCTCATCGAGCGCCACATCAAAAAGCGCGCCGTCGGCACCTTCACGCTTCCCGGCTTGCTCAGGATCATGCGTGTACGCAAGCCTGCCACCAAGGCGCGGACGATGATCTCGCCGCGCACCGGCGAGGAGATACAGGTGGCTGCAAAGCCAGCGTCCACGGCGGTCAAGGTCCGCGTCCTGGCGGGCCTCAAGCGGATGGTGGAATAGCTCCACGCCACCCTGCCGAATCGGCGCTCGCGTTCCGGCCGTACATCCCGGCATGTGAGACG
>JAJEAD010000039.1 GCA_022824305.1 Gammaproteobacteria bacterium | reverse complement strand
AGCGGCTCGCGCAGCTCGTGGCTCACCAGGCCCAGGAACTCGGTCCGCAGCCGCTCGATCTCGTCGAGCGGCGCCAGATCCTGAATGGTCACCACGACCGAGCCGATGACTCCCTCTTCGTCGGGGATCGGGGTGCCGTTGATCAGCGTCCTGACGCTGCGCCCGTCCGGCACCGAAAGCATCATCTCCTCGAAGCGCACCGTCTCGCCGCTGTTGAGCTGCTGCGCGACGGGGAAATGGTTCAGGGACACCTCACGCCCGTCCCCACGACGGAAGGACATCACCTCCAGGAGTTGCTCGGGCGGATGGCCGGGCATGCGCAGGCTCTCCACGATCCGCCTTGCCTCGCGATTGAACGAAACCGCCCGCCCGTTCTTCGCATCGAACACCACGACACCCACCGGAGAGGTCTCGACCAGGGCCTCGAGGTCGGCGCGCGCGCGCCGCGCGCTGCGGTGGGCGCGCGCGTTGGCGATCGCCGCCGCGGCCTGGGAGGCGAAGAGCGCCAGCACCTCCTCGTCCCCGGCGGTGAACGCTTCGCCGTCCGCCTTTTCGGCGAGAAAGAAGCTGCCCGCCTCCATGCCCCGGTGGCGCATCGGCGTGCCCTGGAAGGTCCGGGAGAAGGTCCAGGCGGACTCGATGCCGAGCGCGCGGACGTAGCCCGGGAAGTCGGCCGCCCGCACCGGCCCCGGCTGGGTACGCAGATGCTCGAAGAGGCGGGCGTTGCCGGGCCAGGCGAGCTGTTCGCGCTCCTCCTCCGGGTCGAGGCCCGAGAACACCGGATCCTGCGGCGCGCCCGCCTCGTCGAGGGCAACGATGACGCCCTTGCGGGCTCCGGTCAGCGCGCGGGCGCTTTCCACCACCTCGCGGAGCACGGTGTCGAGGTCGAGGGTGGCGTTGATGCGCAGGATGGCCGCGTTGAGGGTGGATATGGACCTACCCAACGCCTGGTTCTCCCGCCCCGCGTCGTCGGACTGCGTCACGGCTCCTCCTTCTCCGATTCGGCACGCATCGCGGCTCGCCCGGACGCCGAGATCACGGTGCGCCACGCCGCGAGGAAGATCAGCTCGCTTTATCAAAACGACATCTTAGCCCAAATTTCTCACACGCACATTTAACAATTGTGATGCAAGGACCGGCGGTGTCCGAGCGAGGCGGCCAGCATGTCGACTTCTACAGATTGGCCGGCAGTCCTCTTGATTGAGCGTCATGGCGCCTGCAACTCGCCCAAGCGCACCCGGCGGGAGCGGGAGCTCACCGCGCGATCGTCCTGCCCCCATCGCCTCCTCGCCGGAAATGACCGCTTTCGTATAATCGCGCCCCTTCCCGCCGCTCGTGCGTCCGCGACATGGCCGACCCCCAGCAGCATCCCGCCCCCTACGTGCAGTGGTTCCGGAACTCCGCGCCGTACATCAACGCGCATCGGGGACGCACTTTCGTGGTGCACTTCGGCGGCGAGGCGATCGAGAGCGGCGCCTTCGCCACCCTCATCCACGATTTCACTCTCCTCGACTCCCTCGGGATCCGGCTGGTGCTGGTGCATGGCGCCCGGCCGCAGATCGACGCCCGCCTCGCCGCCGCCGGCCTGGACGCGACGTTCTCGGAAGGAGTGCGGGTCACCAGCGCGCAGGCGCTCGGCCGGGTGGTGGAAGCGAACGCGGCGGCTCGGGTCCGCGTGGAGACCCTGTTGTCGATGGGCCTGCCCAACTCACCCATGGCGGGGGCGAAGATTCGCGTCAGCTCGGGCAACTTCCTCGTCGCCCGACCCCTCGGCGTGCGCCGCGGCATCGACTTCGGGCACAGCGGAGAGCTTCGAAGGGTCGACACCGAAGCGATTCGCTCTCACCTCGACCAGGGCTCGATCGTGCTCATCTCCCCCATCGGCTACTCCCCGACCGGCGAGGTGTTCAACCTGCACGCCGAGGAAGTGGCCCGCGAGGTGGCGGTGCAACTGAACGCGGCCAAGCTGGTGCATCTCTGCGAGGAGACGCCGATCGCCGACGCGTCGCAGTCCCCCCTGCGGGAGCTGACCGTGGACGAGGCGGAGGCGCTCCTCGAACGACGCCGCTCCGCGCCACGGGAGGCGAGCGGCACCCGGCTGATCGCGGGCGCGGTGCGCGCCTGCCGCAACGGCGTGAAGCGCGTCCACCTCCTCGACCGAGGCACCGACGGGGCCCTGCTGCTCGAGCTGTTCACGCGGGACGGCGTCGGCGCCATGGTGAGCGCGGACGCGTACGACGCCACCCGGCGGGCCACCCTCGCCGACATCGGCGGGGTGCTGGAGCTGATCGCGCCGCTGCAGGCCGAGGGCTGGCTCGCCGAGCGCTCCCGCGAGAATCTCGAGAGCGAGATGGACCGCTACGTCGTGGTCGAGCGCGACGGAGCGATCATCGGCTGTGCCGCGCTCTTCACCTACCCCGAATCCGACATGGCCGAGCTCGCCTGCCTGGCGGTGGATGCGAGCTACCGGAACGCGGGACGCGGCGACGTGCTGCTCGAGGCGATCGAGCGCGAAGCGAGGGACACCGGAGCTTCGCGGCTCTTCGCGCTCACCACCCGGGCGAGCCACTGGTTCAAGGAGCGCGGGTTCCGGGACGGCCGGGTCGAGGAGCTCCCTCCCCCGCGCCGTCACGCCTACGATCCGACGAGGCGCTCCAAGGTGATGTTCAAGTCCCTGACCGGGAACCGCGACGCCGATGTCCGCTCCACCGCGGCGCCGGCGCCGGTTTCCTGAGTCCCGGCTCGCCCCGCCCTGCAGGTCCCGCCTCCCGACCCGGGGAATCAATCCGTCGAGCGGCTCCCCCGGCGCTCAGGGCATCACGAACTCGAGCGTTCGTCGCGCTATCGTGTCGAGGAGCGCCGCCTCGAACACCTCGAGCGGCATCGTCGCCTGCGCCTTCACGCCGTGACGGCGCAGGGTCACCGTGCCCGCGGCGCTCTCCCGCTCGCCGACGACGAGGAGATTGGGGATCTTCCGCGTGGTGGCGTCGCGGATCTTCTTCGAGACCGTGTCGCTCTCCGATGCCAGCTCCGCGCGCACGAACTTTTCCCGCAGCCGGGAGACGATGCCGGTCGCGTACTCGTGGAAGTGCTCGGAGACGGTGATCACCTGCACCTGCACCGGTGCGAGCCAGGTCGGGAATGCGCCCCCGAAGTGCTCGAGCAGGAGCGCGACGAATCGCTCGTGGGTGCTGAAGGGAGCGCGGTGCACGCAGTAGGGGACATGCTCCGCGCCGTCCTCTCCGATGTAGGAGAGGCCCAGGCGCGGGGGCACCGCGAAATCGAGCTGCACGGTGGAAAGCGACTCGTCCCGACCCGTGACGGTCTGGAACTGCACGTCGATCTTGGGGCCGTAGAAGGCCGCCTCTCCCGGGGCGTCGACGTAGTCCACGCCCATTTCTTCGAGCAGGTCGGCGATGATCCGCTCCGAGCGTCGCCAGTCTTCCGGCGCGTCGACGTACTTCTCCCGGCCCTTGGGGTCTTCGGGGTCCCAGCGTGAGAACCGGATGTAGTAGTTGCTGAGACCCAGGATGCGGTAGGCCTCGTCGTACTGCGAAATGACCTCGCGGAACACGTCCTGCGTCTGCGCCTCCGTGCAGTAGATGTGCGCGTCGTTCATGGAGAGCATGCGCACGCGCAGCAGCCCGGACACCGCGCCGGAGGCCTCCCACCGGTAGACCTCGCCGTACTCGGCGAGACGCAGGGGAAGCTCGCGATAGCTGCGCAACCGGGAGGCGAAGATCTTGTGATGATGGGGACAGTTCATGGGCTTGAGCATGTAGGTTTCCCGCACCGTCTCCCCCTCCGGGGTCTCCTCCACCACCTCCATCGGGGGATACATGCTGTCCCGGTAGTGGTCGAGGTGTCCGGTCTGGTCGTAGAGGCTGCTCTTGGCGATGTGGGGAGTGGCGACCCGCTGGTAGCCGGCCCTGAACTCGAGCTCCACCGCCAGCTTCTCGATCTCGTCGCGGATCACCGTCCCGTTGGGCATCCACAGGGGCAGTCCGCGGCCCACGCTGTCGTCGAAGGTGAAGAGGTCGAGCTCCCGGCCCAGCCTCTTGTGATCTCGTTCCTGGGCGAGCTCGTATGCACGCACCGCCTCGTCCAGCGCCTGCTTGTCCGCGAAGGCCCACGCGTAGACGCGCGTCATCATCACGTTCTTCGCATCGCCTCGCCAGTAGGCGCCGGCGACGCTGCGCAGCCTGAACGCATCCCGCGGAATCTCCTTGGCGGTGTCGACGTGCGGGCCGTCGCACATGTCGAGGAAGGGGCCGCTGCGGTAGAAGGTCAGGGATTCGAGGCCCTTCTTCCCGACCAGCTCCTCTGCGTACTCGCGCTTGTAGGGCTCCCCCATCTCTTCCAGGCGGCGGTAGCCCTCGTCCACCGGCACCTCTTCCCGGTAGAAGCGCTGGCCCTTCTTGAGGATCCGGCGCATGCGCCGCTCGAGATCCGGGAAGTCCCGCTCGGTGAGCGGCTCGCTCAGGATGAAGTCGTAGTAGAAGCCGTCCGCGATGGGCGGGCCGAAGCCGAGAGTGGAGCCCTCGCGCATCTCCAGCACCGCCTGCGCCATCACGTGCGCGAGGCTGTGCCGGATTCGATAGAGCGGGCCGGCGGGACTGTCTGGTGCGTCACTCATTGCTCGACTCTCCTTCCCGAAACAGGAAAACCCCGGTCGGCCGTCGCCTTCCGGGGTTTCGAGAAGGGGCGGCCTCGAGGGGGGCCGCCGGAGTATCAGACCGACGCGGCGGCCCCGCGACGCGTAGTGGTCGTGGCGGTAGCCTTCATCCTCTGTCCGGTTTGGTTCATGACCGCGCGCATGATAAGGACCGGCACCGCGATTGCAAGGCGCCAGGCCCGGGCCCGCAAGCGGAGCGCTTCCGCCCGCCCTCCGGCCGGCAGGGGCGCAGGCGCGAGACGCGCGGCCGGGCCGCGTCGCCGCGCTCCATCTTCAGGCCCCGCCGTTCAGCTCCTGGATTGGCTTCACCGTGTTCCATTGCTTGCAGCTCGGGCAGCGCCAGTGCAGCGACTTGGCGCGAAATCCGCAGTGACCGCACTGGTAGAGGGAGCGGTCCTCGAGCAGCGCCGCGGTCAATGCCCTCTGCAGCCGGAGAGAGCCCGGCGCGCGCTCGCCCTGCTTGCGGAGCTCGAGGTCGACCAGGTAGTGGAGCCCGCGAATGGACACCCGCTGCTCGAGCTGCCCGGTGACGAAGGCAAGCGCGGAGTCGAGCCCCTCGCGCTCGCGAATGAGATCGGCGAGCTCGAGGGTGGCGGCCACCGAGCCGTAGGCGTCGATCAGGTGTCGCAGGTAGTCCCAGAGCTCGTCACGCCGGTCGAGCGCCTCGAAGCACTTGCGCAGGTTCGGCAACACCTCGGGCAGGTACTTGGGGTCCTGCGACTCGACCCCGAGATAGGCTTCCAGCGCAAGCTCGTGCTCGAGGCCCGCGCGCCGCATGTTCCCTTCGAGAAGGCGGGCACGCACGCAGCCACGGTGCAGCTCGAGCGCCCGGCCGAGAGTGGCGATCGCCTCCTCGCGCTTGCCCCGCGCGTTGAGGCCTTCGGCCTTCTCGCAGCAGTAGTGGGCCATGACCGCGCCCAGCTCTCCCCTGGTCAGGTCCTGGAGACGCCGCGCGGCGGCGATCGCCTGGTCCCAGTCCTGTTCCTGCTCGTATATGTCGATGAGCTGCCCGAGTGCCCGCGCCCCGTGGACCTCGTGCTCGGCAAGGGAGAGGTAAACGGACTCGGCGCGGTCCAGGAGTCCCGCGCTGAGGTAATCCTGGCCGAGCTCGAGCATCGCCTCGCTGCGCTCCTCCGCCCCCAGCGCTCCTCCTTCGATGAGGTTGTGGTGGATCCGGATGGCGCGGTCGACCTCGCCCCGTCGCCGGTACAGGTTCCCGAGCGCGAGGTGCGTGTCGACCGTCTCGCTGTCGACTTCGAGCATGCGGATGAACAGCTCGATCGCCTTGTCCGGCTCTTCGTTCAGGAGGTAGTTCACGCCCCGGAAGTAGTGGTTGCGCAGCTCGGTCTGCGTGGAGGAGCGCTTCTCGCCGCGCTTGCGCCGCATCGCGGCGTACCACCCGGACGTTGCGGCGACCGGGAGAAGGAGCCACAACCAGTCGAGGGGGACCATGCTCACCACCGGAGCGGGCTCCCATCCGACATTCCCGCCGCGAGCGGGACCGCGCCCGGCCGGCCACATCGCGCGGCGAACTCAGCGGAGGCATCCCGGCCCGGCATGGGCGCCGGTTCCGTCACCGTCGCACGGACTCCTTCGTCCCTGCGGTACCCGAACTCCGGGGCCATGGCGCTCATCGCTTCGGGTTCGCGAAGCGCAGCGGAAGCGTGTCCACCGGAGCGGACGAGGGTCAGTCCGGAACGGAGCCGGACGGGCGGTCCCCGGAGGGGGCGTCGGAATCCGGCTCCCCCTCCCTCGACCCGCCCCCGTGCGTTCGTGCGCGCCCGGCGCCCGCACGGCGACCGTCCACGCGCTCTCGAAGCTCCTTTCCGGGCTTGAAGTGCGGCACGTACTTGGCGGGCAGCGAGACCGGCGCCCCGGTCTTGGGGTTTCTCCCCACCCGCCCGGGGCGAAAGTGCAGCGAGAAACTCCCGAATCCCCTGATCTCGATGCGGTCCCCGCTCGCCAGCCGCTCCGCCATGTGCTCGAGCATCATCTTGACCGCGAGCTCGACGTCCCGGTGGGCGAGCTGCGCCTGCTTCTGCGCAATGCGTTCGATGAGTTCCGATTTGGTCATGGTCGAGCCGGGACCAGCCTCACGGGGATGCTGCTCGCCCGAAAGTGCCTCGCCTTCTCCCCTCGCCCTCGTCCCGCTCCTCTGCCGCCGCCGCGGCTCACGCCCTACTGGCTGTCCATCTGCTCCTTGATGATGTCGCCGAGCGTGGCGCCCGTCCCGGTCGCGGTGGACCGGTACTCCTGCACCGCAGCCGCTTCCTCGTCCGACTCCTTGGCCTTCACAGAGAGCGACACGGCGCGGCGCTTGCGATCGAGACCGACGAACTTCGCTTCGATCTCATCCCCCGGCTTGAGCACCGTGCGGGCGTCCTCCACCCTGTCCCGAGCCAGCTCGGAGGCGCGGATGTGGCCTTCGACTCCGCCCGGGAGCTCCACCACCGCGCCCTTTGCGTCGACTCCCAGAACCGTGCCCCGCACCACGCTGCCCTTGGGGTTGTGAGCGAGGAAGGCGGAGAAGGGATCCTTGTCGAGCTGCTTGATGCCGAGCGAGATGCGCTCGCGTTCCGCGTCCACCGCCAGCACTACGGTTTCGATCTCGTCACCCTTCTTGAAGCTCCGAATCGCTTCCTCCCCCGCCTGCTGCCAGGAGATGTCGGAGAGGTGCACGAGTCCGTCGATGGAGCCCTCGAGGCCCACGAACACGCCGAAGTCGGTAATGGACTTGATCTTGCCGATCACGCGGTCGCCCTTGTTGTGGTTGGCCGCGAAGTCTTCCCACGGATTCGGCTGGCACTGCTTGATGCCGAGAGAGATGCGCCGGCGCTCCTGGTCGATGTCGAGCACCATGACTTCGACCTCGTCGTTGAGCGCGACCACCCGGCTCGGGTGGACGTTCTTGTTGGTCCAGTCCATCTCCGAGACGTGCACCAGGCCCTCGACGCCCTCCTCGATCTCCACGAAGCAGCCGTAGTCCGCGATGTTGGTGACGAGGCCGAAGAGACGGGTGCTCTCCGGGTAGCGGCGCTCGATGTCCACCCAGGGATCCGCCCCGAGCTGCTTCAGCCCGAGCGACACCCGGTTGCGCTCGCGATCGAACTTCAGCACCTTGACCTGCAGCTCGTCTCCGACGTTGACCACTTCGGTGGGATGACGGACCCGTTTCCACGCCATGTCGGTGATGTGCAGCAGGCCGTCGATGCCTCCCAGGTCGACGAAGGCGCCGTACTCCGTCAGGTTCTTGACCACTCCCTGCAGCACCGCGCCTTCCTGGAGACTCTGGAGCAACGCCTCGCGCTCCGCCGAGTTCTCCTCCTCGACCACCGCCCGGCGGGACACGACGACGTTGTTGCGGCGCCGGTCGAGCTTGATCACCTTGAACTCGAGCGGCTTGCCCTCGAGATAGGACGTGTCGCGTACCGGCCGCACATCGACCAGCGACCCCGGCAGGAAGGCGCGGATGTCGTTGATGTCGACCGTGAATCCGCCCTTGACCTTGCCGTTGATGAATCCGGTGACCGTGACCGCCTCCTCGAAGGAAGACTCCAGCCGGGCCCATGCCCGCGCCCGCTTGGCCTTCTCCCGCGACAGGCGCGTGGCCCCGAATCCGTCCTCCACCGTGTCCAGGGCGACCTCGACGCTGTCGCCGATCATGACTTCGATGGCGCCGGATTCTCCCCGGAACTGTTCCAGGGGAATGATGGACTCCGACTTGAGTCCCGCGTGCACGGTGACGTACTCGGTTCCGACGTCGACCACCGTCCCGTTCAGGATGGCCCCGGGGCGCATCCGCTTTTCAACTTCGCTCTCTGCCAGCAGCTCCGCAAAACTTTCCATTCTGTAAAGGCTCCGACGCGGAAGATACGTGTCGTGTTTGGTTTATGGACGATGCGCGCTCGTCCCTAGCGCGCGCACTTGTCCGTTTCACTCTGGAGATCCTGCCGGCGCCCCCGGCTCCGGCGCAGACCTCGGGACTCGATCGCGTCCATGACCATCTCAACCACGGTCTCGATCCCGTGGTGGGTGGTATCGATGACGATCGCATCCCCCGCTGGCCGCAACGGGGCGGCGGGTCTTTCCTGATCCCGCTTGTCGCGCTGGCTGATCTCCCCCAACAGGTGCGCGAGGCTAACACCAAATCCCTTGGCAACCAACTGTTTATGTCGCCTGCGGGCGCGTTCCTCGACGCTCGCGGTGAGAAACACCTTGAGAGGCGCGTCGGGGAACACCACCGTGCCCATGTCTCGCCCGTCCGCGACGAGACCGGGAGGACGGCGGTACGCGCGCTGGCGTTCGAGCACCGCCAGGCGCACCGACGCATCGGCGGCGAGCGTCGAAGCGCGCTGCCCGCAACGCTCGTCGCGAATGAGCACCCCCACCTCCTCTCCCTCGAAGATCACCCGGAGCGAATCGCCGCATTCGCTGCGCTCGAAATGCAGATCGAGCCCCGCCGCGAGCCGCGCCAGGGGACGCGAATCTCCGGGGTTCAGTCCCCGGCGCAGGGAAGCCAGGGCAAGCACCCGGTAGATGGCTCCGCTGTCGAGGAGATGGAATCCGAGTCGCGCCGCCACGCGGAAGCAGACCGCACCCTTGCCGGCGCCCACCGGACCGTCCACGGCGATGACCGGAACGTCGTCGCTCATCCCCGCTCCTCCTGCGAAATCCGCAACCCCAGGGCCGCGGCGGTTCCCGCGAAACACGGGAAGGATGTCGCGACGTTGGCGCAGTCCTCCACCACCACCGGCTCTCGGGAGCGCAGTCCCGCCATCGCGAAGGCCATGGCGATGCGATGATCGCCGCTCGAATCCACCGTGCCCCCTTCGATCGCCCCACCGTGGATGTCGATGCCGTCCGCCACGGTACGCGCCTCGACTCCGATCGCCCGCAGTCCTCTCGCCATGGCCTCCAGGCGGTCGCTCTCCTTCACTCTGAGCTCGGCGGCGCCGCGCACCCGGGTCACCCCGCTCGCGCAGGCGGCGGCGATGCACAGAGCGGGAAACTCGTCGATCGCCAGAGGGACGAGCTCCGGCGCGATGTCGATACCGCGAAGCTCGCCGGCATGGACGACGAGATCCCCCACCGGCTCCTCCCCCGCGGCCGCGTCCCGGGCCGGATGCACCGCAATCCGGCCGCCCATGTCCCTGAGGATCCGGATGACGCCCGAGCGCGTAGGGTTGACGCCCACGCCCTCGAGGCGAAGCGCCGAGTCGCGCCCGATGAGCGCGCCGACCATGAAGAACGCGGCGGAGGAAAGGTCTCCCGGCACCCGGATCGCTCGCGCCCGGAGCCGGTGGCCCCCTTCCAGGGCGACGCAGGAGCCGGCACGCTCGACCGGATAGTCGAAGGACGCGAGCATGCGTTCGGTGTGGTCCCGGGAAGGCGCCGGCTCGCGCACCCGGGTGACGCCCTTCGCGTAGAGCCCGGCGAGCAGCAGGCAGGACTTGACCTGCGCGCTCGCGACCGGCATCTCGTAGTCGATGCCGGTGAGGAGATTCTTCGCGCCCTCCATCTGGAGCGGAGGCGTGCCCCCCTCGCTGGTGCGGATGCGCGCGCCCATCGCCCGCAGCGGCTCGCGAATCCGGCCCATCGGCCGTCGCGAGAGCGACTCGTCGCCGATGAGGCGGGTCGGGAAGGCCTGTCCCGCGAGCAGTCCGGCGACGAGACGCAACCCGGTGCCCGAGTTGCCGAAGTCCAGCGCTCCCTCGGGGCGGGTGAGGCCGTCCCGGCCCACCCCGTCGATCCGGAGCGTGGCGCCCGAGCGCTCCACTCCGACTCCGAGCGCGCGCATGGCGCCGAGCGTCGCCAGCGTATCCTGCGCTTCGAGAAAGCCCTCGACACGGGTCACGCCGTCCGCGATCGCGCCCAGGATGAGAGCACGGTGCGAGAGCGACTTGTCGCCGGGCATCGCGGCGCTGCCGCGCAGGGTGCCGCCGGGCCGGACCGCGAAGCGCATCCGATCAGGGAGCGCCGGCGCCGCCGCGTCCCCGCACCCGGGCCTCCCCCACGTGGGCGTCACGCAGGCGCTTGGCGCGCGCAAAGAGCGCATGCAGCGAGTGACCGTCCTTCGCCCGCACCGCCTCGGTCAGGGTGCCGAGCTCGTCGCGGAAGCGCTCGAGCACCTCGAGCAGGGCCTCCCGGTTGGCGATGCAGGTGTCGTGCCACATCGTCGGGTCGCTCGACGCGATCCGCGTGAAGTCGCGCAGGCCCCCCGCCGCATAGCGGAAGATCTCCACCCGCTCCGACATGCCTCCGAGCAGGTCCATGAGCGCGTAGGCCAGCATGTGGGGCAGGTGGCTGGTTGCCGCGAGCACCTCGTCGTGATGGGCCGGGTCCGTCTCCAGCACCTCCGCTCCCACCGCCTCCCACAGCGCCCGCACCCGTGCGAGAGGCCCGGGCGCCGTCTCCGGGGTCGGCGTGAGAATGACCCGACGACCGCTGAACAGGCCTCTCTGGGAGGCCTCCACGCCGCTGTGCTCGGTGCCCGCGATGGGATGTCCGGGCACGAAGCGCGCGAAGGCCGGGCCGAGCTCCCGGTCCGCGTCCACGACCACGCTCTGCTTCGAGCTGCCCGCGTCGGTGACGACCGCATCCGGCTCGAGACCGTCGCGGATGCCCCGGAAGACCGTCGACATCGCGCCCAGGGGCACCGCGGTCAGCACCAGGTCCGCGCCCCTCACCGCTCGGGCGAGATCGACGTCGTAGCGATCGATCACCCCGAGCGTGCGGGCGCGCTCGAGATTCTCTTCGCGGCGGCTCGTGCCCACCACTTCGCCGACGGCGCCGAGCGCCTTGAGGTCGCGGGCGAGCGAGCCGCCGATGAGTCCCACCCCGACGACACAGAGGCGCTCGACGAGCGTCTCCCGCCCCCGGCCGGCCGTGTTCGGTGAGGCTCCTTCCGCCGCGCCCATCACCCGCCGTCGTCGAAGCCGTTCCCGCCGACGTCCTCGATCACCCGCTCCACCCCCACCAGGCGCTCGCCGGGAATGAGGCGGATCAGCTTCACGCCCTGCGTGTTCCGACTGAGCACGCTGACCTCCGAGACCCGGGTGCGCACCAGCTTGCCGCCGTCGGTGATGAGCATGAACTCGTCGCCCGACTCGACCGCGAGCGCGCCGATCACCGCCCCGTTTCTCCCGCCGGTGCGAATGGAGATGACGCCCTTGGTGCCCCGGCTCTTTCTCGGATACTCGTCCATCCGGGTGCACTTGCCGTAGCCGTTCTCGGTGGCGGTGAGGACCATCCCCTCCCCGGCGACGATGAGGGAGATGATCTCCTCGTGCTCCGAGATCCGCATGCCGATGACCCCGCGCGCGTTGCGTCCCATGGAGCGCACGGTGCGTTCATTGAAGCGGCACACTCTCCCGCCGCTGCTCGCCAGCATGACCTCGCGCTCGCCGTCGGTGATCGCGACACCGATGAGGCGGTCGGCGGGAAGCAGATCGATCGCGATGATTCCGCTCGTACGCGGACGGGAGAACTCCGAGAGCAGGGTCTTCTTGATGAGCCCGCGGGCGGTCGCCATGAGCACGTAGCCGGAAGCGCTGAAGTCCTTCACGGGAAGGACCGCGCTGATGCGCTCGTCGCTCTCGAGCGGAAGCAGGTTCACGATGGGGCTGCCCCGGGAGGTGCGGGCGCCCTGAGGAAGCTCGTAGACCCGCCGCCAGTAGACCTTGCCGCGGCTCGAGAAGCACAGGAGCAGGTCGTGGGTGTTGGCGACGAAGAGACGGTCGACGAAATCCTCGTCCTTCATCGTGGTGGCGGTCTTGCCCATGCCGCCGCGCCTCTGGGCCGCGTAGGTGTCCACCGGCTGCCACTTGACGTAGCCCCAGTGCGAGAAAGTCACCACCGCCTCGCCGGGCTTCACGAGATCCGCCGGATCGAACTCCACCAGGTCCCGGATGATCTCCGTGCGCCGGGGATCGGCGTACTGGTCCTTGAGCGCGACGAGCTCGTCGCGCACGACCGCCTTCATGCGCTCGGGGTCTTCGAGGATTGCAATCAGCTCCTCGATCCGGCCCAGGATCTCGTCGTACTCGCTCAGGATCTTTTCCTGCTCGAGACCGGTGAGACGGTGCAGGCGGAGATCGAGGATGGCCTGGGTCTGCCGCTCGGAGAGCCGGTAGCCGGCCTCGCTCAGCCCGAAGTCGTCCGACCCGGCGTCCTCGCTCGCGGCCGAGGCCCCTGCCCGTTCCAGCATGGCCGCCACCGCGCCCGGGGGCCAGGTCTCCTTGCGGAGCGCCGCCCGGGCCTCCGCCGGACTCTTCGCCGCGCGGATCAGCGCGATGATCCGGTCGATGTTGGCGAGCGCGACGGCGAGGCCCTCGAGCACGTGCGCACGATCGCGCGCCTTGCGCAGATCGAAGATCGTGCGCCGGGTGACCACCTCCCGGCGGTGCCGCACGAAGGCCTCGATCATCTGCTTCAGCGTCAGCAGGCGGGGCTGGGAATCGACCAGAGCGACGAGATTGATGCCGAACACGCTCTGCATCTGGGTGTGCCGGTAGAGGTGGTTCACCACCACGTCGGGCACCGCGCCCCGACGCAGCTCGATCACCATGCGCATGCCGTCCTTGTCGGACTCGTCGCGCAGCTCGGCGATGCCTTCCACCCGCTTCTCCTTGACCAGCTCCGCGATCTTCTCCATCAGGCGGGCCTTGTTGACCTGGTAGGGCAGCTCGGTGACCGCGATGCGCGGGCGGACCCCGTTCTCGCCCCCTTCGAAGTGGGCGCGGGCGCGCACGTAGATGCGGCCTCGCCCGGTCTGGTAGGCCTCCCGGATCCCCCGCGAACCGTTGATGATCCCGGCGGTGGGAAAGTCCGGACCGGGCATGTGCTCCATCAGCTCGGGCAGCTCGATGCCGGGGTTCTCTATGCAGGCCACGCAGGCGTCGATGACCTCTCCGAGATTGTGGGGTGGGATGTTGGTGGCCATGCCGACTGCGATGCCCGCCGACCCGTTGACGAGCAGGTTGGGCAGCCGCGTCGGGAAGACCGCGGGCTCGCGTTCGGAGTCGTCGTAGTTGGGCACGAAGTCGACCGTGTCGCGGTCGAGGTCGGCGAGCATCTCGTGGGCGATGCGGGCGAGGCGCACCTCCGTGTAGCGCATCGCGGCCGGCGGGTCCCCGTCCACCGACCCGAAGTTCCCCTGGCCGTCCACCAGCACGTTTCGCATCGAGAATGTCTGGGCGAGACGCACCAGCGCCTCGTAGACGGCCTGGTCGCCGTGCGGGTGGTACTTGCCGGTGGTGTCGCCGCAGACCCGCGCGGACTTCTTGAAGGGGCGGTTCCAGTGGAGATCGAGCTCCTGCATCGCGTGCAGGATCCGCCGGTGGACGGGCTTGAGTCCGTCGCGCACATCGGGAAGCGCCCGGCCCACGATTACGCTCATGGCGTAGTCGAGGTAGGACTGCTTCATCTCCTCCTCGATGTTGACGGGGAGGACTTCCTTTGCGAACTCGCCCATGGGCTTTTTCCCTGGTCCTTCGAGGGTCGGAACTCCCCGAACCCGACGATTTCTCGCGCGAACGGAAAGCCCTTGAAAAAAGAGAGGATTCTACACCCACAGGGGGTGTCGATGCACGCCTGCCGGCGCTCTGATCCTCCCCTTGCGGAGGGCTTCCTCAGGCGGCCGGCGAAGCGGCGAGGAGCTCCCGGATCCGCGCCCGATCCGGGCGGAGGAGGACTCCCCTTTCCGTCACCAGCGCATCGACGAGGGAGGCAGGAGTGACGTCGAAGACGGGATTCCACGCCCCGGCGCCGGGCGCCGCCACCCGCTGCGCTCCGAGCTGGAGCAGCTCGGTCGGAGAACGCTCCTCGATGGGAATCGCGCCGCCGTCCGGGCAATCCGGATCGATGGTGGAGGAAGGCGCCACCACCATGAAGCCCACCCCGTGGTGGCGCGCGCTCACCGCGAGCGCGTAGGTGCCGATCTTGTTCGCGACGTCGCCATTGGCCGCGACCCGGTCCGCCCCCACCACCACCCAGCCGACCGCGCCCCGGCCGAGCAGGAAGCTCGCGGCGCCGTCGGCGAGAAGGCGTACCGGAATCCCGTCCTGCACCAGCTCCCACGCCGTGAGCCGCGCGCCCTGGAGCCAGGGCCGGGTCTCGTCCGCGTACACCGACTCGACCTTGCCCTGCCGCCAGGCGCTGCGGATGACCCCGAGCGCAGTGCCGTAGCCGCCGGTGGCGAGCGAGCCGGTGTTGCAGTGGGTGAGCACGTCGCAGCGCCCGTCGATTAGCTTCGCGCCGAGCCCTCCCATCCGGCGGTTGGCGGCGATGTCCTCCTCGTGGATCGCCTGCGCTTCCCGGAGGAGGGCTTCGGCCGGGTCGCCGCTCGCCCGGCGCGCCGCCGCGCGCATCCGCTCGAGCGCCCAGGCGAGATTCACCGCGGTGGGCCGGGCCGCGGCGAGATCCGCGAGCTCGTCCTCCATCGCCTCGCGCCACCGGCCGGCGCTCTCCCGCCACGCCCGGCGGGCCGCGAGCACCACGCCGTAGGCGGCGCCGATCCCTATCGCGGGCGCGCCGCGCACCACCATCTCGCGGATCGCCCGCGCGACCGTGCCCGCGTCGGCGCACTCGATCCACCGCACCTCCTCGGGCAACGCCCGCTGATCGAGGAGCGCGAGCGCGCGGCCGGTCCAGCGGCAAGGGCGAAGGGTCTCGGCGTCAGAGCCCAATCGCAGGTTCTCCTTGTCGCAGTCTCGTAGTGCCCCGTGCCCTCCGCGAGCCCCCGACCGGCGCACCGCAAGGGCCGTAGCGGCCGGACGGGAGATCAGCCGGCTGCTTCGGGCTGCCGCTCCGCCGCCAGAACGCGCAACAACGCGCTGTTCGTCTCGACGGCGCCTTCGAGCCGGGCCACCCGTTCGCCCAGCTCTCTCGAATCGCGATTGATTCGCTCGTCCGTGCCTCGCAAATCACGGCTGAATTTCTCGCCCATTCGCTGCATTTCGAGCTTGAACCCCTTGCTCATTTCCTCCATGTCGAGCTTGAACCCCTCTCTCATTTGCTCCATGTCGAGCTTGAGCCCCTCTCTCACTTGCTCCATGTCGAGCTTGAGCCCGTCGCGCATTTCCTGCATGTCGAGCTTGAGCCCTTCGCTCCTTTCCTGCATGTCGAGCCTGAACCCGTCGCCCATGGCCCGCACTTCGCGCTCCAGGCCGCGCATTTCCTGGCGCAGGTCGCGCTCCAGGCGCGCCACGTCGCGAGACAGCCGCCACAGGAACGTGAACAACGCGACTCCCAGCGTGAACGACGCGACTCCCACCGCGACGACGGCAACCAGTTCCGGAGTCACGTTCATGTGGACATGGTAGCACCCCGCTCCTGCCCGCAATGTGCCTCGGCCCGGGACATCCGCCCCGCCGTACGGCGGCGAAGTGCTCTTCCCACCATCGGGTTGTTGCCCTTCCGGGTCGGCCCCTGTCGATGCGCCCCGGGCGCCGGGCTCCCCACCTGGGCACTCCGCCGTGGGCTATCATCGCCTCCCCCTCCTGGCTCCGTCCGCCTGCATGCAGCCCGCCGACACCCTCATCTCCGCCCGTTGGATCGTGCCGGTCGCGCCGCGCGGTGCGGTCCTCGAAGACCACGCGCTCGTGGTCGCGGACGGGCGTATCGTCGATCTCCTGCCGCGCCGGGAGGCGGCGGCCCGCTACCGGGCGGCGGAGCAGGTGTCGCTTCCGACCCACGCCCTCATTCCCGGGCTGGTCAATGCGCACACCCACGCGGCGATGACGCTGTTCCGGGGCCTCGCCGACGACCTCGACCTGTGGACCTGGCTGAACCAGCACATCTGGCCGGCCGAGACGAAGTGGATCGACGAGGCCTTCGTGCGCGACGGCACCGGGCTCGCGGCGGCGGAAATGCTGCGCGGCGGCACCACCTGCTTCAACGACATGTACTTCTACCCGGAGGTGGCGGGACAGGTCGCCTCCGACGCCGGCATGCGGATCGTCACCGGCCTGATCGCGCTCGACTTTCCCACCGGCTGGGCGGAGGGACCGGACCGGTATCTCGAGAAGGGAATCGAAGTGCACGAGCGCTTTGAAGACGATCCCCTCGTACGAAGCGCGTGGGCGCCCCACTCCCCCTACACCGTCTCCGACGGCCCTCTCGAACGCATCCGCGAGCTCGCCGCGGAGCTGGACATCCCGGTCCACATCCACCTGCACGAAACCGCCCACGAGGTCGAGAGCGCGCGGGCGGAGAACGGTGAACGGCCGCTGGAGCGCCTCGAGCGCCTCGGCCTCCTCGGTCCCCGTCTCATCGCGGTGCACATGACGCAGCTCGAGGACGGCGACTTCGATCACCTCGCGGAACGCGGCGCCCACGTCGTGCACTGCCCGGAGTCGAACCTCAAGCTCGCGAGCGGCCTCTGCCCGGTGGGCGCCCTGCTGCGCGCGGGCGCCAGCGTCGCGATCGGCACCGATGGGGCGGCCAGCAACAACGACCTCAGCATGTTCGGTGAAATGCGCACCGCAAGCCTTCTCGCCAAGAGTGTGGCCGGCGATCCGAGCGTCCTCCCCGCGGCCCAGGCGCTCGAGGTCGCGACCCTCGGCGGCGCCCGTGCCCTGGGCATGGAAGGGTCCATCGGCAGCCTGGAGGCCGGGAAGGACGCCGACGCGGTAGCGATCGACCTCTCCCCGCCCGAGACCTCGCCGGTCTACCACCCGATCTCGCAGATCGTCTACTCGGCGTCGACACACCAAGTCAGCGACGTGTGGGTCGCGGGACGCAGGGTGCTCGAGGATCGGCGCCTTCTCACGATCGACGAAGCCGCGGTGCGCGCCCGGGCCGAGGAATGGCGACGGCGCATCGCATCCGGGGCGTAGTGGAGTCGCGTCCCAATGTCGATCCGCGGGAGACCGCCCGCTTCGCGGCGCTCGCGGCGCGCTGGTGGGACGCCGAGGGCGCGTTCCGGGCCCTGCACGAGATCAATCCCCTGCGCCTGCGCTTCGTGGGGGAACGGACCCCGCTGGCCGGCGCGCGGGTGCTCGATGTCGGCTGCGGCGGCGGCATTTTCAGCGAGGCCCTCGCGCGCCGGGGCGCCGAGGTCACGGGCCTCGACGCGGCGGAGGACACCCTGGAGGTCGCACGGCTGCACATGGCCGAAGAAGGGCTGCGCATCGACTACCGCTTCGGGACCGCCGAGGCCCTGGCGGTGGAACACGCCGAGCGCTACGACGCGGTTGCGTGCATGGAGCTCCTGGAGCACGTCCCGGATCCCGCCTCCCTCGTTCGCGCCTGCGCGGAGCTCGCCCGGCCCGGAGCCGGCGTCTTCTTCTCGACCCTCAACCGCACGCCGAAGTCCTTCCTCCTCGGCATCGTCGCCGCGGAGCACGTCCTGGAGCTGCTGCCCCGCGGCACCCATGACTACGCCCGCTTCATCCGCCCCTCGGAGCTCGACGCCCTGGGCCGCGATGCCGGCCTCACCCTGCGCGAGGTCGCGGGCATCCGCTACAACCCGCTGACCCGGAGCGCGAGCCTCGGCGAGGACCTGGGGGTGAACTACCTCGCGTGGTTCGTGAAGGAGTGACCCGCCGGACGGCGCTCTCCCGCTCGCCCGGCGGCGCCGGTCCGGACCCCGTCGAAGCGGTGCTCTTCGATGTCGACGGCACCCTCGCCGACACCCTGCCGGACCTCGCCGCGGCCATGAATGCGGCGATCTCGGAGCACGCATTCCCCCCGCTCCCGGCCCGACGCTACCGTGGCGCCGTCACCGGCGGCAGCCGGACGATGATGCGCACGGCCCTCGGCCGGACGCCCGAGCCGGAGCTCGCGGAAGCCATCCGCCTGCGCTTCCTCGCTGCCTACGCGGCCCGAATCGTGGTGCACACCCGTCTCTTCCCCGGCATGGAGGCCCTGCTCCTCGCCATCGAGTCGCGCGGGCTCCCGTGGGGCATCGTGACCAACAAGCCCCATGATCTGACCCGCCGCCTGCTCGATGCCCTCGGAATCGCCGACCGCCCTTCCTGCGTGGTATGCGGTGACCGGGTCGCCCACGCGAAGCCGCATCCCGAGCCGCTCCTTCACGCATCCCGCCTGCTGCGCATTCCCCCCGCGCACTGCCTCTTCGTCGGCGATTCCCCCGACGACATCGCGGCGGGGCGAGCGGCGGCGGTGCGTACCCTCGTCGCCCGCTACGGGTACCTGCCCGACGGAGACGATGCCAGCGGATGGGACGCACACGGGCACATCGAGAATCCCCTCGATCTGCTCGGCTGGCTCGATCCCGGCCGGGAGTGACGTGGACACCCACGAACACCTGCGGGCCCAGGTCGCGCCGCCCGGCTCGAACCTCTACTACAGCCTGCTCTTCATCTCTCCGGATCGGCACCGGCCGCTGTGCGCGCTGGCCGCCTGGCAGCAGGAGGCCCGCCGCCTCGCCTTCGTGCCGCGGGACCGGAGCACCGCGCTCGCTCGCATCGAGTGGTGGCGCGAGGAGGTAGCGCGCCTCCTCGCGGGCGCTCCCCGACACCCCATCTCGATTGCCCTGTCCGAGAGCGTCAGCGGCTCGATGGAATCCGCGGGCGCGAGCATGGGCCGCATGGTGGACAGCGTACGCGACCTCGTCGCGCGGGACCGCATGATGGAGGAGGAAGAGCTGTGGCAGCATTGCGATGCACTCGGCTCGCAGGGAGAGAAGATGATCGCGGCTGCGCTCGCCACCGCACCCGCACCGGCGCCCGGAGTGCTCGAGGCGCTGGGCCGGGGCCTCGAGATGCTCGAGCTCGGCCGCCCCCCGCCCGGCGAGCGACGCATCACGCCGCGCATGGTGCCCCTGGCCTGCGACGAGGCCCTGGGCGGAGATCCCGAACCCGGCACCCGGGGACATTGCAGCCCCGCGATGCGCGCCCTCCTGCTCGGGCGCGTGGCGCGCGGCCAGCGCCTGCTCCGCGTGGCCTTCGACCGGCTGCCGGAGCTTCCCTCCCCTCCCGAGCCCGGCCGCGTGGTCCTCGCCCGGCTCGCTCTGAGCCAGTTCCGCGCCCTCGCCCGCGCCGACTGCCGTCGCTGGGACATCGGGCCATCGCCGTTCGCCAAGCTCTGGACGGCGTGGCGCGCGGCGCGGCATCTGCGTTGAGCACTCCGCGGGCTGTCCGCACGCAGGTGCCTCCGGAGGGCTACGCCCCGGCGCGGGACGAGCTCGCGGGCCGGGTCATCCTGATCACCGGATCCACCGGCGGGCTCGGCCGGGTGGCGGCGCTCGCGATGGCGGCGAGCGGAGCCGAGGTGGTGCTCGTCGGCCGCAGCCTCGCCCGCCTTCAGGGTCTCTACGACGACATCGAAGCCGCGGGAGGCGGTCGCGCCGTCCTGTATCCGATGAACCTGGGAGGGGCGCAGCCCGACGACTACGCGGAGCTCGCCGACCGGCTCGGGAACGAGTACGGTCGTCTCGACGGCCTCCTGCACGGCGCCGCGGCCTTCGGAGGTCTGACCGCGCTCTCGGGCTACCCCCTGGAACGGTGGGCCGAAGTCCTGCAGGTCAACCTGAACGCCTGCTTCCTCCTCACCCGCGCCCTCCTGCCCCTTCTCGGTTCCGCCCCCGATCCGGTGATCGCGTTCGTGGACGACGAAGGGGCGCGCAGCGGCGGTGCCTACTGGGGGGCCTACGGCATCACGAAAGCCGCCGTGGACACCTTCTCGCGCATTCTCGCCGACGAGCTCGAGTGCAACTCGCACGCGAGAGTGCTGCGCCTGGATCCCGGGCCCATGCGCACGGCGCTCCGCGCCCTCGCGTACCCGGCGGAGTCGCCCGCGTGCGCTTCCGCACCGGCGGAGAGGGCGCCGGGGCTGGTCTTCCTCTTCGGGCCCCACGGCCGCCGCCTCGGCAGTGGCGCATTCGACCTGAGACCGCGGTGAAGGAAGGGCTGCGAAGCGGGTACGACGGCGCCCCGACTCGCCGGCGGGAGAGCCACAATGCGAAGCCCCGGGGCCGGGCCGGTTCCGTTCCGGGCGTCGACCGCGCCTGGCGCCTCGCTCTCGCCCACGCCCTGCAGACCACCCTCGACCCCGGGCGCACGGTCGAGATCTTCGCGCGGCACGGCGCCCGGGTGGTCGCCCACGACAGCGTTGCGTTCACCGAAGGGGAAGCGGCGCACGAAGCGGGAAGCGGCAGGCCCGGCGCCGGCCGGCACGATATCGAGCTGCGCCTCGAAGAGCGCCGGCTCGGCACCCTCACCTTCGCGCGCCGCCATCCCTTCCGGATCGGCGAGATCCGGGCCCTGGAAGCGATGAGCGCCGACCTCGCCCGCCCCCTCGACAACGCCCTGCGCCACCGCGAGGTGCGGGAGGCCTCGACCCGGGACCCCCTGACAGGAGCGGCCACCCGCGCCCTCCTCGAAGACACGCTCGAGCGGGAGGCGAGTCTCGTGCGCCGCCACGGCGGCGCCCTCGCCCTGCTCATGATCGACGTGGACCGCTTCAAGGAAATCAATGACCGCTTCGGCCATCCCGCCGGGGACCGCTGCCTGGCCGCGATCGCGGAGTGCATCGCGCGCCGCATCCGTAGCAGCGACGTCCTCTTCCGCTACGGCGGGGAGGAGTTCTGCGTGCTGCTTCCGCGCACCGGCGAGGGCGGCGCGCGGCGCCTCGCCGAACGGGTGCGCAGCGCGGTGGACGCCCTCCGCATCCCCGCCGGCGAGGGAACGATCCGCCCGACCGTCAGCCTCGGCGTCGCCGCCGCCCTTCCGGGGGACGACGCCGCGGAGCTGATGGCGAAGGCCGACGCCGCGCTCTACCGCGCGAAGCGAAGCGGGCGCAACCGGGTTTCCGCGGCCGGGCGAAGCGCATGCGACCACCGTTCCCTGAAGACGACAAGGTAGGCGACTCCGAGCATGACGAACAACGACCCCTCTCCCGATACCCTGCTCGCCCAGGGCGGGCACTTCATCGATTCCGAGACGCGCGCCATCGTCGCCCCGATCCATCCGTCGACGACCTTCGGCCGCGACGAGCGCTACGAGACGCGGGGATTCGTCTACGCCCGGACCGCCAATCCCACCGGCCGATACGTCGAAGCGCTCCTGGCGAGGCTCGAAGGGGCCGAGGACGCGCTCCTCTTCGGTTCCGGTATGGCCGGGATCGCCACCTTCTTCGAGACGCTGCGCCGCGACGAGCGCGTCGTCGCCCCCAGGATCATGTACCACGGCAGCGCGGACTGGCTGCGCCGTCTCGCCGAGCGCCGCGGCATCGACGTGGCGTTCTTCGATGCGTCCACGCCCGGTTCCCTGGAAGAGGTGCTCGGAGCGGGCGACACCACGGTAGTATGGATCGAGCCCTCGGTGAATCCGACCTGGGACGTGATCGACGTGCGCGCCACCGCGCGGGCCGCGCACGCGGCCGGCGCCATCCTCGGAGTGGACGCCACCGTGACCCCGCCGGTGACGCTCCGCGCGCTCGAGCTCGGGGCGGACATCGTCTTTCACTCCGCCACCAAGTACCTCGCCGGTCACAGCGACCTCACAGCCGGAGTGCTCGCCACCCGCGAGCGCGACGCGCGCTGGCAGGACATCCATAGCGCCCGCACCGGGATGGGGGGCGTGCTCGGCGCCTTCGAGACGTGGCTGCTGCTGCGCGGCATGCGGACCCTGCACCTGCGCTACGCGCGCCAGGCCGCCAACGCGCTGGCGATTGCGCGTCATTTCGAGCGCCACTCCCGCCTCGCGGCGGTGCTCTACCCCGGGCTCGAGTCCCATCCCGGCCACGCCGTCGCGAAGCGGCAGATGCGCGGCGGGTTCGGGGCCATGCTCTCCCTGCTCGTCGACGGCGACGCGGCCCTTGCCAGGCGCATCGCGACCCGCACGAAGCTCTTCGTGCCCGCCTCCTCGCTGGGCGGCGTCGAGAGCCTCATCGAGCACCGCGCCACCGTGGAAGGGCCGCACAGCGCGACGCCTGCGAACCTCCTGCGCCTCTCCGTCGGGATCGAGAGCGCCGACGACCTCATCGCGGACCTCGAGCAGGCCCTCGCCTGACCCTGGCGAACGCCCGTCCGGCGGCTCGAAGCGGCGGCCGGAAAGGACGCCGGTTTCCGTGCCCCACCGGAACCCGATCCGCTACTGCGGGATCCGCGTGCCCGCCCCGTTGCGCTCCACCGGCGCCTGCGGCACACCCGGACAGGCCAGTCGACTCCGGCTGTACAGGTGATGCCGGCACCGGCGAGTTAGCTCGGGTCGCCCGGCTCGGGCAGCGCGGACGGATCGTCGAGGACTCGGAGCAGGTCTTCCTCACCGAGCACCGGGATGCCGAGGCGCTCCGCCTTGTCGAGCTTCGAGCCCGCCGCCTCGCCCGCGACGACGTAGTCGGTCTTCTTCGAGACCGAGCCCGTGACCTTGGCCCCGCGGGCTTCGAGACGCTCCTTTGCTTCGCTTCGCCCCATCGTTCCGAGAGTGCCGGTAATCACGAAGACTCTGCCCGAGAGCGGCGAGGGGGCGTCCCTCGGGATCGCCGGCCAGGTCAGGATCTCGGCAAGACGCTCCACCAGCGCGCGGTTCTTCTCGTTGCCGAAGAAGGAGCGGATGTTGGCGGCGACCACCGGTCCCACGTCGGGAACCTCCTGCAGGGTCTCCTCGCTCGCGCCGAGCAGCGCCGCGAGCTCTCCGAAGTGCCGGGCCAGCGCGGCGGCGGTCGCCTCCCCCACGTCGCGAATACCGAGACCGTAGAGGAAGCGGGGAAAGGTGGTCTGCCGGCTGCGCTCGAGCGCCTCCAGGAGATTGTCCGCCGACTTCTCCGCCATGCGCTCGAGCGCCGCGAGGGCCTCGGCGTCCAGGCGGTCGTAGAGGTCGACCACGTTGTCCACCATCTCCCGCTCGACGAGCTGATCGACCAGCTTTTCTCCCAGCCCTTCGATGTCGAGCGCGTGCCGGCTCGCGAAGTGAATGATCGCCTGCTTGCGCTGGGCGGGGCAGGAGAGCCCGGCCCCGCAGCGCACCGCGCTCTCCCCCTCCGCTCGGGCGGCCGGAGCTCCACACACCGGACACGCATCGGGCAGGCGGAAGGGCACGGTGTCCGCCGGGCGGCGCTCGGGCAGCACCCGCACCACTTCCGGGATGACGTCGCCCGCGCGGCGGACGATCACCGTGTCTCCGACCCGCACGTCCTTGCGATCCACCTCGTCCTGGTTGTGAAGGGTGGCGTTGGTCACGGTCACTCCCGCCACCTGCACCGCCTCGAGGCGCGCGACCGGCGTGAGGGTGCCGGTGCGGCCCACCTGCACGTCGATGCCGCGCACCACCGTCAACTCTTCCTGGGCCGGGTACTTGCAGGCCACCGCCCAGCGCGGGGCCCGGGACACCGCACCGAGGGAACGCTGCTGGTCGAGGCGGTTGACCTTGACCACGATGCCGTCGATGTCGAAGTCGAGCCCGTCCCTCCGGCGGCCGATCTTCTCGTAGTAGGCGAGGCAGCCCTCCACTCCGCGCACCACCTCGAGCTCCGGGGAGACGGGAAAGCCCCACCCACGCAGGCCCTCGGTCAGCTCCCGATGAGAGGCGAATCCCGGGTGCTCCTCGATGAGGCCGAGCCCGTGAAAGAGGATGGTCAGCGGACGCGACGCCGTGATCCCGGAGTCGAGCTGGCGCAGCCCTCCCGCCGCGGCGTTGCGCGGGTTCGCGTAGACCTTCTCGCCCGCCTCCCTCTGCCTCTCGTTCAGGCGCTCGAAGCCCGAACGGGTCATGTACACCTCGCCCCGGACTTCGAGCACGCGCGGGTGTCCGTCTCCCCGCATGCGAAGGGGCACCGCGGCGATCGTGCGCAAGTTTCGGGTCACGTCCTCGCCGCGCTCGCCGTCGCCGCGCGTCGCGCCTCGCTCGAGGCGCCCGTCGCGGTAGACGAGGCTCGCCGCGAGGCCGTCGAGCTTCGGCTCGAGCGCGTACTCCACCTCCTCGACTTCGAGGCGCTCGCGCACCCGCCGGTCGAAGTCGCGCAGCTCCTCCTCGCCGAAAGCGTTGCCGAGCGAGAGCATGGGCGTGGCGTGCACGACTTCCGCGAACTCCGAGAGCGGCGCCGCGCCCACCCGCTGGGTCGGAGAGTCGGAGCTCCGGAGGCCCGGATGCGCTTCCTCCAGCGCCACGAGCTCGCGCATCAGGCGATCGTACTCGGCGTCCGGCACTTCGGGGTCGTCGAGGACGTGGTAGCGGTAGTTGTGGTGCTCGATGCGTTCGCGAAGCTCGGCCGCGCGGGCGGCCGCTTGCGCTCCGGAGCCCGGAATCGAGTCGGGGCAAGAATCCCGGCCGTCTCCGCCACGCATCACTCGCTCCGCCACGGGGGACGTCCGCGAGGGTCAGGCACGCAGCCGGCGCCTGCGGTCGTGGTCGGCGATCTGCTCGCGCAGGTGATTGAGCGTCTCCGCGCTGAGCCTGCTGCGGGTCTCGTCGCAGAGCTGCGCGTCGAGCGCGTCCGAGAGCTCCCGGGCTACGTCGATCATGACTCCGAACGCGGCTCCGGGGTCCTCGGGGCCCGGCAGGCGCATGAACAGCCCGATCCCCGGCGTGCGTAGCGAATCCATCGTATCGAGGTCGAACACCCCGGGCTCGACGACATTGACGGCGCTGAACAGCGGCCCCGCGCCCGGAGAGCCGGCGTCCGGGTAGAAATGGAAGAGCCGGTCCTCGCCGTGGCGTAGCGCCCGGACCTCGAGGGCGGCACGCAGCGCCGCCCCGTCCAGCCTCTCTCCCGGCGGTGCCAGCACCGTGAGAATCACCACCAGGGGCTCCTGCGCCGGCTCGCGGCTCTCCGTGGAGCCTTCCGCCCCGCCCGCCTTCGCGGCCGGCGGCACCTCATCGAGCTCCACCTCGAAAGTGTCCATCTCGATCTGTTCGGGCTCGTCGCGCGGGGCGCGCAACCCCTCGAGACCACTGGCGATCCACTCATCGGCCGGCGATTGCGAATCCTCGCCTCCCTCCCGGTCATCGGCGACGGCGAAGCGGGCGTCCGGCTCGCGGCGCGCCCGCGTGGCACGAGCCGGGCTGGCCTTCCTGTCCGGTCTTCGGCGCCGGGAGGACGCCGCCTCGTCACGGGCGCCCGGGCGGCGGGGCCCGGCCTCTTCCACGTCCTCGACATCATCGCGCGGCTCGCGTCCTGGCGGCGGCAGCTCCGGATCTCCATCCCCGACTTCCCGGTCGAGATCGAGGGCCAGGTTCTCGCCCCGCGGCGGACGCCCCGAAGCGGCGCGCGCGCCTCCCATTGGCCCCTTCGCCTCTTTCCGCCTGCGCCCGGCGCCGCGCGCACCAGGGACTCCCGGCCGGACCCGCGGCCGGTCGCGGCTGCGCCGCGCGTAGACGCTCCACAGCCACACCGCGGCGATCACCAGGACTCCCAGCACGAGGAGGGCGAGTCTCAGATCGTTCATGTTCGGGGAGCGCCGAGAGAGCGCGCGGGCGCGGCGTCGGAAGCTTGGCGTGGAGGATTCATGCCGACTGCGGAAGGATGCGCGGGCTACTGCGCCGCCATCTCCACCGCCTCGTCGAGGTCGACCGTCACCAGGCGCGACACGCCGGGTTCGTTCATCGTCACCCCGATGAGCTGTTGCGCGATCTCCATGGAAATCTTGTTGTGGGTCACCATCACGAGCTGGAGGCGCTCCGACATCTCTTTCACCAGCTCGCAGAAACGGACGACGTTGGTGTCATCCAGCGGAGCGTCCACCTCGTCCAGAAGGCAGAAGGGAGCGGGATTCAGCTCGAAGATGGCGAACACGAGCGCGATGGCGCACAGCGCCTTCTCTCCGCCCGAGAGCAGGGCGATGTTCGTGTTGCGCTTGCCCGGAGGACGCGCCATGACCGCAACCCCGGTCTCGAGGAGATCGTCGCCGGTGAGCACGAGGTTCGCCTCCCCGCCGCCGAAGAGCCGCGGGAACATGCGGGCCAGTCCCGTGTTGACCTTGTCGTAGGTGGATCGGAAGCGCGTGCGCATCTCCCGGTCGATCTTTCGGATGGCGGCCTCCAGCGTGCCGAGCGCATCGGAGAGATCCTCATGCTGGGTGTCGAGGTAGGTCTTCTGCTCGGCGAGCTCGTCGTGCTCTTCGATTGCGGCGAGGTTGATGGGTCCGAGCCGGGAAACTCTGGCCGCGAGCTCGGACAGCTTCTCCTCCCATGTCTCTTCGCTCGCATCCCGGTCCAGCGCGTCGAGCAGATCCTCCGCCTGCAAGCCCCGGGCGGCGAGCTGCTCCTCCTCGGTCTTGCGGCGTACCGCCGCCTCCTGGCTCGCGATGCGCTCGCGTTCGAGGGCTTCGCGTTCCGTCTCCGACCGCGACACGCACTCCTGCCGGCGCTGCTCGCTCGAAACGAGCCGGCCTTCGGCTTCTTCGACCGCGCGGCGCGAGGCGTTGAGCTGCATCTCGAAGCCGCTCTTGCGCCGGAGCCCCTCCTGCAGCCGCGCCTGCGCTTCCTCGGCCGGCCCCGCGCTCTCGCGCAGCTCCGCTTCCAGCTCGCGGCACCGCGTCTCCGCGTCGAGGATGCGCTTCCGGCTCTGTTCCGTCGCGCCCTGCAGAGCCTCCCGGCGCGCGCGCATCGACTCGAGCTTCAGACCCGCCTCGTAGGACGCCTCCCGGGCGGCGTGCCACCCTTCCCTCGCCTGTTCCAGGCGCAGGCGGTGCGGCTCGCGCCCTTCCTCCCAGGAATCGCGCTCCCGCCCGAGTCGCTCGGCTTCGCCGGAGGTTGCCCGGACCCCGTCCCGGGCCGCCTCTTCAACGCCCTGCTGCTCATCGATGCCGGCCGCGAGCTCGCGCCGTTCGGCGCCCACCTCGACGAGCCGGCGGCTGGTCTGCTCGAGCCGGGCTCCCCGCGCGGCCTGCTCCGCCTGGAGAGCGGCGACGCGCTCATGGGCCGCTGAGAGCAGCTCCTGCACCCGTCCCTGCTCGTCTTCCTGGCTGCCGAGGCGGGCCTCCGCTTCGCGGTGCTCCTGCTCCAGCGCTTCGATCCGCTCCTCCAGGGCGCCGCGCTCGCGGCGCACCTCCTCGAGCTGCCGCCGGCGCTCGAGCACGCCCGCGCCGCCCGCCTCCCCTGCGAAGTGTGCCCAGTCCGGCCCCAGCCAGACGCCGCAACGGGTGACGACGCTCTCCGAAGGACCGAGCTTCGGCTGCAGCGCGAGCGCTTCGTCCACATGCTCGACGGCCCAGACGCCGTGCAGGAGCGAACCCAGGCGGTCTCCGGGATGCACGTGGCGATCGAGCGGTACCGCCGGGGACAGGTGCCCGGCGGCGCTCCCGGGGGAAGGGCCGGGGCGGAAGAGAGTCAGTTGTCCCTCTTCGAGAGAGGGCAGCGCGCGAACGTGCGCCCCCGCATCGTCCACGCACAGCGCCTGAAGGCGCGTCCCCAGCACCGATTGGACCGCGCGCTCCCATCCCGGAGAAGTCCGCACCTGGTCCGCCAGGCGAACCCCTTCAGCGAGGCCTCTTTCGCCCAGCCACGCCTCGACCCCCGCCCGGGCATCGCCCCTCGCTTCGAGCTGCAGCCGCTCGAGCGCCGCTTCCCGGCCGCGGGCGGTCTCCAGCGCGGCGCGCTTCTCGTGCAGGGCGCGGCCGAGCGATTCCTGCCGGGCGCGGCAGCTCCGTACGCCATCCAGTGCGCCCGACAGCCGCGTGGTGAGCGCATTCAGCGACGATTGCTCCGCTTCGAGGCGCTCCCGCGTCTCGTCGAGCTCCCGTTGCAGCGGCGCGATCGCGAATCGGGCGCGCTCTTCATCGAGACGCTCGGCGCGCTGGCGCATCGCGGCGAGCCTCTCTCGGGAAGACTCCAGCCGCGACTGCTCGGCCCGGGCCGCCCGGGAAGCCTCTTCGGCGCGTTCCCGGATCGCCTCCCACTCCGCCTGCCACGCCCGCATCGCCTCTTCGCTCTGCCGAAGCGCCGAGCGCGCCTCGGAAGTGCGGCGTTCGGCCGCTTCGGAGTCCCGACCCGCTCCGGCAAGGCGGGATTCCGTCGATTCCAGTTGGCCGTGCTCTTCGCGAGCCTCGCTCCGCGCCCGGCCCAGGTCCGCCCGCGCCCGCTCGAGCGCGGCCTCCGCACGCTCCCGTTGCTGGCGGATGCTGCGGATCCGCTCCTCGCTTCGCGCGATCTCGGTACCGGCATCGACCACCTGGCGGTACAACTGGTTGAACGTGTCGCTCGCGGCCTGGTGCGTCGCCCGCACGTGCTCGAGCTCGGCCTCCGCACGCCGCTGCCCGGCCATCGCCGCATCCACCGCCCGCTCCCGAATCCTGAGCTTGCGCTGCTGGCGCGCGAACTCCGTATCGTAGCGCCGCCAGCGCTGGGCGATGAGCTCCGCCTCCAGAACCCGCTCCTCTTCCTTGAAGACCTTGTAGCGCTCCGCGATCGTCGCCTGGCGCTTCAGGTGAACGAGGCGGCGGCCGATCTCGTCGCGCCGATCGTTCAGGCGCTCCAGGTTTTCTCGCGCGCGGCGGATGCGGTTCTCCGTCTCGCGACGACGCTCGCGGTACTTGGCGATTCCCGCCGCCTCCTCGAGAAATGCCCTGAGCTCTTCCGGCCGGGCTTCGATCAGGCGGGAGATCGTGCCCTGCTCGATGATGGTGTAGCTTCTCGGTCCGAGACCGGTGCCGAGAAACACGTCCATCACGTCACGACGGCGGCACTGGGCGGAGTTCAGGAAGTACTGGGAGTACCCCTCGCGACCGACCTGGCGCTTGATCGAGATCTCCGGGTAGGAGGCGAATCGCCCTCCGAGGCGCCCGTCGCTGTTGTCGAACACGAGCTCCACCGCGGCCTGCGAGAGCGGCTGGCGGGCGTGGGAGCCGGTGAACACGACATCGGCCATGGAAGCGCCGCGAAGATGGCGGGCGGAGAGCTCGCCCATGACCCAGCGCACCGCGTCGATGATGTTCGACTTTCCACAGCCGTTCGGACCGACAATGCCGATCAGATTGCCGGGAAAGGCTATCGTGGTGGGGTCGACGAAGGACTTGAAGCCCGTCAACCGGACCTTGCGCAGGCGCATCTACTCTGAGGTGCTTGCACGTACGTCGATCGACACCTTTCGATGATACAACAACTTGGCCCCAGGTGCTAAGAAAGCGTTAGCTCCCGGATGTCCGCGCCGGCATGGTGGTCGCTACACTCGACGCCATGGCGCACCCGCGCAGCGAGACGATGGACGGGAGGCCGCCGGAATCGCGGGGGCGAGGGCGCTTCGCCCCTTCGCCCACCGGAGAGCTGCACTTCGGCTCGGCCGTCGCGGCGGTAGCGAGCTATCTCGACGCCCGCTCCCGGGGCGACGAGTGGCTGCTGCGCATCGACGACATCGACACTCCCCGCGTGGCGCCGGGCGCGGGCGCGGCGATACTTCGCGAGCTCGAACGCCTGGAGCTCGCCTGGGACGGGGAGGTCGTTCACCAGAGCGCGCGCCGGGAGCGCTACGAGGCCGCGCTGCAGGCGCTGCGCGCACGGGACCTGTGCTTCCCCTGCGCCTGCACCCGCCGGGAAGCGGGCGGGCGCATCTACCCCGGGACCTGCCGCTCCGGCTTGCCCCCCGGAAGGCGCGCGCGCTCGGTACGGGTACGCGCCGGAGACGGCGCCTGCGAGGTGGTTGACCTGGTGCGGGGCAGGTTCCGCAAGGATCTCGCCCTGGAAGTGGGCGACTTCATCGTCTACCGCGCGGACGGCATCTTCGCCTACCACCTGGCGACCGCGGTCGACGACGCGGAGCAGGGCATCACGCGGGTGGTGCGCGGCGCGGATCTCCTCTTCGCCACCCTGCACCAGGTCTACCTCCAGGATCTGCTCGGCCTTCGACGGCCCGAGTACGGCCACGTGCCGGTGGCCACCGGACGCGGCGGAAAGAAGCTCAGCAAGCAGACCCGCGCCGCGCCGACCAGCGCGCGCCCGGCATCGGACGTGGCCCGCGACGCGCTCACCTTTCTCGGCCATGCCCCTCCTCCGGATCTCGAGGGCTCCCCGCCCTCGGAGTTCTGGTCGTGGGCGCGAGGCGAATGGTCGCTCGAGTGTGTTCCCCGGGCCGCGAGCCGGCCCTCTCCGCCGGATTGGGACGAGTGAGCCTCGAGCGTCCCGGCCGGGCCGCGAGAGCGGT
The DNA here is from genome assembly GCA_022824305.1 of Gammaproteobacteria bacterium. GTDB lineage: Bacteria > Pseudomonadota > Gammaproteobacteria > HK1 > HK1 > JAJEAD01. The sequence goes on along the minus strand of JAJEAD010000039.1, from coordinate 97,398 downwards.
CGGGCTGCGAGGGACGAGGACGCGAAGGGAAGTGTCTCAGGCGGCCTGGCGAGCCCCCACCCGTGCGGGCAGTCGGTCCACCATGGCCCGGATGTGCGCGATGGTGGTGCCGCAGCACCCGCCGATGATCTGCACTCCCGACTCCACCCAGCGCCGGCAGTCCTCGGCGAACTCGTCCGGGTCTATCCGCGCCCCCGCCAGTTGGGTCTCCGTATCGAAGTACGCCGTCTCGGGATAGGCCATGACCGGGCCCCGCCAGCGCCCGAAGAGCACCTCGAGCCCGGGGGTCGTGGATTCGGGCGTGCTGTGCATGATGCCGACGGCCTGGGGACCGAGAGCGGCCAACGCGTCGATGATGGCTTCGAGCGGCTCGGGTTCGGGAGGCTCGTAGGATTCGGAAACGCGGCCCTTCATCTCCAGGCCCAGGTCCCATCCCACCATGGCGCCGTCGGCCCCCCGACTGGCGCTGATGCCCACCCACACCGGCAGCCCGGTGGCCATCGCCGCCTCGGTGACCCGGAGCGCGTGCTCGACATCGAGCATCATCTCCATCACCAGCAGGTCGCACCCCGCTTCCGCGAGGGTGTCCGCCATCTCCCGGTAGTTGGCCGCTTCCTGCTCCGGCGAAGGAAGATGGGCCGGGTCGGGCGTGACCGTACCCGGAAGCCACGCGCAGGTGTTGGACATGGACCCGGCGACCGCCACCGGGCGGTCGGGGGCGACCCGGTCTCGCGCCTCGCACGCGAGCTCGACCGCCCGCCGGTTGATGGCCACCGTCTCGTCGCCCAGCCCCGCCCCTTCCAGCACGTGCCGGCAGGTGGCGAAGGTGTTGGCGGTCACCACGTCGGCGCCCGCCTCGAGGTAGGCCTCGTGCACCCGGCGCACCGTGTCGGGGTGGGTCCGTGTCGCCACGCCGCACCACGCAGCGGCGTTCATCGCCCCACCGAGGCGCGCGATCTCGGTGCCGGTCGCGCCGTCGAGCACGATGATGTCCCCGGTGGAGAGCTTCTCGTCGAGCACCATGGCGGCACCTCGTCGGAGCGTCGATTGCAAGGGGGAGCATTATGCGCGCAGGGTGGAGCGTTGCCGAGCGGCGCCTGCCGTGGAAGTGCAACATCCGGATCATCGCTCTGACACTTCGCGCTTTCATAGTCCGTACCCGACCCGGGAGGCCGCAAGCAGGCGCCCCCGGACGCCATCCTTCTCATCCAGACGGAGACGAGCGCATGTCTCGCACCCATGACCACGAGATTTCCTTCGACGAGTTCGACGAACTTCGCAATCCCCCGCCCCTGCGCACCGATTTCGACCGCATAGCGGAACGCATGATGTCGCGCCGCGCCCTGCTCCGCGGCGGCGCCGCGCTCGGCGCCGCGACGATCATCGGCGCGGGAACGACCGGCCTCGCCTCCCGCTCGGCGGACGCCGCGGAGCGGCTCGCCTTTGCGCAGGTCTCCGCGAACACCCTCGACACCGTCACCGTGCCGCCGGGCTACCGCTGGCACGTAGTCGTCCGGTGGGGGGATCCACTGTGGTCGGACGCCCCCGCCTTCGACCCCGATACGCGGGGCACCGGCGCCAGCCAGGAGAGAGCCTTCGGCGACAACAACGATGGAATGGCCCTCTTCATGCACGGGCGCCGCCACGTCCTCGCCGTCAACAACGAGTACGTGAACCGTCGCATCATCTACGGCAACCGCGAGTCCGGCGCCCCCGAGAACGCGGACGACGTGCGCAAGGGGAAGGCCGGACACGGAGTCAGCGTGGTCGAGGTGGCCGAGCGCGACGGGCGCTGGACCATCGTCCACGACTCGCCCTACAACCGCCGCATCACCGCCGACACGCCGATGGAGCTGACCGGCCCCGCCCGCGGACATGAGCTGCTCAGGACGGACGCGGACCCGAGCGGCACCGTCTCGCTCGGCACCTGGAACAACTGCGGCAACGGGCGCACTCCCTGGGATACCTACCTCGCCTGCGAGGAGAACTTCAACGGGTACTTCTCGTCGAGCGATCCCGACTACCGGCCGAACGAGGACCACCGGCGCTACGGGGTGGGGCCGGAGGACCGGGGGTACGCGTGGGCCACGACCGACGAGCGCTTCGACATCTCGCGCCACCCGAACGAACCCAACCGCGCCGGCTACGTGGTGGAAATCAATCCCTTCGACCCGCACTCGACGCCGAAGAAGCGCACCGCCCTCGGTCGCCTCAAGCACGAGAACGCCGAAGTGGTGCTCGCGGCGGACGGTCGCGTCGTGGTCTACATGGGCGACGACGAGCGCGGCGAGTTCCTCTACCGCTTCGTGAGCGAGCGCGCCTACCGTGCGGGGGGTGAGAACTCGGACCTCCTCGAGAGCGGAACGCTCTCGGTGGCGAAGTTCGAGGACGACGGACGCGGCGAGTGGAAGGATCTCACGCCGGCCTCGACCGGCATGAGCGGTCCGGCGGAGATTGCCGTTCGCACCCGCCAGGCCGCCTCCGCGGTGGGAGCCACCACCATGGACCGCCCCGAGTGGGTGGCCGCCAACCCGATCCGCACCGAGGCCTGTTGCTGCCTCACCAACAACAGGAACCGCGGGAAGAAGCCCAACGCGGGCGGCGACCTCACCCCGGTGAACGGCCCGAACCCGCGCGAAGCCAACAAGTACGGCCAGATAGTGCGCTGGAGGCCGGACGGCGGCGATCACGGCGCGCAGGGCTTCGACTGGGACCTCTTCGTCATCGCGGGCAACCCGACGGTGCACGAAGACGCCCGGGCGGGGTCCGCCAACGTGAACGCCGGCAACATGTTCAACTCGCCCGACGGTCTCGCCTTCGACCGCAACGGGCTCATGTGGATCCAGACCGACGGCAACTACTCGAACGCGGACGACTTCGCGGGCCAGGGCAACAACCAGATGCTCATCGCGGACCCCGAGACCGGCGAGATTCGTCGCTTCATGGTGGGCCCGAAGGAATGCGAGGTGACCGGATTCGCCTTCAGTCCGGATCGGCGCAGCGTCTTCGTGGGCATCCAGCACCCCGGAGAGAAGGGCGGGAGTCACTTCCCGGGCGGTGGCGGCTCGGTGCCGCGCTCCGCGGTCATCGCGATCAACCGCGAGGACGGCGGCCTGATCGGATGAGCCTCATCCCCGCGGCGCGGCCTCCCCTCCCGCCGCGCGGGACGCCCTCACCCGCCGCGCCCCCGCCGCCGGGCGCGGCGGGTGTAGGGTCTCTTGCGACTCGCCCCGTGAGCGGACAGCCGGCTCAGACCGGGACTATCGGATCGCCGTCGATGGGCGTCGACTCCCTCCCGTCCACGCCCCGCGGCACGTCACCGACGAGGGTGACCCGGTAGAACTGGCGCTCGAAGTCGCTGTCGAAGATGTCGCGGGGGGCGAGATGCGCGGTCGCGCGGTTGTCCCAGAACGCGACGCTGCCCGGCTCCCACCGGAATCGCACCGTGAACTCCGGCCGCACCGCGTGCTCCCACAGCAGCTCGAGGAGGGCCTCGCTCTCGCGGGGCGCGAGCCCCACGATCGACTTGAGGAACCCCGGGCTCACGAAGAGCACCTTCTCCCCCGTCTCCGGGTGGATGCGAACCAGGGGATGCTCGCTCTCGAAGCGCGAGCGTCGCACGTGCTCCGCGTACTCGCGGCTCATCCTGCCTTCCTGCTGGTCTTCGAAACGGTGGATGCCCCTCAAGTCCTCGAGGAAGCGCCGCATCGGCGCGGACAGGTTGCGGTAGGCGACCACGAGATTGGTCCAGAGCGTGTCGCCGCCGTAGGGCGGGACGGTGACGCCGCGCAGGATGGATGCGGCCGGCGGGTTCAGAGCGGCAGTGATGTCGGTGTGCCAGCCCGTCCAGGGCCGCACGTGGGGCACGCCTACGACGCTGTTCGCGACCCGGTGCTTGGCGACCGAGTAAATCTCCGGATAGACGGAGTCGCCCCCGAACACCACGTGCCCCGGGGTGGGGTCGCCGAATTGGCGTGCGAAGGCGACGTGCTGCGCGTGGTCGAGCGCCTGCCCGCGGAAGAACACCACCTTCCACTCGAGCAGCGCGGCCCGGATTGCGGCCACGGCGCCGGGCGCGAGGGGACGCGTGAGGTCGACGCCTTCGATCTCGGCGCCGATGTGGATCGACATCGGGCGAACACGCAGCGCGGCGGCGGCGTCTCGGTCGGGAAGCGCGCTCATGGGACTTCTCCGGCAATTCGGCCGGCAGGCGCGGCCGGTAGCGTGGAGAATAACCCACATTGCGGCCCGCGCCGCCGTCGATGCGCCCCCTTGTTCCTGCGCCTTCCGGAGCCCGAGCGGCCCACGCAGGATCGCCACGCGCTGCCCCGCGCCGTACCATTCCGCGCTCCGGCGCCGCCGCTATCCGCAATTGCCATGGATTCACTCCCACGCATGAAGGACGACACCCGGCTCGTCGCGGCCGGCAGGGGCCGGGTCGAGCCCGAGGGCACCGTCAACCTGCCCGTGTACCGGGCTTCGACGATTCTCTCCCCCGACATCGAGAGCTATCTCCGGCGCTTCGACGATGGACGGGCCTACGAGGCGATCACCTACGGGGCGAACGGCACCCACAACGCCCGGGCGCTCGCCGAGACGGTCGCCGCGCTCGAAGGCGGCTGCCGCACGGTGGTCACCGCGTCGGGCCTTTCCGCCATCACCATGACGCTCTGCGCGTTCGCGTCGGCCGGGGACCACGTTCTCGTCACCGATTCCGTGTACGGCCCCACCCGCCGCTTCTGCGACGAGGTGCTGGCACGCTACGGCGTGGAGGCGACCTACTACGACCCCGGCATCGGCGCGGACATCCGGCGGCTCTTTCGTGCCAACACCCGCCTCGTGTTCCTCGAAGCGCCGGGCTCGCTGACCTTCGAGATGCAGGACGTTCCCGCCATCGCCGGCGCGGCACGGGAGCGCGACATTCTGAGCGCGATGGACAACACGTGGGCGACTCCCCTCTTCTTCAAGCCGCTTGCCCACGGCGTCGACATCTCCATCCAGGCCGGAACCAAGTACTTCGCCGGTCATTCGGACCTCGTGATCGGTCTCGTCACGCTCGCCAACGAGGCGCTCCACCGCCGCCTCGCAGACACCGTGATGGCCTTCGGCGAGGTGTCGGGACCCGATGACTGCTATCTCGCCCTGCGCGGGCTGCGCACGCTCTCGGTGCGGATCCGGCGCCAGGCCCGTTCGGCGCTCGCCCTCTCCACGTGGCTCGCCGAACAGCCCGGAGTGCGGCGGGTGCTCTACCCGCCCCTGCCCGGCGATCCCGGGCATGCGCTGTGGCGGCGGGACTTCGAGGGTGCGGCGAGCCTCTTCGGCGTCGTGCTCGACACCAGCGACCGGGCGGCGGTCGCACGCATGGTCGACGCTCTATCCCTGTTCCGCATCGGCTCGTCGTGGGGCGGCTACGAGAGCCTGGTGGCGCTCTACGACACCCCGCTCCCCCGCAGTGCGGCGCCCTGGGCGGAAGCCCCCTTCCTCATGCGCCTGCACATCGGGCTCGAGGATCCGGAGGACCTCATGGCGGACCTCGACGCCGGACTGCGACGCCTGGGCGAATCGGCCTGAGGATCGGTGCTCACGGGAAAACCGGGAACAGGCCCTTCGCATGGCGCTCGTGCGCCGGTCCGCACAGGACACTCAGTGGGCGGCGCTCGGGTCGATCGCGGGGAAGCTCGGCTGCGCGAAAGAGACGCTCGCGAGCGCGTCCGGCAGACCGACGAGACCGGATCTGACGAGCGTCGAGCGTGAGCGCGATGCGGTATCGCTTGCGTCGCTCCGCTCCGGCGTGATCGACTCGAAGCTTGCAGTTCTCATTGAAATGGAGTGATCTGCGACCCGGCCGGCTCCGGCACGGCCAGCGTATCCGACTTCAGAAATCATCCGGGAGGATTCGATATGCGAGCAGGCAAGTGGAACACGCGAACGCGAGTCGGCGGCCTCATTGCCGGCGCGGTCATTGCGCTGGGGATGGGATTTGCGCCAGGCGCCAGCGCTCAGATGAGCATCACCGTGGCGGTGCCGAACCCTTCGGCGATCACGTGGGCGCCCATGTGGGCGGCGATCGGAGAAGGATACTTCGAGCAGGAGGGGCTGTCGCTCACCGTGGAGGCCGTCGACGGGTCGTCGCAGGTGCTGCAGGCGATGTCGGCGGGACAGGCCCAGATTGGAGCGCCGGGCCCGGGTCCGGTGCTGGCTGCGAGGAAGCGCGGGCTCGACGTGGTCTTCTTCTACAACCTCTACCCCAAGAGCGTGTTCGGACTGCTGGTGAAGGCGGATTCCGGCAGGGACAGCGTGGAATCCCTCCGGGGGCAGGTGATCGGCGTCGGCACCGCGGACGGGGCGGAGGTGTCCTTCGCACAGGCGATCCTGACCGACGCAGGAATGACGCAGGGAGAGGACTACACCTTCCTGCCGGTGGGCGATGGCGGCACGGCCGCGGTCGCCTTCCTGAGGGGTGAGGTCGAGGCCTATGCCGGCGCCGTATCGGACGCGGCAATCCTCGCTTCGCGAGGCCTGGAGCTCAACGAGATTACGCCCGACGAATACCTCGGCTTCTTCGGCAACGGATATGCCGTGCTGCAGAGCTACATGGACGAGAATCCCGAGGTCGTCGAGGGATTCGGCCGCGCGCTGGTGCGGGGCACGCGCTTCATGTCCGACCCCGCCAACAAGGACCAGGCGCTCACGCACATGGCGGCCGGCAACCCGCAGGAGGGCGAGGACCGCGAATTCGCCGCGGCGCTCCTCGACGCGGTGATCGAGCGAATGACTCCGACGGATGCCTACATGGACCGGGGCTTCGGCTACCAGCCGCCGGAGCATTGGGAGGCCTGGCAACAGAGCCTGCTGGACGGCGGCGCGCTGGATGGTCCCTTCGAAGACCTGAGCGCGGGCTACACCAACGTCCACATCGATGCGTGGAACGCGCCCTGACCCGGCATCCCGTTACACCGGCAACATCGAGCACACCGGCCGATGACCATCGGCCGGTGTACTCGATCGAGCGGCTGACCAAGGTCTATTCGCGCAATCAGCTACGCGCGATCGACGATGTCAACCTCGTCCTCGGCAGGGGCGAGTTCGCCTCGGTCATCGGCCCCTCCGGGTGTGGCAAGTCCACGCTCCTGAAGGTCATGGCGGGGCTCATTCCGCCCACCTCCGGACGAGTGGTGCTCGAGCAGCAACCGGTGATGGGGCCGCGTGCCGATATCGGAATGATGTTCCAGCAGGCGACGCTTCTGCCCTGGAAGACCACGATTGAGAATGTCGTGCTGCCGATCGAGGTCCGCCGCGGACGTGCCGCGGCGCGCGACGCGACGGCGCGGGCGCGAGAGCTCCTCGAGCTGGTCGGACTGGGAGAGGCAACGGATGTCTATCCGGGCGAGCTTTCGGGCGGGATGGCGCAGCGCGCGGCAATCTGCCGGATGTTGATCACCAACCCCGCCGTGCTCCTGCTCGATGAGCCGTTCTCGGCGCTCGACGAGCTGACCCGTGACTTCATGAACATGGAGTTTCAGCGCATTTGCATGGAGCGTCACGCCACCGCGTTCCTGGTCACCCACTCGATTCCGGAAGCGGTCATCCTCTCCGATCGGATCTACGTGATGCAGGCCAACCCGGGGCGCATTGCGGACGTCGTCGAAATCGGCCTGCCGCGCCCGCGAACGCTCGACATGATCAACACCGCACGATTCGGCGAAGTCGTGAGTCAGATACGCGCGAAACTCGACAGGGAGGGGTTCCTCTGATGCCCACTGGCGATACTCTCCAGGCAAGTTCGGGGACCGGGGACACGGTCTGGGTCGAACGCGATCCATTTATCGACCGGATACCGAGACCGATAGCCATTTCGATTCTCGTCTTCGGAGTCGTCGCGCTGTGGTGGATTGTCACCCGGCTCGCAATCGTCTCGCCCATCATCCTGCCGAGCCCCGCCGAGACCGGTGCCGACCTCGTCTTCGTGGGAAGCAACCTGACCTCCGGCGGATACGTCCTCGATGCATTCATCACCACCACTCTGACGGTAATCTATGCGTTCCTGATCGCGGTGGGGCTCGGTTTCTGTCTCGGCACGCTGGTCGGAGAAACCAAGTTCGGGGAGCGCGCGGTCATGCCGATTCTCGTCGCGATCGACACGATGCCGAAGGTCGCGTTCGCGCCTCTCTTCATCGCCTGGCTCGGCTTCGGGATCTCGTCCAAGGTGGCGCTCGCAGCCTTCATCGCCACGTTTCCGGTCGTCGTGTCGACCGCGGCCGGGCTGTACGCCGCCACCGAGAACGAACGCTTCCTGTTCAAGTCGATGGGCGCGTCCCGGCTCCAGACTCTGATTCGCCTGAAGCTGCCTACGGGACTGCCGTACGTATTCACCGGCCTCAAGATCGCCGCCGTCGGCGTGATGGCGGGAGCGATAACCGGCGAGTTCCTCGGGGGCGGCAAGGGGGTCGGCGCGCTGATCCGCGTCTCGGCCTCGCAGCTCGACACACCGCGAGTGTTCTCGCTGATCATCTACCTCAGCTTCCTGGGACTGGCGATGTTCATGTTCGTCGTCTGGGTACAGCGAACCTTCGTGTTCTGGAACAAGCCCGACAAGATCGGCGGAGTGGGTTGACGGGCGCCTCACGGCCCGGTCGCCCGCGGAGTGAAGACTGGCGCACTCCGATTTGGGGGTGGCGGGGTGCCGCGACCCCATGCATTGCGGTGAAGGCGTGAACCCCGAGTCCTTCGGGTCACCACGATCGGGCTCGGAATCAGTCGGACAGTAGGCAAGAGCAGGGGAGCCTGTGCGCTATACAATGGAAAGAAATCCGGTCAAGCGGCCATGTCTGCTGTCCCTCTCCCCTCCCACGCACACCGTCATGCCCATCAGCCCAGGTTGATCGGCAGCGACCGATCGGCATCATCCCCCGGAAGTGGGGTTTGCGCGCGACATGGAGATCCAGTTGCTGCATTGCGGTGAGCCGGTCGGGCCCGCGCCGCGCGCGCGGAGCGCTCGGTGAGCGAAACCTCGACCGACCCGGGCTACCTGCTCGAAGCCATCGGCATCGTGAAGCGCTTCGGCGACTTCACCGCCAACGACGAGGTCTCCCTCTCCCTGCGCCCGGGGACGATCCACGCCCTGCTCGGGGAGAACGGCGCCGGCAAGTCCACGCTGGTCAAGGTCATCTACGGCGCCCTGCAGCCGAGCGGCGGTGAGCTGCGCTGGCGCGGCCGACCGGTGAGCGTCGCCAACCCGGCCGCCGCCCGGCGTCTGGGGATCGGCATGGTCTTCCAGCACTTCTCGCTCTTCGACGCCCTCACGGTGGCGGAGAACATCGCGCTCGCCCTGCCCGGCGCCTTCGACCGGGAGGCGCTCGCGGCGCGCATCGTGGAGGTCTCGCAGGAGTACGGCCTGCCGCTGGCCCCCGACGCCCTGGTTGCGGATCTCTCGGTGGGCGAGCGCCAGCGCATCGAGATCGTCCGCTGCCTGCTGCAGGAGCCTCGCCTGCTCATCATGGACGAACCGACCGCGGTGCTCACTCCGCAGGAGGCCGATCAGCTCTTCGTCACCCTGCGCCGCCTCGCCGGCGAGGGCTGCGCGGTGCTCTACATCTCGCACCGGCTGGAAGAGGTGAAGCGCCTGTGCCACCACGCCACCATCCTGCGCCACGGCCGGGTCACCGCCAACGTGGATCCCACGCAGGAGACCGCCGCGTCCCTCGCCCGCCTCATGGTGGGGGCGGACGTGCACGAGGTGCGCACGGAAGCGCGCGAGAGCGAGGACGCGGTCATGCTGGCGGTCTCGGACCTGACCCTTCCCGCGGAGGGCCCCTTCGGGGTGCGCCTGCACGACATCTCCCTCGAGGTGCGAACGGGCGAGGTGGTCGCGATCGCGGGCGTGGCGGGCAACGGACAGACAGAGCTCTTCGACGCGCTATCCGGAGAGCGCCTCGCCCCGGCCGAGGCGAGCGTGGCGCTCGCCGGCATGCCCTGCGGCGGACAGGGCATCACCGCGCGGCGCCGCCTCGGAGCCGCCTTCGTGCCCGAGGAGCGGCTCGGGCACAGCGCGCTTCCCAGCCTCGAGCTCTCCGACAACGTGCTGCTCACACGCCACGCCTCCGACGCGGAGATGGTGCACGCGGGCTTCGTCGACCGCCCCCGGACCCGCGAGGTGAGCGAGCGCGTGGTGCGGGCCTTCGACGTGCGCACCAGCCATCCCAACCCGCAGGCGAGCGCGCTCTCCGGGGGGAACCTCCAGAAGTTCGTCCTCGGACGGGAGCTCGATCGCAGTCCACGCATCGTGGTGATCAACCAGCCGACCTGGGGAGTGGACGCGGGCGCCGCCGCGCTCATCCGCCAGGCCCTCATCGACATGGCCCGGGCCGGCGCCGCGGTGCTGGTGATCAGCCAGGACCTCGACGAGATCTTCGAGATCGCCGACCGCATCGCGGTCATCTCGCGCGGCGAGCTCTCCGGGACGCACGCGGCGAACTCGATCGACCGCGAAGGGATCGGCCTCCTCATGGCCGGGGCGCACGAAACGGGCGCCGCCTCCGGGGAGCGGGCGCCGTGAGACTCTGGCTCGAGCAGCGCCCGGAGCGAAGCCGCGCCATGAGTGTGATCTCCCCCCTGATCGCCATCGCGCTCACCGTGATCGCGGGCGCCATCATCTTCGCCGCGAGCGGGCTCGACCCGTTGCGCGCGCTCTTCATCTACTTCGTGGAGCCGGTCACCACCCTGTGGTCGATCGAGGAGCTGATCGTCAAGACGGCGCCGCTCGTGCTGATCGGCGTCGGGCTCGCGGTGTGCTTCCGCGCCAACATCTGGAACATCGGCGCGGAAGGCCAGCTCACGGTCGGGGCCATCGCCGGCGCCTCGGTGCCGATACTCGCGCCGCACTGGGACTCCTTCCTGGTGCTGCCCCTGATGCTCCTCCTCGGCACGCTCGGGGGAATGGCGTGGGCGGCGGTCCCCGCCCTGCTGCGCAACCGCTTCGGGGTGAACGAGATCCTGACCAGCCTCATGCTGGTCTACGTCGCGCAGTATCTCCTCGACTGGCTGGTGCGCGGGCCCTGGCGTGACCCGGGCGGCTACAACTTTCCCGAATCGATCGAGTTCCAGGCCTGGCAGAGCCTGCCCACCCTCGGGGCGGGGCGCGTGCATCTCGGCGCGCTTCTCGCGCTCATCGCGGTCGCGCTGCTCTTCGTGTTCATGGCCCGCACGCTCAAGGGCTTCGAGATCCGGGTGAGCGGAGAAGCGCCCCGCGCCGCCGCCTTCGGAGGCTTCTCCCGCTCGCGCACGGTGTGGCTGTGCTTCGGTATCTCCGGCGGGCTCGCGGGGCTGGCCGGCATCTGCGAGGTGGCGGGACCGGTAGGGCAGCTCCAGCCCTCCATCTCGCCCGGCTACGGATTCATCGCGATCATCGTGGCCTTTCTCGGGCGCCTGAACCCGGTCGTGGTGCTGCTGGCGGGCCTGGTGCTCGGCATCAGCTATCTCGGCGGCGAGTCGGCCCAGATCGTGCTCGGCATCTCGGGCAAGACCACCCAGGTCTTCCAGGGCATGCTGCTCTTCTTCATCCTCGCCTGCGACACGCTGATCCGCTACCGCCTGCGCTTCGGGCGACGCCCGGGCGCAGGGACGGCCGGCGCGGAGCAAGCGCCATGAGCGCGCTCGAAGCGGTCCTGCTGACGGTCATCACCGCGTCGACGCCACTCCTGCTCGCGGCGATCGGGGAGCTCGTCACCGAGCGCTCCGGGGTGCTCAACCTCGGGGTCGAGGGGATGATGGTGATGGGGGCGGTGGCCGGGTTCGCGGCCGCGTACACCACGGGCTCGGCCGCGCTCGGCGTGGTGGCGGCGGTGGGCGCGGGCATCGCAATGTCGCTGCTCTTCGCCTTCCTCACCCAGACCCTGGTGACGAACCAGGTCGCCACCGGCCTCGCGCTCACCCTCTTCGGCCTCGGACTCTCCGGCCTGATCGGCGAGGGCTTCACCGGTCTGCCGGGGGTGAAGCTCACCCCGATCCACGTTCCCGGGCTGAGCGACCTGCCGCTGCTCGGCCCGGTGCTCTTCGGGCAGGACCTGCTCGTCTACGCGTCGCTCGCCCTCACCGCGCTCGTGGCCTGGGTCCTCTCGCGCACCCGACTGGGCCTGGTGATCCGTGCCACCGGAGGCAACCACCACTCGGCCCACGCGCTCGGCTACCGCGTGATCGCGGTGCGCTACGGCTGCATCGCATTCGGCGGTCTCTGCTCGGGGCTCGCCGGAGGATACCTCTCGCTCGCCTACACTCCCCTGTGGATCGAGAACATGAGCGCGGGCCGGGGCTGGATCGCGCTGGCCCTCGTCGTCTTCTCCACCTGGGCCCCGCGGCGGGTCGCGGTCGGCGCCTACCTCTTCGGCACGGTGTGGATCATGGGCCTCTACGTCCAGGGCATCGGCATCGGCATCCCCTCGCAGCTGCTCTCCTCGCTGCCCTATCTCGTGACCATCGCGGCGCTGGTGGTGATCTCCGGCAATCGTCTCCTGACGAAAGTGAACACCCCTGCCTGCATCGGCCAGACCTTCGTGCCGGACCGATGATCCGCCTCCGGACTCGGCAATCCGGTCGCCGTCCAGGCGTCGCTGCCCGTTTCAACCTGCTGAATACATTGACTTTCTGTCGCTTCGAACGCGGCCCCTGTTTCCCGGGAGGAGCAGGGCCGAGAGCAGGGCGTTCGTGTCGACATGGGTCGCTGCGCCTTCGGCGAAGGCAGCGTCCCGGACCTGGCTCCCCGGCGCCAGGCATCACGACATCCAACCACGGAAACTCTGAAGAGGAGAACATCCCATGAAGAAAATGCTCGCAATGGCCGCCGGCCTCGCGCTCTCGCTCGCGGTCACCGCGGTGTCGGGCGACGACAAGCTGAAGGTCGCATTCCTCTATGTCGGCCCCATCGGCGACCACGGGTGGACCTACACCCACGACCAGGGACGCCTCATGCTCGAGGACCAGCTCGGTGACAAGGTCGAGACGGTGTACGTCGAGAGCGTGCCCGAAGGACCGGACGCGGAGCGCGCCATCACCCGCCTCGTGCGCGACGGCGCCGGCCTCGTCTTCACAACCTCCTTCGGCTACATGGACCCCACCATCAAGGTCGCCGAGAACTTCCCGGACGTGAAGTTCGAGCACGCCACCGGCTACAAGCGCTCCGACAACGTGTCGACCTACATCGCGCGTTTCTACGAGGGCCGCTACGTGATCGGTCAGATCGCGGCGAAGATGTCGAAGAGCGGGGTCGCGGGCTACGTGGCCTCCTTCCCCATCCCCGAGGTGGTGCGCGGCATCAACGCCTTCATGCTCGGCGCCCAGTCCGTCAACCCCGACTTCAAGGTCAAGGTGGTGTGGGTGAACTCCTGGTTCGATCCGGGCAAGGAGAAGGACGCGGCCGAGGTCATGATCGGCCAGGGCGCGGACATCATCGCCCAGCACACCGACTCCACCGCGCCCATCCAGACCGCGCAGGAGAAGGGCGTGCTCGGCTTCGGCCAGGCGTCGGACATGATCCACTTCGCGCCGAAGGCCCAGCTCACCTCGATCATCGACAACTGGGGACCCTACTACGTCGCCCGCACCCAGGCCGTCCTCGACGGCTCCTGGGAGTCCTCGGACACCTGGGACGGGATGGCCGAAGGCATGGTCGTGATGGCCCCCTTCACGAACATGCCCGACGACGTCGCCGCGATGGCGGCGGACACGACCGAGAAGATCCGCAGCGGCGCCATGCACCCCTTTGCCGGTCCCATCTACCGCCAGGACGGCGAAATGGTCATCGGCGAAGGCGAGCACCTCGACGACGGCGTCCTGCTCGGCATGAACTGGTACGTGAAGGGCGTCGACGACGAGCTGCCGCAATAGCGCACGCAGCGCCACCTCCGCACGCCCACTCCGGCCCGGCAGGGCCGGGGTGGGCACCTTCCTGCTCTTGACAGAATCTGCCCGTGGGAACGCACCATGATTCGCGGCACCGAGGCAGTGCGGGACCCGAGGCCGGCGGCGGAATGAGGCAGCCGAGGATGCATCGCGACAGCACCGGACGCAGTCCGTCGGGGGCCTCGCGGGCGTGCTCCGCGGAGGCACGATGAGCGCCTTCGCCGCGGACTGGCTGAACCTGCTGCTGCGCTGGGCGCACCTCATTGCCGGCATTGGCTGGATCGGCACCTCCTTCTACTTCATCGCCCTCGACCTCTCGCTCGAGCGTCGGGCGGGGGCGGCGCCGGGGGTCGCGGGCAGCGCCTGGCAGGTGCACGGCGGGGGCTTCTACCACGTCGAGAAGTACCAGGTCGCGCCGGACGCCCTGCCCTCCCACCTCGTCTGGTTCCGGTGGGAGGCCTATCTCACCTGGCTCACCGGCTTCGCGCTGATGGTGGTGCAGTACTACCTCAACCCCGGGGTCTGGCTCATCGATCCCGCGGTGATGGCGCTCGACGCGCCCCAGGCCATCGTCATTTCGATCGCGAGCCTCGCCTTCGGGTGGTTCGTGTACGACGGCCTCTGCCGTTCCCGTGCCGGCGATCACCCGGTGCTCCTGGCGGGGCTGGTGTTCGTCCTGATCCTCGCCGCGGCCTGGGCCTACACCCACGTGTTCAGCGCGCGCAGCGCGCTGGTCCACGTCGGCGCGCTCGCCGGCACCATCATGGCCGCCAACGTGTTCGCGGTGATCATCCCGCACCAGCGGAAGATCGTCGCCGCCCTGCGTGCGGGCGTGGATCCGCACCCGCGCCACGGCGCCATCGGAAAACAGCGCTCGGTGCACAACACGTACCTGACGCTCCCGGTGCTCGTGCTGATGGTCAGCGGCCACTACCCCCTGCTCACCGGCCATCCGCAGGCGTGGCTGCTCGTGGGGCTGATCGTCATCGGAGGCGCGAGCGCCCGCCATCTCCTGGTGCGCGTCGAGGTGGGGCGCCCCGCCGGGGCGCTCGCCTGGGCCGCACCCGTCATCGCGGCGTGCCTCGTCGCCGCCCTGTGGATGACCACGCCCGCGCCCCGTGACGCCGGAAGCGGCGCGCCGGCGGTGGACGGCGCGCGGGTCCTGGAGATCGTTCACGTTCACTGCACCACCTGCCACGCCCACGAGCCCGCAAGCCAGGTCTTCCGCACGCCCCCCGCCAACATGGTGCTGGAGACGCTGGAAGACCTGCGCCGCTACGCGCCGCTCGTGCGGCAGAACGCGGTCGAGACCCACGTCATGCCGCTCGGCAACCTCAGCGGCATGGACGAGGAGGAGCGCCGCCTTCTCGGCGCCTGGCTCTCCGACCCGTCACCGTGAGCGCCTCCCCGCTCCGCCTCGCCGCAGTG
Source organism: Gammaproteobacteria bacterium (assembly GCA_022824305.1). Taxonomy (GTDB): domain Bacteria; phylum Pseudomonadota; class Gammaproteobacteria; order HK1; family HK1; genus JAJEAD01. The sequence goes on along the minus strand of JAJEAD010000039.1, from coordinate 82,077 downwards.
AACGCCCTCGCCGAGGCGGATTTCGTCGCCCGCTTCGGCGGTGTCGCCGAGCACTCGCCCTGGGTCGCGGCCGGGGCGGCGCGCCGGCGTCCCTTTCCGAGTCGGGAGAGCATGGTGGCGGCCTTCGCCGACGCGGTGCGCGGCGGATCGGAGGAGGCGCGCCTCGCGCTGCTGCGCGCACATCCGGATCTCGCCACCCGACTCGGCGCCCTGAGCGCGGACTCGCGGCGCGAGCAGGCCGGCGCCGGCCTCGACCGGCTGGGCCCCGAGGAGCGCGCACGCTTCGAGTCATGCAACCGCGCCTACCGCGAGCGCTTCGGCTTTCCCTTCATCCTCGCGGTCAGGGGCGCGAGCGGCGCGCAGATCCTGGCCGCCTTCGAGCACCGTCTCCCCCGCCCGGTGGAGCTCGAGCGCGAGGCCGCACTGGAACAGGTGCTGCGCATCATCCGATTCCGGATCGAGGAGCAGGTCGAGGCGTAGCAGGCGGCGCGGCGGCGACCGGGCGGCCAAGACCCTCCGTTCAGGCTACACTCCCCGCCGCCCGAAGCGTCCGAGCGCAGTTCCATGGCCGAATACCTCGCCGAGATCCGGTCCCACTCCGAACCGGCGGCAGTCCCCAAGACCTACATCAGCGCCCAGTCCCTGCTCGAGGACTCCTTCCGCCTCGGCATGCAGATCCTCGACAGCGGCTTCCGCCCGAGCTTCATCGTGGGGGTGTGGCGGGGCGGCACCCCGGTCGGGATCGCGGTGCAGGAGCTCCTGGACTTCTTCGACGTCAAGACCGACCACATCGCGATCCGCACGTCCTTCTACCGGGGGATCGCCCGCACCGGGTCCCGGATCCGCGTCCACGGCATGCAGTACATCATCGACAACGTGAACGCGGATCAGAGCCTGCTCATCGTCGACGACGTGTTCGACACCGGGCTCAGCATAGACGCGGTGATCTCCCACCTGCGGCGCAAGGCCCGCCGCAACGCTCCCACTGACACCCGGATCGCCACCGTCTACTTCAAGCCGGGCAACAACCGCACCGAGCGGGTGCCCGACTACTACGTTCACGAGACGGAGCGCTGGCTGGTCTTCCCCCACGAGCTGCACGGTCTGACCCGTGAGGAGATCCTGCGCAACAAGCTCGGAATCGAGCCCTTCGCGCACCGGCTTTGACCCCTCCCAGCTCGCGGGACCCGGTCCGCGGCTGGCTCGCCGCCTCCGCCGCGTTCCTCTCGATGTCGATCTCGATCGGCGCGACGCAGTACGCGTTCGGCCACTTCGTCGAGCCCCTGGAGGAGGCCTTCGGCTGGACCCGCACCCAGATCAGCGCGTCGCTGTCCTTCACCGCGCTCGGCACGCTGGCCGCGCCTGTGCTCGGACGCCTGATGGACCGCTACGGGGCCCGTCCCGTCATGGTCGGGTCGCTGCTGACGATGGGCACGAGCTTCATGCTCCGACCCTTCATGAGCGAGCTCTGGCACTGGTACGCGCTGAGCTTCCTCCAGCTCGTGCCTTTCGCGGGCACCACCATTCTGCCCGCCGGGCGTCTCATCGGCCTGTGGTTCCGGCGCACCCGCGGTCGCATGATGGGGATCACGAACGCGGGCGCCAACTTCGGCGGGCTCGTGGTCCCGCCGGCGACCGCGCTGATCCTCGCGCTCGGCACCTGGCGTGATGCGTACATCGCGATCGGCCTGACCTGCTTCGGCGTCGCCCTCTACTCCCTCCTCGTGGTGCGGGAGCGTCCCCTGGGCGCCCCGGCCGGGTCCGACGCGTCCGGGACGCAGGACGCGGCGCCTTCGGAGGGAGAAGAAGAGCACTGGACGACGCGGCGCGCGCTGCGCACCCGCAGCTTCTACGTGATCGCGGTGGCGGTCTGCCTCGGCTGCTTCACCTACGCCACCATCCTGCCGCACGTGGTGGTCCACCTCGGCAACGAGGGCGCGAGCCTCACCGTCGCTTCGCTCGCCCTCGGGCTGCTCGCGGCGAGCGGCATCGCCGGAAAGATCTGCTTCGGCCTCCTCGCGGAGCGCTTCGGCGCGCGGCGGGCCTTCATCTTCGACCTGGTGGGCCACGCCGTCGCGGTGCTCTGCCTCGCCTTCGCGCCGAGCCCCCTGCTGATGCTGGCGATCACGCCGATCTACGGGCTCTTCATGGGCGGTACCGGGGTGCTCCTCCTCCTCATCGTCCAGGAGACCTTCGGGGTACGCCACTACGGCGCCATTCTCGGGCTCATCAACATGAGCACGATCATCACCTTCACCGTCGGGCCCCTGCTCGCCGGCGCCTCCTACGACCTCACCGGCAGCTACTCCGCCGCCTTCGCGTCGGGCTCGGCGCTCTTCCTGTGCGCGGCGGCAGTGCTGCGCTTCACCAGCGACGACACGGGAACGCGGCCGCCCAGGAGCTGATTGCCGGTCACGGACCGGCCGGCAACGCAGGCCCCTTCCTTCGCGTCCGCGCCCGTCTCGTCGTTCCCCCGGCCAAGCGCAATGTTTCACCGATTTCCGGCTGCGGACGCGAGTCTGCCGGCATGGACTGCGCCGAGGCGCGCCGTCACGACGAAAGTCGGGGAAACACTGCGGCGAACGGAAATCAGGCGGCGCCCTCCTCGAATCGCGCCAGCCCCAGGCGCCCCGCCCACCGCCGGTCGATCCGGACCCGCACCCGGGCGTCGGTCGGGCCGGAAGAGCGCTCCAGCACTTCGCCGTGTCCGTGAAGCTGCGAGAGCAGGCGTCCTTCGGCGTGGGGGATGCGCAGGTCCAGGATGACCTCGCGCTCCCGGCAGCGGGCACGGATCCGGGCCCGCAGATCATCGAGCCCTGCGCCGGTCAGGGCCGAGACCTCGACGCCGGCCCCCGGCCGGAGGGTGGGCCGCGGGCAAGCTCCGTTTCCGTCGCCCCGCACCACCCGGTCGACCTTGTTGTACACCAGGAGCGTGTGCCGGTCCGCGATGCCGAGGGTTTCGAGCACGCTCCGCACCGTCTCCATCTGGAGATCGCAGTGCGGGTGTGAGAGGTCCACGACGTGGAGCAGCAGATCGGCCTCCACCGCCTCTTCCAGGGTGGCGCGGAAGGAGGCGAGGAGATGATGGGGCAGGCGCTTGATGAAACCCACGGTGTCGGTGAGGAGCACCGTGCATCGCCCGTCGAGATCCACCGCGCGGGTGGTCGAATCGAGGGTGGCGAAGAGGCGGTCCTCGACGAGGACCTCCGCGCCCGAGAGCGCCCGCATCAGAGTGGACTTGCCGGCGTTGGTGTATCCCACGAGGGCGACACGGAAGCGATCGCCGCGCCCCTTGCGCGAGGTCGCCATCCGCGAGCCGATACGGCCGAGCTCGCGCCGCAGGCTGCGGATGCGGTCCCGGATCAGGCGGCGGTCGATCTCGAGCTGCGTCTCGCCGGGACCGCGCACTCCGGTCCCCCCCATGCCCCGGATGGCGCCGCCGCCGGCCTGGCGCGAGAGGTGCGTCCACTGCCGGGTGAGGCGCGGCAACAGGTACTCGAGCTGCGCGAGCTCCACCTGCACCATCGCGGTGCGCGTGCGGGCGTGCCGGGCGAAGATGTCGAGCACGACGGCGCTGCGGTCGAGGACGCGCAGGCCCGAAAGCCGCTCGAGGTTGCGCATCTGCGCCGGCGACAGGTCGTTGTCGAAGACGATGACGCTCGCCCCGCACCCGTGCGCGCGCTCCTCGAGCTCGTGGGCCTTGCCCTTGCCGATGTAGTAGGTCGCGCCGATGCGCGGCTGCGCCTGCAGCACCCGTCCGGCCACCGCGAGCATCGCGGTCTCGGCGAGGTGGCCGAGCTCGTCGAGGGAGTCCTCGGCCTCCCACGCCGGCGTGCCCGGCAGCACGAGGCCCACGAGCAGCGCCGCCTCGCGGGGGGCGACGCTCGGATGGCTCCGAGGACGGGCGAGCCGCTTCTCGGCCTCGTGCCGGTCGCCGTGGGTTCCTTCCTTCAAGCTGAGCGGGCGCCCGATTCGCCGAGGGAGTGTTCGATGCGCGCTTCGACCGGCGTGAATTCGCTGTGCGCCTCCCACTCCGGCCGCGGGTGGGCCGAGGGCAGGTTGTCGGTGCGGTTGTAGCTGATGGTGCAGAGCGCGCGCCGGGACGGAGACATGTTGGCGTTGGATCCGTGCACGATGTTGCAGTGGAACATCCACACCGACCCGGCCGGGCCGAGCGGGCTGTACAGCCGTCCGTTCCGACAGAGCTCCGCGACGTCCTCGTCGCTCACTCCCAGGAGCGTGTAGCTGGTCGACGTCGCGTCGGTCTCGATGTCGAGCACGCCGCGCCGGTGGCTCCCGAGGATGAAGAAGAGCGGACCGTTGAACTCGGTGACCTCGTCGAGATAGACGCCCACGACGACGAGGTCCGGGCGCGCGATGCGGTTCTCCACCCGCCAGGTCGGATAATCCTGGTGCCAGCCCCATGCCTCGCCCACGAAGGCCGCCTTGGGGTTGATGGAGAACTGGTGCAGGTAGACGCTGCCGCCGAGGAGCTGCGCCACCGGACCGACGATGTCCGGGTGCTGCATGAGTCGCCGGTAGCCTTCGCTGTAGGTATGGGGCGCGAACGCGCAGCGCACGTTCGAGGAGTGCTTCTCCCGGAGGATCTCCGGCCGGTCCATCGCGAGGATCTCCGGCAGCTCCGCTCTGAGCTCCGCCACTTCGCCGGGATCCAGCAATCCGGGGAAGAACAGGATCCCGTCTTCTTCGAAGCGGCGGATCTGCGTCTGGTCCAGGTGCATCATCTGAGCTCCGGCGCACGAGTGCGGGGCTCGCCCGAGTGCCCCCATTGTGCCACCGAAGGGAGGGCGGGCGCTTCCCGAGCTTCCCGTGCCGGGCGCGCGTCCCCCCGCTTCGAGCTCCGCGCTTCGTTGCGCCGCGGGTGCTCGGCCGCTACCGGCGGCATCGGATTCCGGTGCGCGCCGCCTTCACGAAGCGGGGGCGCCGCCGCCCTCCTCCGCCGCGAGATCGTCGAAGGAGGCGTGGTTGAGACGGTAGAGGCGCGCGTAGAGCCCGTCGAGCGTGAGCAGGTCGTCGTGGGTGCCCTGCTCCACGAGCTCGCCGTCTCGCAGCACCAGGATCCGATCCGCCCCCCGGATGGTGGCGAGGCGGTGGGCGATCACGATGGCGGTGCGCCCTTCGAGCAGGCGGGCGAGCGCGCGCTGGATCTGGCGCTCGGTGTAGCTGTCCACGTTGGCGGTCGCCTCGTCGAGCACCAGGATCGGCGCATCCGCGACCAGGGCCCGGGCGAAGCTCAGAAGCTGGCGCTGCCCGAGCGAGAGATTCGATCCGCGCTGATCGAGCACCGTGTCGTAGCCCTCGGGGAGGCGCCCGATGAAGTCGTGGGCCCCGACCGCGCGCGCCGCCGCCTCCACCCGCGCGCGCGTGGCGTCCGCCTTGTTGTAGCGGATGTTGTCGTAGACCGTCCCCGTGAACAGGAAGGGCTCCTGGAGCACCATGGCGACGTGCGCACCGAGGTCGTCCTGGCGCACGTCGCGCACGTCGTGGCCCCCGATCCGCACCGCGCCGCTCCACACGTCGTAGAAGCGGTGGACGAGCGCGGTGATGCTCGTCTTGCCCGAGCCGGTCGGCCCCACCAGCGCCACCGTCTCCCCCGGCTCCACCCTCAGGCTGACGTTGCGCAGCACCGGCGATCCCGGCACGTAGCCGAAGGTCACGTCGTCGAGCTCGATCGCGCGCGCCTCGCGCGGCAGCGCGATCGCGTCCGGCCTGTCGCGGACCTCGACGGGCACGTCCAGCACTTCGAAGATGCGCTGTCCCGCCGCCATCGCGCGCTGCATGATGCTGTACTGGATGGTCAGCGAGCGGATGGGATCGAAGAAGCGCTGCACGTAGAAGATGAACGCGACCATCACCCCGAGCTCGAGCTCCTGCCCGAGGACCATGCCACCGCCGATCACGATCACCACCGCCATCGCGATGCCGGTGAGGGTGTCGACGATCGGAATCATCACGTTGGAGAACTTCGACGCACGCAGGTGCGCGCGCAGGTTGTCGTTGGCCTTCTCCTCGAAGAGCGCGAAGTTCACGCTCTCGCGGCCCATCTCCTGAATGGTGCGCACCCCGTGGACGCTTTCGGCGAGCGCGCCGTTGACCACCGAGCTCGCCTCTCTCGCCCGCAGGAAGGCCCGCTTCGCATGCGGCAGCCACACGATGCGCACCAGCAGCAGCACCGGCACCACGGAAAGAGTGAACAGGCCGAGCTCGAAGTCGAGCGCGAGCAGGACGGAGATGATGCCGATGAGGAGGACGAAGTCTCCGATTGCGAAGATGGAGGTCTCCAGGAACTCCTGCAGCGCATTGACGTCGCCCTGGAGCCGGGACATGAGCCGCCCCACCTCGGTCTTGTCCATGAAGGAGAGCGAGACGTGCTGCAGGTGCCGGTACATCGCGCGCCGCAGATCGAAGAGCAGGCTCCCGGAGATCCGCCCGACCACGCGCTCCTGCACGAAGTTCGACGCGTAGTTGAGCGTGACCACCACGAAGAAGGCGAGAACGCTGAGGCGCAGCACCGCGAGGCCCGCTTCGCCGGCCACGAGCGCGTCGTCGATCGCGTAGCGCAGCACGAGCGGGACCGCGACCTGAGTGAGGGTGAAGACGAGCACCGCCGCCATCCCGATGTACACGCGCCGGCGATAGGGCGACACGAAGGCCCAGAAGCGGCGCACCACCCGCCCGTCGAAGGCGGCCCCGAACATCTCCTCTTCGTAGGAGACCTGGGAGCCGACCACCGCCCGGGGCGGCCGGAGCGGCGCGGCCGTCGGTGCCGGTGCGACCGCCTTCATGTGCCGCCGCTCTCCGCCGCCTCCGGCACGCCCTCGCTCATCCGGGTCTGCAGCGCGTAGAGGGCGGCGTAGCGTCCGCCGAGAGCGACCAGCACGTCGTGGGCGCCCCGCTCGACGATGCGTCCCTCCTCGAGGAAGAGGATCTCGTCGGCGTACATGACCGAGGAGAGGCGGTGGGCGATGATGATGATCGCGCGGTCGCGGGTCACGTCGGCGAGCGCCTCGTGAATCTGCCGCTCGGTGGCGGCGTCCACCGCCGCGGTGGAATCGTCGAAGACGATCACGCTCGAATCGGGCAGCACGCTGCGCGCGATCGCGAGGCGCTGCCGCTGCCCTCCGGACAGCGAGACGCCACGCTCTCCGACCAGGGTCTCGTAGCCCTCCGGAAGCTGCTCCACGTACTTGTTGAGCTGCGCCGCCTCGGTGGCCCGACGCACCGCGCTGCGCTCCGCCCAGGGGTCGCCGTAGTTCACGTTGTTGTCGATCGCGGCGGTGAAGAGGAAGGGGTCCTGCTGCACCACGCTCACCCGGCGGCGGAGCGATGCGAGCGTGACGTCGCGCACGTCCTGACCATCGATCGTGACGCTTCCCGAATCCACGTCGTAGTAGCGCGGGATGAGATGGGCGATGGTCGACTTGCCGCTGCCGGGCGGCCCCACGATGCCGGTGACCCGACCGGGATGGACCTCGAAGCTCACGTCGCGCAGCACCGGCGGACCCTTGCCCTCCTTGCGGTAGCGGAAGGAGACATTCTCGAAGCGCATCACCCCGTCCCGGACCTCGAGATCGCGCGCGCCCGGCCGGTCCCGGATCTCCGCTTCGAGGTCGAGAATCTCGAAGAGGCGCCCGCCGCAGGTCGACGTCCGCGCGATCGCGTTCACCGTCCACGCGATCTGGCGCACCGGCATCTGGAGGATGGCCATGAACGCGAGGAAGGCGGCGAGCTCGCCGATCGTCAGCTCGCCTGCCATCACCTTCTCGCCGCCCACCCACAGCACCAGGCCCATCGAGATGAAGTACGCGAAGGTCATGGTCGTGGTGCTCTTCACGAACACGTCGATGCGCCGGTGGGCGATGGCGAGCGCACGCCGGGAGATGACGTCGAAGCGGGCTATCTCGAAGGCCTGGGACACGAAGGCGCGCACCACCCGGATGCCGCCGAGGTTCTCCTCCATCACCCTGGTCAGCACCGCGAGCTCCTCCTGCAGCGCGTACCACAGGTGGCGCAGCCGCAGCCGGGCGAGCGAGGCGCCGACCGCGACGAAGGGCACGAAGCTGAGCGCGACGCATCCGAGCACCCAGTCGATCGACATCAGCAGCCACGCCCCGCCGCCGACCAGGATCACCAGCAGCATCGCCCGAAAGAGTCCCGTGCTCACCCACAGCTTGACGCCTTCGACGTCGAGAATGCCCCGCGTCATCAGGTCCCCGGTGTGCACCCGGTCGTGGTAGCTGAAGGAGAGGCTCTGGAGCTTGGCGTAGAGCGCAAGGCGCAGGTGGTAGCCGATGAGCTGCCCCACCGCCTCCCCCTGGTAGTTCTGCATCATGGTGAAGAGCCCGCGCAGGACCGAGGTCACGAGGATCAGCGTGGCGGCCCGAACGAGCGCCTCCCGCGCCCCGGCCTCGTCGGCGGCCGCCGAGAGGAGGCTCTGGGCGTGGTCCACCGCCTCGCCGATGAGCTGCGGGATGACGAGCTGCGCCGCGGCCGCGAACAGAGTGGCGGCGAATCCGAGCCCCATGCGCCAGGGATGCGCCATCGCCATGCGGGTGATGCGCAGCAGCACTCCGGCGTCGAAAGCGACCGCGGTGCGCCGGGTGCGCACCGAGTCCGGCACGAGGGCGAGCGTTCGATCGGGGGTGTCGGTAGCGGCGGGGACGGACATGGAACTCGCGCGAGGCAGCCGGACATTCTCGTCAAGACAGGGGCCGAGGACAAGGCCGGCCCGCAGGCGAAGCGCGTCACGTGCCGCACCGACCCACGGGCGCGCCGGAGATCCGCGACCGCCTTCCCGTCCCCGTCAGGGATGGGGCGGACGGCGACCGCCCCCGTTGCGCCGCCTACGCCGCAGAGCCGGGCGTCAGCTCACTCCGTCGAATCGGGATCGGGGAGCGGGGTACGCTCGGTGAGCCGGGCGGCGCCCGCGGCGCCGTGCTCGCGAAGCGCTGCGAACTCCGGCCGGCGCATCCGGAATCGCCGGCCCTGCTCGCAGTAATGCCCGGCGAGACGCCCGATGGGGCGGTAGCGGGAGGGATCGACCCGGCCCTCGCGCCACACCGCCTCGCTCACGTGGTAGCGCACCACGCGCCCGAGCACCATGTGGTTTCTTCTCCCCACCGGGGTGACGCTGTCCAGCGTGCACTCGAGCGCGGCCGCCGCTCCCGCCACCCGGGCCGGCCGCACGCGCTCCGCGGCGCGCTTGCCAAGCCCCGCCCAGGCGAACTCGTCCTCCTCCGGGGGCATGCGCACCGCGGAGATCTCCATCGCCTCGGCCAGCGCACTGGTGACGAAGCTCACCACGAACTCCGGCACCTCCTGCAGGTTCCGCCAGGTGTCGGTCTTGCCCTCGATGCTGAACATGAGCATCGGCGGGTCGTCGGACACTGCGTTGAAGTACGAGTGCGGCGCGAGGTTGTCCAGACCCTCGGCCGAGCGGGTCGACACCCAGGCGATGGGGCGGGGTGTAATCAGAGCCGTGTGGAGATGATAGACGTCCCGAGGCGACCAGGACGCGGGGTCCAGGCCCAGGGGCGCGTCGAGGCGCCGCGGCGGCGCGAGAAACTCGGGCTGGCCCATTTCAACCTCCGGAGATCGGCTCGGAGCTCAGTAGCGTTGCGTCCAGTCCTCGGCGTCCCAGGCGAGCGGCGCCGCCGCGTCGATGTCGGTCACCACGTCGATCACCGCCGGCCGTCGCGCCGCGTGCGCCCGCTCGAGCGCCGGCCGGATCTCCTCGGGACGGGTGACCCGGATGCCGAGCGCCCCGATCCCGTTCGCGAGCGCGGCGAAGTCCACCTCGTTGTGGACCCACAGGGCTTCGGACTGCGGCGTCGGCTCGCCGTCGTAGGCGAGCGTGAAGCCGCGGCGCGACTGGTTGCCGGAGTGGTTGTTGTTCACGACCGTGATCGCGGCGATGTCCCGGCGCACCGCGGTCTCGACATCCGCGATGTGGTACCAGAACCCCAGGTCGCCGGTGAAGGTCACCACGGGCCGCTCGGGCGCCGCGCACTTGGCGCCGAGGCCGGCGGGAAAGGCCCAGCCGAGATGGCCGGCGCTGCGCATGAAGCGCTGGCCGGCGCCGGTGAGCTCGAACATGCTCGCCATCCACATTCCCGCGTGCCCGGTGTCGACGACGACCACCGCGTCCTCGGGAAGCCAGGCGCCGAGCTCCGCGCAGAGGCGCTCGGGACGGATTGGAAGCGCATCGGAGCGCACCTGCGCCTCGCGCTCCCCGAGCCAGGCATCGGCAGCGGCGCGCACCGCCCGCAGCCAGTCCGCCCGCGAGGCGGGAGGAGGCGGCGCCTCGAGGTCGAGCATCTGCCTCAGGACCGTCCGGGCGTCGCCCTGAATGCCGATCCCGACCGGAACCTCGCTGCCGATCGCCTCGGCCGCGATGTCGATCTGCGCGCTCTCCGTCCCGGGCCGGGGCAGGCGCCAGAAGTTGGTCGTCATGCTGCCGGCGCCGCTGCCGACGAAGAGGGCGAAGTCCGCTTCGTGCACCGAGCGGTTCGCGCTCGGGCGCGAGTAGGTCCCCATCACCCCGAGCGCGAGGGCATGGCCCTCCGGAATCGCACCGCGACCGTTGAGCGAGGTCGCCACCGGCACCTGCAGGGCCTCCGCGAGCCGGACGAGCTCCGCCGACGCCCCGGAATGGTGCACGCCGCCTCCCGCGACGAGCACCGGCCGCTCCGCCGCCTGCAGGCGCTCGAGCAGGCGCCGGCAGGCATCGGCGCCGCCGGCCGGCCGGTGCGCGGGCACCCGGCGGTGGCGCTCGTCGCAGCGCGGCTGCATGTCGGCGACCTCGCGGTCGATCTCGCCCTCCTGGCCCGCGAACTGCAGGTGCACGGGCCCCGGGCAACCGGAGGTCGCCTCGCCGAACGCGCGCGCGATGAGGTCCGGGAAGCGCTCGACCGCCCCGAGCGCGGCGTTGAGCTTGGTGTAGGGGGCGAAGGCGGGCAGGTCGTCGGCGGCCTGGTAGAGATTCCGGTGGCGGAGCCGCGGCGGGCTGCCGCCGGTCATCGCGATCACCGGCGAGCTCGCCAGGTACGCGTCGCGAAGGCCGGCCGCGAGGTTGAGCGCCCCGACCTGCTGGGCCATGCACACCCCCGGCCGGCCCGACACGCGCGCGTAGCCGTCCGCCATGTACGCGGCCGACTTCTCCCCGTGGGTGTGGATGACCTCGATACCGGTGCGCCGCTCCAGCTCCGCCATGCTCCGCCGCAGCACCGCGGGCACCATGAACACGTGCGTGACGCCGTAGGCGTCCAGCATCTCCGCCAGCACCCGGGCGCCGCTCGTGCGCGTCATTCCGGTGCCGCCATCGCGGTGCGCACGAGGTCGTGGAAGTACTTGATGACGTGCTCGGAGGAGGCGCCATGGTGCGGAGTGCAGAAGAGCCGGGCCCGCTCGAATCCGAGGCTCGCCATCCCGCGCTGCACGCCGGCCGCGACCTCGGCATCCTCCGTCCCGGTGGTTTCGGCGTGGTGCACGGCGTACTCGCGAATGGTGTCCGCGGGTCCGCCGACATCCGAGAACCACCGGTAGTGGTAGAGCGTTTCGTCGTGGCGTACCGGAGTCATGTGGCGGATGCACCAGACGAGCCCGACACCCGGTATCGGATAGAGGCCCATCGCGGTGTTGGGCCAGAAGTGCCACAGCCGCTGCGTCATCACTCCGTCCCGCCCTCCGACGACGTGACGCTGCACCAGGGCCTCCGCGCTCAGCTCGTAGGAGCCCGGGTCGATGACGTTGGTGGTGAGGTAGCCGTGCACCGGCCCGCAGTGGTAGCACTCGGAGAAGTTCTCGACCGAGGCCTTCCAGTTGCAGCGGTGGACCAGCGGGTTGTCGTACACGAGATCCTGGTCGGCGACGTTGGCCTTGTGGCGGAGGATCTCCTCCTCCACCCCGGCGAACACCGACGCGAGCGGCGGCGCGCCCGCGTCCAGGTTCACGAACACCGCGCCCGCCAGCGTCTCCACCCGCACCATGGAGAGGCGTACCTCGCCGGGCTCGAAGTCCGGCACCCGCGCCATGTTCGGAGCCCTGAGCAGCCGGCCGTCGAGATCGTAGGTCCACGCATGGTAGGGACAGACCAGGCGCCGGCACTCCCCGCTCCCGGACGCGAGCACGTGTCCGCGGTGGCGGCAGGCGTTGTGGAAGGCGTTGAGGCGGCCCTCCTCGTTGCGGACCACCAGCACCTCCTGGTCGGCGATCCGCGCCACGAACCAGGCGCCGGGGGCCCTCGCCATGCTCTCGTGGCCGACGCAGATCCAGCTCCGGTAGAAAATCCGGCGCTTCTCGAGCTCGAAGTGGGCGGGGTCCGTGTAGTGCGCCGCCGGCAGGCCCGAGGCCGAGAGCGTCGCCCGGTTGTCGCAGCGCAGCGCAAGAAGCTGCTCGTACATCGATTCGGCCCGTCCCGTCAGCCCTTCGACTTGTGCAGGAAGCTCATCTCGTCGCTGTCCCCGGACTGGAAGGACACCATGCGATTGTAGGAGTAGGTCGGCAGGTCCTGCACCGTCCATATCAGGCCCACCTCGTCGCCGGTGTTCCAGTGCTCGTGCCAGGAGTGGGAGGGACAGGAGAAGGTGTCCCCCGCCTCCCACTCGATCCGGTAGTGGTCGATGGTCGAGTAGCCGCGGCCCTGGATGATGTAGTAGAGAGATCCCGGGGTGTGCCGGTGCATGTCGATGCGCTCGCCCGGCTTCAACCAGTGAATCGTCGTCCACATGGTGGGGATGGTCGAGTTGTAGTCGGAGTCCACGCTTCGAAGCGACACGTAACGGGTGTTGCCGTCCCAGCGCTCGTCCCCGGCCATCGCCTCGAGCTCGGCCCGGACCGCCTTCATCGACCACTTCGCGGGCCGGATGCCGGGGGGCAGGGATCCGTCCATGTACTGGTGGTGATCGAGGAGATCGCCCGCCGACTCGTCCACCGGGACGAACTCGGACGGGGTGCTGCGGTTTCTCTTCAATGGTGTGCTCATGATTCAATGCCCTCAAAAGTCCATCGGAGCTGACAGGAAGGTGGGGCGAGACACAGGATGCCACGATCTCCTCGCCGGCGAGGGCGGACCCTCGACCGTGAAGAGAGATCGCGGCCGAGTGCCCGGGACCTGGCCCGGGCGGGGAACCCGCGGCCGGCCATGATCATGCGGCTCGGTTTCATCCCGGTACCCGGGTTCAACATGATGTCGCTGAGCGCCGCCATCGAGCCCCTGCGCATCGCGAACCGCATGCGCAACGAGCGGCTCTTCGAGTGGACCACGCTGTGGTGCGAGCGCCGCACCGAGGCGAGCAACGGCCTCGCGATCGAGCCCGAGCGCGACTTCGCCGAGACCCGGGACCTCGACGTGCTCTTCGTGTGCGCGAGCTTCAATGCCGCCGGCGCCCGCTCCTCGGGCGCGGTGGAGTGCCTGCGCCGCTTCGCCCGCAGCGGACGGGCGCTCGGAGCGATCGGTACCGGAACCTGGCTTCTCGCCTGGGCGGGACTGCTTGGCGGCCGCCGCTGCACCATCCACTGGGAGCACCTGCCCGCGTTCGCCGAGGCCTTTACTCGCCTCGATGTCACCGAGAATCTCTACGAGATCGATCGGAAGCGCTACACCACCGGTGGCGGCACCGCGGTCCTCGACATGATGCTGCATCTCATCGGGGAGTGGACGGACCGCCGGCTCGCGCTGGAGATCTCCACCCAGGTCCTCTACCGCAACGTGAGGCCGGCCGACGATCATCAGCGGAGCGCGGAGAGCCTCTCCACCGCGCTCTTCTCCCCGAGTCTGCGCTCGGCCACCGCGCTGATGTGGGAACACACGCTCGATCCCCTCACGATCCCGGCCCTCGCCGAAGCGGTCGGTCTCTCCCAGCGTCAGCTCGAGCGCCTGTTCAAGGCGCACTATCGCTGCTCGCCGCTCGACTACTACCTGCGCCTGCGCCTGGAGCGCGCCCGCAACCTGCTGCTCGAGTCGACGCTCCCGGTCGGCGAGGTGGCGCGCGCGGTCGGCTTCGTCGGATCCAGCCACTTCGCCCGCAAGTACGCGGAGCAATTCGGCGCGACACCGAGCGCCGAACGCCGGCAGGCCCGCGTCGACCAGGCATGATCCGGACGCCGGGTCAGCCTGCCTTCCACCACCGCTCCGCGAGCCGGTAGTCGTCGAGACCGAGCCGGCCTCCGATCCGGTCGTGCCCGAGCGCGCTGGAGGCGGCGATGACGAAGTCGGCGTACATGGGGATGACGGCGCCGCCGTCGTCCCTGAGCAGGATCTGCATCTCGCGAAACATCTCGCGGCGCCGGGCCTCGTCGACCTCGGTCTTCGAGGCCTTCAGCAGCTCGTTGAAGCGTCCGTGCCTCCACATGGTGTCGTTCCAGGAAGACTCGGCGGAATAGGCGAGCTCGAGCATGGCGCCCGCGGTGGGCTGCCCGCCCCAGAAGACGGCCACCCAGGGCTTGGTCAGCCACACGTTGGCCCAGTAGCCGTCGTTCGCCTCGCGCACGACCTTGATGTGGATTCCCGACTTCGCCGCGCTCTCCGCGTAGAGCGTCGCCGCATCCACCGCCCCCGCGAAGGCGACGTCGGCCGCGCTGAGCTCGACCTCGAGCGATTGCAGGCCTGCCTGCTTCAGGTGCCAGGAGGCCTTGTCGGGATCGTAACGGCGCTGCTCCAGGTCGGCGGCGTGGTAGCGGTAGGCGGGTCCGATCGGATGGTCGTTCCCCGGAGAGCCATAGCCTCGCAGGATCGTCTCCACGAGGAGCTCCCGGTCGATCGCGTGCTTGAGCGCCAGGCGCACGTCGTTGTGATCGAAGGGCGCCTTGTCCGTGTGCATCGAGAACGTGTAGTGGAGGTTGCCGGTGACCGACTCGACGTTGACCTTCGGCTCTCGCTTCAGGAGGCCCGCCGTCTTCGGATCGACCCCGTCGATGACGTCCACGGAGCCCGAGAGCAGGGCGTTCACCCGCGCCGTCGGGTCGAGGATCGACACCACGGAAACTTCGGCGAAGTGCGCGCGATCCGCCTTCCAGAAGTTCGGGTTGCGGCTCGCCTCGACGCTGCGGCCGGGATCGAAGCGCTCGATGACGTAGCCCCCCGTGCCGATGGCGGACGAGGTGTCGATGACGCCGTCCCTGTTCTGCCTGATGCCGAAGGACTGCCCGGCCAGGATGGCGGGGAAGTCGACATTGCCCGACTTGAGCTGGAACACGACCCGGTGCCTGTCCGGCGCGGTGATGGTGTCGATGTCGGACACGAGCGGGGCGACCCCGGAGGTCGTGCCCTCGCCCCGATGGTGGTTCAGGGAGGCAATGACGTCCTCGGCCTCGAGGGGCTTGCCGTCGTGCCATTCCACGTCCCGGCGCAGCTCGAACTCCCATCGGGTGGCGGTGGCGTCGGGCTTCCAGCTCGTCGCCAGCTCCCCGACGAGCTGTCCGCTCGCATCCACTTCGGTCAGGTTGTTGAAGGCCATGTAGCCCAGCATCCACATGAAGCCGTTCTCGAAGTGGCCCGGGTCCAGCGTGTCCGAGGTGGAGCCGTGCGCGAGTCCCGCCCGCAGGTGTCCACCGCTGGTCGCCGCGCCCGCGTCGCGCCCGGGCAGGTTCAGGAGAGCGGCGGAAGTGACGGCCGCGCCGGCGCGCAGGAAGTCGCGGCGATTCGTGAGGCCGGGGAGTTGCTTCTGGATCTCGGTCGGCATCTCGTGTCCTCCTCGTTCGGGTTGGAAGCTAGCCTCCAGTCTGGCAAGGGAGCATCGAGAGTCGCGGAGTCTTTTCGACATGGAGCCGGTGGAATTCGACACCGGCCGGAGCGGCCTCCTGGAGATGGAGAGGCGTGGAGCGCCGCCGAGATTGACGCTATTCGTGAATTCGCCCGCACGCGCTCCTTCGAGCTCGTGCACGTCCCGGGAATAGCCCGGGAGGAGGCGAACCGCGTCAACCGCCTCGATCGGCCCCGCACCGAAGCACACGGTTGGTCTTCGGAGCGGGGCCGATCGACGCCGGCGCGGCGCTACGGGCGCCGCGGGAGCGCGTCCGCCACTTCGCGGTGCCTGGCGATCAGGGCCGGCATCTTCTCCTGCGGCGCCCGGCCGAACCCGCACTCCGCCGCCACCCCGAATGCGCCCGCATGGCGCTTCGCGGCCGCGACGCGGGCGAGATTGGCCTCCCGCGAGTCCCCGTGCACGAGCCCCAGGTACAGCTTCGTGCCGCCGGCTTCGAGGCGCCGCAGGGGCGCGAAGAACGCGTCGTCGGCACGGCCCTTCGGCACCGGCATGTGCACGTAGTCGAGTCTTCTCCCCGCGCCGCGCACCGCCGCATTGGCGAGCGCGACGCAGGTCTCGAGATCCGCCGGTTCCACGAGATGCTGCTCGACGAAGGAGCCGTAGCAAAGATGCAGCCCGAGCATGGCCGGCTCCGGCACCGAGGCAGAGAGCTCCGCCACGGACCGGGAGAACCTCTCCCGCCGGTCTCCCTCCGGCTGCCACGGCCAGTGCCCGGCCCCGGCGGGGTCGAGGCCCAGGGTCTCGGCGCAGGCGTCCCACTGGATGAGCAGGTCTTCGACCGGGATCGCCGCGAGCATCGCATCGACCTCCCGCGCGACGGCCTCGGAGTAGGGGCGCCACAGCCGCTCGACGTCCCGGCGCCGCTCCATGTACCAGCGCAGGCTGCTGTCGTGCAGCGGGATGCTGACCTGGAAGCGCAGGTTCGGGGCAATCCTGCCCTCGGAGCGAAGGGCTTCGAATGCCCGGTAGGAGGCGACCGCCTCGCGGGCGTAGCCCAGCTCGCCCAGATCGATCGCGCCCGCGTCGGGCCGCACCCGGAAGCGCCAGGTGCCCCGCTCGTAGCCGAGCGAGATCCAGTCGTCCCCCGGTTGGCGCCAGTCGTCGGGATCCTCGGGATCGACCGGAGGCGGGCGCGACCGGGTCTCGATCGCGGGGTTGGGCTCGAACACCTGGAAGCACAGGAACTCCATCCACATCCGCCGGTAGCCTGTCTCGCCGTCCGGCAGCGCGAGCAGCCGAGGGCCGAGCGCCCCGCCCCACTGCGCCATCACGGCGCGGGCCGCGTCGCCGGGGAGGCTGCCGATGAGCAGCAGCGGGGGATGGAGGTCAGGGCCGGTGTTCATGGCGGCTCTCCCTTCGAGCGGCTCCGGGAGCGAGAGAGGCTACCCGAGTCGCGTGCGAGGAGGGTCGGCGATCCGACAGCCGCGCGTGCGATCCCGACCTGCGGGGAACTTTCCGCGCCGGCCGGCGTCGCGCCGGCGCTCCCGTCAACCGGAGCGCGGAAAGGACACCCGTTCCAGCGCGCCCGCGAGCAGGTAGGCGCCGGCCGCGAGCAGGACCACCGCGCTGAACCCGAAGTGCACCGCGAGCAGGGTACTCGCCACCGCCCCGCTCACCGAGGCGCAGCCATTGATGCCCCACGCCCAGGGCGTCCAGGGGGCGGCGGCGGCGGCCAGCCGCCGGAGTCCCGCGGGAAAGGGCATGCCCATGAGCACCCCGAGGGGGAAGATCATTACCGCCACGAGCGCGGCCCGCGGGCCGAGAGGCAGCGTGGCGACGGCCTCCACGAAGGCGGGCAGGCCCCACAGGTAGAGCCCGCTCAAGCCCGCGATGGCGACCGCCACCGCGCGCACCGGCAGCCCCTGTGCCGCGCTCCGTTGCACCGCGAGGCTGCCGACCCCGGCCGAGACGAGGAAGGCGCTGAGCACCACGGCCACCGCGAGGACCGGCGCCCCCAGCAGCAGCATCGCCTTCTGGATGAAGGCGATCTCGATCGCGAGGAAGGCGAATCCGATGCACAGGAAGTAGGCGCAGACTCCGGCCCGGTCGGGCGCGCGCGGGGACGGAGCGCGCAGGAAGGCGAGCGGCGCGAGGATCAGCAACGCGCCCGCGAGCAGCGACACTCCGAGGGTCGCGACGAGCACCGGATAGCCGAGCTCGAGGAGCCCGATCCCGCCCTGGCGCTGCAGGCGCAGCAGCTCGGGCAGGTGCGCCCACTTGACGAAGCGGGAGAAGTGGGGCCGGTCGTCGCTCGCGGGCTCGACGTGGAACTTGTAGCGCTCGAAGAAGCGCTCCCGGTCGGGGCCGAGCAGCGCCGCCGCCGCCTCGAAGAACCAGGGCCGATCGAGGCGGTTGAAGCGGTTCGCCTCCTCCCGGGCCACGCCCGGGACGTGCACGAGGTCGAAGGAGCGCGTGCGGGCGAAGCTGCGAATCGCGTCGATCTCGGCGGCCTTCCACGCCTCGCCTCTGACCATGAGGGTGGCGGTGCTCCACCCCCGAATCCACGCGAGGTGCCGGCCGGGATCGGACACCCCACGCTCGTCGAGCGCCGCGATCAGGGTGGCGAAGAGCTTGACGCCGTCGCGCGGCGGCACCTTGACCCAGCGCGTGAAGGCGAGCGCGCCGCCGGGGCGCAGGCGCTCGAGGGCGGCCCGGACCGCTTCCACCGTGTACAGGTAGCGCTCGCTCGAGGCGTGGAGACCGGCGGCGGCCGCCCCGAAGGAGTCGAGCGCCGCGACCTGGATGAGATCGTAGCGCCCGGAGCTCGCCCGCAGGTGCTCGCGCGCTTCCGCCACGTGGACCCGCACCCTCGGATGGCGGTAGAGATCGCCGGCATAGTCCGCGAAGTCCTCGCGCACGAGGGCCACCATCTCCGGGTCGAGCTCGACCGCGTGCACCTCCTCCGCTCCCGCCTCGAGCGCCTGGAGCACCCCGGCCCCGCCTCCGGCTCCCAGGACGAGCACCCGGGCGGGCCGCACGGCGTGGTAGGGCAGCGCCGAGGTGGATTCCGCGAGGTAGCGCAAGGGGGCGAGGTCGCCGTCGAAGCGGGTGATGACCCGCAGGTGCTCGGCGTCGGTGTAGACGCCGACCTGAGGCGCGATGGCGGAGGTGGAGGCGAGGCTCAGGCCCGGTGCGTGGCGCACGGGAACGCGCTCGTTCTCGACCACGCTCAGCACCCCGAGGGGGCTCGTGCGCGTGGCGCTCACGCGCGCCCCGTCCACCTCGAGGGCCTGGGAGAGCCCCTTGAACTGCGACGGGGCAAGGGGGACGAGCGGCGGCGCAAGGGCGAGGAAGGCCGCGGCGAGGCCGAGCGCCGCGCACGCGCCGCGCAGGGCCCGCCCGCCGCCCCACCCCACCGGGATCGCGGCGGCCATCCCGAGCGCGGCGAGCCCTTGCAGCACGGCCTCGGGCGGCGAGACATAGAGCCACCCGATGACCCCCGCCGCGCCGAGACCGGCTCCGGCAAGGTCCGCCGCGTACACCGCGGCGATGCGCTCCCGGTAGCGGAGAAAGCAGAGCGCGATGCAGTTCGCGCACGCGAAGAAGGGCAGCGCGAGGCACAGGAAGAGCAGCGCCAGCCACCCCCACTGCCGGGCGCTCCAGGCCACCTCCAGGGCGTTGAAGGGCAGCGCTTGAGCGAGCGCGAAGCAAAGCGGCGCGCCGAACCCGAAGCCCGCCGCGTTCGCCACCCAGCAGGCCCGGAAGCGCGCCGCGCACCAGCTCCCCGCGAGGCTCAGGAAGGCGCCGCTCGCCCCGAAGCCGAGCAGGGCGAGACTGATCACGAGGTAGGCGAAGTGGTGCCAGTGGACGATCGCGAGGAGTCGCGTGAGCAGCACCTCGCAGGCGAGCGCGGCGGCCGAGACGAGGGCGACGGAAAGATAGAGGGAAGCGCTCGCGCGAGGCTTGCTCAACCTGCTGCCGCCATCCTTCCCGATACCGCCTCGCCTTCGGAAACGACGGGGAGGCGGGGGCTCAATGATCCCCGGTCAGGGGCACGAAACGCACCGGCAGGATGTTGCGGGTGAAGACCTCGCCCTCCTCGTGGCCCTTCTCGATGAGGAGCAGGTGCTGCACCGCGAAGCGCGGTCCCACCGGAATCACCATGCGCGCGCCCGGCGCGAGCTGTTCCACCAGGGGCGGCGGGACGTGACCGGCGGCGGCGGTGACGATGATCGCGTCGAAGGGAGCGTGCTCGGGCCAGCCGTAGTACCCGTCCCCGAGCCTGACCGCGACATCGCGATAGCCGAGGCGGTCGAGGCGCCGCTTCGCCGACTCGGCGAGCGGGGGGATGATCTCCACGCTGTAGACCCTGGCCCCGAGCTCGGCGAGCACCGCGGCCTGGTAGCCGGACCCGGTGCCCACCTCCAGTACCACCCGATCGGGGCCGGCCTCGAGCAGGTCCGTCATCAGGGCCACGATGTAGGGCTGGGAGATGGTCTGGCCGTGACCGATGGGCAGCGGCCGGTTCTCGTAGGCGCGCGCCACGAGCCCCGAGGGCACGAACTCGTGGCGCGGCACGGCTTCGAGCGCCCGCATCACCTCCGGGGCGAGCGCCGCGCGCCCGGTCTCCACCCGGGTATCCGCAACGAGGCGCCGCACCGCCTCCAGCATGCCGCGGCGCGCGTCCTCGTAACCGTCGGCCGCGGCGCGGACGCCGGAGGTCGCGGACAGGATGCCGGCCGCGACGAGAAGCAGCAGGCGCCGCAACGGCGCTTCGAGCCTCGAGGTTGCCGTCCTGCGATCCATGTGCGTCTCGCGCCGGCGCGGGGTCCGCGTAGTATAGTGCGCCGGGTGTCCCGTCCCGGAACGCATGGCCGAAGAACAGCCCACGGATGCTGGCAGCGAGACTTGGAGTGAGAACGGCACCGTGCGCCGCTCTCCGCCGCCGCGAAGAGGCGGCACTGCGGGGACGCCATTCCGGCTGAGACCAGGGCAGCGCGGGCGCTGACCGGCCGCTTCCGCCCGCGCGCGGGGGCGCTGCGCGGCGCCGTCGTGGTCGTCGTCGTAATCGGCCTCGCGATATGGGGCGCGCAGAGACTGCGCGGGTCCATGGTGCTCGTGAGCGAGACCGACGCGCGCATCGCGGCCGACATGGTGACGGTGAGCAGTCGGGTCGCCGGACACGTGGTCGAACGCCCCGCCCGAGACGGCGCCGAGGTCGAGAAAGGCGCAGTCCTCGCGGTGCTCGATTCGCGCGAAGCGCACGCGCGGCTCGCGGAGCTCGAAGCGGAGCTGCGCCGCCGGGAGGCAGAGCTCGTCGTGCACCGCTCCGGACTCTCCGAAAACGGCGTCGCGGGCCCGGAGCGTGCGGTCCTGGAAGCGCGGCGTGACGCGGTCCTCGCCCGCATCCGCCGCCAGGAGATCGACATCGCCGCGCACCGCGTCGAGAGCCCGCTGGCGGGCGTGGTGAGCAAGGTGTTCGTGGAGTCGGGAGAACACGTCGCGCCCGGGCAGCGCATCGCGCTGGTCCACGATCCGCAAGCGGTCTACGTGCTGGCCAACATCCGCGAGACCGAGATCGCCAGGCTCACGCTCGGCCAGCGCGCGCGCATCGAGGTGGACGCCTACCCGGACCGGAGCTTCGAGGGGACGGTGAGCGTGATCGGGCTCGCCGCCACCAGCACCTTCGCCCTGCTGCCGAGTGCGAAACCGGGAGGCAGCTTCACCAAGGTCACCCAGCGCTTCCCGGTGCGCATCGCGCTCGAGCCGGACGGAGAGAGCCTGCGCCCCGGCATGATGGTGGAAGTCTTCATCGACGTCGCCGATGAGTGAAGCCCCGCGCGCAGGCGCGCCCGCGCCCGGGAGCGACGCACCCGGCGCCTTTCCTCACAAGTGGCTGGCCACCAGCGCGGTGATGCTCGGCCTCACCTCCAGCATCATGGCGTCGACGATGGCGAACGTCGCGATCGCGGACATCATGGGCGCCTTCGGCGCGGGTCAGAACCGCGTGCACTGGATATCCACCGGGTTCCTGTCCGCGACCACCGTGAGCATGCTGCTCAACGCGTGGTTCGTGCACAACCTGGGGCCGCGCAACACCTTCCTGATCGCGGCCGCGGTGTTCGCGCTCGCCAGCCTGATGGGCCAGTTCGCCCCCACCTTCGAGGGCGTGGTCGCGGCGCGGGTGATCCAGGGCGCCGCCACCGGGGTGCTCCAGCCCCTGAGCCTGAGCGTCATCTACACCGTGTTCCCGGTCCAGGAGCGCGGCAAGGCGCTCGGCTTCTTCGGCATCGGGGTCATGCTGGGACCGGCTCTCGGGCCCATCTACGGCGGCCTGATCATCGACCTCCTGGACTGGCGCTACGTGTTCGCCGGCCCCCTCCCCTTCATGGCCCTCGGCGCGGCGATCGGCGCCCGCTACCTCCCGCGGCGCAGCGGGAGCGCTCCCCGGGCCCGGCTCAACTGGACCAGTCTCGCACTCGCCGCGCTGGCCATCACCTGCTTCCTGAACGGCGTCACGAGCGGGCAGCAGCAGGGCTGGGACTCCAACTCGGTGCTCGTTCTCCTGCTCGTCTCGGCGGCCGCGATGCTGGTGTTCATCGAGGTGGAGCTTCGCACCGAGCATCCCCTGCTCAACGTGCGCCTCTTCACCGATCGCTCCTTCGCGGTGACCTCGGTAGTGGGATTCGTCTTCGGAGCCGGGATGTTCGCCTCCTTCTACCTGATGCCGGTCTTCGTGCGCACCGTGCAGGGCTTCACCGGCACCCGGGCCGGCACCCTGCTGCTCCTCGGGGAGGTCGCCACTTTCGCGGTCTTTCCCATCGCGGGATGGCTCGTGCAGCGCTACAACCCGGCCTGGCCGGCGATCGGCGGCTCGCTGCTCTTCGGAATTTCCTCCCTCGGCCTCTCGACCATCGACTCCGACACCGCCTTCGCGACGCTCGTGCTGCTGATCGCGCTCGGCCGCATCGGACTGGGCCTCGCGCTGCCCGCAATCACCGCCGCCGGTCTGCAGCGTCTCGCCCCCGAGATGATCGCCTACGGCGCCGGCACCATGAACTTCATCCGCATGCTGGGAGGCGCCCTGGGCGTGAACTGCATAGCGATCACCCTGGACATGCGCTCCGCCCACTACTTCGATCTGCTCGTCGCCACCCAGCAGAGCCTGAGCGGCGCCACCCGCGCGATGGTCGACCGCGTCGCGGAGCTCTTCGGGCAAGGGGGCGTACCGCTGGCCGAGCGCACGCCTCACGCGCTCGCCCATCTCCGGGAGGTCATCGCCGCCGGCGCCGACGCCCTCTCCTTCCAGGACGCCTACCTCGTCCTCGCGGTCGCCTTCGGCCTCGCCACCCTGTGCGCCCTCACCCTCGCCAGACGCGCGACGCCCCGCTGATTCCGCCGCCCTCCGGCCGCGCGAGGCTTGGAATGCGCGCCCCCTGTGACACAATTGGATGGCTTGGAGAAACGCGAGACGCTCAGTGGCCGACGATCATCATCATCATCACCACCACGACGCGCCGCGCCTCGCCGACCCGGAGTTGCGGGTCCGGGCGCTCGAGTCGCTGCTCACCGAGAAGGGGCTCGTGGACCCCGCCGCCCTCGACGCGATCATCGACGTGTACGAGACGCGGATCGGCCCGCACAACGGGGCGCGCGTGGTGGCCCGGGCGTGGGCGGACCCCGAGTTCAGGCGACGCCTCCTGCGCAACGCCACCGCCGCGATCGCGGAGCTCGGATTCGAGGGCAGCCAGGGCGAGCACATGACGGTGCTGGAGAACACCCCCGAAGTCCACAACATGGTGGTGTGCACGCTGTGCTCGTGCTACCCGTGGCCCACCCTCGGACTGCCCCCGGTGTGGTACAAGGCGCCCTCATATCGCTCGCGCGCGGTCGCCGACCCCCGCGGGGTCCTCGCGGAGTTCGGGGTCCGCCTCCCCGATGACGTGGAAGTGAGGGTTTGGGACAGCAGCGCGGAGATGCGCTACCTCGTCCTGCCGGCGCGCCCGCCCGGCACCGACGGCATGGACGAAGCGGCGCTGGCCGGCCTCGTGACGCGCGACGCGATGATTGGCGTCGACATCGTGCGCGCGCCCGGCACGGAGCGGGACGGGTGAACGGCGTCCACGACCTCGGCGGCATGCACGGGTTCCCGGAGCTCGGCTACGAGCACGACGAGCCGGTGTTCCACCACGCGTGGGAGCGGCGCTGCTTCGCGCTCAACTTCTGCGCCGACGCCCTCGGCCGCTGGAACCTCGACACCTGGCGCCATGCGGTCGAGCGGATGGACCCGGTGGAGTACCTGCGCACGAGCTACTACGAGCACTGGCTGCATGCGATGGAGACGCTGCTGATCGAGCAAGGTCTCCTCACCCGCGAGGAGCTCGAGGCCCGCCTCGGCGGCGACTCGACCCCCGCGGCGCCGGCGCCGGGCCAGCCCGCCGCGCTCGCCGCATCCGAGGTCGAAGCGGCGCTCTTCCGCGGCGAGCCGGCCTGCCGCGACGTGGAGCGCCCGGCCCGCTTCCGGCCCGGCGAGGTCGTGCGCACCGCGAACATCCACCCCGCCGGGCATACCCGGCTGCCCCGCTACGCCCGGGCCAGGCGCGGCATCGTGCGCGCCGACCGCGGCGTGCACCTCTTTCCCGACCGGCGGGCGGCGGGCGAGGACGAGGCTGCGGAACGGCTCTACAACGTCGAGTTCGGCGCATCCGAGCTCTGGGGCGATGAGGCGCCTCCCCGCGACACGGTGCGCCTCGACCTCTGGGAAAGCTACCTGGAGCCCGAGTGAGCGGCCGGGGCCGCGACCTCCCGCTCGACCTGCTCCCCGCCCTTCCGCGGGACGCCGAAGGGCCGGTGTTCGCCGCGCCGTGGGAGGCGCAGGCCTTCGCGATGGCGGTGGAGCTCAACGCGCGCGGCGCCTTCACCTGGAAGGAGTGGAGCGAAGCGCTCGGGCGCGAGATCGCGGCCGGGACGGCACGCGACGGCGGGGATGACGGCTCCCGCTACTACGAGCACTGGCTCGCGGCGCTCGAGCGGCTCGTGACCGAGAAGCGCCTCACCTCCGGCCCGGAGCTCGCGACGCGCAAGGCGGCGTGGAAGGCCGCGGCGGAGGCCACCCCCCACGGCGAGCCCATCCAGCTCGACGCGGCGGCCCGGGCCGCGCAGCATCCTCCCGATTGCTGACCGTCGCCGAGTCGGCGGCACCTCAATTGGCGGTCGACGACACGACGAAGGGATTGCGAATCGTCACCGTGCCGTACATCCGACCATCCTGGAAGTCCTCGGAGATCAGTTCCGCAATGCCATGGACTTCCGCGTACGCCCACATGTGGGCATCGAACCAGGAAAGGCCGTAGGCGGCAGCACCTCGCAGCGCAGTTCGAAGGACGGCGTCGTCCGGATAGATGATCGGGAACTGCGCCATCAACTCCTCCGCCTCGCGCCGGGCATCCGACGCTTCGAGCAGTCGCTGTTCCGGACTACCGCGAGTCGTGGCTGCGACGAACTCCACGATGGCCTGGTGGGAAATGCGCGCGCTTCCGCTGGCGATGCCGGAACGAAGGAGATCGGAGGCGATAGCCTGCTTTTCCGGAAAACGGCCGTCGTAGCGATAGACCAGGACGTTAGTATCTATCAGAACGGGAGCGGCCATGCTCGTAGAGCGCCTCCCTGGTCCAAGAACGGGTGTTCGAGATTCGTCGAGGCCGTGACGACTCGCGCTCCCGTTGCCGGACGGTCGCCGCATCGAAGAGACGCAGGCGCGCTTCGACGTCGAGGAATTCTCTCGACAGGGCCGCAGCCGCAGGCACCACGCGGATGTTCTCGCCGGCCTCCTCGAATCGGATGTCGTCTCCGGGCCTGATCCCGTAACGCTCCGCGAGCGCCTTCGGCACCGTCACCTGGAGCTTGCTGGTGACCTTGCTCATGTCCTTACCCTAGCAAGGAGGTTTTCCTTGTCAAGCCATTAGCGTTGATGCCTGCACCGTCGTCAACCGGCCTCCCTGCCAAGCTGATTCACGTTCCGGGTTCGAGCTCAAGCCGGCGAGCCTGCCCAACGCGCGGTCGATGGCGCCCCCGTGCGGACGCGCTATGATGGCGTCATGAACCGCGAGCCGCTCGAGCCTGTCACCGCGGAGATGGTGGAAGCCTACCGGCGCGACGGCGCCGTCCACGTCCCGGGCGTGCTCGACGAGGAATGGGTCGAGCATCTGCGCGAGGCGGTAGCCGTCGCCCGAATCCGCCCGGGCCCCCACGCGCAGGATCACAGCATCGAGGGGGAATCGGGCGGATTCTTCAGCGACCTGCAGATGTCGCACCGGGTTCCCGCGTTCCTGCCCTTCATCACCGACTCTCCGATGGGAGCAGTGGCCGCCGGACTCATGGGTTCGCGCCGGGTGAACCTGCTGCACGATGCGATGTGGCTCAAGGAGGCGGGAAGCTCGCGGCGCACGCCCTGGCACCACGACCAGCCCTTCTACTGCATGGAGGGCGAGCAGGTGTGCGTGATGTGGGTGGCGCTCGATGCGCATCCCGCCTCGGTATCGCTGGCTTTCCTGCGCGGCTCGCACCGCTGGGGCCGGCGCTTCCGTCCCGAGCGCATCAACGGCGGCTGGTACGACGGCTACGGCGAAGGGGACGGCTTCGAGGCCCCGCCGAGCGTCGAGGAGGACCCCGAGAAATTCGAGCGCCTGGCCTGGCCGATGCGCGCGGGCGACTGCGTGGTCTTTCACGGCCTCACCCTGCACGGCTCCCCCGGCAACCACGAGGCGGCGCCGCGCCGCGCGATCTCGCTCGTGGTGGTCGGCGACGACGCGGTCTTCGTCGAGCGCGGGCGCGAGACCCAGCCGAGCTACCGGGGCCATGGCCTCATCCCCGGCGACCCCATCGACGGCGCGTACTTTCCCCGAATGCACACGGCCGCCTGAAGGCGGAAGGCAGCCCGGAGCTCCGACCCCCGTTCCGTCGCCCCGGCATTGCCACGCGGATCGACTTGCTGCACAGTGGCTCCACCGTGAAGTGCGGCGCACTCCGTTGCCGGCGGCCGGCATTGCACGGGCACAAGCGCGGAGGGATGGAAGGAGGGAGCGTGGGGAGACGTTGCCGATGAGCCCGGAGGCGGGCAGCAATCGCGTCCTGCTCGGCCGGGACATCCTCGAGGCGATCAAGGAGAGCGGCATCGAGTTCGTGGTCTCGCTGCCGGACATCACCACCAGCGAAGGCCTGCTGCGCCCGCTCGCCGACGATCCCGCGCTCCGCCACGTGCGCGTGTGCAAGGAGGACGAGGGCGTCGCAATCTGCGCCGGCCTCTCCTTCTGCGGGCGCCGGGGCCTGCTCATGATGCAGTCGACCGGCATGTACGACTCGGTCAACGCGATCCGCTCGGTCGCGGTGGAGTACGGGCTGCCGATCTGCATGCTGATCGGGCTCCAGGGCGCGCTCGCCGACGAAGACCCCCGGGAATCGTCCAAGCACATCGTGCGCGTCGCGCAGCCGGTGCTCGACGCCCTCGGCGTCACCCAGCACCTGCTTCAGCACGCGGAGGACGTCGCCAGGATCCGACCCGCCATCGACCGGGCCTTTGCCGAGTCCCGGCCGGTGGCCCTGCTCGTAGGAGCGATGCTGCCCCCCCATGATGAAACGTGACGAGTGCCTTAGAGTTCTGGCCCGGCACCACAGCGACCAGATCGTGGTGCCGCTCTACCAGGCCGCCTTCGAATGGAGCGTGATCAAGCCCTGGCCGCTGACCTACTACGGATTCGGCGCCATGGGGCTCGGCTCCTCGCACGGCCTCGGCCTCGCGCTCGGGCGCCCCGACAAGCGGGTCATCGTGCTCGACGGTGACGGCAGCCTGCTCATGAACCTCGGCACCCTGGTGACCATCGCCGAGGTCGCCCCGCCCAACCTCATCCACTTCGTGTGCGAGAACGGCACCTACGAGGCGAACGGAGCGCACCCCATCCCCGGCCGGGACGTGCTGAGCTTCACCGGATTCGCGCGCGCCGCCGGCATCGAGAAGGTCTACGAGTTCAGCGAAATCGACGAGTTCGAGCGCAGCATCGCCGACCTGCTCGAGGAGCGCGGCCCGGTCTTCGTCGACCTCAAGGTCGAAAAGGGCGGCGACTACGAGTACCGGTGGGACCTCGTGCACGGCCCGGAGTCCCGCCGCGCCTTCCGGGAAGCGCTCGCCAACGCGTGAGCCGACGCTCGGGGAGGCGGCCGGCGTTTCTCACCGATCCCCTGAGTGGGGACTCTCATCAGTGCCCCGTCCGTCCGGCGGGCGGTTGACGGCGGACGAGGGGAAGCCTCTTCTCGCACAGAGACGGCGCTTGGCCGATGAAGCAGTCGCCGGCATCGGTCCGGCGCGCAAGCGGCGCCGGGTCCCATCGTCTCAAGAGCTTGCCTGCCTGGTCGCCGGCTCCTCGTACGGTGCGTCGTGGAAGCCGATCTCGAGGATGAGCGTGCGCCGGAAGGCGGCGGCGAGCTTGCGCTGGCGCGCAGGCGCCAGTTGCGGTCCGAGGCGATCGAGCTCGTCCCGCAGCCAGGAAACCTGGTCCGCGAAAGGCCGGGCGACGTGGAGCGCGATCCACTCCCGGCACACGGGGTCGCTCGGGCGGCGCTCGTGCGCGCTTCGGCTCCAGGTCAGGTACATCCACTCGGCTGCCGCAATGGCGGCGATGATCTCCTCGTAGGTGCCGTGGGCGGCAAGGCTCGACATGCCGTCGCCGAACGCCGAGACCGCCGGCGGCGGGTCGGCGACGACGCGCTGCTCGTCGGAGACGCCGAGCGCGCCGAACACGCGCCGGAACCAGGCAAGCTGGTCGGTGACGAGGCCCTGCAGCGCCGCGACGAGTCGAGTCTGCTCGGCGATACCCGGCGCCTTCACGAGCGCATGGCCGAGTATCGTGACGGCGGTCTCGACGAAGCCGTGCTCGTAGACCAGGTAGCGCCGAAGAACGTCAGCGGGCAGGGAGTCGGCGGCCATGTCCCGCGTCATCCGGTGGTCCACCATGCGCGTCCAGAAGGGCTCCGCTTCATCGCGCAGCCATTCGGAGAAGCATGCTCCGGGCCGACAGGCCACATGGTCGGCGAAATCACGGCGCGGGATACCGTCATTCATCCTCTGCTTCCACCCTTCGGAACAGGCGCTCGATCTCCGAGCGACGCGGGAAGGCGCGCTGCGTGCCCGGGCGCGTGACGGAAAGCGTGGCGGCGCCGGTGGCCACGCGAAGGGCCCGCGTCGCGTCGAGCCCGCGACCCAGGGCAGCAGCGAACACGCCGCAGAACACGTCGCCGGCGCCGGTGGTGTCGACCGCATCGACGCTTTCGGCCTCGATCGCGACGATGCGGCCGCCGCGCGCCAGCAGGGCGCCCGACGCGCCGAGCGTGACGATCGCCTGGCGTGCGCCCAGGTCGAGCAGGCGGCGCGCGCCGGCCTCCGCCTCGGCGCAATGGGTCAGTTGCTCCGCCTCGACCTCGTTGGGGACCGCGTAGTCGACGAAGGGCCACAGGTCTTTGAGGCAGTAGTGAATCGGCGCCGGGTTCAGCACCGTCGTCATGCCCCGCTGCCGTCCATCCTTCAGGCAGGCACGGGTGAGATCATGGGACAGGTTTCCCTGCATCAGCATGATGTCGCCGGCGGCCGCGCCCCGGAGGAGCGGTCGGACCATCGCCATGTCCATCGACGCCGCGGCGGCGTGGGTGCTCACGATGGCGTTCTGGCCCTCGGGAGTGACGTGGATGATGGACATGTCCGTCGGGGTGTCCACCTCCGCGACGTGATCCGGGCACACGCCTTCGCCCTCGAGCCGCTGCCTGATTGCCGTGCCGTGCACGTCCCTTCCCGCCGCGGAGCAGAAGGACACGGCAACGCCGCCGCGCGCGGCGGCGACGGCCTGGTTGGCCCCCTTGCCGCCGATGTCCTGGGAGGCTCCGGTTGCGAGCAGCGTCTCGCCCGGCTCGGGGAAGCGCGGCAGGTTGAACGCGAGATCGAGCGTGCAGTTGCCGATCACGACAACGCGTGCATCCGGCATCGGACTCCACTCCTTCCCGGATCGATCCCGTTCGCCGCCGAGCCGTCCCCGGATGCGCCGGGACTCCACGCCAGGGCGGGATGTGCGGGGCTCAACCCGTGGCGCGGGTGATCCAGCCGAGCGTCTGGCGCCACAGACGGGCGTAGCCCGACCAGGAGGCAAAGTCCGGCGGCAGCCAGTGCGGTCCGATATCCGAGGTCCAGCACACGACGCGTCCCCGTCCATGGGTGCCGCAGACCAGCAAGGGGTGAGCGCCCTCCTCGTCCGGCAGCCTGGCCAGGAGGCGGGCATCGCCTCCCGCCTTCACCGTGACCTCGTTGATGCCCAGGAGCGGCGGCCAGTCGCGGCCGAGGCCGGCGAGGATCGGGTGGTCTTCGGGACCGACGACCTCCGGCTGAAATCCCTCGGGCAGCTCCAGGCGGTCGTCGTAGGGCAGGATGTCCACCGGCAGCACGTCGGCGACGGGGGTGCCCCGGAAGCGGGCGGTCCCATTGATGCCCTGGTAGCTGAGATAGCCGCCGACCTTCAGGAGGCCGCCCCCGCCCGCAACGTAATCGCGGATGAGCTTCAGCCGGTTGGGAACCCGCCTGCTGTGCACCCAGACGTCGGGATGCAGCAGGATGGTGTTGGCGCCGATGTCGCTCAGGATGATCGCGCGGTAGGCCTCGAGCCCGTCCGGAGTCAGGGGGAAGTCCGCCGCGGCCGCGTGCGCAGGCATGTAGGTGAGGTCGAACGCGCTGTCGGCCAGGGCCTCGACCAGCGGTTCGGCTCCGAGGTGGAAGGTCGTGCTGCCGAAATGGTCCCAGCCCTTGTAATGAGTGGCGCTGGAAATCCAGGATTCACCCACAAGCAGCACTCTTGTCTTTTCAGGCATTCGATTCTCCCATTGCCCGGCGGCGGTGCGGACCGGAGAAGACCCCGCGCGGGTTGTCGATCAGGAGCATTTCGATCTGGCCCGCGCTCACCCCGTGGCGAAGCAGCCGCGGCACGAAGTGGCGCAGCACGTAGGCGTAGCCCCAGCCGCCGTAGTGGGTCAGCATCATCTTCAGAAACACGTCCTGCGACAGCAACACGCTGTGTCCGAATCCGGCATCGAGCAGGTTCTTGACCGCCCGCGCGTTGTCCTCGTCGCTCGGGCACTGCGCGTCCTGGTCAGCATAGTAGTAGTCCATGCCGACCATGTCGTACTCGAGGAAGGCGCCGCGCGCGGCGAGGCTCGTCTGGTAATCCTGGTCCCGACCGCTCGGGTTCATGTGGCAGAGCACGGTGTGGTGCAGGTCGCCGCCTTCCTCGGCGACCACGTCGAGCACGCGGTGGGCCAGTCGCTCCCAACCGGGCAGGTGGACCGACAGGGGCAGGCCGGTGCGGACCTGGCCCAGGGCAGCGCCGCGCAACGATTTCTCCTCGGCCGGCGTGAAGTCCTTGCTGATGCCGATCTCGCCGATGATCCCGATCCGCACGCCGCTGTCCGCGATCCCGTCGCTCGCCTCCCGCTCGATCTCGTCGGCGATGTCGTGCCTGGTCATGCCCGCCAGTCGCTCGGGATGCGAGGCCTCCAGGTAGTAGCCCGCGCCCGTGACGATGTTGAGACCGGTCCGTTCGCTGATCTGCCGGAGGGTGAGCGGGCTGCGTCCCATGCCCCGGTTGGTCGGATCGACGATGGTCCTGCCTCCCAGATCGACGAATTGCTGCAGCTCAGAGACGGCGAGATCCACGTCCACGAGAGTGCAGTTGTCGCGGTTGACGAAGGGGTCCATCCGCAACTCGCCCAGAATGCCCATGCGGACCGGCTCGTCGCCGAGGAACATCCGTTCCGCGCAATCCGGGCAATGCCACCAGCTCGTGGCATCGACGACGATGTGCTCGTGCATCATCGTCACCC
Source organism: Gammaproteobacteria bacterium (assembly GCA_022824305.1). Classification (GTDB taxonomy): domain Bacteria; phylum Pseudomonadota; class Gammaproteobacteria; order HK1; family HK1; genus JAJEAD01. The sequence goes on along the minus strand of JAJEAD010000039.1, from coordinate 50,443 downwards.
CGAGCCGATCGACGGGAATCGCTCCGGCGACGCTCGTCACCAGACCGCTCTCGATGGCCTTGTCGCCGTTTGCCATAAGTCTACCTGCGCGTCTGCTGGGCGGTGCGGAAGAGCCGCGTGTTGAGCCAGATGGCCGCCAGAATGATGGCGCCGGTCACGATCTGGGTAAAGAAGGGCGAAATCTTGGACAGAATCAGACCGTTGCCGATGACGGCGATGGTGAGCGCGCCGAGCAGGGTGCCGATGATCGTGCCGCGGCCGCCGAAGAGATACGTGCCGCCCAGCACGACGGCGGCGATGACCTCGAGCTCGAAGCCGACGGCCGCGTTCGAGGACCCGCTTCCCAGGCGGGCGGCGATGATGATGCCGCCGATGGCCGCGGCGACGCCGGACATGACGTATACCGACATGGTGTAGAGGCGGACATCGACCCCGGCCCGTCGCACCGCTTCCGCGTTGGCGCCGATGCCCGTGATGTACTGTCCGTAGGGTGTCCTCGTCAGCAGGACGTAGCCCGCCGCGAGCACGAAAACCGCGATGATCGCCGGAAACGGGATGCCCAGGAACCACCCGCGTCCGATCTGGACGAACCAGATGTCCGACGCGATGGGGATCGAGAACCCCTTGGTGAGGAGCAGGGCAAGCCCCCTGACCGCGCTCAGGGTGGCCAGGGTCACGATGAAGGCGGGAATCCCCTCGTAGGCGGTGAAGTAGCCGTTGATCAGCCCGATCGTCGCCCCGACCCCCAACATCAGGACGAGCACGACGGGCCACGGAATCTCCGCCTGCAGGGCGATGGCCGCAAGCGCATTGACGAGCGCCAGCGTGGAACCGACGGAGAGATCGATGCCGCCCGTGGTGATGACGAAGGTCATGGCGGTCGCAACGATCAGGATGGGCGCGCTCTGCCGCAGCAGGTTCAGGAGGTTGATGTTCGAGGCGAACGCGGAGGTGGAGAAAGTGAACACCAGGCAGATGATGACGAAGAAAGCGGCGATGCTGAGCACCGGGGCATGGCGAATCACGAAGTCCTGCACGCGCCGCTGCGAGCCTGGCGCCGTGGTCGAGGTTGACGGATCAGCCATCGTGGCGTCCGCGCCCGGCCCCCGCTTCGAGCTTCCCGCCCACGATCAGGTTCACGAGCTCTTCCAGGTTCGTCTCCCCCACGTTGCGCTCGGCGACGTTGCGCCCCTCGTAGAGGACCATGATGCGGTCGCAGACCCGGAACAGGTCCTGGAGGCGATGCGTGATGAGGATGACGCCGACGCCGCGCTTGCTGATGCGCCGGATCAGCGCCAGCACGGCCTCGACCTCGGCGACGGCAAGAGCCGATGTCGGCTCGTCCATGATCAGAATGGCGGGATCGAAGGAGACGGCGCGGCTGATCGCGATCGATTGCCTCTGACCGCCGGAGAGGTTGCTGACCACGTGGTGCGTGTTGTCGATACGGATGTCGAGGCTCGCGAGGATCTCGGCCGCGGACTGGTGCATGCGCCGCCGGTCGAGGAAGCTCATGCCGAGCAGGGAGCGCCGCGGTTCGCGTCCGAGGAACAGGTTGCCCGCGACATCGATGGTGTCGCACAGCGAGAGGTCCTGGTAGACCATCTCGATCCGGCGGCGTCGCGCATCGGCAGGTGAGCGCAACCGGACCGGCTCGCCGGCGATCGCGATTTCGCCGGCGTCCGGCACCAGGGCGCCGGCGAGAATCTTGGTGAGCGTCGACTTGCCGGCCGCGTTGTCGCCGACCAGCCCCAGGACCTCGCCCATGCCGAGCCTGAGGTCGACGCCCTGCAGCGCGTCGATGCTGCCGAAGCTCTTGTAGACCCCGCGCATGGAGACGAGCCACTGCGGACTCGCGCCGGCCCCGTCCTGCTGCACGAGTGCCGGCTTCGCCATGGCGACCCGGGCGCGAGTCAGAGCGGCTGCGGCTCGGGGGGAGCCGCCCCGTGCGTGGCGGGGCGGCTCTCGACCGACCTACTGGAACGTGGCGCGGAACGCGTCGACGTTGTCCTGCGTGACGATCGTGATCGGCACGTCCGTCACGCGCGGCACCATTCCGCCGCCAATCACGGTGAGCAGCGCGTCGACCGCCGCCGCGCCCATGCCGGCGGGATCCTGCTGCACAACGGCCTGGACGTAACCCGCATCGATGCCGTCGATCACCTGAGCGGTGAGATCCCAGCCGAACACCTTGATGCGGTCTGCGGCGCCCTGGGAAATGACGGCCGCGATTGCGCCCACGAGGGCCGGTTCACCCGTGGCGTAGATTGCCTGCATGTCCGGGTTCGCGGTCAGCAGGTTCTCCGAGGCGGCAAGGGCGTTGTCCTGGATGTTGCGCCCGTCCACGACCCCGACGACCTCGATGTTCGAGTTGGCGCCGATGGTGTCCTCGAAGCCCTTCTGCCTGACGTTCTGAATGGTCGAGTTCAGCGCCCCGACGATCCCGATCTTGGCGCTGCCGCCCATGTTCGCGTCCACGTGGGCGAGGAACGCGTTGCCAATCTGCTGACCGGCGCCGTAGTTGTCGACGCCGACCTGGGACACGTGCGGACCGTCGGGCAGGATGGCATCGACGGCTACCACCGTGATGCCGGCGTTCGCCGCCTGGATGACGGCCGGCATGATGCCGTTCGTGTCGATGGCGACGACGATGATCCCGTCGACTCCCTCCGCGATGTACGTCTCGACGGCATTGTTCTGGGCGGCCGGATCGTTGTTCGCGTTGAAGATGGCGAGCTCCGCCCCGGCGCTCTCGGCGGCCTGCATCGCACCGTCATTGAGCTGGTTGAAGAACAGCGCCTGCTGATTGATCTGCACGAGCGCAAGGGACTGCGCCCGAGCCTCATCGGAAACCGACAGCGCCGCACCAAGCATGGCCAGCGCCGCGACGCCGGCGGAAACTCCACGCGCAAAGCGCAGGAACGTCGTCATGTCATCGTCCTCCTTATCTGATGTCGCCTCCGCCCGACGCGTCCCGAGCCCCGGCTGTCATCCAAGGAATGCGCGGGCCGGCGACCGCCGCGAGGCGAAGGGCGGCAATCCTACAAGCGGGTCCGACGGCCTTCAAGCTGGCATCCCGGCGCCAACCGAGCCCTTTCACGCTGGTTGAACTCTTGCCTTGCGCGGTCCTTGCGCCGGCGAGCGGCGGGGCACACGCCGAGAGGGACCGGCGTGGCGCTCCGCGCAATGGAACGCTGCCGTATAGACTGGCGGGTCGCCGTTACGGGCATCTTGTCGACGTGATGTCAGAGCGCGAGCCCCCGGCCCGCGAGACTGACGCGACCCGCCGGACGGCTCGCACGACCATCGCCAGGATCCGCTCAACGCACCCGCTCAGGAGACCCCGATGTTTCGATCCTTCTTCCTCGACCGCCGATGGCTGCACTGGTCGCTCTTCGGCAGCATCACCATCCTCGTCGTCACCTGGTACAAGGTGCAGCTTGACGTGCGCATCAACGAGTGGTTCGGCGAGTTCTACGACACCCTGCAGGAAGCGCTGGCAACTCCGGGCAGCGTCGAGCTCTCGACCTTCCTCGGCCACTGCCTCACCTTCACCCAGATCGCGGCCATCTACATCGCGGTGGCGGTGGTGCTCGAGTTCTTCATCCGCCACTACGTGTTCCGCTGGCGCACCGCGATGAACACCTACTACATGGACCGGTGGCCGCGGCTCCGCCACATCGAGGGCGCCGCCCAGCGCGTGCAGGAGGACACGATGCGCTTCGCACGCATCATGGAGGGCCTGGGGGTGAGCTTCATGCGCTCCATCATGACCCTCTTCGCCTTCCTGCCCCTGCTCTGGGGACTGAGCCAGCACGTCACCGAGCTGCCCTGGATCGGCCCGATCGACCACGCCCTGGTGTACGTGGCCATCGTCTCCGCGGCGGGCGGGACGGCGCTGCTCGCGCTGGTGGGCATCAAGCTGCCCGGGCTCGAGTTCGACATCCAGAAGGTGGAGGCCGCCTACCGCAAGGAGCTGGTCTTCGGAGAGGACTACGAAGAGCGCGCGGATCCGCCCCGGGTGAGCGAGCTCTTCGGCAACGTGCGCATGACCTACTTCCGCTACTACCTGCACTACTTCTACTTCGACATCGCGAAGTGGTCCTACCTGCAGGCGGCGGTCATGCTGCCCTACGTCGCGCTCGCGCCCACCATCGTCGCGGGCGTGGTCACGCTCGGCGTCATCCAGCAGATCCTGCGCGCCTTCGATCGGGTGGAGGGCTCCTTCCAGTTCCTGGTGCACTCGTGGTCGGTGATCGTCGAGCTCATCTCGATCTACAAGCGCCTCAAGGCCTTCGAGTCCCAGATTCGCGACGAGAGCGATCCCGGGCTGCCCGAGGGCGCACCGGCGTAGAGCGGTGGTCGGTCCAGAGCGCGGCGGCGGGCTTGCCCTGGCGGGCGGAGCCGCTGCGCTCCGCCTCCCGGCTGCCATGTCTCACCGAGCTTCGGAAGCTCCGGGCGAAGCCGCGGGGCGCGACGATGGCTGCGGGCGCCGCTGCCCCGAGCCTGCGTGCGGCAACGCCTCCGGCCGGCTTGCCCGGGTGCGCTCCTTCTCGCCCGCGCCGCCGCTTCAGCGCCGGCAGACGAATATTCCGGAGCGGAGCTTCGGCACGAAGAAGGTCGACTTCGGCGGCATGGTCTCGCCCGCGTCGGCCACCGCCATGAGCGCCTCGATCGACGGCGGGCAGGCCGCGAAGGCGACGCGCCAGCCCTCCTCCCGCAGCCGCGCGAGCGATTCGGCATCGAAGTCGCCCGGCCGGTAGTCCAGGCGGGGATCGGAGCGCGGGTCCCGGATTCCGAGCAGGGGGCGCAGGATGCGCTCCTGCAGGATGTTGACGTCGAGGGAGCCCGCCGGGTCGTCGGGCGCGACGCCGGGCCGCACCCGCAGGGAGTAGGCGCGCTCGTCGAGGTGCATCACGAAGCGCCCCGGCTCGTCGGAGCCCGCGGGAGCGCTCTCGAGCGGCGACACCTCGAAGGCGTTGTCGAGCGCCCCCAGAAAGGCCTCCGGCGCAAAGCCGTCGAGGCCCCTCACGCAGCGGTTGAAGGGGTGAATGTGGAGCTGGTCGTGGGGAAAGAGGGCGGCGAGGATGAAGTTGTAGGCCTCCTCCCCGGAGTGCGCGGGGTTCTCCTCCTCGCGCCGGGCGGCGTAGCGCGAGGTCGCGGCGCAGCGGTGGTGTCCGTCCGTCAGGTAGGCGCAGGGCACCGCGGCGAAGGCCTCCATCAGGCGCGCGTTGCGCTCCCCGCCCCCGACTCGCCAGATGCTGTGCCGCACGCCGTCGTCGGCGTCGTAGACGAGCGCGGGCGGGCGCTCCGTCTCCGCCGCCACGAGGTCGTCGATGGCGTCGTCCTGGCGGTAGGCGAGGCTCACCGGGCTGGACGCGGCGCCCACCGCGTACAGGTAGCGTGCGAGCCGGTCCTCGCGGTCGGAACGCGTGTTCTCGTGCTTCTTGAGCAGCCCCTGCCGGTACTCGTCGACCGGGACCTCTCCCACCACGCCGGTCTGCGCGCCCTCGGCGCTCTCCATCCGGTAGAGGTACAGGCAAGGTTCGGCATGCCGGCGGAACCAGCCCTCGTCGAGAAGACGCTCGAGGGCTTCCGCGTTGGCGGCGAGCAGCGCGTCCAGGGTCGGCTGCCGGTCCGCGGGGAACTCTTCCAGCGAGCGCATCGCGTTGAGATAGCTCCGCGGATGCGCCTCCGCGAAGGCGTGGCGCTCCCGGGGGGTCAGCGAGTCGTAGGCGGGAGAGACGACCTGCCCCGCGCACGCGGGATCCACGAGCCAGGCGGGAAAGGGGCGCAGCGCGGGCACCGCGGCACCTTCAGCGCCTTCCGCTCCGAAAGTCGCGCATGAACTCGCACAGCGCCTCGACGCTGGCGCGCGGCATCGCGTTGTAGAGGCTCGCCCGGCATCCGCCGACGCTCCGGTGACCCTTGAGGTTCACCAGCTCCGCCGCGTCGGCCGCCGCGAGGAAACGCTTCTCGAGCGCTTCGTCGGGCAGGCGGAACACGACGTTCATGTGGGAGCGGCTCGCCTCCTCCACCGGGCAGCGGTAGTACCCGTCGCTCGTGTCGATCACCTCGTAGACCAGCGCCGCCTTCTCGCGCGCCTCGCGCTCGATGACCTCCAGGCCGCCCTGGTCCTTCATCCAGCGCAGCACCTTGCCGGTCACGTACACGGTGAACACCGGCGGGGTGTTGAACAGGGAGTTGCTGCGCTGGTGCACGTCGAATCGCAGGTAGCGGGCCAGGTCCTCGCGGGCCTCCTCGAGGATCGCCCGCCGGACGAACACCATCGCCATGCCCGCGGGCCCGAGGTTCTTCTGCACGCCGCCGTAGACGAGGTCGAAGCGCGGCCACGGAATCGGCCGGGACATGAAGTCCGAGGACATGTCGGCCACGAGCGGGACCGGCGACTCCGGCCACTCGGCGAAGCGGATCCCGCCGATGGTCTCGTTCGAGGTGATGTGGAGGTAGCGGGTGCCCTCCTCCAGGCGGATCTCGTGCGAGGCCGGCGCGCGCCGGTAGCCTTCCTCCGCGCCGTCCCAGGCCGCGTAGACCTCGCCGTAGTGGGCGGCGTCCTGGAACGCGCCCCGGGCCCAGGAGCCGGTGAGCGCGTAGGCCCCCTTTTGCCCCGGCGCGAGCAGGTTCATCGGCACCATTGCGAACTGCAGCGTCGCCCCGCCCTGCACGAAGAGGAGGTCGAAGTCCTCCGGCGCGCCGAACACCTCGAGCGCGAGCGCCTTCGCCCGCGCGTGCACTTCGTCGTAGTGCCCGCCGCGGTGGCTCATCTCGATGAGCGACATGCCGGCGCCCTGGTAGTCGACGATCTCCGCCTGCACCTCTTCGAGCACTTCGAGCGGCAGGATGCAGGGACCCGCGCAGAAGTTGTGGACCCGTCGTGTCATCGCGAAACGGCGCTCCTCAGGAACCCGCGAGCGCAGCGGGGCGCGCCGCCGGCGTGTTCACGCGATTGCGTACGTCACCGCGCCCGTACGCGTCCAGGATCTCCACCACGCCGTCCGCGACCGCGGACTGGGCCTGATTGGTGGAGGCGCCGATGTGGTGGGTGCCGTACACGTTGGGATGTCGCGCAAGCGCGCTCTCGAAGGCCGCGCGCCCGCTGGCCGGCTCGTCCGCGTAGACGTCCAGCCCCACCCGAAGGTCCTTCTCCTCGATCGCGGCGAGCAGGGCCGCCTCGTCGACGAGGTCGCCGCGGGAGGTGTTGAGGATGACGGCCCCGTGGCGCACGTGGCGGAGCAGCTTCTCGCCGAGCAGCCCCCGGCTCTGCGGGGTCGCGGGGAGGTGGAAGGTGAGGATGTCCGACTCCGCCGCGAGCGCCTCGATGCTCGGAACGTACCTGATGCCCAAGGCCATACGGCGAGCTTCGACCGACGCAGAGCGCTGCTTGCCGATGGTCGCAACCTGCAACCCGAGTGCGCACGCGCGCTCGGCCACCGCCATCCCGATGGCGCCGAGCCCGACGATTCCCAATCGCGCGCCGAGCAGTCCGCGCGCCTCGGAGTAGCGCTTCTTGTCCCAGCGCCCCGCCCGCAGGTCGGCGACGTTGTCCGCGATGCGGCGGTCGAGCGCGATGAGCAGGCCCAGGGTGAGCTCCGCCACCGCCACCGCGTTCTTTCCCGGCACGTTGCACACCGAGACTCCGAGCGCCGAAGCGGCCTCGGTATCGATGGTGTTGGTGCCCGCGCCCGCCCGGATGACGAGCTCGAGCCGCTCACCCGCGCGCAGCGTCTCCTCCGTCACCCGGGTGCTGCGCACCACGAGCGCTTCGCTCGTGCCGAGCGCCGGCGCCAGGTCGCCGGCGCCGAGATCGGGACTGAAGGCGCACTCGTGCCCGCTCTCCTCCAGCCGGCGGAGGTGGGTCGCCGGAAACTTGTCGGCAATGAGGACCTTCACTTCGCACCCCTTCCCAGGCGCAGCAGCAGCCCCGGCCACGCCGCCGGGGAGCCGGAAGCGCGGCACTCTAGCCCAGGGTCCACGAGCCCGACAATCGCCTCAGCGTCGCGTGTTTGCCCGTTCACGACGGCAGGACGCGTCCCCGCCGGCGCGCTTGAGAAGCGGCGTTGGAATCGGGCATGCTTCCCGCCTCTTCGGCCCCGCCGACAAGGCTCCAGGAGGCACCGGCATATGGATTACATGCGTTTCGAGGCCCCGTCATCGGTCGACGCCGCGGTGGCCCTGCTCGCGGAAGGCGGAGGCGGCGCCCGGGTGCTCGCGGGCGGCACCGACCTGCTCGTGCAGTTGCGCTCGGGGATGGTCGAGCCCTCCCTGGTGGTCGACATCAAGCGCCTCCCCGAGGTGCGCGAGATCGCGGCCGAGGACGGCGGGTTCCGCGTCGGCGCCGCGGTGAGCGGCGCGGAGCTCGGCGAGCACGCGGAGCTCAAGGCGCTGTGGCCCGGGGTGGTCGAGTCGGCGGAGCTCATCGGCTCCACCCAGATCCAGGGCCGCGCCTCGATGGGCGGCAACCTCTGCAACGCCTCCCCCGCCGCCGACACCGTGCCCGCGCTGATCGCGGCCCGCGCCACCTGCACCGTCGCCGGACCGCGGGGCCGGCGCGAGGTCGCGGTGGAAGACATATGCACCGGCCCCGGCCGCACGAGCCTCGCCCCGGGCGAGTTCGTGGTGTCCTTCCACCTGCCGGCCCGCCCCGCCCACTCCGGGGACGCCTACCTTCGCTTCATCCCGCGCACGGAAATGGACATCGCGGTGGTGGGGGTCGGGGTGAGCCTGACCCTGGACCTGCAGGGGGCGTGCACGCAGGCGGAGGTCTCGCTCGGCGCGGTGGCGCCCACCGCGCTGCGGGTGAGGGAAGCGGCGGAGGCCCTCGTCGGCACCCGCCTCGACGACGCGGCGATGGAAGCGCTGGCGCGCGCCGCGGCCGCGGCCTGCCGGCCGATCGACGACAAGCGCGGGACGGTGGCGTTCCGCACCCGGGTCGCCGGCGTGCTCGCCCAGCGCGCCGCGCGAATCGCCGCCGATCGGGCAAGGAGCAACTAGATGGCCAAGCTGCATATCACCACCACCATCAACGGTGACGCGACCGAGTTCCTCTGCGAGCCGGAACAGACCCTCCTCGACGTGCTGCGCGACGAGCTCCAGCTCACCGGCAGCAAGGAAGGCTGCGCCTCCGGCGACTGCGGCGCGTGCAGCGTGATGCTCGACGGCCGCCTCGTGTGCGCCTGCCTGGTGCTCGGCGCGGAAGCCGCGGGGCGCACGGTGGAGACCATCGAAGGGGTCGCCCGGGGCGAGGAGCTGCACCTGGTGCAGCGCAAGTTCCTCGAGCACCACGCCCTGCAGTGCGGCGTGTGCACGCCGGGCTTCATCGTCGCCGCCAAGGCCCTGCTCGAGCGCGACACCGACCCCAGCGAGACCGAGGTGCGCTACTGGCTGGCCGGCAACCTCTGCCGCTGCACCGGCTACGACAAGATCGTGCGCGCGGTGCTCGACGCGGCCGCCGAGATGAGAGGCGAGGAGGCGGGAGCATGAGCGAATCGGTGAAGGGCAACGGCGCCGCGAAGGCCCTGCGCTGGGTCGGCACCCGCGCGGCCCGCCCCGACGGCGTGGACAAGGTCACGGGCCGGGCTCGCTTCGGCGCGGATCTCTTCGCCCCCAACATGCTCCACGGCCGGGTGCTGCGCAGCCCGCACGCCCACGCGCGCATCGTCTCCATCGACGTCTCGGGAGCGGAGAAGCTTCCCGGCGTCAAGGCGATCGTCACCCGGGACGACTTCCCCGAGATGCCTTCGGAGTGGAGTCCGCTCGGCGAACTCATCGTCAACTACCACGACATGACGCGCAACGTGATGGCGCGGGAGAAGGTGCTCTACGAGGGCCACCCGGTGGCCGCGGTGGCCGCGACCAGCCCCTCGCTGGCGAAGCGCGCGCTCGCCGCGATCGAGGTGGAGTACGAGGTCCTGCCGCACGTGCTCGATCCGGTCGAGGCGATGCGCCCCGACGCCCCTCTCCTGCACGACCACCTGTTCACCGCCGGAGTGGACCCGCGGCCGGAGACGCCTTCCAACGTCGCCAAGCGGGTCCAGTTCGGGCACGGCGACGTGGAAGAGGGCTTCGCCGCCGCGGACCTGACGCTCGAGCGCGAGTTCGACACGCGGCCCGTGCACCAGGGCTACATCGAGCCCCACGCCTGCCTCGGCAGCGTGTCCGAGGACGGCCAGGCCGAGCTCTGGGTGAGCACCCAGGGCCACTTCTCGGTGCGCGGACACTGCGCCCGCCTGCTCGGCTGGGAGATGTCGCGCATCCGGGTGACCGCGGCGGAGATCGGCGGCGGCTTCGGCGGCAAGACGGTGGTCTACCTCGAGCCGCTCTCGCTCGCGCTCTCGGCCAGGGCCTGCCAGCCGGTCAAGATGCAGATGACCCGCGAAGAGGTCTTCCGGGCCACCGGGCCGACCTCCGGCGCCCACGTGCGGGTCAAGATCGGCGCCACCCGCGACGGGCGCATCACCGCGGCCGACGCGGAGCTCGTGTACCAGGCCGGCGCCTTCCAGGGCTCACCGGTGCAGCCGGGCGCGATGAGCGCCTTCGCTCCCTACGCGCTCGACCACGTGCGCACCGTGGGCTACGACGTGGTCGTCAACCGCCCCAAGGTCGCGGCCTACCGCGCCCCGGGGGCCCCGATCGCGGAGTTCGCGGTGGAGTCGACGCTCGACGAGCTCGCCCGCGAGCTCGGCCTGGACCCGCTGGAGCTGCGCCTTCGCAACGCGGCGCGGGAGGGCAGCCAGTCGAGCTACGGCCCGAAGTTCGGCCCCATCGGCATGGCGGCGACCCTCGAGGCGGCGAAGGCCCACCCCCACTACCACGCCCCGCTCGGGCCCCACCAGGGCCGCGGGGTCGCCTCCGGATTCTGGTTCAACATCGGGGGCGAGACCTGCGCGACGATGAACGTCAACGAGGACGGCACGGTGGGCCTGATGACCGGCACGCCGGACATCGGCGGCACCCGCGCCTCGGTCTCGATGATGGCGGCGGAGACCCTCGGCATCCCGCTGGAGCGCATCCGTCCGATCATCGGGGACACCAACGCGCTCGGCTACACCTTCGTGACCGGCGGCAGCCGGGTCACCTACTCGAGCGGCATGGCCGCGGTGCAGGCGGCCGAGGACATCATCGGCCAGGTCCGCGCCCGCGCGGCCAGGCTCTGGGACATTCCGGTCGAGGCGGTGGAGTGGCAGGACGGCATGGTCGCTCCGGCCGGCGCCAACGCCGGAGAGTTCGACCCGATGAGCCTCGCGGACGTCGCCCGGGTATCGGGCAAGACGGGCGGGCCCATCGTGGGCGAGGTGGCGATCAACGCCCAGGGCGCCGGCCCGAGCTTCGGCACCCACATCGTCGACGTCGAGATCGACCCCGACACCGGGCGCGTCTCGATCGCGCGCTACACCGCCATTCAGGACGCCGGCAAGGCGGTGCACCCGAGCTACGTGGAGGGACAGATGCAGGGCGGCGCGGTGCAGGGGATCGGCTGGGCGCTCAACGAGGAGTACATCTACGACGAGCAGGGCCGGCTCGAGAACCCGGGCTTCCTCGACTACCGCATGCCGGTGTGCTCGGACGTGCCGATGATCGACACCGTGATCGTCGAGGTGCCGAACCCCGCCCACCCCTTCGGGGTGCGGGGCGTGGGCGAGACCCCGATCATCCCGCCCATGGCCGCGATCGCGAACGCGGTCGAGGATGCGGTCGGGCTGCGCTTCACCGAGCTGCCGATGTCGCCGCCCCGGGTGCTCAGGGCGCTGGACGAGCAGCGCGAGCGTCTCCAGGCGCAGGCGGCGGAGTAGCCGGCCGCCCTCGCGGCGGCGGTACGGCGGCACGGCGACCGGGCGGCAGCGAAGGGTGGCCCGGGTCTGCCTGATGTCGAGCCTCACCGCCTTCACGGGAGGCGAGCGGGTGCTCGAGGTGGACGCCGCCAACGTGCACCAGCTCATGCGGCGCCTGGGAGAGCGCTTCCCCGCGCTCGCCCCCCACCTCGACGACAGCCTCGCGGTAGCCATCGACGGGGAGATCCACCAGGACGACTGGTTCGCCCGCATCGCGCCCGAGAGCGAGGTGCACATCATGCCCCGCATCGGCGGAGGCTGAGGACGCGAGGCGCCGGGGGGACTTCGCAGCCGCCGCGACTCTTGAGACAGCACATGAGAAATGCACCGTTGTGTCATTTATATTCAATAGATTACAGAATATGTCTCATGCAATGCATTCGATACTCTGCGCATGCGGACGGGATCGAACTCCCGATGAAGGCCGATTCCCGATGAGGAGCGTCGAGTGAAGTCCCACGTCCGGGCCGCGGTGATCGGCGGCGGGGTGGTCGGGTGCAGCGTGCTCTACCACCTCACCCGCGCGGGCTGGAGCGACGTGGTCCTCATCGAGCGCTCCGAGCTCACCTCGGGCTCGACCTGGCACGCCGCGGGCGGCTTCCACACCCTCAATGCGGACACCAACATGGCCGCGCTGCAGGGCTACACGATCACCCTCTACCGGGAGCTCGAGGCGCTGACCGGCCAGTCCTGCGGCCTGCACCACGTGGGCGGCGTCACCATCGCCACCACCGAGGAGCGCCTCGACTTCCTGCGCGCGGAACGCGCCAAGCACCGCTACATGGGGCTCGACACCGAGATCGTCGGCCCCTCCGAGATCCGCGCCCTCTCCCCCATCACCAACGTCGAGGGCGTGCTCGGCGCGCTCTACGACCCGCTGGACGGCCACCTCGACCCCTCCGGCACCACCCAGGCCTACGCGAAGGCGGCCCGCGCCAACGGCGCCGAGATCTACCTGAGGAACCGGGTGCTCGAGCTCCACCCGAAGGCGGAGGGCGGCTGGGAGGTGGTCACCGAACAGGGCACCCTGGTCGCGGAGCACGTGGTCAACGCGGCCGGGCTCTGGGCGCGCGAGGTCGGGGCGATGGCGGGCATCTGGCTCCCCTGCCAGCCGATGGAGCACCAGTACTTCGTGAGCGAGGACATCCCCGAGGTCTACGAGCGCGACGAGGAGCTGCCCCACGTCATGGACCCCGCGGGCGAGAGCTACCTGCGCCAGGAGGGGCGCGGGCTGGTGCTCGGCGTCTACGAGCAGGCCTGCGAGGCATGGCAGCCCCACTCCACCCCCTGGGATTTCGGGCACGAGCTGCTCCCCGACAAGCCGGAGCGCATGGGCGACAAGCTGGACGTCGCGTTCGGGCGCTACCCCTGCCTGGAGCACGCCGGCATCAAGCGCATCATCAACGGCCCCTTCACCTTCGCCCCGGACGGCAACCCGCTCGTCGGCCCGGTGCCGGGACGGCCCGGCTACTGGTGCGCCTGCGCGGTGATGGCGGGTTTCAGCCATGCGGCGGCGTCGGGCTCGCGCTCGCGGAGTGGATGGTGGAGGGCGAGCCCTCGCGCGACGTGTTCGCGATGGACGTCGCGCGCTTCGGCGACTGGTGCACCCGCCCCTACACCCGGGTCAAGGTGCGCGAGAACTACCAGCGCCGCTTCGCCATCGGCTACCCCAACGAGGAGCTTCCGGCCGGGCGTCCCCTCGTCACCACCCCCGCCTACGGGGCGTGGCAGGCGCGGAACGCGGTCTTCGGGGCCGGTTACGGGCTCGAGCACGTCAACTACTTCGCCCCGCCCGGCGAGCCCGCCTTCGAGGTGCCGACCTTCCGCCGCTCGAACGCCTTCGCCCCGGTCGCGGAGGAGTGCGCCGCGGTGCGCAACGCGGTCGGCATCAACGAGATCCACAACTTCGGCAAGTACAGGGTCGAAGGCCCCGAGGCGGCGGGCTGGCTGTCGCGCATCATGGCCGGGCGCGTGCCCCCGGTGGGGCGCATCGTGCTCACACCCATGCTGAGCCCCCGGGGCAAGCTGATCGGCGACTTCAGCATCGCGCGCCTCGGCGAGGAGCGATTCCACCTCACCGCTTCCTACGCGGCCCAGGCCTTCCACATGCGCTGGTTCCTGCACCACCTGCCGCCGGCCGGAGTGCGCCTCGAGAACGTGTCGCTGTCGCGCCTCGGCTTCCAGATCGCGGGGCCGCGGGCTCGGGATCTGCTCGCCCGGGTCGCCGCCGCCGACGTATCGAGCGCCGCCCTGCCCTTCCTCTCCGCGATCGAGACCGAGGTGGGGCTCGTGCCCGCCACCGTGTGCCGGCTGACCTACACCGGCGATCTCGGCTACGAGATCTACGTCGCGGCCGAGCACCAGCTCGCGCTGCACCAGGCGCTCTCGGAGGCGGGGCGCGACCTGGGTCTCGAGCCCTTCGGCATGCGCGCGATGATGTCGCTGCGCCTGGAGAAGCTCTTCGGGGCCTGGGGCCGCGAGTACCGGCCCGACTACACCCCGGCGGAGACCGGCCTCGACCGCTTCGTGCGCTACGACAAGAACGACTTCATCGGGCGCGACGCCGCGGTGCGCGAGCGCGACGAGCCCCCGGCGCGGCGCCTCTGCGGCCTCGCCGTCGACGCGACCGACGCCGACGCGTGGGCGGACGAGCCGATCTGGCACGAAGACGAGGTGGTGGGCTTCGTGACCTCGGGCGGATACGCCCACCACTCGCGGCTCAGCATGGCGCTCGGCCTGCTGCCGCGCGCGCTCATCGAGCCCGGCAACGCCTTCGAGATCGAGATCCTGGGCGAGCGGCGCCCCGCCCGCCTCCTCGAAGCGCCGCCCTTCGACCCGCGCGGCACGCGCATGCGGGCATGAAGCAGACCGCGCACACTTGCGCAGCGACGCGAGGTTCCGTTCCCGCGGTATCGACCGCCGGTCGGGCGACGTCGAGCCTGTACGTCCTCTTCAGATTGAGCCCGAACTCCGCATTCGTGCCCGGAGCACACCCGATGCACGACGCGGTGTGCGCCGTTGTGAACCGGCATCCGTGTACGATTCGTCGAGTGATTCTGCGCAGGAGCGGGAGGCGCTGATGTCCAGTTCGCACGCGGTGTACGGACGCTGGGTGCTCGCCTCCGCTGGCGGGGAGGCGCCGGAGCTGCGCACCGACGCCTGGGTGGTCGTCGAGGACGGGCTCATCGCCGAGGTCACCGGCGAGCGCCCGCGCGGGATTCCCGTCTACGAGATCCCCGACGCCTTTGTCCTCCCCGGCTTCGTCAACTGCCACAACCACTGCTCGTCGGCATTGCTGACCCGAGGGCTGACCGAGGACCGCTCGACCGGCAATCCCGCCGAGGAGCTCGTCTACCGCATCCTGATGCCGCTCGGCGCGCTCGCGGTCGAGATCCTCTCCGACCGCGAGATGCGCGCGGTGATGGCGCTCGGGATGGTGGAGATCATCAAGGGCGGCAGCACCACGCTGGTGGAAGTGTTCCGGGCCGGCGCGCGCGAGACCTTCGATGTCGCGATCGAGCTGGGGCTTCGCTTCTACGGCGCCCTGTACGTGTTCTCCTCCGCCGAGCTCGGCTTCTCCTCGGAAGGGCGCATCACCTACGGGGAGGCGGGCACCGAGATCCGGGGCCTCGACGAGTCGCTCGCCGCCCACCAGCGCTACCACGGCAGCGAGGACGATCGCATCCGCGTTGCGCTCGCGCCCCACGGCGCCGACACCTGCGGTCCGGAACTCCTGCGCGCGGTGCGCCGCACCGCCGACGAGCTCGGCTGCCTCATGACCATCCACCTCGCCCAGAGCGCGCAGGAGGTGGAGAAGGTGGTCGCCGAGCACGGCATGAGGCCCGCCGAGTACCTCGAGCACTGCGGGCTGCTCGGACCGCGCCTCATCGCCGCCCACTGCATCTACTGCAACGACGAGGAGCTCGAGATCCTGCGGCGCACCGACACCACGGTGGTGAGCTGCCCGCGCACCTTCTCCCGGGTGGGACTGAGCGCCGCCTACGCGCGCTTCGCGGGCAAGGGGATCCGGACCGTGTTGGGCACCGACGGCTACAACATGGACTTCGTCACCGAGATGCGGGCCGCGGGGCTGGCCTCGAAGCTCCATTTCGGCGACGGAGGAGCGGCGGACGCGCACGAGGTCGTGGAGGCGGGCACCCGCCGGGGCGCGGCGGCGCTCGGCCGCGAGGACCTCGGGCGCATCGAGCCCGGTGCGCGCGCCGACCTCACGGTGGTCGACATGGGCCGGCCGCACCTCCAGCCGGTGAGCGACCCGCTCCGCACCATGGTGTGGAACGTGGACCGAGCCGACGTCGCCGCCACCCTCGTCGACGGGCGCTACCTCGTCCGCGACGGCGCGCTCCAGACCGGCGACGAGCGCGACATCGTGCGCCGCGGGGCCGCCGCGGTGGAGAAGCTCTGGCGCGAGGCCCGCGCCCGGGGCCTCCTCGACGAGCGCTGGCAGGTCGCCTGGGGAGGCGGCCGGCACCGGCCGGCGCTCAGCCCGCCGGCACCTGCTCCGCGAGGGCGGCAGCCTTCGCGATCACTTCGTCCTGGTGGGGATAGAGGCGGTGTCCGCCGGCGGCGTTGACGAACTTCTCGAAGGGGTCTTCGATCGATGACTCGAGGCCCGCGAGCTCCTCCATCACCGCGAGGCCGCAGTAGGGCACGTAGGCCTCGGAGTAGCCGCCCTCGTGGCTCAGCACGAGGCGGCCGCCGCAGAGCTCGCCGGCGAGCTCCAGCATGATCCGGGCGAGCTGCCGGAACGTGGTGCTGGTCGCCATCATGCGCCCGAGCGGATCGTAGATGGAGCCGTCGAAGCCGGATGCGACGACGATGAGCTCCGGCCGGAAGCGGCGCAGCGCCGGGGCCACCACCCGCTCGAAGGCGCCGACGTAGGCGTCGTGACCGGACCCCGGAGGCAGGGGCACGTTGATGTTCGCGCCTTCGCCCCCGCCCGCGCCCCGCTCGTGGAGGTGGCCGGAGTCGGCGGGAAACCAGTTGTCCTGGTGGATCGAGATGCTCAGCAGGTTCGGGTCCTCGTAGAAGACGCGCTGGGTGCCGTTGCCGTGGTGCACGTCCCAGTCCACCACCGCGGCCCGGGCGATGCCGTGGGCATGGCGCGCGTGGTGTATCGCGACCCCGATGTTCGAGAATATGCAGAAGCCGCGGCCGAGGTCCGGCTCGGCGTGGTGGCCGGGCGGGCGCACGAGCGCATAGCCGTTGTCGACCGCACCCGAGACCACCGCATCCACCATCGCGATGGTGCCGCCCGCGGCAAGGCAGGCGATCTCGTAGCTGCCGTGCCCGAAGGGAGTGCCCTCCCCCGCGTCGCCGCCGCGCTCGGCCGAGAGCACGACGATGGTGTCGACGTACTCGGGAGTGTGAACCCGGAGCAGCTCCTCCCGCGTCGCCGCCCGGGGCCGGACGGGAGTGAGATCGTCAAGGATTCCCGCCACTTCCATGAGGTTTCGCAGGCGCCGCTTGCTCTCCGCGCTCTCCGCGTGCTGCGCGGGCTGCACCCGGAGGCCGGCCGGATACCACAGCGCGGCGCTCCCGGTGTCGTGCCACATGTAGAGCTCGTGGAAGAGAAACCCGGTCTTGTGGTTCATCGCCGCCTCCATCGCTCACTTCGCGCCGCGCCGCTTCCACGCCTCGTAGGCGGCGAGGGTGTCGGCGTTGGGCGGATAGCTCTCCGGCACCGAGTAGCCGGCCCGGATGCGCTCCTGGATGAAGGCCTCCAGGCGCTCCTGCTCCACCGCCCCCGCGGCCACCTCCTCCACCAGCGCCCGCGGGATCACCACGACCCCGTCGTCGTCGCAGACCAGCACGTCCCCGGGAACCACGGCCACCCCGCCGCAGCCGATCCGCACCTGCCGGTCCCCCATCGCGAGCCCGGTGATGTGGGGCGGGGCGGCGCGCCCCTGGCACCACACCGGGAAGCCCGTCGCCACCACCGCCTCGGCGTCGCGCGTCGCGCTGTCGGTGACGCAGGCCGCCACCCCGCGCACCCGCAGCCGCTCGGCGAGGATGTCCCCGAGCGTCGCCACCTCGGCGTTGCCGAGCCCGTCCATGCAGAGGATCGCCCCCGGCGGGCACTCCTCGATGGCGCTGCGCTGCGGATTGCCCGGCGCCCCGAGCACCGCGGGGTCCGAGAGGTCCTCGCGCATGGGGATGAAGCGCACCGTGTAGGCCTCGCCCACCACCCGTCCCTGGCCGGGGGCGAGCGGCCGCACCCCGCGCATCGCGGTGGCGCGCAGCCCCCGCTTGAGCAACTGCATGGTGAGGGTCGCGGTGCTGCAGCCGGCGAGCGCGGCGCGGGTCTCGGGATTCATGGCGCCTCCGTGGCAGGGACGGGGTCGTGAACCGAAAGGGCGGCCATGATTCGGCGTTCCCGCCGGCCGTGCAAGGGGTACGGGGAGATCGGGCGGGGGAACGCCGGACGGTCCGGCCGCCCGCTCATGCCACCCGGCGGCTGCGCGATACGAAGAACGCGCCCCGCGCCTGTTCGAGGCGCTCCCGGGCCGTCGGCCGGAGTCCGCTCTCCCGCAAGGCGCGCTCGATCTCCTCCATCGAGTAGAGGCGGAACCCATGGGCCTCGTAGCCGGCCCGCCGCATCGCCACGTCCGATCCGAAGCCGAGCACCAGGCGCCCTCCGGGGCGCAGCACGCGGGCGAGCTCCGCCAGCCCCCGACGCAGGTCCGGCCAGAAGTAGACCGTGTTGACGCTGCATGCGCAGTCGAAGTGCCCGGCCTCGAAGGGCAGCGCGTCGACCGCGCCCTCCTGCAGGCGCACCCGCCCGCTCAGGCCGCGACGACGAACCCGGGCATCTACCCGCCGGAGCATGGGAAGGGACAGCTCGACTCCCTCGACCCCTCCGCCGCTGACGGTGTCCGCGAGCCGCACCAGCAGGTCACCTCCGCCGAAGCCCACCTCGAGCACACGATCCGAGGGGCTGAGCGCCAGCACCTCGTGCACCAGCGCGTTGCCACGCAGGTTCGCCCGGTCGAGCATTCCTCCGAGGAAGAGACGACCGAAGAGCCCTCGTGGTCGGGCGAGTTGTCGAGCCATGAAGCGCGACACCGGCATGGCGCCGCCTCAGGAGCGAAAGCGCGGCATGACCTCCTCGGCGAAGCGCCCGAGCGCGGCCGGCACCTCGTCGATGGGGCAGGCGAGGTTGAGCACGAAGTGCGTCACGCCGACGTCCCGGTACGCGGCGATGGTCGCGGCGCAGGCCTCCGCGTCGCCGAACGCGAATCGCCCGTCGTCGGCGAAGCTCACCGGGTGCCCGTAGCGCGCCGCGAGGTTGCGCTCGGCCTCGGCGTGGGCGGCGCCGCGCTCGGCGTCGGCGCAGTGGTAGTACAGGTGCAGGGCGCGGGTAATGCCGGCGGGGTCCCGCCCCGCCTCGCGCGCGTAGCGTTCGATCCGGCCCCACCGCGCCGCGTAGTCGGCGGGCCCCGCCGCGACCGGCACGAACCCGTCCCCGAAGCGCCCGGCACGGCGCAGCATGCCTTCGGCGTCGCCGCCCGCCCAGATCGGCGGATGGGGCCGCTGCCGCGGGCGCGGCGCGATCGCCATGCCGTCGAGCGCGTAGAAGCGGCCGTGGTGGGTTACGGGATCGCCGCGCCACAGCGCGGTCATCAGGTCGAGGTACTCGTCGCAACGCGCCCCCCGCGTACGCGGGTCGGTGCCGGTGATGTCGTAGGCGCCGTGGTCGGCCATCCCCGACGCGCCCACCCCGATCCCGAACACGAAGCGCCCGCCCGACAGGATGTCGATGGTCGCCACCTCCTTGGCGAGGAGCACGGGGTTGCGGATCGGCACCAGCACCACGCAGCTTCCGATGCGGATGCGCTCCGCCGCGAGCGCCATCGCGGTGAGGGTGAGGAAGGGATCGAGCGCGGGCTGGGTGCTCGCCGGCCCCTCCCCCATCCAGGCCGAGTCGAAGCCCGTCGACTGGAGCATCGCCGCGAACTCCCCGGGACCGATGCCCGGGTAGAAGCGGCTGTACATGACACCGAACTCGATCGCCATGGGTCCTCCGGCTGGTGTACGACTCGCGGCGCCGCCGGTCGGCGCTCAGCCCGCCCGCGCCGGCCCGGCGGGGGCGGCCGCCGGCACGATAACCCCGAGCGTCCTACCCCGGCCAGTAGGGCGCAACCTCGAGCCACTCGTCGCCGGACTCCGCGGGCCAGGACGGCATCGTCACCGCGAAGGCCGACAGGGCGACATCCGCGGCCGCCCGGAACTGAAACTCCGTGCCGACCGGTATGGTCAGACAGAGGCCGGGCTCGAGCGCGACCACCTCCTCGCGGGAGCCGTCGCGCCGCCACATCTCGCCGCGGCCCTCGAGGACGTACCAGATCTCCTCCACCGTGCGATGGCGGCCGGCCCGGGAGAGCGCGCCCGGCGCGAGCCGGAAGTGCGCCGCGCTCCCGCCCGCGAGCGAGAGCAGCACCCGAACCTCCGAGCCGTCGGGCGCGGTGGTGTCGGGCTCGGCGGGAAGGGCCCTGGTGCCGAAGCCCGGCTCGCCTTCCCGGCCCGGCAAGGACGAGAAGGACGCGTCAGGGCTCTCCCGGTGTACTGGCATGGTGACCGCTCCCGCGGGGAAATCGAGCGCCCGGCGCTCCTCGCCCGGCTAGTAGCGCACGAGCACGCCGGATCGCGCAAACGCGGCGACCAGCGCGGGGCGCTCGGACCCTCGCCCGCCCGCAAGTTGCCTTACCGGGGTAATGGAAGTGACAATCCCGCTTCGCGGACACTGCGAGGACGCGCGCCGATGGAGCGAATCGAATCAAGAATCACCGCCCAGGGGCAGGTATCGGTGCCGGCGCGCATCCGTCGCCGACTCGGACTGACGCCCGGCTCCAAGATCGAGTGGTGCGAGATCGGCGACGAGGTGATCGTCCGGAGGGCATCGAAGTTCTCGTCCCGGGACATCCACGACGCCGTGTTCGGCGCGCCGCCGGAGCACCGAAGCGTCTCCGACATGGACGAAGGCGTGCGCGCCAGGACGCGGCACCGGCATGCGCGCGGTTGACACCAGCCTCCTGGTCAGGTTGATCGTCCGGGACGATCCCGGGCAGGCGGAGAAGGCCGAGGACTTCATCGCCCCGGGCGCCTGGGTGTCGCAGCTCGTGCTCGTGGAGATGGTCTGGGTGCTGGATTCCGTGTACGGACTGAATCGAGCGCAGGTCGCGACCGTGGTCGGGATGCTCGTGGAGCATGAACGCCTGACGCTCGAAGGCGAAGACGCCGTCCGGGGAGCGCTGGCGACTTTCGAAGGAAGCCGGTCCGCGGACTTCAGCGACTGCCTCATCGTCGAAGCGGCGCGCAAGGCAGGCCACCTTCCCGTCGGCACCTTCGACAAGGCGATGTCCCGCATCGACGGGGCGACGGGGCTTTGAGACACATTCACCACGAGGAGGCGCAAGCATGAGCGGCGAGGGCACGACGGTCATCCGCAACGCGGCCTGGATAGCGGCGTGGGACGGGGGCGGGCACCGCTACCTGCGCGACGGCGACGTCGCCTTCACCGGCGATCGCATCGTCCACGTCGGCGGCCCCTACGAGGGACCCGCCGAGCGCAGCATCGACGGCGCGCGGCGCTTCGTGATGCCGGGCCTCGTCGACATCCACTCGCACCCCCACACCGAGCCCGCCTACAAGGGGGTGCGGGAAGACCACGGCGTCCCCGAGATGTACGACACCGGGCTCTACGAGCGCTCCTGCGCCCTCTCCCTCGACGACCCGGGCCGCCGGGCCGCGATGGAGATGGCCTACGCGGAGCTGCTGCTCTGCGGCGTCACCACCCTGGTGGACCTCTCGGACGCGAGCGAGTGGTGGCTGGACGGGGCGGGCCGCAGCGGCCTGCGCGTCTACATCGGTCCCTTCTTCGCCGATTCCGCCTGGCGAGTCGGCAAGCGGCACGAGCTGCTCTTCGACTGGGACGAGGCGCGCGGCCGGCGCTGGTTCGACAACGCCATCCGGGTCATGGACCTCGCGGAGCAGCACCCGAGCGGGCGGCTCCGCGGCATCGTCTATCCCGGCCAGATCGAGTCGTGCACCGAATCCACCCTGCGCGACGCGGCGGCGCACGCGCGGGAGAGCGCCCGCCCGCTGACCACCCACATCTCCCAGTCGAGGCTCGAGTTCCAGGAGATCGTCCGCCGGCACGGCAAGACCCCGATCGAGTACGCGGCCGGCATCGGCTTCCTCGGCCCCGAGACCATTCTCGGCCACGCGCTCTTCATCGACGAGCACCCGGACATCCGCTGGCGCGGGTCCGGCGACCTCGACCGCCTCGCCGACTCCGGGGCCTCGGTGGCGCACTGCCCCTCCCCCTTCGCCCGCTACGGCCAGGCGATGGCCCACTTCGGCCGCTACCGGGAGCGCGGGATCAACCTGGGGCTCGGCACCGACGTCGCCCCCCACAACCTCGTGGAGGAGATGCGCCTCGCCATCGTCCTCGCCCGCGTCATGGCGGGCCGCATCCGCGCGGTGGACACCGGGGAGATGTTCCGCGCCGCCACCGTGGGCGGGGCGAACGCGCTCGGTCGCGACGACCTCGGGCGCCTCGCGCCGGGCGCGAAGGCGGACATCGTGCTCCTCGACCTCGACCATCCCGCGATGCGGCCGGCGCGCGACCCGCTGCGCACCTTCGTGTTCGAGGCCGCGGACCGGGCGGTGCGCGAGGTCTTCGTCGACGGACTGCCGGTGGTCGCGGAGGGCAGGCCCCTGCATCTCGACCCCGAGGCGGCCGGCGCCCGGCTCGAGGAGTCCCAGGCCCGGATGCTCGCGGACGCCCCCCGGCGCGACTTCCTCGGACGCACCGGAGACGCGATCGCGCCCCGCTCGCTTCCTTCCTGACGGGCACGTTTCGCCGTTGGTAATCCAACGAGACGGGGACGGGGCCTGCCTGCGCTCAAGTAGCGGTTCGTTCGACCTTCATCGACACAACCGCTGCCGGTGGATTCCCGCTTTCACGGAAATCCACCGGCTCGACGGATCACGGATGCCGGCCGCACCCGCCGGCCGACGACAGCGCCCCGACGGGACGGTTACCATGGGGCCGAGCGGGGCTCGAGGCGCGGGACAAGCCCCCGCCTCCCCGGTGCCCGCGGCCAGGACGACGAGGAGGAGGACGCCATGCCCGAGATCATCGACGAGCACGAGGCCGCCCGGCGCCTGGGGCTGCCGGTCGAGGAAGTGGTGTACCGCCTCGACTACGGCCAGATGATGGGCCGGCCGGTCGATGGCGGCTGGCGCATCGACACCCGGGACCTCGAGTTCTTCCGGCGCGGACAGGCCCTCGGCCGGGCGATCGCCGCCGCCGGCAAGGCCCCGGTCGACGGCGAGACCAACGAGACCTTCGGGGAGGTCTCGCCCCACGCCTCGCCCGGCTGGCGCCGCAACCCGGAGTACGAGATCGACCTCGAGGTCGTGCCGGCCCGGGTGCGGGTGGAGTGCGGGGGCGCGAGCGTCGCGGAGAGCGAGCGCGCGCTCCTGGTGCTGGAGCTCGGCCACGGCGCCGTCTACTACCTGCCCAAGGCCGACGTCGACTGGTCCCTCTTCACCGCCACCGACCACTCGAGCTACTGCCAGTACAAGGGCTTCGCCCGCTACTGGACGCTGCGGGCGGGCGAGCGGGTCGAGGAAAACGTCGCCTGGGCCTACGACGAGCCCCACGACGAGGTGACGGGGCTCCTCGACCACATCGGGCTCTACTGGCACCGCATGGACGCCTGGTACGAGGACGGCGAGCCGGTGGCGAAGCCGCGCGACATCGCGGGGCGCTGCGACGCCCGCCACAGCTTCCGGGCGCTCTACCCCGAGCTCGCGCTGGAGTGGCACCCGACGAAGAACCCCAACATCTGGCCCTACGAGTGCGCTCCGTGGTTCCGCACCGTGGTCTGGTGGCGGGACGAGCAGGGGCGCGAGTGGCGCCAGTCCATCCGCGACCGGGTGCTGGGCCGCCCGCCCGCACCCGCCGCGGCCTGAGCCCGGGCCGGGCCGGGCGCATCCATCCCCCGCGGAGCGCGGCGAAGGGAGCGCGGTTCGGCCCCGCGCCGCGGCCGCGCGCAGCCATCCCCCGCGGGCGTCGACGACAACGAGCGCGGAAACGCCCTCCCCCGCGGCCGCGCTTACCGAGCGCCCGCGATACAATCGCGGCGCTTGGGATCGAGTCCCGCCGCCCTCATGTTCCGGGGATGCCGGCGCAGGCCAACAGCGCGGAGGAAACGTCTTGAATCTGCACGAAGCCATCGAGGACCACCCCGCGGCGGAGGGCGGCGGCAGCGCCCCGTCCGCCTACGTACCGCCCCTCCAGCTCACGAAGGGGCAGCCGCCGCCCATCGCGGCGAACGGCGGCCTTTCCTTCATGTCCTTCGACCGCGACGGCGACGGGGGAACCGGAGCCGCGCTCGAGGTGGCGTACCAGGACATCGCCGAAGGGCACCTGCAGTCGTTCATCGACTGGATCGGCAACGCGCCCCCCGGCCCCGTCGAGACCAGGTGGGGCCTCGGCTTCCGCGAGTACGACGAGTGCCTCGCCTACATCCGGGAGCAGAACATCGAAGCGCCCGAGGGCGGCGTGGCGCTGCCGCTGCGCTACTCCATCTACGAGCGGCCCTCCTACTCGGTCGTCTCGTCCAACACGCTCTGGCAGGACCCGACGCGCCCGCCGGAGTCGAAGCAGCTGCGCGAGGACTACTACGGGATTCGCGCGCTCTACTTCCCGCAGGTGCTGCGCGACGCGCGCCGCATCGGCGAATACTACCCCGGTCTCTCCCCCTACACCCCCGAGAGCATGGACCGGCTCGGCGTCTCGCTGGCCCACCTCGAATCCAGGTGCACGAACTTCTACGACTCCGCCGAGGTGGAACGCGTCTTCTACCCGGAGATCGAGAAGCTGCTGCTCGATTTCTTCCCCGGCGCCACCGACGCGCTGGTCTACAACCACGACGTCTTCGACAAGGACTACCAGGGCGACCGCACCGAGGACCAGGACGCCAAGAACCCGGGCGTGAACTCGCGCTACGTCAACCTCGTGCACAACGATCTCAACGACAACAGCGGCCGGGTGCGCTGCCGCGAGCTGCTGACGAAGAACCTGCGCAACTTCGGGCGCGAGCAGCGCTACACCGAGGGGGAGGCGGACGCGAAGATGTCGCGGCGCTTCATGTCGCTGAACCTCGCCAAGCCCATGGAAACCGTGCAGCAGTTCCCCTTCGTGCTCTGCGCCTGGCCCTCCTTCGCCGACCAGCCCTACATCACCAACTACCGCATCTACGACGACCGCGTGGGCGAGACCACCCGCTTCACCTACCGCCCCGACCACGAGTGGTACTGGATTCCCCGGCAGACGCCGACCGAGGTCTCGATGCTCAAGTGCTACGACTCCGTCACCGACGGCTCCGTCTCGCGCTGGTCCTTCCACAGCGCCTGCATCGACCCGACCACCCCCCTCGACGCGCCCTGCCGCCGGAACGTCGTAGTGCGCTCCTACGTGTTCTTCTAGGGAGAGGGAACTCCCGGCGCTCGAAGCGCCACCCGACCGCCCGTGCGCTTTCGCCTTCGGACAGGTAGCCGGGCGCAGACATTCCGGAAAGTCGCCGCACGAGGACAATCTCGATTTGTCTTCGTTCGACGACATAGGTACATTGTTGCCGTTCGACGACATCCAGATAGCCATGAATGTACGAACCCCCCTGGACCTCGGTCTGGCCATCCGAGACCGACGCCGAAAACTCGGGCTGAGCCAGGCCGAACTCGCCCGCAAGGCAGGAGTCGGACGGCAATGGATCGTGGCCATCGAGCGCAGCAAGTCCCGCGCCGAGCTCGGCCTGGTGCTGCGCACCCTCTCCGCCCTGGACCTTCGGCTGGCGATCCAGCCCGGAGACCGCCAGCTCCGGTCGAGCGACGAGACGAGCCTCGTCGACATCGATGCCGTCATAGATGACGCCAGGGAAGATCGGAGATGACCGAGCCTCTCGTCGTCGTCGCCGACCGCCGGATCATGGGCGAGATCCAACGTGATCGGCGCGGCCGGCTCTCGTTCGTCTACGACGAAGGCTGGCGGTCTCTGGATGCAGCCTATCCGCTTTCCCTCTCGATGCCGCTCGTGGTCGCCGAACATCAACACGCCCGGATCGAGCCATGGCTATGGGGACTGCTTCCCGACAACGAGGCCATCCTGGCTCGTTGGGGACAGAGGTTTCATGTATCGCCCCGCAACGCATTTGCCTTGCTCGGAGCGGTCGGCGAGGACTGCCCCGGCGCCATCCAACTGGTACGACCGGACAGAGTCGAAGAAATCCTCCGGGACGACGGCCAGCAGGTCGAGTGGCTGACCGAGGCCGACGTCGCCGAACGTCTGCGTACCCTGAGACGGGATCGAGCGGCATGGCGCCTGCCGCGCGACGCCGGGCAATTCAGCCTGGCCGGCGCGCAGCCGAAGACGGCGTTCCTTTTCGACCGTCAGCGCTGGGGGGTCCCGTACGGCCGGGTGCCGACTACTCACATCCTGAAGCCGCCCGTCCCCGGATTCGAGGGTCACGCCGAAAACGAGCACCTCTGCCTGGCGCTGGCCCGGGCCCTCGGACTGCCCGCGGCGAGGTCGGAGGTGCGCCGGTTCGAGGACGAAACCGCAATCGTCGTTGAGCGGTACGATCGAGTCAGGCGCGCCGACTCGATCCGGCGCATTCACCAGGAAGACATGTGCCAGGTCCTGGGACTTCCCCCGACGAAGAAGTACCAGAACGAGGGGGGACCCGGATGCGCCCAGTTGAGCGAAGCGATCCGGACCCATTCGGGAGAGCCGGGCGACGATGCCTGGACATTCGCGCGCGCGATCATGCTGAACTGGATCATCGGCGGCACCGACGCACACGCGAAGAACTACTCCATGCTCATCAGCGCCGGCGGACGAGCGCGCCTAGCCCCGCTCTACGACGTGGCGAGCACGCTGCCCTACGATTTCGATCCGAGAAAACTGAAGATGGCGAACAAGATCGGCGGCAAGTACCGGCTCGCAGAGGTCTACGCGCGCCAGTGGACGAAGCTCGCTACTGAACTGCGCCTCGCTTCCGCTCGAGTCCTGGACATGGGAAAAACCATGGCGGAGACGTTGCCGGCCGCTCTTGCCCAGAGCGTCGAAGACGCCCGCGCCAATGGACTCGACCACCCGATTCTGCCGCGAATGGTCGAAGTGCTGAACGCGCGCTCGAAGCACTGCGCCCGCGTCCTCGGAGCCGCGGAAGGCTGATCAGCCGGCGACTCCGGGCAAGGTCGAATGCGGCGCGCGCGCCGACTCAGGCCAGCGTGGTCTCGAAGAGCGCCAGCAGGCGGCTCCAGGCCCGCTCGGCCTGCTCTTCGTGGTAGACGGCGGAATCCGGCGGGCACCAGCCGTGCAGGGCGCCCTCGTAGACCTCGATCTCCGCCGGCAGTCCCGCGGCGTCAAAGGCGTCGCGCAGCACGCGCTTGGCCTCCGGCTGCTTGCGGTCGTCGTTCTCGGCAATGGCGAACAGGTAGTGCGCCCGCATCCTGCCGACGAGCAGATGGGGGCTGTCCGGAGCGTCGGTCACGAGCCTGCCGCCATGGAACGATGCGCCGGCGCCGATCCGGTCCGGGAGCGCGGCCGCGGTGCGCATGGTGATGGCGCCGCCCATGCAGTAGCCCGTCGTCCCCATCTTGCGGGAGCTGTCCACGGCGTCCTGGGCGTCGAGGAAGGCGACGAAGGCTTGCGCGTCGGTCACGTTCGTCTCCGCGCTGAGCGAGCGCATGAGGGGCATGATCACCTTGCGCGTCGCCTCGTCCCGGAAGGTGGCGCCCTCCTCCACCACCGGCGCTCGCGCGCGGCGGTAGTAGGGGTTGACGACCAGCACCGCGTATCCCGACTCGGCGAGGCGCCGCCCCATCTGCTCGAAGGCGGGGCGCAGACCGAGCGCATCGGGCCAGACCAGCACCCCCGGATGGGCGCCGCTCGAGGGATGCACGAAGTAGGCGTCCGCGGTGCCGTCGGGGGTCGATACCTCGACGTTCGCGGCCGTCACGTCCATCGCGGCCTCGGCCCGCGGCAGGAGCATGGCGAGCCCCGCTCCGGCCGACAGCGCGCCGAACGCACGCCGGGTCAGGCTTCCCGATCGGCACCGATACTCCTCCGCGTCACGGAGCGTGTCCTCGTCACACATGAGCGCTCCCCGTCTCGCCCGGCCCGGCATCGAAGCGTATCACCATCACCCTGCCGCCAGAACCTCACGGCCCCTTCCCTGGTCCGCCCCCGAACGGCAGGGCGGGAGCCCTCGCCGGGTCGGCGCACCGCCGCGTGCCGCCATTCCGGACGCTTCGCGGGGCGCTCGCGCTCCCGCGATCCTCGATCCGGGACCGCGATGCCGGCAGACTTCGCCCGCCGACGATCCCGTCACCACGCAAGCCCAGGAATCCCGACATGCAGCCATTCGAAGGAATACGCGTCCTCGACATGACGCACGTACTCGCCGGTCCCTTCTCGACCTATCAGCTCGCGTTGCTGGGGGCCGACGTGATCAAGATCGAGCCGGTGGGGGAGCCGGACATGAACCGCGGGGTCGGCGCGGTCGACGCGCTGAGCGATGCCGGCATGGGCTCCCACTTCCAGTCCCAGGCCGCCAACAAGCGGGCGATGACGCTGAACCTCAAGTCCGCGAAGGGCCGGGAGATCTTCAGGGCGCTGGCGAGGGACGCCGACGTCGTGGTGGAGAACTTCCGCGCCGGCGCGATGGAGCGGCTGGGTCTCGGCTACGACGATCTTCGCGCGCTCCGGCCGGACATCGTCTACTGCTCGATCACCGGCTTCGGCCAGACCGGGCCGAAGCGCGGCCACGGCGCCTTCGACAACGTCATCCAGGCCTTCTCCGGGATGATGGAGGCGACCGGCCATCCCGACGAGCCCTCGGTCATGGTCGGACCGCCCTTCGCGGACTACGGCACCGGCGCCCAGGCGGCCTTCGCCATCGCGGCGGCGCTGCTTCGCCGCGAGCGCAGCGGCGAAGGCCAGCGCATCGACGTCTCCATGCTGGACTCGGCGCTCGCCATGATGGCCTGCTGGGTCCTGAACGAGAGCCTCACCGGCGAGCCGCCGGCACGCTCCGGCAACGGCCGGAACTTCGTGGGCGCCTACGGGTGCTACGACGCCTCCGACGCCCGGTTGATGGTCGGGGCGGCCACCGGGCGGCAGAACGCCCGCATGTGGCGGGCGCTCGGACGCGACGACCTCGCGCGGGAGGTGGAGGATCTCCGCATACAGGACCTGCGGGAGCGCCGGACGCGGGACGCGGCCATCCTGGCCGGGATCATTCGCACCCGCGGCGCCGACGAGTGGGAGGCGCTGCTCAACGAGGCGGGAGTGCCGGCGGCGCGCGTGCGCACCCTCGACGAGGCGCTCGCGAGCGAGCAGGTGGCGAAGCGCCCGGTGCTGGGCGAGTACGCCTGCGCGCACCTGCCGGAGGCGCGTCCGCGCGCGGCGGTCGCCGGCTTCGGCTGCTCGGCGGACGGGCCCGCGCTGCAACAGGGGCCACCCGAGCTGGGCCAGCACACTGTCGAGATCCTGGCGGACCTCGGCTATGGTGCCGAGGACATCTCGGCGCTCGAGCGCGAGGGAGTGGTGTAGCCCCGACGGCGCTCCGGCGCCCCGCCGCCTCAGCAGCCCAGGATGCAGGCGGGATGGGACGAGCGCCCGAGGATGCGCTCCCGGAGCGGCCCTTCCGAGCCGGGCGGATAGCCGGGGAAGGGCACCGCGCGCAGCGGCGCCGGCTCTGTCCCCTGCCCCGCGCGCCGGCCCACCACGAAGGTGAACACGTAGCGCTCCTCCAGGCCCATGCGCAGATCGGAGATCACGATCTCCCCGCTCTCGAGCTCCCGGCCCGCGAAGAAGCCCCGCGAGAACCACATCACCCGCGCGACCGGCGCCTCCCCGCGAATCGGCTCCAGCAGCTCGTGGCCGTCCGGCCGCGAGACGAAGGAGAAGCGCCGCTCCGCATCCAGCACGGAGTAGTAGCCCTCGAGGAAGCGCCCGTCGTCGCGCATCGCGACCGCGCGCCAGAGCACCGCGTTGAAGGGCGTGGGCGTGGTGAACAGGCGGGTGACGCCCGCGGGCGGCAGGGACTCCTCCGCCACCCGGTCGACATGCGCCTTGATGGCGACCGTGCCGGCGAGCCACGCCACTCCGATCGCGAGGCCCGCGTTGCACAGCCGGTGCCCGATGTCGCGCCGGCGCACGAGCAGCGCGGCCGCCACCCCGAGGACGAGGGGAACGGTGAACAGGGGGTCGACGATGAAGATCGTCGACCAGGCCACCGGCAGGTCCGAGAAGGGCAGCAGGACCTGGGTCCCGTACACCGTGAAGCAGTCGAGAATCGGGTGGGTGACGAGGGCGAGGAACGCGAGCAGCAGCCAGCCCCGCCAATGGGCGCGGGTCGCGGGGTGGACGCGGAGCGCCGCCCACGCCACCAGGGGCGCCGCGAGCGCGAGGAACAGGAAGGCGTGGCTGTAGCCGCGGTGCCAGGTGAACGCGGACACCGCGTCGGCGAAGGGCCAGAGCACGTCGAGGTCCGGCAGCAGCCCGCACAGCCCGCCCCACACCGGCGCCCGCCGGCCCACCTTGCGTCCGAGGGCCGCTTCGCCCACCGCGGCCCCGAGGGCGATCTGGCTGACGGGATCCATCCCTGCTGACTCCGACTCCGATCGAAGGGAACTCCCCCGCGCCGGAGCGGGATTCTATCCGAAGCGGGACAGCCGGCAGAGCGCCAGCGCCTCGGCCTCCCGGCCGTCCACGATCTCTTCGGTGGCGAGCCGGCCGACGACGGGAGCCATCACCACGCCCGAGTGCATGACCGCGAGATAGAGGCCGGGCGCATCCGGCGCGAACCCGACTATCGGCGCGCCGTCGGCGGGCATGGGCCGCCAGCCGACCCGGGCATCGATGGCCTCGACCGCACCGGCGCCGCGGAATTGGCGGCGGATGAGAGCGAGCGTGGCCGCGGCACGCTCGTCCAGCGACTCGCCTTCGACATGGTAGTCCGCCACGAACAGGCGCCCGGCCGCGTCCTGGCGTATCTCGAGCTCAGGCCCGGAGACGACCCGGCCCACGAGGCCCGCGGGT
The DNA here is from genome assembly GCA_022824305.1 of Gammaproteobacteria bacterium. Lineage (GTDB taxonomy): Bacteria > Pseudomonadota > Gammaproteobacteria > HK1 > HK1 > JAJEAD01. The sequence goes on along the minus strand of JAJEAD010000039.1, from coordinate 19,456 downwards.
CCCGAGAAGCGGGACAGCGTCGCGGGCGACGAGGCGACCGGAAGCGCGACGCCGACACCGGCGCAGAGTGCCACCGAGTCCGTGCCGGCAGCCAGCACCACGACATCCGCCTCGATGGCGCCGCCCTCCAAAACCACGCCGGAAACCCGCCCATCGGTGCTGGCAAGCGCCCGCACTTCGGAATCCCCGACGAGACGCGCGCCCGCCTCCACCGCGGCGCGAACGAGGGTCGTGGTCGCGGCGACGGGATCGAGCGCGCCCTCGCCCGGCGCGAAGGCCGCGACCGGCGGCGGCGCGGCGAGCCGGGGCTCGAGCCGGCCTATCTCGTCGCGCTCGACCAGCCTGACGGCATGGCCCCAGCCCGCGTGCGCGGCGACCAGGCGCTCCGAATCGGCCGGATCCTCTGACCAGGAAAGCGAACCGTTCCAGTCGACCGCGAGCGCACCCTTCAGCTCCCGCTCCAGGCGGTGGTGGTCGGCCAGCGCCAGGTTGCGGAGCCCCACGAGGGTGGGGGCATCGCCGTAGATCACGTTGATCCAGGCGAACGAACGCGCAGTCACCCCCGAGGCCGGCCGCGATCGCTCAACGAGCTTCACCGCCGCGCCCGCGGACGCCAGGTGGTACGCAAGGGACGCGCCGACGATCCCCGCCCCCACCACGACCACCGAAGGATGCCCGCCGGTCACGAAACGCCCTCCCCCGCTTGCCGGACGCTCCGAGCGCCGCTTGCCTGTGCGCCCCTCGGGCATCGGGCCTGACGCGAGTGCCTGTCGGCTCTTCCCGCGCGCCTCATTCCGTTCCGTCCGCGCCGGCCCCGCACTCCGGACAGTACGCTGGCCGCATGGACCGTGGGTGGAGTTATTCGCTTTAGTGGACACCTGAACATTGTGCGAAGGAGTTGTCCTGATGTCGAAGACACTCGGACAGGGCCGGTGTTGGATCCCGGACGCTTGATTCACGCCAAACCGGTCTTGACGTACCCTGTTCAATCCTCCGCTGCGAGTCTTGTGCATGGACTATTGGGTAGGTATCACTGACCACGACTGGTTCGAATCCCTGCGACGTCGTCAGCCGGACGAGGTCAACTTCTGGCAGCCGAGCAAGCGGGCTCCCCGCAAGATGGAAGCCGGCTGGCCCTTTCTGTTCAAGCTTCACGCACCCCTGAACTGCGTCGTAGGGGGAGGCTTCTTCGTACGGTTCACCGCACTGCCCTGTTCTCTGGCGTGGACCGCGTTTCGCGAGAAGAACGGCGCGGCCAATCTGGGAGAGCTCGTACAGCGCGTGGCCCGCTACCGCAAGGCACCGCAGACTCCAGGCACCATGATCGGGTGTAACGTGCTCACCGATCCTTTCTTCTTCGACGAGGATCAATGGATTCCCATACCCCGCGACTGGTCTCCGAACATCGTTCGCGGACGTACTTATGACACCGCCACCGACACCGGTGATGCCCTGTGGCAGGCGGTCGTGGACCGGCTCATGACCAGAGTGCAAGCCACGCCCGTCGAAGAACCGCGATTCGGCGAGGCCTATCTCGCAAGAGCCCGGCTCGGGCAGGGGGCATTCCGAACGCTCGTCACCGATGCCTATCACCGACAATGCGCAGTCACCGGCGAGCGCAGCCTGCCGGCTCTCGAGGCAGCCCACATCAGAGCGCATTCCGCTGAAGGTCCGAATCGCACCCACAACGGCCTGCTGCTGCGCGCCGACATCCACCGATTGTTCGACGATGGCTATGTCACCGTCGATCCCGACCTTCGATTCGTGGTGAGCCGGAGACTGCACGAGGAGTTCGAGAACGGCCGTGTGTACTACGCGCTCGACGGGCGACCGCTCGCGAACGTTCCGGACCGGTTGACGGATCAGCCGGGGCGCGAGTTCCTGGAATGGCACAACTCCGAGGTGTACCTCGGATGAGGCCGGTATCGTTGGCCAGTCGCGATTCATTGTGACGCACCGGCTCCGTCCCGGCGTCTACGAGGACATGCTCACCGCCGCCCTGGAGGCGGAGGTCGACGCGCGACTTGAGGAAGGCTGGCGCGTAGACGTTCACCCGGCCGACGCCACAGCGCGCTCCGAATTTCTGGCCCGCCACGTTTACGAGCTCCTGCGTCGCGCGCTGGAATCGATTCATGGAGGTGACGACGAGCAGGTTGCCTCGCAAGTCGCGCTTGCGAATCGGCTGGTGGAAGCGCTCTTCGAGCACGGCGCCATGGCTAACGACCGGGTCGCAAAGGCTGCAAGACTGCTCATGGAGGCCGCCGAGCGCCGCGGGCTGGGCGATTTGCCTCCGCCGCTCCCGCGTCCCACCCTCTCCTTCCGCCGAACCGGCCTCCTCGTCAACGGACGACGCGACGTCCAGATCGCCAGCGAGATCGCACGGGAGATCCCGAGCGCCAATCGAATCGATCTCCTGTGCGCGTTCGTGCGTCACTCGGGGCTGCGACTGTTCCGGTCCGAGCTTGAAGCGCGGGCACGCGCCGGCGCGCAGATCCGGGTGATTGCGAGCGTCTACACGGGTTCAACCGAGAGACGTGCCCTCGATGCACTGATCGCGCTCGGCGCGCAAGTCAAAGTCTCCTACGAGATTGCACGGACGCGGCTCCACGCCAAGGCGTGGCTGTTCCATCGAGAAAGCGGTCTGCACACGGCCTACATCGGCTCGTCGAACCTCACCCATACGGCGCAGGTCGACGGGCTCGAATGGAATGTACGTGTGAGCGCGTCCGAGAATCCCGAGGTCATCGAGCGCTTCGCGGCGACGTTCGAACAGTACTGGCAGGAGCCGGAGTTCGAGGACTACGAACCCGGACGCGATGCCGAACGGCTCGACCGCGCGCTGTCGCGGCAGAGTCACGGGGGCTCGCCGGACGACGGCCTCGATATTTCTCTGCTGGTCGATGTCGCTCCGAAGCCCCATCAGACCGTGGCGCTCGAGGCGCTCGAGTCGGAGCGCCAGAGCGAGCATTGCCGCAATCTCGTCGTCGCCGCCACCGGCACGGGTAAGACCTGGATCGCAGCATTCGACTTCAAGCGTCTGCGAAACGAAAGCAAGAGTGATTCCCTCCTCTTCGTCGCCCACAGGGACGAAATCCTCCGGCAGAGCCAACAGGTCTTTCAGCTCGTGCTGCGCGAGCCGGGGTTCGGCGAGCGGCTGGTCGGTGGGGAACGCCCGCGCGCGGGCCGCCATGTCTTTGCCTCGGTCCAGTCGTTGGCTAACCGTGTCGACGACATCGAGCCCGACGGCTTCGATGTGGTCATCGTGGACGAGTTTCACCATGCGGCGGCCGCGAGCTATGACCGACTTCTCAAGCGCCTGACACCAAAGTACCTGCTCGGGCTCACCGCCACGCCCGAGCGTGCGGACGGCAAGTCGGTACTGGAATGGTTCGACGGTCGCATCGCGTTCGAATCGCGACTGTGGGATGCGCTCGACCAGGGCTTGCTCTGCCCGTTTCACTACTTCGGCGTCAACGACGCTACGGACCTCTCGACGGTGCGCTTCGAGCGCGGGAGATATGTAGCCCGCGATCTGAACAACGTGCTCACCGGCGACCACGTACGGGCTTTCCGCGTCCGCCACGCCGTCGAGGAATTCGTGTCTGACCCACGTCGGATGCGGGCCCTTGGATTCTGCGCGGGCGTCGCCCATGCCCACTTCATGGCCGGCCAGTTCAACCGCTTCGGGTACGAGTCCGTGGCACTCGACGCCGATACGCCACGGGATGAACGACGCGCGGCGCTTACGAGGCTTCGCCGAGGCGAGCTTCGAGCTGTCTTTGCCGTCGATCTCTTCAACGAGGGTGTGGATCTGCCGGAGGTCGATACCGTGCTCATGCTCCGGCCGACGGAGAGCGCCACCGTGTTTCTCCAGCAGCTCGGGCGGGGACTGCGGTGGGCGGACGGAAAGCGAGTACTGACGGTGCTCGACCTCGTCGGCCAAGTACGGCGCGAGTATCGCTACGACGTTCGCTACCGGGCACTACTCGGCGGCACCCGCCACCAGGTGCAACGAGCCGTCGAGGCGGACTTTCCGCTTCTGCCGCCGGGATGTGCGCTCAAGCTCGACCGAATCGCGAAGGAGACGGTGCTTCGCAACCTGCGCGATGCGGTGCGCAACGCCCGCGACCGTCTCGCCGAGGAACTCGGACCCCTCGGTCCTGAAACGCGACTCGGAGAATTCATGCGCGAAGCGGGCCTCGAACTTGAAGACGTTTACGCGAGACCCCAATCGGGGCACTGTTTCGTGGAACTGCGCCAGCGGGCGGGTTTCAGCGTCGACACAGCAACAATCGCTCCGCGTGATCCGCTCCTGCGCGCTGTCGGGAGGCTGCTGCATGTCGACGATCATGAAAGGCTCGCCGCGTGGCGCGCCATCCTGGAATCGGAAGGTCCCGACGTGATGTCGAGCCTCCGCGGCCGCAGGCATCGATTCGGCCTGATGTTGTTCGCCATTCTGGGCAGGCGGGGCCAGCCGACGATGCAGGTCGATCAGGTTCTCCAGAGGCTCCGAGAATCGAGAGAACTGCGACGCGAAATCAACGACCTACTGGAAATTCTGGACGACCGAATCCGCACCGTTGCACAACCACTCGACCAATCCGCTGACGTTCCCCTCGCGAGCCACGCCACATACAGTCTGGGCGAGATTGCGGCGGCCCACGGGCACATCGACAAACGGGGCGCACTCGTCCTGCCCCAAACCGGAGTCCTTTGGCACGAGGCTACCCAGACCGACCTGTTGTTCATTACGCTGGAGAAGTCGGACGCGGACTTCTCCCCGACGACGCGCTACGCCGACTATCCGATTTCCCCAACGCTGTTTCACTGGGAATCGCAGAACAGTGCGTCGGCCGACACTCCTACCGGGCGGCGCTATGTCGAGCAACCGGAGCGTGGTACGAACGTCATTCTCTTCGTTCGCGAGCGAAAGAGGGATGGCAGGGGTGTTGCGCTTCCGTACTGCTGTCTCGGACGTGCACGCTATCGCAGCCATCAATCGGAACGCCCGATGAAAGTCCTGTGGGAGCTCGAACGGCCGATGCCGGGGTGGCTGTACCAAGCCGGGAAGGTGGTGGCGGGATGAGCCGGTGACGAAGCGCAAGGACAGATATCCGGAGACATCGATTCCCGGCGATCGCCAGGACGCCTTCGGAGTGCGCGATGTCGTAGCGAGCTACGACGTCGGGGCGCCGACGCTCGTGCCCAAGTACGAGAGCCTCTCGTTCGAGGAGATTCATGCCCCGGTGCTCGACCTTCTCCCCGATTCCGCGGGTTGCATCCTCGACGTGGGTGCGGGCACCGGCCGGGATGCTGCTTGGTTCACGGCGAACGGGTACAACGTGGTCGCGGTGGAGCCGTCCGCACGGTTCCGTGCGGCAGGCAAGGAACGCCACCAATCACCAGACATCCGGTGGATGGATGACACCCTGCCGGCACTGGAGAAGGTGCTGCGATCGAAGCTCACCTTCGACGTGATCTGGCTGAGCGCGGTGTGGATTCACGTGCCACGCAGCGTGCGTGCCCGTGCCTTCCGCAAGCTGGTCTCGGTGATGAGTCCGGGCGCCAGCATGATGTTCAGTCTCCGCCGGGGGCCGCCGCCGCTCGACCGACCGATGGAACCCGCCACGGCCGCCGAGGTCGAGGAGTTGGCACAGCGCCATGGCTTGCAGACCATTCGCCGCGAACGGATTCCCGACATCACCGGTCGAACGGAGATCTCGTGGGAGGTCATCTGGCTCCGGCTTCCCGACGACGGTACCGGCGCCCTTCCGCTGCTCCGGCACATCGTATTCAACGACCAGAAATCGTCGACGTACAAGCTCGCCCTGTTGAGGACGCTGGTTCGTATTGCCGACGGTGCGGGCGGCTTCGCCTGCCCCGGCAGAGATGAGCGGCACGTGGACCTGCCGCTCGGTCTCGTGGCGCTCTTCTGGATCCGAGCGTTCAAGCCACTCCTTGCGAGCGGCTTTCCCCAGCTCCCTACGGGCAACGGCCGGCTGCGTTTCGTGAAGGACGGATTTCGCGCACTGGACACGCGCTCACCCAACGACTTCAGGGTCGGCCAGCAGTTTACCGGCGAGGACGCCACGAACCTGATCCGCGCCCTTCGAGATGCCGCGCATTGCATTCGATGGATGCCCGCCACGTACACCACGTACCCGGGAAGCTCCGATCCCGTCTTTCCGTGCAAGCCAGGCAAACCCATGCGAACAAGCGACGCAGTCCGCCTGGACGATGCGTTTCTCTGGTCCTTTGGCACCTTCTCGGTTCCCACTCACCTGTGGCAGGCGATGAGCCGATACGCCCCGTGGATCGAGCCCGCCGTTCTCAACGAGTGGATCGAAATAATGCGCCGCTACGCCGCAGACCCCCGGTCGTGGGACGATCATCGGACCGCGCTGCGCTGGCTCGAACCAACGCACGACACGAACCTTGTCCGCGAGGTCGGGCGAGAGCTTCGCCGGAGCGGGTCCGAGTTGTTCTGCGTGTGGACAGGACGCCGCCTTAAGGACGAATTCGACGTTGACGACTGCTTTCCCTTCGCGGCGTGGCCATGCAATGACCTCTGGAACCTCCTTCCGAGCTCGACCACGGTGAACCGCAGCAAGGGTGACCGGCTGCCGGCCCCGGAAGCTCTAGAGCAGGCCAGACCGCGCATGCTCGAATGGTGGGAACGGGCCTACCTACGCGATGCCACGCTGGCCACCCGCATCGAGGACGAAGTCAGAAGCGCGTTGCCGGCGGCAGCTACCGACACATGCAAACTCACACCGGAGTCACTTTTCGAGGGAGTAATGATTCAGCAGACCGTACTCAAGCGCGACCAGCAACTTGAAGAATGGGCACCCAACACCACCAAGTGACCGCCGCCGGTTCATACGGGATATTGACAACTCCACCCCAGACTCGACCTAATACCCTCTCCACGTGCGTCCATTCACAGCCAACACTACGAGAGTCGAGCGCCAACAAATTCTGACACCCCAAAATCCGGAGACCCAATATTGCCCGACGAACGCAACCAAAGCGCTGTATTTCGCTTCTTTCGCAGCCACTATCGTCAGCAGTTGCCATTTACCAAAGAGCAACTTGCCAACGAAACCAATTGGTCACGCACCTCCTTCAATACCTATTGGTCAAAGCAATTCAAGCGACTGGTCGTACCTATAGATGATACTCACTTCCGAGTTAGCGAATCCTTTCGACCGTACTCGACATGGACTGCCTTTCGTGCATTGGTAACTCAGGTCCGACGTGTGTCATCAGATTACACGTCTTTACTATACAGCAATGTAATTGTCTATGAGTTTTTCATGCCACTGACAAACGAGGGCCACTTGCGGACAGCTCTAGATGCACTATTCTACAAGGATACAATTTCCTCCCGTCTGCGTGCACTTGACCGCAATAGAGTCGAAGAACACTTTCCTCGACAAGGCGGTGAGACCGAAGATGACTATTTTGAGCGGCTGTGCACCTGGATCGAACGCGTTTTCATTGGCTACTCGCTGACGCACGTTAGCGGTCGCTATCGCGCAGAAGAACTGGCCACAATTTCGCACGCCGCACAAATATACGAAGAAGGTTCACGTTATCTTGTTGATGAAACAACAGCCGTGGTGAGATTCATCTTTCCCTGTGGTACCCCTATCCAACGACGTCCACCACTCTCCAGTAGACATTTCGAGGACGACCAAGAACCTGATGCTCTCATTGATGAACCAGAAGATGCCAACAAAATTCGCTGGTTCTTCGGCGCGCTCTTTGTTCAGAGCATTATACAGGTCGTAAATGGAGAAGATGAAATCTGGATGGTTGAAAGCGGGATGCGAAACAGACTGCACATATGGCGTGTCGAAACATAACTGAATACACATCTCCCGATTCAACTACCACGCGTTCACTTAGCGAGAAATTCTAATGCTCCGCCTTTGTCGTCTCTGACGACGACCACCTCCTCGTCACTCGCACCGATGGAACCTCCTCCATAGGATTCTTGCACAGTGCATTCTTTGTGACGTCCACGCCTTGCCGAAGCTGTGCCGCACGCAGTACAGGGAACTTCCGTCCCGCAACTATGCGCGAATTTCCATTAATGTCACCAGCAAGAACTCCCCACCAGTTTCTTCGTGTGCTCTTTCCCTGTGATTTCCACTCCTCGATCACTTCATCAATTAGACTCGCGACATCACCATAGCCGTTCTGCCGTAGCCACTGTCGTGCAAGCATCCTATTGAACCCTCCCTTTTCACGCGAGTCCACAAGCGCCCAAACACCCTGTCGCCTCGGGGTCACAGCAGCCGGCAGGTCAACAGGAAAGCTCGTAATCAATGCTTCCGGAATCTTACCCCGCAGTCCAGCTTTGCTATTCACCAAGCGATTTGCAAAAACCTCATAAATGAAGAAGTCAGCATACAGCTCGTACGTCCATCTACTGCTCGAATTCGAAACAATCACATGCACCCCACGATTTGCCAAACTGAGACTCAATTCAGCAAGCCTACGGTGCTCCTCTAGACCAAATTTTGTTCTGGAGTACGATGTAAAATCAGCCGTTATTGAAATTGGTAGATATGGCGGGTCAAAGTAAATGAGATCTCCTCTTTGTGCCTGTTGTCCAACAACATCAAACTGCTCACCCAGTAAGTGCGTCGGCTTAAGTGCAGCGGCAACTGCTCTTAGATTCTGCTCATCACAAATCCGAGGATTAGTGTATCGACCAAACGGCGCATTGAAGTGACCTTTGCGATTCTCCCTGTATAGACCATTGAAACAAGTCTTATTCAAATAGATGATCCGAGCCGCTCGCTCGACTAGATCTTGTGGAACGTCGGCCCGCACAGCGTAAAAGTACTTCTCACTATGGCACTTCTTATGTTTCGCCAATAGATCGATTACTGCGTCCACCTGTTCTCTTATCGCCACATAGACATCAATCAAGTTTCTATTTCCATCGGACAGATACGATGGACGATCTAAGCGTTGCGTTCTCGTCAATTCGAAGAACAATGCACCCCCACCAAGAAAGGGTTCATGATATCTTCGAAACATCCCAATGGCATCCACCGCCCGAATCAGCTCAGGCAACAGTTGCCGCTTACCACCTACCCACTTGAGGAAAGGTCGAGGCGTTTGGGTAATGTACGACGGCACCGTCAAAGTCCAAAATACAAAGCTAACCAAGTTTCAGCGTCATCAAAGTGTACAGCTACTCCGGATGACAGAAGATACGCCGTCATATGTTGTGAAAATCCCTCTCCCGCAAACACAACAATGCCACGAATCGGCCATGCCTGAATGTCTCCAATGGTTGCCGAGATCTTTTGCTCTGCAGTTCCCTGTGTACGTTGGAATTTGCACTCAATTCCTAAGCTCTTACGGGTGTCCTTATGCCGAAGCACGACATCAATTCGTCGCTTCGCTCCCCAAAGTCGTCGACCTACCACCACCTCCTTTAGGACCTCCAGACCAAGGCGTTCACCCATGTTCGCAACCCTATTCTGTAAGTCCACTCCCGATTGCACTGCTCTCGCCTTCCCGGCCATTTTCTCTCCTCTATTCACCCATACGCTACTCATCGTACGGGGCTCCAAGGCGTCGGGGCGAAACTCCATTCCATGCTAAGGGGCTTCGTTCTTGTTGCAGCATTACCCACAGACAGTCAGTCAAAATATAGTAATTCTGTGAGCTCGGCTAGGGTAGAGATTTGTCTTTACAATCGGTCAGTTGTCTTGGATTGGAGAATCGCTTGACTCGACAATAGGAATTCGACAAAGTCGGACATGGTCCTATGTAGGGTTTCTGGAACTTGTGGACGCAACTATGTTCATCAAGCGTATTTCCATTCCTTTACATTCAGATCTGACCGCAATTTGTCCCCAGGGTTATCTGTTACTGCTCGTCAACATTTGACCTTGCTGCAGCAAGTCTTCTATTCATCAGTTCTCTGTAGTGCAAGTCCTCTGTTCTTGCAAAGTACGATTCATCTAAGGTTTCTAGTGATTCTGGAGATACGAGGAAGGTAATTTTCATGTTAATAATGCTCTCCAGAAAATTCACATAAGGTTCTGTGTCCTCACAGTAGTCAATTGCGAATAGATTCCAACATGAGTTGATGAATGGGTCGACAACGGAAAAGACAAAATCAAGTGTGCGGACTGAAAGATCTATATCGGGTGGCGTTGCAAAGTGCTGTATGGAGTTACGTAGTCTCCCGAAGTCCAGGAAGTTGTCGGTGCAAGGAAGCGACATTCCTGTTGTTGCCCATAGGCGGCTGGGTAGATCGGCATACTGATATGTCCGTCCCTCCGTCAGCAATCTTTCAAATGAAAGCGATTGCTCATTTTCGGCAGTTGGTTTTGGCAATCTTTCGAAAATCAGAAGCGGATGTTCCTGTGCGATACGTGCCTTTATCAATATCTCCGCTGCATGGGCCGCTTGCACGACTGACAATTCTGACCAGACATCGCTTTCCCAACTATGGAATGCAGACGTCCAATTGGCGTGTGCCAAAGCTCCCAATCCCAGCCGGAGCATGTTTTCATGTACTGCTCTTATAGACTTTTCCATTGACTCTGGAGGAGTTTACCTGCGTTGTACGCGAGCTAGTGCTTAGACATCCAGGGACTTGACTGGCAATGGTGGTTGTACTGTGCATTGTCGAAAACAATTGATTAGTGTTACCAAGGGACAACCCCTACCTCTCTTGCCAAAGCACGAGGTCCCGTTTGAGATTCTTGTCAATTGTTGAGTCATTGGAGAAGTTCTCTTCCTCGACGCCGCAGGCGCCCGATCCAGCCTGCGTTCGAAGTCTTCATCATCTTTCACATGTCGGGGTGCTATTCGTACCTGGGCGCCAGGAGTGCTCACCACCGCAAGTTGAGAGAGGTTCAACCGTGAGTGATTCCTTTCGTAGCCTCGGTTGGCGACTCGTTGCCCGATCAAGATCCATGTCGAGCGTGACAGAGCTGTATCGCTGAGATGACGCACGCACTCGGCCATTCCCCAGTTTAGTCTCCGGCTCATGACGCACGGGGAAGTTGACAGAGCGGGCGATGAAGCACATCCCATGTGCGTTCTGATTCAGGCGCATCTCGACTTTTGAGTCGCTTTGCGCCGATATTGTGACCCGTGGTCTGAGCGTGACCTCCGTGAACTCGTCTGATCCATCGGCGTGAGTCTGCATCCGACCCTCTGCATTGTCCTCATATGCTATGACCACTACGCCACTGACCGCGGCGAGGTGCAGGTACCACAGCATGTGACAGGCGGAGAGCGCGGCTACCAGCAGATCCTCCGGGTTGTGCCGGCTGGCGTCGCCCAGGTAGCGAAGGTCGGCCGAACCTCGGAGTATCGGCCTTCCGGCACAGGTAACGTCGTAGTCCCGAGCATAGGCGTCGTAGGCGGGCGTGCCCTGTTCCTTGTTTTGGGTCCAGGTCACTCTCGCCGTATAGGTATGCACCATCGCCTTCGCCATGTCTTCAGACCCCCGCGCCCGGCACGCCCCGAGAGGTGAATTCCTGTCGGAAGCGCGGGAATTCCGATCGGCGATCGCCGGTGCGATCCGGCGTGCAGAGCCGTCCTTGTCCTGCCTCTCAGACGCCATCGGAATCTCTCTGTCGTCGGAGTGTCTTCTCCAGGCTGAGGGATATCTTCCCCGCACTGCTGTCGAATGGTCTCGCGGATTTCATTCCTTGGGGTACGGGCACATTCGGTCTGACGCCCATACCCCAATTCAGCAATCCCGGCATGCTGTCCAGGTTCCGCTCGAATGGTCCACTGCGCCTACATCACCGGGGTCCACGTCCCGTCGTCGCCGACGCCGTTGAGGGTGTAGGTGCCGGTCACGTCGCCCTTCTCGTCGAACTCGATGGGGCCGGAGGCGCCCTCGTAGTTGATGTCCTCGCCGGCCGCGATGGCCGCCTTGGCCTTGGCCCATTCGCCGGGGAGGATGACGGTGCCGGGGGCGTTCGCGACTTCGCGGAGTGCCGCGGAGATGGCGCCGCGGTCGGCGGAGCCCGCCTTCTCGATGGCGAGCGCGGCGAGGAAGGAGACGTCGTAGCTGTGGGCGACGAAGGGGGCGTCCGGGGCGTTGCCGGTGGCCTCGAAGGCGGCGGCGAAGGCCTCGTAGGGCGGGCTCCCGGTGGCGGATGCGGGCTGCGAGAGCATGATGTTGCCGCGCAGGTTGTCGGCCCCGATCTGCTCGATGACGGAGTTATCCATCATGCCGTCGGCCCCGAGGAACTTGCCGAAAAGCGCGTTCTCGAGGCTGTTGCGCAGGATGGTGATGCCGCTCGAGCCGTAGTAGGCGAAGAGCACGAGGCCGTCCGGCTCGGCGCCCGCGAGCGTTGCGAGCTCGGCGCGGTAGGAGGCCTTGTTCGGCTCGTGCGCCTCGTTGCCGGTGATGGTGCCGCCGAGCGCGGTGAACGCGGCCGCGAACACCTCGGCGAAGCCGGAGTTGTAGTCGTCGGTGGCGTAGGTCACCGCGAGCTTGCGGTAGCCGTGGTCCCATGCGCGCTGGGCGAGGGTGCGCCCATGTAGGTCGTCGGAGGTCGCCACCCGGAACACGAGGTCGTTGTCGTCGAGCTCCGAGATCGAAGGCGCGGTGGCGGTGTCGGAGAGCATCACCACGCCGGCGGGGATGGAGACGGACTGGGCCATGCCGTTGGTGGCGCCCGAGCAGTTGGCGCCGATGATCGCCACCACCTGCTCCACGTTGACGAGCTTCGCGCCCGCGTCGACCGCGGCCTTGGGGTCGCACTGCGAGTCGCCCGGCACGAGCGTGTAGGTGTCGCCGCCGAGCAGGCCGCCCTGCTCGTTCACGTGGGTCGCGGCGAGGTTGCGGGCATTGACGATGGCCACCACCAGCTCCGCGATGGGGCCGGTGACGGCCGCCGCGGAGCCGACCTTGACCTCTCCCGCGGTGGCGACGGCGCCGTTCAGGGCGAGCGCGGCCGCGGCCGCGGCCGCTGCAATCATCGTCTTCTTCATGGAGGTTGCTCCCTGGTTGAAGAGGAAGGAGCGGTGCGGAAGCGGCGCTCGCGGAAGATGCCGCCGGGGAAACGCTGCAGGATGATCTGCAATGCAAGGCCCACGAGAAAGATCCGCAGGTATGCCGACTTGACCGCCCACTCCGGGGGTAGTCGCGCGCTAAGTATTTCGGCTGTGGACCAGATAGTCCAGATCAGGATCGCGCCGAACACCGCACCGCGGTTGTTTGCGGCGCCGCCGATCACGAGCATCACCCAGACCAGGAAGGTGGCGGAGACCGGCTCCGCCGCGTTCGGCTCGATGAACTTGATGTGGTGCGCCATCAACGCCCCGCCGAGGCCCATCAGCGCGGCGCCGAGCACGAACGCCTCGATGCGCAGCCGCTCCACGTCCTTGCCCGCTGCGCGCGCCGCCGCCTCGTTCTCGCGGATCGCGGCCATCACCCGGCCCCAGGGGGAGCGCCGCGCCCGCTCGAGGAGGACGTAGAGCACCGCGACCACCGCGAAGACCAGGAGCAGCATCCCGACCTGGTTCCACGGCTCGGGCAGGTGCTCGAAGGGCTTGGGGATGAGCGAGATCCCGCGCGGGCCGTTGGTCGCCCACACCTCGTTCTTGAGGACGAGGCGGAAGATCTCGGCGATCCCGAGGGTGGCGATGGCGAGGTAGTCGGCGCGCAGCCGGATGCAGATCCGGCCCACTCCCCAGGCGATGACCGCGCTCGCGACCATCGCCGCGACCAGGCCCGCTGCCACCGGCAGGCCGTAGCCGCCGAGGTGGCGCTCGGAGGCCGCCGAGGTCACGATGGCGGTGGTGTAGGCGCCGATCGCGAAGAAGCCCGCCACCCCGGCGTTGAAGAGCCCGGTGAAGCCCCACTGGATGTTGAGGCCGAGGGTGAGCACCGCGTAGATCCCGCCCATGGTGAGCAGGAACACCCCGTAGAGGAAGATGCCGTAGAGCTGCTGTTCCACGCCTAGAACACCCGGCCCCGGAAGAGCCCGCTCGGGCGCCAGATCAGGATCGCGACCATGATCGCGAAGGCGACCCCGGTCTTGTAGCCGGGCGGGACGAGCGCCTCGCTGCCGATCCACGGGTAGGTGGAGAGCTCCTCCACGAGCCCGATCACCAGGCCCCCCGCCATCGCCCCGTAGGGCCGGCCGATGCCCCCGAGCAGGGCGGCGGCGAAGATCGGCAGCAGCAGCTTGAAGCCGAGCTGGGACTCGACGTGGGTGTCGTAGGCGAGGAAGACCCCGGCCGCGGCCGCGAGCCCCGCGCCCACGATCCAGGTGGTGACGATCACCCGCTCGGTGTCGATGCCGGTGAGGCGGGCGAGATCGGGCGAGTCCGCCATCGCGCGCATCGCCTTGCCGGCCCGGGTGCGCGAGAGCAGCAGGTGCACCGCGAGCATCAGCACGAGGGCGGCGCACACGATGGTGACGTGCTTGGGGAAGATGCGCAGCGCGTCGAAGAGCACCCAGGGCAGATCGATGCCCTGCCCGAAGGAGCGCAGTTGCGCGCCCCACACGAGCTGCACGAGCGAGCGCACCATCAGCATCAGGCCGAAGGAGGCGATCACGAGGATGATGGTCGACCCGTGGCGCAGCGGCCGGAAAAAGAGCCGGTCCATGCCGAGCACCGCGAGCGCGGTGAGCGCCATCGCAATCGGCAGCACCGCGAAGGGGTGCCAGCCGGTGAAGGTGGCGAGCGAGAGGGCGATGAAGGCGCCGAGCGTCATGGTCTCCCCGTGCGCGAAGTTCGCGAAGCGCAGGATCCCGAAGGTGAGCGTCACCCCGATCGCGCCGAGCGCGTAGATGCTCCCGAGCACCAGGCCCGGGATGAGGTAGAAGTTGAGGAACTCGATCACGGCGCCGCCGCTCCCGGCGCCGTCCCGCCCCCGCCCGTCCCGGCGGCGTCGCCGCGCCCGCCGAGGAACATCGCGCCCACCGCGGGATCCGCGAGGAGCGCCGCGCCGCTGCCGTCGAGGCGGTTGCGGCCGTCGACGAGGACATAGCCGCGGTCGGCGATGCCCAGCGCCTGGCGCGCGTTCTGCTCCACCATGAGCACGGGGACCCCGCCCGCGTTGATCTCGCGCACCACCCGGAAGATGTCGGCGCGGAAGCGCGGCGAGAGCCCCGCGCTCGGCTCGTCGAGGAGGAGGACAGCCGGCTCGACCATCAGCGCCTTGGCGATCGCCACCATCTGGCGCTGCCCCCCCGAGAGGTTGCCGGCCGGGGTGCGCCGGCGCTCGGCGAGCGGGGGGAAGAGCTCGTACATCTCCCGCATGCGGGGACGGAAGTCGTCGCGGCGGATGTAGGCTCCCATCTCCAGGTTCTCGTTCACGCTGAGGTTCGGAAAGACGTTCGCGCTCTGGGGGACGTAGCACACGCCCTGGCGCACCACCCGGTCCGGCGCGGTGCCGGTGATGTCCCGGCCCCGGAGGCGCACCCGCCCCCGCGAGAGCTCGAGGCGCCCGAGCACCGCGTTCATCACCGTGGACTTGCCCGCCCCGTTGGGGCCGATGAGCACGACGATCTCGCCCGGGCCGACGCGGACCGACACCTCGTGGATGATCTCCGCTCCGCCGTAGCCCCCGGTCACGCCCTCGAGCGCGAGGACGGGAGTGCCGGCCTCCTCCCCGAGGGTGGCGCCGGCGCCCGCGCTCACGGCGGGCTCTCCCCGGGGTCCGTGGCCCCGGCGCCCAGCGCGCCGCCGTGCCCTTCCCCCGCCGCGCGCCCTGCCGCCGTTCCCGCGCGGGAAGCGTCCCCTCCGGCCGGCGTCCCCGTGCCAGTGGCGCCTTCGTTCTCCTCGTCTCCCCCCAGGTAGGCGTCGAGCACGCGGGGGTCCCGGCGCACCCGCTCCATCGGGCCCTCGGTCAGGACCGCGCCCTGCGAGAGCACGATGACCCGCTCGCAGAGAGAGGCGATGAAGTCCATGTCGTGCTCGATGACGACGAAGGTGTAGCCGCGCTCCCGGTTGAGCTCGAGGATCATCTCCCGCAGGCGCGCGAGCAGGGTCGGGTTGACCCCCGCCCCCGGCTCGTCGAGAAGCACGAGGCGGGGCGAGGTCATCATCGCCCGGCCGAGCTCGAGCAGCTTCTTCTGCCCGCCGGAGAGGTGCATCGCGAGCTCGTCGCGCAGCTCCCACAGGGTGAGGAAGCGCAGCGCGTCCTCGGCCCGCTCGCGCACCTCGCGCTCGCGTCGGGCGACCGCGCGGGGGCTGAGCCACACCGGCCACAGGCGCTCTCCGGGCTGGGCGGCGGGCACCGCCATCAGGTTCTCGAGCACCGTGAGCCGGCCGAACTCGTGCGGGATCTGGAAGGTGCGCACGATGCCCCGGTGAAAGAGCCGGTGGGTGGGGACGCCGCCGATGTCCTCGCCGTCGAAGAGGATGCGGCCCGCGCTCGGGCGCAGCGCCCCCGCCACCATGCTGAAGATGGTGGTCTTGCCGGCGCCGTTCGGCCCGATCATGCCGGTGATGCGGCCCGCCTCGATCGCGAAGGAGCAGCGGTCCACCGCGGTCAGGCCGCCGAAGCGGCGGGTCAGGCCTTCGAGCTCGAGGAGGGGCGCAGCCCCGCGACCGGGGGCCGGCGGCGCTACGGAGCCGGAGTGCGCGGCGGCATTCATGGCGAGACCAATGGTAGCCGCCTTCCGGGGCCCGCGCGCCGGCCGAAGAGGGGGAAGTGCGCAGGCTTCCCGCCCGCCGTGAGGCTACAATGGCGGGAAGGTTCGGGACCGGCGCGGACACGGGACACGGGGCGAGGGAAGGTGCGTTGAACGACGAGTCGGGCCTGCACGCGGGCCCGGAATCCGGAACGCACGACGGGAAGGCATCCAGCGCCGCTCCCGTCGGGGCGGCGCTGGCCGAGGTGCTCCTGCCGAGCCGCGACCTGCACGCGGAGCTCGCCTTCTTCCGCGAGCGGCTCGGGTTCCGGCTCGAGTCGATCTTTCCCGCCGACGACCCCGCGCAGGCGCTGCTCTCGGGCCACGGCCTGCGCCTTCGCCTCGAGCGCGGCGCCGCCTGCGCTCCCGGCGTGGTGCGACTCCACTGCGCGCACCCCGACGCGGTGGGAGGCGGCGCGCGCGAGCTCCTCGCCCCCAACGGCACCCGCATCGAGCTGCGCGACATCGATGCGCAAGCGCCGCCGCGCCCGCCCACCCGCCACGCCCTGGTGGTGGAGCGCCAGGGCGCGGACGGCGGCTCGTGGGTCGTCGGCCGCGCCGGCATGCACTACCGGGACCTCATTCCGGGGCGCCTCGGCGGGGCGCTCATCGCCTCGCACATCCGCATCCCGGAGGCGGGCCCGGTGCCCGACGACGTGCACTACCACATCGCCGCCTTCCAGCTCATCTACTGCTACCGGGGATGGGTGGACCTGGTGTACGAGGACCAGGGTCCCCCCTTCCGCCTCGCCGCCGGGGACTGCGTCATCCAGCCCCCGCGGATCCGCCACCGCGTGCTCGAATCGTCCGGGAACCTGGAAGTCGTCGAGCTCGCGGCGCCGGCCGAGCATCTCACCGCGCTCGACCACGAGCTCGAGCTGCCCACCGGCCGGCGGGCGCCGGAGCGCGAATTCGACGGCCAGCGCTTCTGCCGCCACCGGCGGCGGGACGCGCGCTGGCGCGCGGGCAGGGTGCCCGGCTTCGAGGCCTGCGACACCGGAATCGCCGCCGCCACCGGCGGCGTCGCGGACGTTCAGGTCGCGAGATGGCGCGACGGCGCCTCCGCCCCCGAGACGAGCCACGACGCGGACATCCTCTTCACCTTCGTCCTCGAAGGCGGCATGACGCTGCGCACGCCGGAGGGCGCGCCCTCGGCGCTGCGCGCGGGCGACGCCTTCGTGCTGCCCCCGGGGCTGCGCGCCGCCTACGAGGGCTGCAGCGCCGGCCTCGAGCTGCTGGAGGTCTCGCTCCCCGGCACCTTCACCACCTCCGTCCACCGGAGCCCCTGATGCACCCTCCCCGCCTCCCCGCCCATCGTCGCGGCCCCCACTGCCGCCGCTCCCGGACATGACGGACTTCGCACGCACCCGGGCCCTCTTCCACCTGCCGGAGGACGTCGTCTATCTCGACGGGAACTCGCTCGGCCCCCTGCCGCTCGCGGCGCGCGAGCGGGTGGGACGCCTGATGGAGAAGGAGTGGGGCGAGCTGCTGATCCGGGGCTGGACCGAGGCGGGCTGGATGGAGTCTCCGGCGCGCATCGGCGACCGGGTCGGGCGCCTGATCGGCGCCGGTCCCGGTCGCGTGGTGATGGGCGACACGCTCTCGATCAAGGTGTACCAGGCGCTCGCCGCCGCGCTCGATCTTGTTCCCGAGCGGCGGGTCGTCCTCTCCGACCACGGCAACTTCCCTTCCGACCTCCACATGGCGAAGGGCCTCATCGACTCCCTCGGCCGCGGTCACGAGCTGCGCCTGGTGGCGCCGGAAGCGGTGGAGGCGGCGCTCGACGAGAGCGTCGCGGTCCTCATGCTGACCGAGGTCGACTACCGCACCGGGCGCCTCCACGACATGGCCCGCCTGACGCGCGCGGCGCACGCCGCCGGCGCCCTCACGATCTGGGACCTCGCCCACTCCGCGGGCGCGCTCCCCATCCACCTGGACGCCGCCGGGGCCGACTTCGCGGTCGGGTGCACCTACAAGTTCCTGAACGGCGGGCCCGGCGCTCCCGCCTTCATCTACGTCGCCCCCCGGCACGTCGAGCGGGTGCGGCCCACGCTCTCGGGGTGGCTGGGCCACGAGGCGCCCTTCGACTTCGAGCCCGGCTACCGGCCCGCTCCCGGGATCACCCGGATGCGGGTGGGCACCCCGCCGATCCTCGGGCTGGCGGCGCTCGACGCCGCGCTCGACGTCTGGGAGGGGATATCCCTCGAGGCGGTACGGGCCCGGTCCGTGGCGCTCTCGGAGCGCTTCATCGCCGAGGTCGAGTCGCGCTGCCCGGAGCTCGAGCTCGCGAGCCCGCGCTCCCCCGCGGAGCGCGGATCACAGGTATCGTTTCGCTACGCCGACAGCTATTCTTTCATGTCGGCGCTGATCGAGCGGGGCGTCATCGGGGACTTCCGGCCGCCGGACGTGATGCGCTTCGGAATTGCGCCGCTCTATCTGGATGCCGGCGACCTCGTCATTGCCGCCGGAGTCATGGAGGAAGTGCTCTCAGAGAGAAAGTGGGAACGACCTCGGGGCCGCCGGCCGGAGGCGGCGGGCGGATGAGCCCGGCCGCGCTCGAAGTGCCGCCCCGGTCGGAGGAACCGGCGGCCGGGACGGCCGGAAACGGAAAGTCGCCCGGGGCTGCTCCCTCATGGAGAGAATGACAAAAGACCCGCAGGGACGCCTCTAGCCCGAAAAACTCACCGAGGGAGTAGAAAAAGGCTGCTTCCTATGGCATAACAGTTGTGCGATCAACAAGTTACGCCAATCAACGAGGAAGCAGCCTTGAAGACACAGTGTACTGTCGAGCAGTTTGAGTTTCACGC
>JAJEAD010000046.1 GCA_022824305.1 Gammaproteobacteria bacterium | reverse complement strand
CAATCGCCATCGCCGGCGCGCAGAGGGCGAGGAGCAACGCTGTGCACCAAAGCGCCCGGGTGCCCATCGCCCAAGCCCCGGGTGACCAAGGGCGGTGCTTCGGGGCGCAGCCTGCGGCTCGGCGGGGTCTGCTCCCGGTCGCCGCTCCCGTCGTCGCGCAAGGCGCGTTCTCGACACCCGGCTCTCGGTTCATGTGCGCACTCCGCGTCAATGATGGGGGTCGAATAGGCACTGTAACGGCGCCCTCCCACTGCGAGCAAATTCTTGCCGCTTGACGGCGATTCCTGCGTGATCGGACCGTCGGTTCGGGTCCACCGCCATCCTGACGTGCCACTCGACGACCGTATCGAGGTCAACCCGACCCGGCGCCGCTGCTTCCGCTCCATGCCGAGGATGAGTCTGCCGGGCGGGCGTTTCGTAGTTGAGGTGGCATCGGCCGACCCGCCGTTGCGGTGCCTTGGGGCGCCGAGGGTCGGGCGCCCGGGTCCTGGAGTAGCCGTTCGACGGTCGGGGGATGAGCGGGCGCAAGGTCGCGGCTTCCCTCGAGACAGCCTCACTCCGGCAGCAATCGCGTGTGTTCCGTCCCCCGGGACCCGAACGGTTATTGCGCCAGGCTAAGCCCTGGAGAGGAGGATGTGATGAGCTGAAACCTCTCGTCGCGGTCCAGCGGGTTCGACTCCCGCCCGGCAAAGGCGCAGCCCGCCAGCCGGAAGCGAGTCTTGCATGGCGTGCGGTAACGCCCGTCGTGAAGCGTAGACAGCAGGTGATGAAGCGGCGTGCAGCCTCGAAATCGGTGAAGCGATGACGCCTTCATTGTTAATTGTGTGGGGGCAGCACCGGAAGCGCCGCTATAGGCGAGGCGCAACGGGTCGTCCGGGGTCGTGGATCGTCGCAAAGTCACGGGATGGGTCGCCAGGGAACCTGGGAGATCCTGCACTTGCCCGCGGGCAAGGACGCTGGAAGGGGGATTGCCAGCATGAAAATCTAGACCCCGGCCCGTCGCCGGGCCTGCACGGCGGCGGGAGCGCCTATGGCGGACACGAAATCGACAGGCACCCGCGGAGCCGGCTGGCGAAACCAATGAGCCGAAGGCTATGCGAGGGCAGGAAGTCGTAGCGCTCTGATAGTACCGCTGAAGGCGGGGAACCGTGGCCATCGGGACCCGCTGGAGGGAAGCGGAGCGTCACCTGTACAGAGCCACTGATGGGAAACGCTGGAGGAAACCCTGAGTTCCATGAACACGTTCACGAAACAGCAGTGGATAGCCGAACAGGCGAGGGAGCATCCGCAGAGGGTGTTCACGTCCCTGCACCACCTCATCGACGGCGAGTGGATGCGCGAAGCGTATCGCCGCACGCGCAAGGATGGGGCGACAGGCATCGACGGCGTGACGGGCGCCGACTACGAGAAGGACCTGGGGGCCAACCTTGATGACCTCCTGGACCGGATGAAGTCGGGCCGCTACTTCGCGCCGCCGGTGCGACGCCACTACATCCCGAAGGCGGACGGCACGAAACGGCCGCTCGGCATTCCGACGTTCGAAGACAAGGTGGCGCAGCGGGCAATCCTGATGCTGCTGGAGCCAATCTACGAGGCGGACTTTCTGCCTTGCTCGTACGGCTTCCGGCCCGGACGGTCGGCTCACGATGCCCTCAACGCGCTACGCGCGGGCATCATCGAGCAGCGCCAACGGTGGGTGATAGACGCGGATCTGAAAGCGTACTTCGACTCGATCTCGCACACCCACCTTCGCTCATTCCTCGACCTGCGGATTAGGGACGGCGTCGTAAGGCGCATGATTGACAAATGGCTGAAAGCGGGGGTGCTCGAACAGGGCACCGTGCACAGGCCGGTCACTGGCGCTCCCCAGGGTGGGGTACTCTCGCCTTGCCTCTCCAACATCTTCCTGCACCATGTGCTGGACGAGTGGTTCGAGGAAGTGGCGAAGCCGCGCCTACGCGGGAACTGCCAGCTCGTGCGATTCGCCGATGATTTTGTCATCGCCCTCGAAGACCGCCACAGCGCCAAGCGGCTGCTTGACGTGCTGGGCAAACGTCTCGGTCGATACGGGCTCACGCTCCATGAGACCAAGACGCGCTATGTGGACTTCCGCCGGAGGCGTCCCTACGGGCGTCACTGGATGGCATCGGCCACGACGTTCGACTTCCTCGGCTTCACCCATGTCTGGGGACGGTCGTTGCAAGGCAAGGACCTCGTTCGCCAAATCACGGCGAAGGGCCGTTTCGCCCGCGCGCTGAAATCGGTGCACGAATGGTGCAAGAGAAACAGGCACCTGCCGGTCGAGGCGCAGCATGACTATCTCGCCCGGGCGATACGAGGCCACTGCGCATACTACGGTCGGACGGGGAACGGCAAGCGCCTGGAGTGGTTCCGCTTCCAGGTGGCTCGCATCTGGCGGAAGTGGCTTGCACGCCGCAGCCGCCTGCGTCGCATGAACTGGGACCGGATGAACGAACTGCTCAAACGATACCCCCTGCCATCAGTCTCGTACCCACGCGCATGGCGAACGTTCTTGAGCGAACCTGTCAGGTGAGGAACCGAGTGCGTCAATCGCGCACGCTCGGTTCTGTGGGGGGCGGGGCGCAGCAATGCCCCCGCCTACCCGGCCGACGGAGCGGCTCGCTGGTGCGCTACCATTGGAATGAATCCGCTTTCGGTTTGATGACGGAAAGCGAGTCTGGGATTCGAGGCGGATGCTATGAGTTCAGTTTTTCAACTCATTATCAATAACATACCTTGTTATCCGTGCAGGTCGGAAAATTCCAGCTCAGAGAATCGGTGAGATATTGCGGCTCGCCGCAGCGCATCGCCCTCTTCCGGAGCCGCCGACGTGCCCCTGATCCTCGTGCGCCACACCCGGCCGCTGGTGCCCGAGGGCGTGTGCTACGGCGCCACGGACCTCGACCTCGCGCCCGCCTTCGAGGACGAAGCGGCCCGGGTGATCGCCACGCTTCCGCGCGCGGAGCGCATCGTGACGAGCCCCCTGAGCCGCTGCCGTCGACTGGCGGAGCGAATCGGGCTCGCGCAGGCGCTGGCGCCGGTCGTGGACGAGAGGCTGCGGGAAATGGACTTCGGCGACTGGGAGGGCGTGCCCTGGGAGGACATCCCCCGGCCCGAGCTCGACGCGTGGGCGGCGGACTTCCTCCACGCCCGGCCCCACGGAGGCGAGAACGTGCACGCCCTGCGCGAGCGGGCCCGGGCGGCGATCGCCGACTACCGGCGCAGCGGCCTGTCGCACATCGCGGTGACCCACGCGGGCATCATCAAGGCGGCCCTCGTGGACGGCGGAGACCCGAAGGGGTGGCAGGCCCACGTCGAGTTCGGCGGGAGCGTCCGGCTGCCGCCGGCATGATCGCAAGCGTTCCCGATCAAGGCTCCTTGAGCGCCAGGGGCAGCCCCGCCGCCACGAAGTAGACGCGGGACGCCACCGCCGCGACGGCCTGGTTCAGCCGGCCCGCGCGGTCGCGGAACTCGCGGGCCATCGCGTTGTCGGGGACGATGCCGAGCCCGACCTCGTTCGCGACGAGCACCACCGGGCCCGCGGCGGCGCGGAGCGACGCGAGCAGCGCATCGCGGGCCTCGTCCACGCAGCGCTCGTGGTGCACGAGGT
Source organism: Gammaproteobacteria bacterium (assembly GCA_022824305.1). GTDB lineage: Bacteria > Pseudomonadota > Gammaproteobacteria > HK1 > HK1 > JAJEAD01. The sequence continues at coordinate 19,328 of JAJEAD010000046.1, read as the reverse complement.
TGCCGAGCCACACCGTGAGGCAGTCCACCAGGAGGCAGGATCGCGGCGCGCTCTCCCGCCGGATGGCTTCCGCGAGCGCGAGCGGCGCCTCCACCGTGCTCCAGCCCTCCCCGCGCCGGGCGCGGTGGGCCGCAATCCGGCGAGACATCTCTTCGTCGACGCGCTCCGCGGTCGCGACGTAGACCCTCCTCTCATGCTCGCGCGCGAGCGCTTCGGCGAAGGCGCTCTTGCCCGAGCGCGCCCCGCCGAGCACCAGGGTCACTGCGGCGCCGGACGAGTGCACGCTCACCGGCGACCCGGACCGCGGATGCCGGCGTGCGGAGAAGTGAGAACAGAGGTGACACCGGGCCTTTCCGCCGGTGCGGGAACGGGCTTCGGAAGCCGCCTTCGCGCCTCCGGCGCCGGCGCGTTCACTGCGAAGCGCTGTCTCCCTGCCCGGCGAGCGTCTCGCTCGTCGTGGCCCTGGGGATGCCGAGTATCACTTCCACCCGAACCATGCGCTCCCTGAGGTCCGCCACGTCGACGCGCAAGGCCGCGACATCGGTCTTCAGGCCGGCCACGTCGACTTTGAGGCCGGCCACGTCAGTCTTGAGTATGGCCACGTCGCTCTTGAGCTCGGAGACTTCGGTCCGCAGGTGCCTGATGTCGGTGCGCACGTCGCCGATCTCGTTACGGACGAAGGCGCCGAGCGCCACTATCGCCACGATCACGGTGGCCATGGTGGAGAGGGTGTCGCGACTCATGATGCCGGCAGCCTGCCACGCCCGCCTCGAACCGGTCAATCAGGAGGGGAGGAAACAGGACTCGGCGGTCTGTAGGCCGAGTGCCCTCTCTGCTGGCGGCGAGGGCTCGGACCCGTAGTCTCGGGGCGGCATCGCCATGGGAGGAGCGACGACATCCCCGCGTTGCGAGGTTGCACTCGGGCCGGGGCGAACGTAGCTTTGCCGCCGCCGGTGATTCCGGGAGAGGATCGGGAATGCACGCACGACTGAACTACGTGGACATGGACCCCGCGCGTTTCGACGAGGTCGACCCCTTCTGGCGGGAGGTGGTGGAAGGCTACGAGGACCTGGTGTGCGGGTACTTCCTGCGCGAGGGGGAGTCTCCCCATACCCTGTCGGTGGTCCTGTTCCGCAGCGAGGCGGCGATGCACGCCAACACCGAGCGCTCGCTCGGCGACGTGGTGAAGCGCGCGGCGGCGCTGCGCCTCGGCGAGCCGGTGCTGCATCCCCTCGAGGTGTGCGCGCAGGTTCCCCCGGAGGGGAGCGCCGCGCCGGCCTGCGCGCGCGTCGCGAAAGCGGGGCTGGTGCCGGAGCGCGCCGAGGAGTTCATCGCGGGCTGGGCGGGGGGAATGGCGCCCTACCGGAAGGGGACCGGGTTCCACAGCGCGATCCTGTGCTGCGACCGCCCGACGGGCGAGGTCCGCTCCATCACCTTCTGGGACTCGCGCGCGGCTCTCGACGCGAACGAGCGAAGCGGCGTCTTCGCAAGCGCGGTGGCCCCCTACCGGGAGATGATGAGGGCCCCTCCGGAGCTCGGGTACTGGAACGTGCGCATCATGGTCCGGCCCGGGGACGGTCGATGCTGATGGAGGGTTCGCGGCATTGAAAGGCGGGGTCTCGACGTCGGAACGTGACATGCTCGCCCGGGTGGACCTGCCCACCGGGCAGTCTCCCGGGCTTCCCGCCGACGCCTACTGGAGCGACGGGTTCTTCCGGCTCGAGCGGCGGCGCCTTTTCTCGCGCCGCTGGTTCGCGCTCGGGCTCGCCGCGGACGTGCCGGAGCCCGGCGACATGCTCCCCGTCTCCTCCGCGGCGGGGCGCCCCCTCCTCATGGTGCGGGGCGAGGACGGGGAGCTGCGCGTGTTCCACAACTACTGCCGCCACCGCGGGATGCGCCTGGTGGACGAGGCGCGCAGCGGCGAGCGGCGCATCGTGTGCCCCTACCACGCCTGGTGCTACGACCTCTCCGGCGCCCTGGTGCGCCGCCCCCACTACGGCGGCTTCGGAGTGCACGAGCACCAGCCCGCGCAGGGGCCCGGGCTCGAGCCGGTGCGAAGCGCGGTCTGGAACCACGTGGTGTTCGTCAACCTGGACCCGGCGGCGCCGGACTTCGACGAGGTGGTCGGGCCCCTCGACCGGCGCTGGTCCTGCTACGACTTCCGCCGTCTCGTGCACGGGGCGAGCCTCTCATTCGAAGTCGCCGCCAACTGGAAGCTCGCGGTGGAGAACTTCATCGACATCTACCACGTGCCCTACGTGCACCCCGCGCTCAACCGCTACCTGCCGATGGACGAGCACTACTTCGTGAAGGAAGGCGAGTACGTCGTCGGGCAGGGGAGCGCGGCCTACGCGCCCCGGGACGAGGGGACGGGGCGGCTGCCGGAGTTCCCCGACCTCGATGCCACCCAGGCCGCCACCATCGAGGCGCTCTCGGTGTTCCCGAACCTCCTCGTCACGGTGTTCAGCGACAACCTCCGCTTCATCCTGATCACCCCGACCGGTCCCTCGACCTGCCGGGAGCGCGTCGAGATCTTCTTCGCCGGCGAAGCGGCCCTTGCGCCGGCGCTTGCGAGGGAGCGCGAAACGGTGGTCGAGCGCTTCCCCGCCTTCAACCGCGAGGATGTCGATCTCGTCGGGCGCCTCCAGCAGAGCTTCGAGTCCGCCGCCTTCGAGCGCGCGCACTTCTCGGAGTTCTTCGACGGAAACGTCCACCACTTCCAGCGCATGGTGGCCCACGCGTGCGCGGGGTGAAGCGGGGCGCCGCCCTCCGCCCGCGCCGACGGGACGACGCGACGCCCGTCTCCGGGAGCCCGTTTTCCTTGAAAATCCGCAGTTGAAGTGAGGATCTTCAAGGAAAACGACGGCGGCACCTCGCCAACGTCGGGAAAGGCCGGGTCGGGTCGCCCCGGCCCGGGCCCTGCCTGCGCGGAGCCGGGCGCCTGATGGACGGCTACGCGCGCTATCCGAGCCTCGTCGATCGAGGGGTGCTCGTCACCGGCGGCGGCTCAGGGATAGGCGCCTCGCTGGTGTCGCACTTCGCGGCGCAGGGGGCGCGGGTCGCCTTCATCGACGTCGCGGCGCAGCCCTCGAGGGCGCTGGCGGCGCGCCTCGAGGACGCGCATCGCCACTCCCCCCTCTATCTCGAGTGCGACATCACCGACATCGATGCGCTCTCGGCGTCCATCGACAGCGCGGAGCGGGCGCTCGGCGGCATCTCGGTGCTGGTGAACAACGCCGGCAACGACGAGCGCCACGCGGTGGAGAGCGTGACCCCGCGCTACTGGGACGAGCGCATGGCGGTGAATCTCAGGCACCAGTTCTTCGCCTCCCAGCGCGTGTTCGAGGGCATGCGGCGCCGGGGCCACGGCGCGATCGTGAACTTCAGCTCCACGACCTGGGTGATGGGGGAGGGGGGCTACGTGTGCTACACCACCGCCAAGGCGGCGATCGTCGGCCTCACCCGCTCCCTCGCCCGCGACTTCGGCGCGGCGAAGGTCCGGGTCAACGCGGTGCTCCCGGGCTGGGTGATGACCGAGCGGCAGGTCGCGCTCTGGCTCGACGAGGAAGGCGAACGGATGATCGACGAGCGCCAGGCGCTCAAGGACAAGCTCCAGCCGGAGGACGTCGCGCGCATGGTGCTCTTCCTCTCCGCGGACGACAGCCGCATGATCACCGGGCAGAGCTTCATCGTCGACGGCGGCTGGGTGTAATTCGCCCCGGAAGCCGATGGTGCAGGCCCGAGGGACGCGGCGTGCAAGCGGCGGGACGGAGGGAGAGGGCATGTACCACGTGGGCGTCGACACCGGCGGAACCTTCACCGACTTCGTCGCGCTGAACGCCGACACCGGAGCGATTTCGACCTTCAAGGTGCCGTCGGTGCCGGACGATCCGGCGCAGGCGGTGCTGGCCGGAGTCGAGCGGCTGCGCGATCGCCACGGGGTCGATCCGTCACGCATCGGCCGATTCATCTTCGGGACCACCGTGGCGACGAATGCGGTGCTGGAGCGCAAGGGAGCCCGAACCGCCCTCGTCGCCACCCGGGGCACGCGCGACGTCATCGAGATCCAGCGCCTGTGGCGCAGCCGCCTCTTCGACCTCTACATCCGCAAGCCGCCGCCGCTGGTGCCGCGGCGCCGGCGCTTCGAGGCGCACGAGCGCATCGGCGCGCGCGGCGAGGTCGTCACGCCGCTGACCGGCCGGGAGGCGCAGCGCATCGCCGAGCTGATTGCCGGGGGCGGATTCGAGGCGGTGGCGATCTGCTGCCTGTTCTCGTTTCTCGACCCCACCCACGAACGAAGATTGCGCGACGCCATCGCCGAGGCCGCTCCGAGTACGCTGATCAGCATCTCCTCCGACGTCTCCCCCGAGTTCCGCGAGTACGAGCGGGCGGCGACGACGGTCATGAACGCCTACGTCATGCCGCGGATCGAACGCCTCGCAGGCCGGCTGGAAGCGCTGGCCGGCGAGATCGGCTGCGCCGGACAGGTGCGCATCATGCAGTCCAACGGCGGCCTGATGAGCGTCGCCGCCGCGCGCACCCATCCGGTGCGCACCCTGCTCTCCGGTCCCGCCGGCGGGGTCGTGGGCGCGGTCGGGGTGGCCGGGGCGGCGGGGCTCGACGACGTGATCGCCATGGACATGGGCGGCACCAGCCTGGACATCTGCCTCGTGCGCGGCGCAGAGATCGCCCTCTCGAGCGAGGGCCGGGTCGGCGCATACCCGGTACAGGTGCCGCAGGTCGACGTCCACACCATCGGCGCGGGCGGCGGCAGCATCGCGCGGGTGATCCGGGGCGCCCTGAAGGTCGGCCCGGAGAGCGCGGGCGCGGACCCGGGCCCGGTGTGCTACGGCAAGGGCGGGGTGCAGCCCACCAGCACCGACGCCGCCGTCACCCTCGGCTACATCGACCCGGCGTACTTCGCGGGCGGCGAGATGCGCCTGGACGCGGACGCGGCGCGCCATGCCATCGAAGCGCATGTCGGCCGACCGCTGGGGATGGACGCGGACGCGGCGGCGCTCGCCATCGTCCGGGTCCAGGTGGCCGAAATGGTCATCGGGATCCGCGCGGTCTCGGTGGAGCGGGGCTGGGATCCGCGCGACTTCGCGCTGCTGCCCTTCGGAGGGGCGGGCTCGCTGTGGGCGGGGCTGGTCGCCGAGGATCTCGGCGTCGATCGCATCTTCGTGCCCATCGAGCCCGGGGTGCTGTCGGCGCTCGGCATGCTGCTGTCCGACGTGAAGTACACCGGCGTCGCCACGCGGCTGATGGACAGCGCCACGGCCACCGCGGCGAGTCTCGAGCCGATCTACGAGGCGCTCGAGCGCGACCTGCGCCGGGAGCTTGGCGGCGAAGGCATGGACCCGGATGCAATTCGCTTCGAACGGTCCTGCGACATGCGCTATCGCGGTCAGGCCTACGAGATCAACGTGCCGGTGCCCGGGGTCGCGGCGCACGCGATGGTCGCGGCCATGACCGGCGCCTTCCACGCCCGCCATCGCAGCCTCTACGGTCAGGCGGCGGAGGGCGATCCGGTCGAGTTCGTCAACTACCGGGTGACGGGGATCGGCGCGATTCGCAGGCCGGAGCTGAAGCCGCGCGAAGGCGGGCCGGGCCGGGCCCTGCCCAAGGGTGTGCGCCGGGCCTGCTTCCCCGGCGCCGGGTGGGTGGAGACGCCGGTGTTCGGGCGCGCCGACCTCGCGCCGGGCGCCGGCCTTTCGGGTCCGGCCCTGGTCGAGGAGCCGGGCGCCACCGCCGTCGTGTTCCCCGGTCACCGCCTGGAGGTCGACCCTCTCGGCAACATGACGATTCGAGTGCATCCGCGCGGCGGCGAGGAGGTCCGGGCATGAGCAGGGTGGATCCGGTATCCATCGAGGTGGTGGGGAACTACCTCGTCTCCGCGGTGCGGGAGATGAACTCGACCCTTCGACGCACCGCCTACTCGACGATCCTGCGCGAGAGCATGGACTCCTCGACCGCGCTCTTCGATCCGGCCGGACAGATGATCGGCCAGGCCGACCACGTCCCCTCCCACCAGGGCAGCCTGGCCCGTGCGGCGCGCATGATCGCCGAGGACATCGCGCTCGACCCGGAGGACGTCGTCATCCTCAACCACCCCTACGAGGGGGGCACCCACCACCCGGACATCATGATCTTCAAGCCGGTGTTCCACGAAGGGCGCCTCGTCGCGATCGCGGCGGCGCTGGGTCACCACATCGACGTCGGCGGCCGCTCGCCCGGGTCGATCTCCACCGACGCCCGCGACGTCTTCGAGGAGGGGCTGATGATCCCGCCCCTGAAGCTCTACCGCAGGGGCGAGCTGGTGCCGGAGATCCTGCGCATGATCGAGGCCAACATCCGGGTGCCCGAGAAGACCCTGGGCGACATCCGGGCCGAGGTCGGCGCGGTGACGGTCGGCGAGCGGCGCTACCTCGAGCTCGTGGAGCGCTACGGGCGCGACGAGCTGGCCGGAATCGTCGCCGCGGTGCTGGACCACTCCGAGGCCCTCATGCGCGAGGACCTCGCGAGGCTGCCCGACGGCAGCTACAGCGCCGAGGGCTTCATGGACTCCGACGGCATCACCGACGAGCCGGTGCGCATCTTCGTCACCGTCACCCTGAAGGACGGGAGCGCGGTGGTCGACTTCACGGGGACGGACCCTCAGCTCAAGGGGCCCTTCAACTGCTCCCACAGCTCCGTCTACTCGGCCGTCTACGCCGGCATCCGCTACATGACCAATCCGATCATCCGCCAGAACGAGGGCTGCTTTCGGCCCATCGAGATCGTCCGGCCCGAGGGCACGGTGGTGAACCCCGTCAAGCCCGCGCCGATCAGCGGTCGCTTCACGACCCTGGAGCGCATCGCCGACACCATCGTGCAGGCCCTGAACCAGGCGCGCGGCGAAGACCAGGCGGGCAGCGGCCTCGCGTGCGTGTGCTCGTTCGCGGCCAACGGCACGTATCCGGACTCGGACCGCCGCTTCGTGTGCTTCGAGATCTTCGGCGGCGGGTGGGGCGCCACCATGATGGGCGACGGCCTGTCGGCGTCGTTCGGCCTGATGGCGAACTCCTACGACACCCCGATCGAGGCGGTTGAGCTGGAGTATCCGCTGCGCGTCGAGAACTACAACCTGGTGACCGACAGCGGCGGACCGGGCCGGAACCGCGGCGGCCTGGGTCATTACCGGCACACGCGGTACCTGCACGGCGAGGGCTACTACACCAATCGGTCGGAGACCTCGAAGTTCCCGCCGAAGGGGGTCCTGGGCGGCATGCCCGGAGCGCCTTCGAAGCAGCGACTCGTCCGGGACGACGGCACGGTGGAGGCGCTGCCGTCGAAGATCACCAACGTCTCGATCCATGCGGGCGATCTCATCTGGATGTCCGAGCCGGGCGGCGGCGGCTACGGCGATCCCCTGGACCGCGAGCCCGAGCGGGTGCTCGAAGACCTGCTCGACGAGAAGATCGGCGCGGAGGTCTGCCGCGATGTCTACGGCGTGGTGGTGACCGGCGGAGCCGTGGATCGCGCCGCGACCGCGGCCCGCCGCGCGGAGCTCCGGGCCGCCGCCTCGCGGGAGGCGCTTGCGCTCCCGGCCCGCCCTGGCTGAGAGTGGCGACGCCCGGCGACGGGCTGCGAACGGGACAGGAGAGGATCGTCATGCAGGACGGGCTTCGGATCGGCGTCATCGGCCTCGGGGCGCAGGGCGTGCAGCACATGTGGGGGATCGGGCGCATCGAGGGGGTGCGGCTCGCCGCGGTGGTCGACGTGGATGCCGAGCGCGCCTCCCGGGTCGCCGCCGAGAAGGGGGTGCCCGGCTTCTCCGACCTCGACGCCTTCTTCCGGGCGGGCACCGAAGTGGTGGACGGCGTCGTCGTCTGCGTGCCCAACAAGCATCACTGCGAGACCGTGCTGCAGGCGCTCTCCGCCGGCCTGCACGTGCTGGTGGAGAAGCCGATGGCGGTCTCGCTCGCCGAGTGCGACCGCATGATCGCCGCCGCGGATGCCGCGGAGCTGCGCCTGATGGTCAGCCACAACCTGCTCTTCTACGAGCCGCACCGCGCGGTGCGCGACCTGATCGCCTCGGGCGGCATCCGCCGCCCGCACCTCTACCGCACCCGGCTCACCTGCGGAAACATGTACGGCGGGTGGCGGGACCGTGCCGAGCTCTGCGGGGGCGGCCTGCTCATCGACTCCGGCGCGCACCGCTTCTACACCGCGCGCCAGCTCATGGGCGAGGTGAAGACGGTCACCGCCTGGCTCGATACCGACGACCCGCGCCGCCGGGGCGACGAGATGGGCTTCGTGATCATGGAGTTCGAGCAGGGCGGGGTCGGCCTCATCGACTCCACCTTCCACGCGCCGGGCGAGACCTTCGACGATCTCGTGGAGCTGGTCTCGCGCGATGCGATGATCTGGATCCCGGGCAGCGAGGCGGAGTACCTGAAGACTTGGTCGCACCCCCCGGTGGCGAGCGGCGCCGAGGTGATGATCAACCGCGACGGCTCGCGCTGGGAGGTGCTCCCCACCCCTCGCGACGACTGGGCGTCGAGCTGCGTGAAGTCCGTCGCGCACTTCGCCGACTGCATCCGCGGCCGCGCCGAGCCCATCACCTCCGGCCACGAGGGCCGGCGCAACCTCGCGGTGCTGAGCGCCGCCTACCTCTCCGGCATGGAGCGCCGCCCGGTGTCGATCGAAGAGGTGGGGTAAGGGCGGAGCGGGTGCGGTCCCCGGCGAGGAAGCGGCCTCAGTCGTCGATGGGCAGCTTTCCGCTGCCGCCCTGCTGCTTCCAGATGAGGCGCAGGGTGGCGTTCTGCTTGCTCAGGGTCTCGTCCTGACGGTCCAGGCGGGGTTCCAGCCGGGCGACGGCCCGCTCCGCGGCCTCGTTCAGGCAGTCCTGCAGGGCATCGGCCAGCCGCTCGATCGGGCGGCTATGTGGCGTCCTTGCCATCGTGGGTATCCTCCATGGTGGTCCGGCCAGGGCACAGGGTACCGAAAGTGAGTGCCGGGGAAGGATACCATCGCTGCGCTCGGATCGGGCCCCACCTTGTCGAGGAACTCCGGGGTGACCTCGATGATCGGATATCGACGCGGAAGCGCGAAGCGGTGGCCTGAGGATGCCCCGGGCAGGGCTGTGCCCGGGGCGGGTCACTTGGCCGTGCGCCGCGGGGAAGCGCTCCTCGCGGCGGCCTGGCGGCCGGGCCGCCTGGTTCGCGCGCGCGGGTCTCAGCGCGGAGATCCTGATCCCCCGCCGGATCGCCGGCCCTGGACGATGCGGTCCAGGATCATCGCGCAGACCACGATCGCGGTGCCCGCCAGCATCCCCTCCCCGGTGTTGAGGCGTCGCAGCGCGATCAGCACGTCGTAGCCCAGGCCCCCCGCCCCGATCATCGAGGCGATGATCACCATCGACAGGCTCATCATGATGGTCTGGTTCATGCCCGCGAGCATCGAGGGCGCGGAGAGGGGGAGCTCCACCTTGACGAGCAGCTTCCAGGGCGGGGTGCCGAAGGCGAGGGCCGCCTCTCGCATCTCGTGCGGCACCTGCTGGATGCCGAGCGCGGCGAGCCGGATCATCGGCGGCATCGCGAAGATGACGGTCGCGAACACCCCGGGCGGCTTGCCGATGGAGAAGAAGGCGACGGCGGGGATCAGGTACACGAAGCTCGGCATCGTCTGCATGAAGTCGAGCACCGGCTTCACCGCCGCGTACACCCTCGCGTTCTTGCCGCACCAGATTCCGATCGGGGTGCCGATGGCGATGCACAGCAGCGCGGAGGCGAGCACCAGCGCGAGCGTGCTCATGCTCTTCTCCCAGTAGCCGAAGAGCCCGAGGTAGGCGACCGCGACGATGCTGAAGAGCCCGACCCGCCAGCCGGCCGCCCGCCACGCGAGCGCGACGATCAGGACCGCCGCGACCGGCCACGGGACGCCGATGAGGAGCGCCTCGAAGAGATCCAGCACTTCGCGCAGTCCCGCGGTGATGGACGTGAAGAAGGCCTCGAACTCGATCACCATCCAGTCGACCACGCCGTCGATCCACTTCGCGGTGGCGCGCTGGACGATGCGCGGGGCGGGGAAGATCCGGAGATACTCCGGCGCGGCCGGAATGCCGTAGCGCCAGATGGAGACCGCGACGAGGCCGAGCGCGGCGAGCGCCCCGAGCGCAGCGCTCGCCGGGCGCATGCGCCCCGACGCCCCCTCCCCGTGCCGCGAGCGCTTCCAGGCCCGCCAGAGCATCCAGTCCGCCGCCACGCCCTGAATCGCGCGGGCCGCGAGCAGCACCGCGACGCTCACCGTGAGCAGCACCGCGTTCGGGCCCGGCGACTCCGGCGCTCCGCCGGACCACCAGGAGCGCACGAGGCCGGTGAGGCAGGCCACCTCCACCGCGGTGCCGAGCCAGAACGGCGTCCACAGGCCGCGGCTCGCCGCCCAGAGGGGGCCGAGCAGCGCGGCGGCCGGATTGAACGAGGAGCGCGAGGACTCGCCCGTCTCGAGACGCGCGATGCGCGCCGGGCGCTCCCCGGAATCCTCGCCGAGAAAGCGGGCCACGCCGGCCGCGAGCTCGTCCTGCGTCCTCTGCCCGGTGCCCTTTGCGTCCCGTGCCGCCGCCGTCGGGTTCATGCCGGATCTCTTCGTTTACCGAGGGGGTCGGCAATCATACAATCGCCCCCGGCAATCCTGGCGGCGCGCCCCTTCCCCCCCGCCGGCCCCGCGGCCGCGGTGTCGGAACGGGCGCCGGCGCCCCTGATCCCCACAACCGGAGGGTAGACTCATGCTGCGCACCCGTATCGCTTCCGTCGCCGCGCTGTTCGCGTTCCTGTGGTCCCTCGCGGCCCCCGCCGCGACGCCGATCAAGATCGCCGAGCTCAACTGGGCCGGCTCGAGCGCCGCCGCCTACGTGCTCGAGGCGGTGATGGAGGAGTACCTGGACGCCGACGTCGAAGTGGTCGGCGGCGACGAAATCGCGCTCTTCGAGGCGATGGCGAAGGGCGACGGCGCGATCGACGTGTTCTCGGACTTCTGGTCCATCTACCTCCCCGCGCAGTGGGAGCGCTACGTCGTGCCGGGCATCGTGAAGGTCAACGCGAAGCCCTATCTCGGCACCGAGGGCCTCTTCATCCCCGGCTACGTCCAGGACGAGCTGGGGCTCACCCGTATCGAGCAGCTCGCCGACCCCGAGATGGCGAAGCACTTCGACACCGACGACGACGGCAAGGGCGAGATGTGGACCGGCGTGGCCGGCTGGCAGAGCGTCAACGAGTGGGCGGTGAAGGCGAAGTCCATGGGGTTCGCGGACTACTGGACGCCCACCACGGTCGAGACGTGGGTGATGGAGTCGCAGCTCGACGCCGCCTACAAGCGCAAGCAGCCCTTCATGTTCTACAGCTACCAGCCCGAGTGGATCCACGCCGCCTACGATCTGCGCCAGATCGAGGAGCCGCCCTTCGACGGCTTCGCCAACGAGTCCTTCAAGGACGATCCGCGCTACAACCCCGAGGGCTGCTACAACTTCATCCAGGCGAGCGAGGATCCCGACTGGCTGGAGAACAGCAGCATCACCTGCGCGAAGGCGACCACCGACGTCTACGTCGCCTACTAGGCGAGCCTCGACGAGCGCGCCCCCGCCATCGCGCAGTTCCTCGACCAGGTCGCCTTCTCGCTGCCGGCGATGAGCGACTGGATCCGGCGCATCTCCAACGACGAGGAGGCGCCGGCGGACGTCGCCGCCGCCTGGATGGAGGCGAACCGCGACCTCATCGAGAGCGAGTGGCTCGCCGGCATCGAGCGTTAGCCTCCCCGAGGGCCGGCGCCGGGGCGTTGCGCGCACCGCCGCGCCGCGCCCCGGGTCGCCGAGGGCGCCGCGCCCGTCTCGTCGAGTGAAGACCGCAGCGTGAGCCGGCGCGTCCGATGGAATCACGGGGTTTCCGGCCGCGGGCCGGAGCCCGGCGGGAGGGATTGAATGTCGATCCTGGTCATCGAGGAGGCGGCGGAAGCCGAGGACTGGGCGCGGCACCTGCGCGCCGCGCTTCCCCACACGGAAGTGCTGGTCTGGCCCGAGCTTCCCGACCCCGACGCGGTCGAGATGGCGGTGGTGTGGGACGACCTCGACGCGCTCGCGGGCTTGCCGAACCTGCGCGCGGTGGTCGTGCTCGGCGCGGGCGTGGACCACCTGCTCGGGCGCCTCGACGCGATGCCGGAGGGCGTCGCCTGCCTGCGCATCGTCGACGATTCGGTCCGCGCCCAGATGGTGGAGTGGGTGCTGCTCGCGCTCGTCACCCACACCCGGCGCTGGGACGACTACCGCGAGCAGCAGCGGGCGGGGAGCTACGAGGAGCTTCCGGTGCCGGTGCCCCCGGACCTCGTCGTCGGCATCCTCGGCTTCGGGGTGCTCGGCCGGGCGACGGGCGAGCTGCTCCGGGACGTAGGCTACCGGGTGCGCGGATGGAGCCGCTCGGCGAAGCGGGCCGAGGGCATCGAGTGCTTCGCCGGGGACGGCGAGCTCGGGGCCTTCCTGTCCGGCTGCGACGTGGTGGTGTGCATGCTGCCGCTCACCGCGCAGACCGAAGGGCTGCTCCGGCGCGACACCTTCGCGATGATGAAGCGGGGGGCCTATCTCATCAACGTGGCCCGGGGCGGGCACGTGGTGGAGGCGGATCTCGTCGCCGCCATCGACGAAGGCCGGCTCTCGGGCGCCACCCTGGACGTGCAGCGCGAGGAGCCGATGCCGGCCGGCCATCCCTTCTGGTCCCATCCCCGGATCCGCATCACCCCGCACGTCGCGACCTACACCCTGGCGCGCTTCTGCGCCGCCCAGGTCGCGGACAACTACCGGCGGCTGCAAAGCGGCGAGCCCCTGCACAACCGCGTCGACCTCCATCGCCAGTACTAGCCGCAATGCTTCACCGATTTCCTGCTGCGGACGCGGTGATCTGCCCCGGCTCTTCTCCGTCGTACTTCTCGCGAACGCGGGAATCCATGCGGGCGGCCCGTCACGAACATGCCTCGGGGACGTCTCGCCGATGACCGCGCCGCGCCGGGTCACCGTGGTCGGGGCGGGCATCGTGGGCGTGTGCTGCGCGCGCTTCCTGCAGCGCGCGGGCTTCGCGGTCAGCGTGGTCGACCGGGGAGAGCCGGGCCGGGGCACCTCCTTCGGCAATCTCGGCATGCTCTGCAGCCTCGACCACGCGCTGCCGCTCGCCTCCATGGCGGTGCTGGCGAAGGTGCCGCGGATGCTGCTCGACTACGATTCGCCGCTCGCGATCCGCGGGCGCTACCTGCCCCGCCTCCTCCCGTGGTTCGCGCGCTTCGCCGCCAACGCGCCCGAAGCGGCCCGAATGCGCAACGCCCGCGCGCTCGCCACCCTGCTCGAGGACACCCTCGGCGCCTACCGGCGCCTGACCGACGGGTCTCCCGCCGCGCACTACGTGCGCCGCGAGGGTTCGCTCACCGTCTACGCCTCGGCGCGGCGCTTCGCGCAGGCGGCGGGGGAGCGCGCACGCCTGCGCTCCCTCGGCACCCGCGTGGAGGAGCTCGACGGGAACGAGATCCGCCAGCTCGAGCCCGCCCTGCATCGCCGCTACCTGCATGCGACCTGGTTCCCGGACTGCGGCCACACCCCCGACCCCTACCTGCTCACGCGAGCGATCGCGGACGAAGTGCGGGTCGCCGGGGGCGAGTTCCTCGAGGCGGAGGTGCGGGGCTTCGATCTCGGAGCCGACGGCGTGCGCGCGCTTCGCACCGGCGGCGCTCCGATCCCGGTGGAGCGCCTCGTGGTCGCCGCCGGGGCCTGGTCCGGGGAGCTGGCCCGCGCGCTCGGCTCCCGGGTCCCGCTCGAGAGCGAGCGCGGCTACCACAGCATGCTGCGGGGCGTGGACACCGGGCTCCGGCGCCCCGTCACCAACGGCGACGAGGGCCTGGGCATCACCCAGATGGTCGACGGCCTGCGCATCGGCGGGTCGGTGGAGTTCGCCTCCCTGCACGCCCCGCCGGACTACGCCCGCACGCGGGCCTTCCATCGCAAGGCGCGCGCGATGCTGCCCGACCTGCCCCCCGAGAGCGCCTGCGAGACGAGCCGCTGGATGGGCTTCCGCCCCTCGCTGCCGGACCATCTCCCCGTCATCGGGGCCTCGCCGCATCATCGCAACCTGTGGTTCGCGTTCGGACACCAGCACCTGGGCCTGAGCCTTGGCGCCCGCACCGGCGAGCTGATCGCGGCCCTGGTCGCGGGCGAGAATCCGCGCCTCGAGCTCCGTCCCTTCCGCATCGAAAGGTTCCGCTCATGGACTCGCTGAACACGCGCTTCGCCGCCCGCCGGGACGACTTCGACCGGCCGGTGCTCGTCACCGGCTCGGGCGGATGCATCGGGAGCTGGGCGCTCGCGATCCTGGTGCGCGCCGGAGTTCCCGTCGTCGCCTACGACCTGGCCGCGGACCGCCGCCGTCCCGGCCTGCTCCTGTCCGGGGAGGAGCTCGACCGGGTAGCGTGGGAACAGGGCGACATCGCCGACCACGAGGCCCTCGACCGGGTGGTCGCCGCGCACGGGGTCGGGGCGATCGTCCACCTCGCGGCGCTCCAGGTGCCCTTCTGCCGGGAGGATCCCATTGCGGGCGCCCGTGCCAACGTGGTCGGCACCGTGGCCGTCTTCGAGGCCGCGCGCCGCCACGGGCTTCGCCGCCTCGCCTATGCGAGCTCCATCGCCGCCCACGGCGCGCCCCCGGACAGCCCCTGGCTCGCCACCCTCTACGGCGCCTACAAGGCCTGCGACGAGGCGGCCGCCCGCGTCTACTGGCAGGACTGGCGGGTGCCGAGCATCGGCCTCCGCCCCGGGGTGGTCTACGGGGTCGGCCGCGACCAGGGCATGACCTCCCGGACCACCTTCGCGATCCTCGCGGCGGCGCTCGGGTGCGAGTACGAGGTGCCCTTCACCGGCCCGGTGTCCTGGCTCTACGCGGGCGAGGCCGCGGCCGCCTTCGTGCAGGCGGTGTCCCGCGAGCGCGAGGGCGCCGTGGTGTTCGACTGCAACGGCGCGGTCGCCACGGTGGAGGAGGGGCTGGCGACGCTGCGCCGGCTGCGTCCCGGCGCGCGGCTGGGCAGCCGCGGCGATCCCCTTCCCTTCCCCGCGGAGGACCGCGACGCGCTCCTGCGCGCGCACATCGGCGACTACGGCGCGATCTCCATCGAGGAGGGCGCCACGGAGACGCTGCGCGCCTTCGAGGTCCTGGCGCAGCAGGACAGGGTTCCGAAGATTCTCTAGCGCGTGGCGCGCGGCCTCGCGATGCCTCGGGCAAGGGTCACGGGCTTCGATACGCCTTGCGGAATCGGGAGTCCGTGCAAGACTCTCACTCGAGCGTCCGGGGATGCGCGCGAGCGGGGGTGATGTCCATGCCGCATTCGAGTCCTGAGGCTCGGCCATGTACGTAGGCCAGCCCCTTCCCCGGGACGAGGACCGCCGCTTCCTGACCGGCCGGGGGCGCTACGTCGACGACCTGTCCGGTCCCGGCGCCGCCCACGCGGTGTTCGTGCGCAGCCCCCACGGGCACGCGCGCATCGAGCGCCTCTCGACCCGGGAGGCGCGCGCGATGCCCGGCGTGCTCTGCGTGCTCACCGCGAAGGAATGGGAAGCGGCGGGCCTCGGCCGCCTGATTGCGCCCGTGTTGACCATTCCCTTCGAGGACGGGCGCCCGATGAACTGCGCGCCGCGCCGGGTCTTCGCCCGCGACATGGTTCGCCACGTCGGCGACCCGGTCGCCGCCGTCATCGCCCGCAGCGCCGCGGAGGCCCAGGACGCGGCGGAGGCGGTGGAGGTGGACTACGCCGAGCTGCCGGCGCTCACCGAAGTCGGGGACGCGCTCTCGCCGGAGAGCCCGGTCCTCCACCCGGAGTTCGCCGGCAACGTCGCGCACGTCGTCTCTTTCGGCGATGCCGCCGCGGTGCGCGCGGCCTTCGCCCGCGCCGCCCACGTGAGCGAGCTCGCCATCCGCAGCACCCGCGTCACTGGCAGCGCGATCGAGCCGCGCGCCTACCTCGGCGCCTACGATCCCGGGGACGGGCGCTACACCCTGCACGCCAGCTCCCAGGTGCCCCACCCCCTGCGGCGCTGGCTCGCGGCCGAGGTCTTCGACCTGCCCCAGCACCGTATCCGGGTCGTCTGCCCGGACGTCGGCGGCGGCTTCGGCACCAAGGCCTACTTCTACCCCGAGATCCCGGTGGTGCTCCACGCGGCGCGCCTCACCGGGCGCCCGGTGCGCTTCGCCGCCACCCGCCAGGAGGGCTACGCGAGCGACACCCACGCGCGGGACTTCCTGACCCGGGCCCGGCTCGCGCTCGACGCCGAGGGCCGCATGCTCGCGCTCGAGCTCGATGCGCTCGCCGGCCACGGCGCCTACGAGAGCTCCTTCAACCCCCTGATCGCGGGCGTGCGCTACGGCAACCTCGCCACCTGCCTCTACCGAACCCCGGCCGCCCGCGTGCGGGTCACCGGGGTGTACACCAACACCCTGCCCGTCGACGCCTACCGCGGGGTCGCCGAGGGGCAGATCACCGTCGGCGAGCGCCTGGTCGAGAACGCGGCGCGGGAGACCGGCCTCGATCCGGCCGAGCTCCGCGCGCGCAACTACCTCTCCCCGGACGACTACCCCTACACCAACCCGCTCGGCACCGAGTGCGATTCGGGCAATCCCGCCGCCCAGCAGGCGGCGCTGCTCCGGGCCGCGGACTATGCGGCCTTGCGCGAGCAGCAGGCGCGCTCACGGGCCGACGGCGGCCCGTGGCGCCTCGGTATCGGCATGAGCGCCTTCGTCGACCACGCCGGCCTCGGCGGTCCGAGCCGCGGCCTCAACCGGGAGGCGGACTTCGGCACCTGGGAGGCGGGCCGGGTCACGGTGCACGACGATGGCCGGGCCATGGTGTCGGCGGGCAGCCACTCGCACGGACAGGGCCACGAGATCACCTTCCGGCAGATCGCGGCCGACGCGCTCGGGGTGGACATCGCCGACGTGGAGTTCCGCCAGGGCGACACCGACCGCGACCCCGGCAACGTCGGCACCGGCGGGATGCGCTCCGCCGCCACCGCCGGCGTGGCGGTGGCCGAAGCGGGAGGGCGCATCGTGGAGAAGGGCCGGCGCCTCGCCGCCCACGTGCTGGAGGCGGCGGAAGCGGACATCGAGTACGCCGGGAGCCGCTTCTCGGTGGCCGGCACCGACCACGCGGTGAGCTTCCGCGAGATCGCCCGACTCGCCCATACCGGCACCGACTACCCGGAGGGCGGCTTCGAGCTCGGCCTCGACGAGACCGTGCGTCACGACCCGCTCGGCGACACCTTTCCCACCGGCATGCACCTCGTGGTGCTGCGGGTGGACGTCGAGACCGGCGAGGTGCGCCTGCGCGACTACTACAGCGTGGACGACTGCGGCGTCGTCATCAATCCGCTCGTCGTCGACGGCCAGATCCACGGCGGGCTCGGCCAGGGCATCGGCCAGGCCCTTCAGGAGCAGATCGTCTACGACGAGGCCGGCCAGCTCATCACCGCCTCCTTCCTCGACTACGCGATGCCCCGCGCCGACATGATGCCCCCCTTCCACCTCTCCTACCGGCAGACCCCGAGCCCCCACAACCTGCTCGGCGTCAAGGGGGTGGGAGAGTGCGGCAGCAACGGGCCGCCGGGCGCGATCGGCAACGCGGTGGTGGATGCCCTGTGGGACCTCGGCGTGCGCCACCTCGACCCGCCCTACACCCCCTTCCGGGTGTGGCGGGCAATCGAAGAGGCCCGGGGCGGCCTCGTGCCGTCCGGCATGCCGCTGGCTTGAAGCGGGCCGCTCGCTTCGGGGTTTATCCGGAGGCGTGCATGTCTCGCGCGCCACACTGTCCTGCTTCGAGGTTCGAGCGGGCGAAGGGTCGAGCCGGGCGCCGCACGCACGCCCCTCAGGGCCAGAGATCGCCAAGGCTGAAGGCAATCGCATCGAAGGGACGGATGCTCACAGGGTCGTCGTCCTTCGCGCTCGCGATCAGCAGCCATTGCCCGTCACGGAGTTCGAAGGCCTCCAGCGTGCGGTCCGTCGGGTCGATGAGCCACAGGTGGACCACACCTTCGCGGGCGTAGATCGGACGCTTCTCATGCAGGTCGACCCTGCGGGTCGAGCTCGAGAGCACCTCGCACACCCAGTCGGGTGCGAGGGTGAAGTACGCGGTGTCGGGCAGCTCCGGCATGCGTTCCCGGCGCCAGCCCGCGAGGTCCGGCACCAGAACGTCTTCGCCGAGATGGAGCTCCGGCTCGTCGAGGATCCACCATCCTCCCGGACCGCCTCGGCCGAACTGGAAGGGGTTGCCGAGATCGTTGCCGAGGGCTGAACTCGCGAGCGTGTGCGCCGGCGCCGGCCGCGGGTGGGTGTGGAGCGTTCCGTCGATAATCTCGGCGACCAGGTGTGCCGGCGTGTCCAGCACGTCCTGGTAGGTAGCCCGGCTGGTCGGACTATGAATGCGGGCACCGGATTGGGCCATCGAGATCCTCCTCGGGTCAGGGTACCGGGGGGCGACCTCCCTATCGGCTCCAGCCCGCCTGTCGATAGATCGAAGCAAGCGTGCCGACCGGGATGTCCTTAGTCTTGCATGGAACAATCGACAGCGCATTGATTCATGGGGCGGGCATTGCTCCTTCCGCGACCGCGAGGGGGCTCCGCTTCCGTGGCATACTCATCCGCGAGAGGGCACGCGATGACTGACACACCCGCACCCGGCTCGTCCCGAAGCGCCGCCGGCGCCGCGCCGAAGCCGCTCCTCGCGTGGAAGGCGGAGTATGCGCTCGGCATTCCCGGAGTGGACAGCGAGCATCGCGAGCTCATGGATCTGATCAACCGCCTTCACGCGCAGCTCCTCGACCCCGGCGCCGGGACGGGCGTGATGGACTTCCTCGGGGAGCTGTTCGCGAAGATCTCGAGTCACTTCGCGCTCGAGGAGAAGCTGATGCGCGATGGCGGCTACGCCGCCTTTGCGGCGCACAAGGCGGACCACGAGCGCCTGCTCGACGAGATCCGGGACCTCATGGACGACTACGAGGACGGCGAGTGGGTGGACCTCGAGGGATTCGGGGGTCGGCTGGAGCAGTGGTTCTCCGTGCACTTCGCGGACCACGACGCGCGACTGCACCAGTGGAGCTCGCCTTCCCCGAGCTGACTCCCATCTCTCGCCGCTTTCCCGGCTAGCCCATGTTTACCACCACAGGCCGCGATTGGGCGAAGATTTGGCCCGATTTCACCGATTTTCGCACGTAACTCACTGATATTTCGTCGTACTGCCTGATGTAGTGCCATAAAATATATTCGATGTATTGCGCCAGG
>JAJEAD010000025.1 GCA_022824305.1 Gammaproteobacteria bacterium | reverse complement strand
GCGCGCGGGGCGAGTCGAGCCGGGTGCGGGCGATGCTCGACGGCTCGCGCACGTTCGCGCTCGCGGGCGGGGCGACGCTGGCGCCGTCGGTCGAGCTCGGGCTTCGCCACGACGGGGGCGACGCGGAGACGGGGACGGGTCTCGAGCTCGGGGCCGGGCTCGGCTACGCGGACCCGGCGCGGGGGCTCGACATGGCGCTTCGGGTGCACGGACTTGCAGTGCACGCCGATGACGGCTACGGCGAATGGGGCGTGTCGGGGTCGCTGCGGCTCGTGCCGGGCGGCTCGGGAAGGGGCCTCTCGGCGTCGCTCACGCCCTCGTTCGGCGTGGACCCGTCCGGCTCGGAGCGCCTGTGGGCGCTGCCCGCGTCGTCGGGGCTCGCGGCGAACGGCGACGCGGCCCCGTCGAGCCGGCTCGACACCGAGCTCGGCTACGGGCTGCCCGTCTTCGGCGGCGGTTTCACCGGGACGCCGAACGTCGGCCTCGGGCTCTCGGGCGACGGGGCGCGGGACTTGCGCCTCGGCTGGCGCCTGACCCCGGCCGGCGCGTCTGGCGCCACCGGCTTCGAGGTGAGCGTCGACGCCACCCGCCGCGAGGCCGGGGGCGAGGACGCCGAGCACGGCGTGATGGTGCGGAGCCGCCTCCGCTGGTAAGAGGGCGCGGGCAGGCGGCGCGTCGGTGAGCCGCACCGGGCGATGTTCGGGCGCGAGACGTTCATCGTGCGCGTCGCCGAGGACGCCATGGCCCCGCGCGTGCGTGCGGGCGACTATGTCTGGGTCGACCCCGACGAGCCCGCGGCCGACGGCCGCCTGGTCGCGGTGCGCGACCCCGCGCGCGGCGGGGAGACCGTGGTGCGGCTCCTCGTCGAGCGCGACGGGCGCCGGACCCTGTGCACGCTCGACGGGCTCTGCCCCGAGCGCACCGTCGACGCCGGCAACGAGACCGACATCCCCGCGCTGGCGGGGGAGCCCTCGAACAACACCATTCCTGCCTACCGGTCGAACATCCTCGCGCCAGAGGCAGAGTTCCACTGTCTCGTTGCGCACGAAGTCGCGCATCTCGCTGTACGACCACTCGGCGAAGTTCTGGCTGACTGTACAGAGCCTCTGCCCCAGGATGGAGCCGGCGAAACAGCGGCTCGGTCGGCATCACGCAAGTCCACCGTAGACTTGGGGCGGGTTGTGAACCTGCCCGAACCGCTTGACCCTGAGCGACGCGAAGACCGGACCGAGGCGCGTTGTGCTCGGCGAGGCGGTGCGGGAGCTGCTGCAAGGTCCCGCCGCGCCAGCGTCCGGGCAGTGAGTGTTTCCGGGCGACAAAGGAAATGGAAGCACAAATCCGCACCGGGCGGCCTCTCCTTGCCTCCTGCATGGGTAGTCAATAGCATTCAGTGCACAATCGCTGACCGGAATCGACGTGACAGAAACGCGATTGAGCCGCAGGCTACCTGATTCCCTGATTCTGACCTTCACCCTTCTTCTGGTATTCACTGCGCCGGCCGCGGCCGAAGGCAAACGCCTCACGACAGAGAAGGAATTCCGGGAACTGGTCGTCGAGCGGGAGCTGACAGGCAACCAGACGATCCTGCGGTACACCGGTGACGGCTGCGCATTCCAGTGATTCCGATCACCCATTCCAGTGTGATTCCGATCACCGATTCCACGCTTTCCGATCACCAGTCGGAGCGAAGCGACGCGGGGTGTCCCATTATGCGGTGAAGTGATCGGTTTGGTTCAACGGTCCGCATGTCTTTCGCATGGATTCTCCTTTGAGGTTGAGTTGGTAGGCATTGTGGACGATCCGGTCGAGGATGGCGTCGGCCAGGGTCGGGTCTGCGATCACGGCGTGCCAGTTCTCCACGGGCAACTGCGAGGTCACGATGGTGGAGCTCAGTCCATGGCGGTCCTCGATGATTTCGAGCAGGTCGCGTCGGTTCTCGGCGCTGAGCTTCGACACCCCCCAGTCGTCGATGACCAGGACGCTGGTCTTGGCGAGCGAGGCGAGCAGCTTGGCATAGCGTCCGTCGGCGCGCGCGATGGCCAGCTCGGTCAGCAGCCGCGGCAGGCGCCGATACGCGGCGCTGTATCCGTTGCGGCACGCACTGTGGGCGAGAGCGCAGGATATCCAACTCTTTCCCACGCCGGCCGGTCCGGTGATGAGGCAGTTGAGGTGCTCTCGGACCCAGCGCCCGTCGGCGAGCGAGAGCACGAGGTCCTTGTCGAGGCCTCGGGGTTGGCGGAAGTCGATGTCCTCGATGCAGGCCGGGTGGCGCAGCCGGGCGCGGCGCAGCCGGTTGGAGAGCTGGCGCGAGGCGCGCTCGGTGAGCTCGCGGTCGACGATGAGCCCGAGGCGTTCCTCGAACGCCAAGGTCTCGACCTCGGGTGAGCCGAGCTGCTCGGCCAGGGCCTTGGCCATGCCGGCGCAACGTAGTTGGTGGAGCTTGTCCACGGTGGGATGGGTCAACATGTCGGATCTCCTGTCAGTTGTAGTAGCTCGCGCCGCGGATGTTGGTGTGCTCGATGGCCAGGCCGAGCTCGATCTGCTCGCTGTGCCGCTCGTCGAGTCGGTGGTTGAGGATGGACTCGACGCTGCGGTAGCTGTTGGCGCCGAGTTCCACGGCGCGGCCCGCGGCGGCCTCCAGGCGCTCCTCGCCGTAGCTGTCGGCCAGGCGCAGG
>JAJEAD010000008.1 GCA_022824305.1 Gammaproteobacteria bacterium | reverse complement strand
ACCCCGTGCTCGCAGCCGACGTGGGTGCCGGTGAGGCCGAGGTCCTCGCGCAGGAAGTCGGCGAGGAGGCGCCGGGGCTCGACCTCGCGTTCGAAGCGCGTGCCGTTCACGGTGACGCGGATGGTCCGCCCCCCGCTCACGCCGCGCCCTCCGGAGCCCCTCGCGCGGCCTCCTCCCGTGCGCGCCGCGCGGCGGCGTCGAGCGCCCGCCGGGCCAGCACCTCGACGAGATGGCGCCGGAGATCGGCCGAGGCATGGAGGTCGTCGTAAGGCTCGACCGCGTCGCGGGCGGCCCGCGCGGCGGCCCGTACCGCCTCGCCGTCCGGCGGCCCGCCTGCGAGGAGCGCCTCCGCGGCGGTGATCCGAAGCGGCGTGTCGTGGGCGCCCATGACCGCGAGCCGCGCCTCGGCGACGTTCCCGTCCGCGCCGGGGGTCAGGGTCGCGGCGGCGGCGGCGAGGGCGAAGTCCCCGGCGCGCCGGGCGACCTCCTCGAAGCCCCAGCCGGTGCCGGCGGGAAGGAACGGCAGCTCGACGCGAACCAGCATCTCCGCGTCCCCGAGGGCGGTGGTGAGGGCGGAGCGGAAGAACTCGCGAGCCGCGATCCGGCGCGGCCCCGCGGGACCGGAGACCTCCATCGTCGCATCGAGAAGAAGCGTCATCATCGGCAGCTCCGCCGCGGGGTCCGCGTGGGCGAGGCTGCCCCCGAGGGTCCCCCGGTTGCGGATCGCGAGGTGGGCGACGTGGCGCACGGCCGAGCGAAGGACCGGGAACCGCTCGGCGATGGCCGCCGAGACCTCGAGCCGGCGGTGGCGGGCGAGCGCCCCGATCCGGAGCCCGCCGGTTCCCGCCTCGATGGCGGCAAGGCCCGGAATGCGGTTCACGTCGACGAGGATCGACGGATGCACGAGGCGGAAGTTCAGCATCGGCACGAGGCTCTGCCCCCCCGCGAGGAGCTTCGCGCCGCCGTCGTGGCGGGCGAGGAGTGCGACCGCCTCGTCGACGCTCTCGGCTCGTGCGTAGTCGAAGGGCGGCGGCTTCATGGGGCGGGCGGCGACTCGGGCTCGGGCTCGGACGGCGGCGGGGCGGGCGGACCGACGGACGCGATTCGAACCGAAACGGCGCCGGGTCCGCAACCTCCCGGCTCGTTGGCCCCCGCCGCCTTGCCCGGCCGGTCAGCGGACTCCGTACGGCAGGGTTTCCGCGAGCAATCGAGCGGCTCGCGACGGGGATCAGGTAACCAGGCTGGCGACGCCGATGGTACCCATGATCGCGACGCTGAGAGCGCCGAGGACACCACCGAGAACCCATACCCTCAACCGCTGGATGTCTTCCTTGGTCGCGACATGCTCCATCTTGGCCTCGATCCGGGCGAGACGCTCGCCGAAGCCGGAACTGCCGTCACGGCCGCCCGGGGGGGCCGGACGGCTCGGCGGCGGCGTGGGTGGGTGACCCCTTCCTTCTTCACTCATCGTTCATCCACCTTGGCCTCGGGGCGTCCCGAACGAAATTCCTGCCTCCGTGGATGCGGCTGGGTGAGCTGCCGCTTTCGCCTGTCTGGAGACGGGTATTGCAAGGTCGCAGTATCGATGCCGGGGGTCAACCCCCGGCTGTCGGTGCAGGCTCCCTTCCGCCGTAGGGATTCAGCCCGTCCCGCGTCGGAATCCACCCCTTGGGTGGGCCGGCAAGGCGTGCGGCCCGCGTCGCTCCCGCGCTCAGGGGCATTTCATGCTGGGGGATGGAGCGGTAGGTGCGGTGGGAAGACAGGCGGGGTCTGGTATGAACGAGGAGTGGGCTCTGGAACGGGTGGACGAGGGCCGTCAGGCGAGAAGGAGGCGGCACGTGCGGGCGTTTGACGCGCCTGGGGCCGAGCCAGGGGTCGGGATCGCGAACGAGGTCGCTCAGGTGGGTGAGAGGATCGCGTCGAGCGCCTCTTCGCGGCGCATCATGAAGTGCAGGTTCGCCTCGGGCACATGGTGGAAGCCACGGTGAAAGACGATGGCCAGGGCGATGTTGTTCAGCGTGGCGTTGTTCACCGGGGCATGGCGGGTGCGAACCCGGCTGGCGTCCTCGCCGAGGCTTGCGTCGCGCCGGTAGTGATTGCCATTTTCCACCGCCCAGTGCCCGCGGTTCCAGGCCAGGAGTTGCTCGGGGTCGGCTCGCTCGGCGCTCACCGAGGTGATGGCATAGACGGTCTCGCTGGTGTGCTTGCCGGTGGCGAGTTCGGTGCGCTCGCGAACCACCCGCATCGCTTGGCGTGCCTTGTCGAAGCTGAGCATGCGCTCGGGCAGGTCCACCGCGTCGAGGCGGCGCGCCTCGATACGTCCGTGGCCCTTTTCCGGCGGCGCGGCGTAATGACGCACACCCGGCGCGTCCCACTCCAGCGCGGCCAGCGCCGCGAACGTCTCGGGGCAGTTGCCCTTGACGGTGAACAGATACTCGGCACCATGGATCTCGACGAGCGTTCGCTCGGTGTCATGGGTGGTATGCAGCGCGTCGAGGGTGATCAGACATCCGCGCACATCGACCTCCTCGAGCAACGCCTTCGCCGCAGCGCCCTCCCCGCCTTCGTCGCGGCAGCACCGGCTCGCGAGCGGGCGCCCCTGGTGGGTGACCAGGGTGACGGTCTCGAAGTACACCCCTTCGCCGGTGTTTCGGTTCGCGCCTCGGATGCGCTTGCCGTCGGCGGCAAGTGCGGGCTGCGAGGCGTTGGCCATCGCGCGCGGTGCAGCCCACCGGCGCAGCACGTCGGCCAGGGCATCGGGGTCGGTGTCGGCGAGCACCCGGCACAACGTGGAGTCCGAAGGCGCGACCCAACGCCCCGCCCGGGGGTCCCGCCAAGCCCCCAGTGCCCGCAGCTCCTGCTGACTGAGATGTTGGGCGAAGCGCTCCGTGGCCGCCGGCCCCGACAACCCGGCCAAGCGCGCGAGCGCGCAGATGGAAAGCACCGTCGCAAGCCTGTGCTTCATGCCTTGGCCGCGACGACAATCGGGCATCTCGGCGAACAAATCGCGCAGCGAACGCAACTCCTCGCGCGTGTACGTCACCGGCGTCGCCCGGCACGTCCACTCCTCGCGGTCCGCCGGGTCGGCCAAGCGCTTGCGCGCATCGGCGCGCAAGGGGCGTACGAACATCTCTTTGGGCACCTCGTGCGGGTCGGTGTAGGCGCCGTTGTGGCGCGCGAATCCCTTGGTTCGTCCCACCCGCACCCAGTTCGAGGCATCGTACGCACCGCCGTGAAAGCGCGCGGGGTCCACGAACGTTTCCGCCAACTCCAGCCGATGCCCGTACGCCGCCTCCCAGTCCGCGCTCACCCGCCGAAGGCTTCGCCCCAGCACCCGCGACGCCAAGTTCTCTATCCCCAACGCCTCGGGCAGAATCAGAAACCGCGTGTTGTTCCCTATCAGATGCAGTCGCCGAAACTGCACCGAGCGGTGCCAGCCCAGCCACCGGTCGCGCGGGGCGCACTTGAATGCCCCCGACTGCCAGCCCAGCAGCGCCAGCCACCATCCGCACCACACCGCGACGTGGCGCAGTCCCCGGCCCGCGAACTGTCGAAACCCCAAGTAGTGGTGCCGGTCCATGAGCGCGTCCCAGCGGCGTCGCTCATCCGCGCGTGCGAGCCGCACCTCGACCTCGCCGACCAACACCCGTGACTTGTCGAATCCATCCGCCATGCCCCCCGTTATAGACCAAGTGTTACGAAAAAGCCAGTCCCCGGCATCAATACCGCGCCGTCACCGCCTTGCCGCTAGCGTGAAATAGCCCTGGGCATGCCCCTTGCAGGCCGGGGTCGCGCGCGGAATCAGGCGCCCGCGGCAGTGGCCACGCACGCGAGGGCCGCAATCGTGCCGCCGAAACGCGTCAGCGTACGCGTCGAAGTGCCGTCTTGGAGAACTCGCTCTCGTCGAGAGCATTGCGGAATCGAAAATCGGCCCATTCGAGCACGGTGCTGGCGCCGGTCAGATGATTCTCCATCGTCTGTTCTCCCGCCCGCCAGTACCGATCCAGGTATCGACGATAGCCCGCGAAGGTGAGCGTCTTCAGGTGCGAGTCCTTTCGGTCGTAAAGCGCCATCTTCCAGGTCCGAAGCTCACCCGTGTCCTGCCAGACGACCTTGCGGCTGTATCCGGATTTCTCATCCAGAGGAACTTGCTCGGTCACCGTGCAGGTGAGCTCGCCGCAGGGCTCGTCGCGACGATACCTGTAGGAGTACTCCTCCACCTCCGGGGGGCTCATGTCTTCGTAGGAAAACTCGCTTCCCATGAATGACCCCGACCGCTTCGCGGCGTTGATGCGCTTCACCCTCTTCAGAGCCGGCAGATACAGCCACTGGTCGTCCGGAGTGTTGACGTGAGCATGGGTCAAGAGGGCGGTTCCCTGCACGTCCCGCGGTCGATCGAACACGAACAGGCTCTTGTCCCCTGTCCCCCGGCACCTCCAGCACCTTGAACCGCATCTCGCGCACGCTCTCCCTGCCTTGCCGATCACGGAGCACCATCTTCATCCCGGCCGTGAAATCCCCGAAGCCTTCGTTTCGGGCGCTTGTTTCACGCGCAATTCTCAGGCCCTTTTCCGCCGGCGTCTCTTCCTGGGCAAGGGAATGTGCATTCGGAAAGAAGAAGCACACGAACGCCAGAATGAGAACACCGAACGAATTGCCCCGACGGCACGCGAGACCCTGTGAACAACCCTGAGCCATACCCCAATTCTTGCCGATCTCGTGGTCAGGGAACATTCGGGCGGGTCTCTCGGCGGGCGTGTTGCATTGTACCGTCATTCCCCGGAACGCGTGAAGATCCGGGCTTGCCGAGAGTTTCAGGAGGGGGCGTTCCCGGCCAGGAGATCGCGACCCCACGCGGTTGACCGCAGGCATCCGCCGCGGACGCACGCCATCACGAAAAGCGTGCCGGCGTCGACGCGCCCTCCGCGCCAGGCCCCTTCCGAGCGGATCCGGGGTCCCCTGTCGACCTTGGCCCGCATGTCTTGCGGATCTCCTGCTGCGGCCGCCGATCCGCTCTCGGTAGCGGTCCGTCCGTGCTCTCTCAGTCGCTTCAACGGACCGTCAGCGCGCTCCATTGCCGAAGAAGAGGCGGAGCCGAACCGCCGCGACGCTCCGGGCTGGCGTACTCCGCGCACGGCGCACCGCCCGGAGAAGGCAGCCGAAACGGTCACCGTTCCGGTCGGCGCAGGACGCCGCGAGGGTTCGTTGACGACGCGGTGTGGCAGGACCGAACGGGGGTGCGAGAATCCGCTCCGGTCGGTGACTTGCGGCGAATTCGAGAGCCACACGCCCCCGGTCGCTACCCGAACAACCAAATTTTCCAGTACTTTCAAATTGTTCAGTACGTTGGGGACTTGACGTTTCCTGGTCGTGATTGCAATATTGTCTCTCAAGTCAGAAGGGGCTACGCACGGTCGTGTTCAATAATCCGTTCGACTCGTTTCACAATACCGTTGCTCAGGCCAAGGAAGAACGTGAACAACTCGATCGGCTGCTGACAATTACCACACCGCGGGAGCGTCAGCTCCTCGCCGTCATCGTCGCGTCGGTGGTCATCTTCGCGGCATGGCTCTTCCTTGGCAACGTAGCCCGCAGCATTGCGGTGGACGGCGTGCTGGTCGAGCTTGGCGAAAGCCTGCTCGAGGACGAGCGGACCGTGCAGGCGCTCGTCTGGATCGGGAGCGGCGTCGCGCCGCAGATCATGACCGGGATGCCGGTGGTGATAAACGTGGCCGCGGGGGACGGAGAAGCGCGCAAGCTCGACGGAGAGGTTTCGAACATCTCCGCCGTGCCCTGGCCCGGGAAGCTGGCGCCGCTTGCGTCGGCGGGGCCGATGTCCGTGCACCGGGTCGCTGTCGCGCTCGACGAACACCTTGATTTTGCTTCCCTTGCGGGGAGGGAATGCAGGATTCTCATCGAGCTCGGCAGGCAACCTCCGGTGGCCCTGTTGCGCATGAGGCGACCATAGGGTGCCGCCGCGCGTCTCCGGAGGAGCCGGCGAGAAGGCCGCATCGGACGCCTCGAAAAGGAGGGTAATCACGCCGATTGTGTTGCAGATGCACGCGTCGGAGTGTGGTGCCGCGTGCCTCGGAAGCATTCTGGCCTGGTTCGGGCGCTGGGTGCCGCTTACCGAATTGCGCGAACGGTGCGAGGTGAGCCGGGACGGCAGCAGCGCCGCGAGCATCGTGCGCGCCTCCAGACACTATGGCCTCGAATGCAGCGG
>JAJEAD010000024.1 GCA_022824305.1 Gammaproteobacteria bacterium | reverse complement strand
CCCCAGTTGAACACCGTGAGGTCGCCCTTGAGCCGGCCGTCCGAGGCGAGCATCGGCGCGAGCTTCGCCCGCCCGGGTGCGGGAAGGCGCGAGGCCATGACCCGGTCCAGCCACGCTTCGGCGCCGGGCCCGGTCACCTCGTAGCGCGAGAACCCGGAGATGTCGACGAGACCCACCCGCTCGCGCACCGCCTCGCACTCCTCGGCCACGATGGGGAACGCGTTCGAGCGCTTGAGCGTCGGTGTCTCCTCGAACCCCGGGGGCGCGAACACGAGCGGCGTCTCCAGCCCCCAGGTGCAGCCCCAGAGGCACCCGGCGGCGCGCATCGCGTCGTGGGCGGGGGCCTTGCGCAGCGGCCGCCCGGCGGGGAGCTGCTCGTTGGGGTAGGTCATCACGAAGCGGCGCGAGTAGAACTGCCCGGTGGTCTGGCGGATGTACTCGCGGTTCGAGGTGAACGGCCCGTAGCGCGCGATGTCCATCGGCCACACGTCGGCCTCCGCCTCGCCGTGGATCATCCACTCCGCGAGCGACTTGCCGACTCCGCCGCCCTGGAGGAACCCGGCCATCACCCCGCAGGCGAGCCAGTAGTTGCGCATCCCCGGCACCGGTCCGACCAGCGGGTTGCCGTCCGGGGAGAAGGTGAAGGCGCCGTTGACCCAGCGCTTCACCCCGACGCGCTCCAGCACCGGGTAGCGGCGCCACGCCATCTCCAGCTCGGCGGCGATGCGGTCGATCTCCTCGGGGATGAGGTCGAAGCCGTAGTCCCACGGCGCGCCGTCGATGTTCCAGTGCTTGTGGTCGACCTCGTAGATCCCGACCAGCACGCCCTGCTGGTCCTGCCTGATGTAGGTGAATCCCTCCAGGTCCACGGTCATCGGCACCTCGAAGTCGAGTGCGGCGACCTCGGGGATGGTCTCGGTCACGAAGTAGTGGTGCTGGAGCGGCGCGAGCGGCAGGTCGAGCCCGACCATGCGCCCGACCTGCTTGGCCCACAGTCCCCCCGCGTTGACCACGTGCTCCGCGTGGATGACGCCCTTCTCGGTCACCACCTCCCACGTGCCGTCGGCGCGCTGGTTCAGCGCTTCCACCTTGTTGTGCTCGATGACCGTGGCGCCGCGCTTGCGGGCGGCGCCGGCGTAGGCGTGGACGGTGCCGGTGGTGTCGAGGTAGCCCTCGCGGTCCGCCCACAGCCCGCCGATGACCCCGGTCACGTCCATGATGGGGCACTTCTCGCGGATCTCCTCCGGGGTCATCAGGTGGCAGTCCTCGATGCCGATGGTCTGGAATATCCGGTACGCCGACTGCAGCCACTCCCAGCGCTCCGGCACCGAGGCGACGGTGATTCCGCCGGTCATGTGCAGACCGATGTCCTGACCTGACTCCTTCTCGATCTCGCTCAGCAGGTCGATGGTGTACGCCTGGAGCGCGGCCATGTTCGGGTCCGCGTTCAGCGCGTGCACGCCGCCCGCGGCGTGCCACGAGGAACCCGCCGTGAGCACCGAGCGTTCGATCAGCGCGACGTCGGTCCAGCCGAGCTTGGCGAGGTGGTAGAGCACCGACGCGCCGACCACGCCGCCGCCGACGATGACGACCCGGTAGTGGGACCGAGAATGGGAGTTCATGCTTGCCTCCTGGGGAACGAGAGCCGGGGCATCCGGGTGGGCTCTCCGGGGTGGCCGCCGCGCGCATTGTCGCGGCTATCCGCGGCGCGCGCTACATAGACCCTGCCTGTCGGACCATAGGAACGAACGTTTGTACATCGGTATTCGGCTTCGCTAATTTTCATCCGCGCAAGTGCAAATGGCCATGAGGAGGTAGCACGGAGCACACAAACCGAACAACACAGACTCCCACACCAGGCGGGAGAAGGAGAACGTAACCGATGAGCAGTGATCGCGTATGGCCTGAGTACGACGAACGCACCCAGGCGATGGTCGATGCGATGGTGGAGGCGGAGGAACGCGCCCTCGCGGCCCGCAAGGCCGAGCTCGAGGACTGCGAGTGCAAGGAAGGCATGTTCCCCTCCGGCGGACGGACCGCCACCCGGCGTTCATTCCTGGCCACGTCCGCGGCTGTGGCCGGAGGCACGACGCTCGGGCTCGCCGCCGGCGGCGCCCACGCCGCCGCACCGCCCGGCGCCATCGAGTTCCCGGTGCCGGACGACCCCACCAAGATCCAGGGCCGGCTCACCAACGACGACGGGGGCTACGGCACCCGGTCGCAGTTCGAGAGCGAGGTCCGGTGGCGCTTCCCGACCGCCACCAAGGAGTCGTCCTGGACCATGACCCCGCTCGAGTCCGGGCACGGCATCATCACCCCGTCCGGGCTCCACTTCGAGCGCCACCACGGCGGCATCCCCAACATCGATCCCGCCCGCCACGCCCTCATCATCCACGGGATGGTGGACCGGCCCATGAAGTACACGATGGCGGATCTGATGCGCTTCCCCTCGGTGTCGCGCTTCCACTTCATCGAGTGCTCCGGCAACGGGCTCACGGAGTGGAAGGAGCCGACGCTGAAGACCGTGCAGGGCACGCACGGGCTCACCAGCACCTCCGAGTGGACCGGCGTTCCGCTGTCCACCATCCTCGCCGAGGTGGGGGTGCAGGACGGCGCGGCCTGGGTGCTCGCCGAGGGCGCGGATGCGGCGGTGATGACCCGCAGCGTGCCGCTCGACAAGTGCTGGGGCGACGCGATGCTCGCCTACGCCCAGAACGGCGAGGCGCTGCGTCCCGAGCAGGGCCATCCGCTTCGCCTGCTGCTCCCGGGCTTCGAGGGGAACACGCACATCAAGTGGCTGCGCCGCATCGAAGTGAGCGATGCGCCGTTCATGAGCCGCGAGGAGACCTCGAAGTACACGGACCTGCTCGACGGCGGCAAGGCCCGGCAGTTCTCGTTCACGATGGAGGCCAAGTCCGTCATCACCTTCCCCTCGGGCGAGATGAAGCTCCCGGGTGCGGGGTTCTACGAGATCACGGGACTCGCGTGGTCCGGCCGCGGCCGGGTGAAGCGCGTCGAGGTCTCGGTGGACGGCGGTCGGAGCTGGCGGGTCGCCTCGCTGGAGGGTCCGATCATGCCGGTGTGCCACACCCGCTTCCGCATCCCGTGGCAGTGGGACGGCTCTCCGGCCATCCTGCAGAGCCGCTGCCAGGACGAGACGGGCTACGTGCAGCCGACCATCAAGCAGCTCGTGGAGGCCCGGGGCCTCGACGGCGGCAAGTGGGGTTCGGTGTACCACTTGAACGGCATACAGAGCTGGGGCGTGGCCAGCGACGGGAGTGTGAGCAATGTCCATCACTATGGGTGACGCGGTGGCGAGGTGCGTGCCGCGGGCGTGCGTGCTCGCGGTGGGACTGGGGCTCGCGGGCGGCGCGCTGGCCGAAGGCAGCTACGGGGGGCCCTACGGGTTCGGCACCCCGGCCACCGCCGAGGAGATCGCGGCGTGGGACATCGACGCGATGCCCGACGGCCGGGGGCTTCCCCCGGGCGAGGGCGGCTACGAGGCGGGCAAGGAGGTGTACACGTTGCAGTGCCTCGCCTGCCACGGTCCGGATCTCGGCGGAGTCGCGGGCACCGGCGGCGCCGCGCTGATCGGCGGGCGGGACACGCTCGCCAGCGGCAAGCCCAAGAAGACGGTGGAGAGCTACTGGCCCTACGCCAGCACGCTGTTCGACTTCACCAAGCGGGCCATGCCGTTCCACACCCCGGGTTCGATGACCGACGACGACGTGTACGCGGTGACCGCCTACATCCTGGCCGAGGGCAACATCATCGGCAAGGACGAGGTGATGAACGCCGAGACGCTGCCGAAGGTGGTGATGCCGAACGCGGACGGGTTCATCCCCGACCCGCGTCCCGACATCTTCAACTACGACTGACCGGAATCAACCTTCCGACTGTGCCGGCGGCCCCTTCGCGGGGCCGCCTTTTTGGTGTGCCGAGCATGACCGACAGCTCGGAGGATGCCGCCCGGCCGCTTGAATCCGTCGAACCGCCGTGTACGGACCCGTATGCACGGTGGTGTGGGAGGGGTGGAGCCGTGAGGCGCCCCCCTATCCCGATCTGCGGGCGCCTCGGCAGGCGCAGGCGATCCACGCCGCGAGCACCGCGACGAGCGGCGCCGTCACCGCCGCGGCGACGCTCACCGACACCACCAGCCCGCCCGGCTCGCGCACGTACTCGTTGTACATCTCCGCGTAGAACCAGTCCGTCCCGTACGCGATGGGGGTGCGTCGCACCTGCCACTCGAGCCAGGCGCCGGCGTGCATGGCGGCGAGCCACAGCAGCGGCGGTGCGCAGAGGTGGGCCGCGGTGCGGGCCGCGGCCGCGGCGAGGGTGGACGTTCGGGCGAGCGATCTCAGGTGGAGGGCGGCGAGGGCGGCGGCGAGCCATCCCGCCGCAAGCGCCGGGACGGCGTAGTGGGGGAGGGCGCGGGCGAGCCGTGCCCCGGAATCGCCGGCAAGAGTTGCACCGACCGTCGCAACGATTGTGACGACTGCGACCACGGCGAGGGCGGCGGCCGAGGTGCGCAGAAAACGCCCGGGGCGTGTCGCCTTCACGCAGCTTTGCCAGAGACAGCGCATACACTCCGACGCAGCCGTGGTCGGCAGTCGAGCGGTCGAGCGTGGCGCTTCGCGTGTGTTCACTGCCCGTCGAACCGCGTGAGCATGGCGTGGACATCGTGGCAGCCGGGAGCCGCCCGGACGTAACGGCTGAGCATCGCCGTGGCTCCTGTGTTCCCCGGGGAATCCCGGCGCCGTGCTCGCGCCTGCGGTAGGGTACCGGGTACAGTTGCTCGTACACCTCCAGGTTCGACACTGCAAGGTCACCGAGCGTGCAGAGGTGACCAATCTCGTTGAAGTTGCCGCGAGCGTTTGTCGCGTCGACACCCGCCGCCGCACGACGCCGGGACCGGCTACCCGAGCCCCGAGCCGATCGTTGCCGCGATGTGGGGCATCGCAAACATGCATCTTACCTCCTGCGCATGGAATCAGGAGACGCAACATGCTGAAGCGAGTACACATCAGAGGCTACAAGTCGCTTGACGATACCGAGGTGCGGCTTTCGCCCCTCACCCTGCTGTTCGGTGCGAACGCAGCCGGAAAGAGCAACTTCCTCGATTCTCTGCAGCTCCTCTCGAAGCTTGCGACGAGTCGGACGCTGAAGGAAGCCTTCGATCCTCCCTACCGCGGCAAGCCGCTGGAATCGTTCACGGTAGGAGAGCAGGGACTGAAGGGTCTGGTTCGGCAGGAGCGTCTGGCCTTGTCAATCGAGGCCGACTTGCGTCTCTCCGATGCCGTGGTCGAGGCGGTCAATCGACAAATTCGGGAGATGCGCCGGCCGAGTGGGGTCGATCGGTCCGGACCCGGCGCCGCCAGTACTGTCCGGGTGCGCGAGCGCGATCTGCGCTACCGCGTCGAAATCGAGATGCTTCCGCAGTCGGGAATATTGCGGGTGACGGACGAGTACCTGGCAGCCCTGAACTCGAAGGGTGAACCCGCCGGCAAGCGGAAGCCGTTCGTCGAGCGGGACGGTGAGAAGATCCGTTTGCGGCTGGAAGGACAAGGCCACCCGACCTACTACGATCGGTACCTTGACCATACCATTCTCTCGATGCCGCATTATCCGCCGCATTATCCGCATCTCGTGGCCGCCAGGCGCGAGCTCGAGAGCTGGCTGTTCTTCTACTTCGAGCCGCGCGAGCGGATGCGTGCGGCCAATCCAATCAAGGAAGTGCGCCACATCGGCTTGATGGGAGAGGAGCTCGCCGCCTTCCTCAACACCCTGAATGCACTGAAGCCCCGGCAGTTCGAGGCGGTGGAGAAGGCGCTGCACACCATCATGCCCAATGTGGACGGTATCGAGATGGACGTGAGCGACCTGGGCGAGGTCGAGCTTCGGCTCAGGGAGAACGGAGTCGCCATTCCCGCGCGGGTCCTGTCGGAAGGGACCCTTCGGATGCTCGGGCTTCTGGCGTTGACGGGCGCGGACGAATCTCCCTCGCTGGTGGGATTCGAGGAGCCGGAAAATGGCGTTCATCCGCGCCGGATTCAGATGATTGCGCAGCTACTGAAGTCGCACGCTGCCTCCGGCACGACCCAGTACATCGTCACTACGCACTCCCCGATTCTTCCGGACCTGCTGCCGGACGAGTCCCTGTTCGTAGTGCAACTGATCGATCGCCGCACTCGAATCGATTCGTTCGCCACCTGGGGAACCCTTGGCCGCCGTCGGGATATCGGCCGCGCACTTGACGAAACCCCAGATGGGCTTCCCGTATCGGAGCGGATACTGCGAGGCGATTTCGATGCGTGAGATTGCCCTGTTCGTCGAGGACTACGCCCATCAGCAGGTCGTCGGAGCGCTGGTCCAGCGTATCGCCGACGAATTGGGGGTCGGCGTACGACTCGAATGGCGGAGCGCTGTGCACGGTCATGGGAGAGTCGTGCGTGAACTCGCCCGCTACCTTCGAGATCTGGCAGGGCAGGACGACCGGTCTCCGGACCTGATCATCGCGGCAACGGACGCCAACTGCAGTGGATTGAACGAACGCGCGAGGGAAATCGGCAACCCGGACGCGCCTGCGCCCATGATCTCTGCCGTTCCCGATCCACATGTCGAGCGTTGGCTGTTGCTCGATGGCGCGGCGTTCAAGGCCGTGTTCGGCCGGGGATGCGACGCGCCCGATCAGAAGTGCGACCGCGATCTCTACAAGCAGCGACTCGTCGAGGCCGTCCGCGCTACCGGGATTGTTCCCGCCCTCGGTGGAATCGAGTTCGCGCAGGACATCGTGCGGCACATGGACATCGAGCGTGCCATGCGGGCGGATCGCTCCTTTCGACGATTTGTCGAGGATCTCCGTGGCGCGCTCCAGCGTTGGCGGTCATGAATCGGTATCCGGCGGAGACATCCGTCGATCAACCGGAGACGTCGCCGGCTGCACGAGGGTGGTTGCGCATCACGGCTCGGGTCCGGGAGTCCGCGAATCCGGCGAGACGATCCGTCGCATTGCGGCGCGCCGTCGACTCGTGGCGTCCGTGTCGATCGCTCGGTCGCCAGGTGCCAGCACGACGCCATAGCAGTCAAGCGCGGCCTCGGCGGAGACAACGCCGTCGCGCACGTCCCTGAGCACCCGTTCGGGGTCCCGGTCGAGAGGGTCTCCGAACCCGCCGCCTCCCGGCGACGACGCCACGAGCCGCGAAGGCCCGAGCTCGCGCAGCCCGAACTTCGGAGCCTCGAACGCCGGCGCGGCCGTCGGGTGCACCTCCATCTCGCCGCCTTCCCCGTCGAGACCCGCGGCGGCGCCGTAGCCGCTCCTGTACCGAAGGCCCTCGCCCCTGAACGACCAGGTGCCCTCGGTGTGGACGTCGATGTCGTACTCCACGCCGGTGCCGCCCCGCCACTGCCCCGGGCCGCCGCCGTCGCGGCGGAACTCGCACCGGCGGTAGCGCACGGGATAGAGCTGCTCGTAGACCTCCAGGCTCGGCATCACGAGCCCGCCCAGGGTGCAGAGGTGGCCGATCTGGTTGAAGCCGTCGCGGCCTTCCACCGCGCCGGCTCCGGCCGCGGCGAGCCCGTGGTAGAGCACGTAGCGCCGGCCATCGCCGTGCCGGCCGGTGGTGATGCCGAAGATGTTCTTGGCCCAGCCCGCACAGGCGCGCTCGGGGCTCGCCACGCCGAGCGCCTTCCAGCAGGCGTGGATGATCTCGTGGGCGATGAACACGGTGCACATGGTGGTGGCCGCGCCCTCCGTCGCGTTGACGATGCTGCCCTCCGGCGCGATGACCTCGACTGCCCGGAAGGTGCCCTCGTTGCGGGGGATGTCAGGCTCGAAGAACGAGGCGAACGCGGTGTAGACGCTGGAGCAGGTGTTCGCCCAGGTGCTGTTCTTGAAGCCGCGGATCTGCGGGCTCGATGCGCTCAAGTCCACCGTGGCGCGGTCGCCGTCGATGGTGAGCCGCGCCCGCACCGCCAGGTCGAACGCCTCGAAGCAGTCGTTGTCGGAGTGGTCGGCACCCTCGTAGACGCCGTCCGGGAGGGCGGCCAGTGCGGCCCGCATCCTGCGCTCGGCATGGTCGAGGATGCCGTCGAAGAGCGCGAGCGCCCGCTCGACGGTGACCTCCTCGGCGAACTCGGCCACGCGCTCGGCCCCGATGCGGGTCGCGCCGATCATCGCGCGGAGATCGCCGTCCTGGAGCTCCGGGGTGCGCGAGTTCGCGAGCAGCAGCCGCCACAGGTCGCGGCGGGTCTCCCCGCGCGAGACGAGCTTCAGGGCGGGGAGCCGCACCCCTTCCTGCCAGGTGTCGGTCGCGCGCGGGTTGTAGGCGCCGGGTGCGCCGCCGCCGATGTCCGACTGGTGGGCGCGGTTGCAGCAGAAGGCGACGCGCCGCTCGCCGACGAACACCGGGCGCGCGATGACCCAGTCGGGCAGGTGGTTGCCGCCCGCCTGCCAGGGGTCGTTGATCTGTCGTTCATTATGCTTCGCCTCTGCAAGTTGTTGAAATGATTGAAAACCGGCCGTCACTTATGGCGCGACACGGACGTTTTCAGCCTCGAATTGCTTCCTTCGCACCGCAGTCGATCACCTCGTTGCACACCTC
>JAJEAD010000078.1 GCA_022824305.1 Gammaproteobacteria bacterium | reverse complement strand
ACCCGACATATCGTTGCGCGCCGGTCCGCCCGAGCAGGCGGCGACCCCAAGGAGCACCCCGGCCGCCGCCGCTCCGAGCGCGCGCCGGACGAACGAATATCGTGGCGTCTGCATCACGGGCTTCTCGGGCGATGTCGTGTCCGCACGGGCGACGCTGCGCCCGATCACAATAGTTAATATTACACGGTAGGTGATTACGATAGTATATTGAAAATAGAATGATTATTCTGTGAGAGGCAGGTTGTCGGAGGGTCTTTACGAAAGTGCGTGGACCCGCGCCAAGGAGTGCGCTCGAAATTCGAATGGGGCCGCCTCACCACGTCCGCGCCATGGCCACGGACGTGGCATGGGCGCCACCCGCGATGGCCGTTTTGGTCGTGCGTGCATGCGCTCATGGAACCTGAGTCCGAGAGTTCGGACTGAACCTCGGCGAGATCCTGCGGCCTGGGTCGGCGTGGTCCCGCGTCAGCACTCCACCGGCGGGCGCACGGTGTTGCTCAGCAAGCGAGGGGACCGATACCTTCGCTCGTTGCTCATTCACGGGGCTCGAGGGGCACTGCGCACTGCACCTCGGCGCGCAGACCGCAGCAGTCGATGGGCGCTGGAGGTGCACCAGCGCCGGGGGACGAGCGTGTTGGCCGAAGTCCTGCGGAGCGACGCCGGGTTGCCGTTCTTGCAGGGCGGCCCGCCTTCATGGCGTTCTCGCTCGGCCGAAGGCGTGGGCGTGCTCCTCACGTCCCGTCGTGGCGTGCTAGCTCACCCGTCGCAACGAGAGCACGCGGCGGGCGATCGACTGGAACGCGCGGTCGAGCGATGCAAGGTCCGCAGCCTCGAAGTAGAACTCTCTGCGGTCGGCGTCGGCGGTTCCGGGCGCGCCCGAGCACGCGACGAGGGCGTCCTTCCACCGGGTGTGGACGTTCGGCATCGCGCCGATCGTGTAGACCGTCACCCCTTCCCTGCGCGCCAGGGCGCAGGAGCGCTTCATGAGCGCGGTGAGCGCGGTCTCGGTGGTCTTGCTCCCCCCTCCGGTGGTCCCCTTAAGGCCCCAGCCGGAGTAATAGTATCCTTGGTCCTTGTCATTGTTTTCCCCCGGCGCCGGCCCGAGCCGCCCGAGCGCCGAGTAGTATGTCCCGAGATCGCCTTGCCGGCACGAACGCGGGGGATCCGCCGCAGTATCGAGGCAATCGGGTACGCCGACGTGTTTGACGTGGAGTCTTCCGGGCAGTCCCGAGTGGCTGTCCTCCAGGGCGTTGCCGCCGTCGGTGAGCAGGATGAGGACCTTGGTCACCTCGCGGTCGGCAGGGTTGATGGGATGGACGCTGTCGCTGTCGCCCCACACCGTACGCCAGGAGTGGGCGAGCATGCGCCGGCCCCACGTCACTCCGACATGCGCCATGGTCCCGCCGCCCATCACTGCCCTCGCCTTGATGCCGTCGAGCGTGGTGTCCACGGTGGTGAGGCTGGTGGTGAGCGGAAGCATCCCCGTCGAGGTGCAGCCGAAGTTGACCCCTCCTCTGCCCTGCCGTCCCTGCGGGCCATAGTCGTTGTCGCGGAGCGCTGCGAGGTTTGTTTCCAGGTCGTCTTTGACATCATCTGCCAGATTGGGGAAGGCCGCATTGATACTGTCTTCCATCGTCGAGACCGAGAAATCTCGGGTATCCGGGTAGACGAAAACGGGGAAGGGACTCGACGCGGGGAGGTCGAGCGACATGCTTGTCGCGCTCGCGAGTGCGGTCGCGTCCAGGGGATTCGCGTCGTGATGGCGATCCTCGACGCACCCCGCCCAGTCCGTCGGGATGGTGCCCGTGCGGTTGGGCCCCATCTTCACCCAGGTTTTCTGCCGCCACGCGGCCGCATTCGGCACGCGCACCGTCTTGTCCCAGGGGACTACGCCGACCGCGATGGACCTCCCTTCGCAGGAGGCGCCCAACTCCTCGACCAGTGCCTTGGCGGCCTTGACGACGGCATTGAGCCGCCGGTTGTCGCCCTGCGCCGGGAGGCTGTTGTCTATCCGGCCATGCATCGAGGCGGTGACGTCCAGGGCCAGCACCACTTCGACCGCGGACGCCGCACATTCGATCGTGGTGCTGACCTGCATCGCGCCCGGGCCCGTGATTCCGCTCAGGAACGGCATCGCCCGCGCGAAGAGGGTCCCGCCCAAATCCGCTGCGGCTGCCACCTGCACGCGGCTCGCCGCACGGTCGATCGTGAGCTCGATGACGAGTGTCTCTCTTGCGTGCGCGAGACGCTCTGCCGGAAGGTGCGCGAGGTTGAGCTCTATGTAGCGTCGCGCCACGGGCTCCAGGCGGGTACCGAGATCCTCGTCGCTCAGCGTGTGGTCCGCATCGAGGAGTCGATTCATGGCAATCGTGGCGGCGACGGCGGCTGAATCGGTGGCGCTCTTGAGGGTGTCGCGCTGGCCGACGAGCCAGGAATGGTCGACGATGAGCGCCGTTCCCCCCAGGGTCATCACGGCAATGGCGGCGGCGGTAATGGCGGTCGCCCCGGCGCGCGTGTCGCGCACGAAGCGCCTCCAGGATGTACGGTCGCCGGACGGGCTCCGGCGCGGGAGCGGCTCCATTCGGCCGCGGGCAGGCCGGGCGTGGCCCGCGGGGAGCAGGCGCCGCAGGCGTGAGCGCACTTGCAAGGGCATGATCGGCGTGTTCAATGGAGCCGGGCGTTACGTGATCGGCAACGCGGGATAGCGCCGGTTGGCGAGGTCGGGGACGGTCTCGAGCCCGGGCCGAGGCCCATCACGCGCCGCTGGCCACGCCGTTCGGGCCTCGATCCGCCACAGAGCGCAAAGCGTCCCCTCCTCAAACCACCACCGTGCGAGCGCTCCATGCCGAGTGAACACAATCACGACCAAAGGCTGGGGAGGTTAGACAATATTTCGTGCGCCTGGTGTGACTCCGCCCACCGTTATTGTGTCCTTAACGTGCTATTCGCTACCGAAGGCGCTATCTTTGCCTGGTAGCGGTTGCACCGGCCGCCGAGCCCGTATCAGAGCCCGTTTCGAAGAGGACCCCACCAGTGGACAGCTCCGAGGAGACGGCTCGCGAAATTCAAGCGCTGCGGGAGCGAGTCTCATCGTTGAGTGCCGCCATTCTGCGCGTCAGCGCCAGCCTCGACCTCGCCACCGTGCTCCAGGAGGTCGTCGACGCTGCGCGCACCCTGACCGCGGCGCGCTACGGCATCATCACCACCATCGACGGGGCGGGCGGGGTGCGCGAGTTCGTCACCTCGGGATTCACCCCCGAGGAGAAGCGCCGGTTCGCCGAGTGGCCCGACGGCCCCCGGCTGTTCGCCCACCTGCGCGACCTGCCCGGACCGGTACGGCTCGCGGAATTTCCGGCCTACGTGCGCGCGCTCGGCTTCTCCGCCGACCTGATACGGTCGAAGACCTTCCAGGGCACTCCGATGCGCCACCGGGGCGTGCATGTGGGCAGCTTCTTCCTCGCCGAGAAGGAGGGCGCTGCGGCGTTCACCAACGAGGACGAGGATCTGCTGGTGCTCTTCGCCTCGCAGGCGGCCACCGCGATCGCCAACGCCCGCGTCCACCACCGCGAGCAGCGCGCCCGGGCCGATCTCGAAGCCCTGGTCGAGACCTCGCCGGTCGGCGTCGTGGTGTTCGACGCGCAAAGCGGGCTTCCGGTGTCGTTCAACCGCGAGGCCCGACGCATCGTGGAGACTCTGCGCACCGCCGGTCGTCCGGCCGAGGAGCTGCTGCAGGTCGTCAACTGCCGCTTCTCCGACGGGAGCGAGCTTGCGCTCGGCGAGATGTCGCTGGTCCGCACCCTTTGCAACGCGACTACGATGCGTGCCGAGGAGATCCTGCTCTCGGTGCCCGACGGACGCAGCGTGAGAACGCTCATCAACGTGACTCCCATCCGGGGCGCGCACGGCGAGGTCGTTTCGGTGGTCGTCACCATGCAGGATCTGGCGCCGCTCGAGGAGCTGGAGCGCCTGCGCGCCGAGTTCCTCGGCATGGTGAGCCACGAGTTGCGCGCGCCGCTCACCTCCATCAAGGGATCGGCCGCAGCCGTGCTCGGCGCCGCACCCGCGCTGCCGCGGGCCGAAATGCTGCAGTTCTTCCGCATCGTCGACTCTCAGGCCGACCACATGCAGGGCCTCATCGGGAACCTCCTCGATGCGGGACGCATCGAGGCGGGGACGCTCTCGGTCGATCCCGAACCCTCGGAGGTGTCGGCGCTGGTGGATCAGGCGCGGAACACCTTCCTCAGCGGCGGCGCCCGGCACGCGGTCCACATCGACCTCCCACCCGATCTCCCCCGGGTGATGGCCGACCGGGATCGCATCGTGCAGGTGATCAACAACCTGCTGTCCAACGCCGCCCGGCACTCTCCGGAATCGTCCCCCATCCGGTTGGAGGCGGCGCGCGACGGCGTTCACGTCGCGGTCTCGGTCCGCGACGAGGGCCGGGGGGTGCCGCCGGAGATGCTCGGTCGGCTGTTCCGCAAGCATGTCGCGCTCTCGGGGGGCAACGCCGAGAGCGGACTCGTGGCAACCGGGCTGGGGCTTGCGATCTGCAAAGGGCTCGTCGAGGCGCACGGTGGCCGCATTCGTGCCGAGAGCGCGGGAGTCGGTCAGGGCGCGCGCTTCACCTTTACGCTGCCGGCGGTCGAACGCGAGGACAGTGGCGGGCCGGTCCGTCCCGCCGCGGGCGAGGCGCGTGCGCAGCGCGACGCGGCGCGCGGGAAGCCGCGCATCCTCGTTGTGGACGACGACCCGCAAGCGTTGCGTCACATGCGCGACGCGCTCGCTCAGGCGGGCTACGCGGTGGTGGTCACCGGAGATCCGGACGAGGTCCCGGGCCTCATCCGCACCGAGAAGCCGCAGCTCGTGCTCCTCGATCTCATGCTTCCCCGGACCGACGGCATCGAGTTGATGGCACGGGTCCCGGAGCTCTCCGATCTACCGGTCATCTTCATCTCCGGCTACGGCCGCGACGAGACCATCGCGCGCGCATTCAAGAGTGGCGCCGCGGACTACATCGTCAAGCCCTTCTCTCCGACCGAGCTGACTGCGCGAGTCGGAGCGGCGCTTCGCACCCATGCCGGCCCCGAACCGTTCGTGCTCGCGGGGCTCGCCATCGACTACGAGCGGCGCCGCGTGACCGTGAACGGGAGCGCAGTGGCGCTGACGGCCACCGAGTACGAGTTGTTGCGTATCCTTTCGGTCAACGCCGGACGGGTCGTGACCTCCGAGTCGCTACTGCGCCAGGCGTGGCGCGCGCGGGCCTCCACCGATACCGGGCCCGTACGCGCCTTCGTGAAGAAGCTGAGGGCGAAACTCGGCGACGATGCCGAGTACCCCACATACATCTTCAACGAGCGCGGCGTCGGATACCGCATGCCGAATCCGGGCGAACCCTGAGAACTTCCTCTGGCGCTCGCCGCGGCGTGCCCCATCCGACCTGGCCGGCGTCACCCCGAGCCGTCCCCGCTCGACCCGCTTCCCGAACACCATGCGGCGCGATGCTGCGGGAAGGGCAGGACGCCCTCACCGCCTGCACAACGCGCCTGTCGCAGGCAACAACGCACGAGACTGGCATTCGGATACCAGGAAAAGGCACACAACGGTCACAGGTTATCTTCTACGCTACGCTGCTTGCGACGAACGACTGCTTTGTGAAGTGATACCAGATCCGAACCTGCCGGTGTGGGGTGACATCGATCATCGCGTCGATGAGTCCCGGGGTGTGCGCCGTGATCCGGGTGTGCGAGGGCGAAGTGTGTGATCGGCCACTTGGCCACTCTCTCTTCTCAGACCACAGACGCTCCGGAGTACTCGGAACGGTTCAGGTGATTCCTGACGGGCGAGAGTGCGCCAGGACGCCCGCCGGATCGGACGGAAGACTGAAGGGAGTCGGAGCACGAGCACAACCTGCAACGTGACAGGCGGGCGCGGGAGGCGTCCTGCCCGCCGTGACGAGCGACGAACGCAGCGCTACCCGAAAGGGGACAGGCTCAAGCAGCTTCGTGCGTTCTGTCGGTCCGCTCGCCTCGGCAGCATCTCCCGCGCGGCAGAGCGGCTTCGGCTGAGCCAGCCGTCGGTGTCCCTCCAGGTGAGTGCGCTGGAAGAGGAGCTCGGGCTGTCGCTGTTCGATCGCCGCGGCCGGAGTCTGCTCCTGACACACGTCGGCGAGAGGCTCTACCATCTCGCCCTCCCGCTCGTGCACGGCATGGACCGTTTCCCCGACACCTTTGCCGAGCAGCACCATGGCGTCTTCGCAGACAGTCTTCGCATCGGAGCCGGGGACCTCTCCGGCGCTCACCTGCTGCCCCCATTCCTCCAGTGCTTTCGGCGGCAGTTTCCCGGAGCGCGCGTAGAAGTACGAATCGGCAGCGGCCGGGAGAGGCTGCGCTGGCTTCGCGAATTCGAGATCGATCTCGCGATCACGGCGATGGACAGTCCGCGATCCGGGTTCAGCCTTCATCCGATCCTGGTGTCCAGGACGATGCTCATCACTCCCGAGGACCACCCGCTGGTCGGGCGTACTTCGGTGACCGTCGCGGACGTTGTCCCCTACCCCGTCGTCGGACACGCGAGCATGCACCTCGTCGGGCAAACCATAGAAGCGCTTCTGCGGGTGGAAGGAATCGATCTCGACATCGTCGCCGAAGTCGACGGGTGGGACATCATCAAGAAGTACGTCG
Organism: Gammaproteobacteria bacterium; assembly: GCA_022824305.1. Classification (GTDB taxonomy): domain Bacteria; phylum Pseudomonadota; class Gammaproteobacteria; order HK1; family HK1; genus JAJEAD01. The sequence goes on along the minus strand of JAJEAD010000078.1, from coordinate 2,725 downwards.
CAGCGGGCATCGGGGTCGCCTTCGTTCCTGAGCTGTGCCTGACCGCGCACGACCGGCTGTGGCGGATTCCGGTCGGAGGCGGAGTCCCGCAACGCGCGTACGGCGTGATCACGCGCCAGGACGGACTCACCTCGCTGGCCGCCAGCCGCTTCCTGGACATCATGGTGCCCGACGGAGCGCGGATGCGGGGGACGCCATGACGATTGCGGTCGACCGGCGCAGGACCTACCACAAGCGAGACCGTCTCAAGCAGTTGCGAGCCTTCTGTTACGCCACGAAGTTCGAGAGTTTCGTGCAGGCGGCGGCACAGCTCGGCCTCAGCCCGCCGACGGTGTCGCTTCACGTTCGCCAGTTGGAGCGCGAGCTCCGGTGCGTCCTCTTCGAGCGTGGCAGCGCCGGCATCAGCCTCACACCGGCCGGAGAGACCGCCTACGCGCTCGCCGAACCGCTGGTGAGCGAGATGGATGGACTGTCCGACGACCTCATGGAGCGTGTCGATGCCGCCGTCTCCGACCGACTCCCGGTGGCGGCCAGCCCGGCCGCCGCCGCCTTCTTCCTGCCCGCGTACGTCAAGGCGCTCCGGGAACGGCACCCGGGAGCTCGGGTGCGGGTGAGGAGCTGTCCGGTGCGCGAAGGGGTGGAGCTGCTCCGGGACAGCGATGTGGAACTGGTGTTCGGCGCAAGGGACTCCTATCCGGAACAAGACGTGGAGTACCGTGAGCTGCACACCTACGGCATCTCGCTCATCACCCCTGCGAACCACGCGCTGGCCGGTCGCAGCGCGGTATCGCCGGAAGAGGCGAGCGAATGGCCCGCCATCGTGCCCCTCACCGGCACCTACAGCAGGCGATTCGAAACGACCGTTGCCGAGCGACTCGGACTCGACGGCAAGGCCGCAATCGAGGCCGGCGGATGGGAGACCATCAAGCGCTACGTCGAAGCCGGCCTGGGAATCGCCGTCCTGCCTACCATCTGTATCTCGAAGTACGACCGAGTGTCGGTGATTGCGCTCGAGGGGCACTTTCCGAGCAGGAGTTTCGGGGTGTTCATGAATCGCGAAATGACCCTGACTCCGCTCGCGCGCCGCTTCCTGCAGCTCATGATCCCGAATCCGTCCGATACTCCCGTATCCGGACCGATTTGAGAATCATGGGTCAGCCTCCAGGACGGAAGCGCCGGCTTCCCGGATGCAGGCGCCCGGCGGCAGCGTTCAATGGCGCGCCGGTCGCTGCTGGCTCCTGCGCAGCACCGTCGTCAGCACCTGGCTCAGGCGCTGCACCGCTTCGTTCAGGCGCACGAGCTCCGCGGGTTGCTCGATAGAGGGAGGCGTCACTCTCTGTCCGGCGGAAGCATGCTCGGCCATCTCCTGAATCGAGTGCATGGACGCCGCCAGGCGGCGGGCGGCTCCGGACGCGAACGCCAGGGCGAAGAGCATGCCCGCCAGCGCCATGGCGCACAGCGCGACCGCGAGCAAGAGACGCCAGTCGCGGAGCGCGTCGTCTATGGCTGCGAGGGCGCTGAGGGCTCCGGTGACTCCGGCGACCGGCTCCTGAAGAACGACGACCCAGTCGAAGCCCGCAAAGCGTTCGGAGACCCCGGCATAGGCGTCGCGCCCTCCGGTGCGGGCGTAGCCCGTCACCCACTCGTCGTCCGTCGCGAAGCCCGCGCGCTCCGCTCCGAAGGCGGCACGCACCGAGTCGCTTCCCTGCTCCCGGAGATTGATCTCCGGGTTCATGATGCGTTCCCGGGCGTGGTTCGAGCTCGTCTCGGCGATCAGGACACCGCGGCCGGTCGCGATCTGCACCCTCCCTCCCGGGAGGGCCTCCGCGGTGCGGTCCGCCACCTGCTGCACGGGCTCGATGGCGAGGACCGTCTTCATCACGCCCACCGCCTGTGCCGTGGCGGGGTCGTCGATGCGCAGCGAGATGTCGACGGACCACACCCCCGCGGAGTCGTCGTACTCGATCTCTCCGACGGACAGCTCCCGGCTCCAGGCGTTCTGCCACCAGTCCTCGTCGGACTGCACGAAATCGCTCGTCGGGTTGGTGAGCGCGACGTTGTAGCCGTTGCGGTCGGTGAAGAAGATCTCCGCGAAGTAGGGCGAGGAAGCGATCTGCTGGCGCAGGTAGGTGTCCGCCCAGGGCGCGGTGCGCAGGCTCTTCTGGATGCGGAAGCGGTCTTCGACGGCTTCCAGGGGAAGCTCGGTGAGTCCCTCCGCACGGTGCCTCGCGTGCGCCGCCGAGGCGGACTCGACGACGATGGATGCCGATGACCAGGCCTTCGCCTCCGCCATCCGCTCCACGAGGAACGCGTCGAGCTGGCGCGCGGCGTTGCTCGCCTGGCCCCGGAGACCCGTTCCCGCGATGTCCCGGGTGAGCGCATGGCGACTGCGCTCGAAGCTCGTCTGGATGATCTCGAGCTGGTAGGTGAGGAACAGGAAGGAGAGGACGCCGACGAGGATCAGGGGCAGGCCGACTCCCAGGAGGGTATGGCTGAAGAGCACGCCGCGCAGCGTGCGGCTCGAGAGCTGTCGGGTCGTCATGAGCTCGGTTCTCCGTCGTCCATTACGGCATCGGGTCGGGGTTCACAGGCCGGGCAGGCCGGCGGGCAGGGTGATGCGGGTGACGGTGCCCTGGTCGGGCAGGGAGTTGACCTTGACGTCGCCCTCGTACTTCGCCGCGAGGTGGCTGGCGAGGGTGAGGCCGAGCCCCAGCGCGCCGTCGCG
>JAJEAD010000002.1 GCA_022824305.1 Gammaproteobacteria bacterium | reverse complement strand
GTTGCTCGTGTAGCCGCAGGAAATCGAGAGAAACCGGGGTTGCTGACACAATCGACCCCGAAAAAAGCCTTGGCAGCGTAGAGTCAGAGCGACTCCCGAGGACAATCCGCTCTCAGCATCAATAGATCAGACCTTCCTTAGGGTTGAAGGAAAAAGCAAAAGGTAATGACGTGCCTGCATTGATTTGGTTTAGAGACGCCTATCGACTAAGCAGCTTCGATTGTGGAGAAGAGTACAAACAAACACCATCCAAATGCATGCGATGGAAAGCTGAGCAAGAACTGCAAGAGCTGCTAGGGCTATCTTCAATCAAAGCTTATACAACTTGGGAATAGTGCCCCAATTCATTCAATGTCACCAATCCCTAATCAGATTTCCGTTTAAGTGCTTGCGACTGGTAAACCTGTCCGCTCTTCACCTTCTTCTGACTTGGCTTGACAGGACGATGTCTGAGAATGATGTCCATTGCCTTGTCTAACTCGGGCGGAGTCTTTTTCGATTTAGCCATCAAAACGATCTCCAATCTTTCACTTCATCTTGCCTTGCTTTAACAAGTGGTCCTCTAGCGCATGGTAAGCCTTTGCCATGGCTTGCCGGACGTTTGGGTGCTCTTCTAGCTCAAGATGCTTTCTTCTCATGCGCTCGAAGTCTCTACGAGATTCTTCCTGCCTTTCTCTCTTTCTCTTCTCAGTCCTTACTTCAATTTCACGAACAAGTACAACAATCCAAAAGCCGGTGAGTAAGTAAACTGTCACTTGAGCGTAAGAGTACGGCTCCATTTCCGTAGCTCCAAAGAGCACTGTAAGCGCGACCGTCAATATCGCAGTGGCGACAATGAACACTTGCAATGCTCTTTAGCGGCTAAGCCGCTATCAACTCCCGATATGTGATCCTGCGACCAAATGAACGACTCAAGAGATCCTCCATTCCGTATCGGTCCAGTTTGAAGGTGACTTCATTGCAGTATCGATGAAGATGCTTTCTTGGAACGCAGTGCCAGATTCCATAAGTGCCACGCTTCAAGACAGCCCACATAGATTCAACTGAATTGACATGATAGTCGCCATCAACATAGTGGCCTATGGAGTGGCAAACGGATTCATGCCGGTATCCATACAATCCGTTGTAGCCCGAGAGCTCATCTGTGCAGATGATTGAACCTGGAACTACTCGTTTTGCAATTTCCGTGTGAAGAATCTTCTTCGTAGTATTCGGAATCGGATACGCTACTGAATTGCCATTGCGGTCTCGGAATACGATTACAGGCTGCTTTCCTACCGACCCTCTTCCTGCATGCAGCTTCTTGTCCGCATGCTTGTTCTTTTCCTTTCCGCCTATGTACGCTTCATCGATTTCAACAATGCCTTGAAGAATTGTGAGATCGTTGTTGCACGCTTCGCGTAGACGGTGCAGCATGAACCATGCAGTTTGTTGCTTCACTCCGATTTCCTTCCCCAACCGGACAGAAGAGATTCCCTTTCTTGAACGAATGATTAGGTAAATTGCATAGATCCACTTGTTCAGGGGAACATGGGACCGCTCGAAGACGGTTCCAGTTCTGACAGTGAACTCTTTGGAGCAATCACGGCAACGGTAGTAGCCTTCTCGATTGCCTCCTCGTTTTGTGATGTGAGAATCGCATCCGCAGTGCGGGCAGACTGGCTGTCCGTGCCATCTGCAATCTTCAATGTAGTCTCTTGCCGAAGTTTCGTCGGGAAACTCTTGAATTATTTGGAGAAATGATTGCATTGGTGTGCCTCCTTTCGGCTACCTTAGCAGAAGTGGAGTCAAACGGGTAGGTACCATTGCTTCACGCCGCTGGGGAGCGCTTCCTCGATCGATCCCGCCCTGCTGGTCCGCCTCGGGTGGTTCGGCACCTGCTATGGCGCCCTTCTCCGTTCGGCGTTCCGGCCGGGGCAGACCGTGGTGGTCAATGCCGCCACCGGCCTCGTCGGCAGCGCCGGCGTGCTCCTCGTGCTGGCGATGGGCGCAGGCAGGGTGGTGGCCTGCGGAAGACGCCGGCGCCTGCTCGACGAGCTGGTGAGGGTGGACCCGCAACGGGTGGTCGCGGTTCCCCTCTCGGGACAGGAAGAGGACAGGGATGCCATCCGGCACGCGGCGGGCGCGGCGGACATCCTGATCGATGCCGTCGGCGACATCAGCGATCCCTCCCCGACCGCGAACGCCCTTCACTCGCTCGGTCCCTACGGCACCGCGCTGCTCGTCGGCGGTTGCATGGGGGATCTGCCCGTCAACTACAAGTGGATGCTCGACAGCCAGATCACGATGCTCAGGTCGAGCTGGTATCCCCGCGAGGGGACGGCGGAGATGCTCGCCATGATCGGATCCGGGGTGCTGGACGTCGGCGTTCTCGAAGCGCGGAAGTTCTCGCTTGACGAGGTGAACGAGGCGGTGCAGTGGGCGGAACGAAGCTCCGGCGGGCTGACGCACGCGGCCCTCGTCCCGTGATCGCACCCCTTTCGGTCCCGTAGTCCCCCCGACCGCGGAGAGGATTCTCCCGCACTCCACGCGAGAACTCGTCCGGTCTGCGGGCGAAGACGGGGATGCGAAACCCGGCTGGTGCGGGCGGATTCGCTTCGGCCGCCGGCGAACGAGAGCGTTCGGGCAGCGGCAGCAGTGGCGGTGCGGCCGGGCCCGGGAGGCCCCGACTCGGTTTCACACGAAGGTGAGGAGCCGGCGCGGGTTATCGACGAGGATGGTGTCGATCTCGGCTTCCGTGAAGCCGCGCCGCCGCATGATCGGGAGCACATTGCGGAAGATGTGGCCGTAGCCGTGCCCTCCGAAGCGGATGAGACGCGTGAGCACGCAGATGTCGTGGGAGATGAGCACCCGTTCGAGATGGCCGTGGTCGATGAGGGTGCGGATTAGCGCCAGGCGCTGGGCGTCGTTGGGCATGTCCACCGTGAGGTCGAAAGCGTAGTAGCTGCTCTCGTGTCCGAAGAGGTCGAACTCCAGCACGCAGCCGCTGTCGGCAAGGCGCAGCAGCCGATCGTCATCGAACAGAGTGCGGTCGATGTGGCTGATGACGGTGCGGGTGGGGTCGCCGCCCGCGGCAGCGATGAAGTCCGCGACCTCCTGAGGCTGATCGGGATGGCGTCCCGGGTGGACGTTGATGGTGGCTCCGGTCTCTCCTTGCGCGAGAATCGCGCCCCGCATCACCCGCCTCTCGAGCTCCGTCCACGGCGCCTGGCAGCCAATCTCGCCGATGATGCCGGCCCGGATGCCGGTGCCCCACGCGCCCTCCTGCACCTGGACACGCATCTCCTCCGCAAAGTCCTCGACGCTCCGACCGTGGTTGGCGGGATCCTGGTGTTCCTCGACGTAGTGCCCACAGCCCATCACCACGTGCACCCCGGTACGCTCGGAGATGTCGCGGAGCTGCTTCGGCGCCGGGCTCAGGCCGCCGTTGGACAGCTCGACGATCGCGCTGCCCCCCGCATCGCGCATCGCCTTCACTTCCTCGACCATCACTTCGGGCACATCGAGCACGTAGCTCGGTGCATGCTCGAGCTCCCCGTAGTTGATGGCCCACACGTTCTCGAGCGTGACGGGGCCCCAGTCGCAGCCGCAGGTCTTCAGGTGCGGGGGACGAATGTCGCAGACGAGGTGCTCGTGCATCAGGGTGGGCCCTATCGCTTCCGGTGCGACCGGGCCGCACACCGTCTGAACCTTGCCGCGGATGGCGTCGCGCTGCATTGACGGAGCCTCCTGTCAGGGCGCCGGGAGTCGCGGGATCATGCACTGCGGACAGCGCGATTCCCTCCCTCTCGCATCGGCAAGGGCCAGCACCATGCCCGGCGCCGAGCAGGCCGCGTTCACGAGCGTCCGGCGGGCACTCGTTGCGGCGCGATTTCATGCGTACGGAACCGGCCCGTCCGGCAGGCGCTCCGGATGGGCTCCGCCGAGCTCACGAGAGCCATTCCGCTCCCTGGCGCACCTCGATCAGGGTGGGGCGCGGTGCGCTGAGCGCGCGCTCCATGGATGCGGAGACCTCGTCGAAGCTGCCGGGTCTGACGCGGTCGCAGCCGAAGGCCTCGGCGAGGAGCAGGAAGTCGGGGTTCGGGGAGTCGACTCCCACGGGAGGGATGCCTCGTCGCACCATGCCGTCGCGGATCTGCGCGTAGCCGTCGTTGTTCCAGATGAGGATCGGCAGCGATTGCCGAAGCTCCGCCGCCGCCGCGAGCTCGCCTACCGTGAACATGAAGCCGCCGTCGCCGGCGATCGCGGCCACCGGGCGCTCCGGCGCCGCGACCTTGGCGCCGATCGCCATCGGCATCGCGCAGCCGAGAGTGCAGTAGCCGGCAGCATGGAACCAGGTGCGCGGCCGTTCCACCGGCATGGCGAAGGTGCCCGTGTAGGCGAGTTGGGTCATGTCGGCGAATATCGCGGCGTCCTCGGGCAGGCCCGCACGGATCGCGTCCCACATCGACTGGTGGATCCGCTCGAGGGGATCGAGCTCGGCGTGGCGCTGCCGCCGCGCCGCCGCGACCCGCTCCGCGGCGTCCTCCCGGGGGGTGGGAAGCTCCGCCTTGACCAGGCCGAGCAGCGCATCGAGGCTCCTTCCCGCATCGGCCACGATGCCGATGTCCGCCGGATAGAGGTCGTTGATCTTGGGTGCGTCGATGTCCACGCGGATGAGCTTGCCGTTGATGGGCAGCCACTCGACGTAGCTGTCCGTCTCCGCGAGCTCGGTGCCGATCGCGAGAACCACGTCGCACTCGGTGACGAAGGCCCGGGTCGCCTCCTTCACCATGCTGGTGCCGAGGTTGAGCGGATGGGAGTCGGGGACGATGCCCTTTCCGGCGTTGCTCGGAACGATGCCCGCCCCGAGGAGCTCGGCAAGCTCCGCCACCCCGCCGGCGCGGGTGTCCACCGCTCCCCCGCCGATCATGATCAGCGGCCGCTCGGCCCGGCACAGCGCCTCGGCCGCAGCTTCGATCGCGGCGGGGTCCGGCGCTCCGAGCGCCGCCGCCGTCCGTGCGCTCCAGTCTCCCGTAGCCGGCATGGCAAGGACGTCGATGGGTACCGATATGTGCACCGGCCGGGGCCGCGAGGAGGAGAAGATGGAGAACGCCCGGGCGACCAGCTCGGGCACGTCGTCGGGCGAGAGCGCGGTGGCGCTCAGCGCGGTCAGGGGCCTGGTCACGGCCTCCTGGTCGGGGATCTCGTGCAGGCAGCCCCACCCCTTGCCCAGCGTACGTGTCGCGTTCTCGCTCGAGATGACGAGCATCGGGGTGGAGTCGGCGTAGGCCTGTCCCATCGGGGTCGAGGCGTTGGTGACGCCGGGACCGGTGATCAGGGTGCATACTCCGGGCCGGCCGCTCACCCGGGCGTAGCCGTCCGCCATGAAGCCCGCTCCCTGCTCGCTCCGGGGCTGCACGTGGCGCAGGTTGCTGTTCGCGATGCCCCGGTACATGTCCAGGGTGTGCACGCCCGGGATGCCGAAGACGGTGTCCACGTCGTACTCCGCGAGCAGGCGAACGAGCGCCTCTCCGCAAGTTGTCCTCTCTCCCACCGCCGGCGACTCGCTCTTCCGGGTCAGGCTCCCCGAAGCAGAATACCATCGGGGCCGCCGCGCAGGCCGCCCCGCGGTCCCGGGCTACCCGCCTCCCAGCCTCAACTGCTTCTCGTTTCCATGGGCCTGGCGGTACCGAAGCTCGGCGTACTCACCATAGGTAATCGGCGGATACCGGGGCGGGACGCCCTTCTCGCGGAAGGGCGGCAGGCACTCGATCACCGTGTCGCGCGGCAGGTTGTGAAAGTACGCGATCGACTGGCGGCGGGTAGGCCGCGCGGGATCCACCGGCGGGTTGACGACCCGGTGCCGGGTCGAGATCCAGTGGTCGTTGGTCCAGCGCATCATCGCGTCGCCGATGTTGACGACGAATGAGCCGGGGATGTGCGGCACGCCGCTCCAGCGACCGGCCCGCGTTCGCACCTGCAGGCCTCCGGGCGCGTCTTCGGTGCGCAGTATCGTCAGCACTCCATAGTCGGAATGCGCGCCGGCCCGGAGCTGCCCGGGCGCCGGGGGGGCGGACTGCTCGGGGTAGTCGATCACGCGCAGGGACGAGAGATGCCCCCGGAACTTGTCCTCGAAGTAATCGGGGGCGAGGCCGAGCGCGGCGGCGAAGATGCTGCGCAGCGTGGCCGCGAGCGTCGACATCGCTTCGTAGTATGCGCGCCAGGCGGGCTCGAGGTCCGCCGGGCGCACCGGCCACCGGTCACCGAAGAAGCCCGGTCCGAAGTCGAGGGTCTCCTTGAGGTCGGGAATCGTCTCGCCTCCCAGCGTTGCCGCCAGCGCCTCCTTGCCCAGGCCGAAGTGCATCAACCCGCCCATGACGGGACCGGATTCGTCGATCTCGTTCTTCTCCTGCGCCGGCAGGTCGAAGAAGGCGCGCGAAACATCGTAGATGCGGGTCACCAGGTCTTCGGGGAAGCCATGCCCGACCATCACGAAGAATCCGATCTCCTCGCAGGCGGCGCGGACCGCCTCCGCGACGTCCCCCTTTTCGCGAACCTCTCCGGTGGTGAATGGGGAGATGTCCACGATCGGTACGGGACCGCGTTCACCCGCTTCTGCCGCCTGCTTCATCCGGTGCCCCTGGAATCGAATTGCCGGTGCCGGACGTAGCCTCTCGCAGGTGTCGTCCCGGTCGCAAGCGACGGTGCTCCCGGGCCGTCGCTGCGAGCCGGTCGGGTCCCCGATGCCGGCTACGCCCGCGCCGCGGTGATGCTGCCGCCGCGGCAGGTCGCCGTCCTCTCCACCGGCTGCCGTCTCGACATTCGCGAACGGGCAGTCCATCGTTCGCGGAGCCCCCACGAGTGGATCCCATGCACGACGGCGGTGCTCCCGAACTCGCCAGCAGCGCGCGCCCGATCCCGGAATCGGGCCCCTCCTCGTTCACGCTTCGGAGATGCGCTCCGGCGCGGCGGGCGCCGGCTTCGCTGGTTGCCGGGACGTCCCGACGCGGGCCGGGGCGGAGCGGGCGGAGCGCGCCGTGACGGTGGTCCTGGCTTCGCGCTTCGACATCACTCCGGAGGCGGTGCTGGCAGTGGCCTGGAAGGGAGAGCCCGTGGCGGTCGAAGCCGCGGCTCTGGGCAGGGTCGCGGCGTCTCGAGCTGCATTCATGCGCTACCTCGACGAAGACCCGGACGCGTCGGTGTATGGCGTGAACCAGGGGCAGGGCGAGATGGTCGGGCGCACACTCGACGAAGACGATCGGCGGCGCCTCGCCCGACTGAAACCGCTGGCCGCGGCGGTGGCGTTCGGCGAGCCCTATCCGCATCGCGTCACGCGCGCCATGGTCCTCGCGCGCTTCGCCAACCTGCTGGGCGGCCATGGCATGGCGACGCCCCGGCTGGTCGAGGAGCTCGTCGGGATGTTGAATCGCGGCCCCATTCCCTGCGTACCGAGACAGGGTCAGGGCGGGCCGGGCGAGATCCTGGTCCTGTACACGCTGTTCGCCGGGTTGTCGCAACGCATCCAGCTGCAGGCCGGGGAGCGCGGTGCGTTGATCAACGGCGCCCCCGCCTCGGCCGCGGTCCTCGCCGATGCGGCGCTCGGCGCCGAGCGGCGGGTCGAGGTGGCCGAGCAGGTGCTGGCGCTGGCAATCGTGGCGTTCAAGGCCCCGCTCGAGCACTACGACACGGTACTGGGTGAGCTGCTCGGCGGCGAGCACGACCGGCGCGCCTTCTCGCGATTGGCGGCCCTGCTCGATGGCGCGGCCGAGCGCGGCGAAGCACGTCCCCACCAGGCGCCGGTGAGCTACAGAATCGTGCCCCACGTCCTGGCGCAGACCCATGCGGCGATCGGCTTCGCACGGGGGCTCGCGGCGCAGAGCCTGTCGGCGGTGACTCACAACCCGGTCTGGCTCGCGCCCGACGAGGCGCACCCCCGCGGACGCTGCCTGAGCACCGGCGGTTACCACAATGCGGTCGCCGCGCCGGCCATCGACGGCATTGCCGGCGCCTGGGCGGACCTGTGCCTGATCTGCCTGCGTCTGTGCGCCGGACTGATGAACGGGCGGGTGTCGGGGTTTCCCGACTTCCTGCTGGCGGGACGCGGCGCCGGCGAGACCGACGGTCACGGCGCCGTCGGATACCTGCCCATGGCCATCTCGGGCTTCCTCGAAGAGGCGCGGGCGGCCGCCACCCGGACCTTCATTCCGGCCGCGGACGCCAGCGTGTTCGGACAGGACGACGTGAGCACGCCCGCCTTCCTCGCCTGGTCGAAGTGCGCGGCGGCAGGTCGTTCGCTCGATTCGGCGCTCGCCGTTCTGGCCGTCGCCGCCTCGCAGGCGCTTCATCTCCTCGACCGCGAACGAGTGCCGGACCGGCTCGCCGACCTCCTGTCTCTCGTGCGCAGCCGCGTGCCGCCGGTGCACGCCGACCGGGTCCTCGGCCCAGAGATGCAGCGCCTCGCGGACGATCTCGGGGCGCACGCCTTCAGCGACGATCGCGTTGGACGAGGAGTCCCCGGATGACCAACGAGCACCGGCAATCCATGCGCGCATTCCTTGCCATCGCGGACGAGGCCAGTTCGCTGACCCGAATCGCGGACAGGGTCGATCCGGTCCACGAGATTGCCGCCTGGCTGTCGCTTCTCGATGGACGGGGCCCCCTGGTGTTCGAGAACGTCGCCGGGCACGCCATGGCCGTGACCGGCAATCATCTGACGACCCGGGCGCAGGCGGCACGGGCGCTGGGCGTCGAAACGGATGGCTTGCAGGCCCGGCTCGTCGATGCCGTGCGCAGCCCGCTCGCACCGCGGGTCGTTGCCGGTCCGGCGCCGTGTCAGGAGGTCGTCGTGCCCGATCCCGACCTCGCCGCCCTGCCGATCCCGGTCTTCTTCGAGCACGAGACCGGACCCTACATCAGCGCCGGCGCGATCGTTGCCCGGGACACCGTCAGCGGGCGGGGGAATCTCTCGATTGCGCGACTGAAGCCCCTCGGCGCGAACCGCGCGCTCATCGGCATCGCACCGAACCACCATCTCTCTCAGTTGGCGCGCGCCGCACGGGCCCGCGGCGATCGCCTGGAGATCGCGGTGTCGCTGGGCAATCATCCCGCGCTCCTGCTGGCGGCCTGCTTCTACCTGGGGCTCGGGGACGATGAGCTCGAAGTCGCCGGCGCCCTGTTCGGCGAGCCGCTCGAGGTGGCGCCGTGCCGGAGTGTCGGCCTTGCCGTGCCGGCGCACTGCGAGCTCGTACTGGAAGGCGTGCTCGATCCCGACGAGACGGTCGAGGAAGGTCCGGTGAGCGAGTTTCACGGCATGTACGAGCGTTATGGCGCAGGTCATGTCGTGACCTTCTCGCAGATGACCCGTCGCAGGGACGCCGTCTTTCAGTGCGTGCTTCCGGGCTATGCCGGCGAGCACGTTCTGCTCGGCGCGGAGGCGATTGCGGCGGGGCTTCGGCAGTCGCTGGACCGGGCTCTGCCATCGGTGCGCGAGGTGGCGGTGACGGCGGGAGGCGCGGGCCGGCTGCATGCCGTCGTGAGCCTCGAAGGCGCCCGCGAGGGAGCGGCCCGCCGGGCGATCTTCGCGGTCTGGGCCGCGGTCAGCCTCGTCAAGCAGGTCACGGTGGTCGATGGCGATGTCGATCCGTGGGACCCGGTCGCCGTGGAGCACGCGGTGGCGACTCGCATGCGGCCCGAACGCGACCTGATCGTCGTGTCGGGGGTTCAGGCGGACCGGGCCGAGCCGCTGGAGAAGGACGGCCTCGTCGGGAAGCTCGGGATCGATGCCACCGCCTTCGCCTCCGACCGCTCCGACTGGACACGGGCCCGCCCGCCGGAGGCGGTGCTGGCCAGGGTCCGTGAGAGGATTGCCCGTCAGCTTCGGGACTCGGGCACCGCGACTCCGGGCCGGCCCCGGTCTTGAAGCGATCCGGCGCCATCCGACCGCGACCCGCTGCCACGGCCTCCCGGCGCCGAAGCTACCGAGAATCGGTGAGACGGTGTGGGCAGGGACGGGAGCGGAGGCGGGGCGCGTGACCGGCACCGCGGTGGCGCGTACATTGCGCGCACCGGGTTGACGCACCCGGGTTCGGGGGGAAGCTTGCCCAGCGCAATGATCGTCAGCCTGCAGCCCGATGCGGTGGAGGCGGGGGCCGAAGTGCTGAAGGCGGGAGGCAATGCGGTGGACGCCGCCCTCGCGTGCGCCTTCGTGCAGACGGTGGTGGATCCGCTCATGTGCGGCATCGCCGGCTTCGGCAGCGCGCACGTGTATCTGCCGGAGCGGGGAGTGCACGAAGTGCTGGACTTCCACGGCCGGGTTCCCGCCGCGGCCACCCCGGACATGTGGCAGGACCGCATCGTGGGGGAGACCGACGACGGGTTCGGTTTCGTCCTCGAGGGCGCGGTGAACGATCTCGGCTACCAGTCCGTCACCACCCCGGGCACGCTCAAGGCGCTCGGCGAGCTGCACGAGCGCCACGGAACGCTCGGGTGGCCGGCGGTGGTCGAGCCCGCGGCGGGAATCGCGGAGGAGGGGTTCGTCGTGACCCCGGGGGTGCACGGCTACTGGACGCGGGATGTCGACAATGCCCCGGGCCGGGTGAAGATCCGCGAGCGCCTCGCCTACAGCGAGTACGGACGCCGCATCTACTGCGACGAAGCGGGCCAGCCCCTGCCCGTAGGCGCGACCGTGAGGAACCCGGAGCTGGCCGAGACCTTCCGCCGGGTGGCGGCGGGCGGAACGGACATCTTCTACCACGGGGAGATCGCGGACCGGATCGACGCCGACATGCGCGACAACGGCGGACTGCTCCGCCGGCAGGACCTCGAGGACTACCGCACCGACACCACGGCGCCCCTGTGGGGCAGCTATCGCGGCCTCGACCTCGCCACCTGCCGCCCGCCCGGCGGCGGCGTGATGCTGATCGAGATGCTCAACATGCTCGAGTGCTTCGACCTCCGGGCCATGGGTCACAACTCCCCGGAGTACATCCGCACGCTCGCCGAGGTGATGAAGATCGCCACCTCCGACAAGGACGAGCACGTCGGCGATCCCCGTTTCGTGGAAGTGCCGCTCGAGCGCCTGACCGACAAGGGTTATGCCACCGAACGCGCGGCGTTCATCGCGCAGGGCGGCCGGACCCACGTGGAGAGGCTCGCGCTGCCGGAGTCGTCCGGGACCACCCATCTCTGCGTGGCCGACGCCCGGGGCGGCATCGTCACCATGACCCACTCGCTGGGCATGATGTCGGGGGTCATCACGCCCGGACTGGGGTTCATGTACAACGGGTGCATGGCGGTCTTCGATCCCCGGCCCGGTCGGACCGGGTCGATCGAGCCGGGGAAGTCCCGCTTCAGCTCCCTGTGTCCCACCATAGTGTTCGATAGGGGGCGGCCCGTGCTTGCGCTCGGCGCTCCAGGCGGCACGCAGATCGCGATGGGAGTGCTGCAGGCCATGTTGAACTTCGTGGACTTCGGCATGACGCCCCAGGAGGCGGTGCTCGCCCCCCGCTTCTCCGCGACCAGCGACACCATTCTGGTGACGGCGCGCATTCCGCGTTACCGCTACCGGGAGCTCGAGTCCGCCGGCTATTCCTTCAACCGCAGCCCCTACAGCTACCAGATCGCCTCGGTGCACGCGATCGGCCTCGACGAGCGGGGCGAGCCGTCGGGCGCGGCGGACATTCCCTACGGCGACGGCATGGCGTTGCGCGTGGACTGAGCTTACGCCTTGCGCGACCTCGGAGCTCGAGGCGGGCAATCGTCGCGGGTTCCACGGGGGCGGCAGCGGGACGAGGAGACGGGGAAGACGAGCGAATCCAGTCAGGCGCGCAAGAGCGAGGGCAGGCGCATGCTGTACGACGCGGAGAGCGGCGACTTCCGGATCATCGTGACCGGGGACTCCATCATCACCCGGAGCATGTCGGTGTTCCACGAGCCGGACTTCCTCGAGCTGGTGGAAGTGCTGCGCGGGAGCGACGTCACCGTGACCAATGCCGAGATCCTCTTCCACGACTACGAAGACGCCCCGACGACGGTGTCCGGTGGCACCTGCATGCGGGCCGAGCCCCGGCTCATCGAAGAGCTTCGATTCCTGGGCGTGGACATGGTGGCCTGCGCCAACAACCACGCCTACGACTTCGGCGAGAACGGCGTCCTGACCAACATCGCGAATCTCGAGCGGCAGAGAGGACGTCTCGATGAACGCGGTCGCGTCGATTAACATCTCCGCTCGCCAAGACGAGCGCCCTTCCCGAGACTGAAGCGTACCCGTGTCGGCCAAGATTGCCTGGCTCTTCGCCTTCATGGTGCTCTACTGGGGCTACTGCCTCTTCTGGGGAGGGCGCTGCGGAGCGCGCGCGAAGAGCGCCGGCGCCTTCTTCCTCGCGGAAGGGCAGCTCGGACCCTGGCTCTTCGTGGTCGCGGCCACCGCCACGTCCTTCGGAGGCTGGGTGTTCATCGGCTTCCCGGGCCTGGTCTACCGGGACGGGCTCTCCGCCGCGACCATCGCCCTGGTGGCGGTGGTGATTCCGCTGACCGGAGTGCTGCTTCTCAAGCGGCAATGGATGCTCGGCCGGCGCTTCGGCTACCTGAGCTCGGGAGAGATGCTGGCCGACTACTTCCGCGGCGACGCCATCCGCTTCTTCGTGCTCGCGATCGCGCTGGTCTTCGCCGTCCCCTTCCTCGCCCTGCAGCTCGGGGCGTCGGGCTTCCTCATCAGCGTCATCACCGACGGCGCGGTCTCCCGCGACATGGCGATGTGGGGACTGGCGCTGGTCCTTCTCGCCTACGTCACCGCGGGGGGGTTGCGGGCCGTTGCCTATGCCGCCAGCTTGCAGTGCATTCTGCTCGTGGCGGGAATGATCGTCATCGGCCTGGTGGCCCTCGACCTCGCCGGAGGCTTCGGCGGACTGAACGAGGGGCTGGCGCAGCTCGCCGGGAGCGGCATCGGGGGGCGCGGAACGACACGCGGCCTGGGCGGAGGCGAGCACGATGCCTGGTTCGCGATTCCCGGCGTGGTGCAATGGAGCGCGGGCCTCGGCCGCGAGGCCCCGCTCGGCGGACCGTGGACCGGCGTGATGTGCCTCACCTACATGTTCGCGGTCCTCGGACTGCAGGCGACGCCGGCATTCTCCGCCTGGGCCTTCGCGAGCGAGAGCCCGCGGCCCTTCGCCCCGCAGCAGGTGTGGGTGTCGGCGGCCCTGATCGGGCTCGTGCTGGTGATCTTCCCCACGATCGCGGGAATGGGCGGGCGCCTGCTCGGCGCCGACGCCGCCGTGAACGATACCGGACTCGCCCTCTCCGCCGTCCTGCCCGCCCTCGGCCCGGAGCAGCAGGGGCTGCTCGTGCCGAGCTACATCAACGTCCTCGGCGACGCGGCGCCCTGGCTGGCCGGACTCCTCGCCGTCTGCGGGGTGGCGGCGATGCAGTCGACAGGGGCGGCCCACATGAGCGCGGTGGGCACGGTCCTGAGCCGGGACATGTTTCTCCGCTTCCTCCGGCGCGGAGCGAGCGATGCGGGGCAGCTCCTCTTCGGCCGGCTCTCGATCGCGATCTGCACCCTCCTCGCCCTACTGCTGGCGACCTTCTCGGCGGAGAACATGCTGCTTCTCGGCGGGCTCGCCCTCGCGCTGGCCTTCCAGCTCTGGCCCTCCCTGCTCGCGGCGACCTGGTTCCCCTGGATCACCCGCCAGGGCGCGGTGTACGGACTCGCGGCGGGGATGATTGCCGTGGTGTTCACCGAAGGCATCGGCCAGTACCTCAGCGGGGACACCCTGCCGTGGGGACGCTGGCCCTGGACCATCCACTCCGCGGGCTGGGGCATGGCCGCCAACCTGCTCGTGTGCATCGTCGGCTCCGCCATGACCCAGGACCAGAGCGAGCGCGCCCACCGCATGCGCTACCACGAGTTCCTGCGCGCGCACGCCACGCCGGCAGCGGGGCGGCCGCGCCTGCGGACTTTCGCCGTCGTCGTGGTCCTGGTGTGGATGTTCTTCGCGATCGGCCCCGGCGCCGTGATCGGGAACCATGTCTTCGGCGCTCCCAACGAGGGCCTGACGGGCTGGGACTTCGGCACGCCCTCGCTCTGGGTGTGGCAGGTCCTCTGGTGGGCGCTCGGCGTGGTCATGATCTGGCTGCTCGCCTACAAGCTGGATTTCTCCACCGCGCCCGCGCAGCCGATCCCGGGACCCGGGGGCGAGCGCCGCCCCTGAGCGCCTCGACGAAGCGAGAGAGGAGCGGAGCAATGGTTGCAGAGCCTGGTGCAGCGTCGGGGGTGAATCGCACCCTCCCGAGCCGCTACTACTACGACTCCCACATCTTCGAGCAGGAGAAGGAACGCATCTTCTACGATGCCTGGATTTGCGCGGCCCGGAGCGAGGAGATTCCCCGTGCGGGCGACTACCTGCTGCGTGAGATAGTCGACGAGAGCATCCTGGTGGTCAGGACCGGGGGCGGGGAGGTCAAGGCCTTCTACAACGTGTGTCGACACCGGGGGAACCGGCTGTGCTCCGCAGAGTCGGGCCGGGTGAGCGGAAGGGCATTTACCTGCCTCTATCACGGATGGAGCTACAACCTGGACGGCGAGCTCGTCGCCACGCCCAACAACAAGGGTCGGCCTTCGCTCGATGGTGATCCCCTCTCCCTGTATCCGGTCGCCGTTCGCCTGTGGGAAGGGTTCATATTTCTGAACCTGTCCCGCGATCCGGAACCGTTCGAGCCCGACCTGGGCGCCCTCGGGGACACGCTGCCGAAGTACAACCTGGCAAACCTGAGGATCGGTCACCGGAAGGTGTACGACGTCAAGGCAAACTGGAAGCTGGTGCTGGAGAACAACGTGGAGTGCTACCACTGCCCCAGGGTGCATCCGGAGCTTTGCGCAATCCACCCGACCTTCAGGAGCGGGGTGATCGGGCAGGAGACGCACGACGGAGCGCCGCTGGTTGACGGCGCGACCACGTACTCCGACACGGGATTCGGAGCCCGACCAATGATCAGCACGCTGTCGGAAGAGGATGTGGCGAAGTTCCGGAGCCTGACGATCTATCCCAATCTCTTCCTCGGGCTCCTGCCGGATCAGGTGTTCGTCTTCTACAAGTGGCCCGTCTCTCCGGCCACGTCACGCCTGACGGTTGACTGGCTCTTCGAGGAGTCGGTGGTCGAGGCGCCGGGGTTCGATCCCCGCGACACGGTCGGGTTCCTGGACCGGGTTCTGAAGCAGGACTATGCGATCTGCGAAGAGGTGCAGAAGGCGATCAGATCCCGGGCGCACCGGCAGGGGGTGTACCTGGAGCACGAGCACCTGCCCTACAAGTTCAACCAGTGGGTGCTGGAGAGACTGCACGCAGACGGATAGCCGCCGCTGCGGTCGGAGATGCATCGAGGGCTCCCGTTGCCGATCCCTGCGATTTGCGAGGGTTCGCCCGGGAGTGTCCCGAGGGATGCACCCCGTCGTTCGCTACTGTCGGTGGCGGCGAAGGGCCGGCGACCACTCTTCATGTTTGACGACAAGCGCAATGGTCGTCGGTGCCGTTCCGTGATCGGCGCGGGTCGGTATCGTCGCTATCCGAGCAGGTGCAACGCCTCCCGGGATACGGGGCTCGGCGCCGATTCGGACCCGATGAAGTACACCATCGAGGCGGACAGAACTCGGTCCCGCCATGCCGTGGGCGCCATTTCGCGGTAGTTCTCCACGGCGGCCTCGGTGAACTTGTAGTCGTGGGAGTGCCGGCCGCGGTGAGCGAGTTGCCGGCGCGCGCTGGCGACGAGCTCGGCCGCGGAGCCGCCGTGTAGCAGGTAGTGCAATGCCTTGCGAGCGCCGGAGACTCGATCGCGTGGCAGCTCGGAGAATGCGTCCCGCAGCGCTTCCGCGCCGTTGCCCGGAACCGGGAGCGCTTCCAGTTCGTCAACGCGCAGGTCGGGTCGCGCATTGCCGACGCGGCGGCGGAAGCCCGGCATGAAGGCCGCCGACTGCAGGAGCGCCAGGAGTTGCGTGTCTTCCGCTTGCGCGTGCCGGAACACATGGTGAAATGCGTTGGCGGATGTCTGAGCGTGCACCGGGACCACCGACGGACGTCTCAGCACCAACTCGGCGGCCGTGGCGAAGAGAGCCTCCCAGATCGAGTCGGTGGACACTCCGTGCTTCAGGAGGTCGATCACCGCCCGGCCCGCGTCGAGCTCCGGGACTTTGCGCAGCGTGCGGACCAGTTCATTGCGTGCGGCGTCGTCCCGACGGCCCTGTTTCCAGTCCCTCGGGATCTCTCCCAGCATCGTCTGGAACTCCCGCCAGGTCCGATCGGATGGCAGGTCGCGAGTGGCGGGATTCGGGTCGTACCCGTGGTTCTGGAGTGCCGCGGCGAGGGAGCGAAGCACGGGAGGCGCGTACTCGGGTCCGACGATCGGCAGGAGGCGATGCACGTTCTGCACTGCGATGACCTTGTGACCGATCTCGCGCAGATCCCGGGTGCCGTACCTGAACAGGATCTCCGAGAGCTGCGCCGGGGTCCCGAGTCGGGCGTAGTCGAGGATGGCGGGATCGACGGCCTCGAGGTCCCAGCGATCCAGCGCATCGATCAGACTTCTTCGGGCCGCCTCCGCCGTCCGGGCCACCAGCTCCGGCTGTGGACCCATGATCCAGCCGCTCGCGCGGCGCTCCTGCTCCTGAGCACGCTTGAAGTAGTCGAGCGCCCAGAACACCGGCAGCCACCGCTCCTCGTCCGGCAGGTTGAGCGCCGTAAGGTGGACGGACTGCAGCGCAAGCACCGTGTGGTACTTGAAGCCGACATGGGGGAAGGGTTGGACGGAGCGTGAGGTCGCGACGGCGAGCGCGACCAGGGTCCTGCGGTGATCGAGACCGTCCCTGATCAGGGCGGCCAGCTCCGCCGCGACGCGTTCGCGGGGTGTTTCTTCCATGAGGCGATGCAGGGCGCCAACCTCGGGAAGCGTTCGTGCCAGACCCGGCCGGCCACTCAAGCTCAGCGTGGCGGCGCTACCGGTGGCGCGCAGGAACTCTCGACGATTCACGGCACGCAATATACGCCCTGTTCGCGGGCCAGCCCCCCGGAGCGGAAATTGTCACCGGCAGTGTGGGGCGCCAGAGCGCGCCTGAGCGCATCCACGTGGCCGAGGCCGAGGATCCAGGCTTCTTCGCTCTCGACCAGGCGTCGTTCGCAGGCGGAGAGTGACTCGGTGCCGGCGAAGAGAGGCGCGAGCCCGCCCTGGGCGTCCAGCCGGGCGAAGGCGTCCGCGTTCAAGAAGCTGCCGGAACTGCCGGCCTCGGTTAGCTCATGGCGGGTCGAAGTGGGGCCGGACGCGACGGACCCGGACATACCGTGAGGACGGCCGCCCATCTCCCGACAGCTCCATCGCTCGGCGAGCCCGGATGAGACACAATCCCTACCTCGTCGAGGAGAACCCGATCCCATGGTGGCAAGCACAGCTCAACGCAGCGCCCGGGCGACGTACCAGGACGTGCTCGACGCGCCGGCGCACCTGGTCGCCGAAATCATCAACGGAACGCTCCACACCCACCCCCGGCCGGCGGCGCCCCATGCGTTGGCAAGCACGGCGCTCGGAGGCGACCTTCTGAATCCCTTTCAGTTCGGCCGCGGCGGGCCAGGCGGGTGGTGGATCCTCTTCGAGCCGGAGCTGCACCTCGGTGAGGAAGTCCTGGTGCCGGACCTTGCGGGCTGGCATCGCGAGCGGATGCCGGACTATCCCGACACTGCGTACTTCACGCTCGCTCCGGACTGGGTGTGCGAGGTGCTCTCCCCGACCACCCGAAAGCTTGACCTTCACGAGAAACGCCCCCTCTATGCCCTCGCAGGCGTCGGCCACCTGTGGCTCGTCGACCCGACGGACCGTACCTTGGAGGCGTTCGAGCTCCGCGAGGGCGAGTGGGTGCTCATTGCCACCGCGAAGGACGACGAGCCGGTGAGCATCCGCCCCTTTGACGCGATCACCTTCAGCCTTGGCGACCTGTGGCCCTGAGCCCGCTTTACGGATTCACGTTCTGTCTCACCCCAGCGACAGCTACGCGTATCAGTAGTCCTCGCATAGAGCACTCCCTCGGCCGCCACCTTCCGCTGGGCATCAGGCACCTCGTTCGCGGGAGGCGCTCAGTGGCATTCCAACAAGTCGAAGGATCGCCTTCAGAAGCGGCGGGAATCGGGAGCCGGCAAGCGCGCCGCCTCTTGTGCGCACTGGAAGGGCGCATGCCCGGCACCGGAGGCGAGGCGCGGCCGTGACGCGAATGAGGGAACACGAGCCGCTCCAGGCCTGAACGGGCGGCCGAGCGGCCCGTCACTCCGGTCTCTCTCATGAACGAAGTGGTCGGCGACGAGGTCGTTTCCTTCCGTAGGGCGGGCGTCTTGGTGGTCCGGCTCGCTACACGGGCGCCAGCGCGCGCCTGAGCGCATCCACGTGGCCGAGGCCGAGGATCCAGGCCTCTTCGCTCTCGACCAGGCGTCGTTCGCAGGCGGAGAGTGACTCGGTGCCGGCGAAGAGAGGCGCGAGCCCGCCCTGGGCGTCCAGCCGGGCGAAAGCGTCCGCGTTCACCCGCACCTGAGCGCGGTCGAGAATCTCGTCATCACCCTTGCGCAATGCGATCTCTCGTCTGAGGAGCGAAGGATAGAGCTCGGCGATCACCGCCGGCGCGTCAGGCACGTCCAGTCCGGTGTCGAAGGGCCAGACGGTACAGCGCCCCCGCAGCGTCGAGTCTGCCATGAGTCGCTCGAGCGCCGGCAGGCCCAGCAGCATCTGGGAGCCGACGGAGCCGGCATAGGCGAGCTGCCACACGGTCTTGGCCCCCGTGGCGTGACGGTCGGCGATGCGTCGCTCCGCAGGGTGGGCATCTCGCCGGGTGCGCGCCGATGCCGTGGGTGGAATCATCGGAAACGACCATGACGGCGGCCGCCCCCAGAACGGTCCGAGACCGGGATAGCGGGCGTTCATCTCCGCCGCGACTTGGTAGCGGTTGTTGGAGTTGTCCGCCCGATCCTCGATGCGCTCGGCCAGCCAGTCCCGGAGGGCGAGACCTGAGGAGCGACCCGTCAAGTGCCCGGCCACGCCCGCGGGATAGCCGAAGGGAAAGTCGAAGCCCACCAGTACGCGCCGGCCGGCATCGAGCTCGTCCGCCATCAATCTGGCGAGACGGCGGATCGCCTCATGGCGCGTGCGTGCGTACTCGGGCTCCCGTGCCCCGCCTCCGTCGCTGCGGGCGAGGGCCCACCAGATCGCGTCCTTGCCGGGCCGCACCGGACTGGGCCGCGATCGGGCCGACCAGTCGACGACGATGTGGGTATGAAAGAGAGGCATGGTGGTGAGCGTGCCGCACCGACATCGACCTAACTCGTGGTGTGTGCTCTCCGGCGACCGCGAGCGCTCCCATTTGCGTTGCCGCCGATCAAGCCAGGAGCTTCGTCCCGGCGCGCACCGCGCCGTGGTCGAAGCTCACGACCGAGGTGCATCCGGCAACGGTCGCGGATGCCGCGATCAGCGCATCGGCAAAGGTACACTTCCCTTCGGCCGATGTGGCCAATGCACGCGAGACAGCGTCGCGGTTCTCGACGACGATCTGCTTCGCACCAAGAAAATCGGCCACGGTGTCATGAATCTCTGCCGCACTGGCCCGGTACAGACGCTGCAGCACCCAGGTCGTCTCGGCAAGGGCTACCAGACCGACATATCCCGGCTCGTCCTCCGAAAGCTCCTGCTCCATCAATCGTGTTGCGCGAGCGGACTGGGCCGGATCATCCTGCGTCAGGTAGCGGACCAGTACGTTGGTATCGAGCCCGGTCATTTCTGTCGAGCCGCGGTGGCGTCGGCGATCGCTTCGTCCATCTCGTCGAGACTCACCGGCTGCTCGACTCGTCCCGCAAACCGGCCTTTCAGCGCACGGATGTCCGTCCGGAGTGGAACGAGCTTGTAGCCACCCGGCACTTCGACGAAGTCGACTTTGTCACCGGCTTCGAGGACCAACGCCCGGCGTACGGCCAGCGGCAGCGTAATCTGTCCCTTGCTGGTCAGGGTGGATGTTGGCACCGATGCTCTCCTTACGATAGGTAAGGAACCATAGCCAACGAAGCGGCCGGGCTCAATGCGGAAAGCGCAGCAAGTGCCCCGGGGCGGACCTCCCGACGCCCTCCTGACCCCCTGGTGCCCCTGTCAAGCCATGCCGGGAGATGGATACCGGCTGCTCTCAACGGTTGCGCGGAGAGGTGCTTTCGTTCGTGGCCCTGCTGAGAGCTTCAAGAGGCATGTATCGGAGAGCGTCGCGCTGGTGGCAACAGGGACTCGTCACACCACCGCCAGGGGCGCCTGCGGGACCTGCCGCCAGAATTCGGGATCGTGGCCGTAGAAGATGCGGGCGCCGTTGCGCTGGAGCTTCCGCAGCAGCAGGAGGGAGTTGACCATCTGCACGCGGTCGGCGACCAGACCCGGGAGGTGGAGCTTCTCGAGGCTCTCGCGGAAGTAGCAGGCGTCGGCGGCGAGCACGACCTCGCCCCGGGAGAGCTTCAGCTTCAGGGACTGGTGGCCGGGGGTGTGGCCGAAGGTGGGGAAGCTCACCACGCTGCCGTCGCCGAAGAGGTCGAACTCGCCTTCGACCTGTCGCACGAGGTGGCCGTGCCCGTAGTCGTCGGGGTTGTAGCCGTTCGACTGGATGGCCTCGGGAAGGCGGCCCGCTTCCCACTCCCGGCGCTGGATGATGATGCGGGCATTGGGCACCAGCTCGTTGCCGCCCGCGTGGTCGAAGTGGAGATGGGAGTTGATGACGTAGTCGATCCGCTCCGCATCGATGTCGAGCTGCTCCAGGCGCGACCGGATGTCCTCGCCGGGGCGGAAGTGCACCTGGAAGAAGTCCGCGAGCTGCCCGATGCGGCCGTGGGCGTCGTGCATGGACTGCGGGTGCAGTCCGGTGTCGAAGAGCACCCGGCCCTTGGGGTGCTCGATGAGGTAGGCGGGAATGGGGAAGCGGATCGTGCCTTCGCGTCCCGCGAGCATCATGCCGAGATCGGAACTCAGCCACCCGCAGGTCATGGCGTAGAGGCGCAGTCCCGTGGTCTTGCCGGAAGCCCGCCGCGCGGTTCCGCGCGCGCCGCGGGACATCGCCTCCCACCATGCCTGGTTGACGCTTCCCGTCCGGGATGACGATCGGAACACGTTATCCGTGGGCCGTCATCCCGCGGTAGCGGGAATCCACGTGCCTGCTCGGTGCAGGTGAAGCAAGTACGAGCAGGAGAATACTCGAGTTTTCCTCCGAGTCCGCCTGGCTCGAACACCAATGCCGCACATGGAAGGGACGCTCGAAGAAGGGGCCGAACCGGCGCTCAGCCCGTTCGTTCCCTGATGATGCGCAGCGCCTCCCGGAGGTAGACCCGGAAGACCTCGTGGTTCTCGCTCATCGGGAAGTGCCCGATGTCCTCCATCTCGATGTAGACGCCCCCGCGGATCTGCCGTGCGGTGTTCTCGGTTGCCTCGGGCGGGGTGAGGTAGTCGTAGGTCCCGGTCATCATCACCACCGGGCAGCGGCGCCCGTCGATGTTCTGCAGCTCGTCGCGGAGATCATGGTCGACGGAGTAGAAGTAGAGGTCGCCCCGGAACGCCTCCGAGCCCTGCGAGTAGTAGTGCCAGGTGAGCCAGCGGTCCATGTCCGGGGACTGCGGCGCCATCAGGTCCCACACCCCGCTCGCGCAGACCTGGGCGGCGTTGGCGTGCGGGTGGCGCCACCAGTCCAGGAAGAAGCCGGGCGCGTAGTCCGCGGCCTCGACCGGGATCACCGCCTTGAAGCGGTCGGGCCGGCGCAGCGCGAGCTGGAGCGCCACGTTGCCGCCGAAGGAGGAGCCCATGAAGATGGGGTCCTTGAGCTCGAGCGCGTCGCAGAGCGTGACGATGAAGTTGACGTAGTGCTCGGCGGTGAGCCGGTACTCCTCCTTCCACCACTCGGTGTTGTGCGGCGGGTCGGACTTGCCGTGCCGGGGAAGGTCGTAGGCGATGATGTTGTACTGGCTGGTGAACTCCTCGTCCTCGAGCAGGCCGCGCCACTGGTGGTTGTGGGCGCCCGCGGTGTGCTGGCAGATGAGCGGCTGCCCGCTGCCGTTGTGCAGGTAGAAGACCTTGTACTCCTTGCCGTCCACCTCGATCGTGACGTAGCGGCCGGTTACGGGGGAATGGCGGGCCATGGTGTGACTCCCGGAGCTCGTGCGTTTCGTGGTTCTTCGTTCGCGATGCGGGTCAGACGGGGACCCCGCTCTTGCGCAGCAGCTCGAACTGGGCCGTGAAGTTCCTCAGGTTCTGCATCAGCACCAGCAGGTCGCCCTCGAGCTTGAGGTCCTCGCAGAAGCTCGCGGCAAAGATGCCGTGGAACATCGGCTTGGGCACCGGCCTGGCGAACTCGCGCCAGGTCTGCGGGCTCGCGCGCAACGCGAAGTCGTAGGGGTCGAGCGGCTGCGGATCGGTGTTGATGTGCTTCACCTTTCCGTCGTGCATCTCGACGATGACCTTCCGATCCTGCATGTCGTACATGAAGCGGCACGTGTAGTACTTGCCCATGCACTGGATGGTTTCGTCGTTGTCGGTAAGGCTCTTGAACTTGCCCGCCCAAGTCTTCACGTCTACGGCCATGTCCCCATCCTCTCGAGGGTGTGCGATGTGAGTGGGGGCAGGCGAGGCCCGCCCTTTGGTCCCGGTGGCGCCACGGCTCCGCCCCTACGCGATCACGGCCGCTCGTCGCTCGCGGGCTTCCCGGCGGCGTCGCCGCCGCCGGACTCGTCCCGGAGCAGGCCGCCGAGGCGGGTGATCTCGTTCGGCGACATGCCGATCTCGCGGAGCAGGTTGTCCACGAAGGGCGCCTGCGCCCGGTAGCGCAACGCCGAGCTCACGATCTGGTCGGCGAGGCTGCCCCGCGCCCCCGGCGTGCCGTCCCGCGGCGCCCCGTCGTCGCCGGAGCCTCCGCCGGAATCGTCCCCGCCGCTCCCGCCGGCCGCGGGGAGAGGGCCGCTCAGGCCCGGCAGTCCTTCGACCTGCAGGATCTTGATCCCGTCGATCTGCTCCATCGGCTTGACCGCCTCGCGGATGATCCCTTCGAGGTGCTCGACGAGCTTCATGCGCAGCGCGCTGCGGCGGCTCGCGTCGTTGCGCAGGTTCTCCGCCTCGTTGAGCGCCCGCTTGCCCTCGGCGTCGACCTCGTAGCGCAGCCTTGCCGCGAGGCTCTGGAAGCGGTCCGCCTCCGCGCGTTCCTCCGCCACCGCCTTCTCCGCCTCCGCGACGGTGGTCATGATCAGGGACTCGCGCTCGGCCTGGAGCCCGGCGAGGATCATCTCGATCCGCTTCTTGCGCTCCGCGACCTCGGTTTCCCGGACCGAGGCGACCTTCTCCGCCGCCTCCGCCTCGCGGGCGCGCGCCTCTTCCACCGTGGCGAGCGTTTCCAGCTCCTCGCGGGCCTTCGCCGCGATGGCGATCGCGCGCTCCTTCTCCTCGATGGCGAGCAGGCGGCGGCGCTGGATGTCGAGCCGCTCGGTCTCCTCCGCCCGCCGGATGCGCTCGAGCTCGAGCGCCTTGTCCTGGGCGATGCGGGTCTTCTCGACTTCCTCGCGGGCGCGGATCTCCGCCTCTTCGGCCTCGCGCTCGCGCTCGGCCCGCTCCCGTGCGGTCTCCGACTGCTGCGCGGCCTGGTGCACCGCGATCTCGCGCTTCTGCTCGCTGCGCAGGAACTCGGTCTCCTTCTGGATGTCGAGGTAGCGCTTCTCCGCCTCGAGGTCCTTCTCCCAGATCTGGATCGCGACTTCCTTCTCGACCTCGTTGCGGTGCTTGCGCCGCTCCTCGATCTCTTCGGTGAGGCGCGCCTCGCGCAGCGCCTCCTCCGCCTCGACCGCCTTCTCCTTGAAGATCCGGGCCTTCTCTATCTCCTCTTCCGCCTGCAGCTCGGCCTGCCGGGCCTCCTGGTCCCGCGCCGCCCGGTCCTTGGTGATCTCGGCGCGCTGTTCCGCCCGGCGCACCGATACCTGCTGCTCCTGCTCGAGGCGGGCGTAGTGACTCTCCTGGTCGATCTGGAGGGAGAGCTTCTCCGTCTCGAGGTTCTTGTTGCGGATCTGGATGAGCGTGTCCTGCTCGATGTCGTTGCGGCGCTTCTTGCGCGACTCGATCTGCTCGGTCAGGCGCGTCAGTCCTTCCGCGTCGAAGGCGTTGGAGGGATTGAAGACCCCGATGTCGGCCTGGTCCAGGCCGGTCAGCGAGACCGCCTCCATCTCCAGGCCGTTGCTGCTGAGCACGTTCTCGACGAGGCGTTTGACCTCGTCGACGTAGCGACCGCGCTCCTCCTGCATCTCGTCCATGGTCATGTGAGCGGCGATGCTGCTGAGCGCGTCCACGAAGCGGCCCTGGACCAGCTCCTTGAGCGCCTCGGCGTCCATGGTCCGTCCGCCGAGCGACTGCGCGGCCGCGGCCACGGAGTCCCGGTCCGGGCGCACCCGGAGGAAGAAGTCGGCGACCACCTCCACCCGCATGCGGTCCTTGGTGATGAGCGCCGCGCCCCCGCCGCGCCGTACCTCCAGGCGCAGCGTCTTCATTCCGACGAGGGTGATGTTGTGGATGATCGGGAGGACCAGGGCGCCCCCGTTCAGGATGACCTTCTCGCCGCCGAAGCCGGTGCGCACGAAGGCGACTTCCTTCGACGATCGCTGGTAGAGCCAGTAGAGCAGATAGACGATGACTGCAATGAATATGCCTGCGAGCAGGATTGCAGTAATGATGTCCACTCCGGTCACGGCGCGTTCTCCTCCTCCCGCTTCGGCCGACGGCTGCGCTCGCAACGCGCGCTCATCGCGCCGAATCTCTCACCGCTGCCCGATGGATGATCAGGCCGAAGGTGATCTTGTTCAGGAAGTCGGCGAGATTGTAGATCACGTTCAGGCTGGCGGGGTCCACGCCGCCGCCGAGGTACTCCATGAAGTAGCCGAGCGGATAGACCGCCCAGCCGATGGTCGCGATCAGGCGCAACGCATTGAACGCGGACTGCACCGCCGCGTTCTCGCTCCGGGCGTTTATCTTGCTCGCCTCGCCGAGGTAGATTTCGCCGAGGACGTAGAGGCCGCCCGCGACCGAGACGAGGAAGCCGAGGGTGGGGCTCATGTAGCCCGCCGCTCCCAGGTAGGCGGCCGCGACCATCACCGCGGAGGCGGTCAGCAGGCGCCAGAAGAGGGCCTGGGGCACGGCGGCGATGCTGCCGAGCAGGAGGCTGAAGAGCACGCACTGCATCGGCGCGGTGAGCTGCCAGTCCACGAAGCGGAAGACCGTCGATACCGACCCGGTAGCCGCCCAGACCTCGCGCAGGTGGAAGTAGTGGATGCCGGATATCAGCGTCACCGCGCCCATCACCGCGAGACAGAGCTTGAAGCGGTCCGCCACCCGCCGCTGCTCGAAGAAGAAGAACGCGGTGGCGCCCGCCATCGCCAGCGACATCAGCCAGAAGGTCGCGCTCACGATGTCGTTCGGATTGAGCATCTCGTTCATCCTTCGGTCTCCCGGCGCGCGCCGCTGCTCCCCGGAGCGTGGCCGTGCTCACCTGCGTGCCTCTCGCATTCCATCGCGCGACCTCCCATCGCTGCCCCTCAGATCTGCGAGCGGATGTGGGGGGAGCGCGCGTACAGCGCCACCAGCGGGATGATCAGCAGACCGAAGATGAACTGCTGGCCTTCGTAGTCCAGGCCGAGCCCGACGAGGAAGGAGGTCAGCACCTGCAGCACGAGCACGCCGATCACAGTGTATCCGTATCCGCCCCAGCCGCCGAGAAGGGAGGTGCCGCCGATGACCACCGCGGCGAGGGTGGTGAAGAGGTAGGGGTCGCCGACGCCGATGAAGCCGCTGCCGCTCCAGCCGAGCAGCATCTCTCCGGTGAGGGCGGCGAAGAAGCCGCTGATCGCATAGACCCCGATCCAGTAGCGGCGCTCGGAGATGCGCAGGCGGCGGGCGGCGGTGCGGCTGCCGCCCAGCGCGTAGAGGGCGCGGCCGTACACGGTGTTGCGCATGGCGACCACGAGCAGCACCGCGATCGCGACCCAGATCAGGATGATGGGCGGGAAGCTCAGCCCGAAGGTGGTGCCGTTCATGGCCGCGATGTTGGTGAGCCAGCCCGGCACCGCGCCGTGCACGTTGCCGGCGTAGCGGGTGCCGATCGACGTGACGATCTGGGTGCCGCCGGCCACCGCGAAGCCGACCCCGAGCGAGACGATCAGGGCCTGGCCCTGGAGGCGGAAGCTCAGGAAGCCGGTGACCAGCCCGATGAGGGTTCCCAGGATCAGGATGAAGATCACCGCGATCCAGTTCGGCAGGCCCTCGAAGCCGAAGAGGTACATGAGCCCGATGTTGGCCGAGCCGATGATGAAGGGAATCGAGAGGTCCAGGCCACCGAGGAGCACCACCAGGGTCTGGCCCAGGCAGGCGAGGCCGAGGAAGGCGGCGAAGACCAGCATGGACTTCATGTTGATGGCGGAGAAGAAGCCGTCGACCACGATGGAGCCGACGATGAAGAGTCCGATCAGGGCGGTCATCCCGATGAATGCGCTCTTGTTCTCGGCGATGTGGCGGTTGAAGGTGACTGCGAGCGCGAGGAGGGCGGCGAGGATCAGGGAGGCGACGACGTTGGCGACGGTGAAGAAGCCGTCGACCGTCGCCCCGACCCCGAGGTAGGCGAGCAGGAGGATGACGCTGCCCACGAGGATGCGCCGGTAGCGTACGAGCAGGCGGCGGACGTAGCTCGTCCCCGCTTCCGGCTCTTCCGCGGCCGGCGCGCCGGCGGGCCGCTCCGTTTCCTGTCCCGGCCCTTCGCGGATGTTGCCGAGCGCGATGGCGTCGGGCTCGTAGATCCAGCGCACCGAGAAGTGGTGCCAGCCCCAGAGCACGAGCGCGAAGGTGGCGGCGGTGTAGAAGATGACGTGCTGGAGGGGCACGTCCTCGACGAGCCCGAGGATGCCGCCGGTGCCGGAGACGAGCACCGCGACCGCGAAGCCCAGCCACTTGTAGAAACGGTGGGCGGCGCGACTCATTTCGGGCCTCCTTCCACGCTCGGACGGAGCTCTCCGTGCTCGTCGGTGTTCCGTGGATTGCTCTCGCTGGCACGACGGGGACGGAGCCGTGCGACAGGGGAATCAGGGAGGCGGTGCCGTGCGACGCGGGAA
This sequence comes from Gammaproteobacteria bacterium, assembly GCA_022824305.1. Classification (GTDB taxonomy): domain Bacteria; phylum Pseudomonadota; class Gammaproteobacteria; order HK1; family HK1; genus JAJEAD01. The sequence continues at coordinate 49,879 of JAJEAD010000002.1, read as the reverse complement.
AGGCAAGGCTGGCTGCCCGCTCCCGCACTCGCGGTCCCTCGATGTGCGGGAATCCGCGGCTGCCGTTGCTGCAGTTGCCTCCGCGGCAGGAGGAGCGGGTGATCTGCACGTGGAAGGTTCATCTTTTCGCTCCCGCGAGGGTGGGGTCGCGGCGCCGCGGCCGGGGACCGCGGTGGGCGGCGGGCAGGATCTCCCCGCCCCGGTAGCGGTGCAGGAAGCGCCACGCGTAGCGCCCGACCACGCTCGCCGCCACGATCGCGACTCCGAGCTTCCACAGGGGCAGATCGGCGGCGAGGAACACCGCCCCGAGCGCGAGCACCGCGGCGACCACGATGAAGCCGCCGGTCCAGGAGAAGGCTTTCACCCCGGTGTTCTGCGCGATGTAGGCGCGAACCGCCAAGCCGACGCGCGGCAGGGTCACCAGGAATACCGCGCCCGCCGCGAGCAGGACCCAGAACACCGCACCGTAGAAGCTCCCGGAGAGCGCCGCCGTCCCGACCGGAGGCGGCCAGGGTGCGGAAGCGGCTCCCGGCGGCGGGCCGGCGGGCGCCGCGGCGCTGCCGCTCTCCGGCCCGGCGGAGAACCAGGTGGCAAGGAGCAGCGCCCCGCAGAGGATGGCGAGCAGCACGAAGGTGATGTCCTTCACCCGGGACTGCACCCGCGGCATGCTCGCGATCAGGAGGACCGCGCCGAGGAGGATGGCGCCCCAGGCTTCGACGTAGAGGCCGCCGGGCAGGAGCTCCGCCCCGCCGCTCGCGTAGAGGAGGACGCCGAGCACGGCCGCTCCGAGCGCGAGCATGAAGAGGAGGTAGGTGTTGCCGAGGCGTGTGCGCACCCTGGGCAGCGCGATGACGATGAGCAGCGAGGCGAGCATCACGGTTCCGGTGAGCAGCAGCAGGCCGCGGACCGCGGGCAGCGCCGGGTGGGAGCCTCCCGCGCCTCCGGAAGCGTCTCGCGTCGCCTGCGTCTCGGGCGCGGGGGCTTCGAGGTAGAAGACAAACGGTGTTCCGGATCCTTCGGCCGGCGTGCCGGCGCCCGGAGCGCGTCCCTCGTAGAGGCTCAGGCCGAGGACGAGAAGCAGGAGGACGCCGACGAAGGCCACCAGCGATACCGAGGGGTGGCGGTAGAGCAGGTAGACGAGGAAGACCACGATGGCCACGGTGAGCGCGGCATAGACGAGTGGCGTGCCCATGGCGGACGGCGCCGCGGCGGCGGGCTCCTCGCCGCCCAGAATCGTGAGGCCCGAATCGTCGCCTCCGAGGACGGTCAGGCCGGAGTCGTCACCCCCCAGGACCGTGAGGCCGGAGTCATCGCCCCCGAGCACCGTAAGCCCGGAATCGTCCCCGCCCAGGACGGTCAGGCCCGAATCGTCGCCTCCCAGCACGGTGAGCCCGGAATCGTCGGCGCCGAGCACCGTGAATCCGCTGTCTTCCATCGTCGCCGCCGGCGCGACGATCTCGTCCTTCGCGTGCAGCAGCACGCTGAAGGCGACGACGCCGAGCACCACGAAGAAGGCGAAGGGCGAGAGGCGCTGCACCGCCCCGGGAAGGCGGGGCAGGGCGAGGGTGAGGAGGAGGGATACCACCAGCACCACCCCGTAGGCGGCATCGGTGACGAAGCTCTGCACCATGCCGAAGTTGAAGGTCGAGAGCACGTAGGTGATGAGGTAGATGTTGAGGGCCCCGAGCAGGGAGCCGATGATGCTGCCGCGCCCGCCCGCGAGGCTCGTGCCGCCGAGCACCAGGGCGGTGACCGCCATCAGGGTGTAGGTCGTGCCCTGGGTCGGATCGCCGGAGCTGATGAGGGAGGTGAAGGTGAGCGCCGCGAGCGCGCTGTAGACGCCCGCGATCACGTGCGCGCCGAGGCGGACGATGTTGATGCGCACTCCGGCGGTGTAGGTGGTGCGTTCGTCGGAGCCCATCAGGCGCAGGTGGTCGAAGAACGCGGTGCGCGTCAGCAGGAACCAGGCGCCGGTCGCCAGCACCAGGATGGCGAGGACCGGGGACCAGATCGAGGTGCCGAGACCCCAGGGCATCATCCACTCCGGGGCGACTCCGCCCGGCCGGGGCAGGATGACGAGGTTGAGGCCGACCAGGGCGAGGAAGCCGCTGAGCGCGACGATGATGGGCTGCACCCGGACGTAGATGATGATGAGTCCCATGAGGACCTGGTAGAGGATGCCCACCACGATCGCGTAGGCGAAGAACGCGAACGGCGAGGAGATCACGTCCGCGGCGTAGAGCTGGATGAGGCTCACGTTGATGAAGCCGATGAGCGGCCCGATGGAGAGATCGACGCCCGCGCGTCCCGCCATCGCGATGAGGGTGAGGGAGTAGGTGGCGAGGATGAGGGGCGCGGACACGATGATCGCGCTGCCGATGCCGACGCTGGAGATGAGGTTCGGCGCGCGGAGCACCGCGATGATGAGCAGCACGAAGAGCAGCAGGATGGGCACGAGCAGATTGGTGCGCGCGGTCGACGGCGCCTGGCTGAAGTCGGCGCCCCCCACCGCGTGTGCCGCCGCTGCTGCCGCCTGCGCCACGGGTTCAGCCCTCCTCGCGCCTGTCGCCCATCAGTCGAACTCGACGATCTTGATCCGCCCCGCCGCCGCGCCGCCGCCGCGCGGGCGCTCGTTGCCATCGTCGTCGAACTCCTTGATCTTGATGGCGCCGATCCGCGCCCGCGAGGCCGAAGGTCCCCAGGGCGGAGGCGACGCGCGCTCCCCCTTCGGCCGGGGCCGCTCGTCGTCGAACTCGACGATCCGGATGGGACCGACCGGGGGCCGGGCCGGGCCGCGCTTCGTGCCCGTGGGCGCATCGTCGTCGAACTCGACGATCTTCATGCGTCCGGCCCCGCGCGAGTCGCTCGCGGCCCCGCCCGCACGCTCCTCGTTCTTCCCGAACTCGATGATCTTCATCTTCCCGCGGTTCATTGGTTCTCCTCCGGAGGCTGCCCCTCGCGCGGCCTCACTCGTCGGAATAGACGATTCGGATCCGGCCCGCTTTCGCGCGCTCGGCGCCCCCGGCGCCCGAGTCGTCGCCGTCAGTTGCGTCATCCTCGCGTCGCGCGCGTTCCGCGTCGCTGTCCACGATGCGGATGCGCCGGACGCGCCGCGCGCGCTCCCGGGCGCGGCGTCTCTCGTTCTCGAAGTCGATGACTGCCGCGTCGCCGGGGCCGCCCTGCACGGGGCCTCGGCGCTCGTGCCCGTCTTCCCCTGGCTCGGCGCTCCCCGCATCCCGACCGTGGTGCGGGCGTTCGCTTCCGCCGCCGGCCGTCGCGCCGTCTCTCTGCCCGAACATGGCCTCGAGGATCCGATCGGGGTCGATCGCATCGGCGCTGAAGCTCTCGAAGATGCTTCCGTGCCGGACGACCACGACGCGGTTGCAGAGCCCGATGAACTCCTCGAGCTCGCTCGACAGGAACACCACCGAGTGCCCCTGGGCGGCGAAGTCACGCAGGTGGTCGTAGAGCTCGCGCTTCGTCTCCACGTCGATGCCGCGCGCGGGGTCGTTCAGGATCAGGATGTGCGGCTGCTGCGCGAATGCGCGCCCCAGGAGCACTTTCTGCTGGTTGCCGCCGGAGAGGGACGTGATCTTGTTGGTCTTCTCGCCCACCTTGATCGAGAGACGCTCCACGAACCAGTCGAAGATCGCGGACACGTCGGCCCACATGATGATTCCGAGCCGGCCGTTCTCGATGTGCTTGCGGTAGAGCGGGATCAGCAGGTTCTCGAAGATGCTCAGGTTGGGGAAGATTCCTTCCCGGCGGCGATCCCCCGACACGTAGGCGATGCGGCAGCGCTCGGCCGCCTCGAGCCCCGTGATCTCGACCGAGTCCCCGGAGTCCGTGCGCACCCGGGGCAGGCCCTCGAGCGCGGGCTGGACCCCGGCCAGCGCCCTTACCAGCTCGTCCTGCCCCTGCCCGTCCAGTCCGGCGACGCCGACGATCTCGCCCCGTCGCAGCTCCAGGTGAATCCGGTCCGCTTCGGGCCAGATGCGAAGGCCGTCGGCCTGCATCACGAGGTCTTCGCCCGCCGAGCGCAGCGCCGGGCCGGCTTCGTCATGGGCCAGGTCCCGGTCGCCGGTCATCAGGCCGAGCAGGTTCTGCTCGGTGATCTCCTGCTTCTCCAGCACCCCCACGTCGCGCCCGTCGCGCATCACGGTGGCGCGGTCGCTGATGCGGATGAGCTCCGCGATGCGGTGGGTGACGATGATCACCGTCGCGCCCTGGTCGCGCAGCTCGCGCATCCGGGCAAAGAGCCGCTCGGTGGAATCGAGATCGAGGGCGGCCGAGGACTCGTCCAGGATGAGCACCTCCGGCTTCATGAGCAGCGCCCGGCCGATGGTGATCCACTGCTTGATGGAGAGCGGCAGTCCGCCGGCGTCCATCTCCGGGTCGATCGCGAGACCGGTCAGCTCCTTCATCAGCGTGCGGGCGGTCTGGAGCTTCTCCGCGCTCGGCCGCGTCTTGGTGAAGAGGTGGTCCGAACCCACGAAGAGGTTGTCGGCCACCGAGCAGGCGTCCGCGACGAGGACCTCCTGGTACACGGTCGCGATCCCGGCGCGGCGCGCCTCCAGTGGAGTGCGCGGCGTGTGGGCGAGGATGGAGAACTGCCCGGCATCGGGCAGCACCACTCCCGACATGACCTTGGCGAGAGTCGACTTTCCGCAGCCGTTCCCGCCGACGATGGCGTGGATCTCACCGCGCCGGGCGCTGAAGGAGCAGCCGTCCAGCGCCCGCGTCACCCCGTAGGTCTTCCGTACCCCGAGCACGGAGACGACATCGCGCGCGGTGGAGGGCGCCGCCGATGGATGCGCGGCGGCGCCCGATTGCCGGGACAGGCCGGTCGCGGCGCCCTCGGGACTCATCCGGTCAGCCTGCGGCGGACCGGACGAGTCCGTTGGAGTTTCGAGAATCCGGCTCTGCCTTGGCCGTCAGTGGTCGGACGCCTTGTAGGCCTCCGGGTCCGCGGGCCGCAGGAAGAAGTGATCGAGGAACTCCTTGCTGCCCCAGACCTGGGGTCCGACGTGGGCCCAGAGCTTGTTGTTCTCATCGCAGTCCTCTCCCATCATCGCCATCACGTCGTCCTTGCCGAAGGGGATGATGTCGACCATCACCGATTGCAGCCTCGGGCCCTGGCCCTGGAGCGTGCGCATCATGATGTCCCAGATGAGCTCGAAGTCGTCACCGGGCGGCCACACGTGGTAGGCGCCGCTGATGTAGTCGATGTTCTTGCGCCAGTAGCAGATGGCGCCGAGCTCGCCCCCGATGGTGACGGGGATCATGTCGCGGCCCGATTGCTTGAGCGCGTTGAGCACGCCCATCTCGGCCGCGGACTGCACCACGATGCCGTCGAGCTGGCCGGGGTGGGTGGCGAGCCACTTCTGGACCTCGGCCTGCGCGACCTGGTCCGTCCACATGCCCGCGATGGAGCCGACGATCTCGATGTCGGAGTACTCTCCGAGGCCCGCCTTGATGCCTCGGTCCTGGGAGTCCGAGCCGGAAGTGCCGGGAATGCCCTCGACCACCAGCACCTTGCCGGAGCCGCCGAGCTCATCCGCCATCCAGGTGCCCATGCGGTGCCCGGCGAGCTGGTAGTTGGCGGAAGAGTTGATGGAGTAGGGCGAGGTCAGGTAGCCGACGAAGGAGAAGGTGGGAATGCCTTTCTCGTAGGCGTACTGGACGGTCTGGTTCAGCGCGGTGGGGTTGGAGCAGCACACGATGAGCGCATCCACCCCGCGGTCCACGAGCTGGCGCATCTGCTGGATCTGCAGCGCGTCCTTGAGGTTCGACTGCGTGACGATGACCTCCTTGAGCAGGCCGAGCTTCTTCCACTTGGGAATGAGCTCCTGGATCAGGCGGTCCATGACGCCCGCGCGCCAGGTGTTCCCCGCGTAGGAGCTGGCGTAGCCGATCGTCCACGGCGGCGGGTTCGGCGCCTTCCAGTCACGGTAGGCGCTCGGTCCGATCGGCTGCATCGGATCGAGCATGTCCTCGGCGTAGAGCTTCTCCGCGATGTCCGCCGGCAGCTCGTCCACTCCCTCCGCCTGGCCGGCGAGCGGCAGCCACAGGAGAGCCGCCAGAACGATGGAACACTTCGTCCACAATCTCATCGTGTTTCTCCCTCGTGTGATGGGTTCGGTCGGGTGTGCCCGAACCGCGAAAGTGCCCGCACCGTCCCTGTGCGCTGACCGCAGGAGCGACTTCCTGTCGGCCGGGTCCGTGAGCACGGAGTCGCTTTCTGTGCCGGTCCCGGGCGGCCCGGCAGGCTAACCCGGATTCACGGGAGCGCGCAACGCGGCGGCCGAAAGCCGCGAAGGCGCTCCGGACGGCCCGGTCACGAAAGGGATCGGGGCCGGCGGAGCATGGCGGTTCGTGGCCGTGGTTTGACCGCCATGGGGCTTTCTGACGTAATCGCGAAAAGCCCCGGGAGAACGTCATGCTGTCCAACCTCAAGATCCAGCGCGTCGCGGAGAGCCGCCTCGGCTCGGTCGATTTCGACAGGCTCGGTTTCGGCGACGTGTACTCGGATCACATGTTCAGCATGCGCTACGACGACGGGCGCTGGCACTCGCCGGAAGTGCTCCCCTTCGGGCCGATCTCGCTGCCGCCCGCGAGCGCGACCCTGCACTACGGCCAGTCGGTGTTCGAGGGCCTCAAGGGTTTCATGGGAGTCGACGGCGTGGTGCGGGTGTTCCGGCCCGACCGCAACGCCGAGCGGCTGCGCCACTCCTGCGAGAGAATGTGCATACCCGCGGTGGACGAAGAAGTGTTCTTCCGGGCCATCGACGAGCTGGTGAGGCTGGACCACGGCTGGATTCCGAGAAAGCGCGGCCAGGCCTTCTACATCCGGCCCCTCATCGTCGCCACCGAACCCCAGCTCGAGGTGCGCCCCGCCCGGAGCTACCGCTTTCTCGTGATGACCGCTCCGGTGCGGGCGTACTTCGATACCGCCTCCGCCGCGGTCGCGCTCAGCGTGGAGGAACGCTTCACCCGCGCGTCGCCGGGCGGCACCGGCGAGACCAAGACGGCGGGGAACTACGGCGCCAGCCTCTACCCCGGGCAGAGCGCCAACGCCGCCGGCTACGCGCAGGTGCTCTGGCTCGACGGGGTGGAGCACCGCTACGTGGAAGAGGTCGGTGCGATGAACATCTTCTTCCGTTTCCGGGACCGGGTGGTCACCCCCGCGCTGCGGGGGACGATTCTGCGCGGCGTGACCCGCGACAGCGTCATCACCCTGCTGCGCGACCGCGGTCTCGAGGTCGAGGAAGGGCTGGTGGCGATCGACGAAGTCATCGACGCCATCGGCAACGGCGAGCTGGTCGAGGCCTTCGGCGCCGGCACCGCGGCGATCATCGCGCCGGTGGGCAAGATCGCCTACCGCGGAAAGGAATGGGTCATCAACGGCAACGCGACCGGCGAGCTGACCCGGGAGCTCTACGACACCATCACCGGCATTCAGCTCGGCGAGATCGAGGATCGCCACGGCTGGAACCGCCTCATCCCGGTCGAGGACGGGGAGCAAGCCCAACGCCTGCGCGCCTCCGGGTGATACCGGTCGCCGCCCTCGAGCAGCGACGCGTGCCGCGATCGCGCGGTTTCGTCAAGTCGTGTTTCGTCAAGTCATGACTTGACAAGACTTGTCTTGACCAAATTCCCTCGAGCCGCTTCGACGCAGTGTCGGCTGCCTGCTTCGCGGCGCAAGTCCCCTCTGCGCTCGCAGTCCGGGGCAAGTCACCCGTGGCTTGCCCGCTCGCCGGGACGAGACACCATGGGTGTGGGCGGCTCGCTCAGGCGGGGTGACGCTCGATGAGCTGCCGGGCGATGATGAGGCGCTGGAGCTCGTTGGTGCCCTCGCCGATCGCGAGCAGCGGGGCGTCCCGGTAGTAGCGCTCGATGTTGAACTCCTTCGAGTAGCCGTAGGCGCCGTGCAGGCGCATCGCCTCCAGGCTGTTGAACAGCGCGGTCTCGGTCGCGAAGAGCTTGGCCATGCCTGCTTCGAGGTCGCAGCGCTCTCCGCGCTCGTAGGCGAGGGCGGCTTGCTCGGTCAGCAGGCGCGAAGCCTCCAGGCGGGTCGCCATCTCCGCGAGCTTGATCTGGATGGACTGGTGCTCGCAGATCGGCTTGCCGAAGGTCTTCCTCACCTGGGAGTAGGCGATGGATTCTTCGAGGCACGCGCGCGCGATGCCCACCCCGCGCGCGGCCACGTTGATGCGGCCGAGCTCGAGCCCGGCCAGGATCTGCTGCAGGCCGCGGCCCTCGCGCTCGCCGACGAGGTTCTCGCAGGGCACCTCGCACTCGTCGAACACGAGCTCGCCGGAATCGATGCCCTTGTAGCCGAGCTTCTCGAGCTTTCGGCCCACCCGGAAGCCCTCGCCCTTCTCGATCAGCAGGAGGCTCATGCCCCGGTGGCGCGGCTCCGTCTTGGGGTCGGTCTTGACCAGCACCGCGACGATGTGGCCCTGGATCCCGTTGCTGATCCAGGTCTTGGTGCCGTTCACCCGGTAGCGGTCCCCGTCGCGGCGGGCGGTGGTGCGGATGGCCTGAAGATCGGTGCCGCAGTCGGGCTCGGTGAGCGCGATGCCGCCGCGCAGCTCGCCGGAGGCGAAGCGCGGAAGGTAGCGGGCCTTTTGCGCATCGCTGCCGAAGCGCTCCACCGCGGCGGCCATGATGAGATGGGAGTTGAAGATCCCCGAGACCGACATCCACACTGCCGACACGCGCTCGACGATCTTTGCGTAGGTGGAGGCGGGCAGCCCGAGCCCGCCGTACTCTTCGCCGATGGTCGCGCCGAAGAGGCCGAGCTCGCGCATCTTCTCGACGATCTCCGCCGGCCAGGTGTCGCTCGCCTCGAGCGCGTGCACGTGAGGGCGCACCTCGCGCTCGAGGAAGCGATCGACCGCGTCGAGGACGAGGGCCTCGTCGTAGTTGGGGCGGAGGTCGTCGGTCACGGGATAGACGCTTCTTCCGGCAAGGGCCCGGAGAGCGCTGCCGGCGCATCCTCGCTGGCACGCGCCCGCATCCACGATCGGGTGGGCCGGTGGATTCCCGCTTCCGCGGGAATGAGGGGACCTGCTTCGGGCCTCACCTTTCGTCATTCCCTTGATGAGCGGGATCCACCGGCTGTAATCGTGGCGCTAAAGGACGAGCGATCAGGCCCTTCCGTGCCGTCTCCCCGCTCCCCACGTTGTCTGAACACCTGAACAAGCTCCCGACGCAAGCGCTCGTTCGGCGTGCTCGATACTTCGCGGTCGCGCGCAGCGGCTCAGTAGTCGGCGAGGTCATCCACCGCGTGACCGCGTTTCGGCACCAGGAAGGTGCGCTCGTACGTGATGACGACGGTGCCGTCGGCTTTCTTGCCCACGGTGCGGGCGGAAACGATGCCCTGGGTGGGGCGTGACTTCGATTCCCGCTTGGAAAGGACTTCGGACTCCGCGTACAGCGTATCGCCGACGAAGACCGGCGCGGTGAGGCGGATCTTGTCCCAGCCGAGGTTGGCGATGACCTTCTGGCTCAGGTCGCTCACGCTCATGCCGGCCACGAGAGAAAGCGTCAGGCAGGAGTTGACGAGCGGGCGCTTGAACTCGCTGTGCGCGGCGTAGGCTTCGTCGAAGTGCAGCGGGTGCTGGTTCATGGTGAGCAGCGTGAACCAGGTGTTGTCCGACTCTCCGATGGTGCGTCCGGGGCGATGCTCGTACACGTCACCGGCGTCGAAGTCCTCGAAGTAGCGGCCGAAGGACTCCCGGTAGCGCCGCGGTCCGACCTCCTTTGGGATCACGCTCATCGGCATCGACTCCTCATTGGTTCGGGGCACGGGGACAGAATCTCGCGCCCGCACGGAAGCGCGAAAGCGACTGAGTCAGTCATGCTTTAGTGTCGAGCAGATTCGCGCGCGGGCGATCAGGCGCTGGCGCGGAGCCGGTGTTCGTGCGCTCGCCCGAGGTGCAGGATTGCGGCCACGCGCTCCGCTGCCTCGAAGCCATCGAGTGCTTCGGCCAACGCAACGCGATGTTCGCCTGGCATGTAGTCGCCGAACAGTCCGTCGAACTTCGCGCGCAGTTCTGCCGTCGCGGGGAAGTTCTCCGGCTCGCCCTTCGCAATCACCACCAGCTTCTCGAACTCCTCCCCGTCGCGAGTGCGCACCCGCGCCGATCCCGCCATGTGGGCGGGGAAGTGAGTCTCCACTTCGGGATCCACCTCCGAGCTGACCCGCCGGCACAGCGACCGCGTGCGAGGGTCGTCGAGATGGGCGGCGTAGCTGTCCCAGCTCATGCCTCCTTCGCGCAGGGCCACGGCGGCGACGAAGGGCATCGAGAACTGTCCGTCGACGTAGTTCTGCGGGTTCTGCTTCTCGGGTTCGGGATTGCCGATGAGCCGCCAGCCCGTCTGCGGCAGGCCGACGCGCACCGACTCGACCGCATCGTCATCGATTCCGTGATCGGCACGAAGCGCGATCAGCGCGTCCATCGCGGCGTGCCCGTAGCGGCAGGACGGGTAGGGCTTCACCGCGATATCGAGGGTCTCCCAGTCGATTCCGAGATTGCGCACCGCCTCGTCGGGGCTCGGGTCCGGCGCGTACGACGCGAGGAAACCGGCATCGCCTTCAATCGCGTCCGCCGCGCCGCGAAACCCTTCGCTTGCGAGGCTGGCGGCAATGAGCCCACTCATCGCCGCATATCCGACATGGAAGGGCTTGTTCCACGCGCCGTCGGCGAGAAACTGCATGGAGCCCGCGGCCTGACTGCCGCAGAGCCCGTAAGCGTGCACCATCTCCTGGACCTCCAGTCCCAGGATGCGGCCGGCCGCCGCCGCCGCTCCGAATACCCCGCAGGTGGCGGTGGGGTGGTAGCCGCGCGCGTAGTGTGCGGAGGGGCCCAGCGCGAGGCTCAGCCGGATCTGGACTTCGTAGCCGGCGGTGATGGCGGCGATGCAGTCACGTCCGTTCGCGGACACCATTTCCGCCGCCGCGAGCGCCGCCGGCACGATGGGCGCACTCGGATGGAGCGAGGAGCGGGCGTGGGTGTCGTCGAAGTCGAGGCAGTGCGCAAGGGCGCCGTTGAAGAACGCGGCCGCGGGCGGAGCATAGGTTCGTGCATCGCCGATGACGCTCGCCTCGCCGGCGCCGAGCCCCAGGCGCCCCAGTGCGGAAACGATGCTCGGGCTTATGGCCGCTTCCTGGCGGGCCCGGTACGCGATGGCCACGTGATCCGAGACGAGCGCCTTGGTGCGTTCCCTCACTGCGCCCGACAGGGTTTCGTAGTCGATTCTGCTCGCGAACTCCGCGAGCTGCCGAGTGATTTCGCCCATGTCGACTCCCCTCGAGGTCTCAGGCGCCATTCAACACTTTCTGTCTTTCGCTCGCTACCTTTCGAGCGATAATCCAGGCGCCCTCATGAAAGCTGCGGGGAGAGAGAGCACTCCGTCGGTCGAGTACATGAACGCGCGGGATACATACGACGAGATCGCGGACCACTACGATGACTTCGTCGGAGGCGCCGAATACAGAGTGCCGGCGTGGCTGATCGGCGAGATCAGGAGCAAGTACGGGAGCGACGGGAAGAAGGCGCCTCTGGCAGTTCTGGACATGGGCTGCGCCAACGGCTATCTCGGCAGGTGTCTCACGGAAGCCGGGGTGATGGAAGCCCGCTTCTTCGGCTGCGACTTCTCCCGCCAGATGGTGGAACAGTGCAGAAGCCTGGGAGGGTACGAGCTCGTGCTGATCCACGACCTGAACCATGGAGTCCCCATGGTTGAATCCCGGGTCTTCGATGTGGTGCTGGCCTGCGGATGCCTCGAGTTCCTGGATTCCTGCGATGAAGTGATCAGAGGAACGCATCGAGTGCTGAAGACGGGCGGCTCGGCATTGCTTACCTTCGAGCACCGGCAGTCGCCGGATGAGTCGGATGACACGGCGGGAAGCGGGGGCGACCGGCGCCTGGATGCGCGGGCCCGTTCGACGCAGGAGGTCGAGACGCTCTTGACGTCACACGGATTGACGCTCCGGTCCATGCATACGGACATCGGATACAGATCACCGACTACCGGCGCAAACGTGCCTTACATCTTCGTGCACGCAGAGCGAGGGCAGTAAAGCGATCTTCGCCGGTTGATCCGCATCAATGCGGCCTGTGGCCCGGCGCGGTGGCGTAGAGGCGGCCCGAACGCGAGACTCGCCTCAGGATACGGGAAGCGGGCGGTCCTCGTCCGGCACCGCGACGGGCTCGCGGCGGCCGAAGAAGCGCAGCCTGACTTCGTCGCTGAATACCTGTCCGGGAGCGGAGTCGTAGCTGAAGATCAGCATCAGCCTCGAGGGGGCCGACTCGACCGGCGCTACCCGGTGCAGGGACTGGAAACCGTTGAACAGCGTGAGCGTGCCGGGGCGCGCGCCGAGCTCGACGACTTCCTCGCAAGTGTCCGCCAGCACCTCATCGATGAGCGACCGGAGGTCGTGGCGCCGGCGCACGTTGGGCGCGTACTCGAAGGCGCCCCCGGCCCCCGGCGAGCGCAACATGAGGGTGACGATCCCGTCGTTGGCGTCGAAGTGCCAGCCGAGCTCGTCGCCGGGCGCGAGGTCGGTCACCATGCACGATGCGATCGGGTCGGCGCTGCGGTGGAAGGGCCGGCGCTCGAGCACTTCGGAGACAAAACGCGTCAGGCCTTCCCAGCGGAAGAGGCGTCCCATCGGCGACTCGAGCTCCATCTGGTCGTAGCCGATGCACCCCAGGCTCACCCGGGTCACTTCGCCCATGCCGGGCGGAAAGCCGCTGCGGTGATCGAGGCGCCGGAAGGCATGGGGACAGAGCCTGTCCGCCTCCCGCTGCATGGCCGCCAGGGCGGCGGGACGGATGAAGCCGGGGAGGGTGAACACCCCGTCCTCGGCCAGGCGCTCCCGCGCCACGCGCACCAGCTCCTCCGCGTCGGGAGCCTCGAGACTGGAGATCGGGTACCGGTCGAGGTCGACGATGCCTGCAATGTCGGTGAGCATGGGCTTAAGTACCCGTACGCCTGCGTCAACGAGCTACAGCTTACCTTGCCCTGCCCGAGCCTGCCGCGCGGCATCCGTGCGGCCGAGCCGGCACACCGCCGGATGATGGCAGGTCGGGTCGACTTCCCACTCGGCTGGAGACGGTGGCCTACACGGCCCGAGCCTCCGGTGGCCACATCCTGTGGGCCCGGAATGCAGCTACGGATGCGGACAGCGCTGTGGTACTGTCCCGAGGGACGTCGGATTGCCTGACCCCGACCCGGCCTGAGCAGGGACCTGTCAGTGAGTCGAACCCTCCCACTACCGGCTGCGATTGAGTACCCGAGCGGGGACGGCAAGCCGATGGCGGAGAACGACGCGCAGCTCGCGGCGATGCACTACGGCATCTGGCCAGGCGCTGCCCTCGTCTGATCCGGCAATGCCGATGTCACCCGGACAGCTCGAGAGAGCCGCCCGCCTCTTCGACGCGGCGCGCAAGGGCAACTACGCGATCGACGAGGTTCCGGCGGAGCTGGGACTCGACAGTCTCGAGGACGCGGCCCGGGTCGCCGAGCGGGTAGTGGCCCTGTCGGGGGAACGGGTCGTGGGCTTCCTGGTGGGAGCGACGAGCCCCGAAATGCAGAGCAACCTCGGCGCCGACGAGCCCTACTACGCCCACATTCTCGAGTCGAACCTCTGTTCGAGTCCGGCGGATCTCGTACCCCGTTCCTTGTTGACGATCGGTCTCGAGAGCGAGGTCGCCTTCACTCTCGGAGCGGATCTCCCCGCGCGTGCGGCCCCCTATTCCGCGGACGAGGTGGCGGACGCAATCAGGTCGATGCACCCCTCGGTCGAGGTCGTGAACGGCCATGTACGGGACTGGCTGGAGAAACCGATCGCCTGGGTCATGGCCGACAACGGCACCGACGGTCCCCTGGTGCTGGGCGCTCCCGTCGAGGGTTGGCGCGACATCGACCGGCCCGCAATTCCGGTGACTCTGAGCGTGAACGGCGAGCTCGTGCGGGAGGGGCGTGGCGCCAACGCTCTCGGAGATCCGCTGAACGTCATGGTCTGGCTGGCCAACCGGCGCCGTCGCGAGGGCAAGGGCATGGAGGCGGGCCAGGTGGTCAATACCGGGACCACGGCCGGCATCTTCTTCGCCGAGCCGGGCGGCGAAGCCCTCGCCGACTTCGGTCTTCTCGGCCGGGTATCCCTGACTTTCTGATCCCGGCTCCCGCTTCGATCATCGCCGCTGCCGCCCCGCGGCAACGGGGTCGGGGCGGTCAGGAAGCAGCGCCTGCCGGCGCGCGGGCCGGCGTTCCCATGGCGGCGCGCGTCGTCCTCGCCCGGAAACAGCGAGCAAGCGCGAACGACGAAGGGCTCGCTGCCGATGGCGTAGCGGATACCGGCAATCTGTCCGAAGACACCCTCCGTGCAGGTGACGACGTCCTCCACCGCGAGACCTTCCCCCACTGTGAGGCGCGCGGGTCATCGCGTTGCTCGCGTGGTCGAAGCGGGCACGTCGATGATGTAGATATGCGAAGCGCACCCGTCGAAGGCGAATGCACTCATGAAGAGTCCCGCAGGTTTCCTGCTCTCGATTCTCGTCTGCGTACCCCTGATCCCGTGCGCCGCCGAGCTCGAGACGGTGGAGGACGCGGTTCTGATCGAGGCGGACATGAACGACGGCGACAGCTTTCGAGTGAAGGCCGGGGACCGCGAGCTGCACCTGCGCCTCTACTTCGTGGACTGTCCGGAGACCGACTTCGGCAGCGCCGCGGAGCTCGAGCGCATCCGCGACCAGCAGCACCACTTCGGCCTGGAGGACCCGCACGACGTGGTGCGCTACGGTGAGCGGGCGACGGACTACGTGAAGACCGTTCTCGCGGAGCCCTTCTCCGTCCACACGAGCTACGCATGGGCCCCGGGCCGATCGGCGGGCGGGCGCTACTACGCGTTCGTGGAAACGCACGACGGCCGCGACCTCGGCCACCTGCTCGTCGAGGCGGGGCTGGCGAGAGTGCACGGCAAGACCCGACCGGCTCCGGACGGCCGTTCGAGCCGGCAGGTGCTGGAGGAGCTGGATGACCTGCGCACGCTTGCGATGCTGAAGCGCACCGGCATCTGGGAGGCGACGAACCCGGAGCTGCTCGTCGAGATGCGCAGGAACAGTCGGAAGGCGGCGGCGGAACTCGATGCATTCAAGGAGCAGGTAGCGGGCACCCGGTCTCGCGACGACGCGCCGCTGGACCTCAATCGCGCAACCGACGCGCAGCTTCAGCGCATTCCGGGCATCGGTCCGGTCAGCGCCGCGAAGATCATCGCCGGCCGGCCCTACCGAAGAGTGGAAGACCTGCTGAAGATCCCGGGCATCGGCCCGAAGAGGCTGGAGGCCATCGCTCCCTACCTCACGCTGGATGCGGAGTAGCCGGTGACCTCTCCAGTCGCAGGGTATGGAGGGCGGCGAGGAATCCCAGCAGCGAGGTGAGCAGCATCATCGCGAGCAGCACGTGGGCGCCGTCGACCTCGCTCAGGACTGCCCCGGTGGCCGTCGAGAGCAAGGCCCCGCCGCCCACCATCAGCGCTCCCGACAGCCCCGCGGCGCTGCCCGCGAGCCTGGGATTGACGGACATCGCGCCGGCGTTGCTGCTCGGCACGATCAGTCCGTTGCCGAGGCCCACGAACACCGTGGCGCCGAAGAGCACCGCGACGTGCACGAAGCCGGACAGCAGGAGCAGCAGCCCCGCGGAGAGGCCGGTGCAGGCGAGAGCGCCTCCCGCCACCATGAGCACCGCCAACGGATAGCGCCTCGCGTAGCGGCCGGAGAGGAAGTTGCCGAACATGAAGCCGGCGGTGATCGTTCCCATGCAGACGCCCAGCATGGCCGGGGACAGGCCGAACTCCGTCCTCGCGACCAGGGGCGCGCCTCCCAGAAAGGCGTAGAAGGCGCCGGTGGAGAACATGAGGCAGAGCGCGTAGCCCCAGAAGCGGCGCGATTGCAGAAGCTCGGGGTAGTCGTGGAACTGCTTGAGGAAGGTCTCCGACGGAGTCCGGTTTGTCTCGCCCAGGTCGATCCAGCAAAGGCCGAGCACCAGCACCCCCAACCCGGTGAAGACCACGAAGCTCGCGCGCCAGCCGAAGATCTCGTCGAGCGCGCCGCCGAACATCGGCCCCAGCATCGGCGCCACCGCCATCGCCATCGCGACGTGCGCCATGAGGCTCGCGGCTTCCCTCGCGGGCACCATGTCCCGGATGACTGCGCGCGACAGCGCGTTTCCGGCGACTATGGCGCCCTGCAGGATCCGGAACGCGAGGAAGACCCAGATGTTGCCCGCCAGCGCGCAGCCGAGCGAGGCGAGAGCGAACAGCGCGGTTCCCGCGAGCAACACCGGCCTTCGCCCGTAGCGGTCCGACAGGGGTCCCATGATCAACTGCAGCACCGCCATGATCCCCAGGTATCCCGCGATGGAGAGGTTCACGAGCGCGTAGTCGGCTTCAAATTCCTCCGCGATGTTCGAAAGGGAGGGCAGGAACATGTTGAGCGAGAGGACCGAGAGCGCGGTGAGCAGGACCAGCGTGGAGAGCCTCGGTGGCGAGGAGGCGGCGCGGAGCATCGTCGTGGTGGGCCGGGCGTGGAATGAGGAGGACGAATGACCAGGAAACGGGGGTTCGGGGCGTGGACGGGATTCTCGAGCGTAAACGGCGGCAGGGGCGCCCCCGGGTGACCGCTTGCGCGCATCGGAGCGCGAGCGGCGGCGCTACTTCGATCGGCAAGGGCTCATCCCGGTCGCCCGCCGAAGGGTCACCGGGCGCGCACCATAGCAGAGAGACTCATCCGCGCACGGCGAGCGTCGGAGGATGGCCCCAGTCGGCGGGGACATTGCCCGCAAGGGACATACCCGAATCCGGGAACCCGGCCGCAATGTTTCCCCGATATCCTGCTGCGGACGCGAGTCTGCCGGCATGGACGGCGTTGCGGCGCGCCATCCTTGGCGCGCCCCCGGCAATTCGTCTGTTTCCGGCTCGCCCTGCGCGCCCTGCCGCGCGTTCGCCTTGCCCTTACTGACATCTTCGCGCCCGTAGCTCACCAAGACCGGCGGAGCTTTGCGGCAAGACAGGTTCCGGAAGCAGGAATCCCGGTCGGCGGCGTGCATGCGAAAGCGGAGCTCCCGCGGCGCGCAGCGGGTCCGACCGGGCCCCGGACTTCGCTGGAGGCGCAGGATTGGCTAGAGTCGTGTTCCGAAAGGAGCAGGAGCGAGTCGCCATGAACCAGGCGCTGCCGCAGCACGAGCACCACCCGGCCGGGGGTGGCGATACCGGCGAGAGAATCGCGGGTCTGGTGGAGCGTGCGCGCCGCGCGATGGCCGAGTTCCACAATTCCGATCAGGCGCGGGTGGACGAAGCGGTGACCGCGCTCGCCTGGTCGCTGTACAAGCCCGAGCGCGCGACGCAACTCGCCGCTCTCGCGGTCGAGGACACTGGCCTCGGCAATGCCGCGGACAAGGTGATCAAGAACCAGCGCAAGACCTTCGGGACGCTGCGCGATCTGATGAGGGTGCGCTCGGTGGGGGTCATCGAGGAGGATGCCGACCGAGGCATCGTCAAGTATGCGAAACCGGTCGGCGTGGTGGCGGCGCTCACCCCCTCCACCAATCCGTCGGCGACTCCTGTCAACAAGGCGATGATGGCGGTCAAGGGCCGCAACGCGGTCATCGTGGCGCCTTCGCCGGCGGGGCTCGCCACCACCACGACCACCGTGGACTACATGCGCCGCGAGCTCGGCCGGATAGGCGCGCCGGCGGACCTCGTGCAGGTTCTCCCCTCTCCGGTCGACCGGGCCGCGACCTCGGCCCTGATGGAGGCCTGCGACCTGGTCGTGGTGACCGGATCGCAGAACAACGTGCGCGGCGCCTATCGGAGCGGTACCCCCGCGGTGGGCGTAGGGGCCGGCAACGTTCCCGTGATCATCGACAGCAGCGCCGATCTCGACGACGCGGCGGCCAAGATCGCCGCCTCCAAGACCTTCGACAACGCGACCTCGTGCTCCTCGGAAAACGCTCTCGTCATTCTCGACGACGTCTATGACGACGCGATGGCCGCCTTGCGGCGCGCGGGCGGATACCTCGCCGGGCCGGAAGAAAAGGAAGCCATCGCGCGGACCCTGTGGGTGAACGGGCGTCTCAACCGGAGGGTCATCGCCAAGGATGCCGAGGTGCTGAGGAGCGAGATGGGGCTTGCCAACGCGGCCGCAGGCGCCCGCTTCTTCATGGTGGAGGAGGACGCGCTCGGACTCTTTGCCGACGAGAAGCTCTCGCTCGTGCTGACGGTGTACCGGGCGCGGGACTTCGAAGACGCGATCGCGCGGGTGGCGGGAATCCTCGAGGTGAAGGGCAAGGGACACTCCTGCGGAATCCATACCCGCGACGCCGACCGGGCGCGCCGGGTCGCGGAATCGCTCGACGTGGTCCGGGTGCTGGTGAACTTCGCCCACACCTTCGGCAACGGCGGCGGCTTCGACAGCGGCCTCAACTTCACCCTGAGCATGGGCTGCGGGACCTGGCAGGGCAACAGCATCAGCGAGAACCTCGGGTACCGGCACTTCCTCAACATTACCCACCTGTGCACGGTGATCCCGGAAGACAAGCCGGCGGAAGAGGAGCTCTTCGGCGCCTACTGGGCGCGCTGGGGCAGGTGAGACGGGATGAACCTCGAGGAATACGCCGGCAAGCCTCTCCTCGCCGCGGGCGGGATCGCGACACCGCGCTCCCGGGTCGCGGAGAGCCCTGACGCCGCGGCGCGCGCCGCGGAGGACCTGGGGCCCTGCATCGTCAAGGCGCAGGTGCCGGCGGGACGGCGCGGGAAGGCGGGCGGCATCAAGGCCGCCGACGACCGCCACGCGGCGCGGGCGGCAGCGGCCGAGATCCTTGCCATGGACATTGCGGGGCACCCGGTGGAGCGGGTGCTCGTGGAGCAGCGCGCGGACATCGCGCGGGAGTTCTATGCCGCGGTGCTCAACGACCCGGAGAGCCGCGCTCCGCTCCTGATGTTCTCCACCGCCGGGGGCATGGACATCGAGGAGTCGGCTCGCCGCTTTCCCGAGCGCCTGCGCCGCATCGCGGTCGACATTCGTGGGGGACCGGAGCGCGGATCCCTGCTCTCGCGCTGCGAGGGACTCGACCTCGACGCCCAGACGAAGGATGCCGTCGCGGACCTGCTGGCGCGGCTCTACGCGATCTACCGCGGGCACGATGCCGAGCTGCTCGAGGTCAATCCCCTCGCCCTGCTGCGGGACGGCTCCCTCGCCGCGCTCGACTGCAAGCTGGTGCTCGACGATTCGAGTATCAAGCGGCAGCCGGAGCTCGCCGCGCTCGGGCGCCCCGATCCGCTCAGCGAACTCGAGTTGCGCGGCGAGGGCCTGGGCCTCAAGTATGTCGAGCTCGACGGGGAAGTCGGAGTGCTCGCCAACGGCGCCGGCCTCACCATGGCCACCATGGACGTGATCGCCCACCACGGCGGTCGGCCCGCCAATTTTCTCGAGATCGGCGGGGAGGCCTACACGATGGCACGGCCCGCCCTGGAGCTGGTGCTCGCAAACCATCGGGTCAGGAGCCTGGTGGTCAACTTCTGCGGCGCCTTCGCGCGTACCGACGTGATGACGGAAGGAGTCATCGACGCCTGGCTCGATCTCTCGCCGTCGATTCCCGTCTTCTTCAGCATCCGCGGCACCGGCTGGCGCGAGGCGGTAGCGATGCTGCGGGCTCGCCTCGGCATCGAGCCCCGGGCGACGATGGACGACGCGATCCGGGCCGCGGTCGAGGCGGCGCGCGCGCCTTCGGCGGGGTCCGCGGCGTGATCGTCCGGGGGCACGAGCGCGTGCTGGTGCAGGGGATCACCGGCCGCCAGGGTTCCTTCTGGACGGCGCGCATGCAGGCCTACGGCACCCGGGTGACGGGGGGCGTGAACCCGCGAAAGGCGGGGACGGAACACTGCGGGGTGCCGGTCTACGAGAGCGCGCAGGATGCGATGGACGACGCGGGCTTCGACGTGTCGGTGCTCTTCATCCCGCCCCTTGGAGTAAAGGATGCCGCCGTCGACGCCGTCGAAGCGGGCGCCGGCAAGCTCGTGATCCTCACCGAGCACGTGCCGGTGCAGGACGTGATGTACGTGCTGGCCGCCGCTCGCGCGAACGGAACGAGGGTGGCCGGCCCGAACACCGCGGGACACGTGACGCCCGGGGAGTGTTTCGTGGGATTCATGCCCGCCTTCGACCCCGACATCTTCCAGCCCGGGGAGGTCGGGGTCATCACGCGCAGCGGGAGCCTCGGCACCCTGATGTGCCTCAATGTCGTGCAGGCGGGCTTCGGCCAGTCCGCCCTGGTCGGCATCGGCGGCGATCCGGTCGCCGGCACCAGCACCCGGGACGCGCTCGAATCCCTGGACGGGGACGAACGCACCCGGGCCGTGGTGATGGTCGGCGAGATCGGCGGCTCGATGGAGGAAGAGGCGGCGGAGTACGCCGCCGCGATGGAGAAGCCGGTCTTCGCGTTCATCGCCGGCCGCGCCTCCCCTCCCGGCCGGAAGATGGGCCATGCCGGCGCCATCGTGATGGGGGATCGCGGAACCCACGCCTCCAAACGCGCCGCGCTCGAGCGCGCCGGGGTGGAAGTGCTCGACACCCCCTCCGACATCGGGTCCGCGCTTCGCGCGAGGCTCGTGGGCTGACGGACGTGGCCCGGTTTTGTAATTCGGATCTGGTGGCAAAATCTCAGATTTCACATGAATACAGAACGTCACGCGTACTTCTCAAGAGAATGCCAACGCCAAGTCCGGCAGGCGGTTCAGGCCGAGCACCTGCTTGACCAGCTCATCGTCCCGGTAGTAGTCGAGGTCTCGCAGTCGCCGATGTCCGATGATGAGGCGCACCACCACCAGCAGCATCAGCATGATGTAGTGGCGCCGGTCTACCCCCGCACCCCAAAGTTCACCCGTTCACTGTGCCGCCGTTTCTTCGACAGTGTCGCAACGAACTGCCTGCCCTTCGATATCCGGGACCCGAAGGCCAGTGTTGCCACGACTATGCCAATGCTCATTGGCTAGACAGGTGTCTTGCCAATAATTTGGTTCTCGCGATCCAAGGCCCTTCGCCATCCACCCCGGAGTTTGTTAATCAATTTCCTCCGGTTTCCAAAAACCTCGTGATTGCTAATCCGAAGAACCGTGATGTCAAGTCTTGCACAGTCGGCATCCTTTTCTCGGTCACGAATTGCCTGCTCTTCGGTGAGATGAGCGGATCCATCAACTTCTATCGCCAGCCTTATCTTGGGAAAGAAGAAGTCGACAATCCATTTCCCAGAGACTGCATGCTCGCGCTTGAACTTGCCTCGCAAAACCCCTCCTTTGAGGGTATTCAAAATTTGTTCCAGTTGTCTTTCCGCACGCGTAGGGCTCCTTCTTCGGCGGTCCGCAAACTTCAGTATTTTGCTTCGTCGTGGTGAATCCGAGAAGAATCCCGGATCGCCAACGACGCGCGGCACCAAGACCCCATACGCCCGGATACCTGAACCATCTACCTGTGCATTTGAACCATTATCCGCATTCTTCCGGAGGAAACGGTTACGCTTCTTCTTCCTGCCAGTAATTCGAACCACATCATCCACCCTGATTCGGCTTTCAAAATGGCCTACCCGGAACATTCGACATCTGCGACTGACCAAGCGCGACTTGCACTCGGTCGTGATTCTTAGGATTCTCTCTCTACTCAATCGTAGACGCCACCTCTGGGCGCCAGCCGATAGCAGAAGACGGTCAGGCGGTCATTGTCCGGGCGGTACACGAGCCGGAAATCCCCCAGCCGATATCGCCAGTATCCACTCATACCGCCCTTCAGTCGCTTTACTGTGTTTCCCCGAGAGGTCATCGGGTCTTTGCATATTTCCACGATCGCGTTCGCCACCCGCTCGAACAGGTTCGGTTGGCGCCAGACGTCCTTGCGAAACTTCGACAACGCCGCGAATCGCCACTCCCCGCCCCCGCCGCTCCCCGAGGGCTTCGGGTTGCCGCCACCAAGCACCTCGGAAACCGCCTCAATTGCGTGAGTCTCGACGATGTCTTCTTCCGGCTGCGATGCCGCGATCGCCGCCGCCTCGTCCGGAAAACCGCTGCCCGGGGCGGTCAGGGCACGGAACACGATACTCTCCATACGATGTTCGGGTTCCAGGGCGAGCAATTCAGCGTCCGGCATTCCGAGTAGCTGCTTGCCCATCACCTTGCCGAATGGGATCAGGGCGTAGTCGCCCGCTCCCATCGCGTGAAAGCAGTGCAGTACCTGCACGCCGTAGCCCGATACTTCGTCCCAATCTATGAGCCTGCGATAGGCGTCGATCGCCGTCAGGTCGACAATCCTCTCGATCCCCTCCCGCACCACGTAATCGCTCACGATGTCGGTGAGCACGTTCTCCTCGCGCCACAGCTGCGCGATGCTGGCGTCCAGGGGACAGCTGTACAGCTGTATCGGCTCGAACGGCCGCAGCACGCCGTAAAGCCCCGACAACAGAAGCATGTGGTGCCGCGAGGCCCGTAGCGCGCGCAAGCCGTCCGGCCCGAGGCCGAGAAAGAACCGTCCCTGGTAGCGCTCCGCCGCGGGCAGGTAACGCGCCCGGCCATCGCCTCCGAATTCGGAACCCCGGCAAAGATCGCGGTTGTATTCGAGCTCCGGCAACGCAACGCCTTGCCACTTCACGTCCGACGCGCTTTGCACCAGCTTGAGCGCTCGCTCCCTGTGCCAGAGCAGCCTCCGTGCGAGGCGCGGATTGAGGCCGGTGACGACTGCATGGTGTGCGTCGTACCCGTCATCGCCCCCCGCGGCCTTGGTAAGCGAACAGATCGACACGAAGAGCACTCTACTCGACGGGCTGTATCGCACACACATGTCTCCGCACTCACTCGTCATGAGATCAGTGCAGCCATCCCGCGCACCAATCGTGAAGCGTCGGCAGTATCGCATCACCCAGAAACCCGCGCGAACGCAGCTGCGGTTGCGCCACCGGCCTGCCGGCCACCACCAGCGCGAACCGGCACAAGGCGAAGCGCGTGATCGCCACCCTGAAGGCAGTCAAGGAGCTGCGGCCCGCCCCCAACGACATCACTATCTGCACCGCGCTCAACTTCAAGGCTTCCGACGTCCAGTATTGGGGCAGCCTATCGACGGACCTGTTCTGCAATCCCCGGCAGAAGGGCTGATGAGCGTTCTCCCCAGCGCGCACCGCCGGCAGCACCCCGGCCAGGTGTCCTCCGTCCCGCATCCGAATTCGACAAGGAGAGCGTCGTGGCACATCGAGACCCAGAGGTCAGTAGGCAGCACAACCGCGAGCGTTTCAAGCGCAGAACCGCAGAACGCATCGCCCAGGGAAGTACCTCGCTGCGGCGACCGCCCGCTTGCTGACGGGCGTTCCGTGTGCGGGCCTTGTATAGAGAAGAGGAACAGGATCGCCCAGTTCCATCCGCCGGAGAGGTCCGACTCCTGACGACAACCGACGAGCAGTTCAGCCGCATCGAGACCTACGTCGTAAAGTCTCGCAAGGCACCGCCGAATCCGCCCGCCCAACTGGGGACTTTCTGACCAGTAGGCGGACGAAAAAGCCGTTTGTTCAATGCCCTACGTCGCGGGTAACTGTAGCAAGTCAGGAAGCGGTCACACTCTGCAGCAGCGCGGCGTTCGCAGTGTGCAACCTGCCGACTGTAGCAAGTTGGGAAGAACAAGTTTCTCACATTGTAAGAAAATCAGAGCACTCACATACGTGAAATCTCAGCGCAGTAGCAAGTTATGGCAACCGAAGCAACGCAGACCTCGGATGGTCCGACGGCAGTGCTCACCCACCGGCCTCCATTTCGTGGATTCGACTGAGGAGCGCCCTATGGAAGCCTCTGATCTTCGTGTCGCTCGACTCCGCCCTCAATCCCTGGAGTATGCCCGGAGCGTTCACGACGTGAACGAAATCGTCTTTGCGACCGGACGCAGCCGGATGCCTCACTTTGGCCAGATCATGAGCCTTTAACAACCCCAGCAGTTCAGGCCACACAGGGTCCCGAACGAAGCGGTTGAATTGATCTTCGGCGTCGTCGCGTATCCAGTATGACCTGACCCGACAGGCTCTCTCGAGCAACTTCACCAGGCGGTGTTCCCGCAGATCTTCGGGGACACCACCTTCGTGGTCCTGAGACGCTTGGCTCGGCGCTCTCCCGTGTCTGTCCACCCAGCTTTGTATCTGGTCCGGAGATCCGATGACGGCGTCTGGCTCCATACCGAAGCCCTCATATCGAATCACTGAAGGATCGGGAAAGGAATCCGACACTCGCGTGGCGTCGCTCGCGATGAGAGTCACGATTGTCGAATCGGCAAAGTGCAGTCCGCCGAGATCGGCTCCCCGGACGTCGAGCTGATTCACCGTCACCCGGACCATGTCCGCCGGCGCCGCGCTTCCCTGAATCAACGCCTCGTCAACGTAAAGGTCCTCGAGACGTAGTTCCGGTTCACTCGTCGCCGGCAATGTTGCAATGAGCAGGGCGCCCATGTTGCGCGCGCCTCGATCTGTCCACATGTAGCTGTGCACCAGCCCTCGCACCACGTCGAAGAAGTGTTGGACCGACTCCTGGCTCGAGCTGGCCACATGTTGCACCAGATCGCTGTAAGCCGAGAGGAAGTCCGCCCCCAGGATGTTGCGCCGGATGAACTTCGGTACCTCGTGCCGAGCGAGCACGTCCAGCGTCACCTCGCTCAGGAAGTGATTGAACAACTGGGAATGGGCGAAACGGCGATATCCCGGCCGATCGTCGGTGGTGAGGAAGGCCATGACGTTGGCACGGTTCCTGAGCAGATTGCGAGTGTCTGAGGGAATGCCTTCCGGTACGGCCATGTCGACGAGCCATAGAATTCCTGTCTCGTCGAGCGCATCGCTCTGCTGGTCCGCCATGTCACGGGCCGCCTCCTGGAGAAAGTCCCGTACGAAGCGCTTGCGTCCTTCCAGATCCAGGACGTTCTCGACCGCTTCCCCGAACTTCTCTGCCTCCCGTTCGATCATCAGATCGACGAGAAAGGCAAGGGGATGTCCCAGTGCCTCTCTTCTGAAGATATCCGCGACTTCACGGTCCGCGAGTTGCGCCAGAAAGAAGGGCCGCAACGTGTAGCTGTCAGGCTCGAACAGCTCCTCGACAGCATCGAGATCCTCGTCCGACCACCCCCTCTCGCTTTCCTTGAGCCATTTCTTTGCTACTTCCGGTGCGGGGGGCTTCAGGGACAGCACGTCGATGACGTCTCGATCTGCGGACAGCGTCTTGATGCTGTTCATCAGACGTTCCCGGCCGATGAAGGTCTCACGGCCCGCGAGAATGAGGGTGCCCTTGCCGCGTACCTCGTTGACGAGATCGTTTACCTGACCCCAGGCGAGGTCATAGCCGTTCGGGTCGCCCAGTTCGTCGAATCCGTCGATGGCGAGCGAGACGAGCCCGTGTCGCACCAGCACCGGAAGCTGGTCGTAGGTCACTCGCAAGCGCAAGGTCTGGAGGCTGAAGGCAATCAAGTCCTGAAGAAAGGTCAGCACTCGGCCACGGCTCTGGACGTGAAGAACGAGAGGACGTTGAGTGGACGTGAAGCGCTTGGCGCGCTCCCGGGCAAGGAACTCAATGAACTTCGTCTTGCCGATGCCGGCGGGGCCGTCGATCAGAAGGATCTGCGCCGATCCTTGGTGGGTGTTGGCGTCTCTACGGGATACCAGGAAGTCGTCGATTCCTCCGACATCCATGGTCACATTTCCGTCTGAGAGCGCCCCCCTTACCGGGATTGGACGATCGATGTCGCGCAGACTTCTCTCCAGGCTCGCGGTCTGTGCGCCTGCCCACCTGCGCAAGTCGCCGAACCTCTCCGACGCGAGAAGGGCTCGGTACGACTCGTGCACCCGCAGCTCTCCACCGTCGAGTGACCTCTCCGCGACGCTGCCGTCGACGCCGCGGTCGAAACGGAGTTCTATGCTTTCGCCTTCACGAGTCAGCCTGAAGGCGAATCGCTCGTCATCCCCAACCTCCTTGGGAGGGGAGGTACCCAGGTCGGCAAAGCGGGCGAGTTCCTCGCGCAGTTGCTGCACGCCGGCAATCATGGGTTTACCTCCTTCACGATGCCGCCGAGCTTGAGAAAAGGGCGGCTGCTCCTTCGAGTTCTCACGATGAGAACGCAGCCCCCGTAGGGCTTCATCCAGGCTTCCGCCGTGAACACGGGGGGTACCACGTCGTCGTCCTCGGAGAGGACGAGCGTCCATTCATGTGGGTCACTGCGAGCCCGTTCCAGAAGGTCCGTGGCCAATGCGGTGTCGACCATCTTCTCAGCGCGCGGCGAGCCTCGATCCCGCTGTCGCCACGTATCGGGGAGATGGATCGGGGGCCGGACGTGCGCTCTTTTCGGAAGTGCCGCCAGAAGTTCGTCCCCATACCCGACCTCCGACGAGAAGCGCACGTTCGGACTTCTCGGCAGATCCGAGAAGTCTGTCTCCACAATCAGGGCCGCAACGGCCTTGCGGTTTTCGGTCGCTTCGAATCCCTTGTGCCAGCCGTGGTAGAGGCGGAGAGCGACAAGAAAGCGGGTAGACGGTTCCCTGCCCGCCAAAGCCTTCTCGATGATCCTGATCACATTCTTCAAGGTGCGTTCGGCTCTGGCGTGTGGCTCCTCGATCGCGAGCGCCCTGGCGTTGTGCATCTGCGCGGTCCAGTCCACGAATGCGGTCACTTTGGTCGGCGCGGCCACGCTCGACGGTCCCGAGTGCGCTCCAGGCAATCGCCCGTTGCCGTTCCGAAGAGTAGGGTGACCCCTCGTTACCATTGTGTCCTGCTCGATTCTCGGTCCTTGCGCGCGGGCGCCCTTCGTGCTCGGCGAGTCAAGCACATGCTCTCACCGCGCGCCGGAGCCGGACCACACCCGAAAGCCGGCAATCCCGCTCCCGTACCCCTGCGGGCAGCAAGGTGGCGGGAGCCCCCGGAAAGCATGCCTGCCGCGCAGTGATCGGCACTGTCGATCTGCGAGTGTTCTACCGTCAAGTCCAGACCATGCGCTCTCGTCTCGCCCGGGTGTCGCCGGTGAGCCCTGGTACTCGTGCGCTCTGAGCCCGGTCGGCGCCATCGTGATGGGGGATCGCGGAACCCACGCCTCCAAGCGCGCCGCGCTCGAGCGGGCCGGGGTGGAAGTGCTCGACACCCCGTCCGACATCGGGTCCGCGCTTCGCGCGAGGCTCGCCGCGGGGCCGGCCTGACGGGCTTTTATCCCAGAGTCGGTTTCGTGCGGTGATTCCTTGACGCTCGTTTCCGGGCGTTGATAGCTTCGATGCGAGTCGAGGGTCCGTGCACTCTTCGACGGTGGGGACGCGGCTTTCGCGTTCGAGCGGGGGAGACACGGGCTCCAGTCGTCCGCGGGTGAGGAATCCGAAGCGACCGGAGGGGCCATGACCAAGGCGCTGCGCATCCGGCATGGGTTGTTCGGTCGGGTCGCAGTGCTGGAGATGGACCGCCGGCTGGTGGTGCACGCTCACCCCCAGACCCACCTGCTGTTCAAGGTGGCGGGCTCCGACGGCGCATTCGGGGTCCATGACCGGCGCCTGCCGCTCAGCACGGAGTGGGCGGTCGCGGTCAATCCCTGGGAGCCGCATTGCTACCCCAGGTCGCCCGGCGCGGCTCCTTCCCTGATTCTCGCGCTGCACATCGATCCCTCCTGGCTCGCCGCCCGTCTCGATGGCGTTGCGTGGCCACGGTGCTTTCCCTGTCACGGAGTTCGGGTGAGTCCGGGTTTGCGAACCCTGGCCAACACCCTGAACGCGGAGATGATCTACGGAGAGGGCGAAGACCGCGCGTTCGTGGAAGAGCTGCTCGTCGCGATCGCGGATCGGGTCCGGCAGACACCGCTGGCGACGAGCCAGCGAAAGTCCGAGTGCTTCACCCGGGTCGCCCCGATCGACCGCCGGATCCGTCGCTCCATCGAGGTCATGCACTCTCGCCTGAGCGAGCACATCGGACTCGAGAGCCTCGCACGCTCGGTCGGACTCTCGCGCCAGCATTTCTTCGACCTGTTCCGCCGCTGCACCACCCTGACGCCGAGTGTCTACTGGAACATGCTGCGCATGGAACGGGCGGTAGCCGAGCTCGGCACGGGACTTCGACCGATCCACGACATTGCGGCGGATCTCGGATTCAGCGCCCAGAGCAACTTTGCGCGCTTCTTCCGGGACCACCAGGGTGTCAGCCCGAGGGCCTATCGCAACGCGACCATCACGGTTGACGAACTCCCGTCTCCGGAAGCGAGGCGGGTTCCCTATCCGGTCGCGCCTCCGAATCTCTGACGAGGCGGTCCGAAGGAGCATGGAAATGGCAGACGCTGTGTCGGCGCAACATCGAGAATGGGTTCCCGGCGAGGGTTTCCGGGAATGGGCGCATCGACAACTGGTGGAAGCGGAGATCGAGAAAGTCGAATCCAAGGTGCGCTACACGATCGACGACGTGATACGTTTCGGTCGACCGCATTTCACGAACGTTCTCGAGGCCCGCCTCGCGGTCGCGCTTGCCGGCGTGATCAGCCGCTTCATCTGCGAACCCGTTCCGGCCGAGGATTTCGATGCGTTGGTCGCGGACCGCATCGAGCGGAACCATCGTACTCCGCACAATAGAGTCGGCGCGCTGCTCATCCCCAAGCAGTCCCTGGGTGAGACGGCTACCGACATCCTGGTCGTCGCCCTCTTCGACGACGTGAAGGCGCGACGCGACGTGGTCGAGAAGATCGCGGTCTTTTGCACCCCGCAGGGCCGCGAGGTGCCGAGACCCGGCCCGGAGGACAGCGCCCGCCGGAAAGCGGACATGGAGGCTCTCGAGGAGCAGGGAGTGAAGGTGTTTCGTTTTCTGGAGAACGAAATCCTGTCCGATGCCCTCGATTGCGCCCGGACGGTGAACCGCTATCTCACCCGGATCGAGACCGGCTACGCCCGCACCTACAACTATCGGGCCGCGCTCGGCGCCGCGGGCGCGATGAACTGAGAGTTTTCTGTCTTGCCGGCCATCGTGACTGCGCCACCGGGCGAGTCCTCGTGTCCGCACGGCTATAGGTGACACCGTACGCGAGCCGTCCTCGGGGCTCGTCGAGCATCGGTGGTTTCAGGCTCGTTGCCTCCTTCGAGTCGATCCGACATTCCGACAAGAAAGCCGACCCTGCGACAAGAAGTCGACCTCGATCGCTCGACAGCCGACTCTCGGATAAGTCGAACGCGCTCAATTCGCGACGCTCTCATAAGTAGCGTCGCTTCCGAATCGGTAGCCTGCGGACATCGCATCGAACCTGCGCCGCTCTCCGGACCAGGGTAAATGGCGGGCCGGTGTCTTGTTCGAGCGGAGCAACCGCGCCCGTCCAGGGACACGCTCGAGGAGGAACGCATGAGCCTGGAGATCAAGATTCTCGACATCGGAGACATCGAGCTCGACTCGAGCTTTCTCGTGCTGGCCCGCGACCCCGGGCGGATCGCGCGGGTGCCCACGCTTTCCTACCTGATTACCGGTGGCTCCGATCTGATCCTGGTGGACACCGGATACCGCAACGTCGAAATCATGGAACGCCTCGGCATGCGTGGAATCCAGACCCGGGAACAGGTGCTCGACAACGCCCTTGCCCGGCACGGGGTCAAGATGGGCGATATCCGCTACATCCTTCACACGCACCTCCACATCGATCACGCGGGCAAGGACGATCTCTTTCCGAACACCACGACGGTTGCCATCAACCGGCGGGAGCTCGAGTACGCGGTGTCCGGCCTCATGGGCGCCCAGTATCCGCCCGAGGACATCAAGCACCTGATCGACCGCCTGCACACCCGCAATGCGCTCCGGCTCCTGGATCTGGAGCAGTCGGAAGGGGAAGAGATCATTCCCGGGGTGGTGTGCATCGCGGCCGGGGCGCACACCGAGGGCTCGATGAACGTCCTCGTCGAGACCGCCCAGGGAACCGCCTGCGTGTGCGGGGACGTCGTCTACGACGTGTACGACCAGATCGTGGAACCTTTCCTGCAGGTGAACGAGATGGAGCCCGCGACCACCGGGAACCACGGGACGACCAAGCGCGCCGAGAAGGCCGCCATCAAGAAGGCCCTGAACTCCGGGTCCTTTCTCCTCCCCATGCACGACTTTCCGGCCGTCATCGATCGCGGCCGCGTGATCGGCCGCCTGCACGAGACGGTGCCCGGGCCGATGGCGCCGGTGAAGAACGAGAACCGCAACTGGTTCCCCGCCTGAACGGGCATTGGTGTTCGGTTGAGGCAGGAAGTGGTGAAACCGCCCCTCGGTGCCCGCGCGTTCCTTGCCGCCGGCGCGATTGCGATGTTCGGGCTGCCCGCCGCCGCTGCAGCGGGGGGCACAGGGCCTCCGCTGGCGGTCGCTACCATCAGCATTCTCGCGGATTTCGTACGGGCGGTGGCGGGAGAGCGGCTCGAGGTCGTCTCCATCGTCCACGTCGGTGGCGATCCCCACACTTACGAGCCGGTGCCCTCGGACGCGCGCCGGATTGCCGATGCCGACCTCGTGGTGCGCAACGGCCTCGGGCTGGAGCGCTGGCTGGACCGCCTCATCGAGACGAACGCGAAGGCCCGGGTGGTGACGGCGACGGAGGGCCTCGCCCCGCTGGTGCAGGGGGACGGGGACTACGAGGGACATCCCGATCCCCACCTCTGGATGGACCCGCGGCTCGCCGCCGCCTACGTGCGCAACATCGAGTCGGCGCTCGCGGAACGTTATCCGCAGCATTCGACGGAGTTCGCGGAGAACGCCCGGCGCTACGCCGAGCGTCTCGAAGCGCTGGACCGCGACATCGAGCAGGCGCTCTCCGGCATCGAGGCGGCGCGGCGCAAGCTCGTGACCACCCACGACGCGTTCCGCTATTTCGGCCGCCGCTACGGGGTGGAGGTCGTCGCCACGATCTGGGGCATCTCGACCGAGAGGGAGCCCTCGGCCCGGGAGATCCGATCGATCGTGGACGGAATCCGGGAGCACGGGGTGCGTTCCGTCTTCGTCGAGACCACGCTCAACCCCGCCCTGATGCTGCGCATCGCGGAGGAGACCGGCATTCACGTCGGCGCCCCCCTGTACGGCGACTCCGTCGGCCCCCCGGGCAGCGGGGCGGACACCTACGTCGGAATGATGCGCGCCAATGCGAGCGCGGTCGCGGAAGGCTTGCGCAAGGGCTGAACCTCATGCGTCTCGACGAGGGCTTCCGCTTCGACCGCCTGCGAGTCTCCTACGGGGGGCGGCGGGTGCTCGACGACACCAGCGGCTGCTTCCGGGCCGGACGACTGAGCGCCATCGTCGGCCCCAACGGCGCCGGAAAGTCCACGCTGGTCAAGGCGATGCTGGGCCTGATCCCGATCGACCGTGGCGTCGTTTCCCTGTTCGGCCACCCGGTGCGCCGCCACCGTCACCGCATCGCCTACGTGTCCCAGCGCTCCGACATCGACTGGAGCTATCCCGCGACGGTGGCGGAAGTGGTCGGCATGGGACGCTACCCGCTGGGGCGTCTCTGGAGGAGGACGAACTTCCGGGATCGCGAGCGGGTTGCGGATGCGCTGCGAAGCGTCTCTCTGTGCGGATACGAGGACCGGGCGATCGGCGCACTGTCGGGAGGGCAGCAGCAGCGCGTCTTCCTGGCCCGCGCCATCGCGCAGGAAGCGGCGGTCGTGGTGCTCGACGAGCCCTTCGCCGCGGTCGACGCGGTGACCGAGTCCCTCCTGTGGAAGGTCCTCAGGGAGATGGCGCAGTCGGAGAGACTCGTCATCGTCGTGCACCACGACCTCGCCGCGCTGCGCCAGCGCTTCGACGACGTCGCGATCCTCTCCGGCCGGATGATCGCGTGCGGCAGCGTGGAATCCGCATTCACCGAGCGCAACATCGCCATCGCCTACCGGCGGACGCCTCGCGAGGCCGACGAGGGCGCACCGCGGCGGGCCGGGCAGGGAGGACGCTGAACATGGATGCCCTGTGGGCCCTGCTC
Organism: Gammaproteobacteria bacterium; assembly: GCA_022824305.1. GTDB lineage: Bacteria > Pseudomonadota > Gammaproteobacteria > HK1 > HK1 > JAJEAD01. Next base: position 17,864 of record JAJEAD010000002.1, on the reverse strand, counting down.
GCCGCCCCGCTGGTGGATTACGGATTCATGCGGCATGCCTTGGCGGTGGTCGTCGTCGTGGGGATCACCTCGTCGGTGCTCTCCTGTCTGCTCGTGGTGCGCCGCCAGGCGCTGATGGGGGACGCGATCTCTCACTCCGTCCTGCTCGGGGTGGTGCTCGGCTGGATGCTCGGCCGGCACGCGGGCATCTTCTGGGGCGCTCTTGCGAGCGGAATCCTGAGCGGAATCGCGATCACCTACGTCGAACGCAACAGCCGGGTGAAGCTCGACGCGGCGATGGGCGTGTTCTTCACCTTCGCGTTCGCGCTCGGGCTCGCGTTCATCAGCGTGGTCCGCCCCACCGGCATCGATCTCTTCCACGTCCTGTTCGGAAACGTGCTCGGCGTCGGACGCGAGGAGCTGGCGCTGACCGCGCTCTGCGGCGCCCTCGTGCTCGGCACCCTCGGCGTCTTCTACCGGGGCTTCCATCTCTGGAGCTTCGACGAGCAGATGGCGCGGGCCGCGGGCGTTCCCACCGGACTTCTGCACTACCTGTTCACCGCCCTGCTCTCGGCCACCATCGTGGCGTCGTTGCAGGCGGTGGGGCTCATCCTCGTGATCGCGATGCTGGTGACGCCGGGCGCCACCGCCTATCTCCTCTCGAATCGCCTGGGCTCGATGATGGCGATCGCGGCGGCGGTGGGGTTGCTGGGCAGCGTTGGAGGCCTCTACGGCTCGTACCATCTCGATGTCGCCTCGGGGCCGGCCATGGTCATCGCGGTGAGTGTCTTCTTCGCCGCCGCGTTCCTGTTTGCGCCGCAGCAGGGCGTCCTCGCCCGTGCCCGGGCGCGTCGCGGGCAGCGACGGGCTTCGCTCGACGAGGACGTGCTGCGCGCAGTCGTCACGCTGGACTGGGAGTTCGGCAAACGGGTAGACGCTCGCCTGCTCTCCGAGCGACTGGCCACCTCCCCGCGAAGCGTGCGGGGCGCACTGCGCCGCCTGCGCGCGCGAGGGCTGCTCCTGCCCGGCAAGGAGCGCCTCCACTCGACGCCGAAGGGGGTCGAGGCTGCTGCCCCCCTGGTGCGCCGCCACCGCGTCATCGAGAGCTACCTGTACCAGGTCGAAGGCTACGGGATGGCCGACCTCCACGCCGCGGCCGAAGCGCGGGAGCACGACATCGACCCCGAGACCATCGAGTACATGCAGGGCAGGCTCGACGATGCCGCCTTCGACCCCCACGGACACCGCATCCCGCACGGAGACGGAGACCTGAGACCGGTCTCGGCCGCTCCCCTGGCGGAGCTCGGGGCGGGTGTTGCCGGGCGCATTTCGATGCTCGACGACGACCGGAGCGACATCCTGCTCGATCTTGCGGAGCGGGGGCTGCTGCCGAAGGTACCGTTGCGGGTGGTCCGCCGCTCGGAGGGCTCGATACGGGTCAGCGTCGGCGGGCGCGAGACCGTGCTCTCGCCGGAGCAGGCGAGACGGGTGTACGTGACCCCCATGTCGGTGGCTCCCGCCGGCTGAACCGGGAACCCGGCGGACAAGGTGGGCATTCCAGGTTCTCCCGTTCCTCGGACCCGGTTCGGGGTGGAGTCCGGGCCGGCACAGCCGGGGAGGGGGCCGTGAAGCGGAGGGCGGTGCAGGGACTGGAGGGTTGGCTGTCGGGGGAGCTCGGCGAGCCCGTCCGCGTCGAGTCGGCGCAGCGGCTCGGTGGCGCGGCGGCGCGCGAGACCTGGAAGGCCGTAGTGACGAATGTCAACGATGGCAAGCCTCGCCGGCTCCTGCGTCTCGTGCGGGGCGAGGTGTCTCCGGGCTCGGAGAGCGGGCTCTCCCCCGTCGAGGAGTTCGCGGTGCTGCGCGCCGCGCACGAAGCCGGGGTGCTCGTCCCCCGCCCACTCCTTCTCTGCGACGATGCCCGGCCGATGGGTATGCCTTTCTTCGTCACCGAGTTCGTTCGGGCGACGGGGAGCGCGGGGCCGGCTGACCGCGACTCGGGCGCTGAGGTCGAGATGTTCCCTCCCTGGCGAACATTCCCCGGTGGGTATCCCGACGCGCCCAGGTTCGGGCGCGAGCTTCCTGGTTCCGACATCGCCGCACAATGGGGCCGGGAGATCGCGAAGTTGCACCGAGTCACCCCGCAGCACACTCATGTTCGTGGCATGAACCAGATTCCGGCAGCAGAGCACTGCGCCCGGATCGATCGCTTTCGCAGGCGCCTCGACGGGCTCGGCGACCCTCAGCCGGTGCTGGAGTGGGTGATGCGGCAGCTCGAGCGCAACGCGCCGGAAGGCGTGGAGAACGTGCTCTGTCACGGCGCTGCGGGTGACCCGGGCTGTGTCGTCGACGACGGGCAGTTGCTGGCAATCCTCGACTGGCAGTGGAGCCGATGGGGCGACCCTCACGAGGACATCGGGGAGGTGTTCGCGGCTTGCCGGCGACGCCTCTGCGCGCAACCGGACAGTGCAGCCGATGCGGCGAAGCGCGCCTTCCTGGAAGCGTACCGCGCGCACTCCCGACTCGATGTCGACGAGGACTTCGTTCGTTTCTGGGAGGTCATGGCGACGCTGCGCCGGGCGGTCGCCGCGCTCGAGCAGGGCCATCGCTTCGTCTCGGGCGGGGAGGTCTCCATCGAGCTGGCGCTGCAGAGCCGCCGGGTGGCGGAAATGGAGATCGACCTCCTGGCCGAAACGGATCGCCTCTCGATGGCGCGCGCGAATGCTTAGTCCTCCGCCGGGCCACGAGCTTCTCGCGGGCGCGCGCTTCCTCCTGCTCGGGGACGTGCTCCCCGATCTGTCCCCCGGGCAGGAGCGAAAGATCCGGATGATTGCGGACGCGATGGAGGTCGCAGAGCGGGAGATGCGAGACTCCGCCGAGTCTGCGACCCGCGAGCTGCGCCTGCTGTCGGAGCTGTACGACGAGGCCCCCCCGCCACTGCTCGCGCCGTCCGAGGTCGAGGGATGTCTGCGCAGCATGAACGCACGTCTCGTCCGTGACATCCGGACCGGGGCGCTCGATCGCCGCAAGGCCGGGCGCCTGCGCCGCGTGCTCCTCGAGCAGGTGCTTTCCCGGCTGCGGATCGCGAGCCCGGCGTACCTGCGCGCGAGCGGCTACGGCTGAGAATCCGGGACTGGATCGACCTTCGCGCTCAGGTGCCGAGCGCCGCGATCACGTCATCGGTCCGGGTCACGATGGCGACGTTCTGCAGCGCGAAGCCGATGCTCGCGGCGTGCCAGTCCGCGTTCATCGTCGAGCAGGCGTCCTCGGGCACGATCATGAAGTAGCCCTTGTCGGCGCCGGTGCGCGCGGTGTGCTCGATCGACATGTTGGTCCAGGCTCCGGTGTCGATGAGGATGTTGCGCTCCCCGGACTTGAGGACGGTTTCGAGCGAGGAACCCTCCCACGCGCTCATGCGCATCTTGGTGACCACGTGGTCGCCGGGCCGGGGCTCCAGCCCCTCGACCGGCGCCACCCCCCAGGTCCCTCGCACCAGGGCGTTGGCGTCGGCGAGCCCTTCGAAAAGCGGGGCGTTGAGGGTGAGGCCCGGAGCGCCCGGCTCGACCACGAAGTGGACGTGCACCACCATCACCCCGCGGGAGCGGCAGTGATCGGCGAGGCGGCGGATGTTCTCGACCACGTTCTGCTCGCGCGCGTGCAGGGGCGAGCCGCTGTCGGCGAAGGCGCCGCCCTCGGAGACGACGTCGTGCTGCATGTCCTGGATGATGAGGGCGGTGCGCGCCGGGTCGAGGGTGAGTCCACTGCGAGGGGTCGTGTCGCCGGAGCCGCTCGTGGCCGCCATCGAGGAGGAACGGGCGCGGGGCGCAGCGGCCGCGCGCGACCCCGCGGCATCGGCCCTGGGCCTGGCCCGGCGCAGCGCACTGCGCCGCTCCTCTCCCGCCCGGCGCATGAACGGTTCGATGTGCGGCCCGACCTTCGTCTCGACCGCATACACCGAGGTCGTCGCGCACACGAAGAGCGTGCGAAACGAAGGCCCGCCCCAGTGCAGGTTCGCCGGCATCTCGGGGATGCGAACGGTGCCGAGCTGCGCGCCGTCGGGCGAGTAGATGCGGATGCCCCCCGGCGCCGTCAGCCAGACGTTGCCCTTCTCGTCGCACTTCATCCCGTCCGGGACGCCCGCTTCCCGCGAGGAACGTATGCCCTGCGCGAAGAGGCGTCCCCGCGACAGGGATCCGTCGGCGGCGACGTCGAAGACCCGGATGAGCGCGCGCGTGGTGTCGTTGATGTAGAGCCTGCTCTCGTCGGGCGAGAAGCAGAGTCCGTTCGGCTGGTCGAAGAGGCGCCGGTCGACGACGAGATCGAGGGCTCCGGACGGCGACACGCGGAACACCCCCTGCCAGCCGAGCTCGCGCGGGCGCTCCACTCCGAAACCGGGCATGCGCCCGAACCACGGATCGCTGAAGTAGATGGAGCCGTCGGAGCGCACGCACACGTCGTTGGGGCTGTTGAGCTCCTTGCCTTCGAAGTGCGAGGCGAGGACTTCGCGTTCTCCCGAGGGGCGAAGGCGCACCAGGCTCGACGTGGAGTGCTCGCAGATGATGAGGTTCAGCTCCGCGTCGTAGGTCATGCCGTTGCACTTGTTCGAGGGACGTGCGACCTCGCGCACGCCTCCCGACTCGTCCCAGCGCCGGCGCACGTCGCCCGGCATGTCGGAGAAGAGCAGGTGGTGCTCGACGGGGTGCCAGATCGGCCCTTCCGTGAACTCGAATCCGGATCCGATGCTGCGCACCGGCGCATCGGCGTCCACCAGGGAGGTGAATTCGCTGCGGCGCACGTCGTGGGTCATGGTCTCCTCCGCGTTGACGAGCACTCGGGCCGTCCTTCGGGTGCGTGAAGGACGGGATTATGCTACTCGCCCGCATCAATCACCGGTTTTGGATGCTGGCCGGACATTCGCCGGAAGTAGTCTGGTTTGGTCGGTCAACTGGCGCGTCGGCCCTGGAAAGGCCGGACGAATGCCGGGTCCTGCGCCCCGCAGGGTGATGTGTCGTACCGGGTCACTCCGTTGATTGACGGGCAGACCGCTGATTAGGATGCGACGTACGCACCATGCGTTACCGAAGTTACGAATGAACGCTCAGGCGTCGCACCACAAGCTGGAAATCTCGGAGCTGCGCAAGACCTACGGCCCGGTTACGGCCGTCGCCCGTGTCAGCCTCGATGTCGGCGAGGGCGAGTTCGTGACGCTGCTCGGGCCCTCCGGGTCGGGCAAGACGACCCTGCTGATGATGGTGGCCGGGCTCACCTGGCCGGACAGCGGCGAGGTCAGGATCGACGGACGCCGTTGCACCTACCTGCCGAGCCACAAGCGCGACATCGGCGTGGTCTTCCAGAACTACGCCCTCTTCCCGCACCTGAGCGTCCACGAGAACATCGCCTTTCCGCTCCGCATGCGCCGGATGTCCGACCAGGACATCTCGAGGAAGGTCGGACAGGCACTGGAGACGGTCCGGCTGCCCGATGTCGGGGCGCGCGAGACCTCGGCGCTCTCGGGCGGCCAGCAGCAACGCATCGCGCTGGCTCGCTGCATCGTCTACGAACCATCAATCATCCTGATGGACGAGCCGCTCGGTGCCCTCGACAAGAAGCTGCGCGAAGAAATGCAGCTTGAAATCAAGCATTTGCATGAGAAGTTGGGCATCACGGTGCTCTACGTCACCCACGACCAGGAAGAAGCGATGGTGATGTCCGACAAGATCTGCCTGTTCAACGAGGGCTCCATTGAGCAGGTCGGGACGCCCGAGGAGATGTACTTCTCCCCGAGGTCGAAGTTCGCCGCATCATTTCTCGGCGAATCCAACATCCTGCACGCCAGCGTCAAGGGGACGCGCGACGATCGCGCCGTCCTGGACTTCCAGGGGAGCGCGACGGTCGAGGCGCCCCTGCGCTTCGATGTCCGGGCGGGCCAGGACGTCGCCTTCATGGTGCGTCCCGAGTCGATCGTGATCGCCGACGAGCCCGAGAGCGGCCGGAACGTCGTCGAGGGCGTGGTGCGCGATCGCATCCTCACCGGCGGGGTCACGAAGTACTTCGTGGAGGTCGCGGGCGAGGTCACGGTGTCCGCGACCAGCCTCACCATGCGATCGGAGCGCGGTCACCGCCCCGGCGACCGCGTGAGGCTCGACTGGTCAGTGCATGATACCGTTGTGCTCCACGGCGACGGGGCGGCGCAATAGCAGCGGCGGATGAGCAAGACGCTACTCTTCCTCAACAACACCGCGAATCCCACGGCGGTGCCGCCAATTCTCGAACAACTCCGGGGCGACGACCTGGAGGTGGAGAGCGCGTGGGCCGCGCGCTCGGAGTTCCCGCCGTCCCTAGACCGCTACGCCGGCGCGTTCGTCTCCGGAAGCCCTCATTCGTCCTACGACCGGGAGCCCTGGATTGAGCGCGAGCACGAGGTCATCTCCGAGCTCGTCCGCCAGGGCACGCCGGTCATGGGGATCTGCTTCGGCAGCCAGATCCTCGCCTCGAGCCTGTTCGGACGGGGCCAGGTCTACCGCCGCTCCGTCTGCGAAGTCGGATACACGTGGCTCGACGTCGCGCCCGATGCCGCTGGCGACCCCGTGTGCGCGCACCTCGCGCGCCGCACGCGCATGTTCGTCTGGCACAACGACGATGTCCGCGCCGATCACCCCGACATGCGGATCGCCGCTACCAGCGACGCCTGCGCCAACCAGGTCTGGCGCCATCGCGACCTTCCCGTCTGGGGCATTCAGGGCCACGTGGAGGTCACGGTCCCGGAGGCGCCACGGTGGTTCGAGCGCAACCGGGAACGCCTCGAGGCCGACGGGGTCGACGTGGACCGCCTCGTCGACTCGGCCGAAGACACGGCCAACGCGAGGACGATGCTCGAGCGCTTCCTCGACTTCTGCCGCCTTCCGGGACCGACCGGTCCCGGGAGGCGGCATTCCGTACCCCCGCGCGTGGGGCGCGGATCCGGGTGCCGCAACACCAGCCCGAGATAGCTGGCAACCAAGGAGCATGTAATGAAACGTCTGCGTATCACTTCCGCGTTCGTGGCGGCCGCACTCGTCTTCGCGGCCGGAACCGACCTGGCGCGCGCCGACGAGGGGCACGTGGTGGTCGCGTCCTGGGGAGGATCGTTCCAGGACGATCAGAGAAAGGCCATCTTCGACCCCTTCGTGGAGGAAACGGGCATCGAGATCATCGAGGCCACCGGCATCTCGCTCTCGAAGGTGCGGGCGATGGTGGAGAGCGGCAACACCGAGTGGGACGTCTCCGGCATGGTGCCGGGCGACCTGCTCGTGCTGGCGCGCGACGGTCTCGTCGAGAAGCTCGACTACGAGAACTACTTCAAGGGCTGGCTCGGAGACATCGTTCCCGAGGTCGTGCACCCCTACGGCATCGGCAACTTCTTCTACACCAAGGTCATCGCGTTCAACACCGAGGCGTTCCCGGGTCCGGAGCGTCCCGATAGCTGGCAGGACGTGTGGAACGTCGAGAAGTTCCCCGGCCCGCGCGCGATCGACGCCGGCGACTGGGTGGTTCCGCCGCTCGAGTACGCCCTGCTGGCCGACGGCGTGGCGGTCGAGGATCTCTATCCTCTCGACATGGAGCGCGCCTACGCGAGTCTCGCGAAGATCCGCCCGAACGTCGCCAAGTTCACCACCAGCTCGGCCATGGCTCCCCAGATGCTGGTGGACGGCGAGGCGGTGGTGGGCGCGTCCACCCTGGGACGCACGGTGCGGCGCAAGAACGAAGGGGCGCCCATCGACTTCTCGTGGAACCAGGGGCTCATCCAGTTCGACTACTGGATCATTCCGAAGAACGCGCCGAACTACGAGAACGCCATGAAGTTCATCGAGTTCGCCACGCGTCCCGAGATCCAGGCCGCGATGGTCGAGCTGCAGCTTCTCGGTCCGGTGAACCTGAAGGCGTTCGACCACCTCTCGGCGGAACGGGCGGAGAAGCTTCCCTCCTTCCCGGCCAACCTGGAGAAGCAGGTCTTCTTGAGCGCCGACTTCTGGGCGGCCGTCGGTGACGACGGCGTGAGCAACGTCGAGAAGAACCAGCAGATGTGGGACCGCTGGTCGATCGAATAGCCGACGAGATGGCGCAGCGGCCCGGGCCCGCCTCGCGAGGCCCGGGCCGCGGAACGCCGACCACCCCTACCATGCACGAAGAAGCGGCTTCGGCGCCGCTGCCCCTGCTGGACGCGCCGTGGTGCCCCGCGCATGAGTACCGGGGACGCCTCGGCAGGGTTCAGGACGAGATCGCCAGGCGCGGTCTCGACGGGCTGGTGCTGTTCCAGCCCGAGTCGGTGACCTGGCTCACCGGCTTCTACACCCGCGGCTACAGCTCCTTCCAGTGCGTGCTGGTGCCCCCCGAGGGCGACCCGCTGACCTGCTGCCGCGACATGGAGGCGTACTACCTGGAGCGCACCGGGGTGTTCGCTCCGCACGTCTACTGGACCGACACCGACGATCCGATCCGCGTCGCGGGCGAAGCGATCGACGGGCTGTTCGGTTCGACCCCGCGGCTGGGCGTCGAGCTCGATGCCTGGCCCCTGACCGCCCGGCGTTTCCTGCGCCTGTTCCCGCCGTCTGCCGGCGCCGCCGTGGACGACGTCAGCGACGCGCTGGCGGTGCTGCGCAGGATCAAGTCGCCGAGCGAGGTCGCGCTCGTCCGCCGCGCCGCCCGGGCCGCCGAAGCCGGCATGGCCGCGGCCGCGGACACCGCCCGGGCCGGCATCACGGAGCGCGTGCTGGCCGCGGCCATCTCCGACGCCCTGATCCGCGCGGGAAGCGACACGCCGGGACCGGGCGTCCTCTCTTCCGGCGAGCGCGCGTTCCACCTGCATGGCAGCTACACGGACCGCGAGCTCGCGGCGGGCCAGACCGTCCAGTTCGAGGTGCTGGCCTGCGTCCGTCACTACCACGCCCGCTTCATGCGCACGATCAAGGTCTCCCGCGCGAGCGCCGAGGACTTCCGGCTGGCCGAGCGCCTGATCCGAATTCAGGACGACGCCATCGCCGCGGTGGCCCCGGGGGTGCACGCGAGCGTGCCCGACGCGATCTACCGCAACGGAGTGCTCTCCGCCGGCCTGGCGGAGCGCTACACCAACAAGACCTTCTACGGCGTCGGGCTGCTGCTGCCGCCGTCGGGCGGCGAGGGCCCCGAGGCTCATCCCGCCGCCGACTGGGCGTTCGCCGCGAACATGACCTTCCACACCTACGTCCTGGCGCGCGACTTCGGGTTCTCCGAGACGATCCTCGTGACCGAGACCGGCTGCGAGCGGCTGACGAAGTGGCCCCGGGAGCTGATCGTGGCCGGAACCGGGGCCTGATCCGGCGGCCGGCGGCACGGGTCGGACGGAGGACCGAAGGCGAAGGAAAGAACCGCATTGCAGGCATCGGGAACATCGAGCAACGGCGCACTGGCGGGATCCCCGGCCACCGCGGGAGCGAAACCCGGGCCGTCGCCCGTGCCCCTGCTGCTGGCGCCCGCCCTGATTCTCCTGCTGGGCGTGTTCATCGTCCCGCTCCTCGGCGTCCTGTTCGAGAGCGTGGGCCGCGCCGAGTTCACGGTGGGCCACTACATCGAGGTCTTCGACAACGAGGTCCTGATGCGGGTACTCGTTCGGACCATTGTCCTCTCCCTCGTGGTGACCGCGATCTGCCTCCTGCTCGGCTATCCGATCGCCTGGGTCATGCTGCTCTCGAGCGGCTGGATGCAGCGCTTCATCGCCCTGCTGATCGTGCTGCCGCTGTGGACCAGCCTCCTGGTGCGGACCTACGCCTGGATGGTCATCCTCGGCCGCAAGGGTCTGGTGAACGAGACCCTGATCACGCTGGGCGCCATCGATGCGCCGCTCACGCTGCTCTACACGCGCTTCAGCGTCTACATCGGCATGGTGCACATCATGCTGCCGTTCATGGTGCTGCCGCTCTTCGCGGTGATGCGGCGCATCGACACCAGCCTGCTGTCAGGCGCCTGGAGTCTCGGCGCGAACCGCCCCATGGCGTTCTTCTTCGTCTTCCTGCCACTCAGCATGCCGGGGATCCTGGCCGGATCGCTGCTGGTCTTCATCCTCTCGATCGGGTTCTTCGTGACGCCGGCGCTGCTCGGCGGGCTCGGCGACACGACCTTCGTCATGCTGATCGAGCGCCAGGTGAACCGGCTCGGCAACTGGCCGCTGGCCGCGGCCATGTCGGTAATCCTGCTGGTCGCGACGCTGGTGCTGGTCATCGTCTACAACCGTGTCCTGTCGTCCCGGGTGGACGGCTCGGCGCTCTCCACCGCGGTGTGGGTGCGGCTGATGTCGCTCGCGGCGTTCGGCTCCTTCCTCGTCGAACGCATCGTGGACACACTGGCGAGTGCCGTTCCGCGAACGCTACGTGGCGGCCCGCGGCAGCGGCCACCCTCCACCTTCCCGTTTGCCGCGATCGTGGCCTGGGCGACCATCCTCCTGATGATCTTCCCGATCGCGATCCTCTATCCGCTGTCGTTCAGCGACGCCCCCTACCTGCAGTTCCCACCCGCCGAGTACTCCACGAGGTGGTACGAGAACTACTTCGCGCGTCGAGACTGGGTCCGGCCCACCATCATCAGCTTCGAGGTGGGCTTCATCGTGATGATCTTCGGGACGGTGATCGGCACCGCGGCCGCCGTCGCCCTGGCGAGGGGGTCGTTTGCCGGCAAGAAGCTGGTTCTGGGCCTGCTGCTCTCGCCGATCATCGTGCCGACCATCATCTCCGCCGTCGCGCTCTACTACGTCTTCGCGACCCTTGGCCTGGTGGGGACCCGCACGGGCCTCGTGCTCGCGCACCTCATCCTCGCGGTCCCCTTCGTCATCGTGGTCGTCGCCTCGGCGCTGGAGCGGGTGGACCCCGCCCTGGAGCAAGCGGCCGGGACGCTCGGCGCGACCAGGTTCACGACGTTCCGCAAGGTCACGCTGCCGCTGATCCGCCCCGCCGTGATCACCGCCGCCCTCTTCGCGTTCCTCGCGTCCTTCGACGAGGTGGTGATTGCCATCTTCCTCAGCGGGGTGCGGATCAAGACCCTGCCGAAACGGATGTGGGACGGGATCCGCGAAGAGATCGATCCGACTACCGCCGCGGTCGCGGCCCTGCTGGTGACGCTGACCGTCGTCCTCATCATCCTGGCCGAGGTGCTGCGGGCCCGGGCGAGCCGGCGCGGCGCGGCGGGACATGACCAGTTTGTGAAATAGGACCCGGACAGGCCCCAAACAGGCCAGGCGACACCGGGAGGATGCCGGCGACATGGCGATGCGAAACAAGGGTCTCGAAATCGTGCCTTCGGGCAAGGCGCTCGGCGCCGACGTCCGCGGGCTCGACCTGAACGAAGCGATGGACGGCGAAGTCTTCGGCCGGATCCTGGACGCCTGGCACCGCCACCTGGTGTTGCGAATCCGCGGGCAGAACATCGATGACGATGCGCTGGTGGCCTTCGCGCAGCGTTTCGGCCGGCTGCACAGTGCGGCCGGAGAGGAGTACGGCGGCAAGCCGCGGGGCCTCCATGACGCGGTGGAGCTCATCTCCAATATCGTCGAGAAGGGGCGGCCGATCGGAGCGCTCGGGGCCGGCGAGGCCACCTGGCACACCGACATGTCGATGTTCGAGGTGACCGCCAGCGCGACCATGCTCTACGCCGAGGAGATTCCGGCAACCGGCGGCAACACGTACTTCACCAATCTCTACCGCGCTCACGACACCCTCCCCGAGGACCTGCGCCGCCTCGTCGAGAAGCGCCGTTCCCTCCACGACGCGGCCTATCTTGCGACCGGTGGCGTGCGGGGGGGATACGAGGCCGTCGCCGACAAGTCGCAGGGCCCCGGCGCTCGCCATCCGATCGTGAAGGTCCATTCCTCGACCGGGCGCAAGGCGCTCTACCTGGGACGAATGGGCTTCGGCTACATCGAGGGCCTGTCCGTGGAGGAAAGCGACGAGGCGCTGGCTGCGTTGTGGGCTCACATGACCCGACCGGAGTTCGTCTGGGAGCAGGTCTGGGAGACCGGGGATCTGATCATCTGGGACAACCGCTGCGTCGCCCACGCGCGTGGCGCCTTCGACCCCTCCGCGCGGCGCCTGATGCGCCGGGTGACGGTGATGGACGACTGACGTGAAGGCCCGGGCCGTCACCGTCGCGCCGAGTGGCGGATCGCTCGGAGCCGAGGTTTCCGGCCTCGACCTCGCGGTCCCCATCCCGGCGCCCGTGGTCGACGAACTCAACGCGGCGTTCCATCGCCACATCGTCCTGCTGTTCCGAGGGCAGCGGCTCTCGGCGGACGCACTGATCGCCTTCGGCCGTCACTTCGGCCGGCTGCACGCGACCGCCGGGGTGGCCTACGGCGCAAAGCCCGAGGGCACGCCGCCCGAGATCGAGATCCTCTCGAACCTTCCCGAGGACGCGGTGCCGGAGGGTGCCAGGCCGTCGGACGAGGCCACGTGGCATACCGACATGTCGATGTACGAGATACCGGCCGCGGCATCGATTGCCCACGCGGTGGAGGTCCCCGCCGGCACCGGCCTGATCCGCTTCACCAACCTCTACCGCGCCTGCGAGACGCTGCCCGACGATCTCGAGCGCGCGGTGCGCGGCCGGCGCTCGCTGCACGACGCGGCCTACACCGCGATGGGAGAGATACGCGGCGGCTACGCACCGGTCGAGGACCGCTCGCGCGGTCCGGGGGCGCGCCACCCGGTGCTGCGCCGGCATCCGGTGACCGGCCGGACCGCCCTCTATCTCGGCCGCAGGGGCTACGGCTACATCGAGGGCTACAGCGTCGCCGAGAGCGACCGCCTGCTCGACGCCCTGTGGCGGCACATGACCCGCCCGGAGTTCGTCTGGACCCACGAGTGGCGCAACGGCGACGTCGTCATGTGGGACAACCGCTGCTGCGCCCACATGCGCACCGCCTTCGACCCGCGCCTGAGGCGGCGCCTGCTGCGGGTCACGGTGGAGGGCGATCGGCCGCAGGCGGCGGATTGCGCCGCCGGCGCCAGATCGAGCCCGTCGTGGTCAGGCCGCTGAATCCCGACTTCGTGGACCTGGCGCGCTCCTTCGGCGCTCGCGGCGCACGCCCGGAGACCCTCGACGAGCTCGAAGCCGCGGTTGCCGAGGCCCTGCGCGCGAAGGGACCGACACTGATTGACCTGAGACCCGGAATTGCGTCCTGAGGACGCTACGACCATTACCACTGCGACCCTTTCGGGGTACGAAGGCGGAAACGAACCATGACCAAGCTGATTTCGGAAGAGAGCAAGGGTGTCTTCGTCATCATGGCGACCCCGTTCACCGATGATGGAGCCCTGGACCTGCAAAGCGCGGACCGGCTGGTCGAGTTCTACCTGGAGGAAGGGGTGCACGGGCTCACGGTCCTGGGCGTCATGGGCGAGTCCCCGAAGCTCTCGCTCGAAGAGCAGGTCAAGTTCACGCTGCACGTCCTGAAGCGAGTTGACGGGCGGGTTCCGGTCGTCGTCGGGGTCAGCAACCCCGGGATGGACAACCTGGAAACGCTGTCGCGGACCACGATGGATCAGGGGGCGGGTGGTGTGATGATCGCCGGCATCCCGGGCCTGAAGACCGACGAACAGGTAGAGACCTACTTCAAGGCGGTGGCCGACCGGTTGGGCGAAGAAATACCCATCTGTCTCCAGGACTACCCGCCGACGACCACGGTCTTCATCTCGGTCGGGGTCGTGAACCGGCTGATTGCGGAAATCCCCCACCTCAGGATGTTCAAGCACGAGGACTGTCCAGGACATCGCAAGCTGACCCGTCTGCGCCAGGCGCCGGAGACCGACGGCACGCGACGTGTGAGCATCCTGACCGGCAACAACGGCCTCTACGTGCCGCAGGAACTTGCGCGAGGCGCGGACGGCATCATGACGGGATTCGCATTTCCAGGGATGCTGGTCGACGTCTACAGCCAGTTCCAGAGTGGCAAGGCGGAAGAAGCCGAGGATCTCTTCGACCTCTACCTGCCGATTCTGCGGCACGAGCAGCAGTTCGGGTTCGGGCTGGCACTGCGGAAGGAGACGTTGCGCCGGCGGGGGGCGATCGCTTCAGCCAAGGCTCGCGACCCGGGGCCGAGAATGGATGCCAGGGATCACGCCGAGATGGACGGGTTGCTCGGACGGCTCAGGAGAAAGCTGGTTGATGCAGGTCATCGGCTTCCTTCCGGGCTATAGAGGTTGTACCGCGTCAATCTCCCCGCCATTCGCATGAAGCGCGCGCGGCCCGGCGTCAACCGCCGGCGCTCATGTCCGCCACTGGCCGGAAAGTCACCGTGCCCCGTCACACCCGCGACCTGGCGGAGGGGACGCTACGCGCAATCCTCTAAAGAGGCACGGATTGAGGTGGACTAGTTTCTCGCGTCCGGTTGAGCCCTCGATCGCAAGCCTCAGCCGGACTCCGCGTCCGTCGTCGCGCAGCAGGACTCGCCCTTGAGGGTGGCCATGCCTTTCGTGTCGTCACCGTAGTGGTCGATCGCGCCGTGGGTGTGGAAGGCCTCCCACGGCACGCCCTGCGGATCCAGCGACCAGGACTTGTCGGAGAGGGCGAAGCAGCACTCCGCGCCCTCTTCCTGGAGGAGCGGCGCTTCTGCCTCCGCGAGTCGCTCGGTGATGCCGGCGAGCTCCGCCTCGCTCTCGACCTGAATCCCGAGATGATTGACGCCCGGGGTGCCGCCGCACGCGTCGATCACGAAGTTCACCCTCGGGTCCTCGAGCATCCACTTCGCATAGCCGGGTTTGCGCACCGTGGGCGCGGCGCCGAACAGCGTGGAGTAGAAGTCGACGGAGGGCTCGAGGTCGGTGACCGAGAGGGAGACGTGAAGTCGCTTCATGCGGGGGTCCTCGTGATGCTCGGGGCGCTTGTGCAGGTTCCGGATGAGAGGAATACTAATTCATAGCTCCGCAATTCATCGCTGGTCAAGGCGGGGCAGGTCGGCTGGACAGTGCCTGGCGCTGGTGGGGAGGATCGCGGAATGAGTGCGCCCCTGCACGCGGTGTCGCGCCGGAACATCGCCCATTGGCGGGAACGTCTCGATCTCGCGGCGGCCTTTCGCTGGGCCGCGCGTCTGAACCTGCACGAGGCGGTGTCCAACCACTTCAGCCTGGTGGTCGAGGACGAGGGTCCCCGTTTCCTGATCAATCCGAACCAGGTGCACTTCTCGCGCGTTCGCGCTTCCGGCCTGCTCCTGCTCGACGCCGGAGACTCCGCGCCTCCTTCCGGACCGCACGCCCCCGACCTGACGGCCTGGGGACTGCATGCGTCCGTGCACCGCCTCTGCCCGCACGCGCGCTGCGCGATGCACGTGCACTCCATCCACGCCACGGTGCTCGCTTCCCTTGCCGACAGCTCCCTCCCTCCGATCGACTTCAACACCGCCACTTTCTACGGCCGCTACGCGATCGACGAGCACTTCGGCGGTCTCGCCCTGGAGGAAGAAGGGCAGCGTTGCGCCGCGCTGCTCGCGGACCCCGGGGTCAAGGTGCTGATCCTGGGCAATCATGGCGTGCTGGTGATCGGGGAGAGCGTCGCCGACACCTTCAACCGCCTCTACTTCTTCGAACGCGCGGCCGAGACCTGCATCCGGGCGCTGCAGACCGGCCGGCCGTTGCGGGTGCTCTCTCACGAGGTCGCCGAACGCACCGCCCGGCAGATCGAGACCTACCCCGGACAGGCGGAGCGGCACTTCGGGGAGCTGAAAGCCATTCTCGACGAGGAAGGCGACACCTACGCGAGCTGAGGAATCCGTACTTGAGCAAGACCGTCCCGACCAATGCCGCCTCCAGCGGCGTAAGGCTCGACCGCAGGGAGCTGAAGACCATCGCCCGCCGCTCGGATCGGCCGGGACTCGTCTACTTGGCGCAATGGGCGGCGGGGCTCGCGATCACCGGAGCCGGCGTCTGGGCGGCGCTCGGCACCCTCTGGGTCTGGCCGGCGATGTTCGTGCACGGCGTGCTGCTGACCCTGCCCGCCTACGCGTTCAGCCACGAGACCGCGCACGGCACCGCGTTCCGCACCCGCCGGCTCAACGAAGCGGTGTTCTGGCTCAGCTCTTTCATCTTCATGGAGGAGCCCCTGCACCGTCGCTACACCCACACCAACCACCACACCTTCACCTGGCACGTCGGGAAGGACAGCCAGATGCCCTTCGACACCCCGATGGCGTTCGGAGGCTGGCTGGCCGAGGCCTCGGGTCTCGCACTCCTGCGATTCCACCTGCGAACGTTGATCCAGCTCGCGGTCGGCCACTACACGGATATTGTGAAAGGCGTCACTCCCCCGGGCGAGCTGCCGAAGATGACCCGCAGCGCCCGCATCTTTCTCGTGCTCTACGCGGGGCTCGGAGGGCTGATCGTGGCCGGGGTGGCGTGGCCGCTCTGGTTCCTCGTCCTGCCGCGCCTGCTCGGCGGGCCGGTGATGATGCTCTTCACCCTCATCCAGCACGTGGAAATGCAGGAGGACTCGCCCTCGATCCTCGAATCGACACGCTCCTTCCGGACCGACCGGCTCGGGCGCTTCCTGTACATGAACATGAACCACCACATCGAGCACCACCTCTACCCGCAGGTGCCCTTCTACGCCCTGCCGGACCTGAGCCGCGCCATCGCCGGCCAGCTTCCCGACCCGGATCCCGGGTTCTTCCGCACGAACTGGGAGGTGCTCTTCGTGGTGCTGCGGCGCTCGCTCGGCCGCAACACCCGGGCGCCGAGCATCCGGCAGGCGCCGCACATGATCACGGAAGGCGGCTACGCGCGCGTGGCGCGCCGGACGATGTAGGGCGCTGCGTGGTGACGGATCGGCTCGGGGTGGCGGCCGTCCGGCCATGGACATGACGGAGACGAGAGCCGAGCGAGCCGCGGCGTGCGCCCGGACATCGGCCTCAGTGATGGGAGCGCAGGGTTGCGCTTTCATCTCCGGCCGACTCAGGCGATGCACCACCGCGTGATGCGTGCGTCAGTCGCCGTGTCTTGTCCGTGAACCCGGCCAGCGACTATCAGCGGGCTTCGCGGCGAAGCCTCAGCCCCTGACCCTGGAGCAGGCGGCCCGGATCACGCCTCCGGCGCAGGCGGTCGACACCGAAGGGATGATCGACGTGCCGCGCATGCGCGCGTACCGGCAGCACCGACTGCGAGAGCAGATCCGCGTCCAGGGACTCGATGCCCTCATCCTCGTGGAGCCGCTCTCGATTCGCTACGCCACCGGCGTGCGCAACTGCGCCCTCTTCCAGATGCACATCCAGGCGGGATACCTGTTCCTCCCCGCCGACGGACCGGCTATCTACTTCGACAGCGAGCCCGGGCGGGAGACCGGAAGCCGGCTCGAGACCATCGACGAGATCCGCGACGACCTGCTGCCTCTCTCCTACATGTTCGCCGGCTATCGCCAGCAGGAGTGGGCCCGCAAGTGGGCGGCTCAGATGGCGGACCTCGTCCGCCGGCACTGCGGCGCCGGCGGAAAGATCGCCATGGAGCGGGCCGGCGCCCACGCCCAGGACGCGCTCTCGGCGGAAGGGTTCCCGGTCGTCGATGCCGCACCGGTGCTCGCGGAAGCCCGCAAGATCAAGTCTCCGGAAGAGATTCTCGCCATGAACCTGACCCTGGCGGTGGCCGAGGACGGGATGAGCCGCATGCGGGAGGCGCTTCGCAGCGGCATCAGCGAGCAGGAGCTCTGGGCGCACATGTGGGCGGCGCTCATCGAGGGCGGAGGCGAGTGGCTGGAGTACCGTCTCCTAGCCCATCTTTACCACCCCTCGAATAATCTCATTGCACATCAGTCAGTTGCGGCGCACGAAGACAGGGAGTGGCACTACAACTGCGTGATCGAGGACCGGTTACACGAGCGTCTTGCGGATCCCTCCCGGGGCGGAG